>NZ_NMUM01000023.1 GCF_002812805.1 Microbacterium lacus | reverse complement strand
CTAGGTGCGTGGGTCAGATCCTTCCGTTAACGCGCCGGGGTGAATCCGGTGGATAGCGCGGGGTGCTGGGAGAATCGATTCATGACGGTGACTGCCAGCCTGGAGGGTCTGTTCGAGGTCGAGCCGGGTGAGGCGCGGGCGCCGGGATCGGCTGCACCGGCGGGTGCGGGCAAGACGTTCCGTGGGTATGACCAGGGGCAGTGTTTCCTGCTCCCGCCGAGTCTGGATGACTGGCTGGACGAGGATGATGAGGCCCGGTTCATCTCCGAGGTCGTCGAAGAGCTCTTGGATCTGACGCCGGTCTACGCGTCGTACGCGTCCGCCTCGGGTGCGCCTCCGTATGACCCGCGGATGATGTTGAAGCTGCTGCTGTTCGCGTACGCGACGGGCGTGACCTCGTCTCGTGAGTTGGAGCGGCGCTGCAAGCGCGATATCGCCTTCCGGTGGCTGTCGGGCAACCAGGCGCCCGACTACCGGTCGCTGGCCCGGTTTCGTCGGCGTCACCTGGATGCCCTGCCGGGGTTGTTCCTGCAGGTGCTGCGGGTCTGCGCGGAGGCGGGGCTGGTGCGGTTGGGGCGGGTCGCGCTGGATGGCACGAAGCTGGCTGCGAACGCGTCGCGGCATAAGGCGATGAGCTATGACCGGATCGTGCCGAAGATCGATCAGCTCCAAGCCGAGGTCGCTGCGCTGCTCGCCGAGGCGGAGGCGGTCGATGAGGCCGAGGATCAGCAGTTCGGCCAGGACCGGCGCGGGGACGAGGTCGCCCCGGAGCTGGCCCGCCGTGAGGGGCGCCTGGCAAAACTACGTGCCGCGAAGGACGCGATCGAGGCCGACGCCGCCGAGAAGGCGGCAGCCGTGGCGCGGAAGAAGGCCGACGCCGCCGGTCAGCCCCCTGAGCAGGCCGACGCGGCCGTCGCGACTGCGGTGGACACGGCGGCGCCGAAGCCGAAAGCGCAACGCAATTTCACCGATCCTGAGGCGCGGATGATGAAGACGGTCCGCGGCTTCGATTACGCGTTCAACGCGCAGGCCGTTGTCGATGAGGGCCACCAGATCGTGTTGAGCGCCGAGGTCACCCAGCAGGCCACCGATATCCAGCAGTTCGTCCCGATGGCCGAGCAGACCCTACGGAACCTCGACGCGGCAGGAATCGAGCGTTCCCCAGAGGTCGTCCTCGCTGACGCGGGCTACTGCTCGGAAGCCAACCTCGAAGCCGCCGACGATCTGGACGCACAGGTGTTGATCGCGACGGGACGGCAACGTCACGGCGAGAGCTTCCCTACCGCCGGCGCCCCGGACCCGGCCCCAGAGGACGCGAGCCGGCGGGAGCGGATGGCGCACGCGCTGCGCACCGAGCAGGGCCGCACCGACTACGCGCGCCGCAAAGCCATCGTTGAACCCGCGTTCGGGCAGATGAAGACCCGGCAAAACGCCGGACAGCTCCGGCTACGCGGACTCGCCGGCGCCCAAGGCGAATGGCTACTCCACACGATCTGCCACAACCTCCGCAAGCTCCGCGTCGCTACAGCCGCCGGGCTGGCGCCCGCATAGGCCTCCCCAGGGGTCCCTGGGCGTCACAGCACGCACCGACAGTCGCCACGAGCCCCTCGCCGTGCGATCCCGCACGCTCTCACACCGCAACGGCCCGCCCGTTCCCGTTCGCGACCGTCAGCGCGCGATGCCAGAGTCAACGCCGCGCGCCACGCCACCCGATTCTGACCCGCGCACCTAGGGCGAAGACCTCGAGCTTCCCGGCGTCGTTCTTCCGCCAGGTGCGGACGACGCGGATGCCGAGTTCCGTATCGGTGTACTCGGCGCGGGCTTCGTCTTCGCCGTCGTGGATCGGCATCGGCGTGAGGCGCGTGCCCTTCGGGTCGAACAGCTCCACGAAGGCGTCGATGAAGGACGACTTTCCTGCGCCGTTCGCGCCGGCGATGAGGACGAGTGAGCCGGCGGGCGAGAGTGTGATCTCCTTGACGCCCTTGTAGCCGCGGACGGTGAATGTCTTGGTCATGATGATCCTTCGGTGGGGGAAGACGTGAATCCGGCGAGCTCGCGGAGCGCGTCGGCGCGCGTGCGCCAGAGGCCCGGAACGGGCTCGCCCGCGGGGGTGTGTGCGTACCAGGGGTCGGCACGGTTCTTGAAGCGGCCGACGGTGCCGATGAAGTGGCCGTTGCGGTAGACGTGGCCGTACCGGTCGACGACGGGTTCGTTCATCGACCGCCGGCCGCGAGGAATGCGACGAGGATCGCGACCGTCGAGACGACCAGCAGTCCCGTGAGGATGGTTCCGGAGACGATGATCGCGCGCGCATGGTCCTCGGCCCACGGCATGACAGTTGGTTGCTCGAGGACGGTCTTCGGTTCGTACGTGTCGGCGCTCATCGCTTGCGACCTGCCGTCGAGTAGACGATGAGCACCCACAGCGCCGCGACGGCGAGGAGCACCGGCCAGAAGGACAGGCCATCGGCCGCAATGAGGGTGCCCGCCCAGAGGAGACAGAGCGTCACGGCGCCGAGGATGATCGCGAGCAAGAGCAGGCGGCCGAAGATCGCCAGCGCGACCACGAGGCATCCACCGAGGAACGCTCCGGCTGCCTTCGCTCTGTCTGGCGAGATTTTCGCCTCGCTCGACGAGAAGATCGGTTTGGTATTCACGGTTTGGGCTCCCAGCTGATGACGGTTTCGGGCGCGATGCTGAGCACAGTGCCGTCGACGAGGACGAATCGGACGCTTCCGTCCGGGGTGGTCATGACGGTCTTGATCTCGCCGCTGTCGCCGCTCGAGTAGGCCAGGCCAGAACCGTTCACGAAGTAGAGGTAGTCGCCCGCTTTCGGCATCGGACCGTTCTTGGTGAACGTCGCGAGCGACGCGCGCAGAGGTCGTGTCCGCCGGCGGCGCGACGCGAGATCAATCGGCGTCGACACGTGGCGTCGGCTTCGTCATGTACTCGGTGATGCGGCGGTGCGCCTCGACCGGCTCAACGGTGAGCGCGAGGCGCTCGGCCGCCTTACCGACGGGCGGGGACACGCGGTCACCCGCGCCCTGGAGCACCCCGACCTGCTTCTTGAGCTGCGAGGCGCGCTTGTGGACTCCGTAGAACCCGACGATCGGCCAGTCGCGGCGGCCGCGGACGTCGTGGTACGCGCGCTCCAATTCCCAGGGTGCGAGAGGCCCGCGCTCCTGGATGAGCGTGACGATCGCGTGCATCAGTTTTTCTGTCGCGGTGCCGTCCAGGTTGATGGCTGCTTCTCTCGAGACCGCGGGATCGTCGAGGTGGAACAACGTTTGTGGGTCATGTGTTGTCATGGGGTTCTCCCTTCGCTCTGTGCGGTGCTGCCAGCAGCGCACGCCGAGCGCCTTCACCTTTCGGAGGCAGAGGCGCGTATACCGCTCTGTGGTGAGCCCGCCGTGTGCGCAGGGCTCACCACATCTCGCTTCGTTCA
Organism: Microbacterium lacus; assembly: GCF_002812805.1. Taxonomy (GTDB): domain Bacteria; phylum Actinomycetota; class Actinomycetes; order Actinomycetales; family Microbacteriaceae; genus Microbacterium; species Microbacterium lacus_A. Next base: position 322,584 of record NZ_NMUM01000023.1, on the reverse strand, counting down.
TCGGTGGTTTCCTCGCCTGCCAAACCTCGACGTGCCAAACCAAGCCGTGCCCAGCCGTGCCGTGACGGCCACGCCAAGCCCCGCCCGAACCTGCCCGAACCTGCCAATCCACGCCTGCCATGCCGTACCGCACCCAGCCGAGCCCTACCGGACCCAGACCTGACGTGCCATGCCAGCCCGGCCGTGCCATGCCTAGACGGGCCGCGCCCCGCCGTGCCTACCCATGCCTGCCTCGCCCCGCCTTGCCGATCCCTGCCGAGCCCGGCCATGCCTAGCCAGCCATGCCTCGCCCTGCCTCGCCCCGCGTTGACCGGACCTGCCTAGCCGAACCTGCCTAGGCCGCGATGTCGCGCGCGATGGTTGCTGCGAAGTCGCGAAGGTGTTCGTAGCGGGATCTGAACGCTTTCCACTCGCGTTCGAACTGCTGGAGGAGCAACTTCTCTGTGAACGGGTCAGAGAGCGCCTCTTCGGTCGGGACGTATGCGGAGGTCGTTTCGGTTTCGCGAAGTGCGAGAAACGCACGCACGTCGCGGTTTGTGCCGTCTGGTGCTGCGTAGGTGATCTTCACCTTGCGAATTAGTTCGGAAGCCTGGACCTCGCGGTATCTGGCGCCCGCAACGGTGTCGTCCCACTCAAAACGTGAATGCAACGGCGATTCGTCGTCACGCGCAGCTTCAACGACGTTCGCGGGCGTGATCCGCCCGAACCTGTCGCGGACCGCGAGGATCTCGTCGCGAAGGCTCACGAGAGGACCGTGATCTCGGCGGCCTGATCGACGGCATAGGTGCCGAACTCTCCGCGCTTCTCCGGGCGCCACTCCCCCACACCAATGCCCAGCCCGCCGGCGTCGATGAGTGAAAGCACCGACTGTCGGCTGATCGACGAAGTGATGTACGTCACCTCGAGCTGTGCGCGCCAGGACGGGAACTCGGGCCGGTAGCGGAGGTCCGCGGAACGTGAGGGCCCACCGAGTCGGACGACGTCTTCGCGCATGCGGGGCTCGCCGATGATCTCGACGAGCTGCTGAGGGTCAGCGTCGGTGAGGATGCCGCGCATGAAGATGAACTGGCGGAGCGCCGTCATAGACACGCTCTTGTCGTAGAAGCGCGCTGCGCCCGTCGTCGCGGCCTTGAACGCCGTGACCGGGAAGCCGAACTTTTCTTCACCGCTCGTCGGGTCTGCGATGCGGTAGAACGCGGCCTCGTATTCGGCCTCCGGATCGCGGATGGCCTTGAGCTTCTTCTTTCCCTGCTGCGCTTCGAGCATCTGCCGCTTGGACTTCTCCGAGAAGTTGTGGACGATCAGCGGAGACGTGCCGACAATCGGCACGAGGAGTGTTTCGGTGCCGATCCGGTCGATCTGGATGGCTGCTGCTTCACTTACGATGGTCATGAGATCCTCGTCTCGTTGAGCGCCCCGTTACAGCGGGGCGTTTTCTTTTGGGTCCGCCAGGTCGGCGGGGTCTGTGGGTAGGCGACCGGTGCCGCGGCAGTTGCCGCATTCGAGGTCGTCGTCGGGGTCTTTCACGCTGTAGAAACCCCAGCCGTCACACGCCGGGCAGCTGACAGTGGTCACGTCACGCCTTCCTTGGCGAGCTGCAGGCGCACGAGCGCGTCGCGGAGTCGGCACTCGTTCACGCCGGACGGGTCGCGCTTGTAGGCGTCGGCGAGTCTCTGCGCGTGGGCCCGTGCGAGATCCACCGCCGACGGTGCACCGCCTACTGAATAGATCCCGGGGCCGCGTCCTGACTCGGCAAGCGCGCGTCCGATTGAGAAGTCAGTGCCGCCGCTTCGTTTCCGTGACCGCGAGTGCGCGGGGGCCGCGGCTTTCAGGTCGAGCGCACGCCTCACCTTCGATTCGGCGATGCGCTTCCACCGGCCGTGAGGTTTCGGGGTGCACGGGACGCGCACGGTGGCGCCGTTCGGGGCGCGGAGTACGTGGTGTTCACTTCCATCGGTGCCGCAGTAAGTCATCCCGCGGGCGGTCGCCGATTTCAGGAACTCGTCCACCTCATGACGGCCAGTGCGTTTCACGGTGCCTCCGCAGAAAGGGGCGAGCGCCCCGACCGTGGGGACCGGTCGGGGCGCTCTGTGGGGGATGCACGCGCCATTGGGGACTGGATGCGTGCGAAGCGCCCTGGGGAGGCGCCGTGCCGTGCGCGTGACTTGAACACGCGTCAACCCCACCCGGGGCACGGCTGCCAGATCAGAGCGTGCGGTGTTCGAGCGCTCGGTCGACGCTGGCCTTCGACCGTGGGCGCAACTGGCCCTCGTGCTTCGTGCCGGGGGCGCCCGGCACGGGCAGAGCGAAGAACGAACGCTCGAGCACCGGTGTCGGGGTCTTCGGGGTGCGGACGAACTTGACCTTGGCGCGCTTGCGCGCCTTCCGTGCCGTGGTGCTCACTTCTCGACCGCCTTCGCTTCGACTGCAGGCAGCGCCGGAACGGTCCCGCTCGCGAGGTAGGACTCGATGACCTCCGCGTCGGCGAGCAACGAATGCACGCTGCGGGGTGCGAAGTTCAGGCGCTCGGCGAAGCTGACCGCCTGAACGCGGATGTTCGCGGCGCTGTCCTTCGCATGTGCCTCCCGCCACGCCTCGGTGGATTCGATGCTTGGCACGCCGACGTAGACGATGCGCGCCCCGTCCTCGGTCACCTCGGCCGGACGCACGCCGCCGACGCCTCCTGGTTCGGCGCTCATGCGTAGATGTCCGCACCGAGGAACACGCGTCGTGCATGCTGATGTCCGGCCGTCCCATACAGCGTCGGCAACGTGCCCGTGGACGGGCCGGTCGGGCGCTTCTGTGCGGCGCGCAGCTCGAGGTTCTTCGATCGCATCTTCTCGAGCGCGATCCACATGTCGTAGTGCTCCATGTCGATGAACCCGAGCTCGGTGGCGTGCTCTCGCTTCTTCTGCTCCCGCAGCCTCCGCTCGGTGGCCTTGGTGATCTGGTTGATGCCCTTGACTTTCGCCATGACGGCTCCTCTCGTGGTGAATGCGATTCCCTTCGCGTGCGCGCCGAGGACTCGCTCCCCCGGTGTCTGCTACGTCGCGCCCCCGGCCGTAGCCGAGAAATTCTGGGGTTCCCTTCGAACCCACTGCTGTAAGCAGCCGGACTCACGATCCGACCCGCCCCAGGGACATACCTGGGGTCCTCAGCACCACGTCGCTTCTGATCCCGTCCCACCATTCGGACGGACTGCTTAGTCCCAGAGCTCATGCTCGGGACCGCGCGGCACTCTCGTGCCCGCATACCGGCGACGTAACGCCTACCTCTATGGAGTTGGCCCTGCACCCTCTGCGTGTGACCGGATGGGTGTGGGGATCGTGCGTTGGCCCGTCTCGAACGGGCTGCCGACCGGAATCGGGCAATGCGGTAGCTAGACCCGGCGGTCGAGACCGGGATCAGAAACGGGGAATCAGGGGTCGGCGCGACTCCGGCGAGCGACGAGCGCGGGCCACATGATGACGACGATCGCGATAGGCGCGACGAAGACGATGAGGTCAGCGCTGTTGATCGGTGCGTAGCTGAATGCTGCCGGCGCGATGAGAACGGCGATGACCGCCACGAGCAGCGCGAGAACGGTGCGGCGCTTCATGCTGCCCTCCGGCGTGCGTGCCGCGACTGTGAGGACTGCGCCCACGGGTCTGCGGTGGGATTCAGATGCTCGAGCACCTTCGAGGTGAAGAATCGCCACTCGCGGCCGATCCGAAATCCGGGGATCTCGTTGGCCCGCGCCATGCGATAGACCTTGTCCTTCGACGCGCTGAGAGTGATGGCGAGTTCGGCCACGCCGACGGCCGTTTCGTCCGTCATGCTGCAGCACTCGCGTTCTCGCTCTCGTCGTCCTCGATGGCGACAGCGACTTCGCCGAGGCCGAGTCCGAAAGCGTGTGCGATGCCGACGATGACTCGGATCGAGGGCTCCTCCCCCGCCTGAACGCGGTTGAGAGTGGCCCGGCTGATGCCGATGGTGCGAGCGAATGCTTCGTCGCTCGTGATGCCGGAGTTCGTCTTGAGTCGGTCCAGAAGACCGTCACGGAGGGCTGCCGTTGCCATGTCCGTCCTTTCGTATCTGGGGGCGATACGTCTGGGGGTGAGGGAAGTGAGGCGGGGTGTCTCGCTCTTGAGACACAGTGAATCACACCCGGGACATGAGCCGCAACCCATTCCTGAGAAATGCCGTCTTGCTTTTGAGACACACCTGTCTCATACTCGACTCATGACGAATACGGAAGACTGGCTGGCCGTCGTGACGCGTGGGCAATCCGCCCGGCAGATCGCGACGCGCGCCAGCATCCCCACGGCGACTTTCGCTCGCCAGCTCGCGAGCGATTCGGTCTCTGCCGAGAACGCCGTCGCGATCGCCGTCGCATATGACGCGTCTCCTTTACAGGCGCTCGTGGCGATCGGCCTCCTCACTGAGAAGCAAGCCTCACTCCCGACGATCCGGGAACTTCTCACCAGCGCGACCGACAAAGAGCTTGTCGACGAGGTGATGGATCGGCTCGGGAAAGCAAGCGGCGAGGACACGGCGTTCGACCGTCCTGTGGTCCCGATCCGGCCGAATGTCGGTGCTCACACGGACGATGAGCTAGAGGAAGTCGCGTTCGACGCTGAGGTCGATCACTCGGAGGACACCGGCGACTATCACTCCTAGGCCGAGGGAGGGCATATGGATGATCTGATTTCGCTCGCGAACGAGCTTGGGCTCACGGTCGTGGAACGCGCCGGCCGCAAGCTCGGCGGTTACAACGCAAGCACCATGAGCATCCGGCTCGACCCGGGCATGACCAGGCGCACGGCCCGCTCGGTGCTGGCCCATGAGATCGCGCACCACATCTTCGGAGACGTGCCGGCGGCACACGGCCCGGTCCGGGCGCGGCAGGAGCGGCGCGCGAACGAGTGGGCGGCTCTGTACTTGATCCAGCTCGAGGCGTTCATGGAGGCCGAGCGACTTCGCGACGGTCACACGGCGTCGATGGCGTTCGACCTGAACGTGACCGCCGAACTGGTCGAGGCGTTCCGGCGCGTGGTCCTTCGGGAGCGCGACACGGCTGCCTCGGTGTAGGCACGCCTACATATGTGGGTCGTTTTACCCGTATTCTGGCCTAGTCGACGGCAGTGGCCGTTTGGCAGGAAATCGCGTGATTATGCGGTAGATGAGGCTGTGTTGACTATGGGGCGTGACAGGTTCGAGCCCCGTTACTCACCCCAATGATCGAACTGGATGCTGAGGCGTTCGAGGCGCTCGTCGTCTCGGAGCTCGACGCGCTCCCCGACGAGATGGTCGAAGGACTCGATAACGTCGTCTTCGTGGTGGAGGACCGCCCCGAGGACGGCAGCCTCGACCTGCTCGGCCTCTACGACGGCACGTCGCTGACGGAGCGGGACCGCTACGGAATCGGTGAGCTACCCGACCGCATCATCGTCTACCGAGAGCCGCACCTCGCCGCGTGCGAAAACGAGGACGAACTGCGCGACGAGATCCACACGACCCTCGTCCACGAAATCGCGCACTTCTACGGGATCGACGACGACCGCCTCCACGAGTTGGGATGGGCGTGATGTCGATCGCCCTACCCGACGTCGACCGCGAGGTCCGACAGCGCGAGAGCCCCGAACATCCTGCCGTCTGGCAGACCGTCGTGTGGAACGATCCCGTGAACCTGATGAGCTACGTCGTTCATGTTTTCCGCAGCTACTTCGGCTTCTCCACCGATCGTGCGAAAGCGCTGATGATGGATGTGCACGAACACGGTCACGCGGTCGTGGCGGAAGGGCCGCGCGAACAGATGGAACTGCATGCGCAGGCCATGCACGACTACGGCCTGTGGGCCACCGTTCGGAGGATCCCCCGATGACTGAGAACGCGCTCATCCTCACGATCTCGCGTCTGGAGGCTCAGCAACTCGCCGACCTCGTCGCCCAGTTCTCGGAACTGCTCGAACCGCACGCGGTCGCCGATGCCGATGCATCCGACGCTTCGAACGATCCGGCACTCGCGCGTCTCGCGCCGAACCCGTACCCCGATGACGCGGACGCCGCAGCAGAGTTCCATGACGCAACGCGACACGATCTGCTCGAGCGCCGGCAGCACGACGCCCTGCGCGTGCTCGCCGATCTCGCGCCCTCATTCGCGTCCGGCGATCCCGCTGACCCTGATCCGGCGGCGGACACGATCGACCTGGCGATCGAAGGGGACGCGGGATGGGCCTGGATGCGCACACTCACCGCAATCCGTCTCGTCATTGCCACGCGCCTCGGTATCTCGGGCGAGGACGACGATCACGACCCCGAAGACGACCGTTTCGCCGTCTACGACTGGATCGGTTACCGACTCGACGGGATTGTTCGAGCGATGGAAACCGCCGACTGAAACCGCCCGCCAGACCACGGTGCGGCCGCGCGGTCAGGCCGCATCAGGGCATCGTGCATCAGGGCATCGCGACCACGATCGTCGCGTGCTGTGCGGGTTCGTCAGCCCGGATGTGCGCTCGCTCTTGAGCGGCCCAGCGGTCCCAGTGGGGACGATAGGTGTCGCCGTCGCGCAGCAGGGCACGGCGTTTCCGTGCCTCCTCGGGCGCTTCCACCCACACGGCAATGTCGCTCAACCGAAGCGTCTGGGCCGTGATGATGCCCGAGCCTTCCACGATGAGCGGCAGCGACGGATCGACCGCATGCGCCTCGGCCGGAGCATGCGTTTCCCAATCATGCCTGCGCCACACGCCCATCAAGCCGCGCGCGTGCGGGACGAGGATGTCTTGACGGGCGATCTCGACGCCGGATTCCAGTCCGTCCCAGCCGGGATAGATCGAGTCGAGCGCGACCAGCTGAACCCGACCCGACGACGGCCACTGCCGCACGAGCGCCTCCGAGAGCCTCGTCTTTCCTGCCCCGCTCTGGCCGTCGATCAGCACGACGGGGTTCAGGGCGTCGAGACCGCGCAGTTCGCGCACGATGCGCGCGACGGCGGTCTGGGACGCCGCGGCGAGGGGGTCGTCGGGCGTGGATCTACTTCTTGAGGGCGCGGATGACACGGCTGAGCGCCCGACCGGCAACCCACACGAACGGGATCCCAACGGCGAGCAGCGCGATCACGTTCGGCTCGAAGCGCAGATCGTCGCCCCGGCGGATGTAGGCGCCGAACGGCAACGAGTAGCCGCCACCGCCGCCACCCTCGTTACCCTTCTCGTCCGAGCCGCCGCCGAAGCCGTGCCACGTTGCGGCGACGGGGATGATACGGACACCATCGACGTCCTGCTGATCGCCGTAGGCGCTGCTGACGCCGAAGTGAACGGACTGCTTGGCGAGGTCCTGTGCAATGTTGGGCATCCCCCCACGCTAGCGCGCGATCCCGCCGGTGACGAGGGGCTTGCGGACGCGATCAATCACGGATCGCGGGCGGGCGCGGATGCGACGGAAGTGCCGTCGGACGCTCCGTTCGGCCTACGAAGGTGGCCCGCATGACCGCAGCGCCGCCGAAGCGAGCGGACGCCGCATCCAGCGTGTCTTCGAGCTTGCGACGGTCTTCGTCGTCGTCCCAGAGGGATTGCCCGTGTGCAGCCGGCCGAAGATTCTCGGCCCGTACCCCGAGCAGACGAATCGGCTGGCGGGCCTCGATCGATGCGAAAAGGTCGCGGGCTTCATCGCCGATGCGCTGGCCGACGTCCGTCGGTTCTGAAAGGGTGCGCGACCGGCTGATCGTCGTGAAATCCGCGAAACGGACCTTTATCGCGACGGTCGCGGCGTCCCAACCACCCTTGCGCAGGCGCCTCGCGACCCGGTCGGATAGTCGCAGAAGTTCAGAGCGCAGGAACGCCGGGTCCCAGACGTCCTCATGAAACGTCTCTTCGTGCCCGATGCTCTTCTCGACACGCGTCGTAGAGACCTCGCGCGGATCGATTCCGCGAGCGAGTTGCGAGAGCCGTTCGCCCGATGCGGGCCCGACGATGCGATCGAGGACGTCCCGGGGCGTTTCGATGATGTCGGCGATCGTGCGGATGCCTCGCGCCTCGAGAGACTCGGCGGACTTCGGCCCAACCCCCCACATCGCGCGGACGGAGCGCGGGCGGAGGAATGCCTCCGTCTCTGCGGCCGACACGATCAACATGCCGTCGGGTTTGCTGATGGTCGAGGCCATCTTGGCAACATGTTTGGTCGCTGCGACTCCGACGCTGCACGTCAGCCCGGTCTGATCCTGGACGCGCTGCCGGAGCATCCGAGCGATCGCTCCCGGACTACCCCAGAGCCTGCGCGCGCCGCGGACGTCGAGGAACGCCTCGTCGATCGACAGCGGTTCGACGAGCGGCGTGACGTCGTGGAAGATGCTCATGACCTCGGACGAGAGCGCAAGATAGCGGTCGAAATGCGGTGTGACGACGATCGCCGCGGGGCAGAGCCGGAGGGCCTGCGAGACGGGCATCGCCGAGCGAACACCGAAACGGCGAGCCTCGTAGGACGCGCTCGAGACGACCGAGCGACCTTCGGGCGCGCCGACGATGATCGGCTTGCCGCGGAGCGACGGGTTATCGAGCACTTCGACGGCGGCGTAGAACGCATCCATGTCGACGTGCAGGATTCCGGTGCCCGCGTCGTCGGCGTCGTCGGCGGAGACGATCCGCCCACTCCCGTCGCCGCGTCCCATGCATCCATTGTGACCCGGGGCACCGACATTGCCGGGCCCGAGGTCTCGATCCCTTCGGGATCCGAGAGCCGAGAGTGCACTTTCGCGCAGCGAACGTGCACTCTCGGCTCTATGGATCCCTACAATGCCGCGGCGCGCTCCAGGACCAGCTCGCGCACGCGGGCCGCGTCGGCCTGCCCGCGCATGGCCTTCATGACGGCACCGATGACCGCGCCGGCGGCCTGCACCTTGCCGTCGCGGATCTTCTCGAGCACGTCCGGCTGAGCCTTCAGCGCCTCATCGATCGCGGCGATCAACGGTCCGTCGTCCGACACGACCGCCAGTCCGCGAGTGTCGACGACCTCTTGCGGCGTGCCCTCCCCCGCGATGACGCCCTCCAGCACCTGGCGCGCGAGCTTGTCGTTGAGGGTTCCGGCATCGACGAGGGCCTGCACCGCCGCGACGTCCGTCGGCGAAATGAGATCGGATGCCTCGCGCCCGGCGGCGTTTGCCAGTCGGGTGATCTCGCCCGTCCACCACTTCCGCGCGGCCGCGGGCGATGCGCCGGCAGCGACAGTTGCCGCCAGCTCAGCGAGCAGACCACCGTTGGCGACGTCCTGGAACTCGAGATCGGTAAAACCCCACTCGGCTTTCAAGCGACGGCGACGAGCGGGCGGCGCCTCGGGAAGCGCGGCGCGCAGCTCTTCGATCAGCTCGGGTGCGGGCACCACGGGCAGCAGATCGGGTTCCGGGAAGTACCGGTAGTCGTCGGCGTCGGACTTCGGACGACCGGGCGACGTCGTGCCCGTGTCTTCGTGCCAGTGCCGCGTCTCTTGCGTGATCGTGCCACCGGCGGCGAGGATCGCCGCCTGACGCTGGATCTCGTACCGCACGGCACGCTCGACCGAACGCATCGAGTTGACGTTCTTCGTCTCGGTGCGGGTGCCCAACTTCTGTTGCCCGCGGGGGCGCAGCGACACGTTGGCGTCGCAACGCAGGTTGCCGCGCTCCATCTTGGCGTCCGAGATGTCGAGCGCGAGCACGATGTCGCGAATCGTCTGCACATAGGCCTTGGCGATTTCGGGCGCGCGGTGCTCGGCGCCGTAGATGGGCTTGGTGACGATCTCGACGAGGGGAACGCCGGCACGGTTGTAGTCGACGAGCGAATACTCCGCGCCCTGGATGCGCCCGGTCGAGCCGCCGACGTGCGTGAGCTTGCCGGCATCCTCTTCCATGTGCGCGCGCTCGATCGGCACGACCACCTCGGTGCCGTCCTCGAGCTCGACCGTCACGCTGCCTTCGAACGCGATGGGTTCGTCGTACTGCGAGATCTGATAGTTCTTGCCGAGGTCCGGGTAGAAGTAGTTCTTCCGAGCGAAGCGGCTGGACGGCGCGATCTGACAGCCGAGGGCGAGACCCAGGCTGATCGAAAAGCGCACGGCCTGCTCGTTCACGACGGGCAGCGAGCCCGGCAGACCGAGGTCCACGGGTGCCAGATCGGTGTTCGCGGGACGACCGAACGAGTTCGGTGCGGCGGAGAACATCTTGGTCGCGGTGTTGAGTTCGACGTGGACCTCGAAACCGAGCACGGGCTCGAACAGTTCGAGCGCCTTGTCGAAGTCCATCAGCGGGGCCTTGGCCATCAGGAAACCCCTCCTCGGGTGGTGAGAGCGGGCGCTCGGTCGAGCAGTGGTCCGCCCCAGGCATCCTCGAGCAGTGTTTCGAGCGCCGCCCCGACCCGGTACAGGCGCGCGTCTTCGCGAACGGGCGCGAGGAATTGGATGCCGACGGGCAGGCCGTCTTCTTCTGCCAGCCCCGACGGGATCGATATGCCGGGCACACCGGCAAGGTTCGCCGGGATCGTCGTCACGTCGTTGAGGTACATCTGGAGCGGGTCGTCGACCCGTTCGCCGAGGCGGAACGCTGTCGTCGGTGCGGACGGCGTCGTGATGACGTCGACGGCCTCGAAAGCGGCGTCGAAGTCGCGCTGGATGAGCGTGCGGACCTTCTGCGCCGAGCCGTAGTACGCGTCGTAGTAGCCGGCAGACAGGGCATAGGTGCCGAGGATGATGCGGCGCTTGACCTCGTCGCCGAAACCCGCCTCGCGGGTCGCAGCCATGACATCCTCAACCGTCGCATTGCCGCTCGGCGTGACCCGCATGCCGAAACGCACCGAGTCGAACTTGGCCAGGTTGCTGGATGCCTCGGCGGGCAGAATCAGGTAGTACGCGGCCACGCCGTACTCGAAGTGGGGGGCGCTGATCTCGACGATCTCGGCGCCGTTCGCCTCGAGCAGCGCGAGCGAGGCACGGAAGGATGCAGAGACACCGGCCTGGAATCCACTATCGGGCAGTTCGCGGACCACGCCGACACGCAAACCCTTCAGCACATCACCGCGGGCGCCGTCGCGGGCGGCCTCGGCGAACGAGGGCCAGACGTCCGTGAGCGACGTCGAGTCGCGGTGGTCGTGCCCGCCGATGACATCGTGCAGCAGGCCCGCGTCGAGCACGGAACGCGTGACGGGACCGACCTGGTCAAGGCTCGAGGCGAGCGCGATCGCGCCGTAGCGGCTGACGCCGCCGTACGTCGGCTTGACGCCGACAGTGCCGGTCAAATGCGCCGGCTGGCGGATGGACCCGCCCGTGTCGGAGCCGAGCGCGAGGGGCGCCTCGAAGGCGGCGACGGCCGCAGCGGACCCGCCACCCGAGCCGCCCGGGACGCGGTCGAGATCCCACGGGTTGTGCGTCGGCCCGTACGCCGAGTGCTCGGTCGACGAGCCCATGGCGAACTCGTCCATGTTGGTCTTGCCGAGCGGCACGAGTCCCGCGGCGCGCGAGCGCGCGACGACGGTTGCGTCGAAGGGAGACATGTACCCCTCGAGGATGCGTGAGCCGCTCGTCGAGGGCATGTCGGTCGTGACGAGCACGTCCTTGATCGCGAGGGGCACACCGGCCAGAGGGCCGAGCTCGTCGCCCGCGGCACGGCGGCGGTCGATGTCGGCCGCGACGTCGAGGGCGTGGTCACTGACGTGCAGGAACGCGTGAACGTCGCCGTCGACGGCGGCGATGCGGTCGAGGTGCGCGCGGGTGGCCTCGACGCTCGAGACATCGCCCTTCGCGAGCTTCTCGGACAGCGCTGCGGCGCTCAGGCGCGTGAGATCGGTCACTGTTCCTCCCCCATGATCGCGGTGACGCGGAATCGTCCGTCTGCAGCATCCGGGGCATTCTGCAGTGCCTGCTCGAGGGTCAGGGTTTCGCCGACGACGTCGGGACGGAAGACGTTCTGGAGGGGCACGGGGTGGCTCGTCGCGGGGACATCCGGGGTGGCGACCTGCGACACCTTGGCGATGTTGTCGACGATGACGTCGAGCTCTCCGGTGAGACGGTTCACCTCCTCGTCGGTCAGCTGGATCCGGGCGAGCACGCCCAGATGGCGCACGAGTTCGGGGGTGATTTCAGACACTGCCCTATTCTAGGCGGCGCCCTCGCCCCGCCCCGTCCGCGCCTGGTGCACGGCAATAGGCTGACAACATGACGACGACGTATGAGCCGCCCAGACCGTGGATTCAGAGCTACGCCGAGGGAGTTCCGAGCGACTTGGACCCGGTGAGCGGTTCGCTCGTCGACATCGTCGAGGCATCCGCACGCGATTATCCGGATGCTCCGGCCCTGCAGTTTTTCGGACGCACCACGTCATACCGCGACCTTCAGCAGCAGATCGAGCGTGCGGCTGCGGGCCTGCGCGCACAGGGCGTCAAGCGCGGTGATCCGGTAGCGATCGTGCTGCCGAACTGTCCGCAGCACATCGTCGCGTTCTACGCCGTGCTGCGGCTCGGGGCCGTCGTCGTGGAACACAACCCGCTCTACACGCCGCGAGAACTGCGCAAACAGTTCGAAGACCACGGCGCCGTGCACGCGATCGTCTGGAACAAGGTCGTGCAGTCCGTTCAGGAGTTCCCCGCCGACCTGGCGGTGCAGACGATCGTCTCGGTCGACGTCACGCGCGCCATGCCCGCGCGCACGCGATTCGCGCTCAAGCTGCCGATCAGCAGGGCACGCGAGGCGCGCGCCGCGCTCACCACACGGGTGCGCGGCACGGTGCCGTGGGAGAGCATCGTCGCGGCCGCCCCCCTCCCCGCGACCGTCGCGAAACCCGAGACCGACGATCTGGCCATCATCCAATACACGAGTGGCACGACGGGAACCCCGAAGGGCGCCTCGTTGACTCACCGCAATCTGCTCTCGAATGCCGCACAATCGCGGGCCTGGGTCCCGTCGATCCGGCGAGGTGAAGGATGCGTTGTCTACGCCGTCCTTCCGATGTTCCACGCCTACGGCCTCACCCTGTGCCTGACCTTCGCGATGTCGATGGGCGCGCGGCTCGTGCTGTTCCCGCGTTTCGACCCGGACATGGTGCTTGCGGTCACCAAGAAGCATCCGGCGACGTTCCTCCCCCTCGTGCCGCCCATCGCCGATCGCCTGCTGAAGGCCGCACTCGAGCAGGGAGTCTCGCTCGACGGAACCGAGGTCGCGATCTCCGGCGCGATGGCGCTGCCCCATGACCTCGTGGTGCCGTTCGAGGCCACCTCGGGTGGATACCTCGTCGAGGGGTACGGTCTGAGCGAGTGCTCCCCCGTTCTGATGGCGAACCCCGTCGCCGACAACCGGGTGCCGGGAACCGTGGGTCTGCCGCTCCCCGGTACCGAGTGCCGGGTCGTCGACCCCGATGAGCCCACCCGTGATGTGCCCGCCGGTGAGCGGGGCGAACTGCTCGTCCGCGGTCCCCAGGTATTCGGCGGCTACTACGGCAAGCCCGAAGAGACCGACAAGGTGTTCGTGGACGGGTGGTTCCGCACCGGAGACATCGTCACGATCGACGATGCGGGGTTCGTCCGGATCGTCGATCGCATCAAGGAGCTCATCATCACGGGTGGGTTCAACGTCGCCCCGACCGAGGTCGAGATTGCGCTCCGCCAGCACCACCAGGTCGAGGATGCCGCGGTCGTGGGTCTTCCGAGCGAGCACTCGGGTGAAGAGGTCGTCGCCGCGATCGTCCCTGTAGCGGGTGCCACTCTGGATGAGGAGTCCGTGCGCGAATTCGCCCGCGGCATCCTGACGCCCTACAAGGTTCCCCGCCGGATCTTCGTCGTTGACGAGCTCCCCAAGTCCCTGATCGGCAAGGTTCTGCGCCGACAGGTGCGCGAATCGCTGCTCCAGCTCACGACCGGGCGCTAGCTCGAAATTCGCCGCTACGCGCGGAGCTCCCCCGGACGCGGCTGAACCCACGGCGCATTCGCGTAGCCGTCTTCCCAGGGGAATCGCCCGCTCTTGTCGTCGTAGGTGAGCTGCAGGAGAGGCACGGATGCTTCCGCGGGCCGCTGATAGAAGCGGTTGGCCGCGAATGCGATCTCACCCGGGTTGGGCACGACCTCGGCCACGACCCGATGCGGCCAATCCGTGAATGACAGCATCTCGCCCGCGACAATATTGCGGCCGCCTCTGATCATCGCCGACACCTCGTTCAGGACCCCCGATGCCGTGTTCGGTCCTACTCCGACGATCAGCAACTCCGGATGACCGACGCCGAAGAGTCCCACTGTGTAGGCGAACGATGCTTCGCGATGCTTGCTGTCGCCTCCGACGTACTGCAGGTAGACGCCGTGGGCACGAATGATCTGTGCCGTGTGCTCGTCTTCCTGGTCGAGCCATGCCTGGATCTCGAGATCCGAATTCGATGACATGTTGTTCCCCTCTCGTTTCGACGAGAGTAGAACATAGGTACGACACTCAGTCCGCGTCGGGATCCAACGCCTCGAGCGCCGAGGGTCCCTCGGTCACGAGCAGACGGAATTGTGCGGCGTCGATGATGCGCACGCCGAGTTCTTCCGCCTTGCCGAGCTTCGAACCCGCGCCCGGGCCCGCCGCAACGAAGTCCGTCTTCTTCGAAACACTCGAGGCGGACTTTCCGCCCGCCGCGATGATCGCCTCCTGCGCACCCTCGCGGGTGTAGCCCTCGAGGGACCCGGTGGCGACGACGGTAATGCCCTCGAGCACCCCGCCCTCGACGACCGCGGCGCCCGGACCGGGGTGCCCAGGGGTCGCGAGCTGCGCGCCCGCGGCCATCCAACGCTCGACGATCTCTTGATGCCAGTCGACCTCGAACCAGTCGATCAGGGCGTCCGCGATGATGCCGCCGACGCCCTCGACGGCGGCGAGGTCCTTACGAGAGGCCCGTCGGATCTCGTCAACCGAGCCGAACCATTGCGCCAGCGCCCGTGCCGCGACCGGACCGACGTGGCGGATGTTGAGCGCGACCAGAAAGCGCCAGAGGTCCTTCGTCTTCGCCTTCTGCAGCTCCTCGAGGAGCGTGATCGCCTGAGCGGATGGCTGTGGGCCCGTCAGCCCCTGTTTCTTCTCAGCCGGTGACAGATTGCGCCGGAACGGCGCCCGGCGGACCCGCTTTCCCGTCTTTTCGTCGACGCGAGGCTCACCCGTTTCGGAATCGCGCACGATGACCTCGATCGGAACGAGCTGTTCAATCGTCAGGTCGAAGAGTCCGGCCTCGGTCTCGAGGGGAGGGATCGCGGGGGTCGATGGCTGCGTCAGCGCCGCTGCGGTCACTTCGCCGAGCGCCTCGATGTCGAGGGCGCCGCGCGATCCGATGTGCTCGACCCGGCCGCGAACCTGCGCGGGGCAGGCGCGCGTATTCGGGCAGCGTAGATCGATGTCGCCTTCTTTCGCGGGAGCGAGCGTCCACCCGCATTCCGGACACTCCGTCGGCATCACGAACTCGCGCTCGGTGCCGTCTCGCAACTCGACCACCGGTCCGAGCACCTCGGGGATCACATCGCCCGCTTTGCGCAGCACCACGGTGTCGCCGATGAGAACACCCTTGGCGCGCACGACATCCTGATTGTGGAGGGTCGCTTGGCGCACGACCGACCCCGCGACGCGGGCGGGGGCCATGACGGCAAAGGGGGTGGCCCTTCCGGTCCGTCCCACCGACACCACGATGTCGAGCAGCTTGGTGTTGACCTGCTCGGGCGGGTATTTGTATGCGATCGCCCAGCGCGGCGCGCGGCTCGTGGCACCGAGTTCGTCGTGCAGGGCGAGCTCATCGACCTTGACCACGATTCCGTCGATCTCATGCTCGACGTCGTGGCGGTGCTCGCCGTAGTGCTCGACGAACGCCGTGACCCCGTCGATGGTGTCCGTCGTCTGGTAATACGGGCTCGTCGGAAGACCCCATTCCTTCAGCAGCGCGTAGATTTCACTCTGCGAGTCGACGGGTGGGCGCTCCCACGCCCCGATGCCGTGTACGAACAGGCGGAGCGAGTCGAGGCGGGCCTGGCCGGCTTCAAGCTCGAGCCCGTCCTTTTTGTCGAGTTGTTGGCGCAGGCCTCCGCTCGCGGCGTTCCGCGGATTCGCGAACGCGGGAAAACGACGCTCGGCGCTGATCCGCGCCTTGTCCTCGTCGAACGCGCGTGAGCGTGCGCGTGTCTCTTCGACCGCACGATCCCGCATGTCCGCCTGCAGCGCGTTGAGTGCGGCGAAGGCAGCCACGGGGATGAAGACCTCGCCCCGTACTTCCACGATCGGCGGATGCCCCGTGCCCGCCAAGCGTTGCGGGATGCCGGTCACCCGAACCGCATTGAATGTGACGTCTTCGCCGACGCGTCCATCACCGCGCGTGGCCGCCGACGTCAGCACGCCGTTCTCGTAGCGGAGACTTATCGCGAGTCCGTCGATTTTCAGTTCGGTCAGCCATCGGACGGCTCGGCCGGCACCGGCCTGAGCCTTCGCGCACCACTCCCGCAACTCATCGAGCGAGAAGACGTTGTCGAGGCTCAGCATCCGCTCGGCGTGTTCGACCGGCGCGAACTGCGTCCCCTGAGCGGCACCGACCGTCAGTGTCGGTGAATCCTGCCCCTGCAGTTCGGGGTACAGCCGCTCGATCGCCTCGAGCCGATGCATCCACGCGTCATACGTTGCGTCGTCCACCAGTTCGGCGTCGCGTCCGTAGTAGGCGTCCCGCGCCCCGAGGATCTGCTCGGACAGGGTCCGCACCTCATCGCGCGCCTGCTCAAGCGTCAGGTCGGGAAGTTCGGATGCTTCGGAATCCACCGGTGCTTCAGCTGCCACCGGTTCAGTTTAGGTTCGGCCCCCGACATCCGTCCGCTTGCCCGCCAGCGCCGTGGCAGCGCGCGCTACGGCGCGAGCGGATGCAGCACGGTGCGGCTGCAGCGGGTCAGACACCCGCCGGCACCGCCGAGACCGTGCGGTCGATCGTGAACTGTCCGAGCACGCGCGTGCCGGCGTACAGCACCGCGGTCTGGCCAGGGGCGACACCATCGAGGGGCACGTCCGGGCGCACCACGAGTCGCGGCATCCCATCGCCGTCCACGTCGGAACTCGCCACGAAACTCAGCGTCGCGGGCACGGGATCCGCATGCGCGCGGATCTGAACGTGGCACGCCAGATCCGAGCCGACGGACAGAGCTGCAGAACCCGCCCACGTGAAGCGGTCGCCCGAGATCTCGGCGATCGCGAGCGCCTCGCGCGGCCCGACGACGACCGTGTTGGACACCGGACGCACCTCGAGAACGAACCGGGGCTTACCGTCCGCTGCGGGCACGCCGAGCGCGAGTCCGCGACGCTGCCCGACCGTGAAGGCATGCGCCCCCTCGTGAGCACCGACGACGGCACCGGATGCGTCGACGATGTCGCCGGGAGCCGTGCCGACCCGATCGGCCAACCACCCGCGCGTGTCGCCGTCCGGGATGAAGCAGATGTCGTGACTGTCCGGCTTCTGAGCCACGGTCAGCCCTCGTGCCTCAGCCTCGGCCCGCACGAGCGCCTTGGTGGGGGTCTCGCCGAGCGGGAAGAGTGTGTGCGGCAGTTGTTCGGCCGTCAGCACGCCCAGCACGTAGGACTGATCCTTCGCCGCGTCGCTGGCGCGGTGCAGCTCGAGTTCGCCGGATGCTCCCGGCCCGACAATCGCGTAATGCCCCGTGACCACCGCGTCGAAGCCGAGGTCGAGCGCCTTCTCGAGGACCGCGGCGAACTTGATCCGCTCGTTGCAGCGCATGCACGGGTTCGGTGTGCGGCCCGCGGCGTACTCGTTGACGAAGTCCTCGATGACGTCGTCCCGGAAGCGCTCCGAGAAGTCCCACACGTAGAACGGGATGCCGAGGCGGTCGGCCGCGCGGCGGGCGTCCATCGCGTCCTCGATGGTGCAGCATCCGCGGCTTCCGGCGCGGAGCGTTCCGCCGGCCCGGGAAAGAGCGAGATGCACGCCGGTGACCTCGTGGCCCGCGTCGACCGCGCGCGCGGCAGCCACCGCGGAATCCACCCCGCCGCTCATCGCCGCCAAAACACGCATCCGTCGATTCTACGCGGGGCCCCTCCGTACGGGTCCGCTCCGCTGTCGCACATCGACGCGCAGCCGGGTCGGGAGCATCGATGTGCGACAGCCGAGCGTCGCCTGCGGGCTCAGGCGCGCGGGGTGCGGGACGACAGACCCGCGCGCCGGGCACGGTCGTACGCCGCGGGGAGGACGGCGAGAAGCGCGTCCACATCGGCCCGCGTCGACGTCCGCCCCAGGGTGAAGCGCAGGGCGCCCGCGGCGACGTCGGGCGCGATGCCCATCGCAAGAAGCACATGGGATGGCTCGGGCACACCCGCCTGGCAGGCCGATCCGGTCGACACCGCTACACCGGCCGCATCGAGCAGCAACAAGAGTGAATCGCCCTGTGCACCGGGAAGAACGACGTGCAGGTGTCCGGGCAGACGATCCACGTCGGCCGCAGACACCACAAGGTCGGGGATCGCCGCCCGCAGACCCTCCTCGAGCGTGTCGCGGAGCGACGCGACCCGCCGGGCCTCCGCTGCCAACTCCGCCACGGCGAGCTCGGCGGCGACCGAAAAGGCAACCGCGCCCGCGACATCCTGGGTCCCTGCGCGAAGACCCCGCTGCTGCCCGCCTCCGTGCAGCAGCGCCTCGAGCGTGACGTGGCGCGACACGACGAGCGCCCCGACGCCGACCGGCCCGCCGACCTTGTGGGCCGAAACGCTCAGCGCCACGAGCCCGGCGCCTCCGCGAGCGTCCGCGCGCAGCTCGTGGAACGAGAGGGGCACGTGCCCGAAGGTGCCGACCGCATCGATATGCAGCGGGACTCCCGCATCCGCGGCGATCGCGGATGCCTCGGCCACGGGCTGTAGCGAGCCGACCTCGTTGTTGGCCCCGAGGAGGGTGACCACGGCGGCGCGTTCGTCCGCAAGTGCCGCACGCCAGGCCGCCAGGTCGACCCGGGCATTCGCATCGATCGGCACCCAACGGACCTCTGCCTCGCCGCTCGACGTGAGCCAGCGGACGGTGTCGAGCGTGGCGTGGTGCTCGCCGTCGGGCACGACCATCAGGTTCCGCCCCGTCGCCGCGCGGCGGGCGCGCAGCAAGCCGACGAGAGCCAGATTGATCGACTCGGTGCCACCCGACGTGAACACGACCTCGATCGGTTCGCACCCCAGAGCGGTCGCCAGACGGTCGCGAGCGTCCTCGAGCAGCCGCCGCGCATCCTGACCGGCGCCGTGGATCGACGACGCGTTGCCGACGATCTCGGATGCATCGATCCACGCCGCACGCGCCTCGGCCCGCAGAGGGGTCGTCGCCGCGTGGTCGAGGTAGGCGTTCACCCCACAACTCTCACACACGGTCGGACCCTTCGACAGGCTCAGGGGCCGCCACCCGCCTCCCGCGTAACCCGCCGGACTCACGTGCTGGTTAGGGTTATCCCCATGGTCAGCCCGACACCGACGACCGACGCGCCCGCTGGGCTCCTCTCGCCCGCGCTCGATGACCTCGGCGTCACCTACACCTCGGAGGGCGGTCGCCTCCGCGTCTGGTCGGGTCACGCCGACGGCATGGACCTCGTCGTGTTCGACGACACAGACCTCGACTGGATCGTCGAGACCCTCCCCCTGCGCCTTGCCGGCGGGTCGGTGTGGGAGGTCACGACACCGCTGCTCCGCCCCGGCACGCGCTATGCCATTCGGGTCAGCGGTCCTGCCGGGCCCGGCAACACCTTCAACCCCCGTACCCTTCTGCTCGACCCATACGCTCGCGGCCTGGTGTCGGGTGGTTTCAGCGACTGGCGCTCTGTTGCTCTCGACGGATCCTTCGACTGGGGCGGAGTCGCAAAACCACGCGTTCCCCTCGATCGAACCGTCATCTACGAGGGGCACCTCAAGGGCCTGACGAAGCGTCACCCCGCGGTTCCGCCTGCGCTGCACGGCACCTACGCCGGGCTCGCCAACCCGGCGATGATCGAGTATCTCGTGGGGCTCGGCGTGACGAGCGTCGAGTTGCTGCCGGTCCACGCATTCGCGAGCGAACCGCGGCTGCACCAGCTCGGGCTCAGCAACTACTGGGGCTACAACACCCTCAACTTCTTCACCCCGCACGCCGCCTACGCCACCGAGGCGAGCAGGCGTGAGGGCCCCGAGGCGATCCTGCGCGAGTTCAAGGGCATGGTTCGGTTGCTGCACGAGGCCGGTCTCGAGGTCATCCTCGATGTCGTCTACAACCACACCGCCGAAGAGGGTGTCGGGGGTCCGCGTTCGAGCTTCCGCGGCATCGACAACCGTTCGTATTACCGCCAACTCGACGACGGCACCTACGTCGATGAGACCGGATGCGGCAACGCGGTGAACACAGCGACGGATGCTGCGGCGCGACTCATCCTCGATTCGCTCCGGTATTGGGCGAACGACCTGCAGATCGATGGGTTCCGCTTCGACCTTGCTGCGACCCTCGGCCGCGACGCGCAGCACCACTTCACCCCCGACCATCCCCTGCTGCAGACGATCATGGACGACCCGGCGCTCGCCGACGTGAAGATGATCGCCGAGCCCTGGGATGTCGGCATGGGCGGCTGGCAGACCGGCAACTTCGGGACCGGCTGGAGCGAGTGGAACGACCGTTACCGCGACCGCGTCCGCAACTTCTGGCTCTCCGACGTCGATTACGCGCGCCGGGCCTCGACTGCCCCGGTCGGGATCGGCGGTTTCGCAACGCGCCTCGCCGGCTCGTCGAACACGTTCTCGCACGAGCGCGGACCACTCGCGAGCGTCAACTTCGTCACCGCCCACGACGGTTTCACGCTCCGAGATCTCGTCTCATACGACGTCAAGCACAACCTCGCAAACGGCGAACAGAACCGTGACGGCGCGGACACCAACCGCTCGTTCAACCACGGTGCCGAGGGCCCGACCGACGATCCGCAGATCCTCGCCACGCGTCGCAAGGCCATGCGCAATCTGCTGGGAACCCTGCTGCTCTCGTCGGGGATCCCGATGCTTACGGCCGGGGATGAATTCGGTCGCACGCAGCGCGGCAACAACAACGCGTACTGCCACGACTCGGCCCTGACCTGGTTGTCGTGGGACCACGCCGAGTGGCAGAAGGATCTGCAGGAGCACGTCCGCCGGCTCATCACCCTGCGCGGCGAGAACCCTGCCCTCCGGCCCAGCCGGTTCGCCGTTCAGGACCGGCCGACACCCTCGGCATCCGTCATGGACTGGTACGACGAGAGCGGCGCGATGATGTCGATCGACCGCTGGACGAATCCGGCGCACAGGACGATCCAGTACGTCGCGGCGTCCACCCCGGAACACGAGGCCTTCAACCGAATCCTGCTCATGGTGCACGGCAATGAGTCCCCCATCGATGTCACGCTGCCGGACATCGACGGCGTCACCCGCTACGTCGAAATGTGGTCGTCGATCGACGAGCGGCCGAGCGACGTCGAGCAGACCTTCGAACCCGGCGACATCGTGCCTCTGCCGGGCACCTCGATGCGGCTCTTCCGCGCCGAATAACACCGTTCGGCGGGCCGCGCAAGGCGTATCCTCACCTCGGCATGCAAGGTAGGTTCGGGGTGTGGCTGCCCCTTCTGTGAATGCTGTCCCCCGAGCGTGGCGCAGTGCCGCCGCTCTCCCCGTCCGCCCCGCCAGCGCGTGGCCCGATGAGCACATCACGGCCGCCGGCCGCATCCCGATGTTCCAGCCGCGACCTTCCGTGCCGGGTGATCAGTACCGGCCGAGGGCCTACGCGACCGAGGTCGTTCCGTTCATCGTCACGGCGTTCCGTGAGGGACACGACCGCATCGGCGTGCACCTGCGCCTCTTCTCGCCGAGCGGCGACGAATCGCTGCACCGGCTCACGGCGCTGGAGGACGGATTCGATCGCTGGCAGGTGCTTGTCGCCCCGCTCGAAGAGGGTGTGTGGACGTTCCACTTCGAAGCGTTCGCGGATGAGTACGCCACGTGGCGGCACGCCGCGAGCCTCAAGATCGCCGCGGGCGTGGATGCGCCGCTCATGCGCCGGATCGGTTCGGACCTGTTCGAGGGTGCGGGGCGCGAGCGCACCCGACCGGCTGCGGAGCGACGTCTGCTCCAGGCATCCGCTGCTCGTCTGCTCGACCCCGAGGTGTCGGACGAAGACGCGCTCTTGATCGTTCAGGACGCCGCGATCGCCGCGTCCTTCGCGGCCCGCCCGGTCGCCTCGCTCGTCACCGTCGGTGCGACACGAGAACTGCTCGTCGAACGTCGCCGAGCGGGCGTCGGCGCCTGGTACGAGTTCTTCCCGCGCTCGGAAGGCGCCAAACGGCTGAAGGACGGACGCGTCAAGAGCGGCACCTTCCGCACGGCGATGAAGCGGCTGCCGGAGGTCGCGGCGATGGGCTTCGACGTGCTGTACCTGCCCCCGATCCACCCGATCGGCGAGACGCACCGGAAGGGACGGAACAATTCGCTCGTCACCGAGCCCGGCGACCCCGGGTCGCCCTGGGCGATCGGCGGCGCCGCAGGCGGGCACGACACCGTCCACCCCGACCTGGGGACGCTGTCCGACTTCCGCGCATTCGTGAAGGCTGCGCGAACCGAGGGCATCGAGGTCGCGATCGATTTCGCCCTGCAGGCGTCGCCGGATCACCCCTGGGTCACTGAGCATCCCGAATGGTTCACGACCCTTCCTGATGGCTCGATCGCGTATGCCGAGAATCCTCCGAAGAAGTATCAGGACATCTACCCGATCAACTTCGACAACGACTACGAGGGCATCCGCTCGGAGGCCCTGCGGGTCATCCGGCACTGGATCGCTCAAGGCGTCGAGATCTTCCGCGTCGACAATCCCCACACCAAGCCGTTGAAGTTCTGGGAGTGGCTGATCCGCACCGTGAACGCGGAGCATCCCGGGGTTGTGTTCCTTGCCGAGGCGTTCGCGCGCCCGGCGATCATGCAGGGTCTCGCGATGGCGGGATTCCAGCAGAGCTACACGTACTTCACCTGGCGCAACACCAAGGAAGAGCTCGAGGAGTTCCTGACCGGGCTGGCGACCGAGACGGCCGACTTCTTGCGTCCGAACCTGTTCGTCAACACCCCCGACATCCTGACCGAATACCTGCAGTACGGCGGCAGGGCCGGCTACAAGACCCGTGCCGCGATCGCCGCGACGGCTGCGCCCACATACGGCGTCTACGCCGGGTACGAGCTCTACGAGAGCGTGGCCCGACCGGGGTCGGAAGAGAACCTCGACAACGAGAAGTACGAGTACAAGACGCGCGACTGGGCCGGTGCCGAGGCATCCGGTGACTCTCTCGCGCCGTATCTGCGGATGCTCAACCGCGTGCGCAACGAGCATCCTGCGCTGCAGCAGCTGCGCAACCTCCGCACCCATTGGAGCGACGACGAGGCGATCCTGGTCTACTCGAAGCACCTCGACGCTGCCCTCTCACCGGCCGGGCAGGCAGACACCATCATCGTCGTCGCGAACGTGGATCCCCATTCCGCCCGCGAGACGACGGTCTATCTCGACACGACCCTCTGGGGCGTCCAACCCGGGGCGCCCTTCGAGGTCGAAGACCTTGTCACCGGTGCCGTCTGGACCTGGACCGACCGCAACTATGTCCGCCTCGATGCCTTCGCCGAGCCGGTACACATTCTGAAGGTGAGGAGCCCGCGATGACTGTCGTATCTCAGAACGATCTGGATCTTGTTGCCACGGGATCCCACTACTCGCCCCACAGCGTGCTCGGTCAGCACGCGGGTCAGGATGCCTCGGGCCGCGCGATCACCACCATTCGCGTTCGTCGTCCCCTCGCCGAGACCGTGACCGCCATCACGAACGGTAGTGAACGAACAGCGCTCGAGCACGTCCGCAGTGGGATCTGGGAAGGTACCCATCAGGGAGCCCCGGTTCCCTATCTCATCGAGGCGACCTACGCGTCTGCGCCGACGTGGACCGCCGACGACCCCTATCGCTTCACCCCGACCGTCGGCGACCTCGACCTGCACCTGATCGCCGAGGGCCGGCACGAAGAGCTCTGGCGTGTGCTCGGATCTCACCTGCGTGACCACCAGGGCGCGTCGGGCACCTCCTTCGCCGTCTGGGCCCCGAACGCACAGGCGGTGCGTGTCGTCGGCGATTTCAACGGCTGGGACGGCCAGAGTCATCCGATGCGCTCCATGGGGGGCTCAGGAGTATGGGAGCTCTTTGCGCCCGGGGTCGGCGAAGGCTCGGCCTACAAATACGAGCTCCTCACGAGCGACGGACGCTGGATCGTCAAAGCCGACCCGATGGCGCGCTGGGCCGAGGTGCCACCCGCGACCGCGTCCGTCGTGACGAAGGCTCGCCACCTCTGGCAGGACGACGTATGGATGGAGCGACGCGCCCGCACGACGCCCGTCGACCAGCCCATGTCGGTCTACGAGCTCCACCTCGGATCATGGCGTCCGGGCCTGACCTACCGCGCCGCGGTCGACGAGATCATCGGACATGTCACGTCCCTCGGCTTCACCCATGTCGAGTTCCTTCCGCTCGCCGAGCACCCGTTCGGCGGATCCTGGGGGTATCAGGTCACCGGGTACTACGCGCCGACCAGCCGGTTCGGTACGCCCGATGACCTGCGATACCTGATCGACCGACTGCACCAGGCCGGCATCGGCGTGATCATGGACTGGGTGCCGGGCCACTTCCCGAAGGACGAGTTCGCCCTCGCCCGGTTCGATGGGCGTCCCCTTTACGAGCACCCCGACCCCCACCGCGGCGAGCACAAGGACTGGGGCACGTACATCTTCGATTACGGACGCCGCGAGGTTCGTAACTTCCTGGTCGCGAACGCCCTGTACTGGTTCGAAGAGTTCCACGTCGATGGGCTGCGCGTCGATGCGGTCGCCTCGATGCTCTACCTCGACTACTCGCGCAACGAGGGTGAGTGGACCCCCAACATCCACGGCGGACGAGAGAACCTCGAAGCCATCGGGTTCCTGCAAGAGGTCAACGCGACGGCGTACAAGCGCTACCCGGGGATCGCGATGATCGCCGAGGAGTCGACGAGCTACCCCGGCGTAACGGCCCCGACCGACCAGGGTGGCCTCGGGTTCGGGCTCAAGTGGAACATGGGCTGGATGAACGACACGCTCCAGTACTTCGGGCGCGATCCCATGTACCGCGAGCACCACGAGGGCGAGATCACCTTCACCTTCGTCTACGCGTTCAGTGAGAACTTCGTGCTGCCGATCAGCCACGACGAAGTTGTCCATGGCAAGGGCACGCTCGTGTCACGGATGCCTGGTGACCACTGGCAGAAGCTCGCGAATGCTCGGGCGTTCCTCGGATTCCAGTGGGGACACCCGGGTAAGCAACTGCTGTTCATGGGGCAGGAGTTCGGGCAGATCTCCGAATGGTCCGAGGGACGTTCGCTCGACTGGTGGATTCTCGACCAGCCGTTGCACGCGCAGCTTCAGGCCTACGTGTCGGTGCTCAACGAAACGTATCGAAAGCACGCTCCGCTCTGGGCACGCGATCACGACGGTGCGGCCTTCCGCCGATTGTTCGGGTCACATCACAACCCGAACGTCGTGGCGTTCTCACGTACCGACTGGCACGGCAACACCGTCGCCGTGCTCTGCAACTTCTCGGGCGTGCCGGTCCACGACTACGACATCGAGATGCCCGAAGCCGGGGTGTGGACAGAGATCCTCAACTCGGACGCGGTCGAGTACGGCGGGTCCGGGGTGGGTAACTTCGGAGCGGTCAACGCCTCGGCGACTGAAGATGGTGCCGCGCGTGCCACGGTCACCCTGCCGCCGCTCGGCGTGATCTGGTTGCAGCACAACCGCTGACCCGCCTTCGCGAGGGTGCCCGTTCTGGGCGCGAGAGTGCCCGTTCCGGACCCCGGGAGTGCCCGTTCTGAACGCAAACGGGCACCCTCGCGGATGAAACGGGCACCCTCGCGGATACAGGCTCGTCAGAAGAGCAACGAGGCCAAACGACTGCGCGCGCGGATGACGCGGGGGTCGGGGTCGCCGATCAAGCCGAAGAGCTCGAGCAATCGCTCCCGGACGGGCGCACGCTCGTCGTCGGGCAACGCGGCGAACAGGTCGAGCAGGCGTCCGAAGGCGTCGTCCACGTGTCCCCCGGCGATATCGAGGTCGGCGACCGCGAACTGGGCCGCGACATCCGTCGGCGCAGCGGCAGCGGCAGCGCGCGCCGCTTCGAGTTCGAGCCCCGTGACCCGGCTGAGCAGGCGAACCTGCCCGAGACCGGCGCGAGCGTCTTCGTCCTTCGGGTTCTCGACGAGCGCCTGCTCGTACGCCGCGATCGCCGCGTCGTAGTCGCCCTCTTCAATGGCGGCAAACGCGGCCGCGTGCAGCGGGGGAAGCGGCAGCTCGGATGCCTCGGCACTCTCGGCATCCGATTCACCGGCGTCCGCGTCCGATACGGCCAGCGTTCCCGTGACGCCATTCTGCGCCGCGAGCTGCAGGAGCTGGGCGAAGACCTCGCGAACCTGCTGCTCGGGCACCGCGCCCGTGAACAACGGCACGGGCTGCCCGGCGACGAGCGCCACGACCATCGGGATGGACTGGGCGCGGAAGGCCTGCGTGAGCTGGGGGTTCGCATCCACGTCGACCTTGACGAGCACGAGTCGACCCGCGAGTTCGGTGATGACGGATTCGAGGATCGGGCTCAGCTGCTTGCACGGTCCGCACCACTCGGCCCACAGATCGATGACGACCGGAACCGTTCGCGAGAGTTCCAGGATCTCGCCGAACGTCTCGTCCGTCGCATCCCGCACAAGGCCCGCCGCTCCGGTCGTGGCCTGCACTCCAGCGGGGGCCGGAGCCGTGCCGGGGACGGGCGGCTGCGGACGGTTGCGGAGCGACGACAGGTCGACGGCTCCGCGGAGGACGGCACCCGGATTGGCGTTCTGACTCATTGGATGACTCCTGCGCTGAGAATGTTCGAGGCGTAGCCGAGGAGGCGGATCTGTCCGCCGTCTGCCTGGTTCGGCACGTAGAAGAAGAGCTGGTCGGAGAAGTTCGTCTGGAAACCCGAGGCCGAACTCGCCGTGCCCGCAAGGGCCTCGACCGTGGGGTTACCGTCGAGCTTGATCACGGCGTCGCTGTTGGTCGGCTTGACGGTGTCGGTCTCGGTGAGGCTCACCGCGACGATCGCACCCGACTCGAGTGTGGCGAGCCCGACCGCGGGATACGCACCGGCGGCGGACGAGAAGGTCAGGCTTCCGGTCTCGGCACCGGTCTGGTTGAACTGCTCCAGACGCGTGCGTCGATCTTCCGCGACCTTGACGCGGAACTGGTCGCCCTCTTCTTCGAACAGCGACGAGAAGGAGCTGTTGTCACCGTTGTTGAGGACGTCCGCGTAGGCCGCGGCCAGCTCCTGCGGCTCGAGCAGCAGGAACGGCGAGTCGGGCGGAACGAGCGCCGCGCCGATCGTGGAAGGAGCGACGCCCCCCGGGAACTCGGCGGATGCCGCGAGGCTCGCCAGGTACGTCAGCTTGTATTCGGACCAGGGGTCGTTCTGCGTCAACACGGCGACCGTGGGGGCGACGGTCGTCTCCCCCTCTTCGCCGACGACGGTCATGATCGTCCGCGGCCAATCGTCGAAGGCCTGCGGAAGGACGATCTGCAGGGGTTCGGTCGGGATAGCCGGCAGCGCGGGGTGATCTGCGACTTTGCTGCGGATCAGGTAGTTCGCCTTGCGCTCGTCCAGGACCGCGCCGGCGAGGCGCGTGGCCGCGAGATCTCCATCCGCCGCAACATCTGCCTCGGAGACAGTCTGGGCGACCTTCGCGAGGATGCGCTTCGCCTGGGTCTCGGTCACGGCCGGAGCGTCCTGCTCGGCCGCGTCGACGACGCTCGCGGTGGGTGACGGGGTCGCCGAGGGCCCGAGTTGGGGCCACGACGCGGCGGTACAACCCGTGAAGAGCAGACCCGCGAGCGCGAGGCTCGGGATCACGATGAAGCCCCGAGTGCCGCCGCGCAGGGCTCGCCGAGACGGAGTTCCCGAGCTGATCACGCCCTTCGCTTCGGCGTCGCCCGCGGGAATAGTGTCGAGTGGCTGCGTCACGGGTTGCGGGATGCCCTTGCGTCGCGGACCCCGCGAGCGCCGCGCATGCCTGATTCCGAGCAGGTAGAGAAGAACTCCGAGCGCCATCAGGATGCCTCCCGCCACGATCAGCGGCCCGGCCCAGGGCGTGGAGTTGTCAAGCGGCCAGCGGATCTGCAGCGTCTCGGGGGCCGCGGCCGTCCCATCCGACGCGAGCAGAACGCTCATCGTGGCGGGCAGCTGGAGCTGAGTCGTGAGGGTGCCCTCGTCGGTGAATTCATCGAGCCACAGATCGGAGCCCGCGGGATTGCGCCCAGCGGGTGTCTCGGCTGTCGTTTCGGTGCTCGTCCCGTCCGCGGATGCATCCCCCGCGGCGTCGCCCTCGGACGAGCCCTCTGCGGGCGCCTCCTCGCTCGGCTCCACCTGCACGGGTTCGACGACCTCGGTCACGATCTCGCCGCTGTCATCGAGCGTGACGCGCGTGTAGGACACGTCCGAAAGCCAAGCCGTGACGTCCGCCGTGCGACCGTAAGCGGCATAGACAGGACCCGAGTCGGCCGTTGCCGTCAACGTCTGGGAACCGGGAATGCTCGTGAGCACCGCCCCATCGACCAGCACGTAGGGAAGCCCGGCCTCGGTACTGATCTCGGTCTCTGTGGTCTCGGCACCAACGAAAACCGTTCGTTGAGCGATACCAGCACCGATCAATACGGCGGCGAGCACGAATGCCGCGACAGCCCAGACAAAACGCAAACGAAAACTCCTCCATCGACGCGCCCGGGAGAGTTTCGGCGCGGAAGCGGACATCCCAGACTACCGAAGTACGCCTGAATGTCAGCCGCACGCGCGTGAAGCGCGGGATTCGGGCGCTCCGCACGTAGTCTGACGTGACGCGCGTCGGGCGCGTCGCAGCCGGAGGTGCACGTGAAGATTCACAACCCGTTCCGCGTCGCATTCATCGCGACGCTTGGCGTGGGGCTCGGGATCGTTCTGATCTCGAGCATTCAGACTCTCTCGACGATCTTGTTGTACGTCGGCACGGCGCTGTTCCTCTCACTCGGCCTCGAGCCCGCGATCTCCTTCCTCGAGCGCCGCAGGATGAAGCGGTGGATCGCGGTCCTCATCGTGATCCTCGTGGTGCTCGCGGCCTTCGCCGGCATCGTCCTCACGGTGCTGCCCGTCCTCGCGTCACAGATCAGCCAGCTGGTGTCGACCGTCGAGACGATCATCACGCGCGGCACCTTCATCGACGATCTGCGGGATTGGCTGCAGACCACCTTCCCGACCCTGCAGGTGGACGTGGTCTTCGACTACGTCAACGACTGGCTCGCCTCATTGGACTTCGCCGCCATCGGTGAGAGCGTGCTGGCGTTCGGAGCGGCCGTCGTGGCAGGGCTCACAGGAGCGTTCATCGTCCTGATCCTGACGATCTACTTCACCGCGTCGACGCCGAACCTGAAGGCCGCCGTCTACCAACTCGTGCCTGCGTCGAAGCGCGCGCGATTCATCGACCTGTCGGAGCAGATCACCGACTCCGTCGGGTACTACGTCATGGGGCAGGGGTCACTCGGCATCATCAACGGCATCCTGAGTGCGATCCTGCTCACGATCATCGGGGCTCCGTTCCCTGCCGTGCTTGCGGTCGTCGCCTTCTTCTTCTCCCTCATCCCCCTCGTGGGAACCCTCACGGGCTCGGCGATCATCGTGCTCACATGCCTGATCCCCGGCCTCGGAAGCCCCGGAACGGCATTGATCGCCGGTATCTACTACCTGATCTACATGCAGGTCGAGGCCTACGTGCTGGCGCCCCGCATCATGAACCGTGCCGTCTCCGTGCCGGGCGCCGTCGTCGTGATCGCAGCTCTCGCCGGTGGCTCACTGCTGGGGCTGCTCGGCGCGCTTGTCGCGATCCCCGTGGCCGCAAGCATCCTGATCATCTACCGCCAGGTCGTCATTCCGCGGATGAACGAGCTGTAGAGCGGCGCGGACGCGCAACCTGCTCGTCCGGTTCCCGCCCGTCCACGTTCACAATTCAGTCAATTCGGTACCGAGCGCGCGACCGCGCCCTGGAGTTCCGGGCAGACCCGCTTCTTTCGACAACCGCGGGACTGAATTGCGAACAGGATTGCGACGCATGACCACGTCAAACGGTAGGTCTGCAGCTCATGACTTCGGTCGGGGACGGATCCCGGCTGCGCCGTATCCGGTTCACAATTCAGTCGATCCGAGCATGGTGACGCGACTCCTCCGCAGAAATCCGCAGGAACGGGCCGTTCCGCCGCTCGACCAGACTGAATGGCGAACATGCGGCGGCTCCAAACGGGCGCGCCCACCCACGTGCGTCTGAACAACAAGCCGCGCCAGCAAGGTTAGAGCGGGCCGTCCCACTCCGTCGCCAGCGGCAGCGCCTCCGGATTGACCGCCGCCACGATCTCGGTCAGCACACGCCGGGTCTGCGTTTCGCCGACCCACAGGTGCCGGCCGCCCTCGACGGGAATCACCACGATGTGCGGGATCGGCGCAAAACGCTCCGCTGCCGCATCCGGACGCAGGTAATCGTCGAGTTCGGGGATCACGGCGATGAGCGGGCGGTCATCCCCCGCCCACGCTGCGAGCTCGTCATCGCTCGTGCGGTGCAGGGGCGGCGAGAGCAGGATGACACCCGCGATGTCATGATCGCGGCCGTACTTCAGCGCGAGCTCGGTACCGAACGACCAGCCCACCAGCCACGGATTCGGCAACCCGCGCTCGCGCACGAAGTCCATCGCCGCGGCAACATCGAAAGCCTCGTCGTGTCCACCGTCGAACGATCCCTCGCTCGTCCCACGCGGCGATGTCGTGCCGCGGGTGTTGAATCGCAGCACGGCCAGATCGGCAAGCGCGGGCAGACGACCCGCCGCCTTCCGCAGAATGTGCGAGTCCATGAACCCGCCCGCGGTGGGAAGCGGATGCAGCGTCACGAGCGTCGCCACCGGTTCGGTCGACAGCGGCAGCGCCAACTCCCCCACCAGCGTCAGCCCGTCCAATGTGCGCAACTCGATGTCTTCGCGACGAGCGGGTAGCTGGAGCGGTCCACGTATCTCGGTCAAGCGATCCTCCAACAGTGCGTGTGCCAGTGCCGCCGAGCTGCGAGATCAGCGGCTTCACCGAGCACGCCGTCCGCACGCCAGACAACGAGGTGCGCGGTGTGCGCGGCGACCGGCCGGCCGCACCCGGGACAGGTGTAGGACTTCACGGCGCGATGGGCCGCGACCGGCTGAACCGTGTACTCGATGCCGCGCCTCGACTCGGACTTCTTCCAGCCCGCCATGAGGCGCTCGAGCCCGTCACCGGGCGGGTCGGGTCTGCGTCGGTTTGACCGCGGCATCGCGGTCAGTACCACCCGCGGGCCTGGGAATGGCCCCACGCACCGCACGGCGTGCCGTATCGGCCGCCGATGTATCCGAGTCCCCAGGCGATCTGCGTGGCCGGGTTCGTCTCCCAGTCCGCACCCGCCGATGCCATCTTGGTGCCGGGAAGAGCTTGTGGGATGCCGTAGGCACCGCTGGACTTGTTGTGCGCGTTCACGCGCCAACCCGATTCCTTCTTCCACAGCGCCACGAGGCAGTCGAACTCGCCGGTGCCCCACCCGCGGGCGGCGACCATGTCGAACGCGATTGCCTGCGCGGATCCCGGGTCGGGGACGACGCTCGGCGGCGCCCACCCGCTCGCCGCCTTCGTGCTGGCCGCCGCGGCCGGGACAACGGGCTTCGGTTTGGGCTTCACGTAGACCTGGTAGCTGCCGCGCGACAACTCCGGAGCGCTGGTTTCGCCCGCGATGTCGATCACGAGCGACTGGGCGTCACTCTGGGCCGCGGCGTACAACGTCGTCACGCTCGTGTCCTCAGCGGACGCCTCGGCCAGGGCGGCCCCGGTCGGAACGACGATGTACGCACCGAGAAAGCCGACTGCTGCGACCGTCGCGAACACCCCGAGTACTCCACGACGTCGAGACCATCGCACCGGCTGAGGCGGGGGGACGCGACGAGCGAGATTCGACGAACTCGTCGACGACACGCGACCCACAGACGTGGAAGTCGGCGTCGGGATGATCTCGTTGCCCTGGCTCACAGTTCTTCGAGCTTAGCCGCGACCCCGGCCGGCTGCCACGTTCCAGACGCTTGCGGCGCGGATCCGAGTCGAATCGTCAGCGCACAGCGAGCATGACGTCGATGACCGCGTCGAGCACAGCGTCGACCTGCTCTTCGCGGTACCCGCGCCGTTGCATCCGGAACGCAACCGCACGCACTTGGTCCACCGTGATGGGGCGACCCGTTTCGAAGTACTCGACCAACCGGTCGGCGACCAGGTCGACTTCGTCCGTGCGGTACCCGAATCGCAGCCACCCGGCTCGGGCGAAACGTCGCCGGCGCGGCCGGGAGAGGTGGTCGAGCAGAACCTGTGCGTCATCGCGAGCGCGTTCCACCCAGACTTTCGTCCCCGCGGACGCGACGGCCGCTTCGCGATCGCGCGCCGCAAAAGCGTCCTCGATTCGCGCGAGGGCGGCGTCCACAGGATCGATCGCATAACCGCGTTTGACGAGCGGGAACGCCGCCGTGCGAACCGCGGCCGCGTCGAGGTACGGAGTGCCGTCCGCCGCCGGCTCGCCCTCGAACTCCTGACGGGCCCGCTCCAAGAACGCATCGACCGCGCCCTTGTCATAGCCGAGTACTCGGCGCGGCGCCTCCGGGAACAGCGCGGGAGTCGCTCGAGACTCTTCACGCGTACTGCTGCCATCGACATCATCCCGGTCGTCGGGCTGAGTGAGATCGGCGTGGGTGGTCGGTGAAGTCGGGTCGGTCATGCCACTCCCAGGGGCGAAAGCAGATAGAAGAGCGCGAGCGCCGCAGCGGCCGACGGAAGGATCGAATCGAGCCGGTCGAGCACGCCACCGTGACCAGGAAGCCACGAGCTCATGTCTTTGATGCCGAGATCGCGCTTCAGCATGGACTCGCCGAGGTCGCCCGCCGTCGCCGTGACGACGATGACAGCGCCGAGAATGAGGCCCGCCCACCAGGGCAGCCCGATCATGAGCCAGGCAAGAAGCACTCCGGCGATGAGGGCCGCGGCAACCGCACCGGCGAATCCTTCCCAGGTCTTCTTGGGGCTGATCCGAGGCGCCATCGGCGTGCGTCCGAAGGCGAGGCCGGTCGCGTACGCACCGGTGTCGGAGGCGACAGCGATGATGATGAACGACAGCACCCACCACTGCCCACCGTCTTGGCGCAGCAAAACCATGGCCAGGCTGCCGAGGAACGGCACGTACAACTGAACGAGGGCGCCGATCAAAACATCCGACAAAACGTCGCCGTATCGTCGACCGTCCTGCGCCGTCATCTGCCCCAGCACCCGCCAGACGATCACCACGGCGATGTCGACGAAGACGAGCACCCACAGGGCCCACAGATCGAGGAAGAATCCGGCGGGTACGAAAACGAATACGAAGGCGACCTGCGGAACGATGTCGACTTTGCGACCGGAAACCTGCAGCGCACGACAGAGTTCGAATGTCCCGAACACCGCGACGGCCAGCGCGAAGATCGCGAAAACCCATTTGAAGAAGATCAGGGATGCGATCACAACGACGCCGATAGCAAGGCCGATGATGATCGCGACGATCAGGTCGCGACCAGTCCGCTGCTTGATCCGCTCGTTCGCCTCACCGAACTGGTCTCGAGCGTGTGCAACCTGCTGTTCGAGGTCGCTGCGCGCCTGACGCACGTGCTCCTGGAACGCGGCACTGGAATCGCTACCCGAACGCCCCGCGCGCGTCGTCGGGGACGGCGCTTTTCGAAGCTCTGACTCGTCGGGTGCGTCGCTCATGGTGGGGATGCGGCTCAGACCTCGAGCAGCTCTGCTTCTTTGCGCTTGAGTGCCTCGTCGATCAGATCGACGTGTGCCTTCGTCAGCGCGTCCAGTTCTTTCTCGCCGCGCGAGATCTCGTCCTCGCCGACATCGCTCTTGAGCGAATCCAGGTCATCCTTCGCCTTACGACGGATGCCGCGTACGTGCACCTTCGCATCTTCGCCCTTCGTTCGGACGATCTTGACGAACTCCTTGCGACGCTCTTCAGTCAGCTCGGGCATCGTGACACGCACGAGGTTGCCATCATTCGTCGGGTTTGCGCCAAGGTTCGGCGTGTTGCGAATGGCCTCTTCGATCGCCTTCAGCGCGGACTTGTCGTACGGCGTGACGACGATCGTGCGCGCTTCGATGTTGTTCAGCGACGCGAGCTGAGCGAGCGGGGTCGGCGTGCCGTAGTAATCCACCAGGATCTTCTGGAAGAGCTGGGGGTTCGCACGACCCGTCCGTACGGTCGCGAAGTCATCCTTCGCGGCCTCCACGGCACGGTCCATGCGGGTGGCGGCATCCGCCAAGACGTCCGCGATCACGTTGACTCCTTCAGGGGGTAGAGCGTTCGCCCAGTCTAGCCGCGGGGTCGCGGTCAGACCGTGACGAGCGTGCCGATCTCGTCGCCGAGAAGCGCTCGAGTGACGTTGCCGGCGGGTTCCATTCCAAACACACGCATGTCCATGTGGTTGTCCATGCAGAGGCTGAATGCGGTCGAGTCGACCACCTTCAGGCCGCGCTGCAGCGCGTCGTTGTAAGTCAGCCGGTCGAGGCGGACGGCCGTGGGGTCGGTTCGCGGATCGGCGGTGTAGACGCCGTCGACACCGTTCTTCGCGACCAGTACCTCGGTGGCGCCGATCTCGAGAGCGCGCTGTGCCGCCACGGTGTCGGTCGAGAAGTAGGGCAGGCCTGCACCCGCGCCGAAGATCACGACGCGACCCTTCTCCATGTGACGCTCCGCGCGACGCGGGATGTAGGGCTCGGCGACCTGCATCATCGAGATTGCCGACTGCACGCGCGTAGCGGCACCCGCCTGCTCGAGGAAGTCCTGCAACGCGAGAGCGTTCATCACCGTGCCGAGCATGCCCATGTAGTCAGCGCGCCCACGATCCATGCCGCGCTGGCTCAGTTCGGCACCCCGGAAGAAGTTGCCGCCACCGACGACGATCGCGATCTCGACGCGATCCACCGCCTCGGCGATCTCGCGTGCGATCTGGCTGACGACGTCGGGATTAACCCCGAGAGCCCCTCCGCCGAACGCCTCACCCGAAAGTTTGAGCAGGACGCGTCGGCGCCCGGTAGCCTCATCGATCACTCAGCATCCTTCCGTCTGCCTCCAACCTAACGGCAGAGGTCGTGTCACCGCGCGCCGCGTGTGAAGCGCGCAGAGGAAAGGGGCCCGGTGCAATCGCACCAGGCCCCTTTTTCACAGCGTCAGGCGCCGACCTTGAACCGAGCGAAGTCGGTCACGGTGATGCCCGCCTCCTGAGCAACCTTCGCGACGGAGAGCTTGTTGTCCTTCGCGTAGTCCTGCTCGAGCAGGGCGACCTGCTTGAAGAACGCGTTCACGCGACCCTCGACGATCTTGGGCAGGGCCGCCTCGGGCTTGCCCTCCTCGAGCGAGATCTTGGTGACGATGTCGCGCTCACGCTCGACCTCGGCCTCGGGAACGTCCGCCTTCGCGAGGTAGGACGGGTTCGCGAACGAGATGTGCTGGGCGATGCTGCGCGCCGTTTCGGCGTCGTCACCCGAGTAGGCGACGACGACACCGATCTGCGGGGGCAGGTCCTTGCTCGTCTTGTGGAGGTAGATCTCGAAGTGATCTCCGGTCAGCGTGCGCACGCGGCGCAGCTCGACCTTCTCACCGATGATCGCAGCCTCGTCCGAGATGAGCTGGTCGACGGTTCCGTTGCCCGCGGGCGCGGCGAGAGCGGCCTCGACCGAGTCGGCCGAAACGGCGGCCGCGGCATCCGCGACCTTGTCGGCGAGGGCGATGAAGCGCTCGTTCTTGGCAACGAAGTCGGTCTCGCAGGCCAGCTCGAGGAGCGTGACGTTGCCGCCGACCTCGCGGGCGACGACGAGTCCCTCGCTGGTGGAGCGGTCGGCACGCTTGGCGTTGCCCTTCGCTCCCTTGAGACGAAGAATCTCGACGGCCTTCTCGACGTCGCCGTCTGCCTCTTCGAGCGCCTTCTTCGTGTCGACCATGCCGGTGCCGAGCTGCTCGCGCAACGCCTTGATGTCGGCGATCGTGAAGTTTGCCATGGTGTGTGAACCCCTTGCGGTGTCTCTGGTGTGTCGTGGATGTCGGGGTGAAGGCTCGCCGGACGGGATCCCGCCCGGCGAGCCGACGCGCTTATTCGGCGGAGGCCGGCGCGGCTGCGTCTTCGGCGGCCTTCACATCAGCGGCGTCGAGACCCGCGGCCTCGGCGATCGTCTGGTCGTGACCGGCGGCGCCTTCGGCGTCAGCGGCGGAACCGCCCTCGATGGCCTGCTCGTCGGCGACGAGCTCGCCCGCGATGGCCGCGGCGAGCGGGAGCTCGGCGACCTTCGCGGTGTCCGCGGAGGACTGCTCGGGAGCAGCCTGCTCGAGCAGCTCGCGCTCCCAGTCAGCGAGGGGCTCGGCCGCTTCGGCCTCACCCGAGGGCTGGTGGCGCTGGATCAGACCCTCGGCAGCGGCGTCGGCGATGATGCGGGTGAGCAGGCCCACCGAGCGGATCGCATCGTCGTTACCGGGGATCGGGTACTGGAACTCGTCCGGGTCGGCGTTGGTGTCGAGGATGCCGATCACGGGGATGCCGAGCTTCTTTGCCTCGTTGATCGCGAGGTGCTCGCGCTTGGCGTCGATGACCCAGATCGCCGAGGGCGTCTTGGTCAGGTTGCGGATTCCGCCGAGCGACTTGTGCAGCTTGTCGAGCTCGCGCTTCTTGATCAGCAGTTCCTTCTTGGTGAAGCCACTGTTCGCGGGAACCTCGTAGTCGAGCTCTTCGAGCTCCTTCATACGAGCAAGACGCTTCGAGATCGTCTGGAAGTTGGTGAGCAGACCGCCGAGCCAACGCTGGTTGACGTAGGGCTGGCCGACACGGGTCGCCTGCTCGGCGACGACGCTCTGGGCCTGCTTCTTCGTGCCGACGAAGAGCACGGTGCCGCCACGGGCGACCGTCTCCTTGACGAAGTCGTACGCCTTGTCGATGTACGACAGCGACTGCTGCAGGTCGATGATGTGGATGCCGCTGCGCTCGGTGAGGATGAAGCGCTTCACCTTCGGGTTCCACCGACGCGTCTGGTGTCCGAAGTGCACGCCCGAATCGAGCAGCTGGCGAATGGTAACGACGGCCATGGCCGACTCCTGTCTTGGCACTACGCGGTGCCTCTTGCGGTTGTGATTCGTCGCTCCGGTTGGGCGACGGGCCTGGTGCCCGGCACACTCCCACCCGCCGTAAGGCGGGACCGTGGGGAGGGTGTGCCACGCGCGATCCTCGGATCGCAGCGCTCTGGGCACGCGAAGTCACCCCGTAAACGAGGTGCTCTGCCAGTGTATCAGCCGCAGACAGCGACATGGTGGCCCTCGCACACGGCTCCTCCCCCGCATCCGAACGGCGCGTGATCTCCCCCGACATCGGTGAACGACGGGCGACGCTGCCCTGCGGGACGCATGCTGATCGGATGCCTCGTGCCGCACGTTTCCGCTTCGCGCGGGCTGTCGCGGTCGTCCTCGCCACGGTGCTGCTCGCGGGCTCGCTCGGCCCCGCCGCGCTGGCCGACGAGAGGGGGAATGGCGGAACGGGCCGTGACGGTGCGCATCTTTGGTCGTGGCCGGTGGCGCCGCCGTTCGCAATCGTCCGGGACTTCGTGGCGCCCGCGCACGCCTATGGCCCGGGCCACCGGGGCATCGACATCGTGGTGCGGGGCGAGACATCCGTCCGCGCTCCCGACGACGGTGTCGTGGCCTTCGCGGGCCGGGTGGTCGACCGGGCTGTTGTGACGATCGATCACGGCGGCGGCATCGTCTCGACGTTGGAACCGGTCGAAGCGACTGTGGCAGCCGGCGAGCGGGTGCTGCGCGGTGAGGTGGTCGGGTTGCTGGCGGCCGGTGGGCACGCGACGCCCGGGACGCTCCACCTCGGCGCACGCATGGACGGGGAGTATCTGAACCCGCTCGTCCTGCTGGGGGCGATGCCCCGTGCCGTGCTCCTTCCCTACGCCGCCGGGTGAACCGGTCACACTGAGCGCCCCGGTCACTGAGCCCGTCGAACTGACGACCCAACCCGGTCACTGAGCCTGTCGAAGTGACCAGCCCGACCCCGGCTGGTCGCTTCGACGAGCTCAGCGACCGGAATCCCTACGCGCGCGGGTGCGCCAGGCGGTAGGCGGCGCGGAGCCGCTCGCTCGAGACGTGCGTATAGATCTGGGTCGTGCCGAGGCTCGCGTGCCCGAGGATCTCTTGCACGGTCCGCAGGTCTGCGCCACCGTCCAGCAGATGTGTCGCGGCGGAGTGCCGAAGCGCGTGCGGGCCGACGTGCTCGACGCCGAGGGCAGGTGCCAGTCTGTGCGACACGACGGCGTACACCGCCCGCGGCGAGATCCTGCCCCCGCGCGAGCCGAGGAACAGCGCGCTGCCGCTCCCTCGCGTTTCCGGGCCTCCCGTCGTGGCCGCGCCAGCGCCCCCGCGCTCCACCACCAGCCCGGGACGTCCCGCCGTGAGGTAGGCGTCGATCGCGCGGCGCGCGGGAGCACCGAATGGCACCACGCGTTCCTTCGATCCCTTGCCGAGCACGCGAGCCGTGCCTCGGTCGAGGTCGAGGTCACCGACGTCCAGGCCGCATAACTCGGACACACGAATGCCCGCACCGTAGAGCAGTTCGAGCATCGCCCGGTCACGCAGCGGTAGCGGGTCGCCACCGGCCGCGAGAGTGTGCAGCCCGTCGAGCATCTCGGCCACGGCCGGGGCTGTCGCCACGGTCGGCAAGGTGCGGCCGCGCTTCGGGGCGACGAGACGCAGGCTCGGGTCCTGCGTCACGATCTCCGTTTCGAGTGCCCATGCGAAGAACGCCCGAATGGCCGCGGTGCGACGCGCGAGGGTGGCGCGCGCGTCGCCGCGTTCACTCGCCTGCCCCTGCCATTCCCTGAGCAGTTCGAGGTCGGTCTCGGCGGGCGTCTGCACACCGGTCATCAGCGCGACTTCGATCAGGTCTCGGAGGTCCGAGCGGTAGGCCCGCGTTGTCGCGGGCGAAAGACGGCGCACGGTCCGGAGATGCGTGTCGAACGCCTCGGATGCCTCATGCCAGTCCACGAATCCAGCATGCGCTCATCCCCGGTCCCCGCGTGCGGCGGCACGCCGCCAGCCACCGTCCTCCCGCACAACGAGCCCTTCGAGCTCGAACAGACCGAGTTGAGCCTCGACCTGTGCCGGGACCAATCCCGCTCGTCGCGCGATCTCATCGCTGGATCGCCGCGCGCGGGTACCGACCGCTTCGAGCACGTTCGTGTCCGCGCCGAGTGATCCACCTGCGGTCGAGACCATCCCCGCCCCAGTCGTTTCCGGCCCCCCGCCGCCGGCTACCCGTCCGCCCGCCTCGCCCTGCGCCGCGGAGCGGGCGGTGTTCGTCGCCCAGCCGGTCAACTCGATGATGTCCGCAACCGAGGTCACGCATGTCGCGTCGAACTCACGCAGCAAACGATGGCAGCCCGCCGAAGTAGCGGAGGTGATCGGACCGGGCACCGCGCCGAGGGGGCGCCCGAGGGCCGCGGCGTGACCCGCTGTGTTGAGCGATCCGCTCCGCCAACCTGCCTCAACGACGACCGTCGCGTCCGACATTGCGGCGATGACTCTGTTGCGCTCAAGAAAGCGGGATTTGGTCGGCGCGGCGCCCGGCGCGATCTCTCCGATAACCGCGCCTCGTTCCGCTATTCGCGCGATCAAGTCGGAGTGCCGCGACGGATAAGGCCGATCTACACCCCCCGCCAGGACGGCAATCGTGGCCCCACCCGTCCCGAGCGTCGCGCGATGGGCCGCCGCGTCGATCCCGAACGCGGCCCCAGAAACAACGCATACGCCGCGGTCAGAGAGATCCGCCGCGAGGTCCGCGGCGACGAGTTCGCCGTAGGCACTGGATGCTCGGGCCCCCACCAGCGCCACGCGCGGACCTGCCGAGGACAGCGCGATCCCCGCGCCGCGCACCCACAGCACCAGCGGGGCGTGGGCACCGAGATCGGCCAGGCCACGCGGCCAGTCGGCATCCTCCGGCGTCAGGA
Source organism: Microbacterium lacus (assembly GCF_002812805.1). Classification (GTDB taxonomy): domain Bacteria; phylum Actinomycetota; class Actinomycetes; order Actinomycetales; family Microbacteriaceae; genus Microbacterium; species Microbacterium lacus_A. The sequence goes on along the minus strand of NZ_NMUM01000023.1, from coordinate 282,414 downwards.
CTCGCAAACGGGCGAACCGGGCTGTCCTGAACATGCCTTCCACCGCTATGCCGTTCAAACGAGGTAACCACCGTTTGAGTCCCGCCGTCAGCGCCAATGACCGCGGTCCCCTCCGAGCGGATGCCTGGGACCGGATCTCGCGCAACGCTTCCTCAGCCCCGAGGGCAGCGACCAAGTGGCCCGCGACACCGTCGCCGGGTTCCGAGATGAGGCTCCAGATCGCCCGCGCCCACGCATCCGAAACATCCTCGTCCGCCAACCTTGCGGGAACGATTCCCTCGAGCTGAGCACGGCGATCATCCACGCGGTCGGGTAGCTCGAGGTTCACGCATTCACCCCCTTACGGAGGAACAGGGCCCGCCCGATGTCCTCGAGCGCGGGCCGGTCGCGCCCGCCGAGGTCGGCAAGAGTCCAAGCAACCCGGAGCGTGCGATCGTAGCCGCGCAGTGTCAGCGCCCCGCGTTGCAGCGCGGTGTCGAGAGGGCGACGCAAGTCCGGCGCGAGGGCGAGGGGACCCTGACGCAACCATGCCCCCGACGCTTGCGCGTTCGTCTGCCAGGGCGTATCGCTGAGACGTCGCTGGGCGCGGTCACGGGCCTCGGCCACTCGCTCCCGCGCGACCGCGGTCGAGATCGTGCCAGCCTCGGCAAGCCCCGGAACGCGGGACACCCGCATCAGCCCGAAGCGGATGTCGACTCGATCCAGCAGCGGGCCTGAGAGTCGCCCGACATAGCGGCGGATCGCCTGGGGAGGGCACGTGCAGGCCCCACCCGGTACGCCGTGATTCCCGCACGGACACGGGTTGGTCGCGAGCACCAGCTGAAACCGCGCGGGGAACGTGGCGGACACCCCCGAGCGGTGAATCGTGATCGCACCCTTCTCGAGCGGAAGCCGCAACGCATCCAGAACGGATGCCGGGAATTCACCAGCCTCGTCCAGAAACAGAACGCCGCCCGAAGCCCGGGCGATCGCCCCCGGACGGACCAGCCTGCTGCCTCCTCCGACCAGCGCAGCCATAGACGCGCTGTGATGCGGTGCCTCGAGGGGTGGGATGCGGCTGAGCGCATCGATCGCCTCGCCCGACAGCGAGCGAAGCGCCGCGGCCTCGAGAGCCTCGGCGTCATCGAGCGGAGGAAGGATGCCCGGCAGGCGCTCCGCGATCATCGTCTTGCCGGCCCCCGGCGGACCAGACATCAAGAGATGGTGGCCGCCGGCCGCGGCGGCGATCAGGGCCTCGACGGCCTCACGCTGCCCGACCACCTCGGCGAGCTCAGGAGAACGGTTCACGGCCACCGGCATTGCCGCGCGCGGCACCGGCTCGAGATTCAACTCGGGGGCATCGACACCGTGCAATCGGACCACGTCGGCGAGCGAGACCGCCCCGCGCACCTCGACACCATCGATCAGTCGTGCCTCGTCAGCGTTCGCGTGGGGCACGACCACACGCCGGATGCCTGCCCGGGCAGCCGCCAACACCGCCGGCAGTATCCCGGGCACGGGCCGCAGGCGGCCATCGAGCCCCAGCTCGCCGAGGTGCACCGTCTCGGCGAGCGACGCCGCATCAAAACCTCCAGCCGTTGCAAGCGCGGCAACCGCGATCGCGACATCAAAACCGGATCCGTGTTTCGGAAGGCTGGCGGGAGACAGGTTGACCGTCAGCCGGCGCGCGGGCAAAGGCATTCCGCAGTTCGCCGTGGCATTCCGGACCCGCAGCTGTGCCTCACCGAGGGCCTTGTCGGGCAGTCCGATGAGCCGGAATTCCGGAAGCTGGCTCGAGAGGTCTGCCTCGACCTCGACGAGCGATCCGTCGATGCCGCTGAGCGCGACGCACCACGTGCGCGCAATGGTCATCGGAGCGCCTCGAGGTGCTCGAGTGTTCCCGTCGCGGGATCGTCGCCGACAATGCCGATCGCGTCGATGCGGATGCTGCGTCCCCACCCGGAACCCGGGTGAGCGATGATCCACGCGATCGCCAGACGATGCAGGCGCGCGAACTTCTCCGGTGTGATGGCCTCGAACGGATGCCCGTAGCCCGTGGCGCGGCGCGTCTTGACCTCGATGAAGACCAGGTCATCGCCCTGACACGCGACGATGTCGAGCTCGCCCTGGTCGCACCGCCAGTTGCGGTCCATCACGGCGTAGCCGAGTCGCTCCAGATACTCCGCGGCCCGTTGCTCCCCCGCGCGCCCGCGCTCATCCTTCTGCGCCATCGGCCGCTCCTCCCGCCCGACCGTTGGTCGATGCGGGTCAACCCTCGCAGCGCGCACACAGCGAACAGAGCGTGAACGACCGTTCCGGGGATCGGCCGAGATTCAGGTCGTTGTGGAGGGCGGAGCGCTACTCGCCGTCGAGCGACAGCTCCTGCGGCAACTCGAAGTCGCGGCGCGAAAGCTCTTCGACGTTGACGTCCTTGAACGTCAACACCCGCACAGACTTCACGAATCGGTCGGCGCGGTAGATATCCCACACCCACACATCGTTCATCGTGATCTCGAAGTAGAAGTCGTGCTCGGTATCGCGGCGAACGACATTGACCTCATTCGCGAGATAAAAGCGTCGCTCGGTCTCGATCACATACTGAAACTGCGAAACGACGTCGCGATATTCGCGAAAGAGCGCCAGCTCGAGTTCGCGGTCATAGTCCTCGAAGACATCGTCATCCATGGTGGTTCCATCCTAGTTACCCCGGCACCTCTCGTCCGGCTCATGCAGAACGCAGGAGTCCCGAGACGCGTGGAGTTCAGAAAAGCGTGGCCGGCGCAATCGCCCAAGACGCACGGTGGTGAGGGCTGAGCCCGTGCTCGTCGATCGCGAGCCGATGCTCGGCACTCGCGTAGCCCTTGTTTCGCGCCCACTGGTATTCCGGCAGATCATCGTGCAGACCCGTCATCACGGCGTCACGCGCGACCTTCGCGATGACGGATGCGGCGGCCGCACTCGCGCAGTCGCGGTCGGCCTTGATGACGGGTTGCACCGTCAGGCCCGTCGCCCCCGCCGCCGTGATGTAGTCGTAGTTGCCGTCGAGGATGACGATCCCCTCTTCGAGCTCGATCCCGTGGGCTCGCAGGTCCGCGAGAGCGCGGATGGCCGCCAGCCCCAGGGCTCGCATGATCCCGACCTCATCGACTTCCGCGGCCGAGGCCCACCCGACCCCGCTCGCAGATACCCAGTCGGCCGCCCGAGCCGCGACATCCGCTCTCCGCGCCTCGGGAACGAGCTTCGAGTCGCGTAGCCCCTGCGGGATCCGCTTGCGTGCACGACCAGCGTCGACCGCTGTTGCTCCCACGGCGACAGGACCGGCGAGAGCTCCGCGCCCGACCTCGTCACACGCGATCACGATGGGCCGTTCGCGAAGCAGTCGACGCTCGAGCGTCAGACGCGGCTCGATGACGGTCATTGCGCGAGGGCCCCCGCGCCCGCCTCGGGGTCCGGCACGCCGCCGAACACGTCGTGGTGGAAGTCGATCGTGCCGAACCGGGAGAACGGGAATGTGACGAGGAACGCCCGACCCACGACGTTGTCGAGCGGCACGAAGCCTCGCCCGGGCTGTTCCTGGTTGTAGCGCGAGTCTTTCGAGCGGTACCGGTTGTCGCCGAGCACCCACAGGCTGTTCTCGGGCACGACGACATCGAATGCATCGGCGGATGCGGCGGTCTCACCGGGAGGAAGGGACAGATAGGCCGACTCGTCGATCGGCACACCGTTGACCGTGATCTGCCCGAGCGCGTTGCAGCACTGGACGTGATCACCGGGCAGACCGATGACCCGCTTGATCAGATGATCCTCGCTGTCGGGAGCTGCCAGGCCCACCAACGACAGCACCCACTCCCACGCCTCGACAACAGGCGCGCGATCGGGCTGCGTCGAGGGCGGCAGCCACCCTCCCGGGTCGCGGAACACGACCACGTCACCGCGGGCGTAGCCCCCGAAGCGCGGGGTGATCTCGTCGACCAGGATGCGGTCATTCACGAGAAGCGTGTTCTCCATCGACCCCGAGGGGATGTAGAACGACCGCACGAGAAAGGTCTTGACGAGGAACGAGACGAGGACCGCCACGAGGACGATCACCAGGATGTCGCGCAACAGCGCCAGCGCTCCGCGGCGACGGCTGCGCGCTCGCGGCGGGGTCTCAGGGGTATCTGTTGCGGGGCTACTCACGGTCTCGTCCTTCACGGCTCGCAAGCGTCGTGCGCCCGTTCATCAAGCGTCGCACATCCGGGCGCGTGCCGACGCCGGGCACGCACACATCCGTACATCGATCAGATGGTCTGAAAACGACAAGACCCCGTGGCGTGAACCACGGGGTCTTGTCGGAAAAGGCGACTCAGTTGTCGCGCTTCTCCTTGATCTTGGCCTTCTTGCCGCGCAGGTTCCGCATGTAGTAGAGCTTCGCGCGACGGACGTCACCGCGGGTGACGACCTCGATGTGGTCGATCACCGGGCTGTGCACCGGGAAGGTACGCTCCACGCCGACCTGGAAGCTGATCTTGCGGACCGTGAAGGTCTCGCGCACGCCATCGCCCGAGCGACCGAGCACGAAACCCTGGAAGACCTGGATACGCGAGCGCGTTCCTTCGGTGATGTTGACGTGCACCTTGATGGTGTCACCGGGGCCGAACTCGGGAATGTCTGTGCGCAGCGATGCTGCATCAACGGCGTCGAGGATCTGCATGATCTATCTCTCTGCGTCCGCCACGGGTCGGGCGCGGGTGAAGGTGTGAAAAGGATGAAGGTCGTGCGATGCGGGATCAGTTCGACCCTTGGACTCCCCTGTGGCAGAGCCGGTCGCGGCACAAACGCCTATTCTGCCACGGATGCCCGGGGCCGCCAAACCGCGTCAGTGCGAGACGCGACCTTCGCCGGGCTGGGCTGTCTCCGAGAGGACGATCACGTCCCCGTCGCGGGTGTTCGACTCGCGCGCCGCGCGCACTCCATCGAAGGTGTTGCCCTCCGAAGTGACTCCGCCTGGCGTGACTCCGCCGGAAGCGGTCGAGTAACGGAGCACGACTCGGCCTGTGCCCGAGCGCGCCTCGCTCCAGAGCTGCCAGAGGCTCAACCAGAAAAGCGCCACGGCCACGATGATCGCGCCGACCAGCAGCGGCGCGAACCACGGGCCGAAGAAGCCGACCGCGATCGTCAGCGCATGCCAGAGCGCGAAACCCGCGACATCCCACCACGAGACGGCGCGCTGCGCGCGCACGGTCGGACGAGCGCGAACCAGGAGGGTCAGAAGCAGTTGGCCGAGGAAGACGGACGGAACCGCGATGAACAGAACCCAGAGGAAGGGTCCGGCGCCGCCCTGAAACACTCCCCAGCCGACGAGCAGCCAGATGGGCAGCAAGAAGGCGGCTGGAATCAACCAGTGGAAGAAAGCACGCCGCAGCCACATGTGAACGATGGTACGCCTCGTCGCGTCCGGAACGGGCGCCGGAGTGCATGCGCTGGGCAACCTCTCAGCGCTGTCGGAAGGGACGCCGCCGGGAGTCCGACACAATGGAGGGTAAGCAGGAAAGGAACACGATGATCGAACTGCGCACCGCCGCCGAGATCGAAGCGATGCGTCCCGTCGGACGTTTCGTCGCTGAAACGCTCGCGACGCTGCGCGACGAGACGAAAGTCGGCACCAACCTGCTCGCGATCGATCGTCGTGCTCACGACTTGATCAAGCGCGCCGGAGCGGAGTCCTGCTACATCGACTACCACCCGTCGTTCGGCGCGAGCCCGTTCGGCAAAGTGATCTGCACGTCGATCAATGATGCCGTGCTGCACGGACTCCCCCACGATTACGTCCTTCGCGACGGCGACCTGGTATCGCTGGATTTCGCGGTGGCGGTCGATGGCTGGGTCGCGGACTCGGCGGTGTCGTTCGTCGTCGGCACACCGCGGGACGAAGACCTGCGCCTGATCGACACGGCGGAGCGCGCCCTGGATGCTGCAATCGCGAGCGCGACCGTCGGCCACAAGATCGGTGATATCTCCGCTGCCATCGCCGGTGTCGCGCACAGCGAGGGCTACTCGATCAATACGGACTTCGGTGGCCACGGCGTCGGGCGCATCATGCACGGCGACCCGCACATCCCGAACGACGGCAAGGCCGGTCGCGGCTACCCGCTGCGCGCGGGCCTGGTGGTGGCGCTGGAGCCCTGGTTCTTGCAGACGACCGACGAGCTGATCACGGATCCGGATGGTTGGACGCTCCGCAGTGCGGATGGTTCGCGAGGCGCTCATGCCGAGCACACCATCGCGATCACCGCGGACGGACCGATCGTGCTCACCGACCGGTCATTCCTCGGCGTGAAGTGATCTGCGGTTCGCCTCGAGAAGCTCAGTGACCGTGCACCGCTCGTCACTTCGACAAGCTCAGTGACCGACCGGGGCGCGTGCGGCGAGTTCGCTCGCGATGTCCGCCCCCACGCCGTCTCCGACGCGGTGGACCCGCACGTTGTTCGTCGAGCCGGCGATCCCCGGAGGGGCACCCGCCGTCACGATCACCCGATCGCCGGGCACCGCGCGACCCGTCTGCAGCAGGACCTCGTCGACGATGCGCATGAGTTCATCCGTGGTCGGAACGCGCGGAACCAGGAAAGTCTCGACACCCCACGACAGCGCCAGGCGCGAACGCGTGGACGCGAGGTCGGTGAAGGCCAGGGTCGGCAGACGGAAGCGCAGTCGAGCCATCCGCCGCGCCGAGTCCCCGGACTGGCTGAAGACGCACACGTACTTCGCGTCGACAAAGTCCGCAATGCTCGCCGCGGCCAGCGTCAGCGCGCCGCCCTGGGTGCGGGGCTTGGTTCCGAGGGGCGCGATCCGGTCGAGCCCCTGCTCCTCTGTCGACGCGATGATGCGCGCCATCGTCTCGACGACGGTGATCGGATGCGCGCCCACGCCGGTCTCACCCGAGAGCATGACGGCATCCGCCCCATCCAGAATGGCGTTCGCGACATCGGATGTCTCGGCCCGCGTCGGCACGGGATTCTCGATCATCGACTCGAGCATCTGCGTGGCGACGATAACGGGCTTCGCCCAGCGCCGCGCATCCTCGACCGCCCGCTTCTGCACGATCGGCACCTGCTCGAGCGGTAGCTCGACGCCCAGGTCACCGCGCGCGACCATCACACCGTCGAACGCGTCGACGATCTCGTGCAGGACGGCGACGGCCTCCGGCTTCTCGATCTTCGCGATGACAGGGACGAAGCGGCCCTCTTCTGCCATCACCCGCCGCACCGGATGCGCGTCCTTCGCCGACCGTACGAACGACAGCGCGATCATGTCGGCGCCGAGCGCCAACGCCCAACGCAGATCGGCCTCGTCTTTCTCGCTGAGCGCCGGCACCTTCACATCGACGCCCGGAAGATTCAGGCCCTTGTTGTTGGAGACCGCTCCCCCGACGACGACCTCGGTGCGAACGCTGACCCCATCGGTCTCGAGTACTCGCAGCCGAACCTTGCCGTCATCGATCAGGATCGAATCGCCGACCTTCACGTCACGCGCCAGGGGTGCGAACGTGGTGCCGACGATCTCGCGGGTACCCACGACATCCTCCGTCGTGATCGTGAAGAGGTCACCGGTCTCCAGTACGTGTGGCCCGTCCGCGAACCGACCGAGGCGAATCTTCGGTCCCTGCAGATCGACGAGGATCCCGACGGCTCGACCCGTGCTGTCGGCTGCACGACGCACGTTCGCGTACGTCTCTTCGTGCTGCGCGTACGCACCGTGACTGAGGTTCAGGCGGGCGACGTCCATCCCGGCTCGAACGAGCCCCTCGATCACCTCATACGACGACGAGGCTGGCCCCAGAGTGGCGACGATCTTCGCGCGGCGCATACGTGTCCCTTCGCGCCCGCACCTCGGGCCCCGCTCGATTCTTGCGTGATCGATGGCTCTGCAGATGAACGGCACGTAACGAACGGCGACGGCGCGCCCGGATGCGCGGATCTGCCAGGATCGGGTCATGAACGAGGTCATCGGCGACATCCTGCCTCTCGCGGTCGCCGCGGGGCTCAGCCCCATCCCCCTCATCGCCGCCGTGCTCATCGTCATGTCGACGAAGCCCCGTCTCAGCGGCGCGGCGTTCGCGGTCGGCTGGATCGTCGGTTGCTCGATCGTGGTCCTGGTCGGTGCTGTTGCGGCCGAGCTGCTCCAGAGCGATGACCCGGGGAGCACACCCACGATGTTCGCGTGGGTTCGCATCGCGTTCGGCATCGCACTGCTGATCCTCGCCGTCCGCAAGATCGCCGCGGCTCGTGGCGCCGAGGCTCGGTTGCCCGCCTGGATGTCGGGGCTCATGTCGGCGAGCCCGGCCCGCAGCATCGGACTCGGGCTGTTGCTCTCCGCTGCCAACCCCAAGAATGCCCTGCTGGGTATCGCCGCGGGCATCTCCATCGGGTCCGCAACCGTCAGCGCCGATGTGGCGCTCACGGCCGGGGTCGTTTACGTCGCGACGGCTTCCATCGCGGTGCTCGCCATCGTCCTCGCGGCGGTCGTTGCGCCGCATCGCATGGCGAATGTGCTGTCCGGGCTCCGCGACTGGCTGACTCTCCACAACACGGCCATCATGGCGCTGCTGCTCGTGGTTTTCGGCTTCGTCCTGATCGGCAAGGGCCTCGAGGGGCTGTAACTTCCGACCCCGCTGTGAGTCCGCGGCGCCCGATCTGAAAGATCTCACAACGCGCTTCACCCGGCAGTGAGGGAAACGTTCGCTGCGGGTAACCGAACGTCGTCCTGCCGCGAAACACCGTGCTCCTAGCCTAAAACGACCGACCCATCCACGTCGATCGCAGGAGACGTCATGACCCAGGACGCGCATCGCCCGACAGCCGGATCGGCCTCGGAAGCGGCTCCGCCGCCCGCACCGATTTCTGTCGCGACATCGAAACAATCCGCTGATGCCGCGGCAACATCACCGACGTACGGTGGCGCCATGAGCACCGAGGGCGCTGGCACGCACGTCGCCGTGGTCGGTGCGGGAATGGTGGCGCATCGGTTCGTCGAGAGCCTGCTCAGTCGTGCCGGGGCGGACTGGCGGGTCACGGTCATCGGCGAAGAAGGACGCCATCCCTACGATCGTGTGGGATTGACCGGGTACTTCGCCGGGGCAGACGCCGATGCGTTGAGCCTGGACCGTTCTGTCTTCGCCGACCCTCGGGTACGGTTCGTCGACGGCGAGGCCGTGACGAGCATCGATCTCGAGCAAGCCTCAGTCACAACGAGCACGGGTGCGCGGATCGAGTGGGACCGACTCGTCATGGCGACCGGTTCCTACGCCGCTCGTCCCCCTGTCGAGGGTGCCGACGCCGACGGATGTTTCGTCTACCGGACGCTCACGGATGTCGAGTCGCTCCGCGCATTCGTCGAACGCCGTAGCGCCGAGCTCGATCGCCCCCTCGCCGGCACGGTCATCGGCGGCGGGCTCCTCGGCCTCGAAGCCGCCGGAGCCCTTCAGGGACTGGGAGTGGCGTGCACGGTGGTGCAGTCATCCGATCGACTCATGTCGACTCAGCTGGACGTCAGCGGCGGCAACACACTGCGACGCCTGATCGAGGCTCGCGGCATCCGGGTGCGGACCGGATCGATCACCACACGGGTCGAGCGTGACGAATATTCGCGCGTGGAGGGGATCGTCCTTCGGGACGGGAGCCGCGAAAGCGCCGACCTGGTGATCTTCACGGTGGGAGTGCGCCCGCGGGACGAGTTGGCACGCGTGGCCGGCCTGCAGGTGCATGAGCGGCAGGGGGTCGTGATCGACGACGGCTGTCAGACGAGTGACCCGCGCGTTTACGCGATCGGCGAGGTCGCCAACTACGCCGGCGCGTGCGTCGGCCTCGTGGCCCCCGGGTACGCGATGGCCGAGGTCGCCGCGAGCCGCCTGCTCGGAGCCGATGCATCCTTCCCGGGGTATGACCTCTCGACCAAGCTGAAGCTGAACGGCGTGGACGTCGCGAGCTTCGGCGACGCGTTCGCCACCACACCGGGTGCGCTCGACGTGGTCTACACCGACCCCGTCGCCGGCGTCTACAAGAAGCTCGTCCTCTCCGACGACGCGAAGACCCTGCTCGGCGGAATCCTCGTCGGCGATGCCTCGGCGTACGGATCGCTGCGACCGCTCGTCGGCGGGCCTCTCGGCGGGGACCCCTCCGCGTACCTGATCCCCGCGGACGGTGTCGCCGCGCCGACGGGCGAACTGCCAGACACCGCGCTCGTCTGTTCCTGCAACGGCGTCACAGCCGGAACCATCCGACACGCCGTCGGTGCCGAGGGATGCCGCGATGTCGCGTCCGTCAAAACCTGCACGCGGGCGGGCGCGGCGTGCGGTTCGTGCGTGTCGATGATCAAATCGATCGTCGGCAGCGAGCTGGCCAAGTCGGGCGCGACCCTCAGCACGGCACTCTGCGAACACTTCGATTTCTCTCGCCGTCAGCTCTTCGACGCCGTCCGCGTGTCGGGCCTGCGAACCTTCAGCGCCGTGATCGAACGATTCGGCACGGGTCGCGGCTGCGACATCTGCAAACCGGCACTTGCCAGCATCCTCTCCACCCTGGTCGGCGCTCACGTCCTCGACGGCGAAAACGCGACCCTGCAGGACACGAACGACCACGTCATGGCGAACCTGCAGAAAGACGGCAGCTACTCCGTCGTGCCGCGCATACCCGGGGGCGAGATCACTCCCGAGGGGCTTCTCGTCATCGGGCAGGTGGCGAAGGACTTCGGTCTGTACACGAAGATCACGGGCGGCCAGCGCATCGACATGTTCGGTGCGCGTCTCGAGCAGTTGCCGGATGTCTGGAAGCGGCTGGTCGATGCGGGCTTCGAATCCGGTCACGCCTATGGCAAGTCTCTCCGCACGGTCAAGTCTTGCGTCGGATCAACCTGGTGCCGCTACGGCGTGCAGGACGCCGTAGGCATGGCCGTGCACCTGGAGTTGCGGTACCGCGGGCTCCGCTCGCCACACAAGATCAAGCTGGGCGTGTCCGGATGCGCTCGCGAGTGCGCAGAAGCGCGTGGCAAGGACGTCGGCGTGATCGCGACCGAAGCGGGCTGGAACATGTACGTCGGCGGCAACGGCGGGTTCACCCCGCGCCATGCGGTGCTGTTCGCCGAGGGGCTGAACGACGAGCAGTTGCTCACCGCTATCGACCGCTTCCTGATGTACTACATCTTCACGGCGGACCGCTTGCAGCGGACGGCCCCCTGGTTCCAGGATCTCGACGGCGGCATCGACGAACTGCGGGCGGTGATCTTCGACGACAGGCTGGGAATCTGCGCCGATCTCGATGCCGCGATGGCGTCCCACGTCGACAACTACGAGGACGAGTGGAAGGCCACGCTCGAGGACCCGGAAAAACTGCGACGGTTCGCCTCGTTCGTCAACGCGCCGACAACTCCCGACCCGTCGCTGGCCTACACAGCCGAGCGCGGGCAGCCCCGCCCCGCGACGCGCGAGGAGCGTGCCGACTCCGGTGTGCTGATCGCCGGAACGACCTTGGAGGTTCGACGATGACGATCGCAGAGACACGGCCCGTCGAGGTATCCGCACCCACGGGCTGGAAACGGATCTGTCCGCTCGATGCACTCGAGCCGGAGCGTGGGCGCGCGGCTCTCGTCGGTATGACGCAGGTTGCGCTCTTCCTTTTGCACGACGGCGAGATCTACGCCGTGTCGAATCATGACCCCTACTCAGGCGCTCACGTGATGTCGCGGGGTATCGTCGGCACGCGTGGCGGGGTGCCGACGGTTGCTTCGCCGATGTACAAGCAGGTTTTCGATCTGCGCACCGGAATCTGCCTCGATACACAGGGCAAGGACGAACGCGTTCTGGACGTCTGGCCGGCACAGGTGCGGGATGGCGAGCTCTTTCTGAAGATGGAGGCGGGGAGATGACGACGATGCTCGGGGTCTCGCTCGCCGGCCGCGACGTTCTTTTGGTGGGCGGCGGATCGGTGACCGCTCGGCGTCTGCAGCGTTTCCTCGACGATGGCGCCGACGTGCGGATCGTTTCCCCCGAACTGTGCGATGACGTGCGGGAGCTCGTGGACACGCACGTCGTCGCGTGGACCTCGAGACGCGCCCGGTATTCCGACATCGGCGGCGCCTGGCTCGTCCACGTTGCGACAGGAGACATTCGGGTGGACGCAGACATCGCAGCGGAATGCGAGCGCCGGCGCATCCTGTGCGTCAACGCATCCGACGGGGCCCACGGCACGGCACGGTTGACCGCCGAGACGCGCGCGGGAGATGTGGTCGTGGGCGTGATGTCGGATGCCGGGGTCGACCCCGGACGTGCCGCGCACCTGCGTGATGAGATCGGGACGATGCTGCGCGAGGGGCGGCTCCCCCTTCGCCGTCGCCGAGCGCGCGCCGCGGGACGCGTCGACCTCGTGGGCGGCGGACCCGGTCCCGCAGACCTCATGACGGTCCGAGGCCGGCGTTTGCTCGCGGAAGCGGATGTCGTGATCGCGGACCGTCTCGGACCCACCGACGTTCTCACCGAGCTCGATCCGGGCGTCGAGATCATCGATGTCGGTAAGCAGCCGGGGAATCATCCCGTTCCGCAGCAGGCGATCAACGACCTGCTCGTCGAGCACGCGCGCGCGGGCAAGCGCGTGGTTCGTCTCAAGGGCGGTGACCCGTTCGTGTACGGACGTGGCGGCGAAGAGGTCATCGCATGCCGTGCTGCCGGGATTCCCGTCGAGGTCGTCCCGGGTTTGACGAGCATCGTCTCCGTCCCGGCGGCCGCCGGAATCCCGGTCACCCACCGCGGAGTTTCGGCCTCGGTGCACGTGGTGAACGGTCAGGCCGAGATCACCGGCGCCACGCTCGCGGCGATCGCGGACGACGCGGTGACGACGGTCGTCCTGATGGGGGTCGCGGCGCTCCCCCGGCTCGTCCACGCCGCGATCGCCGCGGGTGCGCCGATCCACCGACCCGTGGCGATCGTCGAGAGCGGGCACACGCCTCGGCAGCGCACGACACGTACGACGCTCGGTTCCGTCGTGGACGACGCGGCCGCGGCCGGCGTACAGAACCCGGCCGTGATTGTGATCGGCGAGGTCGCTCATCCCGACCTCCTGATGCCGCATCTCGCATCGGCCGAGTCCGCCCTGACACGGACGGGTGATCCGCACCGGTGACAGACCGCCCCACCCTCTCCTCCGCTCTGGCCGGATGCACGATCGTCATCGCCGTCGACCGTCGCTCCGGCGAACTCGCGGCAGCCCTCGAGCGACACGGTGCGACCGTGCGGCACGCGCCCGCCCTGACGATCGTGCCGCACATCGACGACGAAGCCCTGATTGAGCGCACCCGTGAACTCATCGCCACACCACCGGACATCGTGGTCGTCACGACCGGTGTGGGTTTTCGCGGTTGGATGGAGGCCGCGGACGAGGCAGGGCTGCTCGATGATCTGCAGCCCGCGCTCGCCGGTGCTCAGATCGTCGCGCGGGGGCCGAAGGCGCGCGGGGCGATCCAGCAGGCGGGATTCGCGGCCGACTGGGTTGCCGAGTCCGAGACGTCGGTCGAGCTCGGAGAGTTTCTCCTCGCGGAGGGTGTCTCGGGGCGGCGGATCGCCGTGCAGCACCACGGATCAGGCGCCGACGGCCTCGACGAACTGTTCGAGACGCACGGGGCCCAGGTCGTCAGCCTGACCGTCTACCGCTGGGGCCCGCCTCCGGACGCCGAAGCGGTTCGGCGATCGGTCATCGCGACGGGCGCCGGCGAGGTCGACGCCGTGTTGTTCACCTCGGCCCCGGGCGCTCAGGAATGGGTCGCCGCGGCGGAGCGCGACCGCGTGCTCGACGACATCCGCGACCGCGTGCGGAGCGGCCGCGTGCTCATGGCCGCTGTCGGGCCCATCACAGCCGGACCGCTCCAGGCGGCGCTGCTGGATCCTCTCATCGCCGAGCGCGGAAGACTCGGGTCTCTCGTGCGGTCGGTCGTGACGCACTTCGGCGGCGGACGTGCCCCCGGCCTCGACACGGGCGCCGGCCGCCTCGAGCTGCGCAGCACCGGTGCGGTGCTCGACGGGCGACTCATCCCCCTCTCCCGGACCGGAATCGATGTGCTCGCCGCCCTCTTCGACGCTCGCGGGGGCGTCGTCTCGCGGACCAACCTGCAGGGAGCGCTGCCCCGATCGGGCGACAACACGCACGCGGTCGAGATGGCAGTCGCCCGGGTTCGCGAAGCGCTCGCGGCACCGGATCTCATCAAGACCGTGGTGAAGCGCGGCTATCGCCTGAACATCATCGAACCCGCGGAGGAGCGACGATGACCGCAACGCTGATCGCCTGTTCGCACGGAACACGATCGTCGTCCGGACGCGCCGCGATCTCGGCCCTCCTCGACCAGGTCCGCGCCCTCTTGCCGGAAGTGCGGGTGGAGGAGGCTTTCGTCGACGTACAGGAGCCGGAGATCGCGGATGTCGTGGAGCGGGAACTCCGACGCTCACAAGACGATACGGCCGTCGTGGTCCCCGTGTTGCTGTCGGCGGGGTACCACACCCGGGTCGATATCGCGCGTGCCGTCGCGCCCTATTCGGGCCGCGCCGTTGCAACACCCGCTCTCGGTCCTCACGACCTGCTCGCTCTCGTGCTGGAATCCCGCCTGGCGGTCGCCGGGGCGAGCGGCGGCGATGCCGTCGTTCTCGCCGCCGCGGGCTCGAGCGATCCCGCTGCTGCGGTCGCCGTCAGTGAGATGACGCGACTGCTCGAGCGCTGCATCCTGAGCCCCGTCACGGTCGCGTTCGCCGCGGGTGCCGAGCCGCGCATCCCCGACGCGGTCGTCGCCGCCCGCACCGCGGGTGCGGAGCGGGTCATCGCGGCGAGCTACGTCCTCGCTCCGGGCCACTTCCACGACGTGATCGGCCGGTCCGGTGCGGATGTCGTGACCGAACCCCTCGCCCCGGACATGCGGATCGCCGCCCTGATCGTCGAACGGTACCGTGCGGCGGCCGCCGCACTCACGGCGGGGCTGTTCGCCCGCGCGGAGTGAGACAGAACGTACCGATCAGGGCAGCAGATCCGGACGGTGCTCGCGCGTGCGTTCGATGCTCTGCGCTCGACGCCACTCCGCGATAGCGCCGTGGTTTCCGCTCAGAAGGATGGAGGGGACCTCGAGCCCCCGCCACACGGGCGGCTTGGTGTAGCTGGGGTACTCCAGCAGTCCGTCCTCGTGGGACTCCTCGACGAGACTCTCGGGATTTCCGACGAACCCCGGGATCAGGCGCGTGACCGCCTCGATGATCGCCATCGCCGCGACCTCCCCGCCGTTCAGGACGTAGTCGCCCAGGCTGACCAAACGCACCCGACCCTTCGCTGCGTAGTGATCGACAACCCGCTGATCGATGCCCTCGTACCGGCCGCACGCGAAGACGATCTGCTTCTCCGTGGCAAGCTCGCGGGCCATGCCCTGCGTGAAGAGTTCCCCCGCGGGGGACGTCACGATCAGCACCGCGTCGTCTTCGAGCGTGGCGTCGAGTGCATCGCCCCAGGGCTCGGGCTTCATGACCATCCCGGCCCCACCCCCGTAGGGCGTGTCATCGACCGTTCGGTGCCGGTCCGAGGTCCAGTCGCGCAGGTCGTGCACGCGCAGGTCGAGGATGCCCCGCTCGCGTGCCTTCCCGATGAGCGACAGATCCAGCACATCGAAGAAGGCGGGAAAGATCGTCACGATGTCGATGCGCACGGACTCGAGTCTAGGCATCCCCTCATGTTTCGACCGTGTGACGAAGTACTAACCGCTACCCGTCCGCGCGAGTGATGCAGACGTGACCCAGAAGTAACCGCGCGGGCCCACCATCCGAAACACCCCGTCCGTAGCGTCAGTCCTAACTTCACGAGGAGAGACGCCATGACAACGACCGTCGTACCCCCGAACGCCAACACCACCGAATCGCCCCATGATCTCGCGTCGCCCGACGCGGTCGTCCTTACGCACAGGCCGGGCCGGTGGATCGACGGTTACGACCCCGAGAACCTCGGATTCTGGCAGGTGCAGGGGCGGGCGATCGCGCGTCGCAACCTCAACTGGTCGATCTTCGCGGAGTTCTTGGGCTTCATCATCTGGCAGCTGTGGAGCATCGTCGTCGTGATGCTGCCGAGCGCGGGCTTCGCATTCACGAGTTCGGAGTCGTTCTGGCTGATCTCGTTGCCGAGCCTCGTCGGCGCGACGATGCGCTTCCCCTACACGTTCATGGTCGCGCGCTTCGGCGGACGCAACTGGACCATCGTCTCGGCCGGACTTCTCCTCATTCCTGCTGTCCTCCTGGGAATCGTCGTCTCGAATCCCGACACGCCGTTCGGCGTCATGCTCCTCGTGGCAGCACTCGCCGGCTTCGGCGGCGGCAACTTCGCCAGCTCCATGGCGAACATCACCTACTTCTTCCCCCAGCGGGAGAAGGGCTTCGCGCTCGGTCTGAACGCGGCGGGCGGCAACATCGGCACCGCGGTTGCACAGTTCGCCGTGCCGATCGCCGTCACGATCGGTGCCGGGGCCACGCTCAACATCGCCCTCGCGGGGTGGATGTGGATTCCGCTCATCCTGCTCGCGATGTGGGGAGCCTGGCGCTACATGGACAATCTGTCGAACGCGAAGGCGGATGTCGCGGGTTCCGCCGCTGCGCTGCGGGAACCGCACCTCTGGCTCCTGGCGCTCCTCTACATCGGCACGTTCGGGTCGTTCATCGGCTTCGCGAGCGTCTTCCCGAAACTGATCGCGGATCAGTTCCCGGCGTTCTCCACCCTGCAGGTCGGGCAGGCCGCGATTTCGCTGGCGTTCTTGGGCGCCCTCGTAGGATCGGTCGCTCGGCCCTTCGGCGGGCGGTTGGCGGATCGCTTCGGTGGAGCACGCGTCACCGTGGCGGCGTTCGGGACCATGGCCCTGGGCGCTTTAGCACTCGTGTGGGCGCTTCCACTCCAGAGCTTCTGGGTCTTTCTCGGATGTTTCCTCGTGCTGTTCGCAGCAACCGGCGTGGGCAACGGGTCCACTTATCGCATGATCCCGAACGTGTTCGCCGCCCGTGGCCTCGCGATCGCGGCCGACGCGTCGACATCCGCGTCCAGGCAGCGCAAGGCCGCGGCGGCCCTCGGTCTCATCTCGGCGATCGGCGCCTACGGCGGGTTCGTGATCCCCCAGATCCTGAACGCCTCGCAACTTGCCACCGGCGCCTATGTCGCCGCGTTCTACGGCTTCGTCGGCGCCTACGTCGTGCTGCTCGCTTTGACCGTCTTCGTATACGTGCTCCCGCGCCGCAGCCTCGCGGGACAGCGAATCTGACCCGCGTGTCCCCCATCGTCCCGCTGCGGGTCGTCCTGATCGGTTTCGGTCCGGTCGGAGCCCGCTTCGCCGAAGAGATCGTGCCCGCCGTCGCGTCGGGCGCAATCGAGCTGACCGTCGTCGGCGCGGAGCCGGGGGCGCCCTACAACCGGGTTCGGATCGCGGAGTTCGCGGTGGGACGCGCCGACCGAGACGATCTCGATCTCCTCGACATCGACGCGCTGACCGCAGCGGGCGTGCTCATCCACGCGAACGTGCACGCCCATCGAATCGACCGGTCCGTTCGGATCGTGGAGCTGGGCGATGGGACCCGACTGCCCTACGACCGCGTGGTGCTGGCGACGGGGGCTCGTGCCCGCGTGCCGCACCTCGACGGACTCGAGCGGGTCCCCTGTCAAACGCCAACCGACGCTGCCGGCGACACTGCCCACTCCTCGGTTCTGGACGGGGGCGGCGCTCTCACGGCGGGGGTACAGGTTCTCCGCGACCTCGATGACGCCAATGCACTGCGAGCGGTCGTTGCGGCGGGCGGACGCGTCGTCGTGCTCGGTGCCGGTGTACTCGGGATCGAACTCGCCCTGATGCTCGCGGGCGCGGCGGCGGTGCCGACCCTCGCGCATTTCGGCCCCGCGCCCATGCCGCGCCAGCTCGACCGCGGCGCGGCCTGGGTCCTGAGCGCTTCACTCGCCGCGGCCGGCGTCCAGGTCGTTCCGCACACACGGGCAGAGGCGATCGTCACGCGTGTCGACGCGGACGGGGTGCGACGGTTTCACGCGCTCGTCAGCTCGGACGGCAGGAGCATCGAAGCCGATGTGCTCGTGCTCTCGTGCGGCGTCGAAGCTCGCACGGACCTTGCGACGGAGGCGGGCCTTCGCGCGGACGCCGGGATTCTGGTGGATCACGGACTGCGCTCGTGGAGCGATCCGAATGTCTACGCGATCGGAGACTGCGCGCACATCGCGGATCCGGCCACGCACCTGCACGACAAGAGGGTTCCCGGTGGCCCGAGCGGGCTGATCGGGCCCGGTTGGCGTCAAGCGGAATGGTTGGCGCGAGCGTTCGTCTCGGATGTCGACGGAGCGCTCGCGGCGCCATTCGATGACGAGCTCCCGGCGATGGTGGTGCTCAAGAGCGAGGGCGTCGAGCTCGTCTCCGCGGGCGAGATCGCTCCCGAACCGTTCACCCCCGCACCCAGGGGCGAAGTGGCGCCCGGCGTGGCCGTCTGGGCCGACGAAGAGCACGGCGCCTACACGAAGATGGTCACGCGAGACGGCGTCCTGACCGGTTTCGTCAGCGTCGGGATGCCGCGAACGGCCGCGGAGCTGGGAGTCCTCTACGCACGGCGAGCGGAACTGCCCTCCGACCGCTCACTCCTGCTGCGCCTCGATTCCGCGGGCGAGGCGACGCGCTCGATCGCCGGACCCGAGGCGACGGTGTGCGTCTGCAACGCGGTATCGGCCGGCGTAATCGAGGCGGCCATCCTCGACGGGTGCTCAAGCGTCGCCGAAGTCGGTCGGTGCACGCGCGCCGGCACCGGTTGCGGCAGCTGCCGGTCACGCATCGCCGACATGATCGAGGCATCCGGATCGCTCGAAACGGCGCCCGCGTGAGCGCTGCGTCGGCGGCCACGTCGGGCGACGCCTCGCACGAACCGCACGGCACCGACACGCACGAATCGCACGGCACCGACACGCACTGCCCGTACTGCGCCCTGCAGTGCGCCATGCGGCTGGACGGGCCTGTCGGCGGCGACCCCGGCAGCCCAGTGACCGTATCGGGACGGGACTTCCCGACCAACCGCGGCGGTCTGTGCAAAAAGGGCTGGACGTCCGCCGAGCTGCTCACCGTGCCCGGACGGCTCACCTCCCCGCTCCGCCGGGGAACGGATGGCGAGCTGCATCCGATCTCGTGGGATGACGCGCTCGACCAGCTCGCGCACGAGCTCACCCGTATTCGGAACGAACACGGCGCCGACGCGATCGGTGTGTTCGGGGGCGGCGGCCTCACGAACGAGAAGGCGTACCAGCTCGGCAAGTTCGCCCGCATCGCGCTCCGGACGTCGCGCATCGACTACAACGGGCGCTTCTGTATGTCGTCGGCCGCGGCGGCAGCGAATCGTGCGTTCGGGATCGATCGTGGCCTGCCGTTTCCGCTCACCGATCTGGACGCTGCCGACACCGTTCTCCTGCTCGGGTCGAACGTCGGCGACACCATGCCGCCGCTGATGTCGCATCTGCAGGGCGCCCGAGCCGCCGGCGGTTTGATCGTCGTCGACCCGCGCCGCAGCACAACCGCGCGCCTGACCGACGACGGCGCCGGCCTGCACATCCAGCCCGTACCCGGCACCGACCTCGTCCTCCTGCTCGGACTCGCTCACGTCGTGTTGGACGAGCACCTGCACGACGAGACGTACCTGAGCGAGCGCTGCTCGGACATCGCAGGGTTGCGGCGGAGCCTTGCGCCGTGGTGGCCCGAGCGCGTGCAGCAGACGACGGGCGTGCCGGCATCCGTCCTCCGTCATCTGGCGCGACGACTCGCGGCCGGGCGGTCGACGTACATCCTGACCGGACGCGGTGTCGAACAGCACGTCGACGGCACAGATACCGCGACTGCGGCCATCAACCTCGCCCTGCTCCTCGGCCTTCCGGGCGTGCCCGGTCGGGGATATGGAACGCTCACCGGGCAGGGCAACGGCCAGGGCGGCCGCGAACACGGGCAAAAGGCCGATCAGCTGCCGGGGTACCGCAAGATCACCGATCCCGCCGCGCGCGAACACGTCGCTGCGGTATGGGGCGTATCGCCCGACGATCTGCCCGGGCCAGGACTACCCGCCGTCGAACTGCTCCAGTCGGCGGGTACGCAGGGCGGCATTCGTGCACTGCTCGTCCACGGCTCGAACGTCGTCGTCTCGGCGCCCAACGTCGGGAGCGTGCGGCAGGCGCTCGGGCGGCTCGACCTGCTGGTGGTCAGCGACTTCTTCCTCTCCGAGACCGCTCGTGTCGCCGACCTCGTCCTCCCCGTGCTGCAGTGGGCAGAAGAGGAGGGCACGATGACGAACCTCGAGGGGCGCATCCTGCGCCGCCGACGCGCGGTCGATGCTCCCGACGGGTCACGCAGCGAACTCTGGATCATGTCGGAACTGGCACGACGCCTTGCGGCGCCCGGAGTGTGGAGCACCGACCCCGCCGTCGTGTTCGACGAGCTGGCACGCGCCTCGGCCGGCGGCCTGGCCGACTATTCGGGACTCAGCCACGGGATGCTGGACGCGCTGGAGGGGTCGGAAGTCGGCGCTCACTGGCCTTATCCGATCGGGTCACACGGAACCCCTCGGCTCTTCGCGGACCGCTTCGCGACGGATGACGGACGCGCACAGCTCGTCGCCGTGCGCCCTCGACCGGTGCTCGAAGCGGCCACGGGCGATCAGCTGACGCTCGTGACCGGGCGGCTGCTCGAGCACTATCAGAGCGGCACCCAGACCCGCCGGGTGCCCGAACTCCGGGATGCGCACCCCGGCCTGGTCGTGCAGATCCACCCCGTCACGGCTCGAGACCGCGGAATGACGGACGGTGCACGGGTGCGCGTCTCGAACCACCGCGGCTCCGTCGCGGCGACCGTTGCGACGAGCATCGACATCCGGCCTGACACGGTCTTCCTGCCGTTCCACTACGCCGACGGCGAGAGTGCGAACCTGCTCACCAGCGACGCCGTCGATCCGCTGTCGAAGATGCCGGAGTTCAAAACGGCGGTCGTCACCCTCGAACGAGAAGCGACCGTGGCTATCTCAGACTGACCGGTCACTCGCGCGCTCGAAGACGTGCGGCTGGCCGGTTACTTCTGGACGTCGGCGCTGCCTGCGGACGCCTCGGGTGCCTCGGGCTCCTCAGCGCCAGCTTCGGGAGCGCCTTCTTCGGAGCTGTCGTCTGCGATCTCTTCGAATAGCCCCGGGGGTGGCGTGACGGTCGCACGGCCCGCGGCGATGTCCACCTCGGGGACGATCGCGGCGACGAACGGCACCATGACCTCGTTCTCGCCCGCCTTGATGATCAGCAGGTCCTGCGCGGGCATGTGATCCACGCGCACGATCGTGCCGATGCTCACTCCATCACGGACGACATCGAGGCCCACCAGCTGGTGGTCGTACCAGGCGTCTTCTTCGGTCGGCTGGGCCGTGGCATCCGCGTCGATCCAGAGAATCGCCTTGACCAGACCTTCCGCGGCATCACGATCGTCGACGCCCTCGAAGAAGGCGACGGGGTGCGTGTTCATCCAGCGGAACTCGCGGACCGTCAGTGTCTTTCGGTGCCAGGCGGATGACTCCGGCACCTGCAGGGTGAACGTCGAACCCGGAGCGAAACGGCCCGCGGGGTCGTCGGTGTACAGCTCGAGCTTGAGCGCACCCTTCAAGCCGTGCGCCTTGACCAGGCGTCCGACTCGGAGTTGCGTCTTCGCGCCCTCGGGCGGCGTGGCCTTCTCGGCCACGTCAGTCGTCCGCGACATCAACGCGAACGCGTCGGCTTCCCGCGAGAGCGCCGATGAGGGTGCGCAGGGCCTTGGCGTTGCGTCCGCCGCGCCCGATCACCCGCCCGCGATCGTCGGGGTGCACGCGCACCTCGAGGACCTCCCCGCGAGGGGAGGTTGCGGACGTGATCCGGACCTCGTCGGGGTGATCGACGATGCCCTTCACCAGGTGTTCGAGTGCGGCGGAAAGCAACGGACTACTCAGCTGCGTTCGCGTCGGCGTCTGCGGGGGCGTCGGCCTCGGCCGACTCGTCCGCCTTCGGAGCCTTCTTCTCGGCCTTCGGCACGAGAACGGCCTTCTTGGCGGCATCCGCCTCGAACGGCTTCTTGGGCTCGGCGACACGCACGGTCGAAACCGCGTCCTTGTCACCCTTGAACTTGCCCCAGTCGCCCGTCAGCTTCAGCAGCGCGGCGACCTGCTCGGTCGGCTGGGCACCGACGCCGAGCCAGTACTGCGCGCGGTCGGAGTCGACCTCGATGAACGAGGGCTCCTCGGTCGGGTGGTACTTGCCGATCTCTTCGATGACACGGCCGTCGCGCTTGGTGCGCGAGTCGGCGACAACGATGCGGTAGTACGGCGCGCGGATCTTGCCCATGCGCTTGAGACGAATTTTGACAGCCACGATTCTCCTGAATGTGAATTACGGAAAGACGAACCGATCGCCTGGAGAGTGGGGTGCACACCCGGCGGAAGCTCAAATGAAAGGGACCGGGCGCTGGATAGAGGGTCGAGCGCCCACCCGACCCACCATTCTGCCAGATGACGGGGTGCGTCGCGAACCATCCGGATGTCATGGGCGCTATCCATCCTGCGTGCCAGACTGAGCGCATGACTGTGACCTTCGCGTCCTCCGGCCGGTCGACGGTCGGACTCGAGTGGGAGATCATGCTCGCCGATGGCGACTCCGGCGATCTCGTCGGTCGGGCCAGCGAGGTCACCGGGCCGGTCGGCGAGGCCACCAAACATGAGCGATACACCGTCACCGAGGAGCTGCTCACCAACACCGTCGAGGTGACGAGCGGTATCGGTGACACCGTCGAAGCTGCCGTCGACGACATCGCCGACGCCATCGCGGCGGTGCGCGAGATCACGAATCCTCTCGGCGTCGAGTTGCTGTGTGCGGGCAGTCATCCGTTCGCCCAGTGGTACGAGCAGAGCGTGACCGACAAGACCCGGTACAACACGCTCATCGAGCGCACCCAGTGGTGGGGACGCAACATGATGATCTGGGGCATCCACGTGCACGTCGGCGTCGACGATGTGGACAAGGTGCTGCCGATCGTCAACGCCCTGGCCGTCTACCTGCCTCATCTGCAGGCGCTCTCGGCATCGAGCCCGTTCTGGGCGGGCGAGCGCACGGGCTACGCGTCCAACCGCTCCCTCGTCTTCCAGCAGTTGCCGACCGCGGGCCTCCCCTGGCCACTGACGGACTGGGCGGAGTACGAGTCGTACCTCGCGGACATGGTCGGCACCGGCGTCATGGAGGATGCGACAGAGGTGCGGTGGGACATCCGTCCGGCACCCAAGTGGGGCACGATCGAAGTGCGTGCGTGCGACGGGATGTCGACGCTGCCCGAGCTCGCGGCGGTGGCAGCCCTCGTGCAGACGCTCGTCGAGCACTTCTCGCGCGAGCTCGACGCGGGCCGCGACCTGACGATCATCCAGCCGTGGTTCGTCCGCGAGAACAAGTGGCGAGCCGCCCGGTACGGCCTCGACGCGCGGGTGATCGTCGACCGCCAGGGCACGCAGGTGCCGGTCGCCGACCACATCCGCGAGACGATGGAGCGGCTCGAGACGATTGCCGAAGAGCTGCACTGCGCGCGCGAGTTCGCGGGCGTGGGCGAGATCTTGGCGAGCGGTGCGAGCTACTCGCGCCAGGTTCTGGTGGCGGATGCCGCGGGTGGAGACCTACGTGAGGTCGTCAAACACCTCATCCGGGAATTCCGGGCCGGCCCCACTTTGCGCGAGCACCTCGCGAAGCTCGGCGCCTGACGTTCACGCTCCGCTCACGCCCACGGTCCGCCCGCCGAAACACCCCGTTTGCGTCCAGACACCCCTCGACATGGGGTGTTTCGTCGCACGATGGGTGTTTCGGCGTTTATCTCGCGATACAGACCGGCGCGGTCGAGCGCTCAGCCGCGGCCGAAGAGCTTCTGGATCTCGGCGAGGTCCGCCTCGGTCGGCTCCTTCGCCGCAGCGCCCGCGCCGAGGCCGAAGCCCGAACCCGTGGGGGCCTTCGCGACGACTCCGGATGACTCGGCCGCACGCTTCGCCGGGTTACCCGACCGCGACCCACCCTTGGCCTTCGCCTGCTTGCCGCGCTTCGACGAAGCGCCGGGGCGCGCGCCCGGCATCGGACCCATGCCGGGAATCTGGGGGGTGCCTCCGCGGGCGACAGTCCTCATCATCTTGGCGGCCTGGTCGAAACGCTGCACGAGCTGATTGACGTCGGTCACCGTCATTCCGGATCCCCGCGCGATGCGCAGACGCCGCGAGCCGTTCAGAACCTTGGGGTTGCGGCGCTCGCCCGGCGTCATCGACCGAATGATGGCCTCGGTGCGGTCGATCTCGCGCTCGTCGAAGTTTTCGAGCTGATCCTTCATCCCGCCCATGCCCGGGAGCATCCCGAGCATCTTCTTCATCGAGCCCATCTTCTTCAGCTGCTGCATCTGCTGAAGGAAGTCCTCGAGGGTGAAGCTGTCGGTCGCGATCTTCTCGGCGACCTTGCGGGCTTCCTCTTCGTCGAAGGCGCCCTGCGCCTGCTCGATGAGGGTGAGGATGTCACCGAGGTCGAGGATGCGCGAGGCCATGCGGTCGGGGTGGAACGCCTCGAGGTCATCGAGGCCCTCGCCCGTGGACGCGAAGATGATCGGGCGGCCGGTGACGGACGCGACGGACAGTGCCGCGCCACCGCGGGAGTCGCCGTCGAGCTTCGACAGCACGACGCCGGTGAAGTCGACGCCCTCCTGGAAGGCCTTGGCCGTGTTGACGGCATCCTGACCGCTCATCGCGTCGATGACGAACAGGACCTCGTCCGGGTTCGTCCCGCGACGGATGTCGGCAGCCTGCTTCATCATCTCGGCGTCGACGCCGAGGCGTCCGGCTGTGTCGATGATGACGACGTCGTGCTGCTGGCGGCGCGCGGTCTCGACACCGTCACGCGCAACCCGCACGGGGTCGCCGACGCCGTTGCCCGGCTCGGGCGCGTAGATCGCGGCGCCCGCCTGGCCGGCGACGACCTGGAGCTGGTTGACGGCGTTCGGACGCTGCAGGTCGGCGGCAACGAGGAGGGGCGTGTGGCCGTCCTTCTCGAGCATCTTCGCGAGCTTGCCCGCGAACGTCGTCTTACCCGAACCCTGCAGGCCCGCGAGCATGATGACGGTCGGCGCGGTCTTGGCGAACTGCAGACGGCGCTGCTGGCCGCCGAGGATCGCGATGAGCTCTTCGTTGACGATCTGGACGACCTGCTGGGCCGGGTTGAGCGCCTTGTTGACCTCGTCGCCGAGCGCGCGCTCGCGGACCTTCGCGGTGAACTCCTTGACGACCACGAGCGCGACATCAGCCTCGAGCAGGGCGCGCCGGATCTCGCGAACTGTGCCATCGACATCCGCCGGAGTCAGCTGTCCCTTCTTGCGAAGGTTGCGGAACGTATCGGTAAGCCGATCGGAGAGGGTGCCGAAGGTAGCCATGATGCGTCGAGTTTACGCGAGAGACGAAACGACGCCGGCGTCAGCCGACCTCCACCCCGAGCGCAACGCGCAGCTCGTCCTTCGCACGCTGGTAGCGGCCGCGCGCCGTCGACGCCGGGATGCCGAGCAGGTCCGCCGCATCGACCAGGCTCAGCCCCTCCCAATGCACGAGCCGCACAAGTTCGGCGAGGTCGGAATCCAGCCGGTCGATCGCGTCCCGTGCGTCAGCGCCCTCGTCGGAGGGCGGGGCCACCGCATCCGCCCCCGTCCCTCGGATCCGATCGGCCAGCGCCCATCGCCGTCGCTCTCCCCGGGCGTGATTGAGCAGGGTCCCTCGCGCGATACCGAAGAGCCACATCCGCGCACGCTCCGGTTCGCGCGGAAGATCGACGAGCCGCCGCCACGCGACGACCATCGTCTCGCCGAGCAGATCCGGCGCGTCGTCCGCACCGACGCGACGCTGCAGATACGCCCGCAGATCGTCGGATGCTGCTCTCAGAGCGGCGGTGAGGCGTCGCTCGTCAGAGCGGCTCACTGCCACTGCTCGTCGTCGCAGTGCACCTGGCCCGCCCCCGAAGCGAGGCCGGTTCCCTCGCCGCCGTCGAAGCCGTGCTCCTTCAGCTCACGATCGAGCAGCTCGCCGACTGCCTGGTCGCTGGCAAACCAGTAGTTCAGGTCCGGCAAACGCGGATCGGCGACGACGATGTCGGGATCTGTGCGTTGGTCCTCCTCGATCTGCTGGAGATACTCCCCCACCAGGGGAGCCGCTTCCGCCTCGATGTCAGTGTTCGCGAACCACTCGTTGATCACGTGATCCAGCTCGGCCTGCCGCAGAGGGTTCGCTGCGACGTAGTCGCCGAAGCGCAGCTCACACGAGCCCCATGTGGGCGACGTATACGTATAGCTCCGATCGGGGTCTGACATACCGGACCCCCAATCCCAGACGGAGGATGCCGTGGCCACACCAGCACTGCCGACCAATAGGACAGCCAGGCTCACGCCCAGCGCGATCCGCGGCACACCCCGTCGCACCGGAGCTTGGGCGCGCGCTGCGCTGATCATGGCGCGCACATCTGCGTCGCGAGCAGACGAGACGTGCGGCGCCGAGCGCTGCAGGATGTCGTCGAGCGGATCGCCGGTCATTGTGCCTCCATCGTCGGGGTGCCTTCACTCCGTACGTGTCCGGCAACGCGCCGAACGTCCGTCACCCGACGCGGAAGCTCACGACGGCGAGTGCACGATCCAGCACGTCACCGAGCGAGACCCGACCCGCGCCCTGCCGCGCCCACTCCTCCACGGCCGCCATCAGCGCTCCCCCATACGCCGAACCGATGACCGCGGCACGCAGCTCCTCGACGCCGGCTCCGCGCATCCGTTCCGCCAACACGCGCGCGATGCGCGATTGGCGCACGGATGCTTCACGCTCGAGCTCATCGTCGAGTTCCATTTGGCGGGCGTTGACGAGCGCCAGCGCGAGGCTGTCCGGCGCGAAACCCTGGGCCATCGAAGCGAGCGCAGCGCGCACATCGACATCTACCGCCCCCGCATCCGCGCCCTCGATGGGCTCGAGCTGCGCCCCCAGCTCGGCGATCCGCTCGTCGAAGCCGCCCCACAGCACGTCCGCCTTCGACGGGAAGTAGTTGAAGAAGCTCGACCGACTCACCCCGGCCCGGCGTGTGATGTCCGAGACGGAGGTTGCGCCGTATCCCTGCTCGAGGAACAGCTCGCACGCGGCCTCGGCCAGCACCTCCCGCGACGAAGCGCGCGGGCGACCACGCGGTTCCGACGACATGCGGTCAGGCTACCCGCACCGTCCTGCTCCTCGCTTCCGCTGTCGCAGATCGACGTTCGGGAGGGCACCGACGATCGATCTGTGGCAGCGGAGCGTTTTGGGGCGACGGAATCCGGCAGCGAGGTATTGTTGGACGCGATCCAGCAATTGATCCCACCGACGAGGGAGCTCGCGTGCTCGAAGTGCAGACGGTCGGCCTAGCGCCCGACTACGTCCCCTATCTCGAGGGATGGGAATTGCAACGCCGTGTCCACGCCGACGTGGTCTCCTCCGCTCGCCCCGACACGATGTTGCTGCTCGAACACGAGGCCGTCTACACGGCCGGCAAGCGCACCGAGGCACACGAACGCCCGAACGACGGCACCCCCGTCATCGATGTGGATCGAGGCGGCAAGATCACCTGGCACGGGCCCGGGCAGCTCGTCGGCTACCCGATCGTCCGTCTGCACGAGCCCATCGACGTGGTCGCGCACGTCCGGCGCCTCGAAGGCATCCTGATCGATGTCCTCCGCACCCACGGCGTCGACGGCTACCGCGTCGAGGGCCGCAGCGGGGTCTGGGTACGTCGACCCCTGTCGGAAGACAAGGTCGCAGCGATCGGCGTCCGCGTCCAGCGCGGCGTGACCATGCACGGCTTCGCGATCAACTGCAACAACTCGCTCGCCGCGTTCCGCGCGATCGTCCCGTGCGGGATCACGGATGCCGGGGTCACAACGGTCAGCGAGGTGGTGGGAGCGGATGTCTCACCCCGCGACATCCTCGACACCGTCAGCGCGGCGTTCCAGAACGAGTACATGGGAGTCGCCGCGTGAGCGGGTGCGGACCGGCCTGCGGGTCGGGCTCGCACACGCACGGCGCGAGCTCGACGCCCGCGACCGCGCCGAACGGCCGCAAGATGCTCCGGCTCGAGATCCGCAACGCCGAGACCCCCATCGAGCGCAAGCCCGAGTGGATCAAGACCAAGGCGAAGATGGGCCCCGAATATACGGCCCTGCACTCCCTCGTGAAGGACGAGGGCCTGCACACGGTCTGCCAAGAGGCGGGCTGCCCGAACATCTTCGAGTGCTGGGAAGACCGCGAGGCCACGTTCCTGATCGGCGGCTCGCAGTGCACGCGGCGCTGCGACTTCTGCCAGATCGACACGGGCAAGCCCGCTGACTACGACATGGACGAGCCGCGGCGCGTCGCCGAAAGCGTCACGCAGATGCAACTCCGTTACGCGACCGTCACGGCCGTCGCCCGCGATGACCTGCCCGACGAGGGCGCGTGGCTGCACGCCGAGACGGTCCGGCGCATCCATGACGCCAACCCCAACACGGGCGTCGAGATCCTCGCGGTGGACTTCTCGGGTCGCTCCGACCTGCTCAACGTCGTCTTCGATGCGCGCCCCGAGGTGTTCGCCCACAACGTCGAGACCGTGCCGCGCATCTTCAAGCGCATCCGCCCCGCGTTCCGGTACGAGCGCTCGCTCGACGTCCTCACGCAGGCGCACGACGCCGGCCTCATCACCAAGTCCAACCTGATCCTCGGGATGGGCGAAGAGCCCGAAGAGGTCGTCCAGGCACTGCAGGACCTGCACGATGCCGGCACCGACATCATCACGATCACCCAGTACCTGCGGCCCACGCCGCGGCACCTGCCGGTGGCGCGTTGGGTCAAGCCGGCAGAATTCGTCGAGTTCAAGGAAGAGGCCGAGAGGATCGGATTCCTCGGCGTGCTGGCGGGTCCGCTCGTGCGGTCGTCGTACCGCGCCGGGCGCCTCTGGGCGCAGTCGATGCGATCGAAGGGGCTCGAGATTCCCGCGCACCTGTCGCATATCGCCGAGGCCGCCGACCTGGGGTTCGCTCAGGCGGTCTGAGATCTCGGTCTGGTCCCTTCGACAAGCTCAGGGACCGGTCGCTGAGCCTGTCGAAGCGACCTGCTGTAGCTACTCGGCGCTGGTGACCGACTGCACGTCGCCGTCGCTGCTCATGTTGACCAGCAGCACGTCGTCGGTCGCATCCGGGTCGAGCGCGTACTCGAGAACGGCGAACGGGTCGCCACTGCCCATCTCGTCGGCGAGGATCGTCATGCTCATCAGCTGCAGGGATCGGATGACATCCACGGCGATGTCGCCCGAGATGTCGGTGAGCATGCCCTCGATGTCATCGCCCAGAGTTTCTTGCTGCTGAATGATGTACTCGGTCACCTCGCTCGTGCGGTCGTCGAAGAGTGACAGCATCGCGTCGCGCGCCCGGCGGTCGACCTCCTCGATCGACGACACGAGCGTCGCTGCCATGTCCAGCGCCGCGGACGAGACATCGTCCTGATCGGGCGCGGTGAGATCGACCGTCACCGACTGGTCTCCCAGCTCGATGTTCTCGGACCAGAAGATCGATCCATCCGGTCCGGACTCGAGTACTCCGAAAAAGTCGTGCTCGATCGCCATTCCCCCATGTAACCAGCCGAATGCCGTACACGGTAGCCCGACGCGGCGCGGCGCCACTTACGAGGCGAACCGAGATCTGTGCGGCCGCTGTCGGCGCGCGTTCAGCCGCTTCAGTCGACGAGCGCGGACGCGAAGACGTGCGGGGTGAAACCCGTCAGGTCCCCGATGCTTTCGCCCTGGCCCAGGAGTTTGACGGGGATGCCGGTGCGCTCCTGCACCGCGAGCACGAAGCCCCCGCGGGCCGATCCGTCGAGTTTCGTCAGCACGAGACCCGTCACGCCGGCGTGCTCGAGGAACGCCTGCGCCTGCATCACGCCGTTCTGACCTGTCGTCGCGTCGAGAACGAGCAGCACCTCGCTGATCGGCGCCTGCTTCTCGATCACGCGCTTGATCTTGCCGAGCTCGTCCATGAGCCCACCCTTGGTGTGGAGGCGCCCGGCGGTGTCGATCAGCACGATCTCGGTGCCGGTCCGTTGCGCATACTCGATCGTCTGATAAGCGACGGATGCGGGATCCTGACCCTCTTGCTGCGGCCGCACGATCGCCGCCCCACCGCGCTCGGCCCAGGTCGCGAGCTGGTCGACGGCGGCGGCGCGGAAGGTATCGGCCGCACCGACGACGACCGAGCGACCGTAGCGCTGCAGGAACTTCGCGAACTTGCCGATCGTCGTCGTCTTGCCCACGCCGTTGACGCCGACGACCAGAACGACAGCCGGCCGTTCGGTGAGGTTCAGCGTGGTGTCGAACTTGGCGAAGTGCTCTTCGAGCGTTTCGCGCAGCATACGCTGCAGGTCCTTCGGGTCGGTCGTGCGATAACGTTCGACCTTCGCCCGCAGTTCGTCGACGATGCGCTCGGTGATGTCCGGGCCGAAGTCGGCCTGGATCAAGGCCGTCTCGAGGTCCTCCCACGTGGTCTCGTCGATCGTGGGCTTGACGAACATGCCGCGCAGGGCACGACCGAGCGACCAGGAACTTTCCGCCATCCGTCCAGCCTACGCGGAGGCGCGCTCGGACGTTCGATCGCCGACGCGCTGCCCGACGACAGCCGAGACCCCGTCTTGGCGCATCGAAACGCCATACAGGGCGTCCGCGATCTCCATGGTCCGTTTCTGGTGAGTGATGACGATCAGCTGGCTGCTCTCGCGCAGCTGCTCGAACACACTCAGCAGGCGACCGAGGTTCGCATCGTCGAGCGCTGCCTCGACCTCGTCGAGGATGTAGAACGGGCTCGGGCGCGCCTTGAAGATCGCCACGAGCAGGGCGACGGCCGCGAGCGAGCGCTCTCCGCCCGACAGCAGCGAGAGACGCTCGATCTTCTTGCCCGCCGGGCGCACCGACACCTCGATGCCCGTCGTGAGCATGTTGTCGGGGTCGGTCAAAGAGATGCTTCCCGTTCCGCCGGGGAACAGCACGGGGAAGACCTCGGCGAAAGCCGCCTTCGTATCGTCGAAGGCCGCGGCGAAGATCGTCTGCATCCGCTCGTCCAGGTCGCCGATGATCGTCATCAGGTCCTTGCGCGTCTGCGTCAGATCGCCCAGCTGTTCGACCAGGAATGCGTGCCGCTGCTCGAGAGCCGCGAACTCCTCCAGCGCGAGCGGATTCACCCGGCCGAGCTGAGCAAGCGTGCGTTCGGCCTGCTGCAGACGCCGCTGCTGACGCGAACGGTCGAAGGGTTCGGATGAATCTTCGCCGGCCTCGGGTGTGGGTACCTCGCGATCCGGACCATATTCCTCGATAAGAATATCTTCCTCGAGACCAAGCTCCGATCGCGCGCGGTCGAGGAGCCCGGACACATGCAGGCGCTTTTCATGAATGCGCAGTTCGAGCGAATGCACACCCTCCGTCAGGGCCGCGAGGCGCTCACGCAGCTGCACGTCCTGCTCGCGAAGGGTCGCCAATTCGACGTTCTGCTCGGTGCGCTCACGCTCGGCATTGGCCAGATCCATGCCGGCCTGCGCGACGGATCGCTCCACCGCATCGAGCACGTGCGGCACCCGCGCGATCACCCCGGCGGCAGCCTCGCGCTGAGCGCGTCGGATGACGGCCCGACGGGCAGCTTCTTCGGCGGCGGCGCGCTCGCTCTCGCGACGCCGTTCGAGGGAAACGACCCGCGCCTCCTGCGCACGCACGCGCTCGCGCAGCGTCTCGACCTCGAGTCGGGCGCGCATCTCGGACTCACGCGCCGCCTCGACCTCACCGAGCACGCCCTCCCGCGCCGACGCATCGAGGATCGGCCGCGGTGCTTCGAGCGCGGTGTCACGTTCACGCGCGGTGCGGTGTGCCGCGGCCTCCGCTTCGCTGACGGCAGACTCAGCCTGAACCAGACCCGCCTCGAGGCGCTCGCACTCGGCTACCGCGGCCTCATGCTGCACCGTCACACGGTTGACGTGCTCGGCCCGCGCGGCGAGGGCGGCGTCGTACGCCCGCATATCGTGTAGCGCCGCCGCTGCCTTCTGTCGTGATTCGGCGAGGCCGGCCTTCGCGTCGGCCGATGCTTCGCGGAGCGAATCGACGATCACGGTCAGCTCGCTCAACCGATCAGCCGCGGCATCCCTTTCGGCTACCAAAGCGAGGCGCGACGGCGACCCGCCGCTCCCCCCGCGCAACAGATACGCGGTCGCGACCTCGCCCGCGAGTGTGACGACCGTGAGGGGTGTGCCGCTCGCGACCTCTTGCAGGCGCGGCCACGCGGCGCGTGCTGCATCGAGATCATCGGCGATGGCGACATGCGCGAGCAGGCCCAAAACTCCGCTCGGCGCGGTGACGACGTCGAGGGCGGGAACGATGCCGTCGAGGGTCGGGAAACTCGTGGATGCCGACCCGTCCGCGTCGCCCACGACGACCTCCACAGACCCGAGCTGAGCGCGCTCGGCCTCGGCGAGGGCGCCGAACGCCTCGTCACGCGAATCCACGAGCAATCCTTCGGCCACAGACCCGAGAACCGCAGCAACGGCGGCCTCGTACCCCGGACGCACCTGCATGCCGTCCGCCACGAGGCCCCGCACACCGGCGAGTCCCCGTTCGATCAGGGCCGAGGCGCCATTGCGCACGTCGAGCGCGCGGGTGAGCGCGGCCGTCTGCGCGGTCAAGGCACCGGCCTCACGCTCGGCCTCGTGCAGGCGGTCGCGAATACCCGCGAGCTCGGCATCCGCGTCGGCGACAGCACGCTGGGCATGGTCGTACGCGGCGGGATGGTCGACGTCTCCGGCTGGCTGCGGCAGAGGTTCGAGGCCGTCGAGCGCCTCGGCAGCGGCCGCGCGCCGGGCGAGGGCCGCATCGAGCGCGTTCTGCTGGCGGAGCACGGCGCCCCGGACGGCGGCCAGAGCGGATGCCGCGGCATCCGCCGACCCGCGAAGGGCCGTGATGCGCATCTCATGCTCGGAGACGAGGGCACTCTGTGCGGCGATATCGGTGTCGAGAGCGTCGAGCTCGGCGCGGGCGTGCGCAACGGCACGACCAGCATCCGTCGCGATCTCGGCCGCGGCGTCCACGGCGTCGCGCAGCTCGATGATCTCCGCGCGCGCCTCGTCGATGTCCGCCTGCGAAACGCTCGAACCGATCTCGGTCTGCTCATCGGCCGATCCGAGCAGCGCGATGCGCTGATTTGCGAGCGTGAACAATCCACGCAACCTCTCGCGGACCCGTTCGAGTTCGAACAACACGCTGCGGGCCGCGTCGACCGCATCCGATCCCCGACGCTCGGTCTCGAGCACCTCGACACGCTTGCGGACGTCGTCCGCGCGTTCCTGCAGCACCAGTCGCTCGGAGTGGCGTTCATGCTCACTGCGCACATGTGCCGCGAGTTCGTTGCGCAACCCCACCAGTTCGTCGGCGACCAAGCGGGCCTTGGCGTCACGCACGACGGCCGCGATCGTCTGGGCTTCACGCGCGATCTCGGCCTGACGACCCAGCGGCTTCAACTGCCGTCGGATCTCCCCGGCGAGGTCGCTCAGTCGCGTGAGATTCGCCTCCATCGCCTCGAGCTTGCGGAGGGTCTTCTCCTTGCGGCGGCGATGCTTCAGGATGCCCGCGGCTTCTTCGATGAAGCCTCGCCGATCTTCGGGGCTCGCCTGCAGCACCGTGTCGAGCCGGCCCTGACCGACGATCACGTGCATCTCCCGCCCGAGGCCCGAGTCGCTCAGCAGCTCTTGCACATCGAGCAGTCGGCAGGTGTCGCCGTTGATCGCGTACTCGCTCGCACCGTTGCGGAACAGCGTGCGGCTGATCGTGACCTCGGAGTACTCGATCGGCAGCGCACCATCCGCGTTGTCGATTGTGAGCTGCACCTCGGCGCGACCGAGAGGGCCGCGCGTCGACGTACCGGCGAAGATGACGTCGTCCATCTTGCCGCCGCGGAGCGTCTTCGCGCCCTGCTCGCCCATCACCCAGGCGAGGGCGTCGACCACGTTGGATTTTCCGGATCCGTTGGGGCCGACGATCGCCGTCACGCCCGTCTCGAACGCGAACGTCGTGGGTTGGGCGAACGACTTGAACCCCTTGAGCGTCACGCTCTTCAGGTGCATGAATTCAGCCTCCGACCCAGCATTACAGTGCGGTTCAGGCTACCCGAGGCGGGGCGTGCCTCCCGTCAGGCAACGCCCGGGCGTCCACGATTTCTGTGAATCGGCTTGACGCGGCGACCGGGTCCGCGCTAGCGTCGCTTCTCGCGTCAGAGGTTTGAAAGGAGGTCACCATGTTGATGAACTGCACACGCACCCGCATTACCGCCACTCGCTCCGCTCTCGGAGGAGTCGTCGCGTTCCCCCTGGTGACCGTTTCCCTCGGCGCCTTCTCGGGACACCGCGCCCACACCGGCAGCTGACCCGCGCGTAGGAGAACTCTGCCCGTCGCCGGGCTCGTTCCTCACGCGTGCGCGGTCCGCCCAGCGGCTCGCCCGCATTCCCTCCCGCCCGACCGGCCCTCTCGGCGCACTTTCGCGCGTAGCCGGCGACGGGATCCGGATGCCTCCACTCCGGCTTCCCTCGATTCACCCACTTCTCTCTTCCCATCCGAGGAACCACCATGAATACGCAGCTGAAGCAGCCGCACCTGTCCCACCCGCCCGAACCGCTCGCGCTCCTCGCGCCGACCACCAACCGCGTCGCCGGAGCATCCTGGCTCGATCGCGCCGCGATGCGCGTCGGCCTGTGGCTCGTGCTCTGGGGCTCACGCCCCGTGTCGAACGCCGAGGCGCTCGCGCGTCACCGGCACCGCGCCTTCCTTGCCCAGGAGCGGGCGCAGCGCGAGGCCGAGGCGGCCCTGGCAACCCGCTTGTGGATGCACGGCGCCTGATCCGACGCCGTGCATCCGCACCCCTGCATCCGAACATCTGACGAAAGAGAAACCTGATGAGCAAGACCCTCGCCGGTATCGAATACCGGCCGCTGGTCATCCCCGAGAGTGTGGATGCCGATGGCGCGGCGGACTTCCGCGCCATGACCGAGGTGAGAAACGCGGTCTACCGGCATATCTCGGGTCACGACGATCAATCCCTCTCACCCGCCGAACTGCTGCCCAGCTACCGGCCCGAACCGTACGAGATCCGCATGATGTGGCTCGTTCTCGACCGCGGACGTCCGGTTGGGCGAGTCGGTCTCGACCTACCCGTCGAGACCGACTCGCGCGTCGCATATATGTTCATCGAGCTGCTTCCGGATGTCTGGGGTCGGGGCATCGGCACCGAAGCTCTCGCGCTGATCGAACGGGTGGCGCGCGAGAACAAGCGCACGATCCTGCAGTCGTGGGCGGAGCACCCGGACCGCCCTGGTCCCAGGCTCGAGCCTCCGACCGGCTTCGGCAGCATTCCCGCGGAGGACCCCGGCGCGCGATTCTTCGTGCGGCACGGATTCACGCTCGAGCAGATCGAGCGCAACAGCGCACTCGACCTACGGGCGACGCGGGACAACGTCGACCGCCTTCTCGCGGAGGCCACTGCGGCAACCGAGGGCTATCGAGTCGTGTCATGGAATGCCCCCACTCCCCCGGAATTCGCCGACGGCTACGCGTGGATGAAGTCGCGCATGGTGACGGATGCCCCGTCCGCGGCGATCGAGTACGACGAAGAGAAGTGGGATGCGACACGCGTCGCGATCCATGACGCACGTGCGATCGATGCGGGCCGCCTGCTGCACGTCACGGCGGCGCAGCACATCCAGACGGGTGAGCTGTGTGCGTTCAACGAGCTGGCGATCGGGCCGGACCGCACCGCCGCATCCCATCAGGAGGACACGCTCGTGCTGAGCGAGCACCGCGGCCACCGCCTCGGCATGCTCGTGAAGTGCGCGGGCCTTCGGGCGTGGCGGGACATCGCACCCGAGTCGCCCCGCGTGATCACGTACAACGCCGAGGAGAATCGCCCGATGCTCGACATCAACGAGGCCATCGGCTTCGCGCCGATCGCCTATGAGGGTGCGTGGAAGAAGGTGCTGGGCGCCTGACCTCCGACATCCGTCCCTCACTCCACCGCGACTTCGCCGAAACACCCCTGGTGCGCCGAGACACCCCCTGGCACGGGGTGTTTGGCCGCGGAGGGGGTGTTTCGGCGCCAAGAAAGGCTGCAGCGCGGCGCACGGTGAACGAGGGTCAGGGTCGCGGCGACGGGAGGCGCTGGCAGCGCGGACAGAAGTGGCTCGAACGATTCATGAAGGATGCGCGCACGATCGGCCGCCCGCACCTCTCGCACGGCTGACCCGTGCGGCCGTACGCCCGCAGACTGTGCGCGAAGTAGCCGGCCTGGCCGTTGACGTTGACGTACTGCGCGTCGAAGCTCGTGCCACCCTCGGCCAGCGCGCGGTTCAGCACCGCCCGCACCTCCGTGAGCAATCGTCCGGCGGCGCGCGACGAAAGCGTACGAGCGGGAGTCTCGGGATGGATGCGTGCCGCCCAGAGCGCCTCGTCGGCGTAAATGTTCCCGATGCCACTCGCCAGGGTCTGATCAAGCAACACGCGCTTGATCGCCGAGTCCTTCCGGGACAGCGCCTGCACAAACGCTCGGTCGCGGAATGCGGGGTCGAGCGGGTCACGACCGATGTGCGAGACCTGACTCGGCAGAAGCGGATCCGGTGTGCCCCATCCGGCCGCCTCGCCATCCGCGGTCGGCACGAGGTGGTCGATCGCGAGCGATCCGAACGTGCGTTGATCGGCGAATACGACATCGAGGGGCCCGTGGTCGGCGTGCTCGATCGACAGGCGGATGCGTTCGTGACGTTCGATCGATGCGCCGTCTGCGCGCAGCAGCATCTGTCCGCTCATCCCGAGGTGGACGAGAATCGCCTCGGGCACATCGGATAGATTCTCGCCGTCCGTACTATCGGCATCAAGAGGCAACCAGAGGAATTTGCCGCGCCGTGCCGCTCCGGTGATGCTGCGCCCTCGCAGGCGGGCCTCGAAATCGAGCGGCCCTCCCGTGTGCCGGGTCAGAGCGCGAGGGTCCCGTGCGTCGACAGCGACGATGCGGGCACCGGTCACAGCAGGGGAAAGCCCGGCGCGAACGACCTCGACCTCGGGAAGCTCAGGCACTCGCGGAGATGTCGTCGCTCTCGACGTCTCGCGTCGTGATGTCCCGCCAGGCCGCGAGTGCAGCAGCCATCTCGGCGGACTTCTTGCTGGAACCGACGCCCTGCGCCGCGGTGGCGCCGACCCGCACCGTGGCGGTGAAGATGCGGTTGTGATCGGGACCCGCCGCCTGAACCGAGTACGCGGGCGGCGACTCCTGTCGGCGAGCAGCCAGTTCCTGCAGGCTCGTCTTCGGATCCATCGCGGCCCCGTAGCGCTCGGGGTCACCGAGCAGGGGTTCCATCAAACGCAGCACGAGGTCGGTCGCGGCTTCCGCTCCGGCCGACAGGTACGTCGCTCCGATGATCGCTTCCGTGGTGTCGGCGAGGATCGAGTCCTTGTCGCGTCCACCGGTCTGCTCTTCACCCCGCCCGAGAAGGACGTGGCGGCCCAGGTCGATGTGGCGCGCGGCCTCGGCGAGAGCAACCGTCGAAACGAGGCTCGCCCGGCGCTTCGCCAGAGATCCCTCGTCGAGCTCAGGATGCCGCGTGAACAACATCACCGTCACGGCCTGACCGAGGATCGAGTCCCCGAGAAACTCGAGGCGCTCGTTGTGCGGCGTGCCACCGTTCTCATACGCGTACGAGCGGTGGGTCAGCGCAAGCGTCAGCAAACCGGGGTCAATGACGACCCCGAGGCGCTGGACAAGAGCGCGTCTCCCCCCCGGAAGCACTGCCACGGCTACAGCGAGCCGATCAGACGTCGGCGACCTTGCGGCCCTTGTACTCGAGGAACAGTTCGGTTCCCTGCGAGTCGGTGACCACCTTGGCCTGGTGGGGACGGCTGTAGACGACCTTGCCGTTCTCGATGGTCTTGACGAGCGCGATGGGCTCGGCCTTCCACTGCGCGCGGCGCGAACGGGTGTTGGAGCGCGAAACCTTGCGCTTCGGGGGGTTACCTGCCATGGCTCTATCTCTTTCGTTCGAGTCTTAGGGGTTCTGGTCCGGCTCGCGGGCGCTCGCTGAAGCGTCGTCCTGGGCCAGTTGCCTGAGCGCCGACCAGCGTGGATCGAGGTCGGAACTCAAAGAAGTACTATCCGTATCGGCCAGTCGCTCGCCCGTTACCGGGTCCAACCCGGGGCAATCCGGCTGGCATACCGGCTGAAACGGAAGCGACAGAATGACCGCATCCCTGACAAGAGTTTCAAGATCCACGTGATCGTCTTGAACCTCGAAGTCAGATGTTTCCTGTCCAGGGTACGCGAAAAGCTCTTGGAATTCGACTTCGAGGGGCGCGGCGATGTCGATCAGGCAGCGGCCGCAGATCCCGACGTACTCCCCGTGCGCCTCTCCGGTGACCAGAATGCCCTCGTGGACGGACTCGAGCCTCACATCCACGTCGATCGCGCCGCCCTGCTCGAGGTGGACGAGGCCTTCGCCCCATCGCTCGGCGAGGGTCACCTCGAAGTCGTGCTCGCGCATCTCGCCCGGACGGCGCTCGATGTCGCGGACGTTGATGGCGAATGGTCCTGGCCTGCGGTTTCTCACGGGGGACCATGCTACCCGCGGTGCGCTGCGTCGGGGTCAGCCGACCCGCGCGCCCGGCCTGCCAGCACGCGAGGGGGCTCTAGCCGGCGCTGGTTCCCGTGGCGAGGAATCGCGCGACGGGCGCCGGTACGTAGGGCGAGACATCCCCGCCCAGCCCCGCAACCTGACGCACGAGCGAACTCGACACGAGAGCGTGGGACGGATCGGGCAGGAGAAAGACGGTCTCCACGTGCGCGAGGTGACGATTCACGATCGCCATGGGCGTTTCGTAGACGACGTCGATCTGCGAACGGATGCCTTTCACGAGCACTCCCGCACCCACATCGGTGGCGTAGTCGACCAGGAGGCCCATGCTCCACGACGCGACGATGATCTCACCGTCGATCCCGCTCTCGGCGATCGACTGCTCGAGCAACTCCAGACGGTGGGCGATGGGGAGCATCGCTTCTTTGTCGGGGTTGTGCACGACGAGGACGTGCAGCGAGTCGTACAGCGATGCAGCGCGACGGATGACATCGAGATGGCCGAGGGTCGGCGGGTCGAACGAACCCGGAACGACCGCGATCCTGTTGTTCACTCGGCCAGCCTATCCGCGCTCACCGCACGTGACCGAGCAGCGTTACGTCCGACGGCGCTTCTCGGCATACTTTCGATCAGTTGCGCGCCATCGCCGCGCGGTCCTCGACGTCCAGACGACGATCGATGGCACGAGCGAGCCCGGTATGGGCGCTCAGGTCCGGATCGTCGCGAAGAATCCCCTCGGCTTCAGCGCGCGCTTCGGCGATGAGCGGAGCATCCGTCACAACGCGCAGCAACCGTAGCGACGAGCGAGCGCCCGATTGGATGTCTCCCAGCACATCGCCTTCACCCCGCAGCTCGAGGTCGACCTCGGCGAGTTCGAAGCCGTCGAGTGTGCGCGCCACGGCCTCGACGCGGGCGCGAGCGGGCGTTCCGCCCGGCGCCTCGGTGACGAGCAGACACAGGCCGGGGACGCCTCCGCGGCCGACACGGCCCCGCAGCTGGTGCAGTTGCGAGACACCGAAACGGTCGGCCTCGAGGATGATCATGGTCGAGGCATTGGGAACGTCGACGCCGACCTCGATCACGGTGGTCGCGACGAGCACGTCGATCTGGCCGTCGGCGAAGGCCCGCATCGTCGCATCCTTCTCATCCCCGGGCATGCGCCCGTGCAGAATCGAAACGCGCAGGTCGGCGAAGTCGGCGCGAGCGGCGAGCATCCGATCCACCTGCACCACCCCCCAACGCTCTCGCGCCGACTCCCCCGCGACGGGTGGAGCCTCGACGGTGTCGTCGGTCGCCGCCTTGCCCGTGGCCTCGACATCGATCGCGGGGCAGACGACGAAGACCTGATGCCCCTTCGACACCTCTTCTGCGGCGCGCTGCCAGACACGCTCGAACCAGGCCGGGCGCTCCCCGACCGGCGCAACGAAGGTTTCGATGCCGGCGCGGCCGGCGGGCATGGTTCGGATGGTCGACACGTCCAGGTCGCCGAAGACGGTCATCGCGACGGTGCGCGGAATCGGCGTCGCCGTCAGGACGAGGGCGTGCGGGCTGGAGCCCTTCGCGCGCAATGTCTCACGCTGCTCGACGCCGAAGCGGTGCTGCTCATCGACCACGACGAGGCCGAGGTCGGCGAAAGTGGTCGTGTCACTCAGGAGCGCGTGTGTTCCGATCACGATCAGGGCCTGCCCCGACGCGACACGGAGCGCTGCGCGGCGCCGATCCGCGGCACCCTGCTGACCCGTGAGCAGGGTCGGCATGAGTTCCGGAGCCAGATCGGGTCCCAGCATCCGGGCGATCGAGCGCACGTGCTGCCCGGCGAGCACCTCCGTCGGAGCGATCAGCGCGGATTGTCCGCCGGACTCCGCCACCTGCAGCATCGCGCGCAGGGCAACGAGAGTTTTGCCCGACCCCACCTCACCCTGGACGAGCCGGTTCATCGGCCACGCGCCGACCAGGTCGGCCGCGATCCGTTCACCGACGTCGTCCTGGTCGGGTGTCCGCGAGAACGGCAGCGCCGCGTCGAAGCGCTCGAGGTAGCCGCCCTCCTGTGCCGGGCGCGGGCGAGCCGACAGGGCGCGGACCGCGGCACGCTGCTGGAGGAGCGCCGTCTGCAGTACGAGGGCCTCGTGCATCCGCAGCGTTTCGTGGGCGATGTAAACGTCGGTATCGGACGCCGGGCGATGGATCTTCTCGAGGGCATCCCGCGCCGGCACCAGACCCTTGCGCGAACGCAGCGCAGCGGGGATCGGATCGTCCACCTCACCGAGGGCGTCGAGCACGATCGCGATGATCTTGCCCAGCTGCCAGCTCGCGATCGTCGACGTGGCGGGATAGATCGGGATCGGCAGGTTCGCATATTCCTGGGCGCTGCGACGTGCGGTTTCTTCGTCGTCGAAGAGCTCGTAGTCGGGGTGTGCGAGCTGTTTGGTCTCGCGGTACTCGCCGACCTTGCCCGCGAAGATCCCCCGCCGGCCCGCGTGGAGCTCTTTCAGACGCCACGTCTGGTTGAAGAACGTGAGCGTGAGGCGACCCTGCCCGTCGCTGATGACGACCTCGAGAATCGACCCTTTGCGTGCCTGCATACGACGTTCGCCCGCGCTGACGACCTCGGCGACGATCGTGACCTGCTCCCCCACCGGCAGATCGCGGATCGGCGTCAGCTCACCCCTCTGGGCGTAACGCCGGGGATAGTGGGCGAGCAGGTCGCCGACCGTTCGCATGCCAAATGCTCGCTCGAGGGCCGCGGAGGTCTTGCCACCCACGACGCCCTCGAGTCGGGTTTCGAGAACCACCGACGACATGCCACGACTCTAGTTCGCGGGTGGGACGTCGCTGTGCCCGGCGTGTGCGTCATCGGTGCGCGCGGTTTGTAGGGTGAGGGGATGACCCGGATCATCGCCGGCGACGCCCGCGGCATCCGGCTCGCCGTCCCCGCTCGCGGCACACGTCCCACGAGCGACCGCGTGCGCGAGTCGCTCTTCGCCGGGATGGAGTCGGCGGGTGCGCTGGACGACGCGCGCGTCCTGGACCTGTACGCGGGTTCCGGCGCGCTGGGCCTCGAGGCCCTGTCTCGGGGTGCCGCATCCGTCGACCTGGTTGAGTTGTCTCGCCCGGCCGCGGCGATCGCGCGCGAAAATATCGGCCGGGTCGAGCGATCCCTCGGTCGTACGGGGCTCGGACGCGTGCACACGATCGCGGCGGATGCGTACTTGCGCGGCCCCGTCGGCCCCTTCGATCTCGTGTTTCTCGACCCGCCCTACGAGCTCGGAGAATCGGAGTTGACCGCAACCCTCTCGCTCCTCGCGCCGCATCTGGCGGAGGACGGCCTGGTCGTCGTCGAACGTTCGCGGCACTCACCCGAGCCAGGATGGCCAGCGGGTCTGGCACTCGCGCGCGAACGCACCTACGGCGACACGGTCATCTGGCAGGCACACTGACGGGACACGCCCACGTCCGGCTCAGCCAATTCCGGCGTCCCAGTCCCGGTACGGGTCCCAACCGCGGGGTGCTCGGGGCTCACCATCCAGCAGCAACGGATGCGCACCCGCCGCTGTGACGTCGCCGATCACGCGGAATCCCTCCGGCAGGTCCGAGCCGCGGGCGAAGGTCGCGAGCAGCGCATGGTCCTCGCCGCCATCGATGGCCCAGCGCGGATCGCCGCCGACCTCAGCAATGCGAAGCGCGAGCGTCACCCCGGATGCTTCCGCCAGGCGCGTCGCGTCGAGAGCGAGTCCGTCCGACACATCCATCATGGCGGTGGCACCGGCATCCGCCGCCGCCACGCCCTGTCCGATCGGGGGCGACGGGCGCAGCTGGGCGTCGAGCGCCTCGAGCTCGGCCGCGTTGAGCGTCGCCCGGTCGACGGCGACAGGGCCCGAGCTATCCGTGAATCGCGAAAACAACAGATCGATCCCGCGCGCTGCCACACCGGCTGCCCCAGCCAATGCGACGACGTCCCCCGGGCGTGCGCCCGAGCGGAGCACCGGTGCGCGGCCCTCGAGCGATCCGAGAGCCGTCACGGCGATCGTCAGCGTGGACGAGATGGTCAGGTCACCGCCGATCACCGCGCAGCCGGGCGCGAGCGAGCTGCAGCACGCGGCAAGTCCCTCCGCGAGAGCGCGCACGAACGACAGGCGGGTGTCGGCGGGCATCGCTAGCGCGACGAGCAAGCCGGTCGGGCGTGCCCCCATCGCCGCGACGTCGGCGAGGTTCACCGCGGCTGCTTTCCACCCGAGATCGGTGCCCGACGACCAGGCCAGCCGAAAGTCCGGGCCGTGCACGAGCGTGTCGGTCGTCGCCACAACACGACCGTCCGGAACGCGTAGGACGGCAGCGTCATCGCCGGGCCCTACCTCGGCCCCCTCGGCCATGCCGACGCTGTCGAGAATGACGCGCAGGATGGTGGACTCGGCGAGGTCCCCCACCCGCGGATCGTCCAGTTCGGTCATCCACGTCTCCTCTGTATGCCGTCTGAGACAGACTTTGCCTGCTCCGACGGTGCCGGCCACCAGCCGCGCCTGCCACCGAACGCGCGGTTTCGCCGACCTCTACCCACGGTAGTCCGTTCACAATTCAGTCTCGCCGCGGGCAGCAGCCCGGCGCACAGCCGGAACCACCGGGGGCCCAGGGCTGCGGCTCGTCCGTGGAGACTGAATTGTGAACGCTGAGGTGGAAGCACCGGCCGCGCATGGCCCGCCGCGGGCCCGACCGACACGGCCTGGGTAGGCTGGAGGGATGCCCCCGCGTCGCCTGCTCGTCCTCTCGGCGGCAGTGCTCGTGTCGGCGGGCGTGCTGAGCGGCTGCACCGCACCCGTGGCCATGCAGCCCGCTCCGAGCGCGAACGATCCGCTCTGCGCCGAGGTCTCGGTGCGGCTGCCCGCAACGCTCGACGGCAAAGAGCGGCGTCAGACGGATGCCCAGGCCACCGGCGCGTGGGGTGACCCGGCCGCTGTGCTGCTGACGTGCGGCATCGAGCCGCCCGGACCGACGACGCTCCCGTGCAGCACGGTCGATGGTGTCGACTGGATCATCGAGGACCTCGGTGAGTTCCGCTTCCGTGTGACCACGTTCGGGCGGACGCCGGCGGTCGAGCTCTATCTCGACACGAACGTCGACACGGGCGTATCGAGTGCCGTCGTGCTCGAGGCGCTCGCCTCGTCGGTCGGACGGCTACCCATCGACGGGGCCTGCACCGACGTCCCTGTGCCCT
The DNA here is from genome assembly GCF_002812805.1 of Microbacterium lacus. Lineage (GTDB taxonomy): Bacteria > Actinomycetota > Actinomycetes > Actinomycetales > Microbacteriaceae > Microbacterium > Microbacterium lacus_A. Next base: position 238,444 of record NZ_NMUM01000023.1, on the reverse strand, counting down.
AAAAGCCGAACAGACGCCCGTCAGGCGCGCTCGAGGGCCGTGTCGATCAGTTCGGTGATGAGCTCGGCGTACGACATGCCGGATGCGATCCAGCACTTCGGAAACATCGAGATCGGGGTGAACCCCGGCATCGTGTTGAGTTCGTTCACGACGAGCCCGTCATCGGTCAGGAAGAAGTCCACGCGGGCGAGTCCGCGCCCGTCCACAGCCTCGAAGGCTCGCGCGCCGAGCGCCTGGATCGCCTCGATCTCGGATGCCTCCAGATCGGCCGGGCAACGCACGTCCACGCCGTCGCCGCCGAGGTACTTGCCCTCGAAGTCGTAGAACTCGCGAGTCGTCAGCACGACCTCACCGGGTAGCGAGGCCCGGGCGGGTGCTCCCCCACGTCCCTCCAGCACGGCGACCTCGATCTCGCGCCCGACGAGCGCCGATTCGATCAACACCTTGTCGTCCTCGGCGAAGGCCAGGGCGAGGGCGTCATCGAGTTCGCCCAGGTGATGCACCTTCGAGACACCGACGCTTGACCCGGCACGAGCCGGCTTGACGAACAGGATTTCTCCGAGTGCCGCGGCATCCGTCCGCACACCCTCGGCGTCGCTGTCCCAGAGTGCGCGCCGCACGGTCACCCAGGGAGCGACCGGCACGCCCTCGGCCTGCAGCGCGATCTTCATGAAGTGCTTGTCCATGCACAGCGCAGAATCGAGCACCCCGCCACCGGCATAGGGCAGCTGGAGGGTGTCGAGGAACCCCTGGATCGTGCCGTCCTCGCCGTGCAGGCCGTGCAGGATCGGCAAGACGACGTCGATGGCACCGAGATCATCCACCGTTCCGTCGGCGCGGCGCACGCGCAGTTCACGCGCAGCGCCGCCCTCGGGCCAGACGATGCGGGTGCCGTTATCGTCGACCTCCGGCAGTTTCTCGGCATCGAGGGCGAACTTGTCGGGATCGTCGTCTTCGAGCACGAAGACCCCCGCGCGGGTGATGCCGATCGGGATTACCCGATACCGCTCGCGATCAATCGCCCGCAGCACCCCGCCCGCCGTTGCGGAGCTGATCGAGTGCTCGCTGGAGCGACCGCCAAAGAGCACCGCCACCGCCCGTTTGTGCATTCTGCGTCCTCTCGCCCCGGGGGGTGTCATCGTCGGTGGTCAGGTGTGGGGCGATCTGCTGCGGCTTCATCGTGCCATCCAGCACGCGCTTGACCTGCTCGACGATCGGCATCTCGACGCCGACCTCTTTCGCCAGCTGCAGCACGGGTGCGACGGATGCGAGTCCCTCGGCCGTCTGCTGCATCTGCTTCACGACATCCTGGAACGAGTATCCCTGACCGAGCAGTCGGCCCGCCGTGTTGTTGCGCGAGAGCGGCGACTGGCACGTCGCGATCAGGTCGCCGAGCCCCGCGAGACCCTGCAGAGTTTCGGGCTGCGCGCCGTAGGCCACCGCGAAGTCCGTCATCTCGACGAGTCCGCGCGTGATGATCGACGCCTTCGTGTTCTCGCCGTAGCCGACGCCGTCGACGATGCCGATCGCGACCGCGATCAGGTTCTTCAGCACGCCGCCGAACTCGGTGCCGATGACATCCGTGTTCACGAACGAGCGGAAATAGGCGTTCCGCGCTCGACGTGCGACGGCGTCCGCGGTCTCTTGGCTCGTCGACGAGATGACCGCCGCGGTGGGCTGCTCTCGCGCGATCTCGAGCGCCAGGTTCGGGCCGGATGCCACGGCGATGCGCGCTGGATCGCAGGCGAGCTCCTGCTCGATGACCTGGCTCATGCGCATGCCCGAGCGCCGCTCGACGCCCTTCATCAGGCTGATGAGCAGGGCGTCGTTGTCGGCGACCAGGGGGCGGACGGCTTTGAGGCTCTCGCGGAGGGCCTGGCTCGGTACCGAGAGGTAGATCTGCGTGGCACCGTCGAGGGCTTCGGAGAGGTGCGCCGTCGCCGTCATCGACCGGGGCAGGTTGACGCCCGGCAGATACTCGCTGTTGCGCTTGCCTTCGGCGATTTCGTGCGCCAGTTCGGGGCGACGGGCCCACATCGTGACCGCGGCACCACCGTCGGCGAGAATCTTGCCGAAGGTCGTGCCCCAGCTGCCGGCGCCGATGACGGCGACCTTCGGACCATCCGGAGCTTTACGACTCAAAGCGACCCGTCTCTTTCTGCGCGTGCGTGGCCGGGTTCCAGCGAACGGGCGGCGCCTTCTCGTCCCGCAGCTCTTCCAGCAGCGCGGCGATCGCGTTCATGAGACGCTCGGTCGCCTCGACCAGGGCGCCGGGCTGATGGTGGCGCCCGTCGAAGTCGGACAGGTCGAGGGGGTCGCCGACCAAGAAATCGACCGGCTTCCGCGGAGGCCAGAACCGGAGCTTGCCGCCGTACCTCGGCATGATCTCTTGCGCTCCCCAGTGGGCAACGGGAATCAGGGGAACACCGGATTCAAAAGCGAGCCGCACGGCGCCGGTCTTGCCGCGCATGGGCCACAGGTCAGGATCGCGCGTGAGCGTGCCCTCGGGGTAGACGATGATGCTGCTGCCGGTCGTTGCGAGGTGCTCGGCGCCCGACAGCGTCGACTTCGCCGACGACGAGCTGGAGTCGCGCGAGACCGGCACCATGCCGGTCGCCTTCAGCGCCCACCCGAGCACCGGCACACGGAACAGACTCTCCTTGACGAGGAACCGCGGCGCGCGGCCGATGTCCCACACCGTTACCGAGACGATGAGCGGGTCGAATTCGCTGTAGTGGTTCGGGGCGAGAATGAACGCCCCCTCGGTGGGGATCTTCTCGGCACCGTGGATGCGGATGCGGGCGAAGTACTTGGTGAACGGTTCGACGATGCCGCCGAGCAACCAGAAGACGCTCGGTCGTGTCTTTTCGCTTGATCGCGGGCGGGTCCGGGTCACCGGGTCACCCGACGATGTCGAAGTCGGCGCCGAGCGCGGTGAGCTTGTCGAAGAACTTTTCGTAACCCCGGCTGATGATGCCGACTCCGGACACGCGGGACTCGCCCTGGGCTGCGAGAGCCGCCACGACGTACGAGAAGCCTCCGCGCAGGTCGGGCACCTCGATGTCGGCACCGGTCAACGGCGTCGGACCGTTGATGACTGCGGCCTGCTCGAGCGCACGACGCGGGACGCGGCGCTCGCCCCCCTCGAGCCCGTGCGGGTGAACGACGATGTCGGCGCCCATCTTGACCAGAGCCTGGGTGAATCCGAGGCGGTTCTCGTACACCGTCTCGTGCACGGTCGACTCGCCCTCGGCCTGGGTCAGCGCGACGATGAGGGGCTGCTGCCAGTCGGTCATGTAGCCGGGGTGCACATCCGTCTCGACGATGACCGGCTTGATCGATCCGTCACGACGGAACAGAATGCCGTCTTCGCGGATGTCGAACCATCCGCCGGCCTTCCGGAACACGTTGAGGAACGTGAGCAGGTCCTGTTGCTTCGCGCCCGCGACGAAGATCTCGCCATCTGTCGCGAGAGCCGCGCAGGCCCACGAGACGGCCTCATTGCGGTCGAAGATGGAGCGGTGGTCGTAGCCGCGCAGAGTCTCGACACCCTCGATCAAGATGACGCGGTTCGGCTCGTACGAGATGATCGCGCCCATCTTCTGCAGCACCGCGATCAGGTCCATGATCTCGGGCTCGATGGCCGCGTTCTTCAGCTCGGTGATGCCCTTCGCCTTGACGGCCGTCAGCAGCACCTGCTCCGTCGCCCCGACGCTCGGGTACGGCAGCTCGATGTTCGCGCCGTGCAGGCCGTTCGGCGCCGTGATGCGGATGCCCTCGTAGCTCTTGTCGACGATGGCACCGAATGCGCGAAGCGCGTCCATGTGGAAGTTGATCGGACGGTCACCGATGCGACATCCACCGAGATCCGGAATCAGCGCCTCGCCCAGCAGATGCAGCAGAGGACCACAGAACAGGATCGGGATGCGCGAGGCTCCCGCATGCGCGTCGATCTCTTCGAAGTGCGCCGAGGCGGCGCCGCTCGGGTCGAGCACGAGGCTGCCCGGTTCATCGCCGTCCATGACCGTGACGCCGTGCACCTCGAGCAACGAGCGAACAACCGCGACGTCACTCAGTTCGGGCACATCACGCAGGATGCTGGGGGTCTCGCCGAGGAGCGCCGCCACCATCGCCTTGGTGACGAGATTCTTCGCGCCCTTGACCTCGATCGTTCCCCGCAGCGGCCGGCCACCCCGGATCGCCAGAACCTCTGCACTCACTTTCGCGCTCCGTCCTGGCCCCGACTTCTTGTTGCCCGCGGTGTCGTTCAGGAGTGTCGTCATGCGGTGCAGCCTTACTGTGCGGGAAGCGGCGGCACCGGTAAAGTGCGTGGCCTCCAGGGTTCGCGTCGCGCTTCGTAGGCGGCGATCTTGTCTTCGTTCCGGAGGGTCAGCCCGATGTCGTCGAGTCCCTCCAAGAGACGCCACCTAGTGTAATCATCGATCTCGAACGGGACCCGGATATCAGCGATAGCGACCTCGCGCGCCTCCAGATCGACCGTCATCTGCACGCCGGGGTTTGCCTCGATGAGCGCCCAGATGCGCTCGATCTCGGCCTCGGGGACCACACCTGTGAGTAGGCCTTGCTTTCCTGCGTTGCCGCGGAAGATGTCCGCGAAGCGGGGGCTCAGAACGACCTTGAAGCCGAAATCGCGGAGCGCCCAGACGGCGTGCTCGCGACTTGACCCCGTACCGAAGTCGGGTCCTGCGACGAGGACGGATGCTCCCTGATACGCGGGCTGGTTGAGCACGAACTCGGGGTCCTGACGCCATGACGCGAACAGTGCGTCCTCAAAGCCGGTCTTGGTGACGCGCTTGAGATAGACGGCCGGGATGATCTGATCGGTGTCGACCGCGGAACGCCGCAGCGGCGCCGCAATACCGGTGTGGGTAGCGAACTTGTCCATGTCAGATCTCCCCCGCCTCGACGCGCGCGTAGATGGGTGTGTCGTTGTCGTCGATCGTGTCGGCGATCACGTCGGCTTCGAGGTCGCTCGGGCTCGACAGCGTGCCGCGAATCGCGGTGGCAGCGGCGACGAGGGGCGAGACGAGGTGCGTGCGGCCCCCCTTGCCCTGACGTCCCTCGAAGTTGCGGTTGCTCGTCGAGGCACACCGCTCCCCCGGCGCGAGCTGGTCGGGGTTCATGCCGAGGCACATCGAGCATCCGGCAAAGCGCCATTCAGCGCCGAAGTCCGTGATGATCTTGTCGAGGCCCTCGGCCTCTGCCTCGAGCCGCACCCGCGCGGAGCCCGGGACCACCATGACGCGGACGCCATCGGCCTTCTTGCGACCCTCGATAATGGAGGCGAAGGCGCGCAGGTCCTCGATACGGCTGTTCGTGCACGAGCCCATGAAGACGGCGTCGACCGGGACATCCTTCATCCGCGTTCCGGCCTTCAGATCCATGTACTCCAGCGCCCGCTCGGCGGCGGCGCGCTCGTTCGGGTCCGCGATGTCTGCCGGGGTCGGCACGACGTCGCTCAGCGAGACACCCTGGCCCGGGTTCGTCCCCCACGTCACGAACGGTTCGAGCTCATTCGCGTCGAGGAAGACCTCGGCGTCGTAGACGGCGCCCTCATCGGACGGGAGCGTGCGCCAATAGGTGACGGCATCCTCCCAGTCCTGGCCCTGCGGCGCGTGCGGCTTGTCCTTCACATACGCGAAGGTCGTCTCGTCGGGCGCGACCATGCCCGCGCGAGCGCCCGCTTCGATCGACATGTTGCAGATCGTCATCCGGCCCTCCATCGAGAGGGCGCGGATGGCGCTGCCGCGGTACTCGAGCACGTAGCCCTGACCGCCGTTGGCGCCGATCTTCGCGATGATCGCGAGGATGATGTCCTTGGCCGTGACACCGGGCTTCAGCTCGCCCTCCACCGTGATCGCCATGGTCTTGAAGGGCTTGAGCGGCAGTGTCTGCGTCGCCATGACGTGCTCGACCTCGCTCGTTCCGATGCCGAACGCCATCGCGCCGAACGCGCCGTGGGTGCTCGTGTGCGAGTCGCCGCAGACGACGGTGATGCCCGGCATCGTCAGGCCCAGCTGGGGTCCGACGACGTGCACGATGCCCTGCTCTTTGTCACCCAGCGAATGCAGGCGCACGCCGAACTCCTCGGCGTTACGGCGGAGCGTGTCGATCTGGGTGCGGCTCGTCAGATCGGCGATCGGCTTGTCGATGTCGAGCGTCGGGGTGTTGTGGTCTTCCGTCGCGATCGTCAGATCGAGGCGGCGCAGGGGGCGGCCCTCGGCGCGCAGGCCGTCGAAGGCCTGGGGGCTCGTGACCTCGTGCACCAGGTGCAGGTCGATGTAGATGAGGTCGGGTTCACCGCTCTCACCCTTGACGACGAGATGGTCGTCCCAGACCTTCTCGGCCAGGGTGCGCGGGGCATCCGGCATGCGGGCCGCGATCTGCGCGGCGGAAGGCTCCGCTGTGCTGGACGCGGTGAACGTGGATTCGGGGGTGCTCATATCAGTCGTTCTCTCCTGTGAGGGTGGATCAAGCCCGCGACAGACTCCGCGACGAGTGAGGCCTGGGACTAGGACTCGTCGCGGCCACTAAGGAGAAGGCGAGCGATCAGCATCCGGCCAGGCTACCACCGCGCGGCGCTCCCCCGCCGTCGCCGGGCAGCGCGCGCCGGCACCGGGGCGGCGCGTCAGCACGCCTCGGGATGGCGCGAGTGGACGCAACATGCCGTGCGGTGTCCTCCGCCTACGGCATGTTGCGTCCTCTCGGTGCACAGATGGCCGCTCCTCCCCCGGTGCCCCGTCGAGTCCGGCCTCACTGAAATGGGCCGGAGGACACGCGGGGCCACACTCCCGTGACGATGATGCGCTGATGCCTCAGCCACGTGAACTTCCCCCAGAGCTTCGCGACCGCGCCTTTGCCGTCGCCGATGCGGTCGGGCGCGGAATCCTGGCCGACCGGCTGCGCCGCACGGATCTCGCGGCCCCGTTCCACGGCGTGCGTCGACCCGCACAACAAGCGGGTGGGTACTCCGACTGCATCGCGTACGCGACACGGATGCCTGCCAACCATGTCTTCTCGCATGTCACTGCCGCTCGCCTGCTCGGTATCCCCCTGCCCGCCCGGTTGTCGCACGACACACGAGTGCACGTCACGGCCGTCGACGGTCGCGCGCCCCGCGGCATCCGAGTCGCCGGATACGCCACCCGCCGCGAAACGCTCGTCGAGCGCGTCTCGGGCGGCCTTCGGGTGACATCAGCGCTGCGGACATGGACGGACTTGGCGTCGCAACTGAGCGTGGATGAACTCGTCGAAGCCGGTGATCGCCTGATCGGGCAACCTCGCTCACTGACCACTCATGCGGCGATGTCCGAGGCGATGGACGCGAGCGCGGGTCTACGCGGATACCGAACGCTCGTGCGCGCCTTCGAACTGGTGCGGCCAGGCTCGCGCTCGCCGCGCGAGACACGCGCGCGGCTGGCCCTCGTCCGCGCGGGGCTTCCGGAACCTGAGCTGAACGCCGAAATCGTCCTGCGCCGTCGGACGGTTCACGGCGATCTCTTGTATCGACGGTGGCGCGTTCTCATCGAGTACGAGGGCGACCACCACCGCGCCGATCCGTGGCAATGGGCACACGATCTCGAACGCTACAACGACCTTGCCGAGGCCGGTTGGCTCGTCATCCGGGCCTCGAAGACGATGACCGACGGCGACCTTGCCGCAAGAGCGGCACGCGCGCTTCGTTCGCGCGGATGGCCCGAGTAGTGGCGCGGTGCGCGCGCGCCTCGTCTCTACCTTCCCGAGAGGACGCAACATGCCGTGGGGCGTGACGCACGCACGGCATGTTGCGTCCTCTCGGTGTTTCGGGCTGGCGACCCCGGGCGCACGACCGCCGCCATGGGGTTCTCAGCGGGCGTCGGGGGCCGGGGGCTGCTCGACCGTCGGCGGCGTGCCCTTCTCATCCGCGACGACGGCAGCGGCCGCCTCTGGCGTTGCCGCGAGGCTGGCCTCGGCGACGCGACGGTCTCGGGACGAAGCGATCAGGCTCGCGACCGTCGCGACGACCATAGACGCCACGATCACACCGAGCGACGTCCATGTCGAGATCTCGGGAGCCCACTCGATGTGCTCACCGCCGTTGATGAACGGCAGTTCGTTCACGTGCATGGCGTGCAGCACGAGCTTCACACCGATGAACGCCAGGATGAACGCGATGCCGTAGTGGAGGTAGCGCAGGCGATCGAGCAGGTCGCCGAGCAGGAAGTACAGCTGGCGCAGGCCCATCAGGGCGAAGATGTTGGCGGTGAACACGATGAAGGGGCTCGTCGTGATGCCGAAGATCGCCGGGATCGAGTCGATCGCGAACAGCAGGTCCGTCACACCGATCGCCGCGAACACGATGATCATGGGCGTCCAGATCTTCTTGCCGTTGACCACGGTTCGGATCTTCTTGCCGTCGTACTCGTCGCTGATGTCGATCGTGCGGCGGAGCATCCGCACGATGAAGTTCTCGCGCTTGACCTCTTCATCGTGATCGCCCGGGAATGCCTGGCGAATCGCGGTCCACACCAGGAACGCGCCGAAGATGTAGAAGATCGGGCTGAAATTCTCGATCACGGCGGCGCCGACGAGGATGAACGCGCCGCGCAGCACGAGCGCGATGATGATGCCCACCATCAGCACCTCCTGCTGGTACCGGCGCGGCACCGCGAACTGGCTCATGATCAGCACGAACACGAACAGGTTGTCGATCGAGAGGCTGTACTCCGTCAGCCATCCGGCCACGAACTGCCCCGCGAACTCACCGCCCGCGAAGATCCACATCAATCCCGCGAAGATCAGCGCGAGGGTGACGTAGAAGACGACCCAGAGCGTCGACTCCCGCGTCGAGGGGATGTGCGGGCGCTTCAGGATCAGCAGCAGGTCGGCGGCCAAGATCAGCGTCAGCACGACGAGCGAGCCGATCTCGAACCACAGGGGAAGTTCCAGGTCCATGAGGGCCTTTCAAAGAAGAGGGAGGGTCGTTCGAAGACGAAAGTCTCTCCCTCGTCCGGATCGTGCCGGGCGGCGCACACCCGGGGCCGCGTCGTCGGGACCCGTGATGACGGATGTGCGCTGTCGGGATACTCCCTCTCGCGTCGGCAAGCATACTGCGCGGCAGCGCATCTGAGACGATCGGCCAGATCTGAGACGATCGGCCCGATGTCGACACCTGCAGGGTGAGAGACAATGAGCGACAGCCGTGCCACCGCAGTGGGCGGCGCGCCCAAGACGCCGTGGGGCGTTGCCGACTGGCGGGATGGTGGACGTGAGCGACAGGATGCTGGTGGCGCAGGCCGCCGCGGGCAGTGAGCACGCGTTTCGTGCCCTCTACGCGGCCTATGTGAAGCCCGTGTACTGGATCGCGCATCGGCTGCTGCAGGACACCTCCGACGCCGAGGACGTCACGCAAGAGACGTTCGTGGTGGCGTGGAGGAAGCTGCCGTCGCTCGAGCTGGCAAGCGATTCACTGCTGCCGTGGCTCAGCACCATCTGCCGCTTCCAGGCGGCGAATCGGATGCGTGCCCGGAGGCGCGACCGTGAGCACACGGGCGCCGTGGCCGACGAAAACCTGCCCGACACGATAAATGTCGAGCAGCAGATCATCGACGCCGAGGTGGCCGAACGGATCCTGCGCGAGGTCGAGGGGTTGTCGCCGCTCGATCGCGAGATCTTCGTGCTGTGCGCCTCGGGCGGGTACGCCTACCAGGCGGCCGCCGACGAACTCGGTGTACCGCACGGCGTGGTCCGCAATCGTCTCTCGCGAATCCGCACGCGCATGCGGTCGGCCATCGGAGAGACGACATGAACACGACACAGGATGCTTCGCACGCCGACGCGCTGCCCGAAGTGACGGACGAGACGATCACCCGGATCGAGACGGGGGTCTTCGCCGAAATCGGTGCGGACCGGCGACGACGGAGTGCGCGGCGTGGGCGGGTGTGGGCCGGCGTCGGAGCTGCCGCCGCCGTCGTCGTGGTCGCCGCGATCGTCGGCCCTTCACTCGCAGGCGGATTCGGTGGATTCTCGGGTGCGTCGAACGAGGCCGGTCAGCCGGCGATCGGCCAGGTGCAGGACGGCGACATGGCCGTGATCCCCGAGTCGGAGGACGGCTTCCGAGCCGACAGTGGCGCGATCGAGGGCGGCGCGATCGCAGGAAGCGATGCAACAGCCGAGTCCGATGCATCCGGCGATCGTGAACTGATCGCGTCGGGGTCGCTCAGCCTGCGGGTCGATGACATCGACGCCTCGGCGGCGGCCGTGGCGGATGCTGCGGAGGCACGCGGCGGATACGTCGAGAGCCTCAACGTGGGCACCAACGGCTTGGTGATGGATATCGACGGCATGACGACGATGCCCGCGGCTCCCAACGGGGCGTGGGTGCAGGTGCGGGTGCCCGCCGACCAGCTGACCGCGATAATCGACGAACTCGGCTCGCTCGGCGAGGTGACGGCGTCGAACATCTCGCGGCAAGACGTGACCGAGCAGGCGGTGGACCTGCGTGCCCGGATCACGTCGGCCGAGACATCCGTCGCCCGTCTGACCGAGCTGATGTCGCAGAGCGGGTCGGTCGCCGACCTGATCGCGGCCGAGTCGGCGCTCGCCGAACGGCAGGCGACCCTGGAGTCCCTGCAGCAGCAGCTCGAGATGCTCGAGGGCCAGGTCGCGATGTCGAGTCTGAGCGTCGATCTGACGCTCGCGCAAGAGACCATCGAGGCCGACCCCGCCGGCTTCGGCGACGGACTGGTCGCGGGATGGAACGGGTTGATCGCGACGCTCAACGGCATCGTGATCGGGCTGGGCTTCCTGTTGCCCTGGATCGTCGTCATCGCTGTTTCGGGCGTGATCGTCTGGGCTATCCGCCGAGCGATCCGGCGCGGGCGGATGAGGCGGGCGGAGTTGCGCTCACGCGATTCCGTTGCGTCTTCGACCGGTCGAGACGGCGAAACCGGGCCCGCCACGCCACGCGACTAGGCTCACGGGGTGCCGAAGAGCCACCCCGCGCCGAGCAGCGATGCCGAACCACGTGACCGGACGGTGCGTATCGGCGACCAGGATGTCGTCTACGAAGACACCGGTGTGCGCGGAGGCCCGACCTTCGTTCTGGTGCACGGGATCGGTATGGGGCACAGCGTGTTCCGGGCGCTCGCGGGTGAGCTCGGCACCGTGGGGCGCGTGCTCGCGCTCGACCTGCCCGGCTTCGGCGAGTCCCCCGAGCCGTCGAGTCCGCGCTCGATGGCGGAGTCGGGTGATCTGATCGTCGACTTCGTGAAGCAGCTGGGCATCGACGATCCCGTGCTCGTCGGTCACTCGATGGGAACACAGGTCGTCGTCGAGGCGGTGGCACGACATCCGGAAGTATCCGATCGCATCGTGCTGATCGCACCGACGGTGAACACCGCCGAGCGGAGCGTGCGGAAGCAGGCGTGGCGGATGGTTCAGGACCTGGTCGACGAGAACCCGCGCGTGATCTGGATCGGCGCCGTGCACTACGTCAAGACGGGTCCGCGTTGGTTTCTGCGGAAACTGCGCGTGATGCTCGACCACCACATCGAAGAGACGCTGCCCGAGGTGCAGGCCGACGCGCTCGTGCTGCGTGGGGCGGACGACCGCGTGTGCCCCCGCGAGTGGGTCGCGCACGTCACCGAGCTTCTCCCCCACGCCGGGATGCGGGAAATCCCCGAACGCGGCCACGAAGCGATGATCACGAACCCCGATCCGGCGGCGCGACTGATCATCGCGCACGCGCGACACTCGCCGAACGGATCAGCACCTGAGTCGGCGAAATCGTAGTCGGCGCTACGAGAACTGCATGTCGCCGGTCTGTTCGAAGATCAGGTCGAAGACCTCGGACACGATGATGCCCGCGAAGACCAGGCCGACGATGAGGCTGAACAGCGTGACCGCGATCCACACCCAGACCGGGCCGAGACCCTTGCCCGTCTGACGACGCAGGATGACTCCGCGCCCGATCACGTAGACACCGTTCGTGATGACCAAGGCCAAGAACGCCCAGGCCCAGTGAAACGGCTTCTGAATGCCGCGGCGCTTCAATTCGCGCCAGTCGAGCCACGCGAAAAGAATGCCGAGGCCCACCACGACATATCCGACGACGCTGAGCACCAGCGACGCGAGGGTTACGCCGACCGACGGCAGCATCGGGTTCGCGGTGTCGGTCATCGACATGTCGATGCTCGACTCGAGGTATCCGCGCCAGTCGATCAGGAAGATCATCGGCAGCGTCACGAGCGGGAGCAGCACGACGAGCCAGATCCAGACCGTGTTGGTCTGGATGTCGGTGCGCAACGGCGCGCTCGGCGCCGCGGGGGCCTGCGCGTACGCGGGCGCTTGAGCGGTGCCGGCGTTGTGCACAACGGCGGCGGATGCCGCGGGCACCGCGTGCTCGGTCCACCGAGAGCCGTCCCACCACCGCTGCCACGACGCATCCGTCGGGTCGGGGTACCAGCCTGCGGGAACGTTCGTGGGTGTCGTGTCAGACATCGTCGCCTCTCGTCGTTCGTGTCGAGTTCGTGGTCCGCGGGCACGCCGGGGCGCATCGAGCGCGGGAACCGATGAGTTTACCCAGGCGTCAGGCGAGGAGTTTGGCCTTCGCGGCCTGGAACTCGGCGTCGCTCAGGACGCCGGCATCCTTCAGCGCGGCAAGTTTCTGCAGCTCGCCGACGAGGTCGAAGGCGGGAGCGGGATTCGATGCGGGTGCCGGCGCGGCGGGCGCCTGAGCTGCGGCATGGGCGGCGGCAGCCTGCGCGGCCGTGTCGATCTGTGCCTGCTGTTGCGCTGCTCGGTATTGATCCTGCTCGTACTGATCCTGGGCGCGGCGCTGCTGGCGTCCGGACATCGCGCCGCTGACGGCCGATGCCGTGCCCGCGACGACGGCGGTGCGGGCCGCGAGCCCCAGCAACCCGGGGCGTCCCATTCTTCTCATGTGAAGCATCCGTTCGTGATGTCGGCCGTTCCAGTCGCCCGGTCGACGCGTATCTCAAGCGACGCGGTCGGGTGAACACGCCGTGTTGGTCGTCACTCCTCGTCGATGGAATCGATCAGCGCGTTGACGACCGGAGCGGGAATCCGCTCGACGCTCAGCAGCTGCCCGCCCGAGGCAGCGAGCTTCTCGGAGAGCCGCCGAGCCCACGCGAGCTCGAGCGCAACCAGAACCGCAGATGTTCCTGGCTCGACCAGTTCGGAGAGCTCCGCGATGTCTTCGTCACCGACGATGCCGACCACGGCCAGCTCGACGCCCTCGAATCCGTACTCGTCGGCCTCGTCTTCGATCTCGACAACCGTGAGGTTGCCGTCCTCGTCGCGCGAGATCAGTACCAGGTCGAGCAAGCGTACGAGCCCCGCGTCGAGGACCTCCGCGAGCGCATCGACGACCGCCGGCGCGGGACGTTCATTCTCCAGACCGACGAGATACAGCTCGACGGGACCGTATGCGAACGCAACCATGGGGCGCCTTCCGGGTAGGGGTGTGCTGCTCATCCTGACACCCCGTCGAGGCCCGCCGCCACCCGCGGTCGTCGCGGAATCAGCGCAGGAAGTCGCTGGGGTCGAATTCGTCGATCGGGATGACCCGGATGCGCGGGAGCGGCGCATCGAAGACGTGTGCGTCGTATTCGAGATCGAACTTCTCGAGCCCGGCCAGGGTGCCGAAGCCGGCGTTGCGGAACTCCGAGAACGCGGCGACACCGACCCGGCGATCGGCCGCGAGCAAAGCCCCGAGGTCGTGCAGGAAGTCCCCGTCGTGGCTGACGAGCATGACGTCTTCGGGGCGAGCGAGCAGCGCCTGCAAAGTGCGCTGGATGGCGATGTCGACCACTTTCTCGTCGGGTGAACCCGACAGCGGCACGACGATGTAATCCATGGCCTTCAGCGCCTGGACGAAGGGCATCGGGATACCCATTGAGGCGTTCAGGAAGAACACCCCGCGAGCCGACTGTGCCCACTGGCGCTCCGCGAAGTCGAGGAGCCGGTCCCAGCGGGGGCGCTCGTCCGGCTGCGGACGGCGTCCGAGGATCGAACCGCCGAGCGTCGCGTCGATGTTCTCGCCATCGACGAGCACCCAGGTGGTGCGAGCGTCGTTCTCATTCACGGTGACTCCTCGGTCCGCTCTTATTCGGACGCAGGCGCCCGCCCCTGATCCTAGGTGTGCGCACCAGGTTCGGCCGGTGCATCCGACGCACGAACGGTCGCGACACTCCGCATAGCCCGAAGGCGGGCGGCGTGTCGCGACCGTTCTGTGCTGTGCGAGTCGATCGCTCGGGTCGGCGCCTACGGCGTCGGCATGCCGCCGTTCACGTTGAGCGTCTCGCCGATGACGTAGCTCGATTCGGCCGACGCGAGGAAGACGTACGCGGGTGCGAGCTCGGCCGGCTGACCCATGCGTCCGAGCGGTGTCTGCTCCCCGAAGGTCGGGAGCGCATCCTGCGGCTGGCCGCCGCTCGGCTGCAGCGGCGTCCAGATCGGACCAGGCGCCACCGCATTCACGCGGATCCCTTTCGGAGCGAGCTGCTGCGACAGCCCCTTCGTGAAGTTGTTGATCGTCGCCTTCGTCGAGGCGTAGTCGACGAGTGTCTCGGACGGGCTGTATGCCTGGATCGACGTCGTGTTGATGATTGTCGCACCCGGCTTGAGGTGCGGCAGCGCCGCCTTCGTGATCCAGAACATCGCGTAGACGTTGGTCTTGAAGGTGTCGTCGAACTGCTCGTCGGTCACGTCCGCGAGGTCTTCGACGGCGACCTGCTTGCCGCCGTTGTTCACGAGGATGTCGAGGCCCCCGAGCTTCTCCACCGACTGCGCGACGAGATCGCGGCAGTAGGCCGGGTCACGAAGGTCGCCGGGCAACTGCACGACGTTCGCGCCGGCCTCGGTGAGGATTCCGGCGATGCGATCGGCATCTTCCTTCTCCTCCGGCAGGTACGACATCGCGACATCCGCTCCCTCGCGCGCGAATGCGATCGCGGTGGCCGCTCCGATACCCGAGTCCGCGCCGGTGATGAGGGCCTTTCGCCCGGTGAGGCGGCCGGTACCTCGGTAGGTCTCTTCGCCGAGGTCGGCCTTGTCGTTCAGCTCGGCATCCAGCCCGGGCTCCGACATCTTCTGCTTCTCGGGCTCGATGTCTGCGTACAGCTCGGCGGGATCGGTCAGGGTGTACTGGTCTCGTGACATGGGTTCTCCGTCGTCTCGATTGCGTCGATGGGTCCGCGGAACAAGGTTTCCGCTGACGACCGGTTGTGTCCGGCGTCGGCCACGGTACGGATGCTCGGGCGCATCCGTTCTGGGGTTGCAAAACCCGCCCCACGCCGCTAACGGAGCGCGTTAGGCGGTGCGCGAGACAAGCGCGCGCTCGCGCCAGATCGGAGCAGTTCGGGCCAGCACCTTGCGCCACGGCGACGCGGTGAGGCCGAAGGTGTCGGTCGTCGCGCTCGCGTCCACGGCGAAGGGCGCATCGAACTGGTACAGAACGCCCCGGAGTTCACGCATCGTCGGGACGAAGAACCCCGCGGTATGCAGCAGGCCGCGCGGGATGCGTCGCAATCGCGGTTCTCCGGCACCGGCGATTCGGGCGAGTTGGCTCAAGACTTCCCGCGTCGAAACCGGTGCGCTCGACGGCACGAGCCAGGGAGAGCCCCACGCGCGGCGGTCCGTGCCGAGTGTGATGAGGGTCGCCGCGATGTCGTTGACCGCCGTCCACGAGTGCGGCTGGTCAGGATCGGCGAACACCCACGCCATGCGGTCGGCGAGGGTCGCGTTCGCATAGAAGGCGAGCACCGAGCTGCGGGCGGGGGCGGTGGGGCCAATGTAGTCCGACGCGCGGGCCTCGGTGGCCCGAACCCGACCGGCTTCGTGAGACGCGAGAGCCTCTTCCCATATCCGTGCGCGCAGAGCACCTTTGGGGTCTGTGGGTCTGAGCGGCATGTCGCGGGTTATCGGCACGGTCACGGGGCCGTAGCCGTAGAGGTTCCCGAGGGTGACCAGCACCGCACCGGACGACTCCGCGGCGCGCAGAATGGATGCGGCCAGCGGCGGCCAGACGCGCTTCCACTGTGGATACGAGCCGGGGTTCGCGCAGTTGTAGATGACGGTTGCCCGTTTGGCGAGGACTGCCAGTGCGGCCGAATCGGAAGCGTCGGCTGCGACTCGCTGAATGAGCGGATGCTCGGGTCCAGACCCGGAGCGCGTGACCAGACGAACGCGGCGTCCGTCTCGGGCGAGCCGGTGCGCGACCGAAGTGCCGACCGGGCCGGCTCCAATGACGAGGTGCAGCTCAGCGGCCACATGCCCATCCTGGCATGCGTCGTCCGTCGGGGCCAGCGTCTTCGAGTGCGATGCTGGGTAGATCCGGTCTCGCACTCGACAGGAGTTCGCATGAATCGTCACATCGTTCTGGCGTTCGTCGCCGATGTTCTGCTCGTCGTCGTGTTCGCCGTGATCGGTCGGGCGAGTCACGACGAGGGGGTGCTCGGTCCCGGTGGATCCGGTCTGGTGCAGACGTCCTGGCCATTTCTCGTCGCCCTGATCTCGGGCTGGCTCGTCACGTTGGCGTGGCGCCAGCCCTTTGCGCCCGTCCGGACAGGCCTGGGCGTGTGGGTCATCACGGTCATTGGCGGGATGCTGCTCCGCGCCGTCAGCGGACAGGGCACCGCGCTCGCGTTCATCATCGTCGCGGCGGTCACGCTGCTCGTGCTTCTCGTCGGCTGGCGCATGGTTGTCTCCGCCCTGACACGGGCACGGGCGCGTCGAGTCGTCGGCTGACCGCCGTTCGTTCGCGACACTCTGCGCTGCGAGGATCGGACCGTGCCCACTAGCTTCGCCGTGACGACCCGAACCACCGCGAGCGTCGAGGACCTGTTCGATGCTTCGCTCAGCATCGACCACCACCTCGATTCCATGCGCAGTTCGGGCGAGCGGGCCGTTGCCGGTGTCACGAGCGGCACGACCGGGCTGGGCGAGTCGGTCACGTGGCGTGCCCGACACTTCGGCATCCGATTCACGATGACGAGTCGCATCACGGCGCTCGATCGTCCGCATCGCTTCGTCGATGAGCAAACCCGTGGCCCTTTTCGGTCGTTTCGGCACGAGCATGTTTTTCGCTCGGAGGGTACCCGCACGGTCATGGTCGACACGCTCACGGTCGAATCCCCCACCCTCGGCGTGCCCGCGTTCGGGACGCTCGTCGAGCGGCTGATTCTCGTCCCCTACCTCCGACGGCTCATCCGTCAGCGGAACGCTCACCTCGTCGCGGCGGTGGCGCCGACGGGGTCCTCGTCATAGATCGAGCGGCAATTCGCGGGCGGCGT
This sequence comes from Microbacterium lacus, assembly GCF_002812805.1. GTDB lineage: Bacteria > Actinomycetota > Actinomycetes > Actinomycetales > Microbacteriaceae > Microbacterium > Microbacterium lacus_A. Next base: position 221,129 of record NZ_NMUM01000023.1, on the reverse strand, counting down.
CCCACGGTTCGGTCCAGCCCAGCAGGTCGAACAGCCCGTCGAGCAACATCGCCGTAAAGCCCCACACCAGGTGGTCTCCGGTCGCGTGCTGCACGAGGAATCCGGGTCCGCGCCACTCCTGCCCATCGCGACGGATGACCGTCGTGCCCCGGTTCGCGGGGTCCAGCAGGTCTGCCACGGGAGCTCGGAAGACATCCGCCGACTCGGCCTGGTCGACGGCACGCACGGGCGACGGATGCTTCCACCAGGCCAGCACGGGAGTCACGGCATGCCGTGAGAAAGCGAGCGGGATGGTGCCGAGCGACCCGAGCACCTCGACCCCCGCCGGGTCGAGGCCCGTTTCTTCGTGAGCCTCACGAAGGGCCGCCGCGACCGGTCCGTCGTCGCCCGGGTCGACCCGCCCGCCCGGAAAAGCAACCTGGCCCGGATGCGCCCGCAGGGTGAGCGCGCGGGCGAGGAGCAGAACATCGAGGTCGCGTGACACAGCAGTCGCATGAGCGCGGTGATCGCTCGGTAGCGAATCGAGCACACCGAACAAGATGAGGACGGCAGCGGCCCGAGCGTCATCGACCGGCGGCCCGAAGCGGGCGGCGATCTGCGGATCGAACCGGCCCGCCGCGATGACCTCTGTCAACGCCATCAGCTGCGACCGCGCGTTCTGCGGCGTCGACGGCGTGGAAGGTGCGGACACCCGCCCAGCGTACGTCGCGCTCTCCACCGAAGGCATCGCTGGCGCAGCCTCATCATGTTGCGCAGCCCCGTCACTTCGCGGACATCGGGAGCCGTTGCCCGATAGCATCCGCTAGTCGGGGCTTTCTCCGCGTGACAACCGGACCGACCGCCCACTGCCATTTCCGAGGAGACCCCCATGTCAGATCCCCGCGATCCGAACGGCATCGGCGAGCCCGTGTCGGAGCCTGTGACCGAGCCCACTCCAGAGCCGACGCCTGGACCCGAGCAAACAACGGAACCGACGCCCGAGCAGCACGGCGAGCAAGATCCCCCACCCCCGGCATCCGTTCCGCCGCTTCCGCCTTACGCGACGGCGCCCTATCCGGCCGGCGCGTTTCCCGGCGCCATTCCGGGCAGTGGGTATCCGGGCGCCGCACCGGGCGCAACGCCGGGCTATCCGGGCACCACACCAACAGAAGCGGCCCCCGTCGGGGCACCACTCGTGCAGCCCTACCCCGGGGCGCCGCCCGCGGCCGCTTACGGAGGCGGCTACCCGCCACCTCCCGTTGCCGGCGCCGCTCCCCCGCCGGGCTCGCGGCCGAAGACGCTCGCGATCATCGGGCTCGTCCTGTCGCTGATCGGTCTGATCATGGCCTTCGTGCCCTTCGTCACCTGGTTCTCAGGTTTCGTTCTGCTTGCGGGCTTCGTCGTTGCGCTCATCGCGCTCATCAACAAGACGCAGGGAGCGAAGAGATTCAGCATCGCGGCCCTCGTCATCTCGGTCGTCGGATGGATCGTCTCCGTCGTCATGTCGATTGCGTCATTCGCGATCTTGGCGGATGCGACGACCGAAGCGATCGACCCGGGCCCGGGTATCGCGGTCACCGAACCGCCTGTTGATGACGACCCTGCCGGCGACCCTGCGACTGTGGCTGAAGAACTCGTCATCGTGGAATCCGCGTTCGGCCGCACATCGTACGACCCCGAAACCTGGTGGTACGCGGTCGTGATCGAGAACCCGAACGCGGACTATGTCTTCGACACCTACCTTGACATCGAGGCGCTGGCCGCCGACGGAACCGTCCTCGAGAGCGTCAGCGAATACCCGACGATTCTGAGCGGACAGGTGGCCGTCGCCGGACTGTTCACCGCCATCGGGGCGGGTGAGATCACCGAGTTGGGCGTTGTCGGCCTCGACGAGGCCGAGGTGTACGAGGCACCGTTCGACGAGACGGGTTCGTTCGTCGTGAGCGACCTGGCTTCGGCATCCGACGGTTCGTCGACGACCGTCACCGGCACGGTCAGCGGCGACTTCGAGAGCGATATGGAATTCGTCAGCGTCGTCGTCCTGGTGCGTTCGGCCGGCGGGGCGATCATCGAAGCTGAGTACACCTACGTCGACCTGTTGCCGAGCGACGGTACCCCCGTACCGTTCGAGGCGACGTTCTTCGAGGAGTTCCCCGAGGGCACGACGTTCGAGGCTTTCCCTAGTTTGTGATCGAGTAGCCGATCGCTGCTCGGGGACCGGCTCGCGGCCGCCACACAGACAGCGCCCAGAGCCTCCCACCTGGCCTTTTTCGAGCGCCCGTTCTCACCGGGCGTCCAGGAAACGTACCGGAAGCGTCCAGGTGGGGTGTGCCAGAGTCGTTGCTTTGTGTCCGCAGGTGCGGATACGACGCGCCCGCCCGAGGGTGCAGCTCACCGATACGGAACTGGTCTTCATGCGCTCTGCCTCGTCTTCTTTGCCCGCCCGCCGCACCCGCCGACTCGCCGAGCAAAGCGCCCGCAGAGCCCGCCGCCGCCCCGCCATTCTCACGACGGGACTTGCTGTCGCCCTCGTCGGGGCTCTCGCTTTCTCGACCGTCCCCGCGGTGCAGGCGGAGGCTTCGTCTGTCTCCGATCGGGCCGACTCGGCGTTGACGATGACGCTTGCTTCATTCACGACGTCCATTGCGGCCACGCCCATCCTCACGGAGACGGGCACGGATGAGGGTTCCTCCGACATGCGCGAAGCTCTTGCCGCTGCGGATGCCTCGGTTGCGGCGGCTGCCACGGTGACGTCGGATATTCAGGCGTCCGGCCTGGATGTCGGTGAGCCGGACACGAGCGTCGACACCGCGGCTCTCGAGAAGGCCGCCGACCGCCTCGATGGCGCCGACTTGCTGCCCGCCCCGCTCGTGCTGGGTCTGATCTCTGATGTGAGCGAACTCGTCGCACCCGTCAACGAGCGTGTCGCGGGCTTGCGTGGCAGCCTCGAGGCCGCTGTTGCGAAGAAGGCCGCCGAAGAAGCGGCGGCCGCCGAGGCCGCCCGTGTGGCAGCCGAAAAGGCTGCCGCTGAAGCCGCCGCCGCGAAGCAGACCGCCGCGCGTTCGACGTCGGGTGGATCCGCGAATCTGGCAGCGAGCGGAACGAGCGCCGCCGAGGCCCAGGCCACTGCCAGGGGCATGGTTGCCGCGCGTGGATGGGGCGACGACCAGTTCTCCTGCCTTGTTTCGCTCTGGAACAAGGAGTCCGGCTGGAATTACCTGGCATACAACAAGTCGAGCGGTGCGACCGGCATCCCGCAGGCGCTTCCCGGAAGCAAGATGGCCTCGGCCGGTGCCGACTGGCAGACCAACCCGGCGACGCAGATCTCGTGGGGACTGGGCTACATCTCGGGTCGCTATGGCACCCCGTGTGGCGCCTGGTCGCACTCGCAGTCGGTCGGCTGGTACTGATCAGCCGCAACCCTCGCGCGGCGCTAACCCCACCCATCCAGCGGCGCCGCACTGACCTCCGTCCAGCGGCGCCGCACTGACCTCCCGTTCAGCGGCGCGGCACTGATTTTCGCCCAGCGTCATGCCGCTTCGAACCTCGTCGGAGCCTTCGAGGGCAGCCGAACCCGTTCCGGAACCACGCCTGTCAGCGGGTCGGGCGGCGGATGGAGCCAGTACGAATCGAGCCCCGAGTCAGGGTCCCGCTCGCGAGTGATGCGCCAGCCCTGATTGTGCAGCCGGAGATGGCAGTTGCGACAGAGCGGGACGCCGTCGTCCACATCGGTTGCCCCGTGGTCTTCCCACCAGTGTTTGATGTGGTGGTACTCGCATTGCGAAATGGGCGCGATGCACTCGGGCCAGATACATCCCCCGTCGCGCGCAGCGATCGCGATGCGTTGCCTTCGGGTGAAGAGTCGATGCTCGCGGCCCACATCGAGCGGTCGGCCGAACGAGTCCCGACTGATCTCCACCGCGCCGGCGTCACAGAGATAGGTCTCGACCACTCCGCCGGGCAGCGCCTGACCACCGTCCTCAAGATGGCCGACGCCCGCAACCCTCTTTCCGCCAAAGGAGTCTGCGCCTTCCATCCCTGCGCCCTCGATCGCCGTCGCCTCGAGCAGGATGCGCACCCCGGGCTGCCGGTCGCCGAATGACTGATTCGGATCTGCGGCGGCGCCCGTGCGGAGAACGGCCAAAACCGTGTCGTACTGCAGCTGCTCGTTCGTTCTCTCGTCGACGGCCGAGTCGGCGGCCCGTTCGGGCGCGTCCTCACCGACGAATCGCGGTCCGCGCCGCGGCCTCAGCGACGCCTGCAGAATCGCATGGACCCATGCCGCAGCGTCGTCGTCGAAGACGATCCGGGCGTGGTGCTGTCCGTTCTCGTCGATCCACGCGCGAAAGGATCGCGCCGCGAAGCGCTCCTCGAACCGCAGTGTGACGCCGACGGGGTCTAGTCGGTCTCGCGCGATCCGGGCGGCCGCGCGAAGTTCTTCCACCGGTAGATGCCCGGACTCTTCGATGAGCAGCGCCACCGCCCGCGCCCAGGCCTCGGGCAGGAACGCGGGGTCCAGCTCGGGATAGCGCTCGACGGGCGGCTCCCCCAATCCCGTTCTGATTGCCTGGAACTGCGGCGAGCTCAGCGCCCCGGATGTCAGTGCGCCGCGGAGCATCGACAGCCACGTGACCGCCCCGTGACCCGCTCTGTGACCCGCCACGGGTGGCGTATCCGGACCGACCGGAGCACCCTCGACCGCTCCCTCGCTTCGAAGCACGGGCACCAGCTCTTCGCCCGTACGCAGCGACCGACCGACATCTCCACGAGACTGCCCCGTGATGTTCTGCACGAGGGATGTGACATTGCGATGCCCCTTGCGTTGCGCAAGTCCCGCGTACCCCAGCTCGCGTGTCGACCGGTGCCCAACCTCCGCGGTCGCGGCCGCGACGATCAGATCGAGGGCTTTGCGGGCGTCAGCTGCGTCGGCCAAAACGACGAGAAGCGTGTCATCGTCGGTCTCCCGCACGAATTCGGTGAACTCGCGATCGACCATGACCCCAGACATCCGCTCCACCGCACTGGTGAGGCGCGGAAGCGGCGACGGGACATCCGAGGTCATAGAACAAATGTACGAATGACCACCGACATTGATGGGCCGGATCCGCACCATCCCGGCATTTCGCAGGTCACGAAACGATAACGAAGGAGGAAATGTTCAGGATGAGCGGCGGACAAAGTGGGCCTACACCGCCGCTCACGCCTCGCGCAGGATCTTCTCCATCTTCTTGCCGCGCGCAACTTCGTCTACCAGAAGGTCGAGATACCGGATCTTCTGCATCAGTGGGTCCTCGACCTCTTGGACACGCACTCCGCATATCGTCCCGGTGATCAGGGCAGCATTCGGGTTGAGCGTGGCGCCGGCAAAGAACTGCTCGAAGGTCGTCCCATCGGCGAGGTGCCGCTCGAGGGTCGGTTTGTCGAACCCCGTCAGCCACTCGATGACTTCGTCGACCTCGGCCTGAGAGTGTCCCTTGCGCTCGGCCTTCGCGACGTAGTGCGGGTACACCGCAGATACCGCGGTGGTGAAGATACGGTGCATGCCGCGAGCCTAGCCAAGCACCTCCGACACCGCGCACACTGGCTTCATGAGCGCCGCACCCTGGGTCCTCCACGTCGACCTCGACCAGTTCATCGCGGCGGTCGAAGTGCTGCGCCACCCGGAACTCGCGGGCAAGCAGGTCATCGTCGGCGGGCGCGGCGACCCTACCGAGCGCGTGGTCGTGGCAAGCGCTTCGTACGAGGCACGCGCGCTCGGCGTCGGATCCGGGATGCCTCTGCGGATCGCCGCTCGGAAGGCCCCGGACGCGGTGATTCTGCCCGTGGATCGCGCGGCCTATGACGCGGCCTCCGCGCAGGTCATGGCCGAACTGCGCGCGCAGCCCGGCGCGGTCGTGCAGGTGCTGGGGTGGGATGAGGCGTTCGTCGGGGTCACGACGGAAGACCCCGAAGCGTATGCACGAAGCATCCAGGCCGCCGTCCTCGCGCGCACCGCACTGCACTGCAGCGTCGGCATCGGCGACACGCTCGTGCGCGCGAAGGTCGCAACCGGATTCGGCAAGCCCCGCGGCGTCTTCCGGCTCACCGCGGCGAACTGGCTTGAGGTGATGGGAGATCGCCCGACGCTCGAGATGTGGGGCATTGGGTCGAAGATCTCGAAGCGGCTCGCGACCCTCGGCATCCGTACGATCGGCGAACTCGCCATCGCGGACGAGGGCGCGCTTTCCGCCGAATTCGGACCGCGCATGGGTCCCTGGTACGCGCAACTGGCGCGTGGCGAAGGCTCGGCAACGGTGGACGACGCCCCCTACGTGCCGCGCGGGCACTCCCACGAAACGACCTTCCAACAGGACCTCGAAACACGCGCGGAGATCGAAGACGCGGCGCGGATGCTGCTCGCCCAGGTGCTGGCCGACGTCGGGGCGGATGCGCGGCCCGTCGTCGGGCTGGGGCTGAAGGTGCGCTACGCGCCGTTCGTGACGAAGACGTTCACGCGGAAAATCGCGGCGACAACGGATGCCTCGATCGTGACGTCCGAGGCGATGACGCTGGTCGCAAAGATCGCGCCCGACAGGCCCGTGCGACTGCTCGGCATCCGCGCTGAGATGGCAATGCCAGACGAGGCGCGCGAGGGCCACACCGCGACCCGCAGCGGGTGGTGATCTAACTTCGCGTGCCACCAGCGCGAGAGGAGGGCTTCGGCCCGGGATGAGTACCCTGGCCGCGGCTCGGTCCTCTCACCGGCCCGAAGTCCTCACCTCGTGCTGCCCGGCGGGCCAGCACACGGAGCCCCGGCACGGTCGCTGCGGCCTCAGCCGGCGCCCGGCCCCCGCCGCATCCCGGCGAACAGCGCGTGCAGCAGCGGCAGCACCGAGCCGGCCATCAGCACGGTGCCGAACACCGGGTCTTCGGGGCGGAGCACGGCGCCGCCGATGAACAGCCCGGCGAACAGTACGGCCGAGACGACCCGGCGCACCATCCGCTCCAACCGAGCCACGCGCCGGTCGAGCCGTGGCGTGTCGACCGAGATCTCGCCGTCCTGAATGCGGGTGACGAGTTCGTCGAGGCGCCGCGGGAGTCGCGCAGCCAGGCCCGCGATCGAGACGACCTCTTTGCCCACGGCCTGCGCGATGTTGCCGCGCTCGTCGCGGAGCAGCTGGGCGGCATACGGCTCGACCGAATCCCACAGGTTGAACGCGGGGTTCAGGCCGCTGCAGACGCCCGACGTGAGCGACGAGGCGCGGATGATCAGCAAGAAGTTTTCGGGAAGCTGGAACGGCAACGACCGCACGACGTCCCCGAACTGAATCGCGAAGTCGCGGAACTCGCGCGGGTCGACCTCTTGCAACTCTGCGAAGCCCATGCCGCCGAACCGCGCGAACAGCGCCGTCATAGCCCGCTCGAGCTCGCCGGTGTCGGCCGAGGGCAGCAGCACGCCGACCTCGCGAATCGCGTCAACGAGTCCTCGCCCATCGCGCGACGCAACGGCGATGAGCAGCTGCCGCATCCCTCGGCGAAGCCCGGCGGGCACCTCGCCCATCATCCCGAAGTCGATGAAGGTGAAGCGCCAGGCGGGAGACGAGGGAACCGAGGCGGATGCGTCGGCCCCGGGACCCGAGCCCGCCACAGTCCCCGTTCCCCCGGCTCCGGAGCCCGAGGCATCCGGCATCAGCGTTACGAAGACGTTGCCGGGGTGCGGGTCGGCGTGGAAGAAGCCGTGGTCGAACAACTGGTCGAACATGACCGACGCGAACTCGCGGGCCACCTCGTCGGGGTCGATGCCCGCGGCGCGGAGGCCGTCGTAGTCGTTGATCTTGATCGCCGTGACGTCCTGCAGTGTCAGGACGCGTCCGGTCGAGCGCTCCCACACGACCTCCGGCACGGCCACCCGCGGGTCGCCCGCGAAGTCGCGTGCGAAGCGTTCGGCGTTCGCGGCCTCGTGAACGTAATCGATCTCTTCGAGGCTCGTCACGGCGAACTCTTCGACGAGCGCGGGCGCATTCACGCGGGTGTAGACGAGGCGGATGCGGCTCAGCCATCCGCCGACCTTGCGAAGCGCAGCCAGGTCGACATCGACGATCTGCTGGATACCCGGTCGCTGCACCTTGACGACGACCGCGTCGAGCCCCGTCTCGCTCGCGTCGAGCGCCGACAGGCGCGCGCGATGAGCCTGGCCGAGGGATGCCGCGGCCACCGGGGTCTCGTCGAACCACGAATAGGCGCGGTCGAGCGGCATGCCGAGCTCTGCCTCCGCGGCCGACCGAATGCGATCGAAGGGCACGGCAGGAACCTCGTCCTGCAAGCCCTCGAGCTCTTTCGTGATCTCGGGCGGCAGAACGTCAAGGCGCGAGGACATGAACTGCCCGACCTTGATCATCAGGCCACCGAGGTCGACGGCGAGCCCGTGGAAGGCCCGAGCGAACCGCTTCATGCGCTTGTTGCGCGTGCGCACCGCGATCCGGGTCAGGCCGATGCGGGGCAGCACGAGTTCGAACCACCACGTCTGTGCGAGGAAGCGCGCAGCGAACCGCAGGATGCGCCGATACCGGGCGCGCATGGCGCCGGCATCGTACGCATCGGTCTTGTTGACGACCCTGCCGCTCACTGTGCTCCCTCGGGACGCCTTCGCGCCGAGGGCACTCCGGTCAGTCCTGGGCGAGGATCGAGTAGAGCTTACGACGCGCGTCTTCGAGAACGGCGACCGCCTGCTGTACCTGCTCCGGCGTACCGGTGCGGGCGACCTGAGCCGCCGCCTGGGCGAGCTCGACGCCGGCCTTGGGCAGGGCCGTCGCGCGACCGCTGCTCTCGCGGGCGCCGGTGCCGGTTCCGGATGCCTGCCACGGAGCCGGACGCTCACCCGCTGCATCCGCTTCCGCGCGTCCCGCCTCGGTGAGCGCGTAGGTCTTACGACCGTTTGCCTCTTCGGCGGTGACGAGGCCTTCGTCGGTCAGCAGCTGCAGGGTCGGGTAGACCGAGCCGGGGCTGGGCTTCCAGCTGCCGCCGCTGCGCTCTTCGATCTCGTGAATGATCTGGTAGCCGTGCATCGGGCTCTCGGCGAGCAGGGCCAGAACGGCCGCACGCACATCGCCGCGGCCCATACGGGCCCCACCCTTGGGCATCACGCGACGCTCGAACTCGTCGCGAAGCTGCTCCATCGCATCCCAGATTCCGGCGCCGGTCTTGCCGAAGCCCGAGCCGAGTCCGGCGCCGAAGCCGCCGTTGCCCACGCCGCCTCCGCCGCCGAATCCGAAGCCGTTGGTTCCGAACGAATCGCTCATCATGACCTCCATGCGGTGTCGATTGCCGCCTATCTAACGATACTCAACGATATGTCGCTGAGGGCCGCTTCGATATAGCGATGCCTGTGAGATTGCCGTGCTCGCGGACCGCGCACTCAAGGCCTCTGCGTCGGATCCACGGTTCGCAATTCAGTCCCGCCGGACTCGTAATCCCGGCACGCCCTCCTGTTTCAGCGGGCGCCCGTGTCTGCCCTCAACGCGCAGACTGAATTGTGAACACGGACGAGATGAGACCTACCCGGTGGCGCTGATCCAAGCTGGGCCCGATGCCCCCGCCGGGCGCCACCTCAAGCCAGCTCGGTGACCCCGAGGATGCGGAGGGCGTCGGGCACGGCCTGGTCGGCGCGGCCGCGGATGTGCTCGGTGTCCAAGCTCGCGACCGGGTGCTGCACCATGACGAACTGGAAGCCCGGGAATCCCTGCACCTCGGCCATCGCCCGTCCCGACATGGCGAACGAGTCGGACGTGATGCTGACGGTCGGGATGCCTGCGCGCTCGAACATGATGCCGTCCGCAACCGTCGCCGCACTGCACGACCCGCAGTCGCCGACGGCGGTGATGACGATGTCGACCTCCGACACGATCTGCTGGAACAGCTCGTCCTTGACGGGCGTGCCGAAGTAGTCCTTGACGTAGTGCTTGATCTCGCCGATGCCGTAGTCGCGCTTGAGGTCCGCGGCGATCTCGTCGAGCAGCAGTGTGGAGTTGGGCTTGGTGTTATCGAGCAGTCCCACCGTCAGCCCCTTGAGGGTGACGGGGCGCGGCGAGAGCGTACCGTCGCTTGCGCCCTCGGCTGCACCGGTCGGGTCGAGGAGTGCTTCGCGTGTCGAAGTGGTCATGGTTTCCTCCAGGTCTCGCGGCGATCCGCCGTTGGCCGCCGTCAGTGGCCAGCATTGGCCGCCGGGTTCTACGGTGCCGCGCCGCCTCCCGGCAGCGCAGGCGGATTTTCATCTGTCGGAAAGCCGCGTGGGGCACGGCGCTCGTGGTGGCGGCCGAAGACGCTCGCGACGAGGCTGAGGACGAAGCATCCCAGCATCCCGAGCGTCATCGGCAGCGCGGTTTCGGGCCCGGCGAGCCCCCCGATGGGCGCGGCCAGAGCGCCGAGCGCGAACTGCACACAGCCCATGAGCGCCGCGCCGGACCCGGCCGCGAACGACACCCGTCCGAGCGTCAGCGTGGTCGCGTTCGCCATGACTCCCGCGACGGCGGCGCAGCAGACGACGATCAACACGGCGTAGGTGGCCACAGTGAGCGCGCCCAGCCACGTGATCACGACGAGCGCCGCAGTCGTGATGATCGCGACGGCAAGGTCGACCGCCAGCATCGTGCGCGAGCCGTACCGCGCGGACAGCGGCGCGTTCGCCCAGCCCCCCGCGAAAACCGAGAGTCCGTAGGCGGTGAAGATGAGCCAGAAGCCCCAGGGGCTGAGTCCCAGCACGTCCTGGGCCACGAACGAGGTCGCGTTGACGTAGACCGTGAGCCCCGCGAACACGAACGCCATAGTGAGGGCGAAACCGACGTAGGCCGGGTCGCGCAGCAGGCGCCCGTACGATCCGATCATCGACGGCAATCGGAACGGAGCGCGCCGCGCAGCGGGCAGACTCTCGGGGATCGCCACGACCGCGATCACGAGGTAGGCGACGCTCGCGACAACCGTGCCGACGAGGATCGCGCGCCATCCCGAGATCTGGAGCAACACGGTCCCCGAGAGCGAGGCGAGCAGCGGCCCGACAGCGAGTGTCCCGATCAGGATGCTGTAGGCGCGAGAGACCTGAGTGCCCACGCCGATGTCCGAGACGATGGCCCGGACGATCACGACGCTCGCCGCCGCGCCGAACCCCTGCAGCACGCGCCCGAGGATCATGACCTCGAGGGTCGGCGCCGCCGCGACGAATGCGCTCGCGGCCGTCAAGACAACGAATGAGAGAACCAGGACCCGCCGACGGCCGAGGCTGTCGGAGAGCGCCCCGACCACGAGCTGACCGACCGCGACACCGAGGAAGAATGCGGTCAGCGCGAGCTGGATACCGACGATGTTGGTGCCCAGGTCGTCCGCCATGATGCCCAGCGCGGGCAGGTACATGTTCGCCACGATGGGGTTCAGCGTCATCAGAACGCAGAGCACCACGAGCAGTCCGGGAGTGAGCCGCGGCGCGCTCTCGCCCCCGGCACCTCCGCCGCCGAGTCGGTCGAACGGGCCCATGCGCACCTCCTCGTCGCGGCATCAATTTACGCATTGCGACCTATCGTCCGCAATGCGTACACTCGATGGTGTCGCATCGTTCGGTCAGATCCGGATGCCCCGCCGCGACGAGAGGACAAAGATGCCCGCTTTACGCAGCAACCTGCCACCGACATCGGCACTCGCCATCGCCCGCCGTGCGCACTACACGGCGCTCGGGATCCCCAAGGCCGACTGGGAGAAGCCGAAGGTCGCGATCGTCAATACGTCGTCCGACCTCGCCGCGTGCTTCTCGCACCTGGACGAGGTCGCCGCGCGACTCAAGCACGAGCTGCGAGACGCCGGACTCCTTCCCTTCGAGATCCGAACGACCGCACCGAGCGACTTCGTGACGAGCGCGGGGCGCGCGGGACGCTACATCCTGCCGAGCCGCGACCTGATCGTCGACGACATCGAGGCCGCCGTCGAGGGCGCAAAGCTCGACGCGATGATCTGCCTGTCCTCGTGCGACAAGACGACACCCGGCCACCTGATGGCGGCCGGCCGACTCGACATCCCGACGATCATCATCCCCTGCGGCTACCAGCACTCCGGGCTGGCCGAGGGCCGCACGGCCGACATCGAAGAGATCTTCCTGCACGCGTCTAAGGCCGCGGTCACGGGTGAGTCGACGGACGAGCTCGAGCTGCTCGCTGAAGATGCCATCCTCAGCCCGGGCGTCTGCGCGGGCCTCGCCACCGCGAACTCGATGCACATCCTCGCCGAGGCGCTCGGCATGGCGATGCCGGGCTCCGCCCCCGTGCGGGCGCTGAGCGAGCCGATGTGGGACACCGTGAGCCGCTCGGCCCATGCCCTCGCCGCGCTGATCGAGAACGACATCCGCCCGCGCCAGATCATCACCGAGGGTTCGGTTCGAAACGCCGTCCGCGCGATGCTCGCGATCGGCGGGTCGATGAACACCATCAAGCACCTCCAGGCGATCGCCATCGAGTCCGGACTCGACGTGGACGTGTGGGAGTTGTTCCGCCAGCTCGGTCGAGAGACGCCACTGCTGTGTTCGGTCCGGCCTAACGGCCCGCGACTCACGGAAGAGTTCGAGGACGCCGGCGGTGGTGCGACGATCATCCGGGAACTGCTCCCCCTGCTCGATGGCACTCAGCTGACGGTGACGGGCGCGACAGTGGCCGAGAACTCGGCGCTCGCCAAGCCCGCAGACGGCGACGTGATCCGCAGCATCGACGATCCCTTCGGAACCGATCCTGCGATCAGCGTCTTGAAGGGCACGCTCGCCCCGGGCGGCGCCGTCGCCAAACGCCCCGTGCCCGACCCGGGACCGCACACCTTCCGCGGCCCCGCACGCATCTTCGGCACGCGCGAAGAGGCGATCGCCGCCATCTCGAGCGGGCGTCTGCAAGAGGGTGACGTCGCCGTCATCCGCGGCATCGGTGTGACGGGCGCCCCCGGCCTCGGCCTGACCTCGGCATTCATCTTCGCCCTGCACGCGCGTGGGCTCGCCCACAGCGTCGCCCTCGTGACCGACGGGCAGTTCTCGGGCCTGGTCAACCAGGGCATGACGGTCGGCGAGGTCTCACCCGAGGCCGCGAGTCCCGGCTCCCCCCTCGGACGCGTCCGCGACGACGACCTCATCGAGATCGACGTCAAACGCGGCACCGTCGACCTGCTCGTGGACGCGGATGAACTCGCGGCACGCCCCGACTACGTTCCGCCCGTCGATCGCGACACGGGCCACGGGTATCTCGACCAGTACGAGGCCCTCGTTCAGCCCCTGTCTTGCGGCGCCGTGCTGTGCGCGCGGCCCTGTTCCACGAACCCCTCCCCTGTCAAGGAGTCAGCATGACCACCTCCCCCGCACACGGCACGATCCGTGAGCCCGAGCGCAACATCCCCGTCATCGGCGAGTACGACGTGGTCGTCGTCGGTGGCGGTCCGGCCGGGCTGATGGCGGCGACCGCCGCATCGCGCGCCGGTCGTTCCACTCTGTTGATCGAGAAGTACGGATTCCTCGGCGGCGCCGGCACGATGGGTGGCCTGGCCACGTTCTGCGGCATGCACGCACGGGCGTACGGCACCGACTTCCAGTCGGTGCACGGCTTCGCGGATGAACTCCTCGACCGGATGCGTGTCATGGACGGCCTGAACGACGTGCACCTGTCGGTGGACAACCGCATCCAGGCCCTCTCGTACGACATCTCGGCGCTGAAGATCGCCGCCGACGAACTCGTCGTCGCGGGCGGTGCCGAGTTGCTGTTCCACACGTCGGTCGCGGATGTCGTCATGCGGGATGAGAAGACGATCGATGCCGTTATCGTCGAGTCCAAGTCCGGGCGCGCCGCGGTTCGGGGCCGGTTCTTCATCGACGGATCCGGCGACGGCGACCTGGCCGCGTGGTCGGGCGCGCCGTTCGAGGTGAGCGAGCACCTCATGTATCCCTCGCTCATGTTCCGTATCAACGGCGTGCATCCCGAAGAAGCCGGTGAAGCGTGGAAGACCGTGCGGCGGCTCATGGAAGAGGCCGAGGCTGCCGGCACGCATCACTTCCCCCGCAAGAAGCCGATCGTGCGCCCCCAGCGCAACCCGCTCGAGTGGCGCTCGAATCTCACGCAGCTCTCGAACGAGGATGGCTCGGCGATCGACGGCACCAACGTCGACCAGCTGACCCGCGGCGAACTGCAGGGCCGCCAGCAGGTCAAGGACACGTTCGCGTTCATCAAGCAGGTGACGCCCGGGTTCCAGGACTCCTACGTCGTCGACATCGCCCCGTCGATCGGCATCCGAGAGACTCGACGCATCATCGGGGCGTATCAGCTCACGCAGGAGGACGTCCTCGAGTGCCGTGACTTCGACGACACGATCGGTGTCAACGGATGGCCCGTCGAGGCGCACGTCGTCGGCGACGTCGTGTTCAAGTTCGCGCCCGAGGACTCGCGCGGTTACAACCAGCTTCCGTACCGGATGATCGTGCCCCAGGTCGTCGGCAACCTCTTCGTCGCCGGGCGTGCCGCGTCGATGACACAGGGCGGACAGTCGTCCGGCCGCGTCACGGGACCGTGCTGGGTCATGGGTCAGGCTGCGGGCACCGCGGCCGACCTGGCACTCTCGACCGACGGCACCACTGCCGGCGTCGACGTCCCGACGCTCCAGCAGCGGCTGGAGGCGGACGGCGCGTACCTCGGCACGCGCCTTCCCGAGGGCATCGCCGTCCCGGTGCCCTGACCCCCGCATCCGACGCGCGAGACTTCACCTATGTCCCTTTTTGAGGGCCAATTCGTGACATAGGTGAAGTTTCGCGCGCGGGCTCAGGGGTCAGCGTGCGCCCGCGCGGAACAGCTGCGGATTGGCGTTGCGGTAGGCGCTGGCGATGTCGGCGGCCGTGGCGAAGAGCACGGGGATGATCACGTCCCGCAGGCTGTCGGCGGTCTCGCGGACCGTCGTCGACGAGACGGCGAGCCCGCCCACCGCGCGGCCGTCGATGATGATCGGCACCGCCGCGGCGACCTGCCCGGGGTGCAGCTCCTCCATCGAGATGTCGAACTGGTTCGCGCGCACGTCGGCGAGACGCGCGCGCAGGCGCCCGGCATCCGTGACCGTCGTCGGGGTGTGGACCTCGAGCGGGGCGGTCGCGAGCAGCTCGTCCAGCTCGGCATCCGATAGGCGCGCCAGCAGCACCTTGCCGATGGCGGTCGCGTGCGCGGGCAGCCGGTTTCCGATCCGCACCGAGTCAGGCAGCGGTCGCCGATCCTCGACGCGCGCGACGTGAATGACGTCCATGCCGTCGAGCACACCGATGCTGCACGTCTCTCTCGTGCGCTCGACAAGATCCACCATGTATCCGTACGAGATTTCGGGTAGCGATGACGAGGCGAAGTAGCCCGATCCGAGTTCCAGGATGCGGGGGGTGAGGCTCCACAATCCGCCCGCCGACTCGGCATATCCCAGATGCGCGAAGGTCAGCAGGATGCGTCGTACCACCGGCCGAGCGAGATCAACACGTGCCGCGATGTCGGCGACGCTGAGCGGGCCCTGACGGTCGTTGAAGGCGCGAAGCACCTCCACCCCGCGTTCGATGCTCTGGATCCGGTCGCGCGATCTCTCATCCAGCATGTCAGCCCCTTCGCCATCTGGACGCTCTGCGTCCACCGGCACCATCCTAGGGATAGGGGGCGTCCAACCGTTGCGCAGCGAGCTCGCGGCGCGTCGGTCACTCACGGGACTCAGGCCACCGTCCGGATCGTGTTGGTGTCCCCCGTGTAGGTCTTCGCCTTCTGGATCTGCTCGTAGACGTGGTGCCTCAACTCGACGAACCGCGGGTCGGATCGCGTCTCGAGCTGGTCGCGCTCGGCGGGCAGATCGATCGCGAGGTCCTCGAGGATCACGGTGGGCGACGACGACAGGATGATGACGC
Source organism: Microbacterium lacus (assembly GCF_002812805.1). GTDB lineage: Bacteria > Actinomycetota > Actinomycetes > Actinomycetales > Microbacteriaceae > Microbacterium > Microbacterium lacus_A. Next base: position 205,246 of record NZ_NMUM01000023.1, on the reverse strand, counting down.
GCTCGCCCAGGTACACCGACTCATCGATGTCGTGCGTCACGAACAACACGGTGAGGCCGAGCTTCGCCCACACCGAACGCACGAGGTCTTCGAGGTCGGCGCGGGTCTGCGCGTCGACCGCCGCGAAGGGCTCGTCCATCAGCAGCACCTCGGGCTGGTACGCCACGGCGCGAGCGATGGCGACGCGCTGCTGCATGCCGCCAGACAGCTGCCACGGGTAGGACTTCGGCACGTGCGCGAGCCCGACCGCCTCGAGCGCCTCGGCGACCCGCGCCTTGCGCTCGTCCTTTCCGACACCCGCCACTTTCAGCGGCAGCTCGACGTTCTCGGCGACCCGCATCCACGGGTAGAGCGAGCGCCCGTACTCCTGAAAGACCAGCGCCATGTTGCGCGGGGGCCCGTCGACGACCTTGCCGTCGAGGACGACCTGGCCCTTCGTCGCACCCATGAGGCCCGAGATGACCTTCAGCAGCGTCGTCTTGCCCGACCCTGATGGTCCGACGAGGCAGGCGAACTCGCCTTTGCGCAGGTCGAACGTGAGGTCGCGAACGGCCTCGACCCCGCCTCCACCCGTCGTGGAGTAGATCTTCTGGATCCCCTGAACCGAGAGGAGTACGGGGGCCTCGGCCCCCCTCACGTCAGCGCTCACTGGTTTCCACCTCTCGTTGTCCGTAGTACCAGCCCAGCACCCGGCGCTCGATCACCCGGAAGATGAAGGCGAGCAGGATGCCGATGAAACCGATGATGAAGATTCCGGCCCACATGGGCCCGGTCTGGAAGGTCTGCTTGAACAGCATGATCTGGTAGCCGAGCCCATCGAGCGCGGCGTACAGCTCCGACACAACCATCAGGATGATCGCGATCGGCAGGGCGAGCCGGATGCCGGTCATGATGCGCGGCATCGAAGCGGGAAGCACGAAGTACCGCAGCCGTGACCAGCCACGTAACCCGTACGTGCGCGTCGTGTCACCGAGCACCTGATCGACCGAGCGGACCCCGTCGATCGTGTTCAGCAGGACGGGCCACAGGCATCCGAGAAAGATCAGGAAGATCTTCGAGCGGTCATCGATCCCGATCACGAGCAGCAGCACGGGCAAGAGCACGGGCGGCGGTACGGCCCGAACGAACTCGAACAGCGGACCCGTGAGCTTGCGAGCGACACGGCTGAGGCCGACGAGGATGCCGAGCAGCACGCCGACGACGATGGCGCCGCCGAGTCCGACCCCGAGCCGGTAGAGCGAGGGGAAGACCTGTTCGACGAACAGGGGGCCGGCCCACACCGTCGTCAGGTCGGTCACCACGTTGACGGGTTTGGGGACGAACGGGTTCGTGTCGTCGAGGGTGGCGAACCACCAGAGCGCGATGATGATGATGGGCAGGGCGAGCGCCATGAAGACGCGTCGGGTGAGGGTGCGAGCGGTCACGGGATCACCTCCCCACGGACGGACGGATGCCACGCGAGCACCGAGTTCTCCAGTTGCCGCAGCACGAGGTTGATGATGAGTCCGAGCACGCCCGCGAGCAGGGCGAGGGCGTAGACAACGGGGGCGTTTCCGGCCGACTGATATTGCGCGATCATCTGGCCGATGCCGGGGGCTTGGACGACGATCTCGATCGTGATCGCGACCACCAGGGCGATGGTGCCGGAGAGACGGACCCCGGTCATGAGGTAGGGCAGCAGCGTCGGCCAGACGACGTAGCGGGCGCGGGCGAGCGGGCCGAAGCCGTAGCTGCGAGCGGTTGAGGCGGCGACCGGATCGACGTCGCTCACGCCGTAGACGACGTGGATCAGGATGACCCAGAAACACGCCCACACGACGATCGCGATCGTTGCGGTGGGCCGTACGCCGAAGATCACGATGGCGATCGGGATCAGACCGACCGAGGGGATCGGCCGGAGGAACTCGATCGTGGAGTGGGTGAATTCGCGCACCCACCGGTTCGATCCGATCACGAGACCGGCGACGATCCCGAAAACGAGGGAGATGGCGAGGCCGACGCTCCAACCGAGCATCGTGTTGCCGAGCGCCGTCCAGAACTGTGCGCGGTATTGCTCACCGAAGACGACTTCGACGACCGTCACCGCGACCTCGGTGAAGGGCGGCAGATATGTCGAATTCACGAGCTCGAGCCGCGAGGCCAGTTCCCAGACCGCGATGAACGCGAGGATCCCGAGGACGCCGAGGATCGGCGTCGAGATCTTGGTCTGGCTGAAGGCGAGACGGGTGGTATTGCTTGCGGGCGCCGCACGTGTCGGCATGCGCATCCTCCGTGAGGGTGGGGCGGTCGGGGGCCTGGCTGTGCGGGTCCCGCGACCCCCGGAACATCCGGGAGCCGCGAACCCGCGTTGTCAGCGTTCTTACGCCGTGAGGGTCAGGGGACCCACACGAGGCCGTCGAGATCGACCTCGTTCTTGACGTAGCCGAGTTCGAACGACCAGTCGGCGATGGCCTGCAGGTTGTCGATCGTCAGCGGGAGCTTGCCGTACGAACCGAGTCGGATACGGGCTGCGAGCTCCGGGTCGATCTTGGTGAACTCGGCGATGTTCTCGCGGAGCTCCTCGTCGTTCTCGAAGGCATAGGCGTTCGCCTCGTCGATCGTCGCGGCGACCCGCTCGTAGTACTCCGGGTCCTCTTCGACGTCGGCACGGAGGGCATACCAGACGCCGGCGATGACGGCGCTGTCCGACAGGGCCGTGAACGGGTTCGCGAGGGTGCGGAATCCGTTCTGCTCACGACCGAGGGTGCCGAAGGGCTCGCCCGCGACGAATGCGTCGATCGCGCCGCTGGCGAGGGCCGCCGGCTGGTCCGGAACACCCATCTGCACGTAGTTCACGAGGCTCGGGTCGCCGCCGTCCGCGGCAACCGCGATGTCGCCGAGCAACTGCGTGTAACCGCCGGGGGCGTTGACGGCGACCGTCTTGCCCTCGAGGTCCTTCGCCGATTCCAGTGGGCTGTCGGCCGTGACGAGCAGGTCGTTGATGCCGTTCTCCGGGTCGTCGGGCGTCGCGCTCGCCGCCGCGATGATGACCAGGTCGACGCCGTTCTCGACGGCCTGGAACACGCCGGTCGATCCGCCGTAGCCGATCTGTACCTGGCCGGACTGCATGGCCTGGATGATCTCGGTCGACGAGCCTGCGGGCTGCAGCGTGAGGTCGAAGCCGTTCTCTTCGAAGACGCCGTTCTGCTGCGCCATGTAGACGGGTCCGATGTCGGTCACGGGGATGACACCGGCGACGAGCGGCTGGACCTCCATGGGCGCGTCGCTGGTGTCGGCACTGCTGTCGGTGCCGGCGTCGGTCTGGGCGCCGCATGCGGCGAGACCGAGGACGGCGAGGACGCTGATCCCCAGGGTGAGGGGTGCGCGGGTGCGTAGGGACTTCATTACTGCCTCCATTGCCAGTCGGGTTACCCCGCGCGCCACTGCGCGGGGCCCGGGCCCGGGGTGAATGCACTCCGTCCGGTATGGCCGGACACCTCGACTTCGACGGTGCCCGACGCAGGTGATGCTGCCACACGCAGGGGGGTCATTTCAACACATTGCGTACTTCTGTACGCAGAGTGGTGCAAACGACGGATTTCATGGCTATCGTTATCGCGACCCCGCACGTCGTTTCGAACAACGCGGGAAGTCCCCGTTTCAAAGGAGAAACCATGCCGATTCGCACGCGTGCGGCCCTCGTCCGCGAGCAGCCCGGACCATTCGAGGTCACCGACGTTCTTCTCGACGACCCGCGCCAGGGCGAGATTCTCGTCAAGATGGTCATGAGCGGTCTGTGCCACTCCGACTACCACCTCGTCACGGGTGACAGCACGGCGGGGCACCTGCCGATGGTCGGCGGGCATGAGGGAACCGGAATCGTCGAGGCGGTCGGACCCAACACCCCCGATTGGGCAGTCGGCGACAAGGTTGTCTTCTCGTTCATCGCCAGTTGCGGCAAGTGCCGCTGGTGCAACGAGGGCATGACGAACCTCTGCCAGCTCGGCGCGTTCCTGATGCGCGGCAGCCGCTTCACCGACACCGACAGCTTCCGTTTCTCGCTCGAAGACGGCACGCCGGTGGGCCAGATGTGCGGCCTCGGCACCTTCGCCGAGCACACCGTCGTCGACGTCAACTCCGCCGTCAAACTCCCCGCGGATGCCGATCTCGACAAGGTGTGGCTGCTCGGCTGCGGTGTCGGCACCGGGTGGGGCTCGGCGGTTTACGCGGCCGATGTCAGCCCGGGCGACGTCGTGATCGTCATGGGTGTCGGCGGCGTCGGCATCCACGCGGTTCAGGGTGCATCGCACGCCGGCGCGATGGCGGTCATCGCCGTCGACCCCGTCGAGCTCAAGCGCGAGACGGCCCTCCAGGTCGGCGCGACGCACGCGTTCGACAACATCGCCGACGCGGCCGAGTTCGCGCGCAGCATCACCGACTGGCAGGGCGCCGACAGCGCGATCATCACGGTCGGGAGTTTGCGCGGCCAGGATGTCGCCGATGCGTTCTACGCGATCCGCAAGGCGGGCACCGTTGTCGTCACGGCGATCGCGCCGAGCTCTGAGGTCAGCATCCCTATCTCGCCGCTCGACATCACTCGCTTCCAGAAGCGCATCCAGGGCGCGATCTACGGCGCGAGCAACCCGCGCGCCGACATCCCCCGCCAGTACGCGATGTACAAGACCGGACAGCTGAAGCTCGACGAACTGATCTCGGCGACCTACGCACTCGACGACATCGAGCAGGGGTACGTCGACCTGATCGAAGGCCGCAACATGCGCGGCGGCATCGCGCACCCCGCATCCGTCACCCCGACTACCCCCGAGGACTGATCATGACATCCGCAACCACCACCCCGCGCTCCGTCTCTCGCGACAGCATCTTCGCGGGAGGCGAGTGGGTCTCACCCTCCACCACCGCCGAGATCATCCTGGAGAGCCCGGTCGACCTCAGCGAGGTCGGCCGAGCCCCCGACGCCATCGCCGCCGACGTCGACCGTGCGGTCCGTGCCGCCCGCGAGGCGTTCGACCACGGCCCGTGGGGACGCATGTCCCCCGCCGAACGGGCCGACTGGCTCGACAAACTGGCGGACGAGATGGAACGCCGCGGCCTCGATACCGCTGAGCTCATCACGGCCGAGATCGGTCAGCCCATCTCGGTGTCGCGCCCATGGGCGAGCGTTCGACCCATCACGCATCTGCGCTACTACGCGAAGGTCGCGCGGCGCCCCGACTTCGAAGAGGAGGAGCGGCCGAACATCCACGGCGACGGCAACTCCATCATCCGTCGCGAGCCCCTCGGTGTCGCCGCCCTCATCGTGCCGTGGAACCATCCGCAGGCCTCACTGACGCTCAAGCTCGGCCCCGCCCTCGCGGCCGGTTGCACGGTCGTCATCAAGCCCGCCGCCGAGACGGCGCTCGATGTCTTCGCGTTCGCCGAGGCGAGCCTCGCGATCGGGATGCCCCCGGGCGTCATCAACATCGTCCCCGGTGGACGCGAGACGGGGCAGGCGCTCGTTGATCACCCCGGCATCGACAAGATCAGCTTCACCGGATCGGCCGAAGCGGGACGCCAGATCGCTTCCGCGGGCGGCCGGCGACTGATCCCCGTCACGCTCGAGCTCGGCGGCAAGTCCGCGGCGATCGTGCTCGAGTCCGCCGATCTAGACAAGGCCTTCACGAGCCTGCGTCACGCCATCTTCGATAACAGCGGACAGATCTGCGCGATGATGTCGCGCGTGCTGGCCCCCGCGAGCATGTACGACGAGGTGCGCGACCGGCTCGTCGCTCTGGCCGGCGATCTCAAGGTCGGCGATCCCCACGACGAGAGCACCGAGCTCGGCCCGCTCGTCTCGGGGCGCATCCACGAGCGCGTCTCGGGGATGGTCGATCGTGCCCGCGCAGCCGGCGCGCAGGTCCTCACCGGCGGACAGTCGCTGCCGAGCACCGGCTACTTCTACGCGCCGACGGTCATCACCGGCGCCGCGGAAGACAGCGAGATCGTCCAGGAAGAGATCTTCGGCCCCGTTGTGACCCTGATGTCCTACAACGGCGTCGACGACGCGGTGCGCATCGCGAACGACTCGCACTACGGACTGGCCGGCGCGGTCTACGGGGCCGAGGACGAGATCGTCGGCGTCGCCCGCCGCATCCGAACCGGCTCGATCGGTCTGAACGGCTACCGCCCCGACTTCAACACGCCCTACGGCGGGTACAAGGACTCGGGACTCGGCCGCGAATTCGGCGCCGAGGCTGTGCGCAACTTCCAGGAGGTCAAGTCGATCTGGCGCTGAGCCCCGGTGGGTTTGCACAGGACAGGAGATTCGGCCAGGACAGGATGCTTCGGCGCGGATCGTCCTGTCTCGGTCGGATCTCCTGTACTCAGCAATGGTCACTGAGCCTGTCGAAGTGACCCGCTCAACGACCGACCGCTAGTCACCGCGGGCGATGAACTCGGCGATGCGCTCGCCGATGAGCACGGCCGTCGCGGCCGGCCCGCGCGAGGGGACGGTCGGCAGGATGGATGTGTCGGCGACGCGTAGCCCCGCGATCCCGTGCACCCGTCCCTGCCCATCTACGACGGCACCCGGCGACCCGGCCGGACCCATCGGCGCCGTGCCGCACATGTGGATGGCCGTGCCGAGGTGCGCCCGGGCCCAGTCGTCCAAGCGATCGTCGTCATCGATGGTCGCGTCGTCCAGTTCCGTCAGACCGCCGAACAGGGGCGCGAAGGCGTTCGAACGCAGCAGGCTCACGGCAACCCGCAATCCCTCGCGCATGCGGGCACGGTCGGACGGCGTTTCGAGGTAGCGGTAATCGATGCGGGGGCCGTCGTCGGGATCGGCGCTCACGAGCTGGATCGAGCCGCGACCCTCGGGCTGCTGCACCGCGACGATCAACTGCAGGTCGTCCCGGTGCGCCAACTGCGATGCCATCCGCCGGGCTGAGACGCCGACGAGCGCGCGGATCGTGCGCAACGGATGCCGCAGCGCCGCAAGCACCCCACTGCCGAGCGGATGCGCGGATCCCGTGAGCAGGTAGCCCAAGGGCTTCACGGACAGGAGGATCTCAAGATCGGCGTGCGGGGCCCCGGCCGAGGCGAAGTTCAGGCACGCGGGGAATGCGGCCCGATCCCCCGGGCTGCCGACGCTCGCGCGCGGACGCCACCCGACCGCGATATCCGGATGATCCGAGAATGCGGCCCCGACGGGCAGATCGGCCTCGACGGGAATGCCGAATCCCTCGAGCTGCTCGCGCGGTCCGACGCCCGACACAAGCAGAAGCTGCGGTGTGGCGATGGCGCCGGCTGCCAACACGACCTCGCGGGCTCTCAGCTGTTCACCGCCCGCGAGTTCGACCCCGACCGCCGTGCCGTCTTCGATCAGCACGCGCATGACGCGTGCGTCACCCCGCACCTCGAGGTTGGCTCGATCAAGCACCGGAAGCAGATACGCGAGGCCGGTGTTCCACCGCATCCCGCGATGCAGGCTCGAGGGCACAGGTCCGACACCGGGTGTGCCCGGCACGTTTTTATCCGGCTCGTCGGCGAACCCCCGCTCGAGCGCTGCGGCACGGAAAGCCGCGCTCAGTCGGTCGGTGAGCGCCGCGCGCTCGATGGGGATCGGACCCGCGTCGCCGTGGCGCGGGTCGGCGGCGAACGCGGGATCGCTTTCGAGGCGGCGCATCGCGGGGAGCACGGCCTCGTAGGTCCAGTCCGGTCCCCCCACTTCGGCCCAGGCGGCAAAGTCCTCGGGGGTCGCGCGCACGAAGTAGGCGCCATTGAGCGCGGTCGATCCCCCGAGGATCCGGCCCCGCGCCACGAGGTAGGGCAGCTCGGGGGTCAGGTGACCGAGGTAGGCCCAGTTGTGGGGGTATCCGGGCATCGCGCCCTGGACGGTGGATGCGTCGAGCAGTTCCGCCGGGTAGTCGCGTCGGCTGCGGGGCACCGGCCCCGCTTCCAGCACCAGCACGCGACGTTTCGGATCCTCGCTCAGGCGAGCGGCGAGCGGCGCACCCGCTCCCCCCGAGCCCACGACGATGACGTCGAGATCCGGGCCGTTCCCGTCGCCACTCATGAAGATGACACCTGGAACGAGGCTTCGAGACGGCGAAAAGCCCGATCGATCAGCGTCAGCAGATCCTCGCTGTCGTGATGCAGCCACTCCTGATACGCCGACAGGCAGAGGCCGAGACACGCCCACGCGACGGCTTGCGGCTCGAGGTCGTTCACGTCTGCCCCGATCCGCCGCGCGACATACTCCGCGACAGCCGTGCGCCAGTCTCGATAGCGCAGCGACGAGTGCGCGACGAGGGCGGGCACCTCGAGAAGAAGGTGCATGCGCTCGCGGTGCAGCGCGATCTGCTCGGGAGGAAACCTGTTGAACTCGATGATGGCGACGCGCAGCGCTTCCATGACCGGCACATCGGGTCGCAGATCGGTCAGGTGGCCGCGCATCATCGTCAGTAGAGCGTCGAAGTCCCCCCACGGCAGGTCGTTCTTCGAGGGGAAGTAGCGAAATAGCGTGCGGCGGCCGATCCCGGCGGCGGCGGCGATGTCGTCGACGGTGGTCTCGTCGTAGCCGCGCTCAAGAAATAGCCCGAGCGCGATGGTACTGAGCTCTCCGTGCGTCGTTGCCGGAGCGCGGCCGATTCGGGGCGATGTCGTCACGGCGTGTTGTTCGCCTTCTGTCTTCCATTCGGCACTCAGTGCCATTAGAGTCGAGCGTACCGCGCACGGCGAAGGAGCCGTGGCGTTGTGAAGGAGCATCCCATGGATCCGCAGATCGTGAAGCCCGCCACGTCGACCGAGGCAGTCGCAGCCGACAGCCCCGTGGAATCAGACAGCCTCGTCGAGGAAGTATCCATCGACGGCATGTGCGGCGTGTACTGACGTGTTCGACCCCGACGCGGGGTGGACGCTGAGCGAGCAGGTTTCCGTCCGGCCCGAGCCGTTCGGAGCTCTGCTTTATCATTTCGGCACCCGCAAGCTGTCGTTCCTGAAAGACCGGACGTTGCTGAGCATCGTCACGTCCCTGTCGGACTCCCCCAGCGCTCGCACCGCGTGCGTCGCGGTGGGCGTCGCCGATGAGGACCAAGCGCGCTACCTGCGTGCTCTCGGGACTCTCGCTGAGTCTCGAATGATCGAACGACGACGTATCGAGGAGCACGCCGCATGACCATCGCACTCGAGTCCACGACTCTCGCGCCCCCGCGCGCACCGGCACCGCGACCCGAACGCCTCGTCGATCTGTTCGAGCGCGGTCTCGATGCCCCCATCTGCCTCACGTGGGAGCTCACCTACGCGTGCAACCTGTCGTGCCTGCACTGCCTGTCGAGCTCGGGTCGCCGCGACCCTCGCGAGTTGTCGACCGACGAGTGCAAGGCCGTCATCGACGAGCTGGAACGGATGCAGGTCTTCTACGTCAACATCGGCGGCGGCGAGCCGACGGTGCGGTCGGACTTCTGGGAGCTGCTGGATTACGCGACCCAGCACCACGTCGGCGTCAAGTTCTCGACGAACGGCGTGATGCTCACGCCCGAACGCGCTGCGCTGCTCGCCGCCAACGACTACGTCGACGTGCAGATCTCACTTGATGGCGCCACGCCCGAGGTCAACGACTACATCCGCGGCCCGCGCTCGTACGAGACCGCGATCACCGCGATGCGCAACCTCCGCGACGCGGGCATGAAGAATTTCAAGCTGTCGGTCGTCTGCACACGCACCAACATCCCGCAGCTCGACGATTTCAAGCGGATCGCGGACGAGTACGGCGCGCAGTTGCGCCTCACGCGCCTGCGGCCCTCGGGTCGCGGGGCCGATGTGTGGGACGAGCTTCACCCGACGCAGGCGCAGCAGCGCGAGCTGTACAACTGGCTGCTCGCGCACGCCGATGAGGTGTTGACGGGCGATTCGTTCTTCCACCTCTCGGCCTACGGCGAGTCGCTCCCCGGCCTGAACCTGTGCGGTGCGGGCCGCGTCGTCTGCCTGATCGACCCGATTGGCGACGTCTACGCCTGCCCATTCGCGATCCACGACGACTTCCTCGCGGGCAACGTGCGCACCCCCGGCGGCTTCACCGAGGTGTGGCGCGAATCCGAGTTGTTCCAGGAGTTGCGTGCACCGCAGACCGGTGGCGCGTGTGCGTCATGTGCATTCTTCGACACGTGCAAGGGCGGATGCATGGCGGCGAAGTTCTTCACGGGACTGCCGCTCGATGGACCCGACCCCGAGTGCGTCCAGGGCTATGGCGAAGAACTGCTCGCGGGCCGTCAGGACCCCGCGGGCGCTCCTCGTCCGAGCGGTGATCACTCGCATCGCACATCGCCGCCCCGGCCTCGGTCGAACAAGCCGGTTCCCCTCACCCTGAAGCGCCGCGACGACATCGAGACGATGCCCGTCAGCGCCTGTGCGTCGAGTCCGCTCGCCGGATTCGTGCCGCCCACGGCTTGATTCGACGCATCCGATTCCTTTCTGAGCACGACCCCCTTTCAGGAGACACCCATGCCCAATCCGTGGTTCGAGACGGTCGCCGAGGCACAGCGTCGCGCGAAGAAGCGTCTGCCCTCCCCCGTTTACGGCGCACTGATCGCCGGGTCGGAGCGGGGGCTGTCGTACAAAGACAACCTGGCCGCGTTCGGCGAGCTCGCGTTCGCTCCGAAGGTCGCCGGTCACCAGGCCGAGCGCCGGCTGTCGACGACGGTCCTGGGCCTCGACATCGGTATGCCGGTGATCATCTCGCCGACGGGGGTGCAGGCGGTCCACCCCGACGGCGAGGTCGCGGTCGCACGCGCCGCGGCGAACCGGGGCATCCCCATCGGTCTGAGCTCGTTCGCCAGCAAGAGCGTCGAAGAGGTGGCCGCCGCGAACGAGAACGTGCTCTACCAGGTGTACTGGCAGGGCACCCGTGACACGATGCTCGAGCGAATCGACCGGGCGCGCGCGGCCGGCGCCAAGGCCCTCATCGCGACGCTGGACTGGTCGTTCTCGCACGGGCGCGACTGGGGCAGCCCGGAGATTCCCGAAAAGTTGACCCTGCGCGCCGCCGCACGCTTCGCACCGCACGCACTCGTGCGTCCGCAGTGGCTCGCCGAGTTCCTGCGTTCGGGCCGGGTGCCCGATCTCACGGCGCCTAACCTGGCCGTCGGCGGGGGTAAGCCGCCGACGTTCTTCGGGGCCTACGGAGAATGGATGACGACCCCGCCGCCGAGCTGGGAAGACGTAGCGTGGCTCCGCGAGCAGTGGGACGGTCCGTTCCTTCTCAAGGGTGTCTCACGTATCGACGACGCGCTCCGCGCCGTGGATGCCGGTGTCTCGGCGATCTCGGTGTCGAACCACGGCGGCAACAATCTCGATTCCACGCCCGCAGCGATTCGGATGCTTCCGGGCATCGCCGAGACTGTCGGCGACCAGATCGAGGTGCTCCTCGATGGCGGCGTGCGCCGCGGCGGAGATGTGGCGAAGGCCCTGGCGCTCGGCGCCGATGCCGTGATGATCGGCCGTGCGTACCTGTGGGGCCTCGCCGCGAACGGACAGGCGGGCGTCGAGAACGTGCTCGACATCTTGCGAGGCGGGTTGGACTCTGCCGTCCTCGGCCTCGGCCGGGCTTCCATCGACGAGTTGAGCCGCGAAGACCTCTGGATCCCGCCGGGCTTCGAGCGTCGACTGGGGGTTCCGCAGGCTCCGGTCGACTGATGCCCGAGCGCCCGGATCAGCACCCGCTGGACGATTCGGCGCGGCTCGTCGACCGAACGTGGCCGACCGTCGGTACACCTTTCCTCCTGGTGCCGGTCGGCGCGACCGAGCAGCACGGACCGCACCTGCCGCTCGACGTCGACGCGACGATCGCGCAGACGGTCGCCGATCGACTCGCCGCCCGGTCGCGCGATCGGGGTGACGATGCCGTCGTCGCGCCGCTAATCGCGTTCGGGTCGAGCGGCGAGCACCAGGATTTTCCGGGCACGCTCTCGATCGGTACGGCCGCGCTTCAGCTGATGCTCATCGAGCTCGGTCGCTCGGCGTCCTCGTGGGCGCCCCGTGTGGTCTTCGTCAACGCGCACGGGGGCAATCTGGACGCCCTCGTCGCGTCCGTCCGTGTGCTCCGGTCGGAAGGTCGCGACGCGGCCTGGCTGCCGTGTGCAGCGGACGACGGTGGGCGCCACGACGCCCACGCGGGCTATGACGAAACGTCGATCATGGCCCATCTGCGTGCCCCGGCCATCCGTTTCGATCGTTTCGAACCCGGCGCCACCGACCCGATCACCGCTCTCCTCCCCCGCCTGCGCACTGGCGGTGTGCGGGCGGTCTCGCCGAACGGAGTACTCGGCGACCCGCGTGGGGCGTCGGCCGAGGCGGGCGAGCAGCTTCTGGCGACCATCGTCGACGCAGCGTGGAGGCGACTCACGGGCGTCGTCGCGGACGACGGACGACTCGTGCCAGCCGCCGGCGATCGGGGCGGGACGGATGACTGACCCGACATTCCCGCCGGATGGCAGCATCGTGCGTCTCAATACCCACACTCGTCGAACGGGCGGGCGGGTGCTCGTGGGCGGTGCTCCGATCCGGGTCTCGCGAATCAGCGCGGCGGCCGCCGAACGACTGCCGGGACGCGATCTCGCGGTAGGTGACGAGACGAGCCGTGCGCTTGCTCGGTACCTTCTCGAGACCGGCATGGGCGAGCTTCTGTCGGCATCCCTTCCGGACGTTCCTCTCAGCATGCTCACGGTCGTGATCCCCGTGCGCGACCGCCCGACCCCACTCGCCCGGTTGCTCGCGAGCGTCCCCACGGGTGTCGCCGAGGTCGTCGTGGTCGACGACGGCTCCGTTCGTCCGCAGGCCGTTGCTCGCGTCGTGGCCGAGCATGGCGCGCGGCTCGTGAAACTGCCCGAGAATCGGGGCCCCGCCGCCGCGCGGAACGCCGGCATGTCGACGGCGCAGACGCCGTACGTGGCATTCGTCGACTCCGACGTCGTCCTCGATGAGGGCGCGCTCCAGACGCTCCTCCGGCACCTCATCGACCCCGACGTCGCTCTGGTCGCACCCGGTGTCCGCGGGCTGCGGCGCGAACGCGGGACCTGGCTCGAAAGGTACGAGGACGCGCGGTCCTCACTCGATCTGGGTCCGGATGCCTCGACCGTCCGTCCACGCAGCCGCGTGTCCTGGGTGTCGAGCACGAGCCTCGTCGCACGTGTCTCTGCGCTCGGGGGCGGGTTCGATGCCGACCTCCGGGTCGGAGAGGACGTCGACCTCGTGTGGCGTCTCGTGGCCGCCGGTCATCGCGTGACGTACGACCCCACCGCGATCGTCCGGCACGAACATCGCGCCTCGCTCGTGGCCTGGATGCGGCGCAAGTTCGACTACGGCACGGGGGCCTACGGGCTCGGTGTGCGGCATCCGCAGGACATCGCGCCGGTGGCCCTGCCACCGTGGAGCATCGCGCTACTCACCGTCACCCTGGCGCAGCGCCCGTGGTCCGTGCCGGTCGGTGTCGGCATCGTCGCGGCTTTTGCCGCACGAATCTCCCGACGTATCTCGCATATCCCGAATCGGCGCAGTCTCGCGGCGCTTCTCGCCGCTCAGGGAACGGTCACGACGCTCGTGCAGGGATCGGCGCTATTGGTGCGGCACTGGTGGCCGCTCACGATCGTCCTCGCCCTCGGGTCGAAGCGGGTGCGCCGCGCCGCGCTCGTCGCCGCCCTCGGCGATGCCGCGATCGAGTACGTGCGACTGCGTCCCCGGCTCGACCCGGTGCGGTTCACGCTCGCCCGGCGCCTCGATGACGTCGCCTACGGCGCGGGTGTGTGGTGGTCGTCCATCCGGGGCCGGTCCGCCGCTGCGCTCAAACCCCGGGTCGTCCGAGGCAACGAATAGGCCGACGGAGGTCATCCGTCGGCCTATTCGGTAAGGCGCCGTGCGCGGCGCTTTACGCGGTGGTGTTGCGCAGTCCGTACACCGACTCGTGCCACGGGATGAAGAAGCGCTTCAGCTCGTTCACGATCAGATACAGCGCGAGCCCGAGCAGCGAGAGCCAGAGTATGAGCGCGAAGGTGAGCGCGGCATCCAGCTGGTTCATGCTCGAGACGACGAGGAATCCGAGTCCCTGGCTGCCGGCGATGTACTCACCGACGATCGCACCGGTCGTGGCCAGGACGATACCGACCTCCATACCCGCGAACAGATAGGGCTGGACGCTTCGCATCTCGAGCTGGAGCAGGGTCTGCGTGCGCGATGCGTTCAAGCTCTTCATGACCTCGCGCTGCCCCTGCTCGACCGAGCGGACACCGAGGAGCATGTTGAGCATGATCGGGAAGAAGGCCAAGAGGGCCGACAGCCAGATCTTCGACGTGATGCCGAATCCGAACCAGATGACGAACAGCGGGATGAAGGCGACCTTCGGGGCGACCTGCGTGATGACGATGAGCGGACGCACACTCGCCTCAAGCCAGGGCAGCTTTCCGAGCAGCACGCCGACGACGACACCGGTCACGACGGCGATCGCGAACCCGATGAGGATCTCGGACAGCGTGGTCAGGGTGTGACCCCAGATTCCCGGGGTTGTGAACAGTCCGATGAATTTCTCGCCGACCGCGGCGGGCGGTGGGAACAGGAACGGGTTGACTTGCCCGATCGTCACGACCAGCTGCCAGATGACGATGATCACGACGACCAGAACCGGCGTCACGACCCAGGGCAGGATCCGCATGACCTTCTGGCGGTTCATCAGTTCTCCTCGTCGATGTCGTGACGGAGCTTCCGCACGATCTCGTTGAATTCGGCGGTCGTCGTGGTGTCGATCGTGCGGGGTTTCGGCTCGGCGACCGGCAGGATCTGACGCACGCGACCCGGTCGCGGCGTCATGTGCACGACGCGGTCGGCCAGGAACACCGCCTCGGGGATGTCGTGGGTGACGAAGACGACGGTCGATGTCGTCTCGAGCACGATGCGCTGCAACTCGAGGTTCATGCGCTCGCGCGTCAGAGCATCGAGGGCGCCGAACGGCTCGTCCATCAGCAGCAGGTCAGGCTCGGTCGAGAGTGCACGCGCGATGGCTGCACGCTGGCGCATACCGCCCGACAGCTCACGCGGGTAGGACTTCTCGAACCCGCCGAGGCCCACGAGGGCCGCGAGCTCGGTGGCACGGGCGCGGCGGGCTTGCTTGCTCGCCCCGCGCAGCTTCATCGGCAGGGCGATGTTGTCGAGCACCGACAGCCAGGGGAAGAGGTTGCTCTCTTGGAAGACGAAGCCGAGCTTGGTGATCGCCGACTCATCGACGGTCGTGCCGCGCCACAGATTGTTGCCGTCGACCTCGATCGTGCCCGCGGTGGGCGACAGCAGCCCGCCGATCATGCGCAGGAGCGTCGTCTTGCCGCAACCGGATCGGCCGATCAGGGCGATGAACTCACCGCGCTCGATGGTCAGGTCGACGCCCGAGACAGCGTGCGTCGTGCCGGACCGTGTGATGAAGTCACGTCCGACGCCCTGGATCTTCAGTCGTGGGACGGTGTCGGTCGTACCGGATGCGGGTGCGCTTCCGGCCGGGGACGGAGTCGGGATCGGGGTGCTCATAGGGGCATCATCGCTCTCGTTTCAGGGGAAGGTGGTGGCCTCGCGGAGTCCGCGAGACCACCACCGGATGGCTGCGAGGTTTAGTTGGCCGGCAGCAGGTCGCTTGTGATCCACGCCGACGGGTCGGCGCCGCCCTCGAGCAAGCCGCCCGCGACGTAGGAGTCGTAGATCGTGGTCCAGAAGTCCTCGTCGTTCTCGAGCAGACCGACGGTGCCGGTCGAGTCGATCCACGTCTCGGTCGTGTAGGTCTTCAAGGCCTCGACCGCGATCGCGTCGTCGGTCAGAGCCGCGAAGTCCCAGTCACCGCTGTCGCGGAGCGTGGCGAGGACGTTGGCGAAGTCGTTCTCGCTGTCGTCGATGATCTCCTGCGTCGCTTCCTTGATGGCGGCCAGGAACAGCTCGATCTCTTCGACGCGCTCCGGGTTCTCGAGGTTCGACTGGGTCGTGATCCAGACCTGACGCTCGGGGGCATCGACGAGACCTGCGGGGCTCGATACGGCATCCTCGTTCTGCTCGGTGATGCCGATGGAGGTGTCGAGGCTGACGACGTAGCCGTCGAGCTGACCCTGCTTGACGAGCTCGTAGGTCGCGGACGTGACGGGAACGGCCTGACGCGTGACCGAGTCGCGATCCACCCCGGCCTCGTCGAGGGCGAAGTTGAGCATCTTCTCGCTCGTTCCGCCGACCGAGCCGAGTCCGATGACCTTGCCCTCCATGTCGGCTGCCGATTCGATCGGGTTCTCTTCGGTCGAGATGACGCGCAGGTTGCTGCGGTAGGCCATCGTGCCGACGCCGACGATGGGCTGGCCGGACTCCATGCCGGGCATGACGTCGACCGTGCTGACGCGGGTGATCGGGGTCGCGCCACCGAGCAGCGTCTGGATGGCGGCCGATGTTCCCTGCACGGGCTGAAGCTGGACGTCGAGGCCGTACTCCTCGAAGATCCCCGACGAGTATGCGTACATCTCGGGAGTGAAGGTGAAGGACTGGAGGGGAAGGAACGACACCACGACGATGTCATTGAGTTCGGCGGGGGCAGCCTCGCCCTCACTCGCCGACGGCGCGGCTGTTCCCGTGCATCCCGCGAGGGCGAGACCGGCTACGGCGACGAGCGCCGTGGTCGTGATTCGCATGCGTCGACGGAAGGACCAGGGGCTCTTTTTCTGCACTGCTGTGGACATTTTCGACTCCTGTGTCGGATGACCCGCCCGCAACTGTGCGGCCGGTCCATCGAGTGTGCCGAGCATAACTCGGGATGCAAACGCGAGTTTTTACTGGATGGAATCAGCCGGGCGAACTCGCGGGGAACCTGCAGGGGCAGCACCGCGACGCAGCACGGTGACGACCCCTGTGTCGCCGTCGACGCGGAGCAGATCCCCCGTGCGGATGACGTCGAGCGGGTTGGGCGAGGCTTCGACGACGGTCGGGATGCGGGTGACGATCGCCCCGAGAACGGCCTTGGTCGTGACGATGTTGAACACCATCGCCGCGGGTGCCGTGCCCATGAGCCGCGTCGACTGGAAGAACCCCGACCAGCCCGAAGAACCCTTGGCGCCGGGAAAGACGAGCACCTTGCCCGTGAAGCACACACCGAACAGCTCGTGGCGGGGTTCGATGACCGTGCCGGTCGCGACGTCGATCCCTCCGAAGCCCGAGATCGGGTCGTGTGTCACGAGAGCCTCGGCCTCGGTCACGCCGGGCACGATGCCCCGTCCGCGGAATTCTGTGATCGGCTCGCGGTAGTCGTCCGTGACGGCGCTCACGCGAGCGCCCCGCGCCAGCGTCCGGTGATGGCAGCGTCCACGCACTCTTCGAGCGTTCCGAACCAGGCCTCGATGCCGAGGATGGCGGGGAGATAGTGCGCCTGTTTGGCCGAGTCCGTCGCGAATACCTTCGTGCCGGGAGGGGCTGCGCGCGACATGGCAGGGCACGAATCGGTCAGCACTTTGCCGCCGGCCCGGGTGATCGCGCGGGTGTACCCGTTGCGGTCGGCCATGGTGCGGAGGGCTCGCGGTGTCATGACCCAGAGCTCCGTCCCCTCCTTCAGGCGCTTGCCCTCGAGCAGGTGGGCGACGAGGGCGACCTGGTCGAGCGACGCGTGCGGGCAGCCGAGCAGGATGAAGTCGACCTCGTCGCTCTCACCCTGCGCGTTGAGGGTGTCGTACACCCAGCGACGTTCGGCCTCGCCGTAGCGGATCGGCTCGGGGATCGCTCCCCCGCCGAAGGCGGCCTCGAGCGTCGGCGCCTCGGGAGTGATGCCCGGAATATGGAAGATCTCGACACCGCCGGACGTCGCGGTCGCCGCACCGAAGTGCTTGAGGTCGGCGAGGTCGGGTTGCGCGAACGATCCGACAATCGCCGGACGCGCTTCTTGCACGTGCTCGCCCACGAAATAGCCGAACATGCCCCACTCCTGGAACGTATCGATGCGCGCGTCGGCCTGCAGCAGGTGCGTCGCGTACCGGTTCTCGGTGATGTGGTTGCCCCAGTACGGGATTTTGCCGGTGAGCCCGGCGGCGCCCGTCGAAGCACCCCCCTCGCAGTTGGTGCGGGCACCGAGTACCGAGTTGGCGTAGACGACGGCGGATGACTCCATCCACGCGACGTGCTCGCCACGCACCGGCAGATTACCCACCTGGTATGGCGTGCAGGTCGCCAGGATGTTGACGCCGCGCTCGGAGTAGTAGTTCTCGGCATCCGTCTGCAGTTCGATCGACTGCGGCGAATAGGCCGTGAGTCCCTCGGCATCGTCGGAGAAGCCGTGCTGCAGCTGGCAGGTCGGCACCTTCATGCGCGGGATCTCGATGTCGTCGTCGCAATCGAGGTTGATGACGGCGTAGGCCTTGGCCCAGCCGCCCTCGCGCACCAGCTGTGCCTTCGCGGGTGACGGCTGCGTCATCGTGCCGGCGACATTGCGGGTGTCGACGAGGCGCTCCGCCCCGAGCGCCTCGCCGTACCGGATCAGCAGATCCATCGCGGCTGCGACTGCGGCGCCTTCGGCACCGTCGCGCATTCCGAGCTCTTCATCGGTGAGCTGCATCGCTCCTCCTCGCGCCCGCTTACGGGCATCGTCGTGCATGTGGCCCGCTCGGCGGGCTCCGCGCTATACGTCGATCTTGGTCGACGAAAACGGGATGGCGCGCGGCGGGTTGAGCGTGAAGATCTCGACGACGGCCGAAACGCCGGCGTTGTCCGCTCCCGCGACGACGATCTGGACGTTGGTCGGATGGCTGAGCAACCGCACCCGGTCGGGTGTGTCACCCTTGCTCGCCGTGTCGGGCGTCGAGTCCGGGTGATCGGCGGGCAGGCGCCACCGCGTCTTGTTCGATAGGGCCTCTTTGCCGACCTTCACCAGGTCGGCGCGATCGCGCACCGCGTTTTCGTAGATGAAGGTGCGGAGGTCTTCCTTGCTCCACCCCGCGTTCGCGAACAGCTCGGCGTGCTCGGGCACGAGCACGAGCAGCGTCGAGGTGTACTCGTGGATGAGCGCGCCGGTCCGGCAGATCGTGTCGACGAAGTCGAGGGCCAGCTGCTCGGGAATCATCGTGTGACGCGCCTCGATGTGCACGACGGAGCGGATGACGAACATTGTTGCGACACTGTCGCCCTCGGTGAATCCGTTCTCGACGGCGAACGAGGGCCACGGGCTCTGCTCCTCGTTCTCGGCGATGACGGCCGTGACCTTCGAGGGGTTGCCCTGCGTGGCCTGATCGAGCCCGTGCGGGTTGAGACCGAAGACGTTGATCAGCCCGAGGCGGATGGCGCGGCCGATCGTGGCGTTGGCGCGGAACCCGCCACCGAAGATGTTTCCGCGGCTGTTGATCTCGAGCTCGGTTCGCGCCGGGCCGTTGACGAGCAGGAAGGGCGCCGTGCCCGTGGTCGACTGCCAGATGCCGCGGGCGGGGTGCGGCTCTTTCGCCACCGATTCCCACGCGGCGATCACGGTGGGCAGGTACTCGGGCTTGCAGCCCGCGAGCGCGGCGTTGAGGGCGGCGAGGCGCACCGTGATGCTGCGGTTCAGGTGCGTGACGGTGAAGAGAACCTCGGAAGGATCCCGGTCGACCGTCGCGAGGAACTCCGCGAGGTAGGACTCGGTGACGGGAACAACGGGAAGGCCGTCCGTCCACTCGTTCTGGAAGTAGTACTCGACGGCGTCGATGATCTCGTGGGAATCGACTTCGGGCGTGCTGGACACCGTGACAGACATGCGTGAAACTCCTCTGTATCCGCTGATCTAAGCGCTGGCCCACCGCGCCGGGGGCCGGAAGCAATGTCGCATAGGGCCGTCGGGGGTCGCGGCCGCGGTTTCACTGTTCGAAAAGCTGCGTCTCAGGGTGTCTGTCACACGGCAGGATGGCGAAGGTACCGATCAGGTGTACCCGATCAGGCCGAGCAGATCAGGCAAGGAAGCCCGTATGACCGAGAATTCCCCCGCGCCCGCCAGCACTCCCGCTGATTCGGAGCAGCTGCACGTGTTCACGACGATCGACGAGGTCGGCTCCATCGAGGGCCGCGCGTTCGGCCCGTCGACCTGGCGCGCGATCCCGCAAGAAGACATCGACCTGTACGCGCAACTCTCGGGAGACGACAACCCGATTCACGTCGACGCCGAGGCCGCCGCCAAGTCGCCGTTCGGCGGGCGCATCGCGCACGGGATGCTGACGCTCAGCATGGTCGTTCCCCACCTCCGCGAGATCTACAAGGTGTCGGGCACGTCGACGGGCATCGTCTACGGCTTCAACAAGATCCGGTTCCCGAATGCTGTGCCCTCGGGCGCGAGCATCCGCGTACGTGGGACCGTCGCGAAGGTGGAAGAGATCCCCGGCGGATGGCAGGTGACCCTGGCGCTCGTCTTCGAGGTCGAGGGCGCGACTAAACCGGCCGTCGCGGCCGAGCTCGTCCTGAGGCACTACAAGTGAGCGCCGGCACGGACGCCACCGGCACACAGTCCGAAGACATCCGTCTCGACGGGCGGGTCGCCATCGTCACGGGGGCGGGCCGTAGCCTCGGCCGCGCCTACGCGATCGCCCTGGCCGATGCGGGTGCCGCCGTCGTCGTCAACGACGTCGATGCGGAATCCGCCGCCGACGCCGTGACCGAGATCGAGGGTCGCGGCGGCCGGGCCATCGCATCGGTCGCACCGGTCGGTTCGGCCGAGACGGCCCAGCAGCTGGTCGATGATGCCGTGAACGCGTTCGGCCGGCTCGACATCCTCGTCGCGAACGCGGGCGTCCTGCGTGACCGTGTGCTGTGGAAGATGTCGGACGACGACTTCGACGCCGTTGTGGCGACTCACCTGCGCGGCACGTTCACGACGGGGCGCGCCGCCGCGATCCGGATGCGCGAGCAGGGCGAGGGCGGACGAATCATCGTGATCGGCTCGCCCGCCGGGCAGTTCGGTTCGTTCGGTCAGACCAACTACGCCGCGGTCAAGGCCGGGCTCGTCGCGATGGCACGCACCTGGTCGCTCGAACTCGCTCGCGCCGACATCACCGCGAACGCCGTCATCCCGATCGCGATGTCGCCGATGACGGGCACGATCCCGGCCTACACGGAGCTGTACGAGCGATATCTTGCCGGCGAACCCATCCCGCGCGAGATCCGCCGTGACAAGGGGCTCGGCAGTCCCGAGGACGTCGCCCCGCTCATCGTCTGGCTCGCCTCCGAGAAGTCGCAGTCGGTCACCGGTCAGGCGATCGGCATCGGCGGCGACCGCCTCACCCTCTACTCGCACCCCGCCGTGCTGGACGTCGACTATGCGGACGGCGGCTGGAGCGCCGCGGGCATCGACGCCAGCTGGCAGGCGCGGTTCGCCGCTCAGGCGCAGACATCCGGTCCACCCTCACGCACGGAGGGGTGATCCGGCGATGATCCGTATCCACTACTCCGACCTCTGGCAGGGCATTGCGCGCGAGGTACCGGAGCGCACGGCGATCATCACGCGCGACGGTGACATGACCTGGGGGCAGTTCGCTGACGAGTCCGGCGGCATCGCGCGCTACCTCATCGACGAGTGCGGTCTGCAGACCGGGGATGCCGCGGCGACGCTGCTCTACAATCGGCCCGAGTACCTCACCTTCACCTGGGCGTGCCTCGCCACCGGTGTCGCGCCGGTAGCCCTGAACTACCGCTACAACGCCAGCGAGGTGCGGGCGCTGCTGGTGGATTCGGACTCGAAGGTGCTCTTCGCCCCCGCGTCGTTCGGCGCCATCGCCGCCGAGGCCGCCGCGGGGCTCGACATCCCGATCGTGATCGTCGACGACACAGACACCGATCCGGACGTTCGCTTCGACGTCACCTCGGTTCCGGGTGCCGTGCGTTACGACGACATCGTCGCGGCGGGCGGATCCATGCCGGCCGAGGCGCCCGCGGGTGCGGTGCTGCGTCTTTACACCGGCGGCACGACCGGCGCCCCGAAGGCCGTCGAATGGGACCTCGACACCCTGCTCGAGGCACGCCGGCAGTCCACCTGGGCCGTGACCGGAATCGAGCCGCCCGAGACGCTTGCCCGTGCCATCGAGATCGCGATCGACCCGGCGACACCGAAGGTCGTCACGCTCCCGATGAGTCCGATGCTGCACGGCACGGCGCAGTCGATGACGATGGGCACCCTGTCGCTCGGCGGCACGGTCGTGTTGCACGCGCACCCGAGCATGGACCTCGAAGAGGCCTATCGCCTCATGTCCGAGAACGGGGCGACGCGGCTCATCGTCGCGGGCGACGCCCTCGCGCTTCCCCTCGCCGAGAAGGCCGAACAGCACGATGGACTCCCCCACGTGAAGTGGATCTTCTCATCGGGCATGCGGTTCAGCGACGAGGTGAAGCGGCGGCTGCACTCGCTCGGCGACCTCGAGATCATCGATCTGCTCGCGTCCAGCGAGGGCGGACCGTACGCGTTCGGCATCACGAAGAGCGTCGATGACCTGCCCGCGCGGCTCGTGCTGACGCCCGGTGCCGTGCTGCTCGACGAGGACTACAACGAGATCTCGCTCGAGGCCGGTGCCCTCGGCATCCTCGGCTATCGCGGTGTACTGCCCAAGGGCTACTACGGCGATCCCGAGAAGACCGCCAAGACGTTCCTGCAGATCCGCGGGCACCGCTACGTCGTGCCCGGTGACTGGGCGCGCTCGAACGGCGACGGCACGATCGACCTGCTCGGGCGCCTCTCGGCCGTGGTGAACACCGGCGGTGAGAAGGTGTTCCCGACCGAGGTCGAAGAGGTGCTGCTCGAGCATCCGAGTGTCGGCGATGCGATCGTATTCGGCCTGCCGCATCCGCGATTCGGTGAGGCCGTCAGCGCGATGGTCGCACCAGCCGAGGGCGCCGAGATCGACAGCTCCGAACTGCTCGAGTTCGTCGCATCGCGACTGGCCGGATTCAAGAAACCGCGGCACCTCTTCGTGCGCGAGACGCTCGGCCGCTCGATCACGGGCAAGGTGGAGCTTGCTCGCGTGAAAGAGGACGCGCTGCGCGAACTGCAGGAGGCAAACGTATGAGCAAGATCCCCGGATTCGACCCCGCGCCGCTGACCGCGATCGACATGCACGTGCACGTCTCGATCGATTCGACCGGACGCACGGCGTCGCCGCCGGCGCTCACCGAGGCCCTCGCGAAGTACTTCAAGAGCAATGAGAAGCCTCGGGATGTCGACGCCACCGCGGCCTACTATCGCGAGCGGCAGATGGGCGCGGTCGTGTTCACGGTCGACGCGACCACGAATCTCGATCACGCGCCCAACAGCGTCGACGAGATCGTCGAGGGCGCTGCTCGCAACGCCGACGTGCTCATCCCCTTCGGCAGCGTCGATCCGCTCCAGGGCGAGGCCGCGGTCGACGAGGCACGCCGGCAAGCGTCGATCGGCGTGCGCGGGTTCAAGTTCCACCCCACCGTGCAGGCGTTCGATCCGTCCGACCCCGCCTACACACCGCTGTTCGGCGCGATTGAAGAGCTGGGCCTGCCGATCGTCGTGCACACCGGCCAGACCGGCGCCGGCGCCCAGTTGCCCGGCGGGTTCGGGTTCCGGCTCGGTCTGTCCAACCCGATGCTGCTCGACGACGTCGCCGCTCGTCATCCCGATCTGCAGGTCGTCATGGCCCACCCGAGTGTGCCCTGGCAAGACGAGCAGCTCTCCGTGGCCACGCACAAGGGCAACGTCTGGATCGAGTTGTCCGGCTGGTCGGCGAAGTACTTCGCGCCCTCGCTGGTGCGTGCCGCCCGCACGTACCTCAACGCGAAGACGCTGTTCGGTTCGGATCTTCCAGCGCTCACACCCGACCGCTGGCTGAAAGACTTCGATGCGCTCGAGCTTCCGGATGCGGCACGACAGGCGATCGTGAAAGACAATGCCGTTCGGCTCCTCGGTCTGGGTTGATGGGCGATAACTGATGGGTGATATCTGATGGGCGATAGCTGATGGATGCACCGGCTCGGGGCGCGGCCCCGACCGACCTGCTCGGCTATGCGGCCGACCTGCTGTCGGAGGGTGAACTCGCGAAGCTGCAGGCCCTGCGCGATCTGCTCGAGGCGCGCGCCCGCCCGCACCTGGCCGACTGGTGGGAGGCGGCCGAATCCCCCGCGCACCTGCGCACCGAACTCGCGGCCCTAAACCTCGAGGACGACCCCGAGCTGCTCGACGAGAACGGTGCGCCGAACCCGTACTACGTCGGGTTCAAGCACTTCGAGTTCCAGCGCTTCGATGCATCCATCGCGACCATCTACGGCGGACAGGTCGGCATGTTCCGCACCGTGGTGCGCGAGGGCGGCAGCCCCGAACAGGTCGCGCGGCTCGATCCGCGCATCCCCTCGTTCGAGCTGACCGGATGCTTCGCGCTGACCGAACCCGACCACGGCTCGGACGTCGCGGCCGGGATGCAGACCATCGCGACCCGCGAGGGCGATTCGTGGCGCATCACCGGCCACAAGCGGTGGATCGGCAACGCCGCACTCTCGGACGTCATCCTCGTGATCGCGAAGGATGCGGCGGATGGCGCGGCGAAGGCGTTCCTCGTGCCGCGTAACGCTCCGGGCGTCGGCGTGACCGACATCCGCGGCAAGATCGCGCTCCGCATGGTGCGAAACGGCGACATCACGCTCGACGACGTGGTCGTGCCCGACTCCGAGCGATTGCAGCGCATCGACTCGTTCCGGGATGTCTCGGCAATCCTCGCGCAGCTGCGCTACGTGATCGGCTGGAACGCGGCTGGCATGCAGATCGGCGCCTACGAGGCCGCGCTCCGGTATGCCCTGGGTCGACAGCAGTTCGGTCGTCCCATCGCGGGGTTCCAGCTCATTCAAGAGAAGCTCACCCGCATGCTCGGCAACGCCACGGCGACCCTGTCGTTCGCCGTTCGCCTGACCGACCTGAAGATGCGGGGCGAGCTCACCGAGACCGTCGCCGCGCTGGCGAAGGCCTGGGCCGCCGACCGTGTGCGTGAGACCGTGGCGCTCGGTCGCGAGATCGCGGGTGCCGAGGGCATCCGCGTCGACAACGACCTGGCCCGGTATTTCACCGACGCCGAGGCGGTCTACACGTACGAGGGCACGCACGAGATGAACTCCCTCATCGTCGGGCGCTCGATCACGGGCCTGTCGGCGTTCACGCGCTAAGCGGATCGCCCGCGCCGAAGCATCCGTCCCGTCCCTGCATCAGGAGGCAGTTGTGAAGTACACGAAGCTCGGCGAGAGCGGACTCACGATCTCGCGTCTCGTGCTGGGGTGCATGAGCTACGGCGAACCCGGTCGGGGCGGGCACGGCTGGTCGCTCGACGAAGACGCGTCGCGCCCGTTCTTCCGCTCCGCCGTCGAGGCCGGAATCACGAGCTTCGACACCGCGAACGTGTATTCGCTCGGGTCCAGCGAGGAGATCACAGGACGGATGCTCCGCGAATTCGCGACCCGCGACCAGGTGTTGATCGCGACCAAGCTCGCGATGCCGATGGGGTCGGGCCCGAACGATCGGGGTCTGTCACGCGGGGCGATCATGACGCAGGTGGATGCCTCGCTGCAGCGGCTCGGCACCGACTACATCGACCTGTACCAGATCCACCGCTACGACCCCCACACACCGATCGAAGAGACCATGCTGGCGCTGCACGACGTGGTGCGCGCGGGAAAGGTGCGCTACATCGGGGCATCTTCGATGTGGGCCTGGCAGTTCGCGCGGATGCAGCACATCGCGGAGCTGGGCGGTTGGACACCCTTCGTGTCGATGCAGGATCAGTACAACCCGATCATGCGCGAAGAGGAGCGCGAGATGCATCCGTTCTGCGCCGCGACCGGGGTCGGGGTGCTCAGCTACAGCCCCCTCGCGCGCGGGCGCCTGTCGCGCCCGTACGGTGCGGACAGCGAGCGGCTCGGGCTCGATGAGACCGGCGCGAAGCTCTATCGCCAAGACGAGACGTCCGATCGGGCGATTTCGGATGCCGTGGGGTCGATCGCCGACGAACGCGGGATCTCGCGCGCCCAGGTCGTCTTGGCGTGGCAGTTCACGAAGGCGGCCGTCTCGGCGCCCATCATCGGGGCGACGAAGCCGAACCACCTCTCGGACGCGGTCGCCGCGCTCGATGTCGAACTCACGGCGGACGAGGTGGCGCGGATCGAGGCGCCGTACACACCGCGGCGGCCCGAGGGGTTCGTTTAGGGCTGCTCGCGGTTCGCCGGTCGTGGTGAGTTGCTCGGGTCAGCTCGCGGCGTCACCGTAACCCGCGGCCGCGAGGGTGCGTGAAATCGACGTCGCGGTCAGACGGATGAGGTGCACCATTCCCCGCACGTCGCCCGTCTCGGGCGGATACGACAGCGAGACGGCGGCGATGACCGAACCGTCGAATCCGCGAACGGGTGCGGCGACGGCGACGTTCTCGAGGTCGGTCTGCCGGTCGCTCACGGCATAGCCGCTGCGTTGGATGTCGACGAGCACCCGCTCGAGCGTGTCGCGATCGGTGTAGGTGTGCGCGGTGAAGGCGGGCAGGTCGCCCGCGAGCACCTCTTCTTGGACGTGCCGCGGCGCGTAGGCGAGCAGAACCTGGCCGATCGCGCTCGTGTGCATCTGGTACCGGTCGCCGATGATGGGGCGGCGCGGGTTCTTGCGCGGGTTGTGGAAGCGTTCGATCGAGACCAGCTCAATTCCCTCGCGGATCGCAAGGTGGGTCGCGAATCCGGTCGTTTCGTAGAGGTCGAGCAGGTACGGTCGCGCGTAACGCTGCAGGCCGACCGAGCGGGGGGCGCGGGATGCGACCTCCCAGAGGCGCAGCCCCACACGGTAGCGGCCATCCGTGTCCCGCTCGAGGGCGCCCCATTCGGTCAGGCGCTGCACGATGCGGTAGCAGGTCGCGATCGGCAGGCCGCTGTTCCGACTGATGTCGGAGAGGGCTTGGCGCGAGCGCGTCCCTTGGAATGTGGCCAGGATCGAGAGTGCGCGATCAACCACCGAACGAGACCCGGCATCCGGGTCGAGGACCTTCATTGGCGCCATCGTCATGCCTGACAGGCTACTCCTCGATGTACGCTTTGGCACCCCTGAGTACGCTGGGCGTTCACATGATGTCGGCTGTGCGTCTGATTTTTCGGTGACCGACCGGACATTTTCGGTCACCGAGCCCCTCTGGCTCGTCGAACTGCAGCCGAGCTGCGGTCGCCGCTTGCGCGGGAAGCGACCAGCCCCCGCTTGCGGTCGCTGAGCTTGTCGAAGCGACCCACCCGAGCTCGCAGGTACTGAGCCCGTCCCGACTGTTCACCCGGCGTTTCCTTACGAGTCCAGCGGTCTCGTAATTCCGCGCCATCTCTCCGGGTTTCCATACCAATGGTCTTCACACCACGGAAAGGACCCCCACATGTCTCGCTCCCCCATCCCCTTCCTCGCCCTCGGCGCCGTCGCGGTGCTCGCTCTGACCGGTTGCCAGAGCGCAGCCGCAGACGCGACCACCGATGCGGGCGCATCCGATGCCCCGATCACGATCGCCACGATTCCCCTCGGCGACGATCCGTCGGCCGAGAACCCCGCCGACGCTCTCGCGCGGCTGATCGAAGAAGAAACCGGCCGCGAGGTCGAAGTGACCGACGTGCCCGATTACCTGAGCGTGGTGGAGGCGATTCGCGCCGATCACGTCGACATCGGCATCATGAGCGGCTTCCCGTCGGCCCTCGCGGTCAACACGGGCGAGGTCGACGCTCTGCTCGCCTGGGGAGCGGACGACACACCCGTGTCGACCTGCGTGGTTCTCGCCGACTCCCCCATCGAGACCGTCGACGACCTCGAGGGCAAGACGGTCGCGTTCGCCGACCAGGCGTCGAGCTCGGGATACTTCATGCCCGTGCACATGCTGCACGAGGCCGGACTCGAGAACGGCGTCGACTACGAAGGCGCGTTCTCAGGCGGACACGAGGGCAGCTTCGTCGCCCTCGAGCAGGGTCAGGTCGATGCCGCATGCACGGCGATCATGCTCACCAATCTCGGCGAGCCCTACTTTCCGTTCGCGGACGGCGAGTGGCGCGGTATCGGCGAGAGCGCCTCGATGCCGGTGTCGGGCAGCGTGCTTGTCCGACCCTCGCTCGATGCCGAGACGCGGTCGCTGCTCGAGAAGGCGATTCCGGCCGTGTTCTCGGAAGAGAACGCCGAGGCCCTGGGTGCGTACGGCGAAGGATTCATCGGCCAAGAAGTCATGATCGCGCCGGACGCGAGCATCTTCGACGGGTTCGTCGAGATCGCGGCGGTCGCGGGCGTCGACCTCGAGGACCTGCGTTGACCCTGTCACCCGCTGCCCCCGCGATCCGCGCGACGGGCGCTGAAATCCCGACCACCCCACTCGTGAGCGTGCGGGGGCTCACCGTCGCGTACGACGGCACCCCCGTGCTGGAGGGGGTCGACCTCGCGTTGCACGCCGGCGAGATGGTGGCGCTCCTCGGCGCCTCGGGCTCGGGCAAGTCGACGCTCATGCGGAGCCTCACCGGTTTCGCACCGTCCGCCGCGGGGCAGGTCACCGTGGCGGGCCGGCACGTCGGGGGCCTTCGTCCGCGCGAGATGCGACACCTGCGATCGGATGTCGGTCAGGTGTTTCAGCAGTTCAACCTGATCCCGCGGATGAGCGTACTCACCAATGTGCTCACGGGTGGGCTGTACAACGCGGGACCGTCCAACCTCGTCGGAGGCTTCGGACGCGAACAGCGGATGCGGGCGATGCACTACCTGGACCGTGTCGGCATCGCCCACAAGGCCACCGCGCCGGCACGTTCGCTGAGCGGCGGGCAGCAGCAGCGCGTGGCGATTGCACGGGCCCTCATGCAGCAGCCGCGGCTCATCCTCGCCGACGAGCCGGTCGCTTCGCTGGATCCGAAGCTCGCTGACTCGGTGCTGGGCCTGCTGCGCGAGATCGCGGTGACCGACGGCATCCCCGTCCTGGTCAGCCTGCACGTGCTGCCGCTGGCCCTGCGCTACTCGGATCGAATCGTCGGCCTGCGTCATGGGCGCGTGATCGTGTCGGCCCCGACGTCCGAGCTCGACGCAGAACGCCTGGCCGTTCTCTACGACGACGAGCAAGACGATCAGCATGACCACGATGCTCCCGAGGAGGCACCCCGTGTCCACCACCGCGCCTGAACGTGCGCCCCGCGCCGCGGGTCGCGCCCCCGTCGCACTCGATCCCGCCGAGCGTTCCCGCCTCGAACGGGCGTTCCGCATCCCGCGCACGCGCTTCCTGATCGGCATCCCGATCGCTCTGGTCGTGCTGCTCTGGTCGTTCCAGGGCGCTGAGTTCAACTTCAGCAAGCTGGCCGACGGTGCGGTCAACATGGCCGAGTTCACGAGTCGGCTGTTCCCGCCGGACTTCTCGGACTTCGGCACGATCGTGGCCCTGCTCATCGAGACGCTGCAGATGGCGATCGTCGGGACGGGGCTCGGCGCCATCCTGTCGCTGATCGTCGCTTTCGGTGCTTCGTCGAACCTCGCCCCGACCTGGCTGTATTACCTCTCGCGCTGGGCCATGAACATCATCCGTGCCGTGCCCGACCTGGTCTTCGCGCTCATGTTCGTCTCGGCCGTCGGCCTCGGGCCCTTCGCCGGCATTCTCGCCATGACGCTCGGGTCGATCGGATCGATCGGGAAGGTCTTCGCCGAGGCCATGGAGTCCGTCGACCGTGGCCCCATGACGGCGATGGAGGCGGTCGGAGCGTCCAAGCGCCAGGTCATCCAGTACGGAGTGCTGCCCCAGGCCGCACCCTTGCTGGTTTCGTACACGCTGCTGCTGTTCGAGGGCAATGTCCGGGGCGCCACGATCCTCGGGCTTGTCGGTGCGGGCGGCATCGGCCTCGAACTCACCACGGCCATGCGCATGTACGACTACGGGCACCTGAGCGCCATCATCATCTGCATTATCGTGCTCGTCACGGTCATCGACCAGGGCAGCGCACTCATCCGAAAGCGAATCACATGAACACGTTCGACATCACCCTCAGTCCCCCCGTGAACCTGCGCGACCTCGGCGGCATCCCCATCGAGGGGGGAACGCTGCGCCCCGGCATCGCGGTGCGTGCCGACGACCTCGCGACGATCACCGAGTCGGATGCTTCCGCGCTCGTCGCGAGCGGAGTCACCGCAGTGATCGACCTCCGCTCGACGGGCGAGGTGGCGCTGACGGGTCGCGGCCCGCTCGCCGGCCAGCCCGTGGCCTACCACCACCTGCCGCTCATGGCCGATGTGGGAGAGGGAATGTCCCACGAGAGCATGCGCGACTTTTCGCACGAGTCGATGGGTCACATGTACGTACGGATGGTCGAGGCGGCGGCGCCTCAGCTCGCAACGGCGCTCACGGTCATCGCGCTCTCGCCCGGGGCGACGGCGTTCCACTGCGCCGCGGGTCGTGACCGCACCGGTGTGCTTGCGGCGATGCTGCTGCTCTGTCTCGGCGCGAGCGACGACGACATCGTCACCGACTACGCGCGCACCGGTATGAACATGGTCGCCATCAATGAGCGGATGCGTCCCACGATGGGCGTGCTGCTCGAGCGTCTCGGGTTCGATCTCGAGCAGATGGCGGCGCTGACCGAGGCGCTGACCGATCAGCGGATGGCCGTGTCGATGCAGATACTTCTGACCGAGCTGCGTGAGCGTCACGGCGATCCGCTCGCTCCCGTCCGCGAGGCGGGTCTCGCAGATGCGAGCATCGCGCGGTTGCGAGCGCGGGCCCTGGCTTCGGTGTGACGATGACTTCGACCGTGACAACCACGGCAACTCAGCGCGCGGCTCGCCGGCCGGGGCGCCCCCGGGATGAAGACATCGAGCGCCAGATTCTCGATGCCACGCTCGCGCTCATCGATGCGGGCGATGCGGTCACGGTGGGGCGGGTCGTCGCCGGTTCCGGCGTCAGCAGGGCGGCACTGTACCGGCGGTGGCCCTCACTCACGCAGCTGATCGCGGCGGCACTCGACCAGGGGCGCTCGATTCCCCGGCCCATCGTTCTTGGTGACGACGGGTCGGCGGTCAAGGCCGCGATTCTCGGGTCGCTGACGCTCGAGCAGGGAGAGTCGCTCACGTGCTACACCGAACAGCGCTTCCGTCAGCGCATCGCGCTCGCGATGGCCGACCGCAGCCTGCAGCGGGCGTACTGGCAGACACATGTCACACGACGCCGGGCGAGTCTCGAGGCGGCGCTGCGCGAGGCGATCGAGCGGGGCATCCTGCGCCCCGATCTGGATCCCGCGACCGGCTTCGATCTTCTCGCCGGTGTCGTCTATTACCAGGTCGTCGTGCGCGGCGAATCGTTCACCGACCCGGGGGTCATCGCGCGCTGCCAGCAAGCATTCGAGATCGCGTGGGAAGGGATGCTCAGGCGCTGAGCGCCCTCGCTCGTGCAAAGCTAACCTCGTGATTCTCGAGCACGCCATCCTTCCCGTCCGTTCCGGCAGCGAACCTGACTTCGAGGCCGCGTTTGCGAAGGCCCGACCGCTCGTCGCCGACCAGCCCGGGTGTCGGTCCGTGTCTCTGTCCCGGTCGATCGAGTCCCCGAACCTCTATCTGCTGCTGATCGAATGGGACTCGGTCGAGGCACACACCGACGGGTTCCGGATGTCTCGCGAATACGAGTCCTGGAAGACGCTGCTGCATCACTTCTACAACCCGTTCCCGGTGGTCGAGCACTTCACATCCGTCGTCGCGGGTTGATCCGGCCCGCTCACGCAGTTCGGAGCTGAGCACGCCCTCTTGGGGAACGTTTTCTCATGTTCTTCTCATCTTTGAAGGCCTGATCCGGGTGCTTTTCGGGGCTTCGATGTCGGTGGTTGGTCGGATGATGAAGTCATGACCGAATCCGCACTGAACGCCCGGCTTCGGGCTGATGCGCGGATGAACCTGTTGCTGCCGAAGCTGATCGAGATCCGTGCGGCGAAAGCCCGGTTGGATGCGGAAGAAGCTCGCATGCTCGCGGAGGCGCAGATGATCGCTGCGGACTGGACCGAGGAAGCCGATAACGGTCGCGTCGGGTCAGACGCCGCGTTCCCGTATCGGTCGATCGCGGCCGAGATCGGTGCGGCACTGCGGATCAGTGACCGCACCGTGCAACGTCAGATGGGCGAAGCCGCAACCCTCGTGAACGACTACGTCGGGACGCTGGAAGCGTTGGATGCCGGGGTCATTTCTGCTGCGCATGTGCGGGCGATCGTGACGGCCGGGTCGATCATCGAGACCCCGGAGATGCGCGGCGAGTTCGAACAGGATGTGCTGCAGATCGCGGCGGCGGAGTCTGCGACGCGGCTGACGCCGTTGGCGAAGCGGCGGGCGGAGTGGTACGCCGACACGACATTCGAGCAGCGCCACCGCCGGGCGGTCGAGGACCGCGCCGTGTGGGTGACCGATGTCGACGACGGGATGGCTGAGCTGCGCGCGCTGTTGCCCGCCGTGGTCGCGCATGGCGTGCATGACCGGCTCAGCGAGATGGCACGCTCCGTGATCGATGCACGCCGCGACGCCGATGGCATCGCAGAATCCGACGCGCACGCGCACGCGCACGCGCAGACACAGGCGCAGACGGATGGCGAAGACACCGACACCGCGGACGTCCGCACCACGGACCAGATCCGTGCTGACATCTTCGGCGACCTGCTCCTCACGGCCGCCCCGACCGCCCACGATGGCGGTCCCACCGACCTGGGTGCGATCCGCGCCACCGTGCAGATCACCGTCCCGGTCATGTCGCTGATCGAGAAGCGGATCACCGACCCATATGAGTCCGAGTTTCTCGTCGGGCACTCCCCCGTCGACCCGGAAACCGCGTGCATGCTCACCGCGGGGGCAACCGGGTGGGACCGGATCCTCACCCACCCCATCTCCGGTCAGGTCCTCGCCGTTGACCGATACTGTCGCGCGTCAGAATGTTTGGCAGGGGTAGTTAGTTGCTGATGTAACGCCCCAGCTGAGAGGTCTGAATGTCATGAGTCGTCCACCGACGATCCCCGTGGAGAAGAAGCTCCGCATCGTGTTGTCCGTGTTGCAGGGCGAGATCACGATCGCTGAAGCGGGCCGCCGTGAGAAGGTCTCGGAGCAGGCCATCGGGAACTGGAAGCGCCAGTTCCTCGAGGGCGGCAGAGCCGGCATCGAGGCGGGTAAGTCCAAGCCCTCGACCCGCGAGCAGCAGCTCGAGGACGAGGTCGCCGAGCTCACCCAGGCGCTGGGTGAGGCCGCGGTCGAGATCCGGGTCTGGAAGAAGAGCGCCGAGGGCCGCCTGGGCCCTTCGAGGACCTCGAGGTGATCCGCACCGAGGCGGGCATGTCGACCGCGAGGTTCTGTCAGCTGATCGACATGCCCGAACGCACCTGGCGGCGCTGGCAGGCCAAGGCGAAGACTGACCGGCCGCCGAAGGGCCCGTGGCCGCAGCCGGCGCGAGACGCGGCCCGGCCGCTGGTGGTCGCGCATGCGTTGAAGAAGCCGGAGTGGGGCCACCGGAAGATCTGGGCGATGACCCGCCATGACGGACACAAGGTGTCCCAGGCGACCGTGCTGCGGCTGCTGCGCGATGACGGGCTGATCCTGCCATCGGAGTACCAGAAGCAGCGTCGAGAACTCGCGAAGAACCGCAAGGCCGCGTTCGCACGAAACCCGACCGGCCCGAACCAGGTATGGCAGTTGGACTTCAGCGAGTTCGAGACCACCCAGGGTGGGATCTGGAGGATCGCCGGCTGCCGGGACTGGTACTCGAAGCTCGAGCACCCGTTTCACACCTCGCCGACCGCGAACCAGCACGACGCGATCGCCGCGATCGAACTCGCCCTCGTCGACTACGTGACCCTGTTCGGCCACCCCCTCGTCGACCAATGTCAGGTCGACGACGAGACCGGCGAGCTGCTGCCGGTCGTCACGATCGTCACAGACAACGGCGGTCCATTCCGATCGATGAACTTCGAGCTGTTCATCATGCGCCACCCCGAACTGCGACACGTCCGCACCAGGGTGAAGTCACCGGGGCAGAACGGATCACGCGAACGCGGCTTCGGGACGCTGAAGTACGAACGGCTGTTCCTCGACGACATCCCCGACGCGCTCACCCTCGTCGAACGCGCCGAGGACTACCGCATCGAGTACAACGAGACCCGCCCTCATGAGGCGATCGCTTGGAACCGGCCGATAGAGGTGCACATGGGCCTGGCCGACCCGACCATCCCCAACTTCGAAATCGAAGAATCCCTGCCAACTACTTGACGCGGGACATGTCCGTCGAACGACAGACCGGGGTATGTCGTTCGTTACGCAGCCACCCCTGCGCGGGTGGAGAACGGGAACTTCGGGAAGGCGGGCTGAGCCTCAGGCGGTAACCAACCGAGTACGGATGAGAGTAGTGATCTCTTCCCTGGCACATTCCTCCATTCCTGCGTGACGCGGAGCGCTCCTTGAGCGCCCCGCTGGGACTCGGAACGCCGGGCGGGATTCGCCCCCACCGCTACCCCGAACGCCGCGATGCGGCGCCCGGGGCCCCTCCTCGCGGCGTGGGCCCACCCGCGGCTGACGGGGCCTCGTCCCGATGGGGGCGGAAACGAAAAAATCCCCCGGGAATCCGGGGGATTTTGTCGTTTGTGACCCCAGCGGGATTCGAACCCGCGTTACCGCCGTGAGAGGGCGGCGTACTAGGCCGCTATACGATGGGGCCTCACAAGACAACCGTACAAGTATGCCACGCCACGACGGGGGCGACAAATCACGCGCGTGCCGGAGCACGACGCTTGCCCAGGGGCTCGACAAAGCGGTTGACTTCAAGGATGCGCCTCACCAAGAACGAACACGCCGCCCTCCTCCTCGAAGAATCCGGGCGCTCGCTCGTCATCGACCCGGGGTCGCTCAGCACCCCCTTCCCCGACCTCACAGGCGTCGTCGCCGTCGTGCTCACCCACGAACACCCCGACCACTGGACACCCGAACAACTCGACCGCATCCGCAAAGCCTCCCCCGGCGTACCCATCTACGGACCCGAAGGCGTCGCGGCCGCTGCGTCCGACTACGACATCACCGTCGTCGGCCCCGGCGACATCGTCGACATCGAACCCTTCACCCTC
The DNA here is from genome assembly GCF_002812805.1 of Microbacterium lacus. Taxonomy (GTDB): domain Bacteria; phylum Actinomycetota; class Actinomycetes; order Actinomycetales; family Microbacteriaceae; genus Microbacterium; species Microbacterium lacus_A. Next base: position 170,179 of record NZ_NMUM01000023.1, on the reverse strand, counting down.
CGCTTCTTCGGCGGCGCACACGAGATCATTCACAGCTCCATCCCCCAGATCCAGAACGTCGGCGTGCTCGTCAACGACGTCTTCTACTACCCGGGCGACTCCTACGCCGTACCCGAAGGCGTCGACGTCAAAGTGCTCGCCGCACCCCTCGGCGCCCCCTGGCTCAAGATCTCCGACGCCATCGACTTCGTCGTCGCCGTCGGCGCCCGCCGCGTCTTCGGAACCCACGACATGACCCTCTCGGTCGTCGGCCGCGACATGCACCGCGCCCGACTGCAGTGGGCCGCCAGCCAGAACGGCGGCGAATTCCTCGCCGTCGAACCCGGCGAATCAATCGACATCTAAGACATCCGGATGCCTCGCCTCGCACGCACCCGACGGGCCGGCGTCGCCGCGGTCGGCATCGCGATCGCAGCCCTCGCGCTGAGCTCGTGCGCCGACCCCGAACCCGACCACGGCGGCGTGCGAGGCGAACCCACCCTCACCGGCCAGGCGCTCGTCGTCACCGGCATCGACGAAACCACCGACCCCCTCGGCCCCGCCGTGCGCGCCTGGTACTCGGACGGAACACTGGTCGTCACAACCCTCGGCTCGGGAAGCTGCCCGGGTGTGCCCTCGATCGAAGAAATCGGCGACGACACCGTGATCCTCTCGGTCGTGAGCAACAGCGAGGGGCCCTGCACGGCCGACCTCGGCCCGACCACCTTCGAGCTCCCGGTCGACCAAGACCTGGCCGGCTACACGGTCGACGTCACGTTCCCGGGCTGACCCGCGCGGGGTACGCGGGCACGGGGCGCGAGTACCGCCAGAATGTGGGCATGGAGCCACAGTCCGAATCGCACCAGGCACGCCTGCGCTCCCGCGGGGTCGAGCGTCTCGTCACCTTCACCGACGCGGTCGTCGCCATCGCCATCACCCTGATCGTGCTGCCCCTGGTCGACGCGGCCCAGCAAGACCGATCCGAGGGTGCCGGAACCTTCTTCGCCGACAACGCGCTCAGCCTCTTCGCCGCGGCCCTCAGCTTCGTGCTGATCGCCTCGTTCTGGAAGATGCACCACCGCGTCTACATCGACGTCATCGCCTCGACCCCCGCGCTCATCAACGCGAACCTGCTGTGGGTCGCCGCGATCGCCTTCCTCCCGCTCCCGACCGTGCTCGTGGTCGAGACATCCGGCACCACGGCCCTCGGATCCGGCGTCTACATCGCGACGATCCTCGCCACGGTCGTGGCGATCCGGCTGCAGAAAGAAATCATCGTGCGCCGCGGACTTCGAGGCCCGGATGTCCCAGCCCCACCCACCTCGTGGACCGACTGGTTGGCGGTTCCCCTCACCGTGCTCGCCCTGATCATCGCGGTCGTATTCCCGGTGACGAGCCTCTACCCGCTGTTGCTGCTGCTGCTCGCACGACCCATCAGCCTGGTCGTGCACCGCGGCGACAGCAACCGGCGCACCTATTCGCAGAACGCCTGACGCCGACCGCCGCCCCACCTACGCCTCGCCCCGCCTCCAACGCACGATGTCCCACCTTTTCACCCCAAAACAACGCATGGGGTGAAAAGGCGGGACATCGCGGAGGGGATTCCGGCAGGGAACGCTAGGCGGCGACGGGAACCGCTCAGGCCGGGGCGACCTCGTCCACGGGCTCGCGCTTGCGGACCCACGTCTTCAGCCCGACGACCGCGAACGCGGCGACGACGGTGCCAGCGATCAGCGCGATCAGGAAGCCCCAGATCGGGTTGATGGCGAAGAAGACGAAGATGCCACCGTGCGGGGCGAGAGACGAGACGCCGAACGCCATGCTGAGTGCACCCGTGACCGCGCCACCGAGCATCGAGGCCGGGATGACGCGCAGCGGGTCGACCGCGGCGAACGGGATCGCACCCTCGCTGATGAACGCGGCGCCGAGCAGCCAGGCCGCCTTGCCGTTCTCACGCTCGACCTGCGAGAACCTGCGGCGTGCGAGCACGGTCGAGGCGAGCGCCATCGCGAGCGGGGGCACCATTCCGGCACACATGACCGCTCCCATGATGAGGTACGGGGCCGAGTAGATGTCGCTCGTGGATGCCGCGGCAAGACCGGCCGTCGCGAACGTGTACGCGACCTTGTTGACCGGGCCACCGAGGTCGAAGCACATCATGAGGCCGAGGATGATTCCGAGGCCGATCGCCGAGGCACCGGTCAGGCTGTTCAGCCAGTCCGACAGCCAGATGACGAGCTGCGCGATCGGACGACCGAGCAGCAGCACCATCAGACCCGAGGCGAAGATCGACCCGACCAGCGGGATGATCACGACGGGCATCAGGCCACGCAGCCAGCGCGGGGCGGGGATGCGTCCGATCCACCAGGCGATGAAGCCGGCGAGCACGCCGCCGACCATTCCACCGATGAAGCCGGCGCCCATCAGCACGGCGACGGCACCGGCGACGAAACCGGGTGCGATACCCGGCCGGTCGGCGATCGCGAAGGCGATGAAGCCCGCGAGCACAGGCACGAGGAAGCCCATCGAGGTCGCACCGATCATGAAGGCAACGGACCCGAGATACTGGCCGAGCCCACCCTCGGGAAGGTCGACGATCGAGTTGTCGATGATGACGGTCGCCGCGAAGTCGGTCACCTCGTATCCGGCGAGCAAGAACCCGAGCGCGATCAGCAGACCGCCACCCGCGACGAACGGGATCATGTAGCTCACACCGGTGAGCAGCCACCGCTTGATGCGCGCCCCGACCGACTCGTTGGCGGTGTTGGTGCTCGCCGTCGCGGTCGAGCCGTCGGCGTTCGATGCCGGGACACGGTCGGCGGTGGGATCGGATGCCGCGGCCACAGCCTCGGCGACGAGAGCGTCGGCGTGGTCGATGCCGCGCTTGACCGTCGTGCGGATGACCGGCTTGCCGGCGAACCGCTGCGGTTCACGCACGTCGACGTCGACCGCGAAGATCACGGCGTCGGCCCCGGCGATGATCGCGGGGTCGATGGCCTTGTAACCGCTCGAACCCTGCGGCTCGACGATCACCTCGATGTCGGCCTTCTGGCCCGCGGCCGTCAGGGCGTCTGCTGCCATGTAGGTGTGGGCGATGCCCGTCGCACAGGCCGTGACCGCGACTATGCGCGGGCGGGGACCGTGCTCGGGCGTGACCGGAGAGACGACCGCGGGCTCGGCGATCGGGGCCGCATCAGTGGCGGAGGGTGCAACAGCCGGGGCCGGGGCATCCTCTTCTCCGATCGCGACACGAACGATCGAAACGACCTCGGCATCGGTCTTTGCGGCACGCAGCGCCGAGGTGAAGTCGTCCTGCATGAGGTTGCGCGCCAGCTTCGACAGCACGGCCAGGTGCGCCTCGGCGGCATCCGCGGGCGCGGCGATCAGGAACACCAGGTCGGCGGGGCCGTCCTCGGCGCCGAAGTCGACACCCGGGGCCAGGCGCGCGAAGGCGAGCGAGGGAACGGTGACCGCGGCGGTCTTGGCGTGCGGGATCGCGATTCCGCCCGGCAGACCCGTCTCATCCGTCTGCTCGCGGGCCCAGGCGGCGTCGAACAGCGCACCGGCGTCGCTCGCGCGACCCTGCGCGGCGACACGCTCGGCGAGGGCGCGAATGACCGCGGCCTTGTCGAGCCCGAGGTCGACGTCCAGGCTGACGAGCTCGGGCGTGATGGTGGGCGGGCCTTCGTGTGGCGTGCCCGCTGCGGACATTCCTGCTTCTGACATTGCGTGACCTCCTATGGCCGGTAGTACGAAGAGTGCTGTTCGGGGGGCTCGGGACACCACGCGACGACATTGATTCGAGCGATGTCGACGTGTCCCGTGGGCAGATCTGCGGGGGTGGGTGCTTGCGAGCCGGGGAGGGATGCCGCGGCCGCTCCGTACTGGATCGCCCGGCGCAATCGCCCGGCCGCGTCGAGCCCGTCGACGTCGCCCAGCACGAATCCGGCGAGCGAGCTGTCGCCCGCGCCGACCGTGCTGACGAGCGTGACGGGCGGCGGGGTTCCGGCCCATGCGCCGTCGGCGTCGATCAGCACGGCACCGTCACCACCGAGGGTCACCAGGGCGGCACCGACCCGCTCCGGCACGAACGATCGCGCAAGCTCCACGACCCGGTGGATCAGATCCGATGCGTCGCCCATCGTCTCGAGCGCCACGGCGGCGAGCTCGGCGAGTTCGTCCTCGTTCGGCTTGATGAGGTCGGGGCGGCCGCGCTCGACGACGGCCGCGAGGGCCGGGCCGGACGTGTCGACGGCGATGCGCGGGGAATGCGCTCCCCATCGCTCGCGCACCGCATCGATCACGTCGACGTAGAAGTCATCCGCCACACCCGGCGGGAGCGAGCCCGCGAGCACGAGCCACTCGGCTCCGTCGCAGGCCGCGGCAACGGTCTGGATCATCTGCGCGGCCTCATCGGGCGAGAGCACGGCACCCGGCAGGTTGATCTTCGTCGTCTCACCCGTCGGATCGGTCAGGGTGAGGTTGACGCGAGCGTGGCCCTCGATCGGCACGACATAGGCGCAGGTACCGGTCGCCGCGAGGATCGCCGCGTACGGATCCTCGGACGCGAGCGGCAGAACCGCCAGCGCCTCATGACCCGCGGCCTTGATGGCCCGGGCGACGTTGATGCCCTTGCCCCCGGCATCCTCTCGTCCCGGCGTGCCGGACTGCACGTCGCCCGGTCGGAGCGCGGCGTCGAGGGCGATCGAGCGGTCGAGAGCCGGATGGGCGGTCAGGGTGACGATCACGACAGCCACACCTCCGCGCCCGCAACCGCGAGGGCATCGGCGAGGTCTTCGGGCAGCGGCGCATCCGTCACGACCACGTCGATGTCTTCGAGTCGGCCAAACCTCACGAGGTACTCCTGACCTGCTTTGCTCGAGTCAGCGAGGACGATCACCCGGCGGGCCGACTCGACGATGGCCTGCTTGACCGCCGCTTCTTCGGGGTCGGGGGTGCTGAGGCCGAACGGCGTCGCGAGACCGTTGGTGCCGATGATCGCGACGTCGGGGCGCAGAGACTCGATCGCGCGGACGGTCGACGATCCGACCGCGGCGGCGGTCAGTCCACGGACGCGCCCGCCGATGACGGAGAGTGCGAGATCTCCGCGCGCACCGAGTTCGGCCGCGATGGGGACGGAGTGCGTGACGACCTCGGCCGTCGCGCCGACCGCACGCAGGTGATCGCCGAGGGCACGGGCGAAGGCAGCCGTGGTCGTGCCCGCGTCGACGAAGACCGAGCCACGAAAACCGGTGGGAATTGCGGCGAGGGCGCGGGTGGCGATATCGGCCTTCTCGGCACCACGCTGCAGGCCGCGTTCGGCGACGGCGATCTCGGCCGTGCTCGTGCGATCCAGCGCCACCGCTCCCCCGTGCACACGGCGAAGGGCTCCGGCACGCTCCAGCGCATCGAGGTCACGACGAACGGTCTCGGTGGTGACGTCGAAGGTGCGGGCGAGGTCGACCACAGAAACTCGGCCCTGCTGCGAGAGCTGGTGCTCGATCGCGACCTGGCGCTCCGTTGCATACATGCGAGTCGACCCCCATTGGTTCGGCGATGTTTCCCACACAGTACAACTCAAAACAACATAAAACAAGAGGTATTCGCAACAGGAGTGCGCCTGCGGGGTCGCCACCCGGGCGCGCCGGGTTCGCCTGCCGAGGCCCATGTCCCGAGTCCCGTGCCCCGTGGCCATGCCCCGCTCGCCTGGCAGTAGGTGCGGTCACAGGGCGCCCCACACCGCAACGAGTGCCAGGCGAGCGATCCTGTGGCGAACCCTACGAGTGCCAGGCGAGCAATCGTCGCGGCGGGCGCTACGAGAGTTCGAGCTCGGAGTCGGCCAGAACCACACGGACCTCGACGCTGTCACCACTCAGGGTGAATCGCACCGCCGTGCCGGCACCGGCATCGGGGTAGCGCTCTTCGAGGTCGCCGGGGACGGGCGATCCGGGGTAGACCATCATGTCGGCGACCGGATCGAGCCCGCGCGGGATGCAGCTGAGCGCGCGAACGTCTTGCGGGCCGTCCGACACCAGAACGCACCGCACCGGCGCGTCCGTGGGCGTGCCCCACACCTGCAGGCCCGCGAAGTCCTCGAACCGCATGAAGTCGTCCATATCGGCACCGATCTGACGCAGGAAGAGCCGGTACTCGGTACTCAGCTGCTCATCGGCGTAACCGGGATCGACGCGGAGCAAGGCATCGGGTCGATCGGTGAACAGTCCCGGCACGATCGCGAGCGCGAGCACCACGACGAGCGCGACGGCCGCCACCGCGATGGCGCGCGGGTTGCGCGACCAGCGAGCGAGGCGCCGCGCCCAGGAGCGGGCACGGGGCGTGCTGGCGTCACCGGGGGTGGCCGGCGCAGAGGCCGGCGTAGCGGCCATCGCGGCGGCCGAGGCATCCGAATTCCGATCGTCGACCGGGAGCGAACCGGGCTCCCCCGCGACGAGCGGTGATACCGGGAGCGGCGGGCGCGGTGGAACCGACGACCCGGATGGCCCAGACGTCGCGGCGGACGCGGTTCCCGGCGAGGATGCCGCCGGGACTGCGCGACGCACCCCCTCGAGTTCACGCAGGCGCGCTAGCGCTGCCGGGTCCGACTCGATGTCGGCATCGGGACCGTACGCCCGCAGCCGCAACTCCCGCAGCTCAGCGTCACCTCGCGTGGGGTCGGCATCGCGCTCGTCGAGTTCGGCATCGTTGCCGCTCGGCGCCTGGGGCGTCATGTCTCCATTATCGGCGTCCGCAGAGGGGACGGGCCCTTACCGCCCCTATCCCGCGCCCGCACAGCGAGACACCTCTCGTGCGTCGAGACAGCCGATGCCACGGGGTGTTTCGACGCACGACGGGTGTTTCGCTGAGGGCGACTGCCTCAGGCCCCAGGAGCCAGGAGTCCGCTCTCGTACGCGATGATCACGAGCTGGGCCCGATCGTGGGCGTACAGCTTCGTCATGATGCGGTTGACGTGGGTCTTCGCCGTGTGGGGTGAGATGAACAACTCGTCCGCGATGTCCTGGTTGGATCGGCCACGCGCCACGAGCAGCAGCACCTCGCGCTCGCGCTCGGTCAGGTGTTCGAACTCGGGCGGCATCACCCCGACGGCCGGTGCGCGAGTCGGCAGCACATAGCGCGTGATCAGGCTGCGCGTAGCCGCGGGCGAGAGCAGTGCATCGCCGGCATGGATCGCACGCACCGCGCGGACGATCTCGTCCGGCTCCGCCCCCTTGCCGATGAACCCGCTCGCCCCCGCCCGCAGGGCCGCGACCAAATACTCGTCCTCTTCGAAGGTCGTCAGGATCAGCACGCGCGTCTCGGCGAGCGCCGGGTCGGAGCAGATCGCCTCGGTCGCAGCGATGCCGTCGACCTGGGGCATCCGGATGTCCATCAGCACCACGTCGGGTCGCAGCTCGGCCGACTTCGCGATGGCCACGGCGCCGTCGGCCGCCTCCCCCGCGACCGTGATGTCTTCGGCATTCTCGAGCAGGTCGCGCACCGCCGAACGGATGAGCGATTGGTCGTCCACGATCAGAACCGTTGTCACTCTGCGCCGTCCTCTGGATGCTTCGCGAGGGGCAGGCTCGCCGCGAGCCGGTACCCGCCGGGTGTAGAGCCAGCCTGAACCGAACCGCGGACCGCCGCGACCCGCTCGCGCAGACCGGTGAGCCCGTGCCCCGATCGTGCTTCGAATTCCCGGGGCTGGTCATCGCGGATGGGGTTCGTCACGACGACCAGCATCGCCTCTGGCGCCGCCTCGAGCAGAACATGAGCGCGGTGCAGGGCGCCATGCTTGTGCGCATTCGTCAGGCCTTCTTGCACGACGCGGTACGCGATGCGCTGAAGCGGCGTCGGCACAACCGTCAGGTCTCCCTCGCGCCGCACCCCCACCTCGAGGCCGGTCTCCTGGAAACGCGCGACCAGGTCGTCCAGGCGCTCGAGTCCCGGCTGCGGGGGACGAACGGATGTCTCGTCGTCGCCGCCCTCGTCGGCCCGCAGCATCTCGAGCAGATCGCCGATCTCGGCGAGCACGCTACGCGATGCGGAGCGGATGTTCGCGAGCGCCTCGCGCGTCTTCTCGGGACGCGTCTCGAGCGACGTCGATGCCACGCCCGCGTTCAAACTGATGACCGAGATCTGATGCGCGACGGCATCGTGCAAGTCACGCGCGATGCGCAAGCGCTCTTCGGTGATCTGACGCTGTGCCTCGGCCTCGCGGGTCTTCTCGGCGCGCAGAGCCCGCTCCGTCATCTCGCTGATGTACTCGCGGCGCGAGCGGGTAGCGTCGCCCGCCGCTGCTGCGAACGCCATCACGAAGGCGAACTGGAAGGTACGGGGGTCGAAGACGTCGCCGATCGCGGCGAGCACGCTGAGCAAGACGATACCGGGCACCGCCACCGCCATCGTGATGAGAGTCCGTCGCCGGGTCGAACGGTTCGCAACGCCGAACATCGCGATCGCGGCAGCGAGCACGATCCCGGGGGCGATGGTTCCGAGCAGCGCCGCGATGCCGTAGCACCCCAGGCAGGCGACGAGGACGGACAACGGCCAGCGCCGTCTCAGTGGCAGCAGCACCGCCGGCAGCAGGGCGACGACCACGACGAGCGGGCTATCGGGGCGGAACTCGTGAGCCGGAAACGGCACGAGCGCGGCCACCACGATCAATGCGGCCGCGACGAGATCGCCCACCCACGCGGGTGGGTGGCGATGCGGGATCGCCCACGGCCCGTCGGACTCCATGGGTCTCATGAGACCAGTGTGCCGCGCGCGAGCGCCGCACGCGTCGTCCCCTCGTGGCAGGGCCCGTACCGCGAACGCGGTAGACGGATGCATCCGCTCGGGTGACGCGCCGCCCACCGGGCCCGGCGACTCTGGGGATATGACTTCATACACCCGAAGGGCGCACACATGACCGCCCCGCTGATTTCGGTCACCGACGTCCACAAGTCCTACGGACGCGGCGCCAACCGCTTCGATGCCCTGCGCGGTGTCAGCCTCGACATTCGCGCCGGTGAGAGCGTCGCGATCGTCGGCAAGAGCGGGTCGGGCAAATCGACCCTCATGCACCTGCTCGCGCTTCTCGATCAGCCGACGAGCGGACGCATCGACCTCGAGGGCACCGACACCCGCACCCTGCGGGGGCGGGCTCTCAACCGCACGCGCAACCGCACGTTCGGGTTCGTGTTCCAGCAGTTCTTCCTCACGTCCGGCACGACCGTGCTCGATAACGTCATGCTGCCGATGAAGATCGCCGGGGTCGGGCGCCGCGAGCGAAAGCGACGTGGGCATGCAGCGCTCGCTCAGCTGGAGCTCGACGACAAGGCCCGCAACAAGGCCCTCGACCTGTCGGGCGGTCAGAAGCAGCGCACCGTCATCGCCCGGGCCCTGGTCAACGACCCGCGCGTCATCTTCGCCGACGAACCGACCGGAAACCTCGACACCGCCACCGGCGCGGTCGTCGAAGACATCCTGTTCGGACTCAACCGTGAGCACGGCATCACGCTGATCGTCGTGACGCACGACGAAGACCTGGCGGCGCGTTGTGACCGGCGCATCCTGATCCGAGACGGCCTGATCGTCGCGGACGAGGCGGTGGCGGCATGAAGACCTCAGACCTCATCACCACAGCCATCTCGCAGACCTTCCGCTCGAAGGTGCGGACGACCCTCACGATCCTGGCGATCTTCGTCGGAGCGTTCACGCTTGTCCTGACCAACGGGCTCGGCACCGGCATCAATCGCTACATCGACGACACCGTCAGCTCGATCGGCGCGACGGATGTCATGACGGTCACCCAACCCTCGGGGGCGGGCGTGGCGGCCGGCGGCGGGCCGATCGAATACAACCCCGACGCGATCGCCGCAGGGCCGACCGCCGCGCCGGGCAGCACCGTCGTCGCTCTCGACCAGACAGACCTCGACGCGCTGGCCGCGATCGACGGGGTCCTTAGCGTCGAGCCAACGATCTCGGTCAACGCCGACTACGTCCAGTACGGCGACGGCACCCCGTACGTCACGGGCGTCGGTCGCTTGGTTGCGGGCCAGACCATCCAGTTGGCGGCCGGTTCGGAACCGGACGACTCCTCGAGCGCGCCCGAGGTCACCCTCCCCCTCTCGCTGATCGAACCCCTGGGCTTCGACGACGCAGAGTCGGCGATCGGGCAGACCGTGACGTTCGGGATCACGGATGCCGAACGTCAGTCCCACACGGTCGAGGCGACCGTCACCGGCGTCGCCGACCAGGCGTTCGCGGCCCCGACGACGACGGTGACGCCCAACCAGGCGCTGACCGACGCACTGGTCGACTTCCAGAACATCGGGGTGCCCGCCGCCGAACAGGAGCGGTTCGCGCAGGCGAGCGTCTTCTTCGACCCGGACGCCACGACCGAAGAGATCGACGCCCTGAAACAGCGGCTCGAGGCCGAGGGATACACCGGAACAACCGTTGCGGATCAGCTCGGAACCTTCACCGCGATCATCGACGGCATCGTGCTCGTGCTGAACGCGTTCGCGATCATCGCGCTCCTCGCGGCGAGCTTCGGCATCGTCAACACCCTCTACATGTCGGTGCAGGAGCGGACGCGTGAGATCGGACTCATGAAGGCCATGGGCATGGGCTCGGGGCGCGTCTTCAGCCTGTTCAGCCTCGAGGCGGTGTTCCTCGGATTCCTCGGCAGCGCGATCGGAGCCGCCGTCGCGATCCTCGTCGGCACCGCGCTCAGTTCGGCGCTCGCAGACACACTCCTCGCGGATCTGCCGGGCCTGACACTGCTGGCGTTCGACCCGATCTCGATCGCGACGGTCATCCTGATCGTAATGGGGATCGCGTTCCTGGCAGGCACGCTACCGGCCGCTCGGGCTGCGAGCGCCGACCCGGTCGAGTCCCTCCGCTACGAGTAGGCCCGGCCCCCTGCATCCGGTCCCGCCCGTCCCCCGTCCGCCGGCACCGGACACGGCACCGGCACCGGCACCGGCACCGGCACCGGCACCGGACAGCGAAACACCCCTCGTGCATCGAGAAACCCGATGCCGAGGGGTGTTTCGTCGCGCGAGGGGTGTTTCGGCGCGGCAGAACGGATGCGCGGGGCTCAGGCCTCGCTCATCGCGACCTTCTCGGCCTGACCCTTCGCGGCGTAGAACGCGGCGCGCGCCGCGAGGCGGCGAGTCTGCTCGGCTTGACCTGCGTCGAGCTCGTCCTGCGGAACCTCGAAGTTCGGCACGTGCGGCTTGCCGTTGTACTTCTCGATGTAGGCGTCGAGCTCGGGGCCCGACGTCCACGAGGTGATCAGGCAGTAGCGCGGCTCAGTGCCCGGGTGGGTGGCGGCGTGCCACAGACGCTGCGTGTCGACGATCAGCTGAGCGCCGGCAGGCAGGGCGATGCGCACCTCACCCTCGGGGTCGGTGCGGTTGTCGCGCAGCACGAAGTAGCTCGTCTTGTCGTCGGTGAGGTTGAAGAATCCGCGGACGACCCAGCCCGTGCCATCCGGGTTCAGACGGTTGTTGTCGTCCTGGTGCAGGTTGTAGAGGCAGTCGGCGTAGGTGTTCGGCTGCAGCTCGATCACGCGGCAGCGGCCGACGTTCGCACCCGGCTCCATGGCGCGACGCGTGAGGTTGGGCGCCTTCTCGGTCTGCGAGTCGATCCAGACGCCGTCCTTGTCGGTGCGCGGCGGCTTGTGGTTCCAGAAGCCGTTGCACTCGATGTCGCCGAAGGCGCTGGCCAGGGGCGCAAAGCGCGTGTCGCCCGAGGACTTCCAGTCGTTGTACTCGATGTCGAGCCATTCTTTGGGGTCGAGCTCCTGGTTGTAGGAGTCGAGCACCACATAGCCGGTCTCTTCGAGCGCTGCGGATTTGATGTAACCCATAAGGTGACATGCCTTTCGTCAGAGGGCCAGCACGTTTTAACAGGCCCAACTTAGGCAAGCCTACCTCCGGCCCCTGAACGCGCCCCGGAGGCCCGGCCGTGAATAACGGAGCGGGTGGAACGGATGCCTAGACTGGACCGCGCGGGTGGTTCGCCCCCGCGGTTCCGAGGCATCAGGGGGCGAAGCAAGACATGGGCAGTGCCACCAACGTCGACGCGGTCGCGGTCAACACGGTCGCCTGGCTGTCGGCGCCCGACACCACGATCGTCGTCCCCGTCTACCAGCGCCAGTACCGCTGGGACATCGGCGGGTGCGAGCAGCTGCTCGGCGACATCCGTGCCGTCGCCGACCTCGACGACCGCAGCATGCACTTCATCGGCTCCATCCTCTCGACCGCAGCCGCGGATCCGGATGCCTCCGGCACCGCGGGCGAGCTCGTGCTGATCGACGGACAGCAGCGCATCACGACGCTCATGCTGCTCGTCGCGGCCCTGCACCACACCGTCAAGGACGACGACCCCGCCCTCGCGGCCGAGCTCGAGCGCGTGCTCGTGCGCGCCGACGATCCCGACCGCACCCAGCCCACCCGCACCAAGCTGCGTCCGAACAGCGCGTGGGCCCGCGTGTTCGAGAGCGTCGTTCTCGACCCTGGCGGAACCGAGCATCCCGAGACCGAGGACGCCTACCGCGAGTCGCGATTCGACGACAACTACGCGTTCTTCCGCAGCCAGGTCCGCCGCGACGAGGTTCCCCGCATCTGGCGCGGACTCCAAAAGCTCGAGCACGTCGCCATCACGCTCGGGTCGGGCGCGAACGCGCAGCAGATCTTCGAGAGCCTGAACTCCACGGGCGAGCCGCTGCGCGACCACGAGCTGATCCACAACTACGTGCTCATGGGCCTCTCGCACGCCCAACAGAGCGAGATCGAGGATGCCTACTGGGTCCCGATCGAGCGCAACACGGGTGAGGCGATCGCGAGCTTCTGGCGCCACTTGCTCGTCATGACGACGGGCCGCGAGGTCGCCGTCGCGGGCGAGCGGAGCGTGTACGACGCCTTCCGTCAACGCTTCCCCCGCATGGACCTCGACACTCTCCGGACGGATGCCGCAGAGTGGCGCGACTACTCCGACATCTACCGCATCCTGCTCGATCCGTCGCAGGAACCGGATGCCGAAATCGGCCGCCAGCTGGGATATGTCAACACCTTCGGGCGCGGCATGTATCCGCTCGTCATGCGCGCGTACCGCGACTACGCGCTCGGCGTGACCGACCGCGCCGAACTGATCGCGACGCTCGAGAACATCCAGTCGCTCCTTCTGCGCCGCACGATCTCGGGCCTGTCGAACGATCGGCTGGTCGCCCGCCTCTGCCGCGCTCGAGAGGACGGACCGGATGCCTTGGTCCGGGCGATCGCGCGGATCATGCCGTCCAACGAGCGCGTCCGCGTCGAGCTCAAGTACGGCGCTCTCCCCCACGCCGCCTACGTCCTTGGGCGACTGGCGGGTGTCGAGAGCGCGGGTGGGCTCGACGGCGACGGGCTGGAGATCGAGCACGTCTTCCCTCTCGCCCCCGCCGATACCTGGACGGGCGATGGCGAACGCGCCTGGGCCGACTACACCGAGGACGAGCAGAACAGCCACCGCGCCCTCGCCCCGACCCTCGGCAACCTGACGCTGATCGAGACGGGCCTCGCCGAGCGCGGGTTCGACGCATCCTTCCCCGAAAAGCGCGACGCGCTCTATCCGAAGAGCCGTCTGGCGCTCACGACGGCGATCGCGGACACACCCGCGTGGGGTACCGCCGCGATCACCGCCCGCACCGCGGCGCTGACCGAGGCGTTCGTCGACATCTGGGCGCGACCGCAGGTGATCGCTATCGACGATGACGGGCTCACGCCGATCCTCGACGCGGTGCGCCGCCGCGGCTGGCCGCGCGGGTGGGAGCGCGAGTTCGAGTACGTCGAGTACCGCGGCGAGCACTGGGAGGTCTACGACATCAAGTACCTCTTCAACCGCATCTTCAAGCGCCTCTGGGCCGACGGTCGCGAGCACGTCGTTGCCTTCAGCGCCCGACGCGGTGGCCCGCTCTATCCCGAGCAGGCGTGGAACGGGCAGTGGGATGCGCTCGACGAGTCGACGTTTTTGTACATGGGGTGGGACTCGAGGTACATGCTGACCGCCGTACAGGGCGTGCTCGACGAAGTCGGCATCGCGTCGGAGGTCTTCGTGAAGTACTCCTACACCGGCGCCGCGATGTAGCCGGGGTCCACTCCCGACCGCAACGCCGCACATCCGGTTTCCCCTCACCTCGACGCAACGCCGCACATCCGGTTTCCCCTCACCTCGAACGGACGCAACACGCCGTCTCGCGCGGAGCGGCACGGCGTGTTGCGTCCGTTCGCGCGTCGGCGCGTGCCGGAACCCCGACCTTATTCGTCGAGTTCGCCGCCGTCTGCGGGAGAGGGGTGCCCCTCGGCCGGCAGCGGCTCCGATGCTTGCGACCCTTCGGGCCGGTCGGGATCAGCGCCCTCGGCCTGGCTCGGCTTGCCGGCGGGTCCGTCGAACTTGTCATCCTGAGTGTTCATGTGTTCACCTTCGCTCTGACCGTGCCCTCACGCGAGGGGCTTGACGGCGACGGTATCGCGGGTGGGACCTGCGGCATCCGTTGCCCGCGTCCGGACCGCGACGTGTGTGGCATACTGGCTTCCGCGCTCCTGCGGCACTCCGGCCGTGTGTGAGAAGGAGCGAATCGAAGGACGGGTCATGGCGGGTATCGGTTCCGGCGTACATCGCTGACCGACTCGCGCACCCTTGCGTCTCTCGTGTCAGCACCCCTGACACAACCCGGAGATCCGCATGCCCGCTTTTCGTCCTTCCGTCGTGCTTCACGACCTCACCTTCGCCTGGCCGGATGGCTCCCCCGCCATCGATCACGTCTCGGGCGCCTTCGACCGCGGCCGGACGGGCCTCGTCGGCCTGAACGGCGTCGGCAAGTCCACGCTCCTGCGCATCATCGCGGGAGACCTCTCGCCGACGGGCGGTAGCGTCACGGCCAACGGCGTCGTCGACTATCTGCCGCAGAACCTGACACTCAGACCACACAACACCGTCGCCGACCTGCTGGGTGTGCGAGACATCCGCGATGCTATCCGCGCGATCGAGGGCGGCACGATCGAGCAGCACCTGTTCGATCTGGTCGGCGACGATTGGGATGTCGAGGCACGATCGATCGCGGCACTCGCTGCCGCGGGGATCAACGTCGAAGACCTCGACCGTGCCGCCAACACACTGTCGGGCGGAGAGACGATGCTGACTGCGCTCGTCGACGTCTCACTGCGCCGCGCCGACATCGCCCTGCTCGACGAGCCGACCAACAATCTCGACGGCGAAGCGCGCGAGCGCGCGTACGAGCTGGTCAGCGGATGGCGCGGCACCCTCATCGTCGTGAGCCACGACACAGCCCTGCTCGAGCTCATGGACAGCACGGCCGAACTGCGCGCCGGGTCCCTCTCGGTCTACGGGGGCCCCTACAGCGCCTATCGGGAGCACGTCGAGGCCGAGCAGGAGGCGGCCGAGCGCGCCCTCCGAGCGGCCGAGCAGACCCTCAAGACCGAGAAGCGGCAGCGCGTGCAAGCCGAGGAGAAGATCGCGCACAGCGAGCGGCAGGGCCGGAAGGATGCCTCGAACCGCAAGTATGTTAAGGCAGTCGTGAACGACCGCCGCAACTCCGCCGAGAAGGCGCAGGGCAACCGGCGCGGCATCCTCGACGACAAGATTCAGAGCGCGCGCGAGGCGGTCGATGCGGCGGGCTCGCGGGTACGCGAGGACGACCGCATCTCGATCCAACTACCCGACCCCGGCGTGCCGCGGACGCGGCGTATCGCCCGCCTGGTTGGGAGTGACGGGCGTGAGGTGCTCGTGCAGGGGCCCGAGCGCATCGCTCTGACGGGTGCGAACGGAGTCGGCAAGACCACGCTGCTCCGTCAGCTCATCGGCGATGCTCCGGCGCCCCAGCCCAACCATCCGCGCGCCGAGGCGATGGTCGAGCAGATCGGATATCTCTCCCAGCGCCTCGATGGGCTGGATGACGCGGCCTCCGTGCTGCAGAACGTCGGGCGTGCCGCACCGGGTGCGACCCCGGGTGAACTCCGCAACAAGCTCGCCCGGCTCTTGCTGCGCGGATCGAGCGTCGACCGGCCGGCGGGGTCGCTGTCGGGCGGCGAACGATTCCGTGCCGCGCTGGCGACGGTGTTGCTCGCCAGTCCCCCGGCTCAGCTACTCGTGCTCGACGAGCCGACCAATAACCTCGACATCCCGAGCGTCGGTCAGTTGATCGAGGCGCTCGGTTCCTATCGCGGCGCGCTGATCGTCGTCAGCCACGACCGGGCGTTCTTGGACGGGCTCGACCTCACGAGCGAGCTGCGGGTGGACCGCGAGGGCGTGCTAACCCGCATGCCCTAGGTAGATGGAACGCGGTCGGTCCGACGCGGCCGTCTTCAAGAAAGCGCGAGCACTCCCAGCAGGACGAACCACGCGAGAAAGCCGAGGTAGATGATCCGCTCCGTCAGGCCGAAGAGCCCCAGGCGTTCCCGGCGGGCGGTGATCACGAATGCCTCAGGGCGCATGACCCCGAGAATGCACACTCTAATGAGCGACCGCCTCCCACCGCCACGATTCACGTCATACGAATCCGTCGGGTCCTCAGCCGCGCCCGTTAGCGGTGGTCGACGGGCTCGACGCCCGCGCGTCCCCGCGAACGGACGCAACACGCCGCACCATTCGACGACACACGGCGTGTTGCGTCCGCTCGCGTTGGCACAACAGGTCGCGACCGACCGGGCTCAGCGGCCGGGTGGGCCCAGCGGCCGAGGGCTCAGTGACCGGCGTCAGCCGCGTGATGCACCGGATGCCTGCGCTCGAGGGCCGAGCCCTCCACATCGACGTTCGGCACGATGCGATCGAGCCAGCGCGGCAACCACCAGGCCGACTGACCGAGCAGGTGCATGAGCGCGGGCATCAGCAGCATCCGCACGATGAACGCGTCGAACAGCACGCCGAGGGCAAGCCCCAGGCCCATCGATTTGATGATGACCGACTCCGAGGTGATGAAGCCCGAGAACACCGCGACCATGATGAGGGCCGCCGCCGTCACGACCGTCCGCCCGGCGCGGAACCCCTGTGCCACCGCGAGCCGCGCGGGGGCCCCGTGCGCCCAGGCCTCGCGCATGCCGGATGCGAGGAAGAGCTGATAGTCCATCGCGAGGCCGAACAGGATGCCGACGAGGATCACGGGGAGGAAGCTCAGGATGGGTCCCGGGTTATGAACCCCGAGAAGCTCGCCGAGCCATCCCCATTGGAAGACCGCGGTCACGGCGCCATACGTGGCGAAGAGGGACAGCACGAATCCAGCGGTCGCGATCAGCGGCACGAGGAGCGAGCGAAACACCATCATCATGATCAGGAACGACAGGCCGACCACCACGAGCAGGTAGAGCGGAAGGACATCCGCCAGGCCCTCCGAGATGTCGATGTTGATCGCGGCCTGCCCGGCGACACCGAGAGTGATGTCGCCGTCGATCGTGGGGAGGTCGCGCAACTCACGCACGAGCGTCTCGGTCGAGACGCTGCTCGGCCCCTCGGCGGGAATGACCTGGAAGGCGGTGAGGCGGTTGTCGTCCGACAGCGCGACGGGCGCGACCGAAACGACGTCCTCCTGCGCGGCGAGTTCGCGGGCCACGAGCAACTGCGCATCGAGGGCCCCGGCATCGTCGAGCCCGGCCGGGAGGGATGCCGTGACCAGCAACGGACCGTTGGCACCGGCCCCGAAAGCTTCGTCGGTGAGCGTGAAGGCGCGGTAGGCCGACGAGTCCGCCGCCTCCGACCCACCGTCGGGCAGGCCGAGACGCATCGACAGCGCCGGAATCGCAACGACGAGCAGCGCGATGGTCGCGACGACGACGGTGAGCACGGCACGCAGCGTCGACATGGGCCGGACGGACCGGGATCGTTCGGCCACAGCATCCGGATTCGCCGCGCGCGCACGCTCCACAGCCCGCTTGCTCAGGATCCGGTACTTCGCGAGCCCCAACAGCGCAGGGGTCAGCGACACCGCGATGAGCACGGCCACCGCGACGCTCACGGCGCCCGCGGTTCCCATGACACCGAGGAAAGGAACACCCGTGATGTTGAGCGCCAGCAGCGCGACGATGACGGTCGCCCCCGCGAACACGACGGCGTTGCCGGCGGTGCCGTTGGCCAGTCCGATCGACTCGTGGACGTCTGCGCCCTCGAGCAGCTGCCGCCTGTGTCGATAGATGATGAAGAGCGAGTAGTCGATGCCCACCGCAAGCCCGAGCATCACGCCGAGGATCGGGGTCACGGATGCCATCTGCACGACGCCTGAGAATGCCAGCGTTGCCATGGCACCGATCGCCACGCCGACCAGCGCGGTCACGATCGGGAATGCGGCGGCGAGGAGCGATCCGAGCACCACGACCAGGACGATCGCGGCAACGGCGACGCCGACGACTTCGCCCACACCCAGGATCTCGGGCACACCCTGCGAGATGTCGGTCGAGAAGGCCACCTCGACACCCTCGATCGGCTCGGACGCGAAGTGCTCGATCACGGCATCCTTCGACTCCTGTGCGAGTTCGAGCCGCGGCTCGGAGAACTGCACGTTGACAATCGCGGTGGCTCCGTCTTCCGAAACGACGCGGATGCCGTCGGCGAACGAGAGCAGTTCGGCACCGCGTTCGAGCTCGGCCTCGTTCTCATCGATCGTGGCCAGGCCGTCCGTCAGCTCCTGACGCTGGTCATCGATGATGCTCTGCTGCGCGTCCAGTTCGGCCTGCTGAGCATCGAGCGCGGTCGTCGGCAATCCCGCGGCCTCGAGTTGAGCCCGCGCGGCATCGAGCTGCGTCTGTCCCGCGTCGAGCTGCGTCTGACCGGCTTCGAGCTGTTCCTGACCCGCCTCCGCCTGCTCTCGCGCATCCGTGAGCTGGGTCCGGCCGTCCTCCACCTGCTGGCGCTGGTCGGCGAGCTGCTGATCGGTCGCGAAGGGATCGATCACGTCCGACACGTCGGGGAGGTCGCGGCCCAATTCCGCGAGCTCCGCGATGTCGGCGCGCTGCTCGTCGGTGAATGCGCCGTCGTCCTCGGTGTGGAACACCACGATGCCCGAGGCGCCGCTGAAGTCGGGCAGCTGCTCCTCGAGCTCGGCGATGACGTCGCCCGACGCCGTTCCGGGGATGTCGAAGCTCGAACTCAGGCCCGCGAACCCGACGAGGAAGCCGCCGACGGCGATGCCGAGGATCACGAACCAGCTGACGATGACGGTCCAGGCCCGTCGAGCGGCAAACGATCCCAGACGGTGCAACAGTTCGGCCACGACTCTCCCTCAGATTCGCGGAGGCGTGCCCCATCGATGGGGCCCGCTCCGCATCGATCGGCACCGATAAGATAACACGGACCGTCTCGTCTAACCTGAGGACCGATCATGACGCTTCCCCGGAGCGGCCCCGTCCGGAGCGAAGCCGCGCGCCTCGCGATCCTCGACGCCGCGGCCGGGCTCCTGGCCGAGCGCGGCTACGACCACCTGACCATGGAGGGCATCGCCGCCCGCGCCGGCGTCGGCAAGCAGACGATCTACCGCTGGTGGCCCTCGAAGGGCGCGGTCGTCGCGGAGTGTCTCCTCGAGGGCAAGCTGCTCGACGGGCGACTGCTGCTGCCCGATACCGGCGACATCCGCCGCGATCTCACCGTCTGGCTCGGCGAGGTCTTCGCGCTCCTCGAATCTGCCCAGGGCGAGACGATCCTGCGCTCGTTGATCGCGGCGGCCGCGGAGCACGCCGAGATCGGGCGCCGGCTGCGCGACAGCCTGTCGGGCTCGGAGTCCGTGTCGGGCCGGTTGTCGCGCGCGATCGGAACCGTGCCCAACCTGCCCGAGGGCGCACCCGTCGAGCAACTCGCCGAGGCCCTCATCGGAGCCGTGCTGCTGCGGGCGCTGAGCCGCGAGCCGAGCGCGACCAGCGATGCGGAGCGTCTGCTGGACGCCGTGCTCGGCCCGGAGCTCTGAGGTCCGCTCGGGCGGTGCGCTGACGCGCGCTCGGCCAGGCGAGATATCCGTCCTCTTCCACCTGTCTGCCGCTAAGTGGGGCAGCTTCCGCACTCTGGGGCACGGAGGATCCTGCCCCAGAGCACCGGCGCTGCCCCACATGACGGAGGCAGCCAGCACAGTCGGCGTGCGACACCCACGAAACAAAAAAGACCCCCGAAAATCGAGGGCCTTGCTTGCTGGGGTACCTGGACTCGAACCAAGAACAACGGAACCAGAAACCGCCGTGTTGCCAATTACACCATACCCCACCGGTCACGATCGAAACCGTGCCGACGATCCAGTCTAGACGACCGCGAGGGCCCTTCCAAACCGCCCTAGCTCGTGCGGTGCTCTACGAGCCCGCCGAGGCGGCGGATCGACTCGGCCTTGCCGAGCATCTCCATCGATTCGAACAGCGGCGGCGACACGCGACGCCCCGTCAGAGCCACACGGGGCGGGCCGAAGGCGACGCGCGGCTTGAGGCCGAGTCCCTCGACGAGAGCGGAATTCAGTGCCTCCTGGATGGCGGCGGCCCGGAACTCCGATTCCGGCACGAGCTCCAGAGCCCCGACCGACGCGACCAGCACCTCGTTCGCGTTCTCGGGCAGACCCGCGAGCGCATCGTCGTCGTACGCGACCTCGTCGACGAACAGGAACCCGAGCATCCCGGGCACGTCGCCGAGCAGCGGGATCCGCTCCTGCACGAGAGGAGCGGATGCCTCGATCAGCTCCTGCTCGCGGGCCGTGGGTGGCGTCGAGATGAGTCCCGCCGACGCCAGGTAGGGCAGGATGCGCTCCGCGAAATCGGCGGGCTCGAGCATCCGGATGTGGTCGCCGTTGATCGACTCGGCCTTCTTCTGATCGAACCGGGCCGGGTTCGGGTTGACGTTCACGATGTCGAACGCGGCCACGAACTCGTCGAGCGAGAAGATGTCGCGATCGTGGGCGATCGACCAACCGAGGAGCGCCAGGTAGTTCAGAAGTCCCTCGGGGATGAACCCCTTCTCGCGCTGCAGGAACAGGTCGGCGCGGGGGTCGCGCTTGGAGAGCTTCTTGTTGCCGTCGCCCAGCACGAGCGGCATGTGCCCGAAGCGCGGGATGAACGTCGTCACGCCGGCATCGATCAGCGCACGGTAGAGCGAGAGCTGACGCGCCGTCGAGGGCATCAGGTCTTCGCCGCGCAGCACGTGCGTGATGCCCATCAGCGCATCGTCGACCGGGTTGACGAACGTGTAGAGCGGGATGCCTCCGGCCCGGACGATCACGAAGTCCGGGAACGACCCTGCCGGGAAGGTGACCTCGCCGCGGATCAGGTCCTCGTAGGTGACGTCCGCGTCGGGCACGCGCAGGCGCCAGGCGGGCTCGCGACCCTCGGCACGGAACGCGGCCTTCTGCTCGTCCGTGAGGTTCCGGTCGTAGTTGTCGTACCCGAGTTGCTTGGCGCGGCCGTTGGCCTCATTCCGCGCGTCGATCTCTTCGGCGTTCGAGAAACTTTCGTACACGGCGCCCGCAGCGATCAGCTTGTCGAGCACCTCGCGGTAGAGCTCGTGCCGCTGCGACTGACGGTAGGGCGCGTGCGGTCCCCCGACCTCGACGCCCTCGTCCCAGTCGATCTTCAGCCACCGCAGCGCGTCGAGCAGCTGTGCGTAGCTCTCTTCGCTGTCGCGCGCGGCATCCGTGTCTTCGATGCGGAAGATCATCTTGCCGCCGTGGTGGCGCGCGTAGCCCCAGTTGAACAGCGCGGTGCGGACCAGACCGACGTGCGGCAGGCCCGTCGGTGAGGGGCAGAAGCGCACGCGCACGTCTGCTCCCGTAGCGGTCGTGGTGGGATACAGGGCGGAAGCGGTGGCGTCAGACATGGCGACCCCAGCCTACTCGGGGGGCGGCCGTAGCCCCTCCCGGTCAAGCGCCTCCGACTCGGCGCCGTCTTGTGTTCGGTATTCAGTCTCTGCGCGCTGCGCTCAAGGCCCGTCGCCCAAATTTCCGCGGAAAATCTCGAGCCAGACGACCCAAAAGACTGAATTACGAACGCGCGGATGCCTCAGGCCGGGTGGCGCCGCGGCTCCCGCCACACCAGAACAAGCCCGACCACGACGGCCGCGACCGCGACGATGGCGACGAGTGCGAGCCCGCTGTAGCCGATCCAGCCGAGCACGACACCCGCACCGACGGCGCCCGCAGCCCCGACGAGGTTCATCGCCAGGTCGCTCCGGCCCTGCCGGCGCGTGCGCAGGGGCTCGGCGGTCGCCTCGGTCAGCAGCGCCGAGCCGGAGACGGTCGAGGCACTCCAGCCGAGGCCGAGCAGGATCAGCGACACTGTTACCGCGACGGAAACCTCGGACCAGAGCCACGCCGTGAGCAGCGATGCCAAGAGCAGCGCCTGCCCGATCGCGATCGTCGGCAGGCGTCCGAGCCTGTCGGCGAGGATGCCGAATACCGGGCTCAACGCATACATCCCCGCAATGTGCAGGCTGATCGTCAGACCGATCACCGTCAGCGTCGCGCCGTGGTGCAGCAGGTGCACGGGAGTCATCGCCATGACCGCGACCATCACGCCGTGACTCGCCGCAACCGCGAAGATCGCGAAGCGCGCCAGCACAGGACGATCCGGATGCATCACGGCCCGGGTGCGCGCATCGCCGGTCAGGGCATCCCGGAGCCGTGCGGCGAGGAGGAGCGGGTCCGGCCGGAGGGCCAGCAGATACAGCGCGATCGCGAGCAGCTGTGCCCCGATCGTGAAGACGTAGGGCCCGGTCAGCGGGGGCATGCCGAGCGCTGCCCCGATCGACTCTCCGGGCCCGACGAGGTTCGGCCCGAGCACCGCACCGATCGTCGTCGCCCACACCACGAGCGACAGGTCGCGGCCACGCGTGGCGTCCGTGGCGAGGTCGGCGGCCGCGAACCGCGACTGGAGGTTCGCCGCGGTTCCCGAACCCACCAGCACGAATCCGACCAGCAGCAGCGGAAACATCCGAAGTCCCGCCGCGGTGATGACGACCGCAACGCCTGCCAGCGCGATGAGCATGCCCGCCGACAGCGAGATGCGACGGCCGCGACGCCGCGCGAGAGCCGCCATGGGCACGGCGAGGGCGGCGGACCCGAGCGTCAGCGACGCGGTCGCGAGACCCGAGAGCGAGTCATCGCCCGAGATGTCCGCAGCGAGTAGCGCCCCGAGCGAGATCGTCGCGCCGAGGGCGAGGCCGCCGAGCACCTGTCCCGACGCCAGCACCAGCACGGTGCGGCGCTGAACCGCCCCGATATCGGTGGGAAGCGCGGCCGCGGCTGTCATGTCGACCTACGCGTCGCGCACGGGGTTGCGCAGCACGCCGAGCCCCGAGATCTCGACCTCGACGACATCACCCGCGACGACCGGGCCGATGCCGGCGGGCGTGCCCGTGAGGATGACGTCACCCGGAAGCAGAGTGAACACGGCAGAGGCGTAGGCGATGATGTCCGGCACCGAGTGGATCATGTCGGTCAGGGGCGCCGACTGCTTGATCTCGCCGTTCACGCGCGTCTGCAGCGTGGCGGCGGCCGCGTCGAAGTCCGTCTCGATCGCGGGGCCGAGCGGGCAGAACGTGTCGAAACCCTTGGCGCGTGTCCACTGCCCGTCGCTCTTCTGGAGGTCGCGGGCGGTCACGTCGTTGCCGAGCGTGTACCCGAAGACGTAGTCGAGAGCGGATGCCGCGGGCACATTCTTCGCGATACGCCCGATCACGACGGCGAGTTCACCCTCGAAGTCCGTTCGGGTCGACTGCGGCGGGCGCACGATGGCGTCGCCCGGTCCGACCACGGCGGTGTTGGGCTTCAGGAAAAGCAGGGGTTCGGCCGGAGCCTCGCCGCCCATCTCGGCCGCGTGGTCGTGGTAGTTCTTGCCGACACACACGACCTTCGAGCGCGGGATCACGGGCGCCAGCAACGACACCTCGCCGAGCGGTACGCGCTCCCCCGTCGTGCCGAAGCCGGCGAACATGGGGTCGCCCTCGAGCACGACCAGATCGGTCCCGTCTACGATGCCGTAGCGGATGGACTCTTCGTGGCTGAACCGTACGATCTTCACCCGATCAGCCTAGCCACGCCCGACGCATCCCCGCGCTCCCTGAGCCTGTCGAAGGGAGCAGCCACACGCAAGTCGTTCCGACAAGCTGAACGACCGGCACACGCAGGTCGTTTCGACAAGCTCAACGACCGCCACGCACAGGTCGTTTCGACAAGCTCAACGACCGCCACGCACAGGTCGTTTCGACAAGCTCAACGATCGGCACGCTCAGTGACGGTCCCCTGAACGCGCCCAGACAGGAAAACGCGCGAGAACAGGAAAATCCACGACGAATCGTCCTGTCTCCGCACGTTCTCCTGAATTCGAACGAACCCGACCGCAGGCTCAGGCGTCGAGGCGCAGCATCCAGCCGTGCTTGTCCTCGCGGCGGCCGTACTGGATGTCGGTCAGCTCTTCGCGCAGTGACAGCGCGAGCGATCCGGTCGGCTGCTCGTCGAAGAAGGTGCGACCCTTGAGCCCTCCGATCGGGGTGACCACCGCGGCCGTGCCGCACGCGAAGACCTCGACGATGTCGCCGGATGCCACGCCCTCACGCCATTCGGCGAGTGAGACCGCCCGCCCCTGAACCTTGTGGCCCCGGTCTTCGGCGAGCTGCAGGATCGAGTCGCGCGTGATGCCCTCGAGGATCGAGTCCGACATGGGCGTCACGACCGTGCCGTCCTTGTAGACGAAGACGACGTTCATGCCGCCGAGCTCTTCGACGTTGCCGTCTTGGTCGAGGAACACGACCTGGTCGCAGCCGTTCTCGTACGCCTCGGCCTGCGGCAGCAGGCTCGCGGCGTAGTTGCCACCGGTCTTGGCCGCGCCCGTACCGCCCTTGCCCGCGCGCGCGTAGTCCTCCGACAGCCAGATCGTGACCGGCTTCACGCCGCCCGAGAAGTACGCGCCCGCCGGCGAGGCGATGACGTAGTAGTTGACCTTGTTGGCGGGGCGAACGCCGAGGAACGCCTCTTTCGCGAACATGAAGGGCCGGAGATACAGGCTCTGGTCTGCGGCATCCGGAACCCACGCACCGTCGACCTTGATCAGCTCCTGCAGCGACTGGATGAAGTACGAGACAGGCAGCTCGGGCAGAGCGAGGCGGCGCGCCGACCGCTGCAGCCGCCGACCGTTCTGGTCGGGTCGGAACGTGTGGATCGAGCCATCCGCGTGCCGGTATGCCTTGATGCCCTCGAAGATCTCTTGCCCGTAGTGCAACACGGCGGCTGCCGGGTCGAGGCTGATCGGGCCGTAGGGCTGGACGCGCGGGCGGTGCCAGCCTCCGCCGACCGACCAGCACACGTCGACCATGTGGTCGGTGAAGTGCGTACCGAAGCCGGGGTTCTCGAGAATCTGCGCGCGCTGGGCGTCGTTCTTGGCCTGGAGGTTCCGCTGAACCAAGAACTGCAGGGGCGCGAGTCCGGCGTCGCGGTCGGCGCCCGTGCCGGGGTTGTCGATAAGGGTCATGTCAGTCCTGCCGATCGAAGATGGGTCGGCGCGTGATCACCGAGAGAAAATCGCGAGAGCTGGCCGGGTATCCCGAAGCTCTCAGGCTACAGGCGAGCCGCGATCGCGTCGCCGATGGCGCTTGTGGTGCGGGGTCCGCCGTCGCGGTCCGCGATGTCGGCCTCGACCGCGCGGGTCACGCGATCGGCCGCCTCGGCCAGGCCGAGGTGTTCGAGCAGCAGGGCCACCGACAGGATCGCCGCCGTCGGATCGGCCTTCTGCTGCCCCGCGATGTCGGGCGCCGATCCGTGGACGGGCTCGAACATCGACGGGAGCGCACCCTCGGGGTTGATGTTCCCGGATGCGGCGAGACCGATGCCGCCGGTGATCGCACCGGCCAGGTCGGTCAAAATGTCGCCGAAGAGGTTGTCGGTGACGATCACATCGAAGCGGGACGGGTTCGTGACCAGGAAGATCGTTGCCGCGTCGACGTGCAGGTAGTCTACGGCGACATCCGGATGCTCCGCCGCAACCGCCGCGACGACCCGCTGCCAGATCGACCCGGCGTAGACGAGCACATTCGTCTTGTGCACCCAGGTGACCTTCTTCGACCGCTTCTCGGCCAGATCGAACGCGTACCGAACCACCCGCTCGATGCCGAACGCGGTGTTGACGGACACCTCGGTCGCGACCTCGTGCGGCGTTCCGGTGCGCAGCGACCCACCGTTGCCGACGTAGGGCCCCTCGGTACCCTCGCGCACGACGACGAAGTCGATCCCACCGGCATCCGCCAGCGGTCCGGGAACGCTCGGGTAGAACTTCGACGGACGCAGGTTGACGTAGTGGTCGAGCTCGAACCGGAGCTTGAGCAACAACCCGCGCTCGATGTTGGCGTTCTTCAGGCGCGGGTCGCCGGGCACTCCCCCGACGGCGCCCAACAGGATCGCGTCGTGCGCCGCGATGCTGCCCAGGTCGTCGTCGGTCAGGGTGTCGCCGGTCTCGAGGAACCGCGCGGCGCCCAGCGAGAAATGCGTCTTCTCGAACGAGACGTCCGTTCCCGCGACGGCCGCGTCGAGGACCTTCTCGGCCTCGCCGACGACCTCGGGTCCGATCCCGTCACCGGGTATGAGTGCCAGCTTCACGACGCGCGTCATTGCTCAAATGCTCCTGGGGTGCGGTGGGTCGGGACCCTCCCAGGGTAGTGGCCGCGATCACCGCGGCGATCACGATCAGGAGCGCGCCGATGAGCGAGGTGATGACGACGCCGCCGTCGAACGCGTGCGCGGCCGCGGTGCGCAGGCCGTCGGCGATCGGCTCGGGCAGTCCCTCGGCCGAGGCCATGGCGCCCGCGAGCGTCTCGCGCGAGGCATCCGCGGCGTCCTGCGTAAGGCCCGGGGGCAGCAGCAGGTTCGCGCGGTAGTACGCGGTCAGGATGCCTCCCATGATCACCGTGCCGAGCACCGCGCCGAGCTCGTAGGCCGTCTCGGACACGGCGGATGCCGCACCCGCCTTGGCCGGGGGCGCGTTCCAGAGGATGAGCTCGTTCGAGACCGTCTCGGCCATGCCGATACCCGCACCGAGCGACATGAACGCCACGGTGAGCATCGCGAGCGAGCCGTCGCCCGCGGTGAGAGCGACGATCAGGTAGCCGAGCACCGAGAGGCCGAGGGCCGCGGGAACGAGAACACGCGGGGCGAGACGGCGGGCGAGCGGCACGACGCCGAGGCCGGCCGTCACCATGACCGCCAGGCCCGGAAGCAGGGCGATACCCGCGTTCATCGGGCTGAGGCCCAGGACCAGCTGCAGGTGCTGCGCGACGAAGTAGAGGAAGCCGACCAGGCCGATGACGCTCAGCAGGTTGACGAGGATGGCTCCGCTGAACGCGCCGCGCCGGAACAGCGACATGTCGAGCAGGGGCGTCTCGAGGCGCAGCTGCCGGCGGACGAACAGCACCGCGAGCACCAACCCGACACCCGCCAACGGCAGCGCGGGTCCCGCGAAACCTTCGACGGCGAGCGACTTGATCGCGGCGACGAACGGCACCATGGCGCCGAGCGACAGGACGATGCTCAGGATGTCGATACGGCCCGGGTGCGGGTCGCGGCTCTCGGGCACGAGAATCGGCGCGAGCACGAGCAGCGGCAGCAGCACGGGCACGGCGAGGAGGAACACCGAACCCCACGCGAAGTGCTCGAGCAGGAATCCGCCGACGATCGGGCCCAGGGCCATTCCGGCGCTGAAGCCGGCCGCCCAAACCGCGATCGCGAGGCGACGCTGTTCACGGTCGCGGAAGATCGTGCGCAGCAGCGACAGGGTCGCCGGCATGAGCATGGCACCGAAGAATCCGATGCCCGCGCGCGCGGCGATGAGCAGTTCGGCCGAGGGTGCAAACGCGGCGGCGATCGAGAGCACACCGAAACCGGTCGCACCGATCAAAAGCAGCCGTCGGCGCCCGAAGCGATCGCCGAGCGACCCCATCGTGACGAGCAGGCCGGCCAGAACGAGCGGGTAGGCATCCACGATCCACAGCTGCTGCGCGCTCGTCGGCTCGAGGTCGAGCGCGATCTGCGGCAGCGCGAAGCTCAGCACCGTGTTGTCGACCGATACGAGCAGCACCGGCAGCATGAGCACGGCAAGCGCGGCCCACGCGCGGGGTCCCGCCTTTTCGCTCGTTGCGTGGGGTGCCGTCGACGTCCGCTTCGCCGAGTAAGTCTGTGTAGCCATGATCCGTTCCATTAGTAAACCGTCCAGCCGGTATAGTAACAGACATGCACGGAATCCCGCTGGGCACACACTGGGTACGATCGAGCGCATGAGTCGTCCCCCGCGAGCCCGAGAAAGCGTGCTCGATGCGTTCGAGGCGATCCTGATCGACGAGGGCGAGAGATCCGCCACGATGGACGCCACATCGCGCGCCGCCGGAGTGTCGAAGGGCGGGCTGCTCTATCACTTCTCGTCGAAGGACGCCCTCGAGTCCGGCGTCATCGAACGCCTCGACGCCCTGGTCACGGCTGATATCGAAGCCATGATGGACGCCGACGAAGGACCTATCGCGTACTTCTTGAGGACGTCGGTGATGGAGAACGATCCGCTCGACCGGGCCATCCTCGCCACGTCTCGGCTCGCGCAGGGCGGGAATGCCTCAGCCAGCGCGGCGCTCCGTCGCGTGCGCGAACGCTGGGGCGACGCGCTCCGCCCGCATACGAAGGATGCGGCATCCCTCGACCTCGTGATGCTCGTGAGCGATGGCCTCTACTTCAACAACGCGCTCGAGGGCGGCAACATCCCGGGCCCGGTCCCCCGCGGCACCGAGATGGACGCTCTGATCGCCCTGGTCGAGGCGTCCGCCCGCGCCTGAGCCGGGCTCAGCCCGAGGGTGCCCGCTTTCCGGCGCGAGGGTGCCCGTTTTCCGGCGCGAAGGTGCCCTTTTTCCGGCGCGAAGGTGCCCTCTTCATCCCGCGAGAGTGGCCTTTTCATCACGCGAGAGTGCCCATTTACCGGCGATGAGCGTCAGCACAGGCACCCTCAGGCGCAAAAACAGCCACCCTCGGGCGTTGGGACAGGCACCCTCGCGTGACGAAACGGGCACCCTCGGGCGTTGGAACGGGCACCCTCGCGTGGGTGGGGAATCGCTCAGACCTCGGTGATCTCCAGCTGCACGAGCAGGTCGGCCTGGATCGCCTCGCGCACCTCGTCGAGTAGTTCCTCGGGCACCCGTGAGTCCACGGTCAGCACCGACAGCTGCGCACCACGCTGGCTGCGCGCGACCTGCAGCCCCGCGATGTTGATGCCGGCATCACCGAACTTCTGACCATAGATCGCGACGATCCCCGGGCGATCGGTGTACAGCATGACGATGTGGTGCTGAGCGATCGGCACCTCGATCTCGTAGTCGTTGAACCCGACGATCTTCTCGACCATGCGGGTGCCCGACAGGGTGCCCGATACCGTCAGCACGGTGCCGTCCGCGAGCGTTCCGCGGAGCGTCGTGATGTTTCGGTAGTCCTCGCTGACCGGGTCGACGATCAGGCGCGTCTCGATGCCGCGCTGCTCGGCGAACAGGGGCGCGTTGACGTACGAGACGTTCTCGCTGACGATGCTCGTGAAGATCCCCTTGAGCGCTGCGAGCTTGTAGACGCTGACGTCGTATGCCGCGAGCTCGCCTCGCACCTCGATGTCGAGGTTCGTGAGCGCCGCGTGCGACATGCCGCTGAACACCTGACCGAGCTTCTCGACGAGCGCGATGCCGGGGCGGACGAACGGATCGATCACGCCACCGGCCACGTTGACCGCATCCGGAACCAGGTCGCCCTCGAGGGCGAGCTTGACCGAGCGTGCGACCGAGACGCCGGCCTTCTCTTGCGCCTCGTCGGTCGAGGCACCCAGGTGCGGGGTGACGACGACGTTCGGCAGCGCGAGCAGCGGCGAGTTCTTCGGCGGCTCGTCGACGAAGACATCGAGACCCGCACCGGCGATGATGCCGGCCGAGAGCGCCCGGAACAGGGCGTCCTCGTCGATCAGTCCGCCGCGGGCGACGTTGACGACGTACGCTGTGTCTTTCATCATGGCCAGCTCGGCGTCGCCGATCATGCCCGTGGTCTCGGGCGTCTTCGGCATGTGGATCGTGATGAAGTCGCTCGTGCGCAGCAGTTCTTCGAACGGCAGCAGCTCGACGTGCAACTGCTGGGCGCGCGCGGGGGTGACGTACGGGTCGTAGGCGACGACGCGCATGTCGAACGCCTGCAGGCGGGCCGCGATCAGGGCACCGATGCGTCCGAGGCCGATGATGCCGACCGTCTTCTCGTACAGCTCGGTACCCGTAAAGCTGCTGCGCTTCCACTGCCCCTCGGCGAGCGACGCGTGCGCCGCCGGGATGTTTCGGGCAAGGCTCAGGATGTGTCCCACGGTCAGCTCCGCGGCTGACACGATGTTCGAGGTCGGCGCGTTGACAACCATGACACCGGCCGTGGTGGCGGCCTTGATGTCAACGTTGTCGAGCCCGACACCGGCCCGCGCCACGACCTTCAGCACGGGCGCTGCCGCGAGGGCCTCGGCGTCGATCTGCGTTGCCGAGCGCACCAGCACGGCGCTCGCGTCGGCGAGGGCGGCAAGCAACGCCGGGCGGTCGGTGCCGTCGACGTGGCGGATGTCGAACTCCGGACCGAGCGCGTCGATGGTGGCGGGCGAAAGTTCTTCGGCGAGCAGGACGACGGGCTTCGTCACGGTGTTCCTTCGTGTTGCGCTGTGTTGCGCGCTCGCACGCGGTGTTGTCTGCGCGCGGCGCATTGCGGTTCTGTGACCCCGTGCTCAGCGCGCGGGAGTCTTGTGGGCCGCGCCGCACGCCTGCGATACAACGGGGCGAGGCGAGAAAAAGCCTATCGGCTCCGGGCACGAGCCTCGTGCGCGTCACACGCGTCGTGGGCCGCGGTGACTAAGGCCGGAGACGAAGCGGATGCCTCAGCCGACCACCGCGGACGTGTTCAGGCTCGTGTACGAAATGACGTTGAGCCAGAAAACCGCGACGAGCCCGAGCCCCGCGAGAAGCACGAGTGCGTAGACCGCCACGCCCCTGCGGTAGCTGAGCGCGAACGAAACCGCGAAGGCGATCACGGGGAACAGGATCGCGAAGATCCAGATGAACCAGCCGAGCGCGTTGAGGGGGGCGAGCAGGATCGTCGTCGATATCGCGAGCCAGGCGGCGCCGGCATAGATCAGTCCGAAGAACCCACCGACGACCGCCAGAATCCAGGTCGGCGTCCTGCGCGTGCCGAGTGATGCATCCGTCATCGTGCCACCGCTCCGATCATGAGGAATGGCCAAGGGATGAGCAAAAGCACGCCGACACCGAGCCACAGCCAGCGCAGCCAGGGGCTCGACTTTCGCGTCGCGAACATCGTGGTCGCGAACCAGATGATGGGCGCCGCGGCGGCGAGCCACAGCGCTGCCTGATACGTCCCGCTCCCCACGAGCAACTGGTACCGGATCTGCAGGCGCAGGCCACCGACGAGCCAGCCGATCGCGAACAGCAGGTACACGCCACCGAGTACGCCGATCGAAACGAGTGCCGCGGTGCCGAGTCCCGCGGGCTCTGGCTCTTCGACACCCGAGGCGAAGTCTTCGGATGCTTCGGGCGCCGCTTCTTCGGCAGCTCTCGTCTCTGTCCGCGAGGTGCGTGCGGCAGTGCCGACGCCATTCGTATCAGCTGCGGGCTGGGGCGGAGGGGTGTGAGCCGCGGGCGCGCTGTGCGTCACGCTCCCGCTACCCCGGCCGACCGGCGTCCAGCCGTCGGGCAGTGATGCCGAATCGGAGGCGGCGTCATCCTCGGCGGCAGCATCCTTGGCGGCAGTGGTCCCCGTGTCGAGTGTCGGGTCGTCGTCGCCGTCCCAGCTCAGGGCTTCCTCGTCGCGTCGCGGCATGCCCCCAGAGTATCCCGCAGAATTCATCCCCTTGTGAACGGACGGGAACTATGCACCCGCGCCGGGGCCGCGGCGGCGGACCCGGGTTGCGACCCAGGGCCAGAGCGCGACCCCGATAGCCACCAGCGCGAGCATGCCCGCGGCCACCCAGGGACCGGCGGAGGCAATCGGAGTGCTCTCGGATGCTTCGGGCCCGGGCGTCGCCAGCGAGTTCGGCGCCGTGCTCGCCCCATGCTTCGGGGACGGCGCGGGCGATGGCGTCATGGGCGCCGCGGACTCCGCGGGGGTCCCCGAGGGGGCGGGCTCTGAGCCGTCCGCCGCGGCATCGGGGGCGGTGTCGGCAGATGCGGCGGCGTCGCCCGCCGCGGAATCGGCGGGCGACGCGGGCACCGGAGCGGGCGCCGGGGCCGCGGGTGCCGGCGCTGGTGCCGCGGGCGCTGGGGCTGGCGCCGCGGGCGCAGGGGCCGGCGCGGCCGGAGCCGGAGCCGGAGCCGGGGCCGGCAGCCCGCTGCCGGGATAGTTCGCGAATACCTGCACGGCCCACGTCGTTCCGTTCGCCTGAATGAGCGCGGTTCCGATGTCGGTGAAGTTGCCGAGGATGTTCGCACGGTGCCCCGACGAGTTCATCCAACCGCTGTGCGCGGCAGGTCCGCTGTTGTAGCCCTGGGCGACGTTCTCGCCCCAGCCGCGCCATCCGCCGGGGATCTGCGATCCGACCGACGGGTTGTGCGACAGCGTCCCGCTCGCCGCCATCTGATTCGCCCAGTTCAGCGCGACCGCGTCGAGCGAACCGTTGCGGACCAGCCCGCCGAGGCCGTTCTGGGCGCGCGCCTCGTTCGCCAGGGCGACGATCGTGCCTTCGTCGTATGCTGCGGCCGGCGTCGCCGCTCCCCCGACTCCCATCCCCAGTACGAGGGCCGCCGCCAGGACCAGACGGGCTAAGACCGACTTGACCCGCCACGGGGCAGGGTTCGGATCATGGTCGAGAACGCGCATAAATCCACGCTAAGCGACGATCAACCAGTACCACCGCTTCCGCCTCCCGGGCGACGAGTCGTGTCGGCGTGCGTGACGAGCTCCGGACATCTCAGAGGGACAATCCATCGAAGCTGGCGGAAATCGACCATATTCCGGGTTGCCGGGCACGTCCTACCTCCCGGATGTCCGGCGAGGACAAAAAAGGCCCGGCCGCCACACCCCGGGTTGCGGGGGCGTGACGGCCGGGCTCAGCCGAGCCTGGTGGGACGACTGGTCTATCGGGCCGAGCTGTGCTCAGCGGCCGAGGTCAGCGCGCGGCACTGCCCTCGGTGATCGCGAGAGCGATCACAATTGAGCGCCGGTTGATACACCGAGGTCAGCGCGCAGCGCTGCCCTCGGTGTAGTCGGCGTCCTGCTGCTTCCATGCGAAGAGGGCGCGCAGCTCACGGCCGACCTCTTCGATGGGGTGCTGGGCACCCTTTTCGCGGAGCGCGAGGAACTCGGGGGCTCCCGCATCCTGGTCGCCGATGAAGCGCTCGGCAAAGGCGCCGGACTGGATGTCGCCGAGAACGGCCTGCATGTTCTCCTTGACGTGCGGGTCGATCACGCGGGGGCCCGAGACGTAGTCGCCGTACTCGGCGGTGTCGGAGACCGACCAGCGCTGCTTGGCGATGCCGCCCTCCCACATGAGGTCGACGATGAGCTTGAGCTCGTGCAGCACCTCGAAGTAGGCGATCTGCGGCTGGTAGCCTGCCTCGGTCAGGGTCTCGAAACCGTACTGGACGAGCTGCGAAACACCACCGCAGAGCACGGCCTGCTCACCGAACAGGTCGGTCTCGGTCTCTTCCGTGAAGGTCGTCTTGATGACGCCGGCGCGGGTTCCGCCGATCGCCTTGGCATACGACTTGGCGATGTCCCAGGCCTGGCCCGAGGCATCCTGCTCCACCGCGATGATGTCGGGGATGCCGCGACCCGCGACGAACTCGCGACGCACCGTGTGACCGGGCGCCTTCGGCGCGACGAGGATCACGTCGACACCCTCGGGGGCGTCGATGTAGCCGAAGCGGATGTTGAAGCCGTGCGCGAACGCGAGGGTCTTGCCCGCGGTCAGGTGCGGGGCGATCTCGTTCTTGTAGATGCCGCGCTGGTGCTGGTCGGGCGCGAGGATCATGATGAGGTCGGCCCACTCGGCGGCCTCGGCGACCGACTTGACGGGGAAGCCGTCTTCCTCGGCCTTGGGGGCCGACTTCGACCCCTCCTTGAGGGCGATGACGACCTCGACACCCGAGTCGCGCAGGTTCTGGGCGTGCGCGTGTCCCTGGGAGCCGTAGCCGACGATCGCGACCTTCTTGCCCTGGATGAGCGCGAGGTCGGCGTCGGAGTCGTAGAAGATCTCGGCCATGGTGATGTATTTCTCCTTGTATGTGTTGGTCGTTGAGCGAGCGAAGCGAGACGAAACGCTCGAAAGGGTCAGCCGCGGAGGACGCGCTCGGTGATGCTCTTGCCGCCGCGACCGATCGCGAGCAAGCCCGACTGGGCCAGCTCCTTGACTCCGAACGGCTCGACGGCGCGCAGGAACGCGTCGATCTTGCCGTGGTCGCCGGTCACCTCGATCACGAGCGCATCGGTCGAGTAGTCCACGACCGAGGCGCGGAAGAGATTCACGACCTCGATGACGTTCGAGCGGGTGGAGTTATCGGCGCGCACCTTGACGAGCATGTGCTCGCGCTGGACGGATGTCGAGTAGTCGAGCTCGACGATCTTGATCACGTTGATCAACTTGTTGAGCTGCTTCGTGACCTGCTCGAGCGGCAGTTCTTCGACGTCGACGACGACCGTGATGCGCGACAGACCCGGCACCTCGGTGACGCCCACGGCGAGGGACTCGATGTTGAAGCCACGGCGTGCGAACAGGCCGGCGACGCGCGTCAGAAGACCCGGCTTGTCCTCCACGAGGAGGCTCAGGACGTGCTTGCTCACGGTCAGTCCTCCTGTCCGAAGGCCGGCGAGTGCTCTCTCGCGTATTGGACGAAGCTGTTACTGACGCCCTGGGGCACCATCGGCCACACCATCGAGTCGGCGCTCACGACGAAGTCGATCACGACGGGGCGATCGTTCGTCTCGAGCGCGAGCTTGATCGCCGCGTCCACGTCTTCTTCCTTCTCTACACGGATGGCGAGGCATCCGTACGCTTCGGCGAGCTTGACGAAGTCCGGCACCCGCATGGTGTCGTGACCCGTGTTCAGGTCGGTGTGCGAGTAGCGGCTGTTGTAGAACAGCGTCTGCCACTGGCGCACCATGCCGAGCGAGGAGTTGTTGATGATCGCGACCTTGATCGGGATGTTGTTGATCGTGCAGGTCGCGAGCTCCTGATTGGTCATCTGGAAGCATCCGTCACCGTCGATCGCCCACACGACACGGTCGGGTTCGGCAACCTTCGCGCCCATCGCGGCGGGAACCGAGTAGCCCATCGTGCCGGCGCCGCCGGAGTTCAGCCAGGCGTTCGGCCGCTCGTACTTGATGAACTGCGCCGACCACATCTGGTGCTGTCCCACGCCCGAGGCATAGATGCCCTCGGGGCCGGTCAGCTCTCCGATCCGCTGGATCACGTACTGCGGCGCCATCAGGCCATCGGTCGTCGGCGCGTAGCCGAGCGGGAACTCTTCGCGCAGACCGTCGAGGTACGACCACCACTCCGAGATGTCGGGGGTCAGCTCGGCCGCCGCGGCGGCGTAGGCGCCCTCGAGGTCGACGAGCACGTCGCGCAGATCACCCACGATGGGAACATCGGCGGCGCGGATCTTGCCGATCTCGGCCGGGTCGATGTCGACGTGCACGACCTTGGCGTTCGGGGCGAAGAGCGCGGCCTTGCCGGTCACGCGGTCATCGAAGCGCGCGCCGAGCGAGACGAGCAGGTCGGCCTCTTGCAGGGCGAGCACCGCGGGAACCGTGCCGTGCATGCCGGGCATGCCCAGCTGCTGCTGATGCGAGTCGGGGAACGCACCGCGGGCCATGAGCGTCGTGACGACGGGCGCACCCGTCGCTTCGGCCAGGCGCAACAACTCGGCGGACGCCTTGGAGCGAATCACACCACCGCCGACGTAGAGCACGGGCTTCTTCGCGGCCGCGAGCAGCTGGGCCGCGGCCTGGATCTGCTTGCCGTGGGCCTTCGTCACCGGGCGATAGCCGGGCAGATCGATCTTCGGCGGCCAGATGAACGGCGCCTCCGCCTGCTGGGCGTCCTTCGTGATGTCGACGAGCACGGGACCGGGACGACCGGTGCCCGCGATTTCGAACGCCGAGGCGATCGCGGCCGGGATGTCTTCGGCCTTCTTGACCAGGATCGAGTGCTTCGTGATCGGCATCGTGATACCCACGATGTCGGCCTCTTGGAATGCATCCGTTCCCATCAGCGTGCTGAAGACCTGACCGGTGATGCAGACGATCGGCACCGAGTCCATGTAGGCGTCGGCGATCGCGGTGACGAGGTTGGTCGCGCCCGGACCCGACGTCGCGATGGCGACACCGATGCGTCCGGATGCCGAGGCGTAACCCTCTGCGGCGTGACCAGCACCCTGCTCGTGGCGCACGAGAATGTGGCGCAGATCGGTCGAGTCCATGAGCGGGTCGTAGACGGGCAGGATCGCTCCGCCCGGCAGACCGAAGACGTCGGTGACGCCGAGCAGCTCGAGAGAGCGGACGACCGCCTGCGCACCCGTGAGCACGGGCGCGGACGCGGTGCGAGCGGGCGGCCGGGGAATGGCCGTGGCAGATTCGGCGGGCATGGTGAGAATCCTTGCGATCGGAATGACTGTGATGAATCGCCGGCAGATGGCCGACGAATGCCGCATCCGTCGGACGCGGGCTATCCCGTAACTGCGCCCTCCGCGGCGGAGTGCACGAGCTTGGAATACTTCGCCAGAACGCCTCGGGTGTAGCGCGGGGGCAGCGGTTCCCAGCCAGAGCGGCGGGAGCTGAGCTCAGCCTCATCGACGAGTAGGTCGAGAGTGCGAGCTGCGATATCGACCCGTATCAGATCACCATCGCGCACGAAGGCAATGGGACCTGCGTCCACTGCTTCGGGTGCTATATGGCCGATGCAGAGGCCGGTTGTGCCGCCTGAGAATCGTCCGTCCGTCAAGAGTAGTACATCTTTTCCGAGCCCGGCCCCCTTGATGGCGGCGGTGATCGCGAGCATTTCGCGCATTCCGGGGCCACCCTTCGGGCCCTCGTAACGGATAACGAGCACCTCGCCAGGATTGATCTCGCCAGCCTCGAGCGCATCCATTGCCCCGCGCTCACGCTCGAAGACCCGCGCGGGACCCTCGAAGACCGCCGCATCGAAGCCAGCGGTCTTCACGACCGCTCCCTCGGGGGCCAAGGAGCCGTGCAGGATCGTGATGCCGCCAGTGGCATGGATGGGGTCATCGAAGGTGTGGATGACGGTCCCGTCGATCGGACGCGGATCGAGGTCGCGGATGTTCTCGGCCAACGTCTTGCCGGTGACCGTCAGGGCGTCCCCGTGCAGAAGGCCCTCCTCGAGCATCGCTTTCATGATGACCGGGATGCCGCCATGGCGGTCCACATCGTTCATGACGTATTTGCCGAAGGGCTTCATGTCGGCGACGTGCGGAACCTTGTCGCCGATGCGGTTGAAGTCGTGCAGCGTCACGTCGACGGCCGCCTCGTGCGCGATCGCGAGCAGGTGCAGCACGACGTTCGTCGAGCCGCCGAGGGCCATGGCGAGCGCGATCGCGTTCTCGAAGGCTTCTTTCGTGAGGATGTCGCGGGTCGTGATGCCGAGGCGCAGCAGGTTGACGACGGCCTCGCCGGAGCGATGCGCAAACGAATCCCGCCGGCGGTCTGCACTGGGCGGCGCCGCGGATCCGGGAAGGCTGAGCCCGAGGGCCTCCGCGACAGAAGCCATGGTGTTCGCCGTGTACATCCCGCCGCAGGCGCCCTCACCGGGAGCGAAGGCGCACTCGATGCGGTGGAGATCTTCGTCGCTCATCTTGCCCGCGAGACGCGCGCCGACCGCCTCGAACGAGTCGATGATCGTGATGTCCTTCTCGGTGCCGTCGCTGAGCTTGACCCAGCCCGGTGCGATGGAACCTGCGTAGAGGAACACGCTCGAGAGGTCGAGACGGGCGCTGGCCATCAGCATCCCGGGGATCGACTTGTCGCAGCCCGCCAGCAGCACGCTGCCGTCAAGGCGCTCCGCCATCATGACCGTCTCGACCGAGTCGGCGATGACCTCGCGCGACACGAGCGAGAAGTGCATGCCCTCGTGGCCCATCGAGATGCCGTCCGAGACCGAGATGGTGCCGAACTGCAGTGGGTAGCCCCCGCCCGCGTGGACCCCTTCCTTGGCGCCCTGTGCGAGTCGATCCAGGCTCAGGTTGCAGGGCGTGATCTCGTTCCAGCTCGACGCAATGCCGATCTGGGGCTTCTCCCAATCGGCGTCGCCCATCCCGACACCGCGGAGCATTCCGCGTGAGGTGGTCGCTTCGATGCCGTCGGTGACGACCCGCGAGCGGGGCTTGATATCGACGGGGGAACTGTCAGACGGGTCGTACGGAGCCATCCCCCGAGTCTATTCCCGCCGCGCTGCTCGCATCCGCGCGAGGGTCGACAACACTCCGGCGAGTTCTTGGGCATCTGCAACACGCAACCGAGCGGATGACTCCCCCGGCCCGACGCGCACGCCCAGGTCGCCGTCGCTCAGGTGAGCAATCGCGTCCTCGTCCGTCACGTCGTCGCCGGCGAA
This sequence comes from Microbacterium lacus, assembly GCF_002812805.1. Taxonomy (GTDB): domain Bacteria; phylum Actinomycetota; class Actinomycetes; order Actinomycetales; family Microbacteriaceae; genus Microbacterium; species Microbacterium lacus_A. Next base: position 131,600 of record NZ_NMUM01000023.1, on the reverse strand, counting down.
GAACACGGCTGTCGCGCCGGTCTCTTCGCGCAGCGCGGCGATCGCGACATCCTTGCCGGCGTGGCTCGATGAGAACTCGAGGATGTCCTGGCCCGTCCGCCGACGCCAGTCCGGGGCCCGCTCGACCACGAGCGCGTCGATCTCGCGCGTCGCCCGCGCGGCGTCCTCGGGGGTGCTCATGCGGGAATGCAGCGCAAAACCGAAGGCCTTGTGCTCAATCCACGCCCCCTCGATGTCGGCGACGATCAGGTCGGCGTCGGCACGGAGGGCATCGGCATCCACGTCGTCGGTGTCGGTGTCGCCCCCGTGAACGTGGTTTGCCGCGGCGCCCGTGGGGTACCAGAATTCGGCGCCGTGCGATCCGGCGAGATAGATCGGTGAGTCGTCGCGGTGCTCGCCGATGACGCGCAGATCCGCCAGCATCCGTCCCGAGACGAAGGCGACGACCGTGTCGGGCAGTGCCGCCAAGCTCGCAATCGCCTCTTTGGACACGGGCAGTGCACGAGCGGCCATCGGTTCGTCGATGAGGGGCGCGAGTGTGCCGTCGAAGTCCAGCGCGACGAGCAGCACGGGCGTTGCGGCGAGCGGCTCGAGCGCTGCCGTCAGGTCGGTCGTCATCTCGCTTGAGTCCATGCTCATGCGGGTGCCACCTCTCTCGGAGCCGGGCCCCGGTCGCGACGACGCGCGGCATCGAGAGCCGCAACGAAGCTCTGCGACCAGGCCTCGACATCGTGCTCGAACACCCGGCGGCGGAGCGAACGCATGCGGCGTCCCTGTTCCGCTCCGGGCATCTCGACGGCGCGCATGATCGACTCCTTGAGCCCCTCGATGTCGTGCGGGTTGATGAGCAGGGCGCTGCCGAGCTCGTCGGCCGCGCCGGCGAACTCGCTCAGCACGAGCACGCCGCGATTGTCGATGCGCGAGGCGACATATTCCTTGGCGACGAGGTTCATTCCGTCGCGAAGCGCCGTGACGAGCATGACGTCGGCGGCGAGGAACAGCGCGACCATCTCTTCACGGGGATAGCCGTGGTGGAGATAACGGATGGCCGTGTGGCCCATCGTGTCGAACGTGCCGTTGATGCGCCCGACCGTCAGCTCGATCTCGTCGCGCAATTGGGCGTACGCCACGACGCGCTCGCGGCTCGGGCTCGCGACCTGCACGAGCGTCACGTCGGACGTGTCGAGCTTGCCGTCGGTGAGAAGCTCGCCGAACGCCTTCATCCGGTGCCGGATGCCCTTCGTGTAGTCCAGGCGATCGACACCCAGCAGGATCTTCCGCGGATTGCCGAGGCCCTCGCGGATCTCGATCGCCCGCGCCTGCACCTCGGGCGAGCGCGCGAGCTCGGCGTAGGACTCGGCGTCGATCGAGATCGGGAAGGCCTTCGCGAGGGCGATTCGGGTGCGGCCGTCACCGACGGGCACCGAGATCCCCGAAGCCTTGGTGTCGTAGCGAAGCTGGCGCCGCACGGCGCGGGCGAAGTTTCCGGCATCCGCGACGCGCTGGAACCCGATGACATCCGCTCCGAGCAGACCCTCGAGCACCTGTTTGCGCCACGGCAGCTGCGAGTACAGCCCATATGCCGGGAACGGGATGTGATGGAAGTAGCCGATCGTCAGGTCGGGGCGCAGCTCGCGCAGCATCTTGGGCACGAGCTGCAGCTGGTAGTCCTGCACCCAGACCGTCGCGCCCTCAGCGGACACGGCGGCGGTGGCCTCGGCGAAGCGCTTGTTGACGCGGACGTAGGCCTCCCACCACAGCCGGCTGTAGCGCGGCGCCGCGATCACGTCGTGATAGAGCGGCCAGATCGTGTCGTTCGAGAATCCCTCGTAGTACAGCTCGACGTCCTCGGCACTGAGCACGATGGGCACGAGGTGCGTGCCCTCGAACTCGAAAGGTTCCAGCTCGAGGTCGGCTTGACCCGGCCATCCCACCCACGCACCATCGGCACGGCGCATCATCGGCTCGAGGGCCGTCACGAGTCCTCCCGGCGAGCGCCGCCATTCACCATCCTCGGCGCGGTCGACGGGCAGTCGATTAGCGACGACGACGAAGTCGGCGCGATCGGGCAGATCGGTCGTCACGGGGGCCTCTCACGAGCATCGGGACGGGCATGCGTGCTTCCTCCAGGGTATCTGGCGCGTCGACGATGCCCGGCCCGAGGCATCCGTCTCTCCATGTGCACCGGGCCCCAGCATCCTTCCCGCACCTGCGCCCGCCTACTTCGGCGAAACACCCAATGTGCGTCGAGACACCCCTCGACCCCGGGTGTTTCGCGACAATGGGGGTGTTTCGGGGCAGGAGGGCGCGGCGCACGGGCGACACAGAGGGAAGACGGGCGAACGGATGCGGCGGGCACCGGCGGCGAAATGTCAACCGTGAGCGCGGCGCACCGACCTTCGGTAGCGTTGGGGACATGCGCAAGTACCTCTTCGGCACAGGCCTCATCTCTGCGGTCACCGGCGGCATCACGCTGCTGCGCGGTGCGCGTGACAGCGAGTTCACCTGGCGCGAGGCGCTGGCGTGGCTCAGTTGGGGAATCACGGCAGCGCTCGCAATCGGCGCGATCGTCGACAAGCGGCGCGCATCCCGCGGCCACTTGATAGCCGACGATTCCCCCGTGCACGGCGACGAGGCGAAGCTGCTGAAGAAGCGCATCCGCAATTAGTCAGCCCCGCATCCGGCTCAGGCGAGCGGAATCTCGTAGTGGACGAAGCCCGTGTGTGTTGCGACAAGGTCATACAGCCCGCGCGCTGTCGCGTTCGTGTCGTGGGTGAGCCAGTACACCTTGGCGGCACCGTGCCCGCGCGCCCACTGCTCCACATGACCGATCAGGGCGCGCCCCATCCCGCCGCCGCGAACCCCCGACTCGACGTACAGGTCCTCGAGGTAGACGTACGGCACGCGCGACCACGTGGCCGGGTGCGTCAGCCAGTGCACGATACCGACTGCCCGACCCGTTTGATCCCGCGCGATCGCGCCGTGAATCTCGACATTCGCGCTCGTGATGCGCTCGAACGTCAGTTCGGTGATGTCATCGGGAACGGATGCCTTGTAGAAGGCGATGTACGCCTGCCACAGGGCGAGCCACTCGTCGTGGTCGGAGGGGCGGAGGGGGTGGATGTCGGGGCCGGTGCCTGCGTTGCTCACATCGGCACACTACCCACCCGCCTCTCGTGCCACCGAGCCCGCCGCCTACCGCCGAGATCGCCTCTTGTCGCGCGCCACCAACCGGCGCTCTCGGCAACAACGGGCGATCTCGCGCACCGCGCTTCCGACGCTCCGCTCAGCGCGTGAGGATGAGCGCCTCGCCCTGGCCCCCACCACCGCACAGCGCCACAGCCGCGGTGCCGCTCCCCCGCCGGCCGAGCTCATGCACCGCGTGCACGACGAGCCGTGCGCCGGATGCGCCGATCGGGTGACCGACCGCGATGCCGCCGCCGTGGACGTTGACGACGTCGTCGCCGAGGCCCAGCTCGGCCTGCGAGCGCACAACGACCGCACCGAATGCCTCGTTGATCTCGACGATGTCGAGGTCGGCCGCGGTCAGTCCCTGTTTCTCGAGCGCCTTCGCGATTGCCCGGGCGGGCTGCGCGTGCAGAGAATTGTCGGGCCCGGCGACCTGGCCGCTCGCACCGACGACGGCGAGCACGGGCCAACCCTTTGCCTCGGCGTGAACGCGGTGCGTGAGCACAACAGCGGCCGCGCCATCGGAAATCTGGGACGAATTGCCGGCCGTGATCGACCCGCCCGCGGCGAACGCGGGTCGCAGCCGCCCGAGCGTCTCGACGGTCGTGTCGGGACGGATGCCTTCATCCGCCGTCACGAGCACAGGGTCCCCCCGCCGCTGCGGCACCTCGACCGGCACGATCTCGTCGACGAAGACGCCCGCCTCGGTCGCGGCCGCCGCGCGCTGATGCGACCGCGCGGACGCGGCATCCTGCTGCTCGCGCGTCACCTCGAACCGCTCGTTGTGGCGCTCGGTCGACGCACCCATGCTCTCGTCGTCGTACGCGTCGGTCAATCCGTCGAGGGCCATGTGGTCGAGCACCTCGACGCTGCCGTACTGCCAGCCGTCACGCGAACCCATCAGCAGGTGGGGTGCGCGGGTCATCGATTCCATGCCCCCGGCAACCACGACCTCCGCGTCGCCGACGCGAATCATCCGCGCGGCGTCGATGATCGCCGTGAGACCCGACAGACAGACTTTGTTGACGGATGACGCGGGCACATCCCACCCGATGCCCGCCGCGAGAGCGGCCTGGCGTGCGGGGTTCTGGCCCGACCCGGCGGACAGGACCTGTCCGAGGACGACGGCGTCGACGGCATCCGGCGCGATCCCCGCCCTCTCGAGCGCGCCGCGGATGGCGAAGCCACCGAGCTGAGGTGCGGTGAACGACGCGAGCTGGCCCTTCAACCGCCCCTGGGGGGTGCGGGCGGCCGCGACGATAACGATGTCGTGGGGCTGCTCTTCGTGCGCTGCCTCGCTCATGCGTGCTCCTTCAGTGCGGGCGAAACCGTCAGGGGCGGCTCGGTCGCCGCGATCACCTCGGCCACCGTCACGCCGGGCGCCACCTCCACCAGTACGAGGCCGTCGGGGGTCACATTGATCACGGCCAGGTCGGTGATGATGCGGTCGACCACGCCGCGCCCGGTGAGGGGCAGCGAGCACACGTCGACGATCTTCGCCGAACCGTCCTTCGCCACGTGCTCCATCAGCACGATGACCTTCGCCGCACCATGCACCAAGTCCATCGCACCGCCCGGTCCCTTGACCATCTTGCCGGGAATCATCCAGTTGGCCAGGTCGCCTGTGCTCGAGACCTGCATCGCACCGAGCACGGCGACGTCGATCTTGCCGCCCCGGATCATGCCGAAGCTCGTCGCGGAGTCGAAGAACGACGAGCCAGGGAGCGTCGTCACCGTCTCTTTGCCGGCGTTGATCAGGTCGGGGTCGACATCTGCGTCAACCGGGTAGGGTCCGACGCCGAGGATTCCGTTCTCGGACTGCAGGACGACCGTGACGCCATCCGGCACGTAGTTGGGGATGAGGGTCGGCAGGCCGATCCCGAGGTTGACGTACGAGCCATCCGTCAGCTCGGCGGCGGCACGCGCGGCCATCTGCAGGCGATCGAGGGCCATGTCAGTTCCCTTCCGAACCGGCGCGCACCGTGCGACGCTCGATGCGCTTTTCGATGTCGGTGCCGACCTCGACGATGCGGTGCACGTACACCCCGGGCAGATGCACCTGGTCGGGGTCGAGTTCGCCGGGCTCGACGAGTTCTTCCACCTGGGCGATGCAGACGCGACCCGCCATCGCCGCGAGCGGGTTGAAGTTGCGGGCCGTCTTGTTGAAGATCAGGTTGCCGTGCCGGTCACCGCGGAGAGCGTGGACGAGAGCGAAGTCCGTCACGATCGCCTCTTCGAGGACGTGTTCGCGCGGTTCGCCCGCCACGTCGAAGACGCGGACATCTTTCGGCGGCGACGCGACCGAAACGCCGCCCGATCCGTCGTAACGTCGCGGCAGCCCACCTTCGGCAACCTGGGTGCCGACGCCCGTCTGCGTGTAGAACGCCGCGACGCCCGAGCCGCCCGCGCGGAGCTTTTCGGCAAGAGTGCCCTGCGGTGTGAGTTCGAGCTCGAGCTCACCGGAGAGAAACTGCCGTTCGAACTCCTTGTTCTCACCCACGTACGACGACGTCATCTTGCGGATGCGGCGGGCGTTCAGCAGCACCCCGAGCCCCCAGTCGTCCACGCCGCAGTTGTTGCTGACGATGCTGAGATCCGTCGTGCCCTGGGCGAGCAGCGCCTCGATGAGCGCGATGGGGTTGCCCGAGAGCCCGAAGCCGCCGACGGCGAGCGAAGCGCCATCCGGGATGTCGACGACCGCGCGGGCCGCCGTTGCCACCTGTTTGTCGATCACGCGTACTCCTTCGTTGCACGTTCGCCGGGGGTTGATCCCGAGGTCGGATTCGCGGTGTCCACAATCCGGACGGATTGCGCCCGATGAATCCGGTCCCTCGAACCCTCTTCCAGCCTGTCTTGCCGGCCGATCGACGGCAAACAATGACTTGCGATGTGGGTGCCGTCGCAGCTACCGTCCACATTATGGAGACCCGAGCCGTACCCGGTGCGCAGGCGATCAGCCGCGCGGCACACCTCCTGCGCCTCGTCACGGCGGCGGGCGCCGTCGGTGGCTTGACGGCCGAGCTCGCGCGCCAGGCGGACCTCTCGCGCTCGACGGCGCATCGGCTGCTTTCGGCGCTGCGGGCGGAGGGCCTCGTCGATCAGGACGCGCAGACGGCGAGATGGATGCCGGGGCCCGAGCTCTACCTGATGGGAACCGTGGCCGCGGCCCGATACGACATCACCACGCTCGCCCGCGACATCGTCCGCTCACTCGCGGTCAAGACCGAAGAGAGCGCGTTCCTCTCGGTGCGTCGGGCCGACGAGACGGTCTGCCTGCTCCGCGAGGAAGGGGCCTTCCCCATCCGGTCTTTCGTCCTCAGCGAGGGGGTTCGGTTCCCGCTCGGTGTCGCCTCGGCGGGACTGGCGATCCTGGCGTTCCTGCCTGAGCACGACGTGGATGCGTACCTCGAGCGCCATCCGGACTTGGAGAGGCGGTGGGGTCCGACGCACCGGGTCGGCCCCCTGCGTAGCCGACTGACCGAGACCCGCGACCGCGGGTACGCCGTCAACCCGGGCCTGATCGTCGAAGGCAGCTGGGGCATCGGCGCCGCGGTGTTCAACCGTGCGGGGCATCCGGAGTGGGCGCTGAGCTTGACCGGGGTCGAGTTCCGCTTCGGGCCGGACCGCCTGGCCGGTCTCGGCCGCACGTTGTTGGCGCACGCACATCAGCTCTCAACCCGCATCGCGGCCGCGGGGCGCTGACCCGACAATTGCCGTGAGCGCGCGTGCCATCCGCCCGACTTCCGTCCCCACACGCGGGCAATCGGCACCGCTCGCCGTCGTGTCCCGCCGTGGGTCGTGCGGACGGAACGGATCCCGCACCTGCCGCGCGCCATGGCACGCGCCGTAGGCTGAGATCATGCGTGCCACGACGATCTATGCAGCCGGCGATGTCCGAATCGAAGAGGTGCCCGACCCCGTGCTCAGCACCGGTCGCGACGCGATCGTTCGCGTGGTCGCGGCCTGCGTGTGCGGCTCGGACCTGTGGAGTTACCGCGGCGTTCGCGCCCCGAAACCGGGCTCGCGCATCGGGCACGAGTTCGTCGGCGTGGTCGAGGCGATCGGCGACGACGTCGAGAAGGTCGCCGTTGGTGACTTCGTCATTGCGCCCTTTTACGACTGCGACATGACGTGCGTGAACTGCCGCAACGGCGTTTCGACCTCGTGCCTCGAGCACTCCTGGTGGGGCTCCCGCGATCACTTCGGCGACTTCGCCGACGGCGCCCAGGGCGAGTTCGTCCGCGTGCCGCACGCCGACGGTACCCTCGTGAAGACCCCCGAGTATCCGTCTGAGGATCTGATCCCCCACCTTCTGACGCTGTCGGATGTCTTCGGCACCGGTCACCACGCCGCACTGTCCGGCGGGGTCGGCCCCGGTAGCACCGCCGTCGTGATCGGTGACGGCGCCGTCGGCCTCTGCGCGGTCCTCGCCTCGAAGCGGCTCGGCGCCGAGCGCATCGTCCTCATGTCGCGCCACGCATCCCGTCAGGCACTCGGCCGCGAATTCGGCGCGACCGACGTCATCGCCGAGCGCGGAGAAGAGGGCATCGCCGCCGCCAAGGCCCTGTTCGACGACATCGGGCCCGACGCCGTTCTCGAGTGCGTCGGCACCCCCGAGAGCATGGACCAGGCCATCGCGACCGTCCGCCCCGGCGGCACTGTCGGGTTCGTGGGCGTTCCCGCCGAGGGCAACTCGGTGCCGGTCGGCGCCCTGTTCGGCGCCAACATCGCCCTGCGTGGAGGCGTCGCGCCCGTTCGCAACTACATCGAAGAGCTGTTGCCGGATGTCTGGAACGGCCGTCTGCAGCCGGGTCGCGTCTTCGACCTGACCCTGCCTCTGGACGAGGTCGCCGAGGCCTACGCCGCGATGGACGAGCGTCGCGCCATCAAGGTCCTGCTCAAGCCCTGATCGCGCGCGCCAGCCGGGCGATTCAGACCGCGCGAGCCCGAGGTTTCGGCCGGCGTCGCGCGGCAGGCAGTGTTCGCGCCGGGAACGGCTCTCCGACCGTGCCCGAGAGTTCGCCGAGCATCTCGACGCGAAAAACCACCTCGTCGCCGCGTCGAAGCGGTGGCGGGGTGAGCGCTCCCCCGGCAAGACCCCACAGCTCGCCGAGGCTTCCGCCGTTGCCCGTCGCCCCAGCGCACAACACATCTCCGGGCAGCACCCGGGACGCACGAGCGGCGTACGCGACGAGTTCGGGGAACGTCCAGGCCATGTTGGAGACGAGGTCCGTCCCCGTCAGCTCACCGTTCACGTACGCCTCCGCGCGGAGCGCCAGGAATCCGTCCGGCGTCGTCCGCGTTGCGACCTCGTCGGCCGTCACGATCCAGGGGCCGATCGAGGTGGCGAAGTCTTTGCCCTTCACGGGCCCCAGTCGTGCCTGCATCTCAGCGAACTGGATGTCTCGCGCCGACCAGTCGTTGGTGATCACGTATCCGAAGATCCGGGAGGCCGCTTCCTCCGGCGTGAGATCCATTCCGGACTCACCACCCAGCACGGCCGCGACACCGAGCTCGTAATCGAGCCGCTCGGTCGCCGGCGGCCGGATCGTCGCCCCCGTACCGAAGATCATGTGGCGATTACTGAAGCGAAAACGCGGGGCCTCGTACCAGGCATCGGACACATGGCCCTGGCCCGCAGCATCCGCCGTCATGCCTTCGAGGTGTTCCTCGTACGTCGCGAAATCGCGGACGGATGACGGGACCAACGGCGCTTGCAGAGTTACCTCTGCAAGCGGCACGCCAACATGATGAGCACGGGCGAACAGTTCATGCGCGTGGTCGAGGCCCTCACTCAGAACGCTCTCGACCGTGTGCGCCTCCGGGAACGCGACGACCGCGTCGTCGATGACGAACCCCTCGCCGATCGCGCCTGCGTGATCCCATCGCGCGATCTTCATGGGTTCCCCTTTTCCGTCCGCGCCGTCGCGGCTATCTGATTCATACCTTCACAAGCGGTGTGTCGGTCGAGTCGTGTCACGGAGTGGAAAGCTCGCGTGGCCCGATCGGCTCGGACCGAATGACACGCAAGACGCGCCGACCCCGATATGAAATACCCGCTGACCGGCCGTAAGCGAGCACCGCCGGGTGAGCCCGGGCATGAGAAAAGCCTCCGAGATGGCGAGATCTCAGAGGCTTCCCAGTGCACCCCCTCGGACTTGAACCGAGAACCCACTGATTAAGAGTCAGTTGCTCTGCCGATTGAGCTAGAGGTGCAGAGGTCCGCCCAGGTGGAGCCGGGCGAACCGAGGGTCAACATTACCATCACGGTTACGTCACTCGCGAATCGTCCAGGCAAGCGCCGGTATCCTGGGCCCGTGACTTCCCCCACGTCGCCCGTCCCCGGCGTCGCGCACACCGATTACTCGCGTGCCGACGACCTTTCCCTCGCCCTCCGACTCGCGGATGCCGCGGCTTCGGCATCGATGGCACGATTCGACGCCGTCGACCTCGACGTGCAGACGAAGCCCGATGCGTCGCCCGTGTCCGAGGCGGATCTGGCCGCCGAACGCGCGATCCGAGACATCCTTGCCAACGAGCGGCCAGGTGACGGAATCCTCGGCGAAGAGTTCGGCACGACGGGCGACAGCCGCCGCCAGTGGATCATCGACCCGATCGACGGAACCGCGAACTACGTGCGCGGCATCCCGATGTGGGGCAACCTGATCGCTCTCGCGGTCGATGGGCTTCCCGTTGTCGGCGTGGTCGGAATCCCCGCGATCGGCCGACGCTGGTGGGGCGCCGAGGGTCTCGGAGCCTGGACCAACACCCCCGAAGAGGGCGAGCGAGCACTGCGCGTATCGGCGATAGAAACGCTCGACGAGGCCAGCGTGAGCTTCCAGAGCATCGCGCAATGGGACGAGACCGGGCACCTCGACGCGCTCATCGCGCTGACCCGTCGCGTCAAGCGCGACCGCGGGTACGGCGATGTCTGGCCTTACATGCTGCTGGCCGAGGGGCGCCTCGAGTTCGTCGCCGAGTTTGGCGTGCAGGAATACGACATCGCCGCCGTCGTGCCGATCGTTACCGAAGCCGGCGGGCGCGTCACGTCTTTCGAGGGCGAGCAGACACTCTCAGCACGTTCCGTGATGGCGACCAACGGCATCCTGCACCAAGACTTCCTCGATTTCGTCCACTCCCCCACCCCGGGTGCCTGATCTGGACGCCATGACTCGTTCCCGCGCGTTCCACCGTTCCCGCACGGCCCTCGGCGCCGCGGCGCTCGTGGCCGCACTGGTGCTGTCCGGATGCGCTCCCACACCGGATGCTGCGCCATCCGCACCGCCGCCCAGTGCCGCCCCGAGCGCCACCCCCACGCCGACGCCCACCGCAATCGAGCCCGTCGCGCGGCCCGAAGACCTCACCTGCGAAACGCTCATCGCGCCCGACGTCGTCGCCGCGTTCGTCGAGGCGGGTTGGGAGCCACAGGAGGATGTCTTCCGCATCGGGTCGCGCGAAATCGCCGACGGACTGTGGTGTATCTGGGGCGCCGCCGGCGCCGTCACAGCCAGCGTGCAGATCTACGGTTGGTCCGGTATCGACCCGGCGGATGCCGAAGAGGCCCAGGCGGAACTGACCGAGGGCGGTTGGGTGGCCGAAGAATCGGCCGAGGGCGTGTACATCACCGAGAATCCCGATACGACCGTCGCGACCGACGATGACGGCTACGGGATGACATTCCTCTTCGGCGACGGATGGGTCGCCGTCGCCGACACGAAGGAGGGGCTGCTCGTCATCGAGCTGCCCGCCTGATCTTGGCGCTGGGCCTTGCGCGCCTGCGCCTGGTCCCGGAGTCTCGAAGGGTGCCTATCACTGGACACCTGCCCGAAGATGCCCCCGACCCGCGCCGCGAACATGCCGCTCGAGTGCGCGAGCTTCCCTTCGCCGTCATCGGCTTGGTGGTGCAGCCGGCTCTTGAGGACTGGGACGGATACGGCCTAGAAGCGGCGGACGGCAGCCGCGGCCATTCACACGATGCCGTGAGCATCAGCTATACGCTCTGGCGCAACCCCGACGACCGCGACGACTCGGTCAACCTCGCCGAGCTCGATGAACAGACGCGGGCCTCACTCGACGTTGATCCTCCGTGGCCACGGCCGGCCTGGCTGCTCGAGATGGTCGAACGGATGCGATACCCGCTGCTCTGGGAGGCGGTTCGGACATCCTGGTACCGCGACCACAGCGAATACACGACGCTCGAGGCCCAGCTGGTACATCACACGAACCACATCCTGATGAACCGGTTCCGTGAAGAGCTGGGGCTGGAGGCGGGTCGGCCCGCCCACGAGGGTTCCTGGCGGGCCACCGAGGCGTCGGTCAACCGCGGCGCATCCGTCGTCGTCGACGGACGCGCCACCCCCGCATACGAAATCGATACCGATCCATTCGTCTATGCGGTGGGGGTGCGTCTCGGACCAGACCTCGTCGCGACCGCGGTGATCCCGCGCGAGTTCCTGCCGTACGTGAGGGTCAAACTTGCCACTCAAGGGCCGATACCCGCGTAGGGCGAACATGCGAGAGGTGCGACCTGCCTGGACGGCCCGGCTTGGGCCCCTCACGCGCGGCAGCAGCCCCGGCGTTCCTCTCGGATGTTCGCCCGGCAGCCCCAGCGATCCTCTCGGATGTGCGCCCGGGAGCCCCAGACGCCCACATCTGCCCTGATCAGCCCCGGCCAGCGCAAACCTGAAAGGAACGTCCACCGAAAATAGGCCCCACACGGGAGATCCGGCGCCATCCATATCCGATATTCCTTTCAGATTTACGCACGGCCAGATCGAGCCCGGGTTACGCGCCCGCCATGGGGGCGGCTGTGCGAGTCCGAGTCAGGGCGTGTCCACCGCGTCACGAGCGGCGCGTCGGGCCGCGAACGCACCCGCGATGGCCCAGCCGAGAAGCCACGCTGCACCGCCAAGCGTGAGGCATAGAGCGAGCAGCATCCGGGTGCTGAATGGCAGGCTGAACAAGCTCAACGCGACGGTGGTTGCGCCGGTGACGATCGAGCCCCACCCAGCAATCCCGGTGTTGCGGGCCGCTGCGCGTTGAGCCGGGTACCACGCGACATCCGACGAGAGTGTGAGGCCGGTCCGCACTCCGGCGATGTGGTTACGGTTCAGCGTCCCGTTGCGGCTCTTGCGCCCGAGCCAGATCATCAGCACGCCGGCCGAGACCATGACCACGCCGATCACTACGAGCACAACCGAGCCGACCTCGTTGCTGTTCACGAGTTCCCTCCATCCCTCCACGCTAGGTGAACTTAGCCACGCGAGCCGGACCCGCAACGGGGCTACACGGGCCGCGTCGGCCACGGCGCCCAGCGGGAGGCCTGAGCCAAAACCTTCTCCGCCGCGGCGATGCGCTCGAGGGGCTCGCCCTCAAAGCGTGTGCTGCCTGATCGTCCTCCCGGACCGGACCCGCTCAGCGAATACTGCAGCCCCAACTCCGTGTCTCGCCGGATCCGTTCGCTGTAGTCGCCCGCCACGACTCTCTCGACGGTCCCCTCCAATTCGTCCGCGCATGGAGCCCAGATCTCGTCGCAGGCATCGCAGCCACACGACGGAAATCTGAAGTCATGAAGCAGCCCGGCGTGCACGATCACCCCGGGGAAGGCCGTGAAGGCGAAGACCAGGGCGGCGGATGCGTCATCCCGAGGCGCCACCCGCACGGCGCGCACGACGTCGGGCTGCGGATGCATCAGCTCGGCAGCGAGCGCGAGGTCGTCCTCAACCGTCACGTCATAGGTGGCCGCGAGCCACTCGATGAGGGCATCGGTGACAACGTGCAAAGGAGCGAACCGCTCCGGATTGCTGATGACCGAGTACGTGTCGTCGGGCGGGGATCCGCCGCCCCAACGCGATCCGTAGGCGATCACGCTTCCCGCGCCATCGACGAAGGTCCGCGCCGGGATGTCCGGCCGTCGATATCCGCTCATCTCTCCACGCTACGTGAGTCGTTCCGAGGTTCGTTGGCCGGGCAGGCCGAACATCTGAGAGGAACGACCCGCTCACCGAGGCTCTTTTCGGCCACATCAGGGCACACAGGCCCCACTGTTCCTTTCGGATGCACGCCGCGGGCCGCCCACACTCATAAGGTGCGGCACACGCCCGCCCGCTCACCGGCCGAGCGGTGTCCAGCCTGACGGCAGCGGCCCATCCAGATCCGCACGCTCGTGGTCGACGGCGGCCGACCACCCCTGCGCGGAATCGACAGAGTCGAAACCGCCCCGAGCGAGGCGAAATCCCACGTCCTCGTGCGTCGCCCGCGGCGGCCCACCCCGTCGCGTTGAGGCCCGCACGCTCCATGCATCGTCTGCGTAACCGCCGCCGCGGAACACACGGTAGTCCCCATAACGACCGGGATCGAGCAGGTCCCAGCACCACTCCCAGACGTTGCCGAGGGTGTCGAACAGGCCGTTCAGGTTGGGCAGCTTGCCGCCGACGTTCTGCGGTGTCGTCGTTCCGTCACCGCTCGTCCAGGCGACCTCGGCGAGCGGCCCGTAGTGCGCGCCGGTCGAGCCGGCGCGGCACGCGAACTCCCACTCGGCCTCGGTCGGCAGGCGGTAGCCGTCCGCATCAACATGCCACGAGACATCCTGTCCCTCGAACGAGTACGCCGGATCGAGACCCTCCCACTCCGATGCTGCATTGCAGAAGCGGATGGCCCGCAGCCAGCTCACCTCGACCGCCGGCCGCCGCGGGTGGACGGATGTCTCGCCCAGAATTTCCGCCATCTGCTCTTCGGTCACGGCGAACACGCCGATCTCGAACGGCTCGAGATCGACGGTCCATCTCGCCTTGCGCCGGGCATCGTGGAGCGTGACGGATCCTGCGCCAATCCGCGCCAGCTCGATGTCGTCCACCGGAAGGGATCCGTCCGCCCGGCGATCAGGCCCCGGCGGAGTCGGATCCCGAGGTGACGGTCGCGGGAGCGGCTGCCGCGGCCGCCGAGCCCTCCGCGATGCCTCGCCCGAGCGCCTGTCCCTGAATGATCGCGCTCAGGTCGAGACCGGTCGCGGCCTTCACGCTCTCGAAGGTCGCCGACAGACTCGTCGACTGCTCGCGCGCCATGTGGGTCCCGGCGGTGTCGCCACCGATCAGCGTGATGTTGCCGACCTTCTGGTAACCCTTGGCGAACTCGGCCATGAGTTGCGGCAGCTGCCCGATGATCTCCTTTGCGAGGATCGCGTCTTGGTTCTCACGGAGCGCTTCGGCCTCCGCAGCGATGGCCTCGGCCGTCGCGGTACCGCGCAGGCGAATCGACTCGGACTCGGCTTCGGCCTGAACGCGCACGGCGAGCGCGTCGGCTTCGGCCTGCACGCGAACCGCGGCGGCTTCGGCGGATGCTGCTGCCTCGCGGGCCTGGGCCTGCGCGTTCACGGCGTATGCCTCGGCATCCGCGCGTTCCTGGGCGACCTTGCGCTCGGCCTCGGCGTTCTTCTGGCGCTTGTAGGCCTCGGCGTCAGCGGCGGTCTGCTGCTGGTAAGCCTGGGCTTCGGCATCCGTCTGCTGCTTGTACTTGTCGGCATCGGCGACCTTCTTGACCTCGGCGTCGAGGCGAGCCTGTGTGTTGTTGGCCTCCTGCAAGAGGACGCCCTGCTCGGCCTCGGCACGCGCCAGGTTCTCGGATTGCTCGGCGAGCGCGTTGGCGCGACCGACCTCCGAGAGAGCGGCAGCCTTGTTCTTGTCGAGCGCGGTCTGCTCGATCAGGTTCGCCTCGTCTGCGGCTAGCTGACGCTTCTTGACCTCGCGCTGGGCGTCGATCTCGGCGACGTCCGCCTGACGGCGCACGCGCTGCACCTCGACCGCACCGAGCGCCGAGATGTAGTTGTTCTTGTCGGTGATGCCCTGAATCGCGAACGAGTCGAGCACCAGGCCCTGCGCGAGCAGGTCGCCCGAGATGCCCTCGGCGATCTCGTCGCTGAGCTTCTGGCGGTCCTGCATGACCTGCTCGACCGTGAGCTTCGCGACGACACCGCGCAGGGCACCCTCGAGCTGCTCCGTGGTGAAGATGACGATGGCCTCGTCTTGCGAAGCGAAACGTTCGGCCGCGCGGCGCACCTGGTCGGGAGTCGAGCCGATCTTGACGAGCGCGACGCCGGTGAGGTCGATCGTGACACCGTTGATCGTCTGCGCGGTCGGCTCGAACTTGATTTGCCGCGAGCGCAACGAGACCCTGTCGGAGCGCTGCGTGAGCTTGTTGACGAGGGCGCCGCGACCGCTGATCACGGTCATCTTGTTGGCTTCGCCCTCGGTGCTGTCGCGGGCCTTCTTACCGACGATGACGATGGCCTCGTCGGCACGCGGCACCTGGTACCAGTGCCGGAACAGGATCAACATGATGATCAGGACGACGAAGACGATTCCGCCGCCGACGGCGATCGCGATGAGCAGGAACGGATCCATGTAGGTGGGTCTCCTTATTCAGGCCTGCCGCGTGCACGCCGTGATATCCAACCTATGCGTATAGGTACTTTCCCGCTCGTTCGGATATCACCCCACGGCAGCCGAGCCGCTCCCCCGGTCCCTGAGCCTGTCGAAGGGACCAGCCGTCGCGTCAGAAGCGCAGCAGGATCTTGCCCGCGCGCCCGGGCTGGTCGCTCGCGGCCGCAGCGGCCCGAGCATCCGTGAATTCGAACACCTCACCCACGGGCAAGGTGACCTCACCGGATCCGATGCGCTCAACGAGCTCGCCGAAGAGCGCGCCACGCTTCGATGCATCCATCCACTGGCTCACCTTGCTGCCCCAGAATCCCTTGACGGTCGCCTGCTTGAAGATGAGGTCGCCCGACGACAGCTCGAGCTTGTCCGACCCCATCGCTCCGAACGACACGAGCGTGCCGCCCTCGCCGAGCAGTGACAGCAGATCGCCGGCCGCCGATCCCCCGACCGAGTCGACCGCCGCGCGCGGGGCCGCGTCGCCCAGGATCTCTGCGACACGTTCGCGCCAGTCCGCGCTCTCGGTCGAAACGATGTTCCGGATGCCGAGAGCACCGAGTTCGTCGACGCCCGCATCGCGCCGCACCAGGCCGAGAACGTTCACGCCACGCGCCGCCGCAAACTGCACGACGAGCTTGCCGACCGAACCGTTGGCGGTGTTCTGCACGATCCATTCGCCCGGCTGCACATCGAGGTATTCGAGCAGGCTGAGCGCGCTGAACGGCATCGAGATCATCTGCGCGGCCGTCTCGTCGCTCACCGAGTCGGGCACGGGAACGAGTCCGGACGCCTTGGCCACGAAGTACTCGCTCCACACACCGAAGGTGCCGCCCGTGGCGACACGCTGCCCGATCTGCAGTTGATCGACGCCCTCGCCGACCGAGTCGACGACGCCGAGCGCCTCGGTTCCCGCCAGAGCGGGCAGGTCGGGCTTGAAGCCATAGGTGCCGCGAATCGTCCACAGGTCGTGGTTGTGGATGGGCGACAGCACCGTGCGCACCCGCACCTCACCCGCGCTGGGCTCGGGAATCAACCGTTCAACGACCTCGAGGACATCGCTGGCTTCGCCGAAGGTCGAGTGGATGAGTGCGCGCATGGTGGTGCTCCTTGTGTTGCTGATGTGCTGCCGCGGGATATGCGACCCGGATGCCGGGGGCTCTGCACCCGGATCCGTGAACGCCAACGCTATGCCCGCGACTTATATGCCGCCTGATGCCGCCGCCCGTTGAGCGAGGCGCGCAGCGCCGAGACGAAACGCCCGGGCCCCGCCGCGGCGCTCGTCAACCACTCAGGCGTATCCGCAGCCTTTGATCATGTAGACCCGACCAGCCCGAGCCCGCACGGCTCACCCCCGCAGCACCAGCGCCTCCAGCGCCGCAAGCCGAGCATGGGGATCCCCCGCGATCTCGACCGTGAGCACGGGCGGCTCACCCACGACATCCGGATCGTCGACAAGTTCCCGAAGCACCTCATCCATCCCAGACCGCAACGCGAGGTGCTCGTCACTGCCCACGTGGATTTCATCGCGCGCCGTGAGCGGGAGCAGCACCAGCAGATCAACGTTTGCCAGGGCCACAGACGTCATCTGCACCGCTCGGTCGAGCAACTCATCGTTGAGGGGAACACCCGACAGCTCGGCAGTCGCCAGAAGGTAGGCGAGAAAGTCGATCGGTCCACGCTCCGCGATGACCTTCTCGCCCGGCACGAATTCATGAAGTCGCTGGGCCACGATGCGCAGTTGTGCCGCAAAAATACTCGCGCTCGGCGCGTCATCCGCTTCATCGAGTCCCTCGAACGGATCGGGCAGAACGACATACTCCGGATGTCTCAGCACAAAGTCTGAAATGAGGGTGCTCTTGCCGCTCGCATGGGTTCCCGACACCACGATGCGCATAGGCGGGACGATACCGGCTTGGTCAGCGGAAAGGATTCGGGGTATCGCTGCCCGAGGCATCCGCTGCTCCCGCGGCGTGACCCAGATCCCAGGCGTCGCCGCGCCCCTCGAGCTCGCGCGACAGGGCGTCAGCGTCGAGAATTCGCTTGGCCAGACGGACCCAGTCGCCCCAGCGCGCCTCAACGGCGGGCGCATCCTCCGACGCACGGACCGCCCACTTCTCGGGTGCGTCGGCCGGCGCGAGCGAAAGGGTGCCGGTCGAGATGAGCTTGCGGCGCGGGTCGGGCATGGCGGGCCTCCAATGAGGACGGTCGGGTGCTTCGGCTGTCTCAAATCGACGCTGTATTGGCTCGCGAAGGTCGATCTGTGACAGCGGAGCCGGACCAAACAAAAAAGGGGCCCGGCCCCCGCGAGCATAAAGCGCGCGGAGGCCGGGCCCCCCAACGTGCGACAACGACCAATGTGGAGATGGGGGGAATCGAACCCCCGTCCATCACTGTGATTCTGCGCCTTCTACGGGCGTAGCTTGTGCTGACGTTCTGCTCGGCTCCTACCTTTGCCACAAGCATCTAGGTAGACGAGCCCAGCCTGAGAAAAGTCCCGCGTGACGTTCAGGCGCCGTCACACAGCAAGATCCCTAAATGACGCCAGGGTCCGTGTCGGGATCACACACGGTCTGACGGACTATCGGGCTCGCTTAGGCAGCGAGGGCGAAGTCAGTGCGCTTGGTTTCGGCACTTATGGTTTTGCAGAGATCGTTAACGAGATAACCCTGCATCCTCGGCCCGCTTCTCGCAGGTTCGCAGGCGATGTCGAAACCGATCATCCCCATGGTCCTTCTTGCGAAGGGGCCGTTGTCGCACGCTGTTTAATTACCACATCCGATTCGGCTCACACCAAAACCGGACTCCCCTAGTTTACAGCCTCCGGGCCGTCCCCGGTCTAGAGGAAACCGAGCTCCCCGCGCACGATCGAATCACCGGAGTGGCCGGGCTGGCCGTCGTCGGGCTCGTTCGACACATCGACCAGCACATATTGCGACACATCGATCTCGGCCGGCACCGTGAAGGTGCCCTCGGTGCCATCGAGCACTCCGAGACTCACCAGCGCCGACGCATCTTTCGTGATCAGCCAGACCTCGCGGTACGAATCCGGCGCCCGATCTGCCTCGAGCTCGACCCGCACCATCCGCGTGCCGTCGGGCGTCTCTTCCAGCACGGCGGCACCCACGGCTCCCGGGTGGTCGGGGAATGCGTCGAGGGATGCCGCGGCCACCTCGACCACGGCCGTGCGCTGCCCGATCGCCCAGCCGCCGACAGCCACACCGGCGACAACGACCAGCGACGCCGCCAGCACCCAGGCCGTGGCCAGTCCGCCACGACGCCGTCGGGGTGCGGCGTGCGCCGGTCCGGTGCGAGGGGCGGCTAAGCCCGGCTCAGCATCCGGCGCCGACAGACCGACCTCGTCGCGGATCGCGTCCCACACCCGCTCGGGCGGGGTCAGCATCTCGCCGGCGTCGATCGCCGATCGCCCGACAAGGGCTGCGTGGCGCAGCTCGCCGAGTTCGTGCTGGCAGTCCGGACACGCCGCGATGTGGTCCTCATCCGCATCCGAAGCCACCGGTTCGCCCATCGCCAACAGCGCGAGCTGTTCGGGGTCAAGGTGAGGGTCGAGGTGCGACTCATTGTTCGGGTCACGGTGCGACATCGACGGCCTCCAATCTGGTGCGCATTCGGGTCAGACTTCGGCGGATGTGGCTCTTCACGGTACCTACAGGCATATCGAGTCTGGCTGAGATCTGTTGGTGGGTGAGGTCGTCGAAGAAGGCGAGTCGCACGACGGCCCGAGCATCCGGTTCCAGTCGTTCGATCTCCTGCGCCACGAGCAGAGTTTCGGCCAGGTCGACGGATGGCGCGGCCACCAGGTGATCCGGATGTGTCACCCGTTCCAGCTGCTCCTGCAAGCGCCTGACCCGGGCGCGAGCCTCGTGCGTGTCGGCGATGCGGCGCTTTGCGATCGTGATGATCCACGTTGCCAGGGCGGCCTTTGCGGGATCGTAGGATTCGCGTCCGGTCCAGGCGGCGACGAAGGTCTTTTGGGTGACGTCCTCGGCATCCGAGGTGTCCGCGAGCGAGCGGAGAGCGAGTGTGTAAACGACCGGCGACCAGCGCCGGTACACCTCTTCGAGCGAGCGCTCATCTCCCGCGCGAAATCTCGCGTCGAGTGACTGTTCAGGATCGGCATCCATGCCGTTGACCTTTCGGATGTGACGCGCGGCGCCGCGGGTCGTTCGCCCGGTCATGCGATCGGCCGGGCGATGGCGACCACGTTATCGCTGTACGAGCGCGTGGCCGCATCAAAACTGCCGCCGCACGTGATCAGCACGAGGGCGGGGGCACCGTCGCGAACGAAGAGCTGCTCGGTCGGCAGCTGCGACCGCGGATAGTAGGTGACGCTTTCGACGGCGTAACGCGTCATCCCGCCGTCTTCGCTTTCGACCTGCACTTCGGTGCCTGCCGCGAGGTTTCGGAGGTTGGACAGCGGACCGATTCCATAGACGCGCGAGTCGACATGAGCCGCGAGAACGGTGTTGCCGGCGCCCTCGGCGGGGTAGGCGCCGAAGCGGTACCAGCCGGCAACGGTCGGCTCGGGCGGCAGCTCCATGAAGCCGCCGTCCTCGATTCCGACGGGCCTGATCGACATGTCGATCGATGCCGACGGCACCTGCACCCGCACCGGCGCCACGGGATCGACGACCGGCGGCACCGCACTCGACGTGCGGGGTACGTCGACCACGGCGGTGGGAGCCGGGGTGGGAGTGGGGGTTGGGGCGTCGCTCGCCCCCGCGTCCGGGAGTTGGGCGGGGGCGAGCGAACATCCCGTCAGGGCGAGCAACAACACCGCGACGATGAGCGGGGGGACTCGGTTCATCGTGATGCTCTCCTGTTGCTCGCCCTATCGGATGTCAGCCGCGCGAGCGGACTGACCGGAAGCCCAGGGCGGCCGCGACCGCCGCGCCGAGGGCCAGGATGATGCCGATGCCCCAGACGATCGGCGCGGGGCCGTTCTCTGCGACAAGTCCGGCCGAGCCCGAGTTGACGCTGTCGGGCGAAGAGTGCAGGCCGGTGATGGTCTGCACCGCGAGGGCGAGGTTCTCATCGGCCGCGCTGCCCCAGGCGTAGACGATCGTCAGAACGCCTTCCTGAACGTCGACGTCTGCGGGTCCGATCACGGGGTCGGTCGTGCCGGCCAGCGCCACAGAGGCGGGGACCACACCGGCGGCCAGGTTCAGCGTCGCCTCGTTCGGGTTCGTGAGGTCTTCGACGACGGGCGTGCCGCCGGCGAGGATGTCGACGGCCGGGGCCGCGGCGACGTGACGAACCGTCAGACGACCCTCGCCCGCGGCGGTGGTGCTGATGTCGTTGGTGAACAGGGTCGCCGTAGGTGCGCCGGCCTCGTCCAGGTGCGCCACGGCGGTGTAGCTGGTGTTCGCGGCAAGGGTCAGGGTGATGGGACCGATGACGGGGGCGCTGGCATCCGCAGCATCCGGTGCCGTGATGGCGACTTCGTAGTCACCGGCGGGCAGATCGAGCGGGCCGGCGAGGTCACCGGGCTGGAAGTCGTCGAGCGTCAGGTCACCGTTGACGTAGACGTCGACGGGAGTGTCGGGTACGGCATGCAGCACCGAAAGGTCGGCGGTGGTTGACGAGATCGCGCTCGCGGGGGTGATGAATCCCACGGCGGCGACGACACCGACAGCAATGCCGGCAGCAATTGTCTTGCGCACGTTGTCCTCCTTCACGGGGCGCGAGCTCTTCGCGCCGTCTGAAGAGTTGTTCCGTTTGGGACCGGTTCGCGGATGCAGGTGGTCGAGATTTCTTTTTCGTCTCGTGTTGCGGGCGTGCGTGCGAGGTGTGGGGCGGCTGTCCTATTGTCGGAAGCGACGCGCTGGGGGCCGGGGAGCCCGCGGCGCGGGGGGACCAGGCGCTGACGCGCCCAGGCGAATGGGGATGAGCCATGTATCGACGTACCGTCCGGACTTTCTTGGTCGGCGCGGGTATTGCCGCCGCCGTCTTGCTGGCGGGCTGTACCGCCGCCGGATCGTCGGACCCGAGTGTGTCTGGGGCGAACCCGAGCGCGTCTGACTCGAGCACCGAGCCTGGTGCCGGATCCGCCTCGCCGTCCACCTCAGCCGGATCCGACGCCGCGCCCGCCGCGCCGTCGATCGAGCTGACCTGTGACAACACGATGTCGCCCGACGCGCTGGCGCGATACCAAGCGGCCGGCTGGACCGGTCAAGTTCGAGACCAGACCTGGCTGATCGCCGGCGAGCCGGTCACCGACGGCATCCTGTGTCAGTGGATGGAAGACCACAGCGTCGCGACCGACAACTTCACGTGGCTCGGATGGGCGCCGGTCGCCGACGCCGAGGCGACGATCTCAGACCTGATCCTCGAAGGCGGCTGGCGCCGCGAGGACGCCGCGGAAGGTATCTACATCACCGCCGACGATGCCCAGATGATGCCGATCGTTGACGCTGAGGGCTACGGCACGACCTACCTCTTCGTGGACGGACAGGTACGGTACGCGAGCACCAAATCGGAGCTCGGTTCGATCACTGCCCCTCCCGGTTTCACGCCGTAGCGGCGGTCTCGACCCTGGTGCGGGGATATTTCTTGGCCTCTTCTCCGGCCGGGAGAACGTGAGAGAATTCTCATCCTGAAGTCCCGTTTTGGGCCGAAATGGCGGGGTTTTTCGGGCTTTGGATGTCGGAGACCGTCCGTAGAGTATCGAACATGAGTTCGAATCAGACCGTGGTTGGGGAGGCGCTCGACGACGCCCCCGTCCTCGGTCTAGTCGAGGGAATCGTGGCGTTGCGCAAGCAGGCCGCACAGGTGCACGCGGCGGAGGTTCGACTGCTCGCGGGGGCGGGTGAGCTTGCGGCATCTCGTTCGGCGGTGTTGCGTTCAGATTCGCGGGAGCGGGAGATGCACCTCCGCTCCATCGCGGCCGAGCTCGCGCTTGCGGTCCGCGCATCCGACCGCACGGTGCAACGGCAGATCAACGACGCCGTCGTGCTCGCCGAGGATTTCACGCCGGTACTCGAAGCCCTCGAAGCCGGGCGGATCTTCGTCGGCCACGCCCGCGTCATCGTCGACGCCGGAACCCCGATCCAGGACGCCGAAGCCCGCATCACTTTCGCTACCGAAGCGGTCGCTCGCGCCGAGAACCTCTCGCCGTCTCGCTTGCGCCCCGCGGTCGAGGCTCTCGCGGAGCGGTTCCAGCCCCGCACCGTCACCGAACGACACCGCGATGCCCGCGCCGACCGCGCCGTCACCGTCACCGACCGCGCGGACGGAATGGGCGAACTCACCTACGTCGGCCCCGCCACCCTCGTCCACGGCATCTACGACAGGCTGACGCAACAAGCCCGAGCCGTCCGCAACGCCGCCGCCCAGCCCGGTGCGTCCTTCGGGCCCGCCGCCGTGGCTGCAAACGAGACCGCGGACGAGCCGCAGTCAGTCCCTGACCCGCGCACGATCGACCAGCTCCGCGCCGACATCGTCGCCGACATGCTGCTCACCAGCGCCCCACAAGACGACCCCACCACCGCGGCCGACCCCTCGCTCGGGTTCGGCGGACTCGGCGCCATCCGCGCGATCGTGCACGTCACCGTCCCCGCCCTCTCCCTCGCCGGGCTGAGCGACGACCCGGCCGAACTCGTCGGCCGCGCCCCCATCGACATCGACACCGCCCGCCACCTCGCCGGCATGACCTCGGGCTGGGACCGAGTCCTCAGCGACCCCATCACGGGCGGCATCCTCGCCGTCGACCGCTACACCCCCAACGCCGACCTCAAACGCTTCCTCCGCGCCCGCGACGAACACTGCCGATTCCCCGGATGCCGCCAACCCGTCCACCGCTGCGACATCGACCACGGCAAGGATTGGGCCCACGGCGGAACCACCTGCGCCCACAACCTCCACCACCTCTGCCGCCGCCACCACACCCTCAAACACGCCACCCCCTGGCAGGTCCGAAACCTCGGCGGCGGGGTCCTCGAATGGACCAGCCCCACCGGCCAGATCTACATCGACCACCCACCCTCCCGCGTCCGCTTCACCCCCACAGGCCCCCCGCCACCCTTCTAGGCACCACCATGCCTGGCGCACGGGACGCCCCGGTCGTTGAGCGACACTTCGACTCGCCTCGCTCGCTCAGTGCGGGTCTCCGTGATACGAAACGACAACCCCGCGCCCGCACACACGTTTCGACTCGTCGCTGCGCTCCTCGCTCAACGACCGAGCCAAACCCGCCGAACTGTCACGAACTGCTGCATCCGAGTCCCAGATCGAACGTTCTGTGACAGCTCGATCGCATGCTGAAGGCGCGCCCTCCGCCGACGCGCGATCCGCACACATCCGCACGCCATCCACCCAGCGCGAACGCCTAGAGTCGCAGGCATGAGCGACGTCATCATCACCGTCCGCGGCGAACACGAAACCCGAATCGCCCCCGAAGAGGGGGTCGTCCACCTCAGCGTCCGCTGCGACGGACCCGAGCGCGGCCCCGTCGTCGAACGCATCGCCGCGATCGCCGCACCGCTACGTGAAGAGCTCGCCGCACGCCAAGCATCCGGCGAGGTGAGTGAATGGTCGAGCCAGCGCGCGAGCGTCTGGGCCGAACGCCCCTGGAACAACGAGGGAAAGCAACTCCCCCTCATCCACCACGCGAGCGTCGAGGTCGTCGCCACCTTCACCGACTTCGCCGCCCTGTCGTGGTGGGTATCCGCCGTCGCCGAACGTGAGGGCGTCCAGGTCGGCGGAGTCACGTGGCAACTGACATCCGCAACCCGCCGCGCCGTCGAGGCCGAGGTCGCCGCCCACGCCGTTCAGACCGCTGTCTCTCGCGCCGGCGCCTACGCCAACGCCATCGGCCACGCCTCCGTCACCCCGCTCGAAATCGCCGACATCGGCCTGCTCGGACGCCCCGAGGCCGACCCCGGCCCCCGCATGATGCGCGCCATGGCAACGGATGCGTCGCCCGGACTCGACTTCCAACCCCAGGACATCACGGTCACCGCCGGCGTCGAGGCACGGTTCGCCGCGCGCTGACCCGCTCACCCGATCCATCCACCCGCGAACCGTCTCCACGCGGCCGTACGATCCGCACGACCAGAACCGTGACACGCCGTCCCACGCACCCCGGCACGGCGTGTCGGGCATCCGTCGTGCGGACGGCCCGCGGCTGAGCCCCACCAATTCCCCGACCCGTGGCTAGGGTGTCAAGCATGAGCGACACGTCCGAGCCCGTCACCGCCCGGCCCGGCATCGCCGAACGCCTCAGCCGCATGATCCAGCTCGAGACCGTCAGCGCGGAGCTCGACCAGCACGGTCCCCAAGCCTTCGAAGAATTCGTCGTCCTGCTCGCCGAGCTCTACCCCCTCATCCACGACCACCTCGAGCTCGAGCGCATCACCGACTTCGGCCTGCTCTTCCGCTGGCCCGGCATACCTACGAGCGACCCGAAGCACCCCGTCGTGCTCATGGCGCACTACGACGTCGTCCCCGTCGACCCCACCGACGCCTGGACCTACCCACCGTTCGAAGGGCGAATATCGGATGGCTCGGTCTACGGCCGCGGCACGCTCGACGACAAAGGGCCGCTGATCGTCACCCTCGAAGCCGTCGAGAACCTGCTCGCGACGGGGTTCACCCCGGCCCGCGACGTCTACCTCTCGCTCGGCGGCAACGAAGAGACCTTCGGCGATGCGGCAAAAACGATCGCAAAAGCCCTTCGCGATCGCGGCATCGTGCCATGGCTGGTCCTCGACGAGGGCGGCGCCGTCGTCGACGCACCCCTGCCCTTCGTCGCGGGCACGGCCGCGATGGTCGGCGTCGGCGAGAAAGGCATCGCAACCCTCCGCCTGACGGCACGCGGCGACGGGGGCCATGCATCCGCTCCCCCAACCCTGACAGCCGTCGGCCGGGTCGCCCGCGCCGTCGACCGGCTCACACCCCGCACGTTCCCGGCCCGCACCCCACGCGCAATCGCCCGGATGCTGGGACTCTTCGCCGACGGCACACCCCAACCCGCGCGGACCCTGCTGCGGGTTCTCGCCACGGCGAAACCCCTCACGGCGCAGGTCTTCGCCGCGCTCGGCGGCGAGCCGGCGGCGCTTGTCCGCACAACCGTCGCCGCGACGATGCAAGAGGGCGGAACCGCCGCGAACGTGCTGCCCTCACAGGCATCCGTCACCCTCAACCTGCGCATCGCGCTCGGCTCCACCGTCGCCGCGACCGTGCGCCGCGTTCGCCGCCGCATCCACGACCCGCTCGTCACGGTCGAAGTCGTCGAGGGCAGCGAACCCTCGCCCGAGTCCCCCACCGACAATGCGCAGTTCGCCCTCATCACCGAGGCGGTCGCCGCTTCGCACCCCGCGGCTCGCACCGTGCCCTACGTGATGATGGCCGCCACCGACTCGCGCCACTTCCATCGCTTCGCCCCCGCCGTCTACCGCTTCGCGCCGCTGGCGATGTCATCCACTCAACGCGCATCGATCCATGGCGTCGATGAGCGGGTCGAGATCGCCGAGCTGGAGCGCGGTGAACTGTTCCACCGCACGCTTCTGCAGCGGCTACAGTGATCGCACCCGAACAGAGAGAGCACCGATGAACCCTCGTGCCGGAGCCCTGGGCGCCCTCGCCAGCGTGGTCGGATTTCTCGCGTTCGTGGAGTTCACGAGCGGCATCCTGCAGGGGTACTACACCCCGATGCTCACCGACATCGCACGCAACCTCGACATCAACGACGCCGACGTCAACTGGCTCGAGGGGTCGCAGCTCATGCTCTCGGCGCTGGTCGTGCCGGCGATGGCAAAGCTCGGCGACATGGTCGGACACAAGCGGATGCTTCTGGTGTCGACCGCCGTGACGGCCGCGGCATCCCTCGTCCTACCCTTCACCGACTCGTTCGCGATCTTCCTCGCGGCCTGGGCGCTGCAGGGTTTCTACGTCGTGTGGCTTCCGCTGCAGATCGCCCTGATCTGGTCGCGCTCGCGGTCGATGCCGGGGCGAGCCTCGCTGACCGCGCGGGCCGCGGGCCTGCTCGTGGCGGCGCTCCAAGCGGGCGCGATCTCGGGGGCACTCGTCGGTGGCGCGCTGATCGACACGCTTCCTCTCACCGTGGTGCTGCTCATCCCCGCGGTGGCCGTCGTACTCTGCTTCTTCGTCATCCTGTTCGGCGTCAAGGAGTCGCCCGAGCCCGTCGGCGGACGGTTCGACACGGTCGGCCTCGTGCTGATCTCGTTCGCGCTCATCGCCTTCACCGGCGGGCTCAGCTTCCTACGGCTGAACGGCGTGGCGGATGTGCTGTCGTGGACGCTCGTGGTCCTCGGCATCCTGCTCGTCATCCCCTTCGCGATGTGGGAGCTGCGCCACGACGACCCGCTGATCGACGTGCGCATGTTCCGTTCACCCGCGCTCGGTCCCGTGTTCCTGACCGCCGGACTGTTCGGCGTGAGCGTGCTCGGAGCTCAGGCGCCACTGTCGACCTTCGCGCGCACCGATCCCGACGTCTACGGTTACGGGCTCGGGACGGCCGGATTCGCGACATCTCTGCTGATCGGGGTGTACCTGATCGGCATGATCGTGGGCGCCCTGCTCTTCGCACCCGTGGCGCGCAGGATCACGCCCCGCATCACGCTGATGGGGGCGTCCGTCCTGGTGGGCATCGGATTCCTCATGTTCCTGCCATTCCACGACACCTACGTGCAGGTGCTGACCAACATGGTCATCGTTGGCTTCGGGTCGGGCGCGTTGGTCGCAGCTCTCCCCGCGGCCGCCGCATCCGCTGCCCCTCGCACCCAGACGGGCGTCGCGACCGGCCTGACCAACTCGGTCAAGACCGTCGGTGGGGCGATCGCATCCTGCGTCTTCGGAATCGCGCTCATTCAGGGCGCCACGGGCGCGGCGGTCGACAGCACGGCCGGGTCATTCGCGGGCTACATCACCGTCTGGGTGGTCTGCGGCGCGACGGCCCTCGCTGCGGCGATCCTGCTGGCCTTCGTGCCCAAGCAGGCCTTCACCGACCGCACCGACGTCGACGCCGAGGCGCAGCCCGTCATCCGGTGAGAGAAACCCTCAGTCGCCGAGGCGGTTCTTCGTGCGCATGGCGCGCTCGGCCTCGCGCTTGTCCTGACGCTCGCGCAGGGTCTGGCGCTTGTCGAACTCGCGCTTACCCTTCGCGACGGCGATCTCGACCTTGGCACGCCCGTCCGAGAAGTACAGCTTCAGCGGAACCAGCGTGTAACCGCCGGCCGAGACGGCGTGCGAGAGCTTGACGATCTCGTCGCGGTGCAACAGCAGCTTGCGAACGCGTTTGGTGGCGTGGTTCGTCCAGTGCCCCTGCGAATACTCGGGGATGTGCACGGCATCCAGCCAGGCCTCGTTGCCGTCGATGTAGGCGTAACCGTCCGAGAGGTTGGCGCGACCCATCCGCAGCGACTTGACCTCGGTGCCCGTGAGCACGAGCCCGGCCTCGTACGTCTTCTCGATCGAGTACTCATGGCGCGCGCGACGATTGGTCGCGACGACCTTCTCCCCGCGTTCCTTGACCATGATGTTCCCCGCTGACGTTGCTGAACCGACGTTGCTGTGCCGCCCGGGCGGCAGCCGATCAGTCTATCAGGGACGAAACTCCGAGCGCCTACGCGCGCAGCCAGCGACGGATGGCGAAGCCCGCCGACAGCGCCGCAAGCACCACGCCCAGGGCGATGATCACGGGAATCACAACCCACAGTTCGCCGGCCCCGACCCACGTGGTGATGAACGTCACACGCTCGCGCAAGTATCCGTCCACACCGAACGTGATGCCCGCCCAGATCGCGACGCTCGCCAGCCCCGAACCGAGAAGTGCCGCGAGCACACCCTCCAGAATGAAGGGGGTTTGGATGAAGCGGTTGGATGCTCCCACCAGACGCATGATGCCGAGCTCTCGCCGTCGAGCGTAGGCCGACAGGCGAATCGTCGTCGCGATCAACAGCACCGCCGCAACGAGCATGAGGCCGGCGATCCCGACGGCGATATAGGTCGCGACGGTCAGCGCCTGGAAAAGCGGCTCGAGGTACTGCAGCTGGTCTTGTACCTGCTCGACCCCCTGCATCCCGCTGAACGCCTCGACGATGACGTCGGACTGGGACTGATCAACGAGGTTCACGTAGAACGTCTGGTTGACCTGATCGGGGGTGATGACGTCGGCGTATTCCTGACCCAGCTGCTCGATCGTCGCCTGATATGCCTCATCCCGGTTCTCGAAGCGCGTCTCGCGAATCAGGGGCTGCAGCGCGGGTGATACCAGGGCTTCGCTGACCGCGTCGACCTGCTCCTGCGTCGCCTCGCCGTCAGCACAGGTCGCGCCGGTCGAGATCGACGTGCACATGTAGACCGCGACCTGGGCGCGTTCGGCCCAGAAGTCCTTCATCGTGCCGATCTGCATCTGCATCAGGATGGCGGCGCCGACAAACGTCAGCGACACGAATGTGACGAGAACGACCGAGATGACCATCGAGGCGTTCCGGCGCAGGCCCGAGAACGCTTCGGCCAGGATCAGCTGAACCCTCACGAGGTCGATCCCACGGTGTCGTCTTCGTCGCGTTCGCCGAGACCCAGGCGATCGGCGATGCCAACCTCGGGCAGTTCCGGCAGATCGATCACGATCGGCCCCGTCAGCGAGGTACGCGACGGCTCGGCGTCGTCAACCTGAGGTTCGGCGATGGGCGGATCGACGGGAGCGATCGGCTCTGCGGAGGGCTCGAGGTCGTATTCGGCCATCGAACCTGTCGGTACGGAATCGCCGTGTGGGCCC
This sequence comes from Microbacterium lacus, assembly GCF_002812805.1. Lineage (GTDB taxonomy): Bacteria > Actinomycetota > Actinomycetes > Actinomycetales > Microbacteriaceae > Microbacterium > Microbacterium lacus_A. Next base: position 102,221 of record NZ_NMUM01000023.1, on the reverse strand, counting down.
GTCTCGGTCGGGGAGCCTGCCCCGGTCAGGGGGTCCGCCGAGGCCGCTGAGCCTGTCGGAGTGACCGAGCCTGTCTCGGTCACTGAGCTCGCACCGGTCACTGAGCCTGCCGAAGTGACCCGCTCGGCCTCACTCTCCGGCGCGTGCGCAACCGGCCGACCCACGGCATCCGCTCCCACCGCCTCGGCGACCAGATCGACGGCTGTCGCGGCGACCTCGAGCGGGCCCGTGGCGGGACCGGCATCCCCCGCCGCAACGCGCTGCTGCAGCTCGAGCACGGCGGTGAGCGCGGCGATCGACTCGGCGCCGCGCGTGGTTTGGGGAGCGAGGCGGGGCAGCTGGGACGTATCGCCGTAGCCACCGTGCGTCTCGTCGCGGACGATCTCACCCGCGGACAGTTCGATCACGCGGCGCTGCATCTGGTCGACGAATCCGGCCTCGTGCGTCGCCATCACGACCGTGGTGCCACCCGCATTGATACGTGCGAGGAGCTGCATGATGCCGATGGATGTCGCGGGGTCGAGGTTTCCCGTCGGCTCGTCGGCGAGCAGCACCTGCGGACGGTTGACGATGGCGCGAGCGATCGCGACACGCTGCTGCTCACCGCCAGAGAGTTCGTGGGGCAGGCGCTTCTCCTTGCCCGCCAGGCCGACGAGCTGGAGCGCCTCGGGGACGGCCTGCTGGATGAATCCGCGCGACGAACCGGTGACCTGCAGCGTGAACGCGACGTTCTGAAAAACCGTCTTCGATGTCAGCAACCGGAAGTCCTGGAAGACGGCGCCGACATGGCGACGGAAGTACGGAACCTTGCGGTTCGACAGGGTCGCGATGTCACGGCCGAGCACGACGACGCGACCTTCGGAGGGGACATCCTCGCGCAGCACGAGCCGCAGGCACGTGGACTTTCCGGATCCGGATGCGCCGACGAGGAAGACGAACTCGCCGCGCTTCACCTCGAAATCGACTCCGGCGAGGCCGGGTTTCGATGAACCGCGGTAGGTCTTGGTGACGCTTTCGAACCTGATCATGGCGATCCGAGCCTAAGCGCGGTCACGCCGTGACCTCCGAGCGACACCCAGTCGTGTCGGATGGCGTGCCGGATGTCTCGACTCAGTCGTCGATGGGACGCTTGCGCCAGCGGATGCCCGCCGCGATCAGCCCATCAAGGTCGCCGTCGAAGACTGCCGCGGGGTTTCCGACCTCGTAGCCCGTTCGCAGGTCCTTGACGAGCTGCTGACCGTAGAGGAAGTACGAGCGCATCTGATCGCCCCAACTCGCGGTGATGACGCCCGCGAGTTCCTTCTTCTTCGCCGCTTCCTCCTCGCGCTGCAACAGCATGAGGCGCGTCTGGAGCACCCGCATGGCAGCAGCACGGTTCTGGATCTGCGACTTCTCGTTCTGCATCGACACGACGAGTCCGGTCGGAAGGTGCGTGATGCGCACGGCCGAGTCCGTCGTGTTGACGGACTGACCACCGGGACCCGACGAGCGGAAGACATCGACGCGGATGTCGCCTTCCGGAACGTCGACTTCGACGGCCTCTTCCATCACGGGGATGACCTCGACCGCGGCGAACGACGTCTGGCGCTTGTCGGCCGAGCCGAACGGGCTGATGCGGGCGAGACGGTGCGTGCCGGCCTCGACCGACAGGGTCCCGTACGCATAAGGGGCATCGATCTCGAATGTCGCCGACTTGATGCCCGCGCCCTCGGCGTAGGACGTGTCCATGACCTTGACGGGGTACTTGTGGCGCTCGGCCCACCGCAGATACATGCGCATGAGCATCTCGGCGAAGTCGGTTGCGTCGTCGCCGCCCGCGCCGGAGCGGATCGTGACAACGGCCCCGCGCTGGTCGTATTCGCCGTCGAGGAGCGTCTGCACCTCGAGCTGGCCGATCGTCTCGGTCAGCTCGGCGAGTTCCTTGCGGGCCTCTTCGGCCGACTCCTCGTCATCCATCTCGAGGGCGAGCCCGACGAGAACCTCGAGGTCGTCCAGGCGGCTCTCGACGGAGTCGATCCGCGCGAGCTCGGACTGACGGTGGCTCAGCGCACTGGTGACCTTCTGCGCGGCATCCGGGTCGTCCCAGAGATCCGGTGCACCGGCGGCATCACTCAGCCGCTCGATCTCTTTGCGGAGTGCGTCGACATCCACCACCGCCTGAATGTCGGCGAAGGTGGCACGGAGCGCCTGGATTTCGGCGGAGAGATCGAAGTCAAGCATGACAGTCCAGACTAACGTGGATGCACGTGACCCATCGCCCGCCCGCGCCTCCCCCGGGCGACGGCTCTCGTCGAGAGACCGCGGCGGTGCTGGGGCGCTTCGCGCCGATGATCTACGGACCGACCGTTCTCTTCGCCGTCGGCGAGGGTGCCGTGCTCCCGCTCTTGCCCGTCCTGGCCGCGCGACTCGGCGCCGACATCGCGGTCGCCGGACTCGTGGCATCCGCCCTCGTCGTCGGCCAGCTGGTCGGCAACCTGCCCGCCGGATGGGCCGTTTCTCGCATCGGCGAGCGCCTGTCGATGGCGATCGCGCTGGGTATCGCGCTGCTGGGTGTGGCGGGGGCGCTGCTCGCCCCGAATATCGGCGTGCTCATGGCATCCGTTCTGCTCATCGGGCTGTGCGCCGCAGTATTCGGGCTCGCGCGCCACTCGTTCATGACCACGCGCGTGCCTCTCGCCTATCGCGCCCGCGCCCTGTCTCTCCTCGGCGGCACCTTCCGACTCGGCATGTTCGTCGGCCCGTTCATCGCCGCCGCGCTGCTCGCGATCTTCGGTACCGAGGACGCGGCGCTGTGGTTCTTCGGCATCTGCCTCGTCGCCACCGCCCTGCTCGTGCTGCTCGGGCCCGACCCCGAGACGCGGATCGCTGCAGAGGACGCACGGAACACACGGACGGATGCGTCGACACCGCGCACGGCCGATGACCGAGCCGCGGACCCCGAGGGTGTCGACCGCGCGACTGTCGATCCTGAAGACACCGGCGAGGCCGTCACGGGCTCGATCCCGGTGTCCGAGCGCATCGGGGTGCTCCGCACGATGTGGCAGAACCGCGGCGTGCTCGCGCGGCTCGGCCTGGCCGCGGCATCCCTGTCGTCCGTCCGGTCTGCGCGCCAGCTCGTCATGCCGCTGTGGGGCCTGTCGATCGGACTCGACGCCTCGACGATCGCGCTCGTCGTCGGCATCTCGGGCGCGATCGACTTCGCCCTGTTCTACGTGAGCGGGCAGATCATGGATCGCTTCGGGCGGCTGTGGGCGGTGCTGCCGTCGATGGTGCTGATGGGCGGCGGATTCCTCGCCCTGTCGGTGACGCACGACCTCACCGATGCGGCCATGTGGTTCGCGGCGTTCGCGATGGTCCTCGCCGTCGGCAACGGCCTGTCGAGCGGCATCCTGCTGACGCTCGGAGCGGATGTCGCGCCCAAATCGAACCCCGCGCCGTTCCTCGGTTCGTGGCGCACCCTCACCGACGCGGGCGGCGCGGCGACCCCTCTGCTCGTGTCGGGCATCACCGCGGTCTGGTCGATCGGCGGCGCGGTTGCCCTGATCGGTGTGGTGGGGCTCGTGGGAGCAGCCGCGTTCTCGCGCTACGTTCCCCGGTTCGTGCCGCGCGTGCGCTGAGCCCGAGCACCAGTAGCACGAGCCGGGGAGCCCCGTCCGTGCGAACATCCGAGAGGTTCGCACGGACTGATCCGCCCGTTTCGGCCCACTTTCGAGCCATTTGCCCCCGCGCTCCTCTGTGATGCTCGCGAATCGCCTCCGGCACGGGCGCACGTGTGACCGGAGCTCAGTCGACGGCGGTGCGGCTCGTCGCGGTGGCGTTAAGCGCGACCCCGGAAGGGACGAAGACCGAGAACAGAATCGGATGCCACGTTGCCGCCACGGTCACCCGTGCAGAGACTCCGTCCGGCGTCGTCGCGGATACGAGCGAGACCTCGGACCCGGCGATGTCTACCAGGGCGCTCGCCTGCGACCGGACACCCTCGTTTGTGAGGATTGCTCGGGGCTCTCCGCTCTGCAACACGAGTGCGAATCCATCCGCACCGGCGAGCGCCGCGGCATCAGCAACCGAGTCGACGCGCTTCTGCGCGAGATACAGACTCGCGGCGTTCGCACCCACGACGATCAGCGCGATCGCGAGTACCGCGTACCCGAGGGTGAGCAGCAGCACGGAGCCCTCGTCATCCGGGCCCTTCGTGGCTGCAGACCGGTTCTGCCAACGCAGCGCGCGTTTCATTCGGCTCCCCAGAACCGCGAGACCTTGTGGACCGCGGTGGCCGAGACCGGCACGCTCGCGATGTCGTCGAGGCCGAGCACGGGAGGCACGAGCGGCAGCGGCACCCGCGCCGCCACCGACACCATCATCGTCGCCCCGGCGCGCGGACATGCTCCGCCCGCGGGAACACAAGCGAAGCCGACGTCGATGCTGCCGGCTGAGATGCCGTATTCGGAAGCGGTGGTCTGCAGCATCGCGTCTGCGCGAGAATCGGCGGTCGCTGCATCCGGCGCCATCGCGATCGCTCGGGCCAGGTGTCTCGCCCCCGACTCGACGCCCAGCGCGTGCGACTGGATCAGTCCGAGTGAGGCGATCAGATACACCAGGGGCACGAGCAGGAGAAGCCCGACGACGATGAACTCGAGCGGGGCCGAGCCGCGCTCATCGCCCGGCAGGTCCCGGACCGTCGGGTGACGCACGCGGCTAGTCGAGGGTTTCGGCGGGTGCATGCGCGGTCACCTCCAGAGCCCAGGGCACACCGATCAGGCCGATCAGTGGAAGCGTCGTACGCACCGTGACCTCGACCGCCGGATACCCGAGATGCTCCGTGTCGCGTGCCGACACATCCTCGGCGAATGCCTCGCCCACCGTTCGCGCGATGACCTCCCGCGTACGCGCCTCACCCTCGGCAAGCGTCGTGTCCGCGAGTGCGGCACGGTGCGCTCCTTCGACCGCGGCGTCGTGCACCACATTCCGCACGTACACGGCGACGCCGAACTGGATGATGGCTAGGGTCAGCACCGTCAGCACCACGCCGACGAGCACGAACTCGACGGGCGCCGAGCCGCGCGAGTCGAGCACGAGGCCGCGAAAGCGGCGCCGACGCGGGCCCATGACAGGTCAGAGACCGGAAACGCGCGCGATCGCCTGCTCGAAGAGCTGGCCGAGCGCTGGTCCCGCGAGCGCCCAGATCAGCACAACGAGTCCGGCCGTCATGAGAGTGATTAGGACCCACCCCGGAACGTCACCCCGCTCATCCTCGGCGAACCGAGCAAGGCGACGGGTCGCGCGTGCTCGCCTGCGGAGCGTTGAGTCGATTGTTGTGTACATATCGGTCCTTTCGTTGAGGCGTCAGCCGAGCCCGAGGCGCAGCATGAAAACACCCGGATAGACGGCGTAAATGACGGACAGGGGAAGGATCAAGAAAACAAGAGGAATGAGCATCAGAATTTCGGACCGCCCGGCCCGCTCGATCAGCTCGTGCCGCGCCGCCTCGCGCGCATCACCCGCCTGGGCCTGCAGTACCTGAACGAGTGGCGCGCCCCTCTCGATCGCGGCGACGAGCTGATCAACAGCACGCGAGAAAGCAGGCAACTCGAGCCGGTGCGAAAGCGCCCCGAGCGACTCGCCCAACGACGATCCGGTGCCCGTCTCGAGTACGACAGCGGCGAGCTCGCGCGACAACTCACCACTACCGATCGACCCGACGCGACGCAGCGCATCGAGCAGGCTCTCGCCCGCCGCCAGACACAATCCCAAGAACTCCAACACGGGCGGGAGTTCCTCCTGTAGCCGCGCACGCCGCGCCTTCGCGGCGCGTTGCAGCATGGCATCGCACAACACGACTCCCGCGCACGCCGCGATCCCGGGAACGGCCGCTGCCAGCGGCGTGAACCTGCCCGTGAGCGTCACCCCGATCAGCAAGACGGATCCCGCAAGCAAACCGCCGATCCCCCACGCCAGCTGCCGCGCGCGAAACTCCTCGACGCCGCCCGCACGTCCCGCCTGCGCCAACCGCCGCGCGATCGTTGCCGAGCTCCCGAACAGCCCCGCGAACCGGATGCCCGCTGCCGCGAACGCGCGTCCGAGAGTGGGCGGCGCCCAGGCATCCGTCACCAACCAGGGCGTGACACCTCGGGGATCCGTGACCTCCCGCACGTAGGGGGCGATTCGGCGCTCGAGAGAAAGCGCGCGCCACCGCGGCAACAGGCCGACCAACAGCCACACGCCGAGTCCGAACGCCGTGCCGAGCACGACGGCGAGCGCCATCGAACTCACGGGAGCCGCGCCCACCGAGACCCCGCTCATGCGAGCCACCGCCGTGGTTCCGGCAGACGCCCGAGCCCGAGCATGAGCCGATAGGCCAGGACGGAAGCGAGCCCACCCGCGATCACGAGAGCGATGCCCTCCGGGCTGGTGTAGGCACGGGCGCCCTCGGGCCGCAGCGACAGAAGCGCCAGGATGACCCACGGCGCGACGACCCCGAGCAGCGCAGCGCCTCGGATCCACGACTGACGCGCCTCGACCTCCGCCCTCAGCGCGGCATCGGCGCGTACGGCCGTCGACAGTGCCCGGAGCACGCCGGGCAGCTCGGTGCCACCGACGTGCCGCGCCATCCGGAGCGTCTCGACGATGCGGTCGGCGATCGGGTCGGCGAGCAGCGCCTTCAACCGAAGAGCACTGGAGTCGAAGTGACCCGATGCCGCCATGTCACGCGCGAAAGACGAGAACGCGGGCCGCAGAAGCGGGGGCGCCGAAACCGCGAGGTTCGCGACCGCATCGGGCAGGGACATCCCCGCCCGCACCGCCGAGACGAGGTGATCGCAGACATCCGACCACAGCCCCCGCCGCGACCGGATGAGTTGGGTGCGCCGACCGCGCAACCACAGCACCGGCGCCACTGCACCGAACAGCGCCGCGCAGACGGCGAGGATCGGCACCCCGAGCACGAGCCAGACGAGTGCCGCGCCGATTGCGGCAAGCATCAGCGACACGGCCATCAGAACACGAGGGCGCACGTGCGACATCCCGGCTTCCTCGAGCAGCCGCGAGACAGCACTCGCCCCCGCGCGCGCGGGTCGTGACGGGCGGCTCGGCCAGAGCCACGGCGACAGCATCAAGAGCGACCCGGCGCCGAGCACGCCACCCCACAAGAACGTCATGCGTCGCCCCCGACCCGCTCGACCTCGATCGCTCCCCCGACGATGCGGCCCGTCGTCGCCGCGATCTCGCTCACCCGGCGCCGCCCGTCGGCGGAGCGCGAGCAGTGCACGACCAGGTCGACGCCGGCCGCGATCGCGGGCAGGACGAAGGATGAATCGATGTTGCGACCCGCCAGGAGCGGTAGCGCGGCCAGTTTGGCCAGAGCGTCCTTCGCGGTGTTCGCGTGGATTGACGCCATGCCGGGAACACCCGTGTTGAGCGCAAGCACAAGGTCGAGTGCCTCAGCATCACGCACCTCACCCACGACCAACCGGTCCGGGCGCATCCGCAGCGCCTCTTTCACCAAGCGACGGAGCGAGACCTCGCCGGTGCCTTCGAGACTCGGCTGCCGTCCCTGCAGCGCCACGATGTCCGGGGCATCGACCCCCAGCTCGAACGTCTCCTCCACAGTCACGACTCGATGATCGGGCGGGCATGCCGCGATCAAGGCCGCGAGCAGGGTCGTCTTGCCCGCGTGGGTGGGACCAGATACCAGGATGCTGCGGCCTCCCGCGATCGCATCGCGCAGCAGGTCCGCGTCCTCTCGACGCAGCGACCCCAGCGCGATGAGAGCATCGAGGTCGCGATAGGCGGGCGTGAATTTGCGAATGTTGACCGACCAATGGCGGCGGGTGATATCCGGGATCACGACATGTACGCGGGACCCGTCCGGCAGCGACGCGTCGACGAACGGCTGGCTGAGGTCGACCCGCCGACCGGTCGGATGCAGCATCCGCTCGACCAGGTCGCGCACCTGCTCATCGGTCAAGCGGACCGGCAGACGCTCCGCAACACCGAATCTCGCGGCGAACACCTTGTCGGGAGCGTTTATCCAGATCTCCTCGACCGACGGATCGTCTAGATACGGCTGCAGCGAACCGAAGCCCGTGACCTCGGCGAGCGCACCACGCACACATGCCGCCTCGTCTTCGACCAGCGCCATGCCGCGGGCCAGGGCAACGTCGTTGTGCCGCCGCACCTCGGCGAGGGCGAAACGATGTGCTGCGTCGGGGTCGCGGGCAGGGTCTATCCGTTCGGCCCGGAGCCGGTCGCGCACCCGAGCCGCCACCGCCGATTGAGGGGACGCCTCGGGTGGGAGGCCCATTGCGTTCAGGGCGGCGGGGCTCGGGGCGGTCGACACAGGGGCATCCTCGCAAGATGCCCGCTGCGGCGGCCGGACTTATCCACAAGCGGCGCGCGCGCCGGACCGCCGACCGTTCAGCCGCGCCGGACGCCGTAGCGCTGTTTCTGCTCGATACCCACGTCGCGCCGCAGCACGCCGAGACATGCGAAGGTCAGCGCGAGTTGCGCGATCCCGGCAGCGATGTAAATGGTGTGCAGGATCGAGTACACCGGCAGCAGCACGACTTCGATGTAGATCCACAACACCATGCCGAACCCCGCAACGGCGTTCGCGAACAACGCCCACGGGCGTCGCGTCAGCAGCAGAACGAACGCCAGCACCTGCGTCCCCCCGACCACGATCAGGAGTATCAGACCAGCGCCGAAGAAGGTGAACCCGGATTCTTCGATCCACCAGGTCGGCATGCCGAGCGAACCCGGCGCCATGAGCCCGATGCCTCCTCCCACCGCCGAGAGCGCGTTGAACCCGGCGACCACGAGCAACAGGGTGCGCCACAACCGAGATGTGTTCATGACTCGACGCTACGAACCGGGCGCAACAGCCCACAGTGCCGAAAGTCCCGGACGGATCAGACGAACGCGAACAGGACCGGCACGATCAGCACCACGCAAACCGCCCACACGCCGAACACGGGCAGATACGACGTCTGCCAGCGCACCAGACGCGACACCGTTGAGCGCCCGATCAGAAGCCGGATCGACAGCCACGCGGTTACCGCCAGGTTGACGATCAGCAGCACGTTCAGGCCGATCGCGGCGACACGGTTGGGAGTAAGACCGAGCTCACCGATTCGTCCGATGAGCGAGCCGAGCACCAAGGCATCCAGCACCAGTGCCGCCACCACCGCCACGAGACGGATGACGTCCATCGCGCCGGCCCGCGCCGTTTCGGGGCGGGCCGAGAGACCGTAAAGCACCAGGCCGAGCACGACGAGGAGTAGCACGTCGAAGCCCGTCAACAGGTCGCGGTCGAACTCACGACCGATGCCGACAACGGCATACAGTACCGCGGCGACCACCAGCATCACCGCGAACAGGGGCGTGAAGATCGCCGTCAGGACGGGCGCGATGTTCTCGATCACGCTTTTCTTGGCCTCGACGAGCCACGCCGCGACGATCACCGCAGCCGCGCCCCCGGAAGGCAGCGTCCATTTGTCCAGGCTGCTGATCGACTCCGGCGCGATCGGCGAAATCACCAGAACGGTCAACCCGATCAGCACGCCGCCACCGAGCGCGATCAACACGACGTAGATCGCCCACTCCCCCGTGAACCGAATGAAGTCCATACGCCGAGCACTCGACCGCCACTCCGCGCCGACATACGCAGCGCCCACGACGAACCACAGCACGACCGGCAGATGTATCGCCACGAGGGTCGCGGTCGACGACGAATCGTCGAACGGGAACACGTTCACGGCGATCGCAAGCACCGCCACGATCGCCCCGAGCACCAGGACCCGGCCACGCGTCATCCCCCGCGTCCAGGCGAGGTACCCCGCCAACACGGGCAGCACGATCAGGCTGATGTTCCGGGGGAACCACGACGCCAGGCCGCCGTCGCTCTCGGCGCCAACGCGTGCGACCTGAATCGAGACGGCCGCGAGCACGGCGAAGACGATCATCACGAACATCGGATGCTTCGACCGCGCATCACTCGCGTCCACCTCGGGCGCGAGCACCAGATGCTTCCACAGGCGATCGCCGTGCTCGCGGGCGTACTCCGCGGTCAGGCGATCCGCCGCCCCGAGCCGCTTCAGCGCGATCAAGAACGCCTCATCTTCACTCAACCCCGACTCGGCGAGGTCTTCCGCCTGATCGCGCAAGTGCTCCTCGAGCTCGTCGAGGTCCGCCGCGTCGATCACCCGGCCGCGTGCCAGCGATGCCCGCCACTGCTGCACGCCCTCGTCCAGCGCACCCATGTCAGGCCCCCGCCACGACGATGCCGCCCGGAAGGCCACCCGGGGCAGTCAATCCCCAGATGCCGCTGAGCGTGCGGGTTGCGGTGGCCCACTGCCGGCGCTGCTCGACGAGCTGCGCGCGTCCGGCATCCGTGATCCGGTAGTTACGACGGCGGCGCCCCTCGGGCGAAACGCCCCATTCGGCTTCGACATGCCCCAGCCGATCCAGTCGATGCAGCAGCGGATAGAGCATCCCATCCGTCCACTCGAGTTCACCCGCCGACAGCTCGCGAACGCGCTTCAGAATGGCGTAACCGTAGCTCTCACCGTCGTTCAGGATCGCGAGAACAAGTGGCGCAGCCATCGCGGCGACCAGGTCTTTGTCGATGTTCATGAGACCTCCTACCCTCGAAGCACTATACATTGCACTGCTATGCATAGAGCGGGTAGCCATCGAACACTCGGGAACGGGCGATCTCGCCGGTAGACTGTTCGCACCCGCGGGAGTGGTGGAATTGGCAGACACGCAGGATTTAGGTTCCTGTGCTTTCGGGCGTGTGGGTTCAAGTCCCACCTTCCGCACGGGCCGATTCTTCATCCATCCGTGGCGTCGGCGACCCGCCCCAGAACGACGGGAAAGTAACTCGTGCAGCCTGTAGCCCTCATCCCCTGGCTCGATCCCGCGGCGATCATCGAATGGGCAGGCCCCTGGTCGCTCGTCGTGGTGTGCTTCATCGTGTTTGCGGAGACGGGCCTGCTGGTCGGATTCCTGCTGCCGGGCGATACCCTGCTCGTCATCGCGGGGCTGCTCTCACACTCGACCGCGGTCGCCCCGAACGGTGTCTTCGGGTTGAACGTGTGGTTGGTGGCGTTGCTGATCGGGCTCTCGGCATTCGTCGGCGGTGAGGTCGGATACCTCATCGGGCATAAGGCAGGTCCCGCCGTGTTCGAACGCAAAGAATCCGGCCTCTTCAGCGTCAAGAACGTCGAGCGCACCAACGCGTTCTTCGAGCGGTTCGGCGGAATCACGATCATCCTGGCCCGCTTCGTGCCGATCGTCCGCACCTTCGCTCCGGTCGCCGCCGGTGTGGGCCACATGCACAAGGGCAAGTACACGCTCTACAACCTGATCGGCGCGGTCCTCTGGGGCTTCGGCCTGACGATGTTCGGCTACGTCATCGGGTTCATCCCGTTCGTGCGCGACCTCGTCACCGAGTACATCGACGTCATCCTGCTCATCGCCGTGGGCGGTACCGCCCTGGTCACCGCCTGGCACTACTTCAGCGAGCGCCGCAAGGCCAAGAAGGCCGCCGCGGCGGGCGAAGATGTCGTCACGGATGCCGTCGAGGCCCAGGAGCTCGTGCTCGAGCCCGAGGTGTTCGAGAAGGCACCCGAGATCGGCCACCACGACTCAGACGGCGAGCCCCGCCCCGGCGCTTGACCGCGTGCCGTCCGCACGGCCGTCCGCGCGACACCCCGTGCACCCGGCTCCGCAGCGGCGCGTCGAACGAAGGGCCGTGCGGACGGTACATGAGTCGGGTCGGGAAGCTCGTCAGGAGGCCTTCGCGGCCTTCTTTTTCGGCGCCGCCTTCTCGGCGGGCTTAGCCGACTTCTTGGCCGGGGCATCTTTCTTCGCCCCTCCGCCCTCGCGCGCGGCGCGGGACCGCTCGACGCTCGCGCGGAGGGCGTCCATCAGGTCGATGACCTCGCCACCCTTGTCGTCGTCCGCGCTCTCGCCGAAGGTCGCCGACGTGTCGAGCGTGTCGCCCTGCTCGAGCTTCGCCTCGATCAAGGTCTTGAGCTCGCGTTGGTAGTCGTCGACGAACTCGTCGGGGCGGAAGTCCTCGGCAAAGCTGTCGACGAGACTCGCCGAGAGTTCGAGCTCCTTGGCCGAGATCTTCACGGGCTCATCGAGTGAGGGGAAGGATGCCTCGCGCACCTCGTCCGACCACAGCAGCGTCTGCAGCACGAGCACATCGCCCCGCACCCGCAGCGCCGCGAGACGCGTCTTCTGGCGCAACGTGAACCGCACGATCGCGGTGCGGTCGGTCTCTTCCAGAGTGCGCCGCAACAGCACATACGCTTTGGGCGATGACGAATCGGGCTCGAGGAAGTACGAGCGGTCGAGCATGATCGGGTCGACCTGCTCCGACGGCACGAACTCCACGACCTCGATCTCGCGACTGCGCTCGGAGGGCAGCGACGCGATGTCATCCTTCGTCAGCACGACGGTCTGCTCGCCGTCGTCGTACGCCCGATCGATGTCGGCGTAGGGCACGACCTCGCCGTCGATCTCGCAGATGCGCTGGTACCGGATGCGTCCACCATCGGCCGCATGCACCTGGTGCAGCGACACGTCGTGATCCTCGGTAGCCGCATAGACCTTGACCGGCACGTTGACGAGGCCGAACGCGACGGCACCCTTCCAGATCGCTCTCATAGGGCAAGTCAATCGCTTCCGCTGTCGCAAATCGACCCCTTGACTCGGGCTCAGCATCGATGTGCGACAGCGGAGCAGTCCGAGAGTGCGCGGGTACCCTGGGCGGATGGCCGGGGAGCAGGTGGTGCGCGTCGCGGGGCGTCGCCTGCGCCTCTCGAACCTCGACAAGGTGATGTATCCCGAAACGGGCACCACCAAGGGCGAGGTCATCGCGTACTACACGCGCATCGCGCCGTTCCTGATCCCCCACGTGACGGGGCGACCCGTGACCCGCAAACGCTGGCCGGATGGTGTGGGCACGGCGGAGCATCCGGAGTCCTCGTTCTTCGCGAAAGACCTCGAGGCCGGCGCGCCCGACTGGGTTCGGCGCACCCCGATCGAGCACTCCGGCGGCCCCAAGGACTATCCGCTCGTCGGGGACGTCGCGACGCTCGTGTACCTCGCGCAGGTCGCCAGCCTCGAACTGCACGTGCCCCAATGGCGGTTCACGCCGGAGGGCGGCCGCGGCAACCCCGACCGTCTCGTGCTTGACCTCGACCCCGGTCCGGGCGTGGGGCTCGCAGAGTGCGCCGAGGTCGCCCGCTGGTGCCGCGACATCCTCGCCGGGATGGGCTGGGACGCCTATCCCGTCACGAGCGGCAGCAAGGGGATCCACCTCTACGCCGCGCTCGACGCGAAACAGACCAGCGACCAGATCTCGGCGTTCGCGAAGGAGCTCGCGCGGGCGGTCGAGGCGGATCATCCCGACCTCGTCGTCAGCGCGATGAGCAAAGCCGCGCGCCCCGGCAAGGTGTTCATCGACTGGAGCCAGAACAACGGCGCCAAGACGACGATCGCGCCCTACTCGTTGCGCGGACGCCTGCGCCCGATGGTCGCGGCGCCCCGAACCTGGGCAGAACTCGACGATCCCAACCTGGCGCACCTTGACTTCGCCGAGGTGCTCGATCGCGTCGAGAACGATGGCGACCCCCTCAGCGCACTGGGCTTCCACGCGGGCGGTCGCGCCGCTGACGATGGACCCCTCGCCGTGTACATCGCCAAACGCGAGGCGGGCAAGACCCCCGAACCCGTGCCGTCCAATGCGCTGGGTGCCTCCGAAGCATCCGGCGAACGCCCGCGGTTCGTCATCCAGGAACACCACGCGAGCCGCCTGCACTGGGACTTGCGCCTCGAGCGAGACGGAGTGCTCGCCAGCTGGGCGGTGCCTCGCGGCATCCCCCCGACCGCCGCCCGCAACAACCTGGCCGTGCAGACCGAAGACCACCCCATGGAGTACGCGGAGTTCGAGGGCACGATCCCCGCGGGCGAGTACGGCGCGGGCTCGATGACGATCTGGGACGACGGCCGCTACGACCTCGAGAAGTGGCGCGACGACGAGATCATCTTCACGCTGTTCGGGCGCCCAGGAGGCCCGCTCGGTGCGGTGCGCCTCGCGCTCATCCGCACAGACGGCGACGGCGAAAAGTCGACCTGGCTGCTGCATCGGATGAAGACGGATGCCTCGGGTGCGACGCAGACTGACGGGGCGCCCGTCGTCGCCCTGGACGAGATCGGCGACATCGATGACGAAGCCCCGCCTTCCTCGAACGAGCACGGGGGCGCAGACGTCGAGGCGAAACCGGAGGCGTCCTTCCGCCACGAGGCACAAGCGCCATCCAAGACGAGGCCGAGCTCCGACGTCCCCTCCGGCGAGCGCTTCACCCCCATGCTCGCAACAGGCTCCGCGCCCGGGCTCGCGGCCGGGGCGATCCGGCGCTGGTCGGCACGCGCCGGCGCGGATCCGTGGGTCGAGTTCAAGTGGGACGGCATCCGCGCCCTCGGCGTTTGGGACGGTGAGACTCTCCGCCTCATCGGTCGTCGTGGCACCGACATCACCGCACGCTACCCCGAGCTCACGGCCGAGCAGCTCGGGCTGCCACCCGAGCCCGCGGTGCTCGACGGCGAACTCGTCGCGCTCGACGAGACCGGCCGACCCAGCTTCTCGCTGCTGCAGCACCGCATGAATCTGGTGAAGGCGCAGGACATCGCCGTCGAGGCCCGGCGCACTCCCGTGACCTACTACGTGTTCGACCTCATCGAGCACGACGGAGAGGATGTCGCAGCCCTCCCCCTGCGCGAGCGTCGGGCCCTGCTCGAGCGCGTCGTCGCAGAAGCCCGTCCTCCGCTCTCTGCCCCGCCGGTCTTCGACGACCTGGACGCCGCCCTCGCTACCGCGCGCGAGTTCGGGCTGGAGGGCGCGATGGTGAAAGACCCTACATCGGCGTATCGCCGCGGCATCCGCACCGAGTCCTGGCTGAAGGTCAAGCTCACACACACGCAGGAGGTCGTGATCGGGGCCATCCGCCCGGGTCGCGGCGGCCGGAGCGGATCGATCGGTTCGCTGCTGCTCGGTGTGCCGGGTCCGGATGGGCTGCACTACGCGGGGCGGGTCGGAACCGGGTTCAGCGATGCCACGCTCGCGCGGCTCACGGAGGCACTGACGCCGCTACGTACAGACAAGAATCCCTTCGTCGGCATCCCGGCGGCGGATGCATCGGATGCCCTGTGGGTGCGGCCCGAGCTCGTCGGCGAGGTGGAGTTCGCCGAGTGGACCCGAGATGGTTCGCTGCGTCACGCCCGTTGGCGGGGACTACGTCCTGATAAGGACCCCGCCGACGTGGTCCGCGAAAGCTGATGCCTGGCTGCTCCCTTCGACAAGCTCAGGGAGCGTCCGGTCGCTGAGCCTGTCGAAGCGACCAGCCCGACCGCGGCACCTGTCAGGCGTGGGCAGCAGTGTCGCGATCGGCGTGACCCGCGGGTTCGATCTGGAATGTCGAGTGCGAGACGTCAAAATGATCGGCCAGGCAGGACTGCAGACTCGCGAGCAACTCGGCCGCACCCCCGCGTTCGAGTACGTCCGCATCCACAACGACGTGCGCCGTGAACACCGGCGCACCGCGGGTCAGTTGCCAGACGTGCACGTCGTGGACATCGGCGACGCCCGGCGCGCCCAGGATGTGGTTGCGGATCTCGGCGATCTGCGTGCCCTGCGGCGCGGACTCGGACAGCACCGAGAACACCTCACGCAGCAGCCCGATCGCCCGCGGGACGATCATGGCGGCGATCAGCAGCGATGCGATCGCGTCCGCCTGCACCCATCCCGAGACGACGATCACGATGGCGGCGACGATCACGGCCGCGGACCCCAACAGATCACCCATGACCTCGAGGTACGCCCCGCGCACGTTGATGCTGTTTCGCTGCGCCGAGCTCAAGAGCCACAGGGCGGCGGCGTTCGCGACGAGACCGATGATCGCGATGACGAGCATGACGCCCCCCTCGACCTCGGCGTCGCCCGGTGCCATCAGGCGACCGACGCTCTCGATCGCGATCCAGACCGAGAGCACGATCAACACGGCCGCGTTGATCAGCGCACCGAACACCTCGGCGCGCTGATAGCCGTAGGTGCGCCGGTCATCCGCCGGTCGAGACGCGACGGCGTTCGCAACAAGCGCGATGACGAGCGCGGCGGTATCGGTGAACATGTGCGCCGCATCGGCGAGGAGGGCGAGGGATCCGCTGAGCAGGCCACCAACGATCTGCACCACCATGACGGTCGCGGTGATCGCAAGCGACATCGCCAACAGCCGACGATGAGAGGCTGTACGGATGCCTCCCCCGGCCGGTGCGTGATCGTGCATGTACCCAGGCTAGGGCCGAGAATGCCCGGTTCTGCGCGATTTCTCCTAGCCGGGAATGACTCCGATTCTCATCCGCACCCGCAGCGGCGGGCGCGGACTCAGACCGAGAGGGTGGAGAGGAGCGGCACGAGCGCGACAAAGGCGCGAGCGCGGTGCGACGAAGCGTTCTTCTCAGCCGGCGAGAACTCCGCGGCCGAGCGCTCGGCTCCGCCGGGTTGGCCGTCCGGGATGAAGATCGGGTCGTAACCGAAGCCGTTCTCTCCCGACGGCGCCAGGGCGAGACGCCCGGGCCATCGCCCCTCGACAACATGCTCGGCTGCCGCTCCCCCGTCCACCGCCGGAACGACGAGCGCGATCGTCGACACGAACTGTGCGGTGCGATGCGGGTCCGCAACATCCGAGAGCTGGTCGAGCAGCAGGCTGAGGTTGGCCGAGGCATCCTTCGCGTGCCCGGCCCAGTAGGCCGAGAACACCCCCGGCGAACCCCCGAGCACGTCGATGCAGATGCCCGAGTCATCGGCCAGCGCGGGCAGTCCGGTATGCAGCGCCGCCGCGCGGGCCTTGATCAGCGCGTTCTGCGCGAAGGTCACACCGTCCTCGACGGGTTCGGGGCCGTCGTAGCCGACGACCTCGAGGTCCGGACGCGTCGCGCGGACGATCGCGGCGAACTCCTCGACCTTGTGCGGGTTGTGCGTGGCGAGCACGACACGGCGGGGCATCCGCTACTCCGTCGTCGATGCGACCAGGGCCGCAAGCTGCTGCTCACGAAGCGATGCGCACCCCGCAACACCCAGGTCCAGCAGTGCGTCGAGCTCGCGCTTGTCGAACGGAGCGCCCTCGGCGGTGCCCTGCACTTCGACGAACAGGCCCCGGCCTGTCACGACGACATTCATGTCGGTGTCGGCGCGAACATCCTCGACGTACGCGAGGTCGAGCATCGGCTCACCGTCGATGATGCCGACCGAGACCGCGGCGACCGAGTCGTGCAGGGGCTGCGAGCGCTGGGCGATGAAGTTCTTGCGCTTGCCCCACTCGATCGCGTCGGCGAGGGCCACGTAGGCGCCCGTGATCGCGGCCGTCCGTGTGCCCCCGTCGGCCTGCAGCACGTCGCAGTCGATCACGATCGTGTTCTCGCCGAGCGCCTTCGTGTCGACGACCGAGCGCAGCGCGCGGCCGATCAGGCGCGAGATTTCGTGGGTCCTGCCGCCGATCTTGCCCTTGACGCTCTCGCGGTCGTTGCGGCTGTTCGTCGCGCGCGGCAGCATCGCGTACTCGGCCGTGACCCAGCCCTTGCCCTTGCCGACGAGCCAGCGCGGCACACCGTTCGTGAACGAGGCGGTGCAGAGCACCTTCGTGCCACCGAACGAGATGAGCGCCGAACCCTCGGCGTGCGCGCTCCAGCCACGTTCGATCGTGATGGGACGCAGCTGGTCGGGGGTGCGCCCATCGGCGCGCGTGGTCTCGGATGTTTCGGTCATGGTGAACTCCTCGTTCGTCATCGGTGTCCCACTTATTCACCCCAAGGGCGCGTATGGGGTGAAGTGTTGGGACATGCAGGGTTAGGTGGGCGGCAGCTCGATCGCGCCGGTGTGCACGAGCTGGACGGAGCGCACCTCGCGGCCCATCAGCCGGTTCGCGAGGTCGATGAAGGCATCCGGTGATCCGCCCGTCGCCTCGTAAACGTGGGTCCCGGGCTGCTCCGACGAGGTCAGCAGATCGCGGGTCACGAGCTGGCGGTAGACGTCGTTCGCGGTCTCGTCGTCGCTCGCGACGAGCGAGACATCCGGACCCATCACGTAGCTGATCGCGCCCTTGAGGAACGGATAGTGCGTGCAGCCGAGCACGAGGGTGTCGATGCCCGCGTGGCGGAGGGGCGCGAGGTACCCCTCGGCGATTTCGAGCAGCTCGGGTGAGCCGGTAACACCCCGCTCGACGAAGTCGACGAACGCGGGGCAGGCCTGCGCGAAAACCGTCAGCGCATCGTTGAGTTCGAGCATGTCCTGGTAGGCGCCCGAACCGATCGTGCCCTCGGTGCCGATCACACCGATGCGTCCGTTGCGTGTCGTCGCGATCGCCGTGCGGACCGCGGGACGGATGACTTCCACCACCGGCACGTCGTAGCGCTCCCGGGCATCGCCGAGGACGGCGGCCGAGGCCGTGTTGCAGGCGATCACGAGCATCTTCACGCCCTGATCGACGAGCGAGTCGAGTACCTCGAGCGAGTATCTGCGCACGTCGGCAATCGGCTTCGGACCGTAGGGCGAGTGCAGCGTGTCGCCGATGTAGACGAGGGATTCGCGGGGTAGCTGGTCGCCGATCGCTCGGGCCACCGTGAGTCCGCCGACGCCGGAGTCGAAGATTCCGATCGGCGCGTCATTCATGGTTCCCCAGCCTACCGGCGCGGATGCGCGGGCCCGCGTCGGTAGAGTGACCGGATGACCGACCCGGCCGGCAGCCGCAGCAGCGCTCTGCACACCGATCGCTACGAGCTCACCATGGTGGGCGCCGCTCTCCGCGACGGAACCGCCCGCATCCCCTGCGTTTTCGAGATGTTCGCGCGGCGACTCCCCGGCGGCAGGCGCTACGGCGTCGTTGCGGGCACGGGGCGCCTGCTCGGGTTGCTGCGCGACTTCCGGTTCGGCGACGACGAACTCGCCTTCCTGCGGGATGAGCGGATCGTGGATGCCGAAACTCTCGCGTATCTCGAGGCGTACCGTTTCCGCGGCTCGATCTCGGGCTACCGCGAGGGCGAGCTCTACTTCCCCGGGTCGCCCGTACTGACCGTCGAGGGCTCCTTCGCCGACGCGGTGGTGCTCGAGACACTCGCCCTCAGCGTCCTCAATCACGACTCCGCCATCGCAACCGCAGCCGCCCGCATGTCCACGGCCGCGGGCACCCGTCCCCTCTCGGAGATGGGGTCACGTCGCGCGGGCGAAGAATCGGCCGTCGCCGCCGCGCGCGCCGCCTACATTGCGGGATTCGCCGCCACGAGCAACCTCGAGGCCGGGCGCCGCTGGGAGGTGCCGACCATGGGCACGGCCGCGCACGCCTGGACCCTGCTGCACGACACCGAAGAAGAGGCCTTCCGCGCCCAGGTCGACGCGCTCGGGCCGAGCACCACTCTGCTCGTCGACACCTACGACATCCGCCGCGGCGTCGAGACCGCGATCCGCGTCGCCGGCACTCAGCTCGGGGGCGTGCGGATCGACTCCGGCGACCTGCCGATCGTTGCGACCGACGTGCGCGCCCAGCTCGATGCGCTCGGCGCGACCGAGACCCGCATCACCGTCACGAGCGACCTCGACGAGTACGCGATCGCAGCTCTCGCCGCCTCACCGGTCGACGCCTACGGGGTCGGCACCTCGGTCGTCACGGGGTCGGGTGTCCCGACCGCCGGCATGGTCTACAAGCTCGTGGCGCGCCAGGATGCCTCGGGCGACTGGATCTCGGTGGCCAAAGCATCCGCGTCCAAGGCGTCGGTCGGCGGCCGCAAGTCCGCCTACCGAACGTTCGAGCACGGGGTCGCCAGGAGCGAACTCGTGACCTCTGATCACGTGGACAGTTACCAAGCGGATGCTCCGGCATCCGTCCCCTCCGACGCCCGCGCCCTCCAGGTCCGACTCGTCATCGACGGCGAGATCGACACGGCGGCCGAGGGCCCGGAGGGCACCCGCGCCGCCCGAGCCCATCACGCCGTTGCGCGGGCCGAGCTGCCGCTGCAGGCGCTCGCACTCAGCAAGTCCGATCCGGCGATACCGACCGTCATGGTCGAGTAATTCCCGTCCGGTCGAGCCGTTCGTTCGCTGACTCGAGTCAGGTCTGCAGCGACTCGTAGATCTCTTTGCACGACGGGCAGACGGGGAACTTCTCGGGGTCGCGACCCGGAGTCCACTTCTTGCCGCACAGCGCCCGCACCGGTTTGCCCGTCAGAGCCGACTCGAGGATCTTCTCTTTCTTGACGTAATGCGAGAAGCGTTCGTGATCGCCGGGTTCGACGTTCTCTTCCCGAATCAGCTCCTCGAGTTCGCGTTCGAGGGTGGCAAGGCCGCCTTGGTCTGGGGTATCGAGAGGCGTGCTCATGGCTGGTCAGTCTATCGGCGGAAGAGGCGGTCGGGTCCGTCTCAGGCGGTCTCGGCCAGTTCGAGCAGCCGGCCACCGCGGCGGCGGAAGACGGCCCCACCGATGGCCACACCGATGACGAACACAGCGAGCCCGATCCCGAGTCCCAGACCGAGCGCCGGCATGCTGGCGTCCGCGTCACCCGCAACGGTTCGCCACGTCCACAGCAGGGCCGGTGCGCTGACGACGACGGACCCGAACAGCACGACGCCTTGCGCGATGACACCCGATGAGCCCGTGCGCTGCGGCTGGCGGAAGGGGTTGTCGCCCGGGCGGGTGACGGCGTAGGGGGCGACGACCGACGCGATGCTCGACAGGCCGAGCCCCGAAAGATAGAGCGACGCACAGAGACCGATCATCGCGGGAAGCACGTCCCAACTGCCGTGCACCGCGACCGAAAACAGCACACCCACCGCCAGCACGGGGGTCGCGAGAAGCAAAATGGGCACGAGTCGTCCGACGCGATCCGAGACGCCGTGAACATCGGATGCCACGTGCATCCATACCGCGGTCGAGTCGTAGGCGACGTCGTCGTGCGGCAGCCACCCGAGAAACAGGGCTACCAGCGCCACGGGAACGAGGATGGCGATCTCGAGGGGAACGCCCGCCACCAGCAGGGGAACGATAGAGATGGCCGCGGCGACGGGCACGATGACGACGTTCATCAGGTAGCGGCGATCGTGCAGCCAATAGATCATGCTGCGTGCAGCGATTGCACCGCCTGGAGTACCGGGCATGACGGCGAACCACCCGAGTCCGGCGTGGTCCTGACCGGGCGTTGAGCGGATCGCTCCCGACACCAGGCGGTGCGCCAGCCACGCCCACGACGCCCAGAGCACGACGAGGGTGAGGACGGCCACGACGATCGCGACGGCGGTGTTCGCGTTCGGGTCACCGATCGCCCAGGCGGCGCCGAAGGGGGTGAGGGCGAGTACCTCGGCCACCGAACCGACGGGGACGACAGGCGGATCAACGGATGTCGCGAGGTACACGCCGATCGGCACAGCGCCGGCGAGAGCCCCGAGCGCGAGCAGCCCGATGAGCGATCCGCCACGCCCTTCCCGAACGGCGATCGCGGCCAGAGCGAAGCCGACCCGGCCCGCAAGCGCACACGTGAAGACCGCGAGGATCGCACCCACAGTCGCGAGCGCAGGGCTCGTGCCGTGGTCCACACGGACCACCACCCCGCTGACAGCGAGCACGACGACGAGCGCGAAAGGGACGCTGATGAGCGATGCAAGTGCCAACGTCGCGACGAGCCCCCGCGGGGCCAGACCGAACACCGCGAAGCGGCGAGGATCAAGCGGGTCGGGGGTTCCCGTCAGGCCCGGGGCGAGGGCGAAGGCCAGAACCAGGGCGGAGCCGGTCCAGACCAGGACCGTGCCGGTCCGATCGGACGACGCATCGGTGAGCGACAGGATGCCGAGGCATCCGATGATCGCGAGCGCGATCACGGCGACGAGACCGAGGACAGCGCGAACCACATGTGACGAATCGCCGCGGAGCGCACCGACGAGAAGCGCCGCCCTCAGTCGGAGAACGTGTGCAACCACTCGAGACCTTCCGCATCGTCGACGCCGCCCGACAGCTGGACGAAGCGCTGCTCGAGCGTCATCTCGCCGCGCACTTCCTCGACGGTTCCCGCAGCCAGAACCTCGCCTTCGACGAGGACCGCTATCCGCGTGCAGACGCGTTCGACGAGCGCCATTCCGTGACTCGAGAGCACGACCGTGCCGCCGTGCTCGACGTAGGTCTCGAGGATGTCGAGGATGACCTGTGACGACGCCGGATCCAGCGACTCGAACGGCTCGTCGAGCACGAGAACACGAGGTGAGTGAATCATCGCGCCCGCCAGCATGACCTTCTTCGTCATACCCGCGGAGTAGTCGGAAACAACGCGCCCCAGGGCGTCCACCAGGTCGAACGCCCGCGCGAGGTCGGCGATACGCGATTGCACGACCGAGGCCGAAAGCCCGCGCAGCACACCGTAGTAATAGAGCAGTTGGCGCCCGGTCAGGCGATCGAATGTCCGCAGACGGTCCGGCAGCACACCGATGAGCTTCTTCGCCCGCGAAGCGTCTGTCGCCGTGTCGATCCCGCAGACCTCGATCGTTCCGCTATCGGGACGGAGAAGCCCGGCGATCATCGAGAGTGTGGTCGTCTTGCCGGCACCGTTCGGTCCGACAAGTCCGAAGAACGACCCCGCGGGGATCGTCAGATCAATGGCATCGACGGCACGCGTATTGCCGAACTCCTTGACGACGCCGCGCAGGGCAAGCGCCGGCGTTGCCGACTCGGGCGTGGCCGACTCGGTCGCGTTCTCGGCGGGCGCCGCAAGCACGTCGGGATCGATCACGGCCGCGAGCTCGTCCGGGGCTGGCCCGTCGACGATGGGCTCATCGACGATCGGATCATCGGCGATGGGCTGCTCGTCGATCGCGTCGTCGGGCTCGGACTCATCGATGTCGAGCTCGTCGACAACCTGTTCTTCCGCGACAGGCTCTTCGACAGGCTCTACGACGACAGGCTCTTCCGACACAGCCGCATCGAGCTCCGTGACATCGCCTTCCGCGACGTCAGGCTCCACGACGTCAGGCTCCGCGACATCGGCTTCCGCGACATCAGGCTCCGCGACATCGGACACCGGCTCGGCAACAACGGGTTCAGCGAAATCGTCCACGGGGTCCGCAATCACGTCATCGGCGGGCGCGACCGGCTCGGGAAGAAACAGCGGCGGGAGGGGAGGAACGGGGGGGATATCCACCGGATGGGACGTCGGCAGGGGCGGAGGCGGTCCCGGTATGAGAACGGGAGGGGTCTTCGTGGGTGCACTCGGCGCACTCTTCGTGGCCCGGGGCGCTGCAGGCTTGCGCGGAGCAGCGGGTTTGCGAGACGTCGATCCACCCGACCGGGGTGCGGCGGGCTTGCGCGGAGCCCGCGAAGTAGACGTCTTGGCGGCCGGCCGGGGAGGCTTCGGCGGTACGGCCGCGGTCGAGTCATCCCTCGTCTCCCGCTCGGCGTCCGTCCGTCTTGCGCCTGTCGGGGTCCAATCGGCGGGCGGTGCCGGGGGACGCGGGGCACGCGGACGCGGCGGAACCTGGGGGGCTCGCTGAGGCTCGGCGGGGGAAGTCGCGGCCTTGTCGGAAGGTTCCCGCGGGTCAGGCGTGGGAGCGGTCACCGACCCAACGTATCAACCATCCGCACCCAGACCCGGGGGACGTGCCGGGCATTCACAGCCAAGGGTCTCTCGTGTCACGAAAAGACAACGACGGCGATCCGCCTCTGCTGGTTCCCAGGGTCGATCTGTAGCATGACGGAAGCACAAAGACGTGTCGCGTATCTGAATTGACGGTGAACGCACACGAACTTCTGGAGCATCATGAGTCTACAAATAGTCATCCTCGCAGCCGGTATGGGCTCGCGACTGGGTCGCGCCTTGCCCAAACCGCTCACGGAGCTGAACGACGGCCGCTCCATCATGCAACAGCAGCATGACAACGTTCGTAGTGCCTTCGGCGACGACGCCCGCATTACGACGGTCGTCGGCTACCGTGCCGAGACCATCGTCGAAGCGTTCCCGGACGTCGACTACGTCTACAACGACCGCTACGACCAGACGAACACGTCCAAGTCGCTGCTGCGCGCCCTCGAGAAGACCGGGCGCGATGGCGTCCTGTGGATGAACGGCGATGTCGTCTTCGACCCGCGCGTCCTGGGACGCGCGATCGAGTTCATCGAGCGCGGCCAATCCTTCGTCTCCGTGAACACCGCCAAGGTCAGCGACGAAGAGGTCAAGTACACCGTCACCGCCGAGGGCTACATCAACGAACTGTCGAAGACCGTTCGGGGCGGAATCGGCGAGGCCGTCGGAATCAACTACATCTCGGCCGCCGACAAGAAGGCGTTCATCCACCAGCTCGGCCGGGTCGATGACCAGGACTACTTCGAGCGTGGCCTCGAACTCGCGATCATCGAGAACGCGCTCCTCGTCGAGCCCCTCGACATCTCGGATCTGTACGCCGTCGAGGTCGACTTCGCCGAAGACCTCGAGCGCGCCAACCTGTTCGTTTAAGCCGGACTCTTCCAGCGCGTCCCCAGCCCTCGCGGGTAGGCTCGCGAGGATGGTCGACAAGGTACACAGGATTCACTCCCTGTCCGAAGATGCCCCCTGGCAGGGAGGCCTTCCGCCCGTGGGCTCGGAGGAGCATCCGCGCATCGTCCGTGCGCTCGACCGCGTGCTCGCGATCCAGCGTCCGCTCGTCGTCGCCCACATCCGCAGCATCCGACTCCGACACCCGGACGCCGTGACCGCAGACATCGTCCGCATGCTCGAGCGTCGCTATCTCGCGGCCGTCACCACGGGCGGCGCTGCCGTCGGTGCCACCGCCGTCGTCCCAGGTATCGGGACCGGTGTGACACTAGCGCTGTCGGGTGTCGAGACGATCGGATTCCTCGAGTCGACCACGCTCTTCGCGCAGTCCGTCGCCGAGGTCCACGGCATCGCCATCGAGGACCCCGACCGTGCCCGTGCACTGGTTCTGACGCTCATGCTCGGTAAGGAGGGCGTCGACCTGGTCGCCCAGCTCGCGGGTCAAGCCGCGGGCAAGGGCACGGCTCGCCCGGCCTATTGGGGTGAGATGGTCACGAAGACGCTCCCCCGCGCCGCCGTCGGCCCACTGGTCGATCGCCTCAAGACGGTCTTCGTCCACCAGTTCGCGGCCAAGGCCGGTGCCTCGTGGGTCGGCAAGGCTCTGCCCTTCGGCATCGGCGCCGCCGTGGGTGGCGCCGGCAACAACATCTTGGGCCGTCGCGTTCTCGTCGGCTCCCGTCGTGCGTTCGGCGCCCCACCCCTCGAACTGCCCGCCGACCTCGAGCCGCGTCCGGGCGCCCGACGAGTGGAACACTCGACGCTTTCCGGCGTAGCCCGCCTCGGCGGGACGGTCGCCGGAGTCGTCGGTGGGGCTGTCGGTAGCGCGGCGCGTGGTGCCGGGTCGGCGGGGCGCAAGGTAGCGGGTTCTGTCGGCCGGATCATCCCCGGTTCCCGCAAGGCAATCGACGCCAACACGGCGGCCCCCGACACAGACGATGGTGGCGGCGACGCCGGCGATGGGGACGACGCCACGAACGGCGACACTCGGGCTTAGATCGCGGATCCGTCCTCCCCCGCGCACGTCGCGAGAAGTTCTCCACGGTCCACCGCGTCAGATTCGAATTCTTCGCTCCGCTGTCTGCGGCCGGCCCTAGCGTGCCTCGCATGCTGACCCCTCTGATCCCTCGCGGCGATCGATCCCGCGGACTCGCCTACCGTGTGCCCTGGCACGTCGAACGGCTGCACGAAAGCCATAGCCTGGTCTCGAATGTGAGCGCCACCGTGGTCGACATCGTCCGCGTCTTCGTCCATGTGAGCCCCGCGCGGCCCGGCGCCGTCCACCACTCGATCGATCAGGTTGGACCCCGTCTGCCCCGTACGCCGCGCGTCGAAACGCACCTGTGGGGGCTCATGACCCCCGGAGAGAGCGTCGAACTCTGCCTGTGCGCCCTCGACCCGGACGACTGCCTCGTGACCCTTGCCTGGTTTCGTCCGGACGACGGCCGCGAGTACGTCTGGCGGTTCGCGCCGTGACTGCGCAGTCCCGCAAGACCACGCAGTCCCGCGAACCGTCAGGCGTCGAGCTCGGCCTCGTCGAGTTCTTCGGGGTTGCCCGCGGCGACGGAGCGCGCGTGCCACGTGTCCCAGTGGCTCATGAGGCGCTCGATCGCGGCCCGGAACGTCGCGGTCGGAACACCCGGGCGCACGTCGCCGAAGTAGTGTTCCACCCAGTAACCGAGGCGCGCCGCGACCTCGGGATCGGCCGTGACACGCTCGAGTTCTGCGACGAAGCCCGTCGGAGCGTCGGCGTCGAGCCACTCGCACGCGGCCAGGTAGCCACCCGTGTCGACGGATGCCTCGGGGTCGACCGGTTTCGTGATCAGCAGTGGACGACCCGCAGCCAACCGGTCGTAGACCATAGCCGAGATGTCGACCACGGCGATGTCGGCCGCGGACAACTGCCAACCGAGCTCGGGTCGGTTGTCATAGACATGGTGCGCCGACGCATCCCGCGCATTGGCGGCGGCGATCGCCGCAATGATGCGCGCGTTGGCCGCACCATATCCAGGATCGATGACGCCGCTGCGCGGATGGGGCCGATAAATGAGGCGATGCCGACCGGTCGCGAGCAACTCGGCAACGAGCTTTTCGCCGTGCGTACGGACGGACCCGTAGTGCGCCGACGGCCGGTCGCCCTCCCAGGTGGGGGCGTACAAAACCACGGTTCGGTCATCGGGCGTGTACGGCAGCTCACCGGAGTAGTAATCCGCCTGGGGCCGACCGATCGGAATGGCCCGGCGATCGAAGTCGTAGTCCCACAACACCCGCGACAGCCGCTCACGCGCCGCCGCCCCGGCGATGAAGGCGAAGTCGTACGCCTTGAACTGGTTGGTGGTCATGTACATCTTGTCGGACTCACCGTGGTTGATGAAGACGTGCCAGCGATGCCCGTACCGGAACATCTGAAAGTTGCGGGTGTTCTGGTTTACGTACAAAACGATGCGGATGTCCTGCGTCGCAACGAATTCCTCGAGGCTCCGCACCGAGGGCACGTAGGCCACCGGCAGTGCGCCGTCGGCCAGTATCGTCCGAGCCCCCGTGGCCGAGCGCGAGAGCACCACGACGGGCCAGGTCGGCGCGAGTTCAGCGAGCGGTCGGTACCACTGCCGGATCTGGTACATGTTCACGTCACCGTCGGCAAAGTAAACGGCGATTCGGAAGTGTCGCGGAGGGTGCGGGGGGTTGTTCTCGAACTGGCGCAGCACGCCCCGGTGAGCGGTGCGGTTCGCGAGGGCTCGCCGCGCCAGGGCGGCGAGTTTGCGACCATCCGACACGAGACTCATCCGATCAGCCTACCCAGCATCCACTCGGGACCACGGCGAGCCTCGTGACATGATCGACGGGTGCATCAGGAGGAACGCGGGACGGTCGCGAAGACAGATAGGGACGCACCGATCGTGCCGCCCGGTTCCGGGGTGTCGTTCGTGATGCCGGTGCTGAACGAACGTCGCTACCTCG
The DNA here is from genome assembly GCF_002812805.1 of Microbacterium lacus. Taxonomy (GTDB): domain Bacteria; phylum Actinomycetota; class Actinomycetes; order Actinomycetales; family Microbacteriaceae; genus Microbacterium; species Microbacterium lacus_A. The sequence goes on along the minus strand of NZ_NMUM01000023.1, from coordinate 74,639 downwards.
AGCGGGCGGTGCAGACGGTCCTGGAGCAGGACGTGAGCGGCCCGACGGAGCTCGTGTTGGCGCTCGGTCCCTCGACCGACGGCACGACCGAGTTCGCCCGTGAGCTGGCGGGCCGAGAGCCGCGCATCACCCTCGTCGACAATCCCGCCGCAGATATCCCCATCGGGCTGAACGCCGCCATCCGCGCGAGCACGCTGCCCACGATCGTGCGCGTCGATGCGCACTCCGAACTCGCGCCGGACTACACGCGCCTCGCCCTGCAGACCCTCGAACGCACGCGCGCCGCCAACGTCGGCGGCGTCATGCACGCCTCCGGTCGGACCCCGTTTCAGCGGGCGGTCGCGCGCGCCTACAACTCCCCCATCGGCCTGGGCGGTGGGGCCTACCACGGTGGCACCCGCGAGGGTGAGGCTGAATCCGCCTACCTCGGGGTGCTTCGACGCTCGGTGCTCGACGAGGTCGGACTGTTCGATGAAAGCATCCGACGGGGCGAGGATTGGGAACTCAACCTGCGCATCCGTGCGGCCGGATACCGCGTCTGGTTCGACCCGACACTCTCCGTGACGTACTGGCCCCGCGAGAGCTGGGTGCGATTGGCTCGGCAATTCCGCGCCACCGGAGCCTGGCGCGGAGAGTTGGTCCGTCGCTACGGTCGCCGCAACTCGCTGAGATTCTTCGCACCTCCCGCGCTGGTCGTGGACGTCACCCTCAGCATCGTCCTCGCTATTTTGCAAGTCACGGGCGTGATCAGCGGATGGCCGGCACTCCTCGCATCCGTCGTCTATCTCCCGGTCGCCGCCTACGCGGTCCTCATCGTCGCGGTCGCCACGGGGCGCGGCGGGGGAATCGGATGGCGCGACAAACTGTGGACCCTCGCGGTACTTCCCACCATGCACCTGGCATGGGGCACGGGCTTCATCGTCGGGTTGGTTCGCGGCGCACACGAGACGGTCGACACGTCGCGCCTCGGCGACCGCAACACCCCCCTGCCGTAGGACGTGGCCCACACGGAGCACCGGCGGGGCTAGTCGCGGTCGACGAAGCCCTGATCGAGGATGCGGGCCACAACACGCTCCGCCGCCCGACCATCCTCGCGAGCGGAGAATTTCCGTCGCCAGGCGTCATACCGGGGGGCGTAGGTCGCCTGCGTCGCCGGGTCCTCGATCGCCTCGACAAGATCGTCGAATGTGCGGACGACCGGCCCAGGCGCGTGCGCCTCGAGATCGAAGTAGAACCCGCGCAGCTCGCCACGGTAGTGCTCGAAATCCGGGACGAAAAAATACATCGGCTTGGCCGTGACGGCGAAGTCGAACATCATCGACGAGTAGTCGGTGATCAGCGCATCTGCGGCAAGCAACAACCGCGAGACGTCCGGGTATCGCGTCACGTCGATGACCCGCGCGCCCGCGGCATCCCGTCCCGCCGGTAGTGTCCGCGAATGGCCGCGCACCAGAACCACGGCGCCCGACCGGCGCGCCAATTCGGCCGGGTCAAAGAAGTCGACGATGAGGTCGCGGTCATCTCGCCAGGTGGGCGCGTACAGCAGCACACGCTCGCCCTCCGCGATTCCGAGCTGCGCCCGGACCGCCGCCCCGTCCCCCGTGGTGAGGACATCGTTGCGGGGATAACCCTCGACCCACACCGGACGAGTCAGGAAGGCATACGCCTTGCGCAGGATGCTCTCGCTGTAGGGGTTCGCCGCGAGGAGGACGTTCCACCGGCGCGATTCCCGGACGACGGCGACGGCACGACGGGGGTCAAAGCCCGGACGGTGCAGGGCCAGACGCTTCAGCGGTGTGCCGTGCCAGGTCTGCAGGACATGCTGACCCGGCCGTCGTGAGTAGGCCCGACGCAGCCAGTCGTTCACGACGAGCAGACGAGCCGTGCCGCGAGCGCGCCACCACTCGGGACTTCCCTCGACGACGGCAATCGCGCCCTCGGGAACCGCGATCGAGAGGTCGACGACGCTCCAATACCGAGTGACCGCGGGTGCCACGCGCGCGAGTTCGCGATCGATCGCGAGCGGATTGCAGCTCGCCGAGCGGCCATAGAAGCTCTCGAAAAAGACGGCGTTCTCGAGAGGAGCCGTGCGGCCGACGTAGCGTCGCGCGAGAGCGTCCTGACCCGCCCCGGAGTCGTACGCCGGGTCGACGGGAGGGCCGATGACCAGCGTTCCCTGCTCGCCCTCGAGCGTCGCGCGGAGTCCTTCGAGAATGGTGAGCGGCAGCGAATCGGTGAAGAGCACCTCGTCCGCATCATCCGGCGTCGTCCGCAGACGGATCGTGTAGGAGCCGCTCGGCAGGGGCAACTCCGGACCACCCCACCGCGAAGCTGCGAGCGGAAGGCGTGCCTTCCAGGTGTTCCCGCCGCCCGTCACGACCGCGTCCACACGCGTCCGAGGTCCGTCGAGCCAGACCACCTCGGGACGCGGCCCGCTCCCCTGCAGCACGAGTTCTTCTGTGCCGTCGCTGACGAAACGTGCGGAGGTCATGCGGTGCTCTTTCGGTGTTCGGGGACCCGGCTGTGCAGCTGAGCCCCGTTCAGGATCGCACGGTACACCCGCGCCGTGTTCTCGCCGTCCCGGTAGGTGTGCACGCTCGCGCTGAGATCCGCGGCACGAGCGATCCGCTCCGCGCGGACGACGGGATCGGCCAGCAGCGCATCCAGCTGCGCGACGGTGTCATCCCAGGTCGTCCCCGGATCGGTGCCCGCGACATCCGAAAAACGCCCGTAGAAGCCCCGCCGGCGGGCGTACTCTTCGACATCGGGCGCGAGAAAGAGCACCGGAAGCGGTACGAGCGACGCGTCGAACGCCATGGACGAGTAGTCCGTGATCAATGCGCTCAGGGCAGGCAGGGCGGGGGTTGCATCCCGGAGCCGTGAGCTGCCGAGCGCCAGTACACGGTCGGTCGCGAACGGTGGCTCGTAGTCGCCTGCGCCGAGCGGGTGCGAGCGCACCAGCAAGACGGCGTCGCGCGCCTCCAGCATCTCGATGAGCTGGCGCCACTGCGCAGGCGTCGGGATCGCGGGGTCGGGCTCGCCATCTCGCCACGTCGGCGCGTACAGAACGAGACGCGAATCTCCGAGTGGGGGCAGTCCCGCGCGGGCAAGCACGGCGCGAGCGCGTTCACGCCGCTCACCCGGCGTTCCCATCGACAGCACATCGACACGCGGCTCTCCCGTGACCGGAACGCGGGCATCGGGCAGTCCGAACGCGGATTCGAGCCGCCCGCGCACCAGCGGCGAGGCCGCGGGCAGCAGGTCGATCTGGCGAGCAGCGCCGCGGTACATCGCGCCCAGGGCGCGGCGCAGCAGGCGCGACCGCGGCAGGATGCTGCTCCGGAGCGTCTCGGGAGAGTCGAGCCCGATCCGCTTGAGCGGAATGCCGTGCCAGAGCTGTGCGACGAACGCACCCGAGACGGCGTACCTGTTGACGTCGCCGAATCCGTGGGTCACGACGATCACCCGCGCACGCGACGTGCACCAGAAGCCGCGCCACGACATCCGCCGGACGTGCGGGATGCCGAGGGCCGAGGCATCCGCAGCTTCGCTGTCGGACCCGGTGAGCCAGACGGCCGGGCGAGCGTCGGCGGCAACCCGCTGCCAGAGCGCAAGAGCGCCATCACCGATGCCGGCACCACAGCCGAAGACCCATTCATCGCGCGAGCGGGGAATGACGAGGGTGGCGAGACGACCGGCCGCATACAGCGGGATGCGAGCGAGCTTGGCCGCATTGCCCGCGCCGAATGAGAAGGACGCCACGATCCCCTTTCCGCACGCGAGCCTACCCGGTGGGGTCACACGACGGGCGGAGCACAGCGCGACGCCCCGGCACCTCTTCAGGAAAGAGGGCGCCAGGGGCGTCGCGTGTGGAGCTCGAGGGAGTCAGCCGAGTGAGCCCAGGGTGACGTCCACGCTCTGCGTCTCTCCGTCCCGGACGAATGTGACGGTCGCATCGCTTCCCGCCGCCGCCGCCCGGACCTGGGCGGTCAGGTCGATCGAGTCGGTGATCGGCACCCCGTTGAACGCGGTGACGATGTCGCCCTCGCGGATGCCCGCCGCTTCCGCGGCACCGCCGCTCGAGATCTCCTGGATGTACGCGCCCGAGATGGTGGCGTCTTCGACCGAGCTCGCCGCGACCACCGAGGCACCCAGCAGACCGTGCGTGGCTGCGCCGTCCGCGATGATCTCATCGGTGACGCGCTCGACGATGTTCGACGGGATCGAGAAGCCGACGCCGATCGATCCCGAGGAATCGGACGAGGACGACCCGGCCGTCGCGATCGCGACGTTGATGCCGATCAGCTTGCCTTCGGCGTCAACGAGCGCTCCGCCCGAGTTACCCGGGTTGATCGCCGCGTCGGTCTGGATGACCGCGATGCTGATGGTGCCGGCCGAGCTGCTCCCCTGGCCCTGCTGACCGGGGATGTCGAACTGGAACGGACCCTGCTGGCCCTGCTCCTGGTCTTCTTCGCCCTGGTCTTCGTCGGTGCCGGATTCGGGAGCCGCCGACGACGCGATCGAGATGCTGCGGTTCAGCGCGCTGACGATTCCCGTTGTAACGGTGTTGGACAGACCGAGCGGGGCACCGATCGCGACCGTCTGGTCGCCGACGTTCAGCTCGGACGAGTCTGCGAACTCGATCGGGGTCAGGCCCGAGGCGTCCTCGAGCTTGATCACGGCGAGGTCATAGGTGGGATCCGTTCCGACGATCTCGGCGTCGTAGATCTTGCCGTCCGACGTGGTCACGCGGATCGTCGGGGTACCCGTTGCACCATCGAGCGTCACGACGTGAGTGTTCGTTGCGACGTATCCGTCCTCGCTCAAGATGACACCGGAACCGCTGCCTCCCGACCCGCCTCCCGAAACTTCAATCGTGACGACGCTCGGAGTCACCTTGGCGGCGATCGCCGTCGTGGCGTTGACCTTGTCCGGGTTGTTGACGGTGACCGTCGACCCGCTCTGTACGACCGTCGTCGAGGGCGCGGCCCAGAGCTGTGTGCCCGCGTAGGCACCCCCGAGGCCGGCGGCACCGCCGACCAGCGCAGCGGCGACGATCAGACCGGCCACGCGGCCCGCAGCGGACTTCTTCTGCGCGGGGCGCGGGGCGGCACCCACGGAGCCGGGGGCGAACGGAAGCGTCGGCTGCGTGCCCGTCGCGTGCGTACCGTAGGCGGCGGTCGCCGCGGGACCGAAGGCCTGTCCACCGGAGGGTGCACCGGCGAAGGCGGGAGCCGCCGTGGGCGCAACGGGGCTGTAGGGCTGCTGGGCGCCGGGCAGCGGCGGCGCAGGCGGGTAGCCGTTGTGCGCCGAGGCCGCGGGCGGGGTGTGCGGGGGCACCGCGCCATGTGCGGGTGCTGCGTTCGCGGGTGCTGCGCCAGCCGTCGACGCGGCGGCCGGCACGGTGGGTGCATCGGGCGCGGTTGCCGCGTTCTCGCTCGCCGGCGTTGCGTCGCCGTTCGGCCGGGCCGCGTCATCGGTGGGGCTGGTGCCCTGGGTGTCGGTCATCGGGTGCTCCTTCGTTCAAATCTCCTTCACTGTGCTCTTGGATCCTGTGCGTTACATATGACGCGACCGCGTGTCGACTATGCGAACGGGCTGCCTTAGCCTGGAGCGCGGCGACCGCCTCGGGCGCCCCGTCAGGAGGCGTGGATGTCTGAGCCCACGGGCGCGTGGAAGCGCACCGCTGCGGGCGCCGGTTTGCTCGGCCCGGACGGGTCGGTCTCACCGACGATCTTCGCCGAGATGACCGCGCTGGCCACGAGTACCGGTGCAATCAACCTCGGCCAAGGCTTTCCGGACGAGGATGGCCCCCTCGAGGTGCTCGACGCCGCCCGCGAGGCGATCGCGCAAGGAGCGAACCAGTATGCGCCGGGCCGAGGCATCCCCGACCTGCGTCTGGCGATCTCCGAGCACCAGCAGCGGTTCTACGGACTCCACCTGGACCCCGATCGGCACGTACTCGTCAGCGCGGGGGCGACCGAGGCTATCGCTGCAGCCCTTCTCGCTCTCGTCGACTCCGCCGACGATGAGATCGTGGTGTTCGAGCCGTACTACGACTCGTACGCCGCATGCGTTGCCCTCGCGGGTGCTCGGCTCGTGACGGTTCCTCTCCGCTGGCCCGATTTTCAGCCTGATCTCGATGCCCTTGAGCGCGCGGTCACCGATCGCACCCGGGTCATCCTGGTGAACAACCCCCACAATCCGACCGGAGCTGTCTTCGAGACGCCGGTGCTGCAGCGAATAGTCGAGCTCGCCGAGCGGCACGATGCGATCATCGTGGCCGACGAGGTCTACGAGCACCTGACGTTCGATGTGCCGCACGTGCCGTTGGCGACGCTGCCCGGCGGCTGGGAGCGGACCCTCACGATCTCGTCCGCAGGCAAGACGTTCTCGACGACCGGGTGGAAAATCGGGTGGGCGACCGGTCCCGCTCCGCTCATCACGGCCGTCAACACGGTCAAGCAGTACCTGACGTATTCGAACGGCACGCCGTTCCAACCGGCCATCGCGACCGGTTTGCGGCTGCACGATTCCTTCTTCGAGGGCATCGCCTCGGAGCTGGCACTCAAGCGCGACATCCTCGGCGCGGGTCTGCGCGCGGCGGGCTTCACGGTGTCAGAGCCGCGCGGCTCGTACTTCACCGTCGCGGATGCGTCGCCACTCGGAGTCACGGATGCTGCGGCGTTCTGCCGCGATTTGCCGCAGCGTGCCGGGGTCGTCGGCGTGCCCGTGTCGGCCTTCGTCACCACGGAGCACCGCGCACAGTACGCGACGCTCGTGCGGTTCGCGGCGTGCAAGCGCGTCGAGGTGCTCGAGGATGCCGCCGGGCGTCTCGCCGCGCTTATGCGTTGAGCCCGCACGCTCTGAGCCTGTCGACGGGACACCGCGATGGCCAGTCCTCCCCAGGACGAGAAATCTCGTGCCCTACCCACGCCAGGCGAATCCAGAGATCCGTGCCGCAGATACGGCGCGATGATCTGCGCATGGGAATCCGTTACTACGCATACGCCTTCGACGCCGACCTCGCACGACAGGCGGTCGACGACCCGCACAGCATCCTGTCCAGTGACCCGCTCGCTGACGCTTGGGGTCTGGAACCGCATGCGAGCGTCGGCGTTACGACGTTCGAGCAAACCACACCCAAGCGCGACATGCTCTACCTGGACAAGGCTTGGCGGGCCCTTCAGTCGCTGACGCGACCGAGCCCTATCGAGGCCGCAACCGGGTCCTCGTATCGAATGTTCGAGGGCGACGTGACGATGCACGGGATGGGGTGGGACCCGTGGGTGAGAACGATCGTGCCGGAAGAGGTTCCGGCCATCCGCGACGACCTCTGCGCGATAGACGAGACCCGGGTACACGCATGGGCGCGGACGTGGCGCAGTCCGCACGGCGCGGACGACGATGCCGAGCTTCAATACGTTCTCGATTACCTCCGCCGCGCTCAGGAATTCCTTGAATCACTGGCCGACGAAGGCCGAGGGATGGTCTACCTCATCGGGTGAACCGGGCGTAATATATAGACAGCTTATATATATCGAGGGGGGCGTCATGGCCGTCACATCCATTGATATCGACCGCGATCTTCTGCACGACGCGAAAGAACTGCTGGACGCATCCACCAACAAAGAAGCCGTGCAGCGCGCTCTGCAGTACACGATCACGATGCAACGACAGCGACTGGCGTTCGAGCGGATCTCGCAGCGAGAGTTCACTGACGAGCAGATCGATGCACCGAAGATCGACTACACGCCGTAGTCCCCCACGTCGGTCAGAGGCACGTGAACGAGTCAAAGTCCCCCACTCCGGTCGAGCGCCGCGGGTACTTGGTAGATAACAGCGTGCTGCAGAAGCTGTCACGCAGCGCGAATATACAGCGCCGGTTCGCGGAGATCACCAATACATACCCGATCTACACATGCCCTCCGCAGGTTCTCGAATACTGCTGGTCGGCAAGAAACCCCGCAGAATACGCCGAGCTGCGGCGGGATATGGACCTCTACACGCCCGCGGGAATCGCACCTGAACAGAGCGCGATTCTCGATATTCATCAAGCCTTGTGGGACAAGGGACTCATGCGCGGAGCCGGAAACGCGGATGTTCTCATCGCGGCGTATGCCCTGGCAAACGACCTCACCCTGCTCACGGCTGATCATGACTTCGAGCACATTCAGCGGGCTCTCGGGCACGGAATCCTGCGGCAGGAGTACGTGGCGGAGCAGAGCGATCCGCCCGGCTAGATCACCGGGGCTCGACGCGGAAACGACGGAGCGCCAGCGCCGGGTTCGTCCGCCGCACACGCTCGACAGCCGCACGATCGACGAAACCCACCACGACGTCCGTCCCGGTGCCCATGGCCGCTATCTCGACGCCCTGCGGGTCGATGACGGCGCTATGTCCGACGCCGAGGGGCGGTGGATGATCTGCTGCCGCCACGTAGAGCGTGTTCTCGATGGCTCGGGCCCTGAGCAGCGTCTGCCAGTGGTACTCCTTGAGCGGACCGCGCACCCACTCCGCCGGCACCAGGACGACGTCGGCTCCGGCGTCCGCCAGCAGCCGTGTCACCTCGGGGAACCGCAGGTCGTAGCAGGTCTGGAGGGCGAACCGCAGTCCCTCGCATTCGAACGTCTGGGGTTGCGTGATCTCGCCCGCCTCGACCCAGTCGGACTCGCGTTGACCGAACGCGTCGTACAGGTGGAGCTTGCGATACAGCGCCTGCACTCCCGCACCGTTCACCGCGACCGCGGTATTTCGAACCCGCTGCTCGTCGTCCGCTCGCTCGACCATGCCTGCGACGATGTGGACGTCATGCTGGGCGGCGAGCGCCACGAGCCCGGCAACGAAGGGCCCCTCGATCGTCTCGGCGTTGGCGGCGAGGGACTCGTCGAACGGGTCGACGAAGTAGCTCGAATACTCGGGGAAGACCACGAGCCGTGCGCCACGCGCGACAGCGCGCTCGACGAGTTCGCCGATCGATTCGAGATTGGCCTCGCGAGACGCGGTCGGCGCGAACTGGGCCACCCCGACCCCCACGGACTCGCCCATCAGGAATGGTCCTCTCCGCGGACGCGCCAGATCACGGGCACGACCACCCACAGCACGATGATGAGCGCCCCGAGGGACGCGGCCGCGATGTACGCCGCATCCCGACCCAGCACGACATCGAACACGAACGCGACCACGCCCACCAGCAAGACCGAGACCGTGCCGAGCGCGATCATCAGGGCCGTGTGTCCGTATGCCACGATCAACCCCTTTTCCCGCCGCCGGAAGAGGAAGCGATGCAGCGCGACCGGCGCGAGCGCGATGATCGCGCTCAGCGCCGAGGCGACGACCAGAAACAGGTAGAACGCCCGCTGTCCCTCATCGAGATCCGCGAAAGCGGGCTGAAATGCCAGAGCGAGCAAGAAGCCGGTCAGGATCTGGGTGCCGGTTTGTAGAACGCGGAGCTCTTGCAGCACCTCGATCCAGTTGCGGTCATACCGTTCCGAGGGGGTCTCGTGCCGACCGTCGCGCGCGCTTTCGGCGAGATCGGGCTCGGTGGAGATGTCGCGACGCGCGGCATGTGCGATTCCCTCAGCGTCGACCATGTCCCCATCCTGACGTGCATGGTGACAGGCGGCAAGCCGGCCGAAAAGCAGAGAGTCCCGGAAGCCTTGACGGCTTTCGGGACTCTCTTTTTGTTGCGGGGGCAGGATTTGAACCTACGACCTCTGGGTTATGAGCCCAGCGAGCTACCGAGCTGCTCCACCCCGCGGCACAAGAATCGAGCTTAGCATGCGATCAGGGGGCGGTCGAATCGAGACGACCTCGGTCACAACTTCAGGACCGCGGCTCGAGCCGACCGACACCGTAGCGGCGCTCGGGCGGGACATCCGTCGCAGCGCACAAAGCGACCCACACCTCGCGCGGGTCGACGCCCGCCGCAATCGCGACAGCGGCGGTGCGGCCGCCGAGTGCGTCGAGTCCGAGGTCGGCGGTCACGACGGCACCATAGGCGGCGCCGAACTCATCCTCGACGGCGCGCTCGAATTCGCTTCGACGCATCCGGGGTCAGCGCAGCGACAGCTCGGCGTCGACCGACGCGACGAGGTCGTCGGGAACGACATCCGGGAAGGTCTGGAGGCCTTCCATCACAGAAATGCGATCGCCGACTTCGCGCATGATCGTCGAAATGGGCACGTCGAGTGCCTCGGCCACAGAAGCGAGGATCTCGCTCGAGGCTTCTTTCTGACCACGCTCAACCTCGCTGAGGTAGCCGAGCGCGACGCTTGCCTTGCCGGCGACCTGACGGAGGGTTTGACCCTTCTGCAGACGGAAGTCCCGAAGGACGTCCCCGATCTCTTGACGAACCAGGATCATGATGCCCCCTCCTCACTGTCCTCGCTGTGCCCCACCGGGTGGGCCACATTACAGCACCGAATGGTGCCAATCTAATGCCCCCCGCTTTGCAGAGGCTGGGAATCACCGAATGTAACGGAGACGAAACACGTGGTATTCCCTCAGACGATGCTCAACAGGGCGCCGAGGGCAAAGCCGACGCTTTCCGACCGGATGGTTGCCCGATCGCCATTCAGTTGCAGCGTGAGGACGCGGGAATCGTCGGGTGTGCTCATCCCGATATGAACCGTACCCACGGGTTGTCCGTCGGGAGAGTCGGGACCCGCGATGCCCGTCGTCGCGATGCCGACTTCGGCCGGCCGGCCGTCGATCGCCACCGCGCGGCGCACACCGTCGGCCATCTGGCGCGCCACCTCGGGGTGCACTGCGCCATGCTCGGCGAGGAGCGCCGCATCCACGCCGAGCAGCGAATGCTTGAGCGGGGTGGCGTAGGCCACGATCGCGCCCCGCACCGTGGCGGAGGCCCCGGGAACGGAGATCAGCGCTGCCGCGAGCATGCCTCCGGTGAGCGACTCGGCGATGCCGAGCGTCCAGCCGCGCGCACGCAGTCGCTCCAAGGCGACGGCGGCATCCTGTGCGGCGTCGCCGGTGGATGCGTAAGGCCGCCACTCCCCCGCGGACCGCCCCTCTTCGGTCATGTTCGGTCGGTGCGGGAACGGCGTGCGCCGCGGATCTCGGTCACGACGTAGTCGATCCCGCTCGCGATGGTCAGGATGACAGCGATCCACATCGTCACGATATTGACCCAGATGATCCATTCCCCCACCACCGATGACAGCGGGAGCAACGCGAGCGACAGGGCGACGGCCTGGGCGACGGTCTTGAGCTTGCCCATCCACGCGGCCGCGACGACATGGTCACTCGCGACGAGGAGGCGGTGCACCGTGATGCCGACCTCGCGGATCAGCACGATGATCGTGATCCACCACGGCAACTCGAGCAGGATCGACAGACCGATGAAGGCGAATCCCGTCAGCACCTTGTCGGCGATCGGGTCGAGGAGCTTGCCGAGGTCGGTGACGATCTTGTAGCGCCGAGCGATGTAGCCGTCGATCCCGTCGGTCGCGATCGCGACGATGAACAGCACCGCCGCCCACCAACGCAGTGCGCCATCGGCGCCGCCGTCGGCGAGCAGCATCCACAGGAAGACGGGGGCGCAAAGAATCCGCGCGATCGTGATCGCGTTGGGGAGCTGCCGAGGAACGGCCATCAGTCGCGCCCCGTCAGGCCCCAGGCATCCTCGTCGCTGTCTTCAGCGTCGACGACCGGCAGGCCGTCGTACTGGGCAGCGAGAGAGTCGGCGACCGCGTCGGTGCCGTAGCGCGAGTCCGCCTCGTACCCGACGGCCGGGGCCGGAGCCGCGGCGGGGGCAGCAGGCGCAACAGGCGCGGCCGGGGCCACGTCGCCGCGGAGCATGCCCAGGACCTCGGGGAGTTGTTCGGCGGTCACCAGAACGTCACGAGCCTTCGAGCCTTCAGAGGGACCGACGATCTCACGCGCTTCGAGCAGGTCCATCAGGCGTCCGGCCTTGGCGAACCCGACGCGGAGCTTGCGCTGCAGCATCGACGTCGATCCGAACTGGGTCGAGACGATCAGTTCGGCCGCCGCAAGCAGCAACTCGAGGTCGTCACCAATGTCGGCGTCGATCTCTTTCTTCTCGGCCACGGCCGCGACATCCGAGCGGTACTCCGGACGCGCCTGTCCGGTCACGTACGCCACGACCGTCTCGATCTCACGCTCGCTCACCCACGCGCCCTGCACACGGATCGCCTTCGAGGCGCCCATCGGCAGGAACAATCCGTCTCCCTGGCCGATCAGGCGATCGGCGCCGGGCTGGTCGAGGATGACGCGGGAGTCGGTCACGCTCGTCACGGCGAAGGCGAGACGCGACGGAACGTTGGCTTTGATCAGACCCGTGACGACGTCAACGCTCGGGCGCTGGGTCGCGAGCACCAGGTGGATACCGGATGCTCGCGCGAGCTGGGTGATGCGGACGATCGAGTCCTCGACGTCGCGCGGGGCGACCATCATCAGGTCGGCGAGCTCATCGACCACCACGAGCAGGTACGGGTAGGGCTTCAGCACACGTTCGCTGCCCGCGGGCAGCTGGATCTCGTTCGCGACGACGGCCTTGTTGAAGTCGTCGATGTGGCGGAACCCGAACGACGCGAGGTCGTCGTACCGCATGTCCATCTCTTTCACGACCCACTGCAGCGCCTCGGCGGCCTTCTTGGGGTTCGTGATGATGGGCGTGATCAGGTGGGGCACGCCCGCGTACGACGTCAGCTCGACGCGCTTCGGGTCGATCAGCACCATGCGAACCTCGGAGGGCTTCGCGCGCATCAGCAAGCTCGTGATCATGGAGTTCACGAAGCTCGACTTACCCGAACCGGTCGAACCGGCCACGAGCAGGTGGGGCATCTTCGCCAGGTTGGCGACAACGAACCCGCCGCCGACGTCCTTGCCCACACCGATGGTCATGGGATGCGTGGACTGCTGCGCATTTCCCGAGCGAAGCACATCGCCGAGCGTCACGATCTCGCGGTCGGCGTTCGGGATCTCGACACCGATCGCGCTCTTGCCAGGAATCGGGGCGAGGATGCGGACCTCGTTGGATGCGACGGCGTACGCGATGTTGTTCGTCAGTGCCGTGATGCGCTCGACCTTGACACCCGGGCCGAGTTCGATCTCGTACTGAGTCACTGTCGGACCGCGCGAGAAGCCCGTGACCCGAGCATCCACGCCGAACTGGCGCAACACCTCGGTCAGTGAGCGCACGACCTCGTCGTTCGCGGCCGAGCGCGCCTTGGCGGGCGTGCCCGCGGCGAGCGCGCTGACCGACGGCAGACGATACGGGTTTGCGGGGCGGTTGCCGGCGAGGGCGCCGTCCGTTCCCAGGCCGGACAATCCGGGCAGCACGCCGTCATCGACGGACTCGGTCGCGTCGTCGTGAATGGATGTGCGGTGGATCGATGTACCCTGCTGCCGCGCGGCCGCAGCGGCGCGTTCCGCATCGGCGAGCAGATTCGGGTCGATGACTTCCGTCAGCGCGTCCGGCGAGAACACCGGGGCGGGTGGGACGGGCGGAGCCGTGGCGATGGCCTGTTCGAAACCGCCGTGCGTCGAGCCCGGCGTCAGCAACTCCGTGAGGTCCTGCGAACTCAGGCCCCCCTCGGGGTCTTCCTCGCGGCCGGTCTTGTTGCGACGCCACCACGGGGTGCTCGGATCTTCGGCCTCGGCGGCGACCTCGGGCTTGCCCGTGGTCGCGGTGTCGGCCTCGGGTCGGGCGTGCTCTCCGAACATCCACGCGTACAGATCCCCCAGCCGTGCACCGATGCGGTTCGGCGGGGTCTTGGTAATGATGAGGACGCTCAAAAGCGCAACGAGCACCAACACGATCCAGGCGCCGATCGGGGTCAGTGCGAGGGCGAGGGGTTCGGCGACCATCCAGCCGAACAATCCGCCCGAGCGGCTGAGCACGGGCAGACCCTCACTCGGGACGGGGCGATCGCCGGCGAGATGGCAGAAGCCCGCGCCTGTCAGCACCAGCATCCCGAAGCCGATGCCGATGCGTCCGTTGTCGTGCACGCTCGAGGGGTGGCGGAAGAGCCAGCCCGCCAGGATCAGCACGAGTACCGGCAGAACGAAGGCGAGTCGCCCGAGCATGCCGCCGAAGCTGTAATCGGAGATCGAGCGCGCGACGTCGTTGCCGATGAAGAACCATTCGATGACGCCGCCGGCAATGGCCAGCAGCACAAGCAGGAACGGGAAGCCGTCGCGGCGCTGATCCTTCTCGAGTGTCTCGGGTCCGAACGCGCGGAACAGCCCGCCGACACCGTGAGCGACGCCCATCCAGGCGCGCGCGATGATGGGCGGCCGTTCGGGCTCGTCGTCGTACCGTTTGGGTGCGGGCGCGGGCTTTCGCGCGCGCGTCGTGGTGCCCTTAGCGGGCGTGCGGCCGCTCTTGGTCGGGCTGGTGCTCCTGGCCATTCCCCCACGGTACGACTGACGTGCGACGTTCGGCCGCAGCGACGCGGCTCGACCTCACCCCGGTCTCAGCCCCGGGGTCACCGCAGGCGCTTGACCATGGTGTCTCGACCGACTCCGGGTTGTGTCACGGCGAAGCCCTCAGAGCGGTAGAACACCGCGGCGAAGTTGCCGCGCTCGACGTTCAGGCTGAGTCGAGCGAACCCGGTCTGCGCCGCGTGCGCCGTCAGCTGCTTCAGCAGCGCCCGCCCCACCCCGTGCGCGCGCCAGATCGGCCGCACGCCGATGATCATCTCGGGAACCCCCGTACCGACATGGGCGAAAGCGGGGTCGGTGCGCGGAAGCATCCGGTACCAGGCGGCGCCGATGGGTGATCCCTGCGGGTCTAGTGCGACGAATCCGGCGTCGCTCGGACGCATCCACCCCGCGACGAACCGGCCGTGCTCGGGCGTGGACAGAATCTGATGCCGTGGACGCGCACCGCCCGCACGCCAATTGACGGCTTCGACGACCATGTCCGCCAAGAACCCGCCATCTGCCTGGGCGGCGGGACGCGTGGTGAACGAGGCGGGCATGCGGCGAGTGTAGCGGCGCAGCGCCCCCTGTTACGCCTCGATGACGAGCGGCACGATCATCGGCCGGCGGCGGAGCGACTGGCTGACCCAGCGCCCGATCGTGCGGCGCACGATCTGCGACAGGGCGTGAGTGTCGCGGACACCCGACTGCGCGGCATCCGCGAGCGCCGCGGCGATCTTCGGCTTGACGCTGTCGAACACCTTGTCGTCTTCCGCGAAGCCCCGCGCGTGGATCTCGGGGCCCGTGATGATCTTGCCGGTCGCGGCGTCAACGACGACGATGACCGAGATGAAGCCCTCTTCGCCGAGGATGCGGCGATCCTTGAGGTCGGCATCCGTGATCTCGCCCACCGTCGATCCGTCGACGTAGACGAACCCGATGTCGAGCTGTCCGACCACGGATGCGACCCCGTCACGCAGATCGATGACGGTGCCGTTCTCGGCGAGGAACGTCCGCTCGACCGGCACGCCGCTGTCATGCGCGATGCGGGCGTTGGCGGTCAGGTGCCGGTACTCGCCGTGGATCGGCAGCACGTTCTTCGGCTGCAGGATGTTGTAGCAGTAGAGCAGCTCACCCGCGGCTGCGTGGCCCGAGACGTGCACCTTCGCATTGCCCTTGTGGACGACATTGGCGCCGAGCTTGGTGAGCCCGTCGATCACGCGGTACACGGCGTTCTCGTTGCCCGGGATCAGGCTCGACGCAAGAATCACGGTGTCGCCCGGGCCGGGCTCGATCTCGTGGTCGAGGTTCGCCATGCGGCTGAGCACGGCCATCGGCTCGCCCTGTGAGCCCGTCGACATGTAGACGATCTTGTCGTCGGGCAGGTCGCGCGCCTTCTTGTAGTCGATCAGCACACCCTCGGGCACCCGCAGGTAGCCGAGGTCGGACGCGATCGTCATGTTGCGCACCATGCTGCGTCCGAGGAACGCGACGCGACGGCCATGTGCGGCCGCTGCATCCAGCACCTGCTGCACACGGTGGACGTGACTGGAGAAGCTTGCGACGACGACGCGACGCTGGGCCTTGCCGATCACCTGATCGAGCACCGGACCGATCGAGCTTTCGAGCGGCGTGAAGCCCGGGACATCCGCGTTCGTCGAATCGACGAGGAACAGATCGACGCCCTCTTCGCCCAGACGCGCGAAGGCGCGCAGGTCGGTCAGGCGGCCGTCGAGCGGCAGCTGGTCCATCTTGAAGTCACCCGTGGCGAGCACGAGGCCCGCGGGCGTGCGAATCGCGACGGCGAGCGCGTCCGGGATCGAGTGGTTGACTGCGATGAACTCGAGGTCGAACGTGCCGACCTTCTCGTGCTGGCCCTCGCGCACGGTGAGGCTGTACGGGCGGATGCGGTGCTCTTTGAGCTTCGCTTCGATCAGCGCAAGCGTCAGCCCGGAGCCGATGATGGGGATGTCGCCCTTGAGCTTCAACAGGTACGGAACCGCGCCGATGTGGTCTTCGTGACCGTGGGTCAGAACGAGGCCGACGATGTCGTCGAGACGGGACTTGATCGGCTCGAAGTCCGGCAGGATCAGGTCGACACCCGGCTGGTGCTCTTCGGGGAACAACACACCGCAGTCGACGATGAGGAGCTTGCCCTCGTACTCGAAGACGGTCATGTTGCGACCGATCTCGCCGAGTCCGCCGAGGGGGAAGACGCGCAGGGTGCCCTGTTCGAGGGCGGGCGGATCGTAGACGTTCGTGGGCATGCTGCCTCCAGGGAGCCTCGCGGCTCCCGCTCGTGTGTTGTTGTGGTGTGCGCGGCCCGGTGAGGGGTCCGCGGCTGTGGTTTTTGGCCCGGGTTCGGGCTGTGGTCTTTTGGCGCCCGTTCGGGCGATGGTCCGTTTCCCGTGCGCTGGGCGCGGGGGCGGGATCAGCGGGTCGTGCCGTGGATCTTCGGGAGAGCGCCGCCTGCGGCCGCGTTGCGGTCAGGACGGAAGTTCGAGAAGTCGGCACCCGCGACCTCGCGAACGAGGGCGAGCTCGTCCTCGATCGCGGCGGCTTCCCACTCTTCCGGGCCAACGAGCGGCAGGCGCACCCGTGGGCTGCCGATCCGACCGAGGCCGTGCAGGATGTACTTCGCGGCGACGGTGCCCGGCACGTGCGTCATCACCGCGCGAACCAGGGGCTCGAGCTGCTTGTGCGCCGCGGTGGCCGCTGCGAGGTCGCCGCGGTTCACGGCATCCACGATCGTGCGGTACGGCGTCGCGGTGATGTTCGCCGTGACACCGATCAGGCCAGAAGCCCCGATCGCCAGGTGCGGCAGCACGTTGGCGTCGTCGCCCGAGAAGTACATCAGATCGGTCTGGTTGAGCACGCGGCTGACCTCGCTGAAGTCGCCCTTGGCATCCTTGACGGCGAGGATGTTCGGGTGTTTGGCGAGACGCAGAATCGTCTCGTACTTGATCTCGACCCCGGTGCGCCCCGGGATGTCGTAGAGAATGACCGGCAGGTCCGTGGCGTCCGCAACGAGGCGGAAGTGCGTGAGGATGCCTGCTTGAGTCGGCTTGTTGTAGTACGGCGTGACGATCATGATGCCGTCGGCGCCGGCCTTTTCGCTCGCCTTGTACAGCCCGATCGCGTGGGCCGTCTCGTTCGAGCCGCCGCCCGTGATGATCTTGGCGCGTCCGGCCGAGACGTCCTTGCCGACCTCGACCAGACGGAGCTTCTCAGCATCCGTCAACGTGCTCGTCTCACCGGTCGTACCCGTCACGACGATTCCATCCGCACCCGCCGTGATGACGTCGTCGATGTGCTTCTCGACAGCGGGCCAATCGACCTCGCCGTCGGCCGTCATGGGGGTGACGAGCGCGACCAGCACCTGACCGAAGGGATTGGCGGTGTGAGTCATGGTTCCTAGGCTATCGGGCCGCGGTGTCGTGCAACCTCACTCGTGTGACGACCGCGGAGACTCCCGGGGTCACAGCGATCGCTCAGCGGCCACTCTCCCCCACCCGTGCAGCGAACGACGGCGGCACCAGACGGGTCAGCGCCACGAGCGCCTTGTACCGCAGAGACGGAACCGACACGGCCTTGCCGCGGGCGATATCCCGGAGGGATTCCGAGACGACGTCGGATGCGTCGAGCCAGAGCGCGGCGGGCACGCCCTCATTGCCGGGCGCGAGACCCATGCGCTCGTGGAAGCCCGTATGCGTGAAGCCCGGGCAGACTGCCGTGACGGTCACCCCGCGGGGTGCGTACCGCCCGTTCGCCCACCGGCTGAAACTGATCAGCCAGCCCTTGCAGGCGCCATACGTCGAGCGCGGGATGAAGCCGGCCACCGAAGCGATGTTGACGATCCGTCCGCTGCCACGCTCGAGCATGCCGGGCAGGGCCGCCCGCATGAGGCGCATCGGCACCTCGACGTGCAGCGCAAGGTGGCGCGCCTCATCTTCGATGTCGTTGCTCTCGAACGCGAGGTCCAGCCCGAAGCCGGCGTTGTTGACGAGCATCTCGATGGGGCGCGCGACCTCAGCGAGGCGGTCCGTCACCTTCTCGAGCTGGCGCGGCTTGGTGAGGTCGACGGCGAGCACCTCGTAAGAGATCCCGTGGTCGCGGGCAAGCTCCGCCCCGAGGCGCTCGAGCGCCCCGCGATCGCGGGCGACGAGCACGAGGTTCGCACCACGCGCCGCCAGCTGGCGGGCGTACTCGGTGCCGAGTCCCGAGCTGGCGCCCGTGATGAGCACTGTCTTGGCCATCGCGCGCGAGCCCGGCGCCTCAGGGCGCGACGCGACCGTTGCCGTTGAACGAGGCGTGCGTGAACGGCATGAGATCGGTCCAGATGTGCTCCATCTTTTCCGCCACCATCTCGATCTCGCGCTGCGGGAACGACGGGAAGTGGGTGCCCTCACGCTTCGTACGCAAGGACAGGAAGTTCATCAGGGCACGGGCGTTCATCGTCACGTACATCGACGAGTAGATGTTCAGCGGAAGCACGATGCGGGCGACCTCGCGGGCAACACCGGCGTCGAGCATCCGCTGGTATGCCTCGAACGCGTGGACGGATGCCTCGCGCGTGACAGCATCCGTCAGCGCAGTCTGTTCCGGGGTCCCCTCGAGGAACTCGTACGCACCCGGCTTGCCCACCTGGATCAGGCGACGGTCAGCGGCGGGAACGTAGAACACCGGGCGGAGCTCGCGGTAGCGGCCCGACTCTTCGTTATAAGACGCGATGCGGTGCCGCATGAACTCGCGGAACACGAAGATCGGGGCCTGAACGTAGAACGTCATCGAGTTGTGCTCGAACGGCGAACCGTGGCGGTCGCGCATGAGGTAGTTGATCAGTCCGCGATCACGAGCGGACGCGTCGGCACCGGATGCGGCTTCTTCGAGTGTCTGCTCGCCCATCGTCGAGACGCGCGCAGCGAACAACACATCGCTGTCGGACGCGCTCGAACGCACGAGCTCGACGGTCACGTCGGAGCGGAACTCGACGGCGGGGACGGTGGACTCGGCGGAGATAGCAGCATCGGTCACGCGCCCAGACTACCCGCGAGCGTCCGGACGATTGTTACGGCGTAGCCGTTAAAAGTCTCTCGAGCGAGCCCCGGCCTGCCCGACACGCCTATCCTGGGTTGCTGTGACTCTCGTTGAAGCCCTGATCGGATTGGCCGTCTTGCTGACGGTCACCGTTGTCGCGGGCATCGTCGTGCGGTGGAACCAGGGACGCGCGCATCACCACGTGCCCCATGAGGTCGTCGAACCCGCGCGGCTCGGCGCCGACGGACTGGGCGATGTCGCAACACTTCTGCAGTTCAGCACCGAAATGTGCTCGCGCTGCCCGGGCGTTCACCGCACCCTCTCGGCCGTCGCAGATGCGCGCCCGGGCGTGCGTCATCTCGACGTCGACCTGACCAATCGTCCCGACATCGCGAAGCACTTCCACGTCCTGCAGACCCCGACGACACTCATCCTCGATCGCGACGGCGTCGTGCAGACGCGCTTCGGCGGTGTCGCGCGCCGCGATGTGATCGAGATGGAGCTGGCGCGGGTGATCGGTGCTGACGCAGCACCCGAAGCGGAGCCCGAACGTGTCTGATCGAACCAGCGCCCCCGCGGGCATCGACCCGCGTGGACCACGCTTTGCGGCATCCATCACCGCTGTTTTGCTCGCCGTGGCCGTGCTGCTGGGGCTGACAGGTCTCTCGACGTCCCAGAGTTTCGACTTCGGAATCGTTTCGGGGACCGGAAGCACACTCCCCGGCGACGGATCGTTCGCGATCACCTACGCCTCCCTCGCCCAGCGCGTACGCGATCCGGCCTTCCTGCTGATGCTCGTGATCGCCCTGCTATTCCTGTGGGGCGTGCTCGCGCCGCGCACGGCGCCGTGGGGTGCGCTGTTTCGCCGGGTCATCCGGCCGCGTCTGAAGCCCCCGACCGAGCTCGAAGACCCGCGCCCGCCCCGCTTCGCGCAGGGCGTCGGACTGTTTGTCGTCACGATCGGCCTCGTCCTGCACCTCGCGGGGGTGCCGTGGGCGCTACCGATCGCCGCCGCCGCCGCGTTTGCCGCCGCATTCCTGAACGCCGTCTTCGGTCTGTGCCTCGGCTGCCAGCTGTACCTCGTCCTCCAGCGTGCGGGCGTCGTCGGGCGCGCGCGTCCCGCCGTCTGAGACGCAATCCTCGGCGTTACGTCGCGCACGTCCGCGGGCCGGATTAGGCTGACCGAAGAGACAGGTCGTCGGCGATCCGTGCCGACGATGCAGCGGCACAACCAACCCGGAGGACTCCCATGAGCGTTACGAGCGAAGCCAGCACCGCCTGGAAGGGCAGCCTCATGGGCGGCTCGGGCACGGTCGCCCTCGACACCTCCCACGCCGGCACGTTCGACGTCAACTGGAAGGCCCGTTCCGAGGGATCCGGTTCCGTCACGACGCCCGAAGAACTCATCGCCGCGGCTCACTCGTCCTGCTTCAGCATGGCGCTCTCGCACGCGCTGAGCGAGAACGGCACCCCGCCCGAGAGCGTGGACACCACGGCATCCGTCACCTTCGTGCCGGGCACCGGAATCACGGGCAGCCACCTGAACGTCAACGCGGTTGTACCGGGGCTCAGCGCCGAAGACTTCGCCAAGATCGCGCAGGACGCGAAAACGGGATGCCCCGTCTCGCAGGCTCTCGCGGGCATCGAGATCACGCTCGAGGCGACGCTCGCCTGAGGCGGGCGGATCGGATGTCTCAGCGCGTCGTCATCGCGGGCGCCTCTGGCCTGATTGGCCGGACGCTCACCGACAGTCTTCTCGCCGACGGCATCGAGGTGACGACTCTCGTTCGGCGTGAGCCACAGGGCCCTTCTGAGGTCCGCTGGCTGGACGGCTCGCCGCTCGATCCGAACGTGCTCGAGGGGGCCACGGCCGTCGTCAACCTGAACGGTGCGAGTATCGGGCGCATCCCGTGGACGTCGTCCTACAAGCGAACGTTGGTGTCGTCCCGGCTCGAGGCCACGGGTGTGCTGGCGAAAGCCTTGCGCACGCTCGGCGACAACGCTCCGGCATTCGTGTCCGCCAGCGCGATCGGCTATTACGGGTCCGTTCCCGGACGCGAATTGCGCGAGGACGCGGGCCCGGGGGATGGATTCCTGAGCGACCTGTGTGTCGAGTGGGAGGCCACCGCGCGCACGGCCGGGTCGGCGCGCGTCGCGCTGCTCCGGACCGCGCCCGTCGTCCACCCCGAGAGCGTGCTGAAACCCCTGATCCTGCTGACGAGGTTCGGGCTCAGCGGGCCGATGGGCCGCGGTACACAGGTCTGGCCGTGGATCTCGCTCGTCGACGAGGTGCGCGCCATCCGCCACGTCATCGATGCGCAGCTCGAGGGACCCGTCAATCTGTCGGGGCCGACCCGCGCGACCGCCAACGATCTCGGCTTCGCGCTGGCGCGCCGCATGAACAGGCCCTACATCCTGCGCGCACCGGCGTGGGCTCTCCGCCTGGGACTCGGACGCGACATGGCCGACGCGGTGCTACTCGTCGATGCACACGTCGTGCCGGCCGCGCTCGAGGCATCCGGGTTCACGTTCACGCACACGACCGTTGACGAGGCGGTGGCGGCGGTCATCCCTGCCGCGCCCTGAGCGGTCCGGGCGAGGTCAGCGCTCGCCCGGGCTCGTACGCTTGCCCCGACGTTCGGCGGACTCGAACTTGATCGCCTGCCGCACGGCCGATCGAGCACGCCGCCGGTCCCCCGCACCGTCATACGCAAGGCCGAGCCGGTACCAGGCGCGCCAGTCATCGGGCGCGGACTCTACTGCGTCGCGGTACTTCGGGAAGAGCGCCTCGGCCTCGTCGCGATCGACTCGCCCGCTCGGACGCACCGACAATTGCTCGTCGGGCAGGGCACCCTCGTGATCGAGCCGTCGACCGAGGCTTTCCGCGCGCATCCCGAACCAGAGTTCGCGCCCGATGGCCCACGCCGCGATCGCCGGCAAGACGAACAGCGCGACTCCCATGGCAACGCCGACAGGATCGCCCGTGGTCATCAGCAGGTATGCCCGTTGAGAGACCAGCACCAGGTACAGCGCCAGCACGACGGCCATGATGGCCGCGCCGATGCGTGCGCTCACAGGCCGGTGACCCGCGCTACCTGCCCGGGCACGCCACCGTCGTCGACGGGATTCTCCGACTTGTCTCCGGGCAGACGGATGCCGACGTCGACGAATCGGTCGAGTCCCACAACGACGCCGCGCACGGTGCGCGCCGCATCGAGGGCGATGCGGATGCCGGGCGCGTAGGCCAACGCCGGGTCGACCGTGTCGTGGACGATCTGGAGCGACTCCCCCGGGCCCGACAGCAGCACCTCTTGGCGCGCGATCACGCCTGGACGGCGAAGCGAATGGACGGGGATGCTCGCAACGCGCTGACCGCGGGCGCGCTGGTCGGTGTGCGGCGCCTCGACCGGCCCGACGCTTTCCCGCGCCGCGGCCATCAGCTCGGCCGTGCGCACCGCGGTGCCACTCGGCGAATCGACCTTGCGTTCGTGGTGCGCCTCGACGATCTCGATCGAGGGGAAGAACGGGGCCGCGGCGGCGGCGAGGGCCGTACCGATGACAGACCCGAGCGAGAAGTTGGGGATGAACACGACGCCCGTGCCCGCGGCCTCGACGAGTGGCCGGACGAGGGCGATGCGCTCCTGCGACCAGCCCGAGGTACCGACAAGAACGTTGATTCCGCGTTCGATGGCCGCACGGACGACGTCGATCGAAACAGCCGGGCTCGAGACATCAACCACCAGATCCGACCCGTCGATCTCGGTGACCTCGCTCCGCGAAGACAGGACCGCGATGACCTCGTAACCCTCGGTCGCCTCGATCACCTCGCGGACCACGCCGCCCAGGCGACCTGTTCCACCCACGATGGCTACGCGTGTCGTCATGTGCCCATCCTAGGTTCGGGTCATGGGGCTCGGCGGGACGCCGGGCCGCGGCGGCATAGGCTCGATCCGTGGTGCGATTCATCGAGATGGCGGCGGATGCTCCGGTCGCCCATGGGCTGCTGACCGAGTACTTCGCGGCCCGGGCCGAGGTGTTCCCGGGCGGTGGTTATCGGCCGACGTATCCGGATCCTTCGGTGTTCGTCGCCCCGGACGGTGTGTTCCTCGTGATCGAAGACGAGGGCGCTGCGGCGGGGGCCCGCCGCCCAGTGGGATGTGGAGGCATCCGGCGCATCCCCGACGGTCCGGCCGGCGTGCGATACGAGGTCAAGCACCTGTACCTCGACCCCTCGACGCGGGGACGCGGGTGGGGTCGACTGCTACTCGACGAGCTCGAGCGTCGGGCACGCACCTGGGGTGCCGCCCAGCTCGTGCTCGACACCCACCACACCCTCGAGGCCGCCGGCGGCCTCTACGCCTCGGCGGGATTCGAGCCGATCGAGCCCTACAACGACAACCCCAACGCGACGCGGTGGTACGGGAAAGCCCTCGGGTGATCAGAGTCCACGCCGGTGCGGGCGCTCGGGCGTTCGCAATTCAGTCCTTCGGGGCCGAGTAGGCGGGCTGATCCGTGCGAATCCGCGGGGGCTCACCCATGCGACACACGCGCCGACTGAATTGTGAACGCGTGCGGTGGAAGACCAGCGCGGGGCAGTCAGACCGGATCTAGACCGGGTGGGTCTCGGGCAGGCCCGTGCGCAACTCGAACGGCAGGTGCGCGAGGTCGTTGTGGGTCAGCAGTGTCCACGGCCGCCCCTGCTTCTGCGCGATCACCGTCAGACCGCAGTGGGCCTGGTTGAGCGTCATCCAGCGCCACTCGGGGGCCCCGAGTACCTCGCGCACGAACCAACTGATCACGAAGTTGTGCGTGATCACGAGTTCGTGCACCTCGCCGGTCCGGCGCACGAGAAACTCGCTGACGGCGTCGGCCATCTGCGCGCGACCCGCCTCGATCTCGGCATCGGTGACCGAGCCGAAGAACGGCTCGTAAACCGCGGGCGTCTCGGGCGACATGCCCGACGGCACGCAGTCGAACAACAGGGACGACGCCTGCGGGGTGATGGCGGGCATCCGTTCGGCGACCATGCGGGCCGTCTCGGTCGCCCGCAGCAAGGGCGAGTGCCATACGGCACTGAGAGGCATGCCTGACAGCCGATCGGCGATCAGGGATGCCTGGCGCTGACCCCGCGGAGAGAGCGGACCATCGACCAGCCCGTGCTCGGCATCCTGATGCTCGCCGTGGCGAACGAGGTAGATGAAGTGCGTCATCCTCGCTCGCTTTCGTCCCGGCGTGCCCCGATGCCACGCCGTTTCCAGCCTAGGTCACGAATGCGCCGTGTCACGAAACGATCTCGGCGCGGCCCGACCGCGCCCTCCCGCGAGCGTCACTGTGCCGCGCGGGACAGCTCGCCCAGGTGCGCGCGGCTCAGCTGCACACCCACACCCTGCGTCAGTTCTTCGACGTGCTCGGGCGCATAGGCGTTCACGATCGGCGCAACGACGGTGCGTTGCGCGAGCAACCAGCCGACCGCGACGGCGGCGTCGGGCACCGAGAGCTCGAGCGCGATCGCATCCAGCGCCTTGAGCACCTTCTGGCCGCGGCGATTGAGATATGCCGCTACCTGCATACCGCGTGCCGACAGGCCGACTCGGTCACGACTGCGGTGACGCCCCGATAGGAAGCCGTGCGCAAGCGGGTGCGAGGGGGTGACCGCGATTCCCTGCGCACCGGCGACGAGCCGCAGGTCGCCCTCGAAGGCGGACCGGTGCACGACGTTGTAGTGCGCATCGAGAACCGTGAAGCGGGGGTAACCGGCCGAGGCGAGAATCCGCGCCTCGACGAGACGCTCGGGCGTGAATGCTGCGGCGCCGAGGTGCCGTACTTTGCCCGACCCGATCAGCCACTCAGCGGTCGCGAGGGTCTCTTCCAGCGGGACGGATGTGTCGGCACCGTCGAGATACAGAACGTCGATGTGGTCCGTGCCCAGCCGGACGAGGGATGCCTCGACGGCACGCACCAGGTTGACGGGGCCGAGACCCGGGTTGTCGGGGTGTGCTCCGACCCTGACGGCCACAACCATGTCATCCCGCGCCTGTCGAGACGCCAGCCACTGGCCGATGATGTGCTCGCTGCGCCCCGCCGAGAACGAGTCCGCCGTGTGCAGGGCGTTACCGCCGAGCTCGACATAGCGGTCGATGATCCGGTGGCTGGTCGACAGGTCGATGTTCCAACCGAACTCCGCACCACCGAGCATGAGCGGAAAGATTTCGAGCCCGGTTTCGCCGAGCGTGACGCGCATGCCGTGGCCGATGCTCGGGCCGAGAACCGGGATGGGTGACGACGGGTGCGGAGCGGGCGGGGAAGCCTGCCCCGTCGACACATCGGCACCGATACCGAAGAAACTCATGCTCCCACCCCCTCGCGCGCTACGTGCCACGAGTCGCGACTTCTTGCCTTATGTCGCGCCCCCCGACGCTTTCTTCGAGAGTAGGGCAGCCCACCGACCGTGGCGCGCGATCCGGTGACGAACCTATGAACTACCCATAACGCTTTGGTCACGACAGACGACGGAGCCCCCGCACCCGCGAGGGGTGAGGGGGCTCCGCAATCCGATCAGGTCAGATCAGACAGCAACCTCGGGTGCGCTTTCGGCGGCACCCTGGTCTGCAGCCTGGTCGGCCGACTCTTCGACGACCGGCTCGAGCGACAGCTTGCCGCGGTCATCGATCTTCGTGATCTTCACGAGGATCTTCTGACCGACACCGAGCACGTCTTCGACGTTCTCGACACGCTTGCCACCGGCGAGCTTGCGGACCTCGCTGACATGCAGCAGTCCGTCCTTGCCGGGCAGGAGCGAGATGAACGCACCGAACGTCGCGATCTTGACGACGGTTCCGAGGAACTGCTCGCCGACCTCGGGGTTGGTCGGGTTGGCGATCGCGTTGACCTGCGCGCGAGCGGCCTCGGCCGACGGACCGTCGACGGCACCGATGTAGACGGTTCCGTCTTCTTCGATCGAGATCTGGGCGCCGGTCTCGTCCTGGATGGAGTTGATCGTCTTGCCCTTGGGGCCGATGAGCTCGCCGATCTTGTCGACCGGGATCTGCACGCTGATGACGCGCGGCGCGGTGGGCGCCATCTCGTCGGGAGCGTCGATCGTGGCGTTGATCAGGTCGAGGATGGCGAGACGCGCATCCCGTGCCTGCTGCAGCGCCGCGGTCAGAACCGAGGTCGGGATGCCGTCGAGCTTGGTGTCGAGCTGGATCGCCGTGACGAATTCGCTCGTACCGGCGACCTTGAAGTCCATGTCGCCGAGGGCGTCTTCGGCGCCGAGGATGTCGGTCAGGGCGGCGTAGCGCGTCTGTCCATCGACCTCGTCCGAGACAAGACCCATGGCGATACCGGCGACGGGAGCCCGAAGGGGCACACCGGCGTTCAGCAGCGACAGGGTCGAGGCGCAGACGGAGCCCATCGACGTCGAGCCGTTCGAGGAGAGCGCCTCGGAGACCTGACGGATGGCGTACGGGAACTCTTCACGCGACGGCAGAACCGGAACGAGGGCGCGCTCGGCCAGGAAGCCGTGCCCGATCTCGCGACGCTTCGGGCTTCCCACACGGCCGGTCTCACCGGTCGAGTACGGCGGGAAGTTGTAGTGGTGCATGTAGCGCTTGTGCGTGACGGGCGACAGCGAGTCGATCTGCTGCTCCATCTTGAGCATGTTCAGCGTGGTGACACCCAGGATCTGGGTCTCGCCGCGCTGGAAGATCGCCGAGCCGTGCACGCGCGGGATGACGTCGACCTGTGCGTCGAGCGCACGGATGTCTGCCAGTCCGCGGCCATCGATGCGGACGCCGTCGGCGAGGATGCGTCCACGGACGATCTTCTTGGTGACGGACTTGTACGCGGCCGAGAACTCGAGGGTCGCGACGGCCTGCAGCTCGCCGGACTCGACGGCCGCGAGCAGCTCGCCCTTGACCCGGTCCTTGAGCTCGTCATCAGCGGTCTGACGCTCGACCTTGTCAGCGATCTGGTAGATGCCGACGAGCGGGTCGTACGCGCGGTGTGCGACGAAGTCGTAGGTCTCTTGGCTGTAGGGCAGGAAGACCGGGTAGTTCGCGATCTCCTTGGCAGCCGTGTTCGCCAGCGTCTGCTGTGCGGAGACGAGCTCGCGCAGGAACGGCTTGGCGGCCTCGAGGCCCTCGGCCACGACGGCCTCGTTCGGCTTGACGGCGCCGCCCTTGATGAGGTTCCAGGAACCCTCGGTGGCCTCGGCCTCGACCATCATGATCGCGACCTCTCCGTCGGGCAGAACGCGTCCCGCGACGATGAGGTCGAAGACGGCCTCTTCGAGCTGCGTGACGGTCGGGAACGCGACCCACTGGTCGGCGTGCTCGCCGTGACCCGGGATGAGCGCGAGGCGAACGCCGGCGATCGGTCCGGAGAAGGGCAGGCCCGAGATCTGGGTGGACGCCGACGCCGCGTTGATCGCGAGCGCGTCGTAGAACTCACCCGGCGCGATCGAGAGCACCGTGATGACGATCTGGACTTCGTTGCGCAGGCCGTCGACGAACGACGGGCGCAGCGGCCGGTCGATCAGACGGCAGACGAGGATGGCCTCGGTGGAGGGGCGGCCCTCGCGGCGGAAGAACGAGCCGGGGATCTTGCCGGCGGCGTACGAGCGCTCTTCGACATCCACCGTCAGGGGGAAGAAGTCGAAGCCCTCGCGGGGGTGCTTTCCGGCGCTGGTGGCCGAGAGGAGCATGGTCTCGTTGTCGAGGTAAGCGGCAACGGCGCCCTGAGCCTGCTGCGCGAGGCGGCCGGTCTCGAAGCGGATGGTGCGGGTGCCGAAGCGGCCGTTATCGAGAACGGCCTCGGCGGATGTGATTTCAGGACCTTCCAAGAGGTCTCTCCTTCTTTGTTTCGACTCGCGCGCCCGTATGGCGCACGAGTGTGTGCGAAGAAGCAGGAACAGGCAGATATGGGCGCGCGGCGCGCAATACGCGATCTAGCCTGCGCTGGCCACCAGTAGAAATCCACCCGGCGCACTCGCGACGAGGAGACCACCACAGGGGACCAGCTTTCTGCCGGCCTGCTCCAGGTGCACCGCGGTTCGCGATGCGTATGAAATTGTCTGATGACACGACGAATGCCACGTCATCACATTTCACCCTACCAGTCGCCGCCTTCGGGCTGCCCGCGTAGGCTTGCCGGATGAGCACTGAAGACGTGACGCCCACCGCGGCATCCGACGATGTCAAGCGCAAGTTCAAGGAAGCGCTCGAGAAGAAGAACGCCAAGCATCGCGAGGGCGAGGCCCACCTGAACGGTGATTCGGCCGTTCACGCGACGCAGGGTCCGGCCTCGGTCAAGCGCGAGTTCCGACGCAAGAGCGGCTGAGAAGGAGCACCCGATGGTCTTCGAGCCCACTTTCGAAGAGATTGACGCAGACGCGGCGGCCCGCGACGCGGCGCTCTCGAATTCCGTCGACCCCGAAACGGTGGTCCACGCGACGCACGCGATCGACCCCGAGGCCCCCGCCGACACCGCGGATGCGGTCGACGACGATGACCTGGACGCCGATCTCGGAGGCGAGGCGGATGCCGCACTCGCCACCGAGGTCAGCGCCAATGACCTACCCCCGTACGGCGAGGAGTGACGATGTCCGATCGACGAGAGAACCCCGCGGCAGAGGATCGCGACGCGGTAGCCATGAGCGACGCACCGGGTGACGAATCCGGGGATCTCAACGCTTTCCAGACGGCCGAACTGCGCCGTCAGATTGAACTCGAGCTCGAACAGTACGAGCAGGGCATCGAGGGCTGACCCCGACCCATCGCCCGCTCAGCCGAGCGCGTTCTCGATGATGTCGGCCAAATCGGCCGGCTTCGACAAGAACGGCGAGTGGCTGGTGTCCATCCGGACGGCGGTCGAGCCCGACCGCGCCGCGAGCGCCTCCTGCGCGGGCAGCGGGAAGATCGCGTCCTGCTCGGTGATGACATAGGTCGTGGGCTTATCGCGCCACGCCACGGTCGTCACGGTCTCGCTGAAGGCGATGGAGCTCTGCGGCTTGAGTCGACCGACGGCGTCCGCAGCGGCCACCTCGTCGACGTCCGCGAAAAAGAGGCCGGTCGCGGGCTCTGCCTCGGTCCCCGCCGTTGCCAGCGGACCGTCGACGACCCACCACGACGGTGCCACTCCCCCGACGGCGCCGAGCAATGACTCGCCCTCGTCCAGCACGAACGCGGCGATGTAGACGATGTGGACGACGGAATCGGATGTCGCGCCCTGCGTCGTCGGGACGCCCCCGTACGAGTGAGCGACGACCGCCACCGGACCCGGGATGGCGTCGATCGCCGCCGCGATGGCGTCCGCGTCATCCGTCATGTGCAGCTCTCGCGGGTCGTCGGCATGCACCGTCGGCAGATCGACGGTGCGGACATCCCATCCCCGCGACTCGAGTTCGGCCTGCAGGGGCACCCAGGCCCACGAGCCGTGCCAGGCGCCGTGGACGAGCAGAAGTGTGGGGCGATCGGTCATCGGGAACTCCGTCTTCATCGTCGGATCGTGCGGTCGGGATCGTCCGGTCGGGATCGTGCAGTCAGGATTGTGCGGACGCGCAGTGCGGGTACAAGCGGGCGCTGTTCGGGCAGCGCCCGCTTGAGGCTCACGCGTCTACGGACGAAGATAGGTCGACGCGTCCGAACACGCACTGGCGCGGAACGAAAGTCGATGGCGATGAACGCAATCTCTGTGCACGACGAGCCCGTTCCAGTCCTTGCGGCGACCACGGCGGACCAACGCGAGTCCGACCGGTTCCAGAGCTTCCGCGACGCGCTGTGCGATGTGTACCTCGGCATCCGTCCCGAGCGCCCGTCCTCGGGGTCGTTCGACGCCGACGTACTCGCGTATGACTGGGACGGAGCGATTCTGTCGCGCATGCGTGCGCCCGGCCACGAGGCGCGTCGCGATGCGGCCTCGCTCGCCCGTGTGCCCGACGATGCGCTGTTCGTCAACGTCTCGCCGGATTCGTCATCGCGGCTCGATCACCTCGGCGAAAGATGGCGGATGCCCGCCGGAGCGCCGATCCTGCTCGACAACTCGGCACCGTTCGCCCTCGAGTTCGATCCACGGCGGCGATTCCGTCTCTATTCTTTGCGCGTCCCGCGCACGTTCGCCGGCGTCGAACCGAGCGGCCGTGCGGTAGCCGACCTGAACCGGCGTCTCTCGGCTTCGGGTGCGGGCGCGCGCCTGGGCGCGCAATGCGCTCTGCTGACAACGGAGTTCGACGCGGGACGATGGGATGCCGCGGCCGCCATGACTCGCGCGGTCGTTGCCATGCTGCGCGGCGCCCTCACCGGCGTTGATGTCGAGACGGATGCGCTTTCCCGACTCGAGTCCGGCAAGCGTGCCGCATCCTCTCGGATCAATGATCCGGACTTCGACGTGCACGAGTTCGCCCGCTCGGTGAACGTCTCGGTGCGGACGATCCAGAACGACTTCCGCGCGTCGGGCGAGACATTCCGCGGGTGGCTGCTCGGCGCCCGACTCGATGCGGCCCGAGAGCTGCTGCGCTCCCCCGCATGGCGGGAGCGATCCGTGGAGGTAGTTGCGGCGGCGTCCGGCTTCCGCGACATCGCGCACTTTCATCATGTTTTCCGGGACCGGTTCGACGCGACGCCAGGATCATTTCGCCCCTGAGGGGCGCCGAGAACGCACAAGGGCCCCGTCGACCTGGACGGTCTCGGGGGCCCTTGGACACGGCTGGGTCAGTGCGCGCCGGCTCGGGCCTTCCGACCCTCGAGCCGCTCGTCCTCCGCGCTGGCCGCCTCTTCGAGACCCGCGACGCCCACGGCATCCGGTGCGTCCGACATCCCATCGTGATCGGTTCCCGTCAGCGAGCTCTCATCGAACGGGAGGTCACCGGCAAGTACGTGGCGCGCTCGCGCCGCGTCGAACTCCTTGACCCAGGTGCCGATCAGCACGGTCGCCACGGCGTTGCCGGTGAAGTTCGTGACGGCACGGCCCTCTGACATGAACCGGTCGATTCCGACAATCACGCCGACGCCGTCGACCAGGTCGGGGCGGTAGGCCTGGAGCCCCCCGGCGAGGGTTGCGAGCCCGGCACCCGTGACGCCCGCGGCGCCCTTGGACGCGATGACCATGAACAGCAGCAGCCCGATCTGCTCGGGGATCGACATCGGCATACCCATGCCCGCGGCGATGAAGAGCGAAGCCATCGTGAGGTAGATGGCCGTGCCGTCGAGGTTGAAGGAATAGCCCGTGGGCACCGTGATGCCGACGACCGGCTTCGAGACACCCAGGTGCTCCATCTTCGCGATGAGGCGCGGGAGCGCGGACTCGGACGACGACGTGCCGACGATCAGCAGGTACTCGCGGCCGAGGTACTTCATGAGGCTGAACAGATTGACCCGGGCGACGACGTACAGCAGCGTGCCGAGTATCCCGACGATGAAGAGCGCGCAGGTGATGTAGAACGCGATCATCAGGACGCCGAGGCTCAGGATGGCCGCGAAGCCGGTCTTGCCGACGACGGCCGCGATCGCCCCGAAGGCGCCCAGCGGTGCCAGCCAGAGGATCATGCCGAGGATGCGGAAGACGAGTGCCTGCAGGTTCTTGACCGCGAACATGATGGGCTCGCCCTTTTTGCCCATCTTCTGCAGCGCGAACCCGACAAGAAGGGCGATGAACAGCACCTGCAGCACGCTCTCCCCCGTGAAGGCCGAGAAGAAGGTGGTGGGGATGATGCCGAGGATGAACTCCTGCGTCGTCTTCGCCTCGCTCGTGTCAGCGTCGTAGGTGGAGTTCGTCATGTTCAAGCCCTCACCTGGGTGGATGATGTTGCCGACGACGAGGCCGATGGCCAGCGCGAAGGTCGTCATGATCATGAAGTACAGCAGCGCCATCCCGCCGATCTTGCCGACGGTCGCGGCCTTGGCGATCGAGCCGACGCCCACGACGATCGTGCAGAAGATGATCGGCGCGATCATCATCTTGATGAGCGACACGAAGCCCTTGCCGATCGGCTCGAGCGCGACGGCGAACTCCGGCCAGATCAGGCCGATGCTGGCCCCGAGTACCACGGCGATGATCACGGCGACGTAGAGCCATGTGTGCCTGTCCCAGGCCCGCTTGCCCCTGCGCCCGTTGAAACGCGGGAGAGTGAATGATCCCGTCTTGGGGATGCCTTGAGTCATCTTTGCCTCCTGGTGAACCGTCGTTGTTCGTGATCGCCATCGCGGTGTGTCGTGGCGATCCCTGCCAGTACTGTGGGCCCGCTCCGGATGCCGGAAGGGGTTGCGGTCGTATTGGTCGCACGAGAGGTGCACGGCAATCGGCGACGGCGCGGCAGGATGGGACTCCACGGACAGAGATGTCACACGGACGTTGACATCGATGAAGAGGAGACGTCGTGTCCCGCACGCCGAAGAACGCTCGCCGCGCACCGAGCGCCGCGTCGCGCGTCTTCTTCGTCTTCGTGGGGGCCGTCGTCGCGATCGCGTCGGTTGTCGGGGTTGCCCTGGTCGTCGTCGCCCTGGTGGATGAGCGGCGGGAGGCCGAAACCTTGACTCTCGCCGTCGCTCGCTCCGTTGCGGCCGATCCCGCGGTCGCGGATGCGGTGGCGGCCGGAGGGGCGGATGCCACGGACGTGCTGCAACCGATCGCTCTCGAGATCACGAGCGAGACCCCGATCGACTTCGTCACCATCATGACGCCCGCGGGTATTCGGCTGACGCATCCCGATCCCGCTCAGATCGGTCTGCCCTACCTCGGCACGATTGCCGAGGCCTCGGCGGGCGGGGTCGTCCTCGAAGAATTCACGGGAACGCTCGGTCCCTCCGTCCGCGCCGTCGTGCCCGTTCTCTCGGGCGATCGTGTCGTCGGCCTGGTCGCGGCCGGGGTGACCGTTCAGAGCGTCGCCGGGCAGCTCTGGGGACGCATCCCCGCGATTCTGGCTCTGACGGCCGCGCTCGTCGTGATCGGCACCGTGGCCGCGTGGCTGGCGCGACGACTGACGCGGCGCGTGGCGGGCGACCTTCCCGCGAGCGCGGTGCGTGACGCGGTGTCTTCCTACGAATCGGTGCGGACCCTCGGGGAGGCTCTCCGGGCGCAGGCCCACGAGCACGGCAATCGGATGCACACGGCGGTCGCCCTGATCGAACTGGGCCGCGCCGCCGAGGCGATCGAGCTGCTGACCGAACGGACGCGCGAGAGCCAAGAACTCGTCGATCGGATGACTCCGCTCCGTGCCGGCGAACCTGCCGTCGAGGCGCTACTGCTCGGCAAGGCATCACAGGCGTCGGAGCTCGGTGTCGGATGGAACGTCGACATCGACCCAGGCGCACCACGATCCGTGCTCGGTCCCGTCGACGCGGTCTCGGTCGTCGGGAATCTGATCGACAACGCGATCGATGCCGCCGCTGCGGGCGACGAACCACGGTGGGTTCGGGTGCGCATCCGACCCGCCGGCACGGCGGTAGCCGTGAGTGTGAGCGACAGCGGGCCACCCATTTCGGCCGAGGTGAGCGCCCGGATGTTCGACCGCGGCTTCAGCACCAAACCCGCGGGGCCGTCGGGGCGCGGGGTCGGACTCGCCCTCGTGCGCGATATCGTGGCCGCCAGCGGGGGCGAGATCACCGTGAACGACTCCCCCACGACATTCCGGGTCGTCCTGCCGGGGAGGACAACATGACGGATGGCCCCATGACGGATGACCCCGCCACCGCGCGTGCGGCAACCACGGATTCGATCGGGGTGCTCATCGTCGACGATGAGCGGCTGACCCGCGAAATGCACCGCGCGTACGTCGACAAAGTCGAGGGCTTCCAGGTCGTCGCCGAGTGCGCGGGTGCACGGGCGGCGGTCGCCGCGGTGTTCGAGGCAGAGGTCGGGGCCCGGATCGACCTCGTGCTGCTCGATATGACCATGCCCGACGGACACGGGCTCGACCTCGCACGTCTCATCCGTGCCCGAGGCGCGCCCATCGACATCATCGCGATCACGGGGGTGCGGGATGCCGAGGTCGTCCGGACGGCCCTCGCGCTCGGAGTGGCTCAATATCTCATCAAGCCCTTCACATTCGGGATGTTCCGCGAACGCCTGGAACAGTACGCGGAGTTTCGACGACGTTCGCGTGAAGCATCCGGTCAGGCAACCCAGGCCGAAGTCGACGCGCTGCTCGGCGCCCTGCACCCGCCGACCGCCTCGGCACCGCCGAAGGGGCTCGCCTCTGACACGCTCGACCGTGTCACCGCGGCGCTCCGCGAGAACGGACCGCTCTCCGCCGCCGAGGCGGGCGCGGCGCTCGGTCTCTCACGGGTCGCGGCACGCCGGTACCTCGAGCACCTCGCTGACGTGGGGCGAGCCGAACGCAGCTCGCGCTGGGGCACACCCGGACGCCCCGAAACCGAGTACGCCTGGCGGGGCTGAAGAAGCCTCAGGTCGTCGGCGTCCGGCGGCGAGAGCGACCCGGCAGCACGACATAGTCGGCGTGCTTGGCCGAGAGCCCGTCGCCGGCGGTCTTGCCGCGCAGTCGGCGCCACACCCCGGGAGGGCATGCGCGGTCAACCACGGTCGTGTCGGACCCGAGGCATCCTCGTCAGCCGACTCGTCCGCGTGCAACGCGGCTTCCAGCAGGCCGAGCTGTTCGGCGTCGGGGATTCCGAGCACGTCTGCCGCGCGGTAAGCGAGCAGGCGATGGCCGGCCGAGCGCAGATGCACGCCGTCCTCGGCCCAGAGGTCGAGCTGAGACACGCTGGGGAGTGCTTCGACGTCGAGCAGCAGCGATCCCGTTTCGCGGGCGATGCGACGCAGCTCGGAGTTGTAGCGCGCGAACCGGCGGGCGAAAATCCGGGCGGCGCGGCGGTGCGGCAAGAACGGGGTCGCGAGCAGTACATCCGCGCCGGTCGCGCGCAGCGTCCGAACGACCTGTTCGACCTCGGCAGACAGACGCGCCGGATTCGCGCCCTGCTTGACCAGGTCGTTCGCACCGATCAGCACCGAGACGAGGTCCGGGCGCAGATCCAGGGCCGCCGGGAGCTGGCGCGACACGACATCACGGATCCGACTACTGCGGATCGCGAGATTGGCGTAGCGGAACGATCCGCGCTTGGGGCCCGCAGACGACAACATCAGGGCCAGGCGGTCGGCCCACCCGCGGTACTGACCGGACGGGGCCCGCGACACGTCGCAGAGACCCTCGGTGATCGAGTCGCCGAGAGCGACGTACCGCCGCCAGCCAGGAGCCGCCGCCGAGGGGGCGGTCGGGGTGGGCGGCAGCTCGGGCCGCGTGATGCCGCGGGCGAGGAGGGCGTCATCGATCGGACGGAGAACCCGTGCCTCTGCGTAGCGGTCGACGAGGTCGCGACAGAGCGCCTCCCAGGTGCGGTGGCGCACTCCCTCCCGCGCGGCAAGGCCGAACGAGCGGCGCTTGGCTTCGTCGCCGGTCAGGTCGGCGACGCGGGCCCGCAGATCGCGCAGATCGCCGGGTTGGTACAACCAGCCGTCGATGCTGCTGCGGACAAGGTCGACGGGGCCGCCCCGACCGGTGGCGACCACCGGGATACCGCTCGCGTGAGCCTCTTGCACTGTCTGACAGAAGGTCTCGCTCTCGCCCGGGTGCACGAAGACATCGAGGCTCGCGAGGGCCTCCGCGAGCTCCAGGCCGTCGAGGAATCCCGTGAAGACCGCGGTCGGAAGTGCGGCCTGCAGGCGCGCACGGTCGGGACCGTCACCGATGACGACGAGTCGAACGCCCGGCAGATCCGTGAGCGCCCGCAGATCCTCTACCTGCTTCTCCGCCGCGAGGCGTCCCGCATACCCCACGAGGATCTCGCCGGGGGCGATGCTCCGACGCCACGCCTCGCTGCGGCGGCTCGGAGTGAACCGTTCGGCGTCGACACCGCGTCCCCAGGGCCGCAGTCGGTCGATGCCGAGCGCCTCGAGCTGCGCGATCGCCGCCGACGACGGCGCGAGCGTGAGGGTCGCACGGCGGTGCAGTCGTGCGACGTGACGCGCGACGAGGGGCGCGGCGCCGACGACACCGTACTTCTCGGCATACGCGATGACATCCGTCTGATAGATGGCGACGGAGGGCACTCGCAGCGCATCTGCGGCCGCGACCCCCTGGGAGCCGAGAACGAACGGCGAAGCCAGGTGGACGACGTCCGGGGCGAAATCCCGCAGCAGGCGCGTGAGGTACGCCGTCCGCGCGAACACGACGCGCACATCGGGGTACGACGGCAATGGGACGGAGCGGAGCAGCTCCGTCCGCGCGTCGGTGAAGTCCGGCAGCATCTTTCGCGAACCCCGTGCCGTTCCACCCGGATGCGGGGCGATCACGAGCGTCTCGTGCCCCTCGCGGCGAAGGTGCCGCAGCACCTGCGCGACCGAACCGGTCACGCCGTTCATGTGGGGCAGGGCGGATTCCGCCAGCAGGGCGACTCTCACATGTCCAGGGTGAAGCGCCCGCGGGTGCACGGCGTGCCGAAACAGCCCCGAACACCGAGAGTTCATCGAGCGCACGCATCCGCGTCACCGAACGGATGCCCGGGCGTCGCCGCACCCCGGGATCGGCCGCGACCCGCCGAAACGCTCGTTCGCACGGCGTTCACGCGAGCTTGCTACCCAAGGGTTGTGATGTCCGACGTTCTCTCGACGATCGCCGCGAGCCCCTGGGCACTGGTCGCGATGTTCGGACTCGTGCTGGGTGACGCGTTTCTGGTCGTGATCCCGGGCGAGACCGCCGTGACGGCACTGGCCGCGCTCAGCGTCTCGTCACCGGAGAGCCGAGGCTGCTGGGGATCATCGCCGTGGCCGCGCTGGCCGCCTTTCTGGGCGACACGGTCTGCTATCTCGTAGGCCGGCGCGTGGGGCTGGAACGGTGGGCATGGATGCGTCGGCCCCGCATCGCCGGCGCGTTCTCGTGGGCGCGGGCCCGTCTCGCGCGCAGCACGGCCGCGATCGTCTTCACCGCGCGCTTCATCCCGTTCGCGCGCCTCGCCGTGAACCTCACGGCCGGCGCGAGCGGGGTGACCGCGCCGCGATATCTTCCGCTCGCGGCGCTGGCCGCGCTCGGCTGGGCCTGTTATCAGGCCCTCGTCGGAACGGTCGTGGCAACGCTGTTGCCGGACGCGCCGGTGCTGGCCATCCTCGCCTCCATCGCGGTGGCACTACTGCTCGGCGTGGCGCTCGACGCCGCGCTCGCCGCGCGGTGGCGCCGCACACCCGGGGCGTGACGCGGGCCGGGCCCCGGGGCATCCGCTCCGTTCATGCGGGTGCACGCCGCCGAGATCGCCGGGTACACGCGAGTCCGCCCCCTGCACACGGGGCGCAAGGGGCGGACTCGGCGATAAACGGCGGACTCGGCGAGCGTCGGCCGAGGTTAGGTGGCTACTCCCCCGCGAGACCGCCGAGGAGGTGACCGAACGAGCGGCCCTCGCCGAGGTAGTTGGCGGGGTCGAACGGGTCTGTCGACTCCGCGGTGTCGCGGCGGGCGATCGTGTCTGCCAGCTCGCGTGCGGCCTTGTCGATGCGGTCGCCGAGCGAGGCGACCCCGTCGCCCTGGGCTCCCCAGTCGCTCGAGGCAGCGAACACGCCCGTCGAAATGGCGTCCGCGTGCAGGTACGCGAACAGGGGACGGATGGCGTAGTCGATTGCGAGCGAATGGCGCGGGGTTCCCGCGTTCGCCCCGATCAGCACGGGCTTTCCGGTCAGCGCGTCGGGGTCGAGCACATCGATGAACGACTTGAACAGGCCCGAGTAACTGGTCGAGAAGATCGGCGTCACCGCGATCAGCGCGTCTGACGAGACCACCGTGTTGATGGCCGCCTCGAGCGCCGGCGGGGCGAACCCCGTCAGCAGGTTGTTCGTGATGTCGTGCGCATAATCGCGCAGCTCGATCGCGTCGACCGTGGCCTCGATCCCCCGCGCCGCGAGCTCGCGGACCGTCGCCGAGGCGAGCCGGTCACCGAGCAGGCGCGTGGTCGAAGGGTTCGACAGTCCCGCGGTCACGACCGCGATCCGCCGGGCGGTCATCTCAGGCTCCCCGGCGCATCGCCGCTGCGCCGAAGGACGATCCCGACGCGACCGGCTCGGACTTCTGCGCGGCGAGCTTTCCGCCCGCGACCGGCAGACCACCGGCCGCGGCGAGCGCGACTCGAGCGGCGTGGGTCGGTGCGTTCGGCACCTCGGCGGGGCGGTTCTTCGCGAGCTCCTTGCGGAGCACCGGAACGACCTCGCCGCCCAGGATGTCGAGCTGCTCGAGCACCGTCTTCACCGGGAGTCCCGCGTGATCGATGAGGAACAACTGACGCTGGTAGTCGCCGAACAGGTCGCGCATGCCCGCGTAACGGTCGATGACCTGCTGAGGGGACCCGACGGTGAGCGGGGTCATCTCCGAGAAGTCCTCGAGGCTCGGGCCGTGTCCGTAGACGGGCGCGTTGTCGAAGTAGGGACGGAACTCACGTACGGCGTCCTGCGAGTTGGCGCGCATGAACACCTGGCCGCCGAGGCCGACGATCGCCTGCGCGGCGGTGCCGTGCCCGTAGTGCTCGAACCGCTGACGGTAGAGCCCGATCAGGCGCTGGTAGTGCTCCGCGGGCCAGAAGATGTTGTTCGCGAAGAATCCGTCGCCGTAATAGGCGGCCTGCTCAGCGATCTCGGGGGTGCGGATCGACCCGTGCCAGACGAACGGGGGCACGTCATCGAGCGGACGCGGCGTCGAGGTGAAGCCCTGCAGGGGTGTGCGGAAGCGACCCTCCCAGTCAACGACGTCCTCGCGCCACAGCTTGTGCAGCAACGCGTAGTTCTCGATCGCCAGCGGGACTCCCTGACGAATGTCCTGACCGAACCAGGGATAGACGGGCCCGGTGTTGCCGCGCCCGAGGGTCAGGTCGACGCGACCGCCGGCGAGGTGCTGCAGCATCGCGTAGTCCTCGGCGATCTTCACCGGGTCGTTCGTGGTGATGAGCGTCGTCGCGGTCGAGAGCAGCAGCCGCTCGGTCTGCGCGGCGATGTAGCCGAGCGTGGTCGTCGGGGACGACGACCAGAACGGCGGGTTGTGGTGCTCGCCGAGGGCGAAGACGTCGAGACCGACCTCTTCCGCGTGCTTGGCGATGGCGATGGTGTTGCGGATCTTCTCCGCCTCGCTCGGCGTCTGTCCCGTGGTCGGGTCTTCGGTGATGTCGCTCACCGTGAAGATGCCGAACTGCACGGCCTGTCCGACGGCAGGTGTTGTGGTGTTGTCGTCCACGATCCTTCTCCCTCTGCGTTCGGGATCTCGGTCTGGGATCTCGCTCACGCATTTATTCAAGTGAATGTATCTCGTGTAACGCGTGTACGTCCAGGTTATTCCCGC
This sequence comes from Microbacterium lacus, assembly GCF_002812805.1. Lineage (GTDB taxonomy): Bacteria > Actinomycetota > Actinomycetes > Actinomycetales > Microbacteriaceae > Microbacterium > Microbacterium lacus_A. The sequence continues at coordinate 34,879 of NZ_NMUM01000023.1, read as the reverse complement.
GGTGTCGCGAACGCGGCGGCACGGATGTCGGGGGTCCCGCCGCATCCGCCCGCCCTGCCGCATCCGCCCGCCAGTTCGTCCGTCCCCCCTCCACCGAAGCACCCCATCCGCGCCGAAACACCTCACGCCACAGGGTGTTTCGCCGCACAAGAGGTGTCTCGGCGAAGTGGATGCCGGGGGGCGGTGTCAGCGGGCGGTGTCGAACATCGCGAGCATGTCGCGGGTGAGCTGGTGCGGCGTTGTCTCGCACGGGCTGTGGCCCGTCGGATAGAGGCGCAGTTCCGCGCCGATCGCGCGCGCATAGTCGGCGTACTCGACACTCGGCCAGAGATCGTGTTCTCCTACCGCCACGAGCTTCGGGATGGGCAGGGCGGCGACATCCGCCGCCACATCCGGCGTCGTCATCATGAGTCCGACGATGTCGTTGACGCTGTCGCGCCGCGTGAGGGCGAACCGCTCGCGCACAAAGGCGATCCGCCGCGGCGGCACCCGATTGAGGTTGTTGCGGATGCCCCACATCAGCAGTGCCGCACCCGTGCGCGGGGATGCCCCGGCGCTCCAGCGACCGATGCGCTTGACGCCGCGGAACACCTGTCCCGAACCGGGCGGGGTCGACAGCAGCGTCAGGCTCGCGAACAGGTCGGGACGCTCGACGAGCACCTGCTGGGCGACGAGACCCGCGAAGCTGTACCCCAGGACGTGCACGGGCACCGCGCCATCCTCGAGCGCAGCGATCATGTCGTCCGCAAAGAGCCGGTAGTCGTACCGGCTGCGGGGCGGGCGCAGATTCGACGGCCCCGCCTGCCACGACTCGTACTGACCCGCGAGGTCGAGCGACTCGACCCGGTAGCCCGCCGCCGCAAAGAGGGGGAACATCAGGACGAAGTCCTCTTTCGACCCCGTCACGCCGGGGAAGAGAAGAACCCGGGGACCATCGTCCGGCCCGAGCCGCACCCGGGCGAGCGACCCGCTCGGCGCCTCGAGAACATCACGAACCGTACCGTCCGGGAACACGCGCCAATCGAGGTCGGGGATCGCCCGATCCCGGCCGGGTGCATCGTCGATCACGGTCATGAACACCTCACCTCGACGCGAGAATACCGGGACGCAACCCCCGCCGTGGGTGCGCCCCGCCACGATAGTGTGGGCACGCCCATGAGCGACGCGACTCCACGCCCCTCCGGCGCCGACGGTGGCGCCAGCACCGGCGCGACCGCCAGGCCCCGCACATCGGGCGCCTCGAAGCGCGTCCCCTTCTGGGACAACGCGCGGTTCGCCTGCATCGTGCTCGTCGTTCTCGGCCACTCCGTGCAACGCCTGACGTACGACTCCGACATCGCGCTGGCACTGTACCTGGTCGTCTACGCGTTCCACATGCCCGCGTTCGCCATCATCTCGGGATACTTCTCGAAGGCCGGAACCCCATCGCATCGGCAGATGGCACGGGTCATCACCGACATCCTGCTCCCCTACGTGATCTTCGAGGGCCTCTGGACGTTGACGAAGTGGATCGTCGAAGGCGACGGCACGCCCAACCTCAGTCAGCCGTCGTGGACGCTGTGGTTCTTGCTGGCCCTGGGGATCTTCCGACTCGTTCTGCCCTACTTGGCTCTGCTGCGCTGGCCGCTCCTCTGGACCGTGCTCATCTCGATCGGCGCCGGGTACCTGCCCAACATCGATTCGACGTTCTCGCTGTCCCGCACGCTCGGGCTCCTGCCCTTCTTCACGCTCGGCTGGTGGTTGCGCGAGCACGACATCGTCGACCGACTGCGACTGCTGCGTTCACGCTCGCCGCTCGTCGTGGTCGCCGCCATCGCGGCACTCGCGGTCGCTGCATTCGTGGCCTGGTTCTACGTCGACGCGTGGGAGCAGATGAACCTCCGCACCTGGCTGTTCTATGACGACGCCTACGCCGATCTCGGCGGAACGCAGTGGTGGGCCGGCGGTGTGCGACTGGCGCTCATGGCGGTGGCGCTCATCCTAAGCGCGGCATTCCTCGTGCTCGTACCGCGCCGGAACACGTGGTGGACGCACTTCGGGCAGTACACGATGTACGTCTACCTGCTGCACTCGTTCGTGCTCTACCCCTTCCGTGAGTCGGGGGTTCTCCGCAACCTCGAACCGACGTGGCTGTGGCTCCCGATCGTCGTGGTCATGTCGATCCTCATCGCCCTGGGTCTCGCGACCAGCCCGGTGCGGCGAATCTTCCGGCCTCTGGTCGAGCCGCGACCCGGTTGGTTGTTCTCGGATCCCGGACTCGCGAAGCGCGAGGGACGACGCTCCGACCCCACGGGCTCGCGACGGCCGGCACCGCGCGAATCGCCCTAGCGATCGCTCAGGTGAACAATCCGGCGCCGACGAAGGATGCCTGATCCGCTCCGGGCGGGATCGCCCAGATACCCGACCCGACGTGGCGGATGTATTCGTTCATCACGTCCGTCGACAGCGCGCGCTGGATCGTCACGTACCGCTCGGGCGTGCGCTGGTACGAGAGGAAGAACAGTCCCGCATCGAGACGGCCGAGTTCGTTGTTGCCGTCGACGAAGTTGTAGCCGCGCCGCAGGATCCGGACGCCGCCGTTGAGACTCGGATGTGCCAGCCGCACGTGACTGGCGGCGTCGATCGCCGTCTGACCCGAGGCATCCGTCGCCCGAAAGTCGGGTTCGGTGAACTCGCCACCACCCGAGAGCGGAGCACCCTCGCCCTTGGACCGGCCGATGATGCGCTGCTGTTCGGAGAGACGCACACGGTCCCACGACTCGATGATCATCGCGATCTTGCGTGCCACCAGGTATGAGCCGCCCGTCATCCAAGCCGGTTCGTCGGAGGCTGAGACCCAGACGTGCTCGTCGAGTCCGGCCGTGTCGTCGGCGAGGATGTTCGCCGTGCCGTCCTTGAACCCGAATAGGTTGCGCGGCGTCGCCTGCGAGGTCGTGGTCATCGAGGTGCGGCCGAATCCGAGCTGCGACCAACGGATGCGGGCGCGACCGAAAGCGATACGGCTGAGGTTACGGATCGCGTGCACGGCGACCTGGGGGTCGTCGGCGCACGCCTGGATGCAGAGGTCCCCGTCGCTCCGGGCCGGGTCGAGATCGTCACCGAGGAATGCGGGCAGCCGCTCGAGTCCCGCGGGTTTCTGCGAGGCGATGCCGTACCGGTCGCCGTCCGCGTTGCTGAAGAGACTCGGACCCACCCCTATCGTGATGGTGAGCGAGCTGGCCGGCAGCCCGAGCGCCTCACCCGTGTCGTCCGGCGGAGCCTCGAGCGATCCGCCGACCGAGCCGGTGGCGCTGACGTCGAGTCCCTGCGTCATTCGCGCGGCCGCATAGGACCAGTCCTGCAGCAGGCTGATCAGATCGTCCCGGTTCGTGCGCGCCATCATGTCGAAGGCCGCGAAATGCAGGTGGTCCTGGACGGGCGTCACGATCCCGGCCTGGTGTGCACCGAAGAAAGCGTGCACGCCCTCCGCGCCTCCCCCGGCGCCCGAGGCCGTGGCGCTCGAGATCGCCAGGCCCCCGGCGACACCGCCCGCGCCACCGACGGCGATGCCCGCCGCACCAGCGCCGAGCAGACCGAGCAGCCCGCGACGTGACAGGCCGGGACGGGGCTCTTCGGCGGACGGCGATGCCGGGGCACCCGCAGAGGGGGCCCCGGCATCCGTCCCGCCCATCGGCGGAGTTGGTTCGATCACATCACTCCAGAACGGTCACCGTGAGCTGCGACAGCGGCTCGGCGAGGGCATTGATCAGGTCGGTGAACTCGCGCTTGTCGTCGTCGGTCAACTCACGGTAGTTGACGAAACCATCGGTGAGAGATCCGTGCTTCGCGAGGGATGCCTCGAGGTCGGCGTAGCCCGCGTCGATCTCTTCGACGAGCGACGCGCCCTCGTCGCCCTTCGATGCCGCGAAGTCGCGCGCGAGCGAGAACGCCATCTTGGAGCCCTCGACGTTTGCCGCGAAGTCCCAGAGATCGGTTCCCGACCACCAGTCCTCCTCACCCGAGATCTTGCCGGTCGCAACCTCGTCCAGCAGCGCGATGGCGCCATTCGACAGGCCCGCGACACCCTGCGCGTCGAGCGCCTCCTGGAAGTCATCAGAGTGGACGTAGGTGTCGAGCTCCTGAATGTCGGCCACCAGCTCATCGCCGAAGGCGGCGCGTTCCTCGGTCGTCGACGGGGTCCAGTCCTGCCAGGCCGAGGTTTCGCCGTCCGCATTCAACGCGTCGAGCGCGGGAACCCAGAGGTCCTTCTCGATGCGGTGGAAGCCCGTCCAATCCAGCCCCTCGGCAACGGCGTCGACCTCGCGGTAGTCGATCCGCGGATCGAGATCGCCGAGCGCCTCGGCGACCGGCTCGATGCGCTCGTAGAACGCGCGCACCTGCGGGAACAAGGCGCGGGCGGTGTCGTCGTCCCCGGTCGCGTACGCCGTGGTGAACTCCTCCACCGCGGGAACGAGCTGCTCGACCTGATCCTTCACGAACGCGGCATACAGGTCGACCGCCTGCTGCTTCTGCTCGGCGTCCGGGCCATCGATCGCGACCGAGTCACCCGAGACAGAGAAGCCCGCACGGCCGACGCCCTCACCGATCATGCCCGGCTTGCAGAGCGTGAAGTACTCGCCCGGCTGCGCGACGACCGTCAGGGTGCGCGACGCACCGGGGGCGATGTTCTCTACCTCGCCGACGATCCGCAGCCCGTCGTCGGCCAACAGGTAGAACTCGGTGATCTGATCACCCTCGTTCGTCACGTCGAAGGCGAGGGTGCCGCTCGATGCCGTCGTCGCCGAGACATCGCACCCGGCGTCGGTCGACGACACGGTGATGGCGTCGGCAGCCGCGACATCCGCCTTGGCGACGCAACCGGCGAGCGCCAGGGCAGCAACGGCGGCAACGGCCGTCGCCGTCAGGCCTCTCGCGAAGATCCTGTGGGCGGTCATGGTGCTCCTTGCTGAGTGGGGTCGGGTGACGAAGGGGAAGCATGAGCGGATGCCGGGGCGACCGGTGCGGCGGATGACGGAGTGGACTTCGGGGCGGCTGCAACCGGGGGCGTGTGCGCGCGGACATTGCGCACGAACACAAAAGCGACGACCCCGACATACGCGACCCAGGCGATCACCTGCAGCCACGACATCCGGGGCATGAAGCCGACCGTCGCCTGCAGGATCGCGGCCAGCGGCCCACCGGGCGTGATCGCGGCGCTGACGTCGAACGCCCATCCGAAGGGGAAGCCGACCCAGCCAACCGCGACCGCGCCGGTGGTGGGATCGATCGGCGCGAGGGCGGTGAACGGCCCGGGCAGAACCCCCGCCTCTTGCAGGTCGTGGATACCGTACGCGAGCACGCCCGCCGCGACGACGATGAGGAAGGCGCCGGTCCAGGTGAAGAATCGGCGAAGATCGAGCCGCAGCATCCCGCGCGCGAGCAGCCAGCCGAGCACGACGGCCGTCAGCAGACCGAGCAGCGCACCGAGCAGGGCTTCGGGCGCATTGCCGAACGACTGCACCATGGTCCACAGCAGCAGCGTCGTCTCGATCCCCTCGCGGGCGACGGAGATGAAACCGATCGCGACGAGCCCCCACAGCGTCGTGCTGGCGAGCGCGCGGTCGATCTCGGCGTGCAGGGTGTTCTTGAGCGTGCGCCCGGCCCGCTGCATCCAGAAGATCATCCACGTCACCATGGCGACGGCGGCCAGCGACAACAGCCCGCCGATGATCTCCTGAGCCTCGAAGGTCAGGGCGAACGCACCGAAGGTGAAGATCGCGCCCAGTGCCACCGACAGGGCAATGGCGAGTCCGACACCGATCCACAGCCGGGGCAGCACGTCGCGACGACCGAGCCGAGACAGGTAGGCCACAAGGATGCCGACGACGAGGGCGGCTTCGAGGCCTTCACGCAGGCCGATGAGGAAGGTGGCGAACACGGTGCTATCGCGCGGCTTTCGGGGTTTTCGAGGAATCCGGAGTGCTTTCGGAGCATCCGTTTATGAGGTTAGGCAACCCTCACTTACGGGACGATACTCCCGCGAGCACGCACACTTCAAATCGGATCCCGTGAAGCGTCAGCGGGGATAGATCAGCTGCGCGCGTCGGAGTTCAGTGCCTCGGATGCCGAGGGACCGGGCACTTCGGGCCGCGTCCGCGCCGCGATCCATCGCGAGGGCGTGTACGTCAGCACGGCCCACAACGCCACCGCGAGGACGGCATATATCGCGAACATCGCCACCCACAGAGCGAACGGGGTATCGACGGTCGTCCAGCTCGCCGGGAGCGGGAGGACGATGAAGAGGAAGACGCCGATCGCGACCGCCTCGGCGATCGCCCAGCGGATGCGGCTGTGCGCCCAGAGCGTCGCCCCGATCAACCCCGGCAGGGGCAGCAGAACGAGGAACAGGGCCGCGAGGCATCCGACCGCGAGTCCCGCGAAGAGCTCGACGACCAACAGGCCGATCATTCCCCCTGTTGTGCCGAATGCGAGCCCGACTGCGACGCTGTAGACGAGCCAGGAAGTAACCCCGGCGATGAGGAGCCAGGTCGCCTCGCCGAGTGCCTGGTCGACGTCGCGTCTGCTCGGGGTATCGCCATTGCCATCACGTCGTGCCGACATCTCACCCACGAACGCCAGACCGAAGACCAACCCGAAGACGAAGCCGGGGTCGAACCCGGCGACCCGGCTCGCCAGCGCCGTGACCAGCACGACGAGCAAAGACCCGAGCCGGAGACGGAGACGCGCCGGGGCTCCCCTGCGCCCGAGCCACCACGCCAACACGACCAGGCCCGCCACGTTCTCGATCAGGAACGCCCCGACAAGCGATAGCAACAGCCGTACGGAGCCCCCGTTCAGACCGAAATCGGGCTCGACGACCGCGGCGAAGAGCGCGGCGAGTACGACTCCCCCGCCGACCACCACGACCGTCGGCAGGTTTTCGACGGCACGGGCCAGGGCGCGCATCCGCATCCGCAGCGGCCGGAACACGGGCCGAAGCATCCCTCCCCACTCGTCGTAGCGAGCTGACAGCGCCGAATCGACCAGGCGACCGGGCAGGCCGATCAGCGCCACGAGCACGAGCGCGGCCGCGATGCATCCGCCGACCGCAGCGGGGCCGAAGTCCACCTCCGCCGCCGTACGCAGGCCGCTGAGCGTCGACGGCGTCGTCGCGCTGAAGCTGTCGGGGGTGGGTGCCGGGATGGGCTCGAACTCGGTCTCTTCCTCCACGACGGCGGGCTCGGCAACGAACGCCGCCAGCACGTTCGACTGGAGGTCCGCCGCGAGGACATCACCCCAGTTGTAGACGGCCTGCAGTTGCTCGACACCCTCTTCGAGCTGCGCGGTCGGGTCGTAGACGAAGAACCAGTACCCGTCGGCGTAGTGAAAGCGGAAGCTCGGGTCGACCTCTTCGGCCATATTCGTGAATTCGGCCGGGATGGCGCGGTAGATGACGTCCGCACCATCCGTCCCGTCGCTGTCCACGCGCGCGAATCGTCCCGTGGCGAGCAAGCGCTCCCCCTCGGCTGCGGCCTGCTCGGGGGTGAGTTCGACGTAGCCGACGGCGAAGGCTTGGCCGCGCAGGGCGTTCGGATCCGCCCACCAGCACTGCCGGCCCTCCGCGGGGAACAGCGGGGTGGCGTTCTCGGTCGGCACGAACCCTCGGGCGGCAACATCGGCGAGGATGCCGGGGCTCAGCAGGTCATCGCAGGCCACGGACCCCTCGACAGCCGCCGTCGCTGGTTCGCTCGCGGACGCTGCGCTCGCGGAGGCGACGCCGACCAGTACGACCCCCGAAAGAAGGATCGTCGTGACGGTGCCCACGACGAGCCGGCGCCACGACATCCGTGTCCGTCGTCCGCTCCCCAGCGAGAACCCCATACCCGGGACCTTATACCGGCGCCTCTGAACTGCGCACCCCCGGTGACCCCGTTCCGTCCCGCGCCCGGGCAAGACGAAGGCCCGCCCCACACCGTGGGACGGGCCTTCGAGAAAGCGATTGAACGCTGGTGCGACTTAGCGGCGCAGCCCCAGCTTCTCGATCAACGCGCGGTAGCGGTTGATGTCGATGTCCTGGAGGTAGCCGAGCAGACGACGGCGCTGACCGACCATCAGGAACAGACCACGACGCGAGTGGTGGTCGTGCTTGTGCTCCTTCAGGTGCTCTGTGAGGTCCTTGATGCGCTGCGTCAGCATCGCGACCTGCACCTCGGGGGATCCGGTGTCACCGGGGTGCGTCGCGTACTCTTCGATGATCGCCTTCTTGGCTTCGAATTCAAGCGGCATAGAGGGGATCCCCTTTCTCTTCATTGCGCGGCGCCCATCGCCTGATGCGTGAGCTCTCTTTATCCGCGGCCGATCGAACGGCAACCTCCAGAGTCTACCAGTTGATGGAACGACGGACGAGCGGATGCCTGAGCTCGGCTAACCTCGTGGGGTGCAACACGGGGCGGATAGGTGATGGCGCGACTGCGCCGCGAACACTTCATCGATCTGCGCCCCCTCACCCAGAGCCCGGCCTTCGCCCGACTGTGGATCGGATCGACCCTCGCGGGCCTCGGCGGTCAGCTGACGATCGTCGCGGTCATGCTGCACGTCTTCGAGCTGACGGGATCGACGCTGGCGGTCGCCATGATCGCCGTGGCCGGGCTCGTTCCGATGGTCCTGGCGGGGCTGTACGGGGGCATGCTCGCCGACTACTTCGACCGTCGCGCGGTCGCCTTGATCGCGGCATCCATCACCTGGGTCTCCACGCTGCTGCTCGCGGTCCTGGCGTGGACGGGCAACGAAACGGTGGCGTGGCTGTTCGTGCTCTCGATCGTCAACTCCTCGGCCAACTCGATCGTCTCGGCCACGAAGTCCGCCATCACGCCGCGTCTCGTCCCGCGCGAGCTGCTGCCCGCGGCGGCGGCGCTCAGCGGCATCACGGTCGGCATCATGGTGATGGCCGGGCCGGCGCTCGCGGGTGTCCTGGTCGCGTTCGTCGGATATCCGTGGACCTACACGGTCGACGTCGTGCTGATGCTGACCCTGTTCCTCGGACTATGGACCCTGCCGCGCATCCGCCCCGAAGGTGTCACCGTCCGACCGGGATTGCGCTCCCTCGCCGACGGATGGGCGTTCCTCAAGCAGGCTCCGAACATCCGGTTGCAGTACCTCCTCGATATCGTCGCGATGACCTTCGGCCACCCCCTCGCCCTCTTCCCCGCGATCGGTGCGGTGCTTCTCGGCGGCGGGGCGATCACGACGGGCGTCCTGACCGCCGCTATCGCGGCCGGAGCATTCTTCTCCAGCTTGTTCTCGGGACCGATCGGGCGCGTCCGGCGGCAGGGTCTCGGCATCGAACGGTCGATCCTGGTGTTCGGCGCGGCCACGGCGGGCTTCGGTGGCATACTCCTCGTCGCGGCGTTCGGGGTGTTCGCACCCGCGGGTCTGGGCGAGGATGTCGCGAACATCCCCCTCATCGCCCTCTCGATGATCCTGCTGGCGGTGACGGGCGCGGCCGACAACGTCAGCGCGATCTACCGGCAGACGATGATGCAGTCCGCGGTGCCCGACGCGATCCGCGGACGCCTGCAGGGCGTCTTCATGGTCGTCGTGGCGGGCGGCCCGCGCCTGGGTGCGCTCTACGCCGGCACGCTGGCAACCGTGACAGCGCTGTGGTTCCCGCCTCTCATCGGAGGGTTCATCATCGTCACCCTCGTGGCACTGCTGGTGCGCCGTAGCCCGCGGTTCCGCGCGTACGACGCGCTCGACCCGCAGCCCTGACTCCCGACAAGGGCCCGCACGGGGCTCGCGCATCGTCGCGAGACGGCCTAACGTCGGCGGAATCCGGACGCGGCATCCGTTGACGCCCGTGGACGTCGGATGCCGGGGCTAGAGTCAGCCGGTGAGCACCACCCCGCCCCCGATCAAACGCTCGGCCGCCCCGTCGTCCGGCTCCCCCGCGGCCGCCCCGGCGCGATCCATCGCCGGACCGTCCAACGCCTGGATCGCCCTGCAGTTCGCCCTGACCGGCATCGTCTGGGGCTCGAGCTTCCTGTTCATGAAGGTGGCCCTCGAGGGCATGTCGCCCGGCCAGGTCGCGTGGTCGCGCCTCGTTCTCGGGGCGATCACGCTCGGCATCTTCGTCTCGCTGCGCCGCGAGCGCCTGCCGCGGGTTCCGCGCGTCTGGATGCACATGACCGTGCTCGCGATCACGTTCTGCGTGATCCCATTCCTGCTGTTCTCGTGGGCACAGCAGCACGTCACGTCGGGTCTCGCCAGCATCTACAACGCCACGACGCCCATCATGACGGCGGTCATGGCGGGCCTGCTGTTCCGCGTCGAACGTCTCAAGGGCATGCAGATCGCGGGGATCGTGGTCGGGATCCTCGGTGTGATGGTGCTCATCGCTCCGTGGGAGGGTCTCGATCTCGACCAGAGCCTGATCGCCCAGCTCGCGATCCTCGGCGCCACCGCCTGCTACGGATTCAGCCTCGCGTACATGCGCAAGTTCGTCTCCAACTCAGGCATGAGCGCCCTGATGTTCTCGTTCCTCAACATCGGCATCGCCGCGCTGATCATGCTCGTCCTCACCCCCGTCGTTGCGCTCGGCGAGGTCACGCTCAACCCCTGGATCGTCGGCAGCGTCCTGCTGCTCGGATGCCTCGGCACGGGTGTCGCGTACATCTGGAACCAGAACGCCCTCCGCGCCTGGGGCCCGACGCGTGCGTCGACGGTCACCTACCTGACCCCCGTGGTCGGCGTCGCGCTGGGCCTGATCGTGCTCGGCGAGCCACTCACGTGGAATGAGCCCGCCGGCGCGATCGTCGTGTTCTTGGGGATCCTGCTGGCGCAGGACCGTTTGCGGCTGCGCCGCCGCTCCTGACCCCCGCCGCGACTCGGGGCAACAAAAAGGGACGGATGCCGAAGCATCCGTCCCTTCGTTCGCGCAGGTGATCTGCGACGCGGTCAGACCGCGAGCGAACCCTGCAGGTCGAGCTCGATCGTGACGTCCTTGCCGACGAGCACGCCGCCGGTCTCGAGGGCCGCGTTCCAGGTCAGGCCGAAGTCCTCGCGGTTGATGACCGTCTTGGCGGTCGCGCCGGCCTTGTAGTTGCCCCACGGGTCGGTGCCGAAGCCGCCGAAGTCGAAGTCGAACGTGACGGGCTTGGTGATGCCCTTGATCGTCAGGTCACCGTCGACGAGGAAGTCGCCGTTCTCGATCCGGACACCGGTCGAGCGGAACTCCATGGTCGGGTAGGTCTCGGTGTCGAAGAAGTCGGCCGAGCGCAGGTGGTTGTCGCGCCCCTCGTCCTTCGTGTCCACGGACGCGACATCGACCGTGGCCTCGACAGTGGCCTCGAGCGGGTTCTCGGGGGCCGTCAGGGTGGCGGACTTCACGCCGAACGTGCCGCGCACCTTCGAGATCATCATGTGGCGGACGCTGAACTGAACCTCGCTGTGCGAGGGGTCGAGCGTCCAGGTGCCGGCCTTGTAGCCGGGGAACTCGGTGAGGGCTGCGGTGCTGTCGGTCATGTCTGTCCTTCGGTTCAAAGAGGGCCGGAATCCCGGCGGTACGGGGGGTCTAACGAGCTCGCGCCCTTATCTATTCCCGTGAATGCAAAAAGTTCACGGATCGGTTGCGCCAGGTTCACACCAGGCACGACAGAGGCTCGGCACGCGAGTGACACGCCGAGCCTCTGACCTCGTGAAAGGGGTCAGCCGACCTTGATCAGGTCGATGATGAAGATGAGGGTCTTGCCGCCGAGGAAGTGCCCACCCGCCGGGCCGTAAGCCAGGTGCGGCGGGATGACGAGCTCGCGACGGCCGCCCTCTTTCATGCCGGGGATGCCGTCCTGCCAGCCCTGGATCAGGCCACGGAGCGGGAACTGGATGCTTTCGCCCCGGCCCCACGACGAGTCGAACTCTTCGCCCGAGTCGTACTCGACACCCGCGTAGTGCACGGTCACGGTATCGCCGGGCTTCGCCTCGGCACCCTCTCCGACGATGATGTCGCGGACGACCAGGGTCTCGGGCGCGGGGCCCTCGGGGGCGTCGAACGTGGGCTTTGTGCGGTCTGCAGTCATGACTCCATCCAACCGGACCGCTGATGTCGGGTCAAAGCCGCCCCGAGCACTCTTGACACCTTCACAGGCCGGGGGCAGACTCAATGCAGGCCAACTCAGCGCCCGGTAGACACGCAGGCATCGCCGCGGCACCGGGCGCTGAGTCATTTCCCGGGCGACCGGAGGCAGCCTCAGATCGATAGAAGCGAGGCCCGCGCCGCGGCCGTGCGAGCGAGCAGCACGCGTTCGTCTTCGGCGGCCGAGGCATCCCGTCCCGAGATCGCGCGCTGGCGCGCCGCGGCCAGCGCGGTGGCGTCGGCGATGAAGGCGCGCATGATCGGCGAGCGATCGGTGCGGAGCGTCTTCGACCACCGGAGTGCCTCGCGGCGCCCCGCGGGAGTGGCGAGCATGTCGACCTCTTGCGCGGTGAACCATCCCGCCGAGGCGTATTCGCCGAGGCGTGCGTGGGTGAGGCGTGCTTCTTCGCGGCGGAGAGCCAGGATTCCGAGCATGAATCCGATGAAGAGCGGAACCTGGAGCGTCAGGTAGAGGCCGAAGAAGTCGCCGAGCATCGCCGACCCGTTCCAGAACGCGTGGAGTGCGATCGCCCCGATCAGCCCCAGGCCGAGTGCCCCCAGGGCTCGACCGCCCGTCGCGCCGCGTCTGGCTGCAAGCCCCAGCGCGAAGCCGGCCACGGCGGTGAACATGGCGTGAGCGAAGGGCGAGAGGATGCCGCGAACGAAGAACGTCGCCGTGAGGTCCCCCGCTCCCCCGTCGAGATAGCTGATCGCGAAGTACTGGATGTTCTCGGTGAAGGCGAAGCCCGCACCCACCAGAGCGCCGTACACGATGCCGTCCACGGGGCCATCTATCGCGCGACGGGCGGTCACGAAGATCAGCAACAGGCCGAGAGCCTTCGCGACCTCTTCGACGACAGGAGCCTGCACGACGGTCGAAAACAGGTCACGGGCGGACGAGTCGCTGTTTCCGATCAGCAGGATGATGCCCAGGTCGACGAGCAACGCGATCCCGACCGAGGCGATCGCGCCCCAGGCGACCGCGAACACGACGAGTCCGCGCGGTTCGGGCTCCCATCGATCTATCGTCCTCACGGCGAAGAGCACGACGGCGAACGGCACGAGCGCCACGATCATCCCGATGATGGAGGCGCTCGCACCGAGAAAGGTAAGGAAATAGCCGACGAGCCCGATAAGCAGCACGGCCAAGAGTGCGAACAGCCAGATCGAGACCCGGCGCCCCTTCCGGGGCAACGTTGGGACCGAATCGACCGAGCCGGAGACGGGTACGGGCGAGGGCGGGATGTACGCCCCGGGGGCGTGCTGCGGTTGTGCGAGGGGCGACACGAACGACGCAGCGGTCGGCACCGAGGCGGCGGGGTCGGGCGAACCGGGGCGGTCTGGCCAGGGCGGGGGCGCATACGTCACCCGGCCAGCTTATGGCGGGCGTGCTCACTCAGAGGGCGGCGACAGAGACCACGCAACCCGCGCGGGGTAGCGTGGGTGTGTGCGTTTTGCCCACATCGTGCCCTCCGGGGCGAGTTCTCCCGTCCTTGCCGTTGTCGAGCGCGACGAGGCCATCGCCATCCCCGATCTCGTTTCGGACGGTCCCGACGACCTCCAGTCCCTGATCGAATCGGGCCAGGAGGGGCTTCTGCGCGTGCGCCGGGCGTTGGCACAGCCGCCGGCCGGCGTGCCACGGCATCCGCTCGCCGATGTCACCTTCGCCTCTGTCTCGAACCGCCCTCCGCTCATCCTCGCGATCGGACTGAACTACTCTGCGCACTCGAGCGAGCTGGGACTGAAGACGGATGCCGCGCCGACGGTCTTCAGCCTCTGGCCGAATTCGCTGACGGGCCACGAGCAGACCACCTCCTGGCCACGGACTCTCAGCGAGTCCGTGGACTACGAGGCGGAACTCGGCGTGATCATCGGCGCCCCCGCCCGCGACGTCTCACCCGAGGACGCTCTGGATCATGTGTGGGGGTACACGGTCGTCAACGACATCACCGCGCGAGACATCCAGTTCTCCGAGGCCCAGTGGTCTCGCTGCAAGTCGTTCGACGGCTTCACCCCCACGGGCCCGTTCGTGGTGACGGCGGATGAGATCCCCGACCCGCAAGACCTGCACATCTGGGCCGTCGTCGATGGACATACGGTTCAGGATGCGTCGACGAATCAGATGGTGCGCTCGGTCGCGACGCTCATCTCGCACCTCTCCGGCACGACAACGTTGTTGCCCGGCACCCTCATCTCGACCGGCAGCCCGGGTGGCGCGGGTTATTCGCGCGACCCGCAGATCTTTCTCCGCGACCGCTCGACCGTCACGGTCGGCGTGGACGGTATCGGCGAGCTGACGACGCACTGCCGCATCCTCGGCTGACGCCCCGGTCGTTGAGCGAGCCGCGAAGCGCCGAGTCGAAACGCACCGACACGACGACGCGTTTCGACGAGCGCCGCTCGCTCAACGACCGGACGTTCGAGGTCGGGGGTTATGACTCGATCGTGGAGCAGTCCACCTCGATGCCCTGGACGATCACCGTTCCCACGTAGTCCACTGCGTCACACGCAGTGATGGCTTCTGTGGCGAAGCCCGCAGCGGCGGTGATTGCCACGATCACGATGATGCCGATGATGATGCTCAGCACGAAGAGCACGGAGCCGACGATGATCGCCCAGACCGCGGGGGTGTTCTTGACGCCGGCCTTGCGGCTCTGGACGAGCGCGACGATGCCGAGGATCAGGCCGATGAAGTTCGCGAAGAAAGCGACGATCAGCGCGACGATACCGAGGGTCTTGCCCGGGATCGGGGCGCCGGGAGCTGTGCCGGCCGGTGCGGGCGGTGCTGTCGGATAGGCGGGCGGCGGCGGGGTGTGGTCTGCGGGTCCGTTGGCGTCGGTCATGAAAAGTCCTCTCGTCGGTACGCGCTCGAACCTATCGGTTCGGCGGTGGAGCGGGAGGAAGCGGCTCCGGCGATCCTCAGAGATCCTCGGCCGCGACGATGACCGGAATCGCCGCGGTGACCGCCTCGAGACCCGAGAGCCGCGCGGGCGAGAGCTGTTTGGCGACCTCTTCCGCCGACATCAGTCCCGCCTCGACGACCAGATCGCCGACGTTTCGTCCGGTCAGCAGCGCGGTCTTGGCCAGAGCAGCGGATGCCGCGTACCCGATGAACGGAGTCAGCGCCGTCACGACGCCGACCGACGAGCCCACCATCGCGCCGAGCCGGTCGCGGTTGGCCGTGATGCCGTCGATGCAGTTCACACGCAGGGTCCACATGGCCTGACGCATCCAGGTGATCGACTGGAAGATCGAGTGCGCGATGACCGGCTCGAACGCGTTGAGCTGCAGCTGTCCACCCTCGACGGCCATCGTGACCGTGACATCCGCTCCCGCCACCGCGAAAGCGACCTGATTGACGACTTCGGGAATCACCGGGTTGACCTTGCCGGGCATGATGCTCGACCCCGCCTGCCGAGCGGGCAGGTTGATCTCACCCAGCCCCGCCTGCGGGCCGGATGAGAGCAGCCGCAGGTCGTTGCAGATCTTCGAGAGCTTGATCGCGTTGCGTTTGAGTGACGCCATGAACGACATGAATCCACCGGTGTCGCTCGTGGACTCGACCAGGTCGGCAGCGGTTTCCAGCGGCAGACCGGAGATGTGGCTGAGGTGACGTACGACCGACTGCGCGTAGCCGCGGTGGGCCGTGATTCCCGTGCCGATCGCGGTCGCGCCCATGTTGACCTCGGTCAGCAGATGGGCGTTCTCGCGCAGGCGGTGGTAGTCCTCACCGAGGGTGGTGGCGAAACCGTTGAACTCCTGCCCCAGCGTCATCGGCACGGCATCCTGCAGCTGTGTCCGTCCGACCTTGAGCACGTCGTGGAACTCGGTGGCCTTCGCGAGGAATGAGCGGCGCAGCAGGTCGAGCTCCTCCAGCAGGCTCACGAGCGACAGGCTCAACCCCACCTTGATGGCGGTGGGATAGACGTCGTTCGTCGACTGGCTGCGATTCGTGTGATCGATCGGCGACAGGAACGTGTAGTCGCCCTTCGTCCGTCCCGCCATCTCGAGCGCGACGTTCGTGATGACCTCGTTCGCGTTCATATTGGTCGACGTGCCCGCGCCACCCTGAATCACGCCCACGACGAACTGGTCGTGGAATTCGCCGTCGATGACGCGCTGAGCGGCACGATCGATCAGGTCGGCCTTCTCGGCGTCCAGCACACCGATCTCACGATTGGCGCGGGCGGATGCCTGCTTCACCATCGCCAGCGCTCGCACGAGCTCCGGATAGACCGAGATCGGCCGCTTCGCGATCGGAAAGTTCTCCAGCGCACGGGCAGTGTGGATGCCCCAGTAGGCCTCGGACGGGATCTCGAGACTGCCGAGCGAGTCGGATTCGGTGCGGGTAGGCGGTGTTGCGTCCACGTCGATGTGGGGGGCCATGTGGTGTCCTTGTGGGTCGATCACGGCGGAAAAAGAGATGACCCGAGCCTACCCGTGACGAACGCCGCGCCCGCCGCGATATCCGGCGAGCGCGGCGTCCTGAACTCCCCCGCGAACCTCGTCGGTTCGGCGGGTTCAGTGCGCGCGAAGGGGTCGGCGATTCGGAGCCCTCAGCGGTTCACCGGAGTCATGTCGGCGTACCGGTCCCCGACGGGTGTTCCCACCTCACCCAGAGCAGCGATCTGTTCCGGCGAGAGCCGCACCGCGTCCGCGGCGACATTCTCCTCCAGGGCCACGATGCGGCGTGTTCCCGGGATCGGCGCGATGTCATCTCCCTGGGCCAACAGCCATGCGAGGGCGACCTGCGCCGGTGTCGCGCCGACCTCCTGCGCGACGGCCTCGACCTTCTCGACGATCGCGAGGTTCGCGTCGAGCGCCTCACCCGCGAAGCGCGGGTTGGAGCGGCGGAAGTCGCTCTCGTCGAGCTGATCGAGGGAACGGATGGCACCGGTCAAGAAACCCCGCCCGAGGGGCGAATACGGCACGAACCCGATGCCGAGTTCGCGAACCGTCGGCAGGATCTCCGCCTCGGGATCGCGGCTCCAGAGCGAGTACTCGGTCTGGAGCGCCGTCACCGGATGCACCGCGTGCGCCCGGCGGATCGTCGCGGGCGCGGCCTCCGACAGACCGTAATGCAGGATCTTTCCCTCGGCGATCAAGTCAGCGAGGGCCCCGACCGTCTCTTCGATGGGCGTCGCCGGGTCCATCCGGTGCTGGTAGTACAGATCGATGTGATCTGTGCCGAGCCTGCGCAGCGAACCCTCGACCGAGAGCCGCACGTTCTCGGCACTCCCATCCAACCCGCCCTGTCCGTCGGAGGAGTGGCGGATCGTGCCGAACTTCGTCGCGATGACGACCTCGTCCCGTCGCCCGGAGATGGCTCGGGCGAGCAATTCCTCATTCAGATAGGGACCGTAGATCTCGGCGGTGTCGAGGAACGTGACGCCGAGCTCGAGCGCGCGGTGGATGGTGCGGATGGCGCCCTCATCGTCCCGCGTGGCCCCGGTGTAGAACGCGCTCATACCCATAAGTCCGAGACCGATCCGGCCGATGACGGGTCCGTCCGTTCCCAGCGTGATCTTCTTCATGTGTTCGTCCCTTTTTGTTCGTAAATGGCGATCTTGATGTCGATGGCGGCGAGGCTCGCCGTGATGTCGTCGAGCTGGTGCAGGACGGCGACGCGGTGCCGCACCAGCAGTTCGCGGCGTGCGTCGACCGTTTCGTCGCCTTGGCGAACCAACTCGGTGTACTCGCGGATTGTCGCGATGGGCATGCCGGTCAACCGCAATCGGGTCAGGAACTGCACCCACGCGATGTCGGCGTCACCGTAGCGACGATGGGTAGACGAGACCCGCTCGACGGGATCCAGCATGAGCCCGGCTCGCTCGTAGTAGCGCAGGGTGTGTGTCGAGAGGCCAGTGGCGGCCGCCGCGTCCGAGATCGCGACGCCGACGCCGACGCTGACGCCGGGTACCGGCGAGTCGTGGGTGAGGGTCATGTCCCCACGCTAGAACTTCGAGCGCACTCGAAGTCAAGCGTTCTCGGACCCGCTTTTGTCGGGCTTGCGCGAGAACACCTCGAATCGCTCCGCGCGGGTGAGGCGAGACATCCGTTCGTACCATTCCGGGGTGAAGTAGTCGCCGTCTGCCGCGCCCGCGACGGGCACGACCGAGTGCGTGATCGTGTTGTCGTAGACGTGCACGAGATGGAACGACTGTCCGGCGCCCATCCCGTTGACCGACAGGGCGGGGCGCCCGATATCCATCGTGTAGCACGTCGCCGCGGCGACACTCACGGGGACTCCGGCGAACGTGCCGCTGGTGGAGTAGTGCAGATGCCCCGCGAGGATCGCGCGCACGTCGCTCCCGGCGATGACCTCGGCGAGGCGTTCCTGGCGCTGCAGCTCGAGGATGTCGAAGAGGGGCACGTGGCTCGGGAGCGGCGGATGATGCAGCGCAAGGATCGTGCCGAGCGGCGCCGGCTCGGCGAGGCGGGCGCGCAGCCATTCGAGCTGGGCGTCGTCCAGATCGCCGTGATGCCAACCGGGCACGCTCGAGTCGAGCGCGAGCAAACGGAGCCCACCGAGGTCCCACTCACCGAGCACCGGCTCTTCGGTCGGTTCGAGGCCCAGCAAGCCCTCACGGAGGGCCGGGCGTTCGTCGTGGTTTCCCGCCACCCAGACGATGGGGCAGCCCCATTCAGCGGCGGCGGGCTCGACGATGGTGCGGAGCCGCTCATACGCGTCCGGTTCGCCGAGGTCGGTCAGATCGCCCGTGAAGACGAGGGCATCGGGCGTGAGCCCGAGCTCGACGACCCGCTCCATCGTGCGACGCAGGTTCGCCTCGGTGTCGTAGCGTCCACCCAGCGCGACGTTCTCGGCGAGCAGGTGGGTGTCGCTCAGGTGGATGATCGTTCGCTGGGCGGGCGGGTACTGCCCGAACTGACCACTGGCGACGGATGTCTCACTCACGCCCCCACCCTATGTCGAGGTCCGGACGCGCGCGGTGGGCCGCGAATGGCGGGTCGAACGTCACGACCGGGCGATGTGTCAGTGCCCGACGACGATGAGCACGAGGCCCGCGAGCACCGCGGCGGCGGCGAGGCCGAAGCATCCGTAGGCCGCCCAGAGCGCGACCCGGCGTTGGCCGTCGGTCAACGGGCTCTTCTTCGCGGCCTTGGCCGCAGCTTTCGCGGCGCGGCGCGCCTCTTTCTCGGTGATGACCGCGATGGCGTCGGTGAAGTCGGCCGGCGCGACCACCGGCGCGCGCCCGGCACGCACGAGCATCCGCAGGCCCAGTGCGTAGAAACCCACGACGAGGACCGCGCCCGTGAGGGCAGCGATGAAGACCTGTACGAAGGCGAACCAGTTGATCGTCACGTTCACTCCCCCCGACCCTTTTCCGGGCGCCGCTCGGCGTCGGCTTCTCCGGCGGCGGCGCGTGCCTCTTCCCGTGCAAGCGCCCGCTGGCGACGGGTCGGGGGCGGGTTCCGCTTGACCTTGACGGCCTTGCCAGAATCAGCGACCTCGCTCATCGCGTTCGCGGCATTGACTGAGTTGCGACGCGACCGCAGGAACAGCGCGATGACGATCAGGACCGCCAGCACCGCGTCGATCACGACGCCCCAGGTGCCGAGCCACACCACGACCAGCGCCGCAGCCGCGCCCACGCCGCCGGCGGCCGGCAACGTCAGCAACCATCCGATCGCGATGCGTCCGACGGTGCGCCACCGGACGGTCGATCCGCGGCGTCCGAGTCCCGAACCGATCACCGAACCGGACGCGACCTGGGTCGTCGAGAGGGCGAAACCGAGGGCGCTCGAGGCGAGGATCGTCGACGCTGTGGATGCCTCGGCCGCGAAGCCCTGAGCCGGCTTGATGTCGGTCAGCCCCTTGCCGAGGGTGCGGATGATCCGCCATCCGCCCATGTAGGTCCCGAGCGCGATGGTCAGGGCACACGCCACGATGACCCACAGTTGCGGGTCGGGCGAGGACTGCCAGCCCACCGTGATGAGGGCGAGGGTGATGACGCCCATCGTCTTCTGCGCGTCGTTCGTACCGTGGGCCAGGGCGACGAGGCTCGACGTGAAGATCTGGCCCCACCGGAATCCATCGCGGCCGTCGGGCCGACCGTCGTAGCGGCGAGTCAGGGAGTATGCGAGCTTGGTCGCGGCGAAGGCGATGATGCCGGCGGTCAGCGGCGCGATCACGGCGGGCAGGATGACCTTCGACAGCACCACGCCGAAATCGATCGCCATGACCCCGACACCGACAAGTGTCGCGCCGATCAGTCCGCCGAACAGGGCGTGCGACGAGCTCGAGGGCAGACCCAGCAGCCACGTGATCATGTTCCAGGTGATCGCGCCGATCAATCCCGCGAAGATCAGCGCCGGAAAGACGGCCGCAGAGATCTGATCCTCGCGGATCATTCCGCCCGAGATCGTCTTCGCGACCTCTGTCGAAAGGAACGCGCCGACCAGGTTCAGGCAGGCAGCCAACAGAACCGCGACCTTGGGCTTGAGCGCGCCCGTCGCGATGGGCGTCGCCATCGCATTCGCGGTGTCGTGGAACCCGTTCGTGAAGTCGAAGAACAGGGCCAGAACGATGACCAGGACAATGATCAGGGCTGCGGCGTCCACCGTTCGCTTTCCGTCGAGGATATGGGAGAGAGTGCCGCCGTGGGCGGCGTGACGAACGAACAGTTCACCGTCGGTTCAGGTTCCGTTAACCAGCCACGGAGAATCCTGACAGGACGTTCCGGCGCGGTCAACTCGCCTCGGACATCGCGTCGGAACTCGCGCATTCCGGCGGTGTCCGCCCGACGAGACCGTTGGCCAACGAGACGCCAGACGCAATCCGATAGCCGACCGGTCGCGAATACGAGGGTGCGGGCCAGAGTGGTGTCGCGGGGCGGAGACGATCATGGCGAAACCGATCAGGGCCAAGCGCGGCGGAACCAAACGGTTCTTCGGATGGTCGGCTCTCGCCGGCATCGTCAGCGCAGCGGTGTTCCTGGCTGTCGCCGAACTCTTGGCCCTGCTGTTCGCGCGCGGGGGCTCGCCCCTCCTCGCGGTCGGATCGTTCGTGATCGACATCGTGCCGCAACCCTTCAAAGAGTTCGCGATCGCGACCTTCGGCGAGTACGACAAGATCGCCCTGCTCGTGGGCCTCGGCCTCGCGGTGCTGATCGCGTCGGCGATCGCTGGGGTCCTCGAGCTCGTGCGCCCACCGCTCGGCGCGGTCGCTCTCGGCATTGCCGGTGTCCTATCGGTCGCCGCCGTCGTGACCCGCGCGGGTGCAACCGCGGTCTCGTGGATCCCCTCGGTCGCGGGAGCGATCGCGGGTGCCGCACTGATCATCGTGCTGGGCCGGATGCTTCGGGCCTGGCGTGCGGACACCGCCCGCGCGTCCGACGCAGCATCGGGCACGGCCGACTCCCCCGCCTCGGGAGTTGCGCGACGTCGCTTCCTGCTGATCGGCGGCATCGCTGCCGCCGGGGCCGTGGTTGTCGGCATCGGCTCGCGTGTCGCCGGGGCCACGACATCCTCGATCGCCGCGATCCGGCGCGGACTGAACCTTCCCGCCCCCCGAACGACGGTGACGGTTCCCGCGGGAGCCGAGCTGGACATCGAAGGCATCTCACCGCTCTACACACCGAACGCGGACTTCTACCGCGTCGACACCGCGCTGACGGTGCCGAGCATCGATCCCGAGACGTGGCGCCTGACCGTCGTCGGCATGGTCGACACCCCGCTGGAACTGACGTTCGATGACCTGGTCGGGATGGGGCTGGACGAATACTCCGTCACCCTGACGTGCGTTTCGAACGAGGTCGGCGGCGACCTCGTCGGCACCGCGAAGTGGTGGGGCGTGCCGATTCGCGACGTCCTGCGCGCCGCGGGCCCGGCCGCGGGGGCCGACATGGTCCTCTCGCGCAGCGTCGACGGATACACGGCGAGCACGCCCCTCGAGTCCCTGACAAACGACGGACTCGACGCGATCCTCGCGGTCGCGATGAACGGCGAGCCCCTGCCCCTCGAGCACGGCTTCCCCGTGCGGATGGTCGTGCCGGGACTGTACGGCTACGTGTCGGCGACGAAGTGGCTCACCGAGCTGAAGGTCACCACTTTCGCCGACGACGAGGCCTACTGGACCCCGCGCGGGTACAGCGCCGAGGCTCCGATCAAGATGTCGTCCCGCATCGACACCCCTCGACCCGGCAACCCTGTGGCCGCAGGTCGGGTCCCCATCGCGGGTGTCGCGTGGGCCCAGACGGTCGGAATCGACCGCGTCGAGGTGTCGATCGACGACGGCGACTGGCAGGTCGCGAACCTCTCCACCGCGGTCGGTGTCGATACCTGGGTGCAGTGGTACGTCGACTGGGACGCCACCACGGGCACGCACTATGTCACGGTGCGCGCGGTGAACGCGGCCGGCGAAACGCAGACGCAGGAGCGGGCACCGATCGCACCCGACGGGTCGAGCGGATGGCAGCGGACCCTCGTCACCGTCACGTAGGCCCGCCGGACCCCCACGTCGCCGAAACACCCCTGGCGCTGCGAAACACCCGCCGACTAGGGTTGTTTCGTCGCATCAGGGGTGTATCGCTACTGAGCAAGGGCCTCAGCCGTGGAACAGGCCGTCCGGGTCTCCCTGCTCGGCCAGGTAGGCGCTGCGGCGCGCGAACAGGTCGGGGGCGAGGGCGCGGACGCGGTCGATCAGCTCGCCCATGTCCGCGGTCTGCAGCTCGCCGTCGCGCACGACGATGTTCCCGTCGACCATCGTCAGATCGACATCCGACCCGCGCACCGCGTGCACCAGGTTGTGGTGCAGGTTCGCGTAGCCGCCATCGGCGAAGAGCGGAGTCATCCGCGGCGTGTGCGTCCGCACGGCGACCAGGTCGGCCTTGCGCCCCACCTCGATCGCGCCGAGCTCGGCGCCGCGCCCGATCGCCGCCGCTCCCCCGCGGGTCGCCATGCGCAGCACGTCCCAGGAGTCCATCGCCGCGGCATCCATCGTCCGCAGCTTCCCGAGAAGAGACGCAACCTTCATCTCCTCGAACATGTCGAGGTTGTTGTTCTCTTTCTCGCCGTCGGTGCCGAGCCCGACGTTCACTCCCGCGGCGAGCATCTCGGCGATCGGCGCCATGCCGCTCGCGAGCTTCATGTTCGAGACGGGGTTGTGCGAGACACCGACGCCGCGCTCGGCGATCAGGTCCACCTCCGAGCCGTTCAACCAGACCGCGTGCGCGATCATGGCGCGGGGCACGTCGAAGAATCCGAGCTTCTCGAGCGCGAACATGGGCCGCATGTCGTAGCGGTCGCGGAAGTCAGCGAGTTCGATCTCGGACTCGCTGCAGTGCGTGTAGAGCCCCGTGTCGAACTCGCGCGCCATCGCGATCGCGCGTTGCATTCCGGCTTCATCGGCATAGAACGGATGCTCCAGCCCGACCCACGGCATGATGCGACCGTTCGCGGCACCGGTCCACTCGCGCAGCATCCGTTCGTTGTCATCCAGCGTGTCGAAGTAGTCGAAGTCGGGGTGTTCGCCGACGTAATTGACCGTGACGACGCGGTTGCCCAGCGCCTCAGCCGCGCGCGCCGCACCGTCCATGTAGCGCCACATGTCGACCACCGTCGTGGTACCCGACAGCAGCCCTTCGGCGTAGCAGAGCCACGCGGCGGCCTCGGCCTCTTCGGGCTTCAGTACCCGGTGCATCGGGTCGATGTGCAGCCGCAGCCACTCCCAGACCGGCAGGTGCTCGGCCGTGCCGCGCAGCATCCCGGAGTGGTGGTGTGCATTGACGAGCCCGGGCATCAGCAGGCGATCGGGCAGCTCGACGATCTCGGCGTCGGGATGACGAGCGCGTAGATCGTCGGCGTCCGCCACCTCGGCGATCGTGTCGCCGACGACGAGCACGCCCACCCCCGACAGCACGGTGAGGGCATCATCCATCGTCACGACGTGGTCGGGCAGAAGCAGGAGAGGAGCGGGGTGGGTCACCCGTCGAGTGTGCCGTCTCGATCCCGCCAGCTCGCCCGGATGGCGTCCACGAAACAAAGAGTTTACGAAGCGGATGTGTTGGGCCGGTCGCCATCCCGCAATAAAAACCAGTTCACAAGTTATTTCCCAACATCATGAACCGAATAGTACAACCACGATCGGTCCGCCTAGCATGGGGGTACTCCCCCGCGGTCGCCCGGCCCCGGTAGGTGAAGGACGCTCCATGAACCACACCATCCGGCCCCAGCGGCCAGACCTCGACCCGGCCGTCGCCGCGTTCCTCGATGCAGGCCCCCAGCGCCTCCTGATCGACGGCAACTGGCGTGCCGCGTCTTCGGGAGAGACCTTCCAGACCTGCGACCCCGCGACGGGCGCCCTGCTCGCCGAGGTCGCGCGCGCGACGGAGGCAGACGTCGATGCCGCCGTCACCGCCGCGAGTCGAGCTCTCCGCGCCCCGGAATGGGCCGACATGACACCCGCTGCCCGAGGCGCGCTGCTCTGGCGCATCGCCGACCTGATCGAGGCCCACGCCGACGAACTCGCGCAGCTCGAGAGCCTCGACCAGGGCAAGGCCTGGCGCACATCGCGGTTCGGCGAGATCCCCGCGGCCATCAATCAGTTCCGCTACTACAGCGGCTGGCCGACCAAGATCCTCGGCCAGACGATCCCGACGTCCCTCTCGCGCACGCCCCCGGGCAAGAAGGTCTTCGCGTACACGGTCCGCGAGCCCGTCGGTGTGGTCGCGGCGATCGTGCCGTGGAACTCTCCGCTACTCATGGCCTCGATGAAGCTCGCGCCCGCGCTGGCGGCCGGTTGCACCGTGGTGCTCAAGCCCGCCGAGGACACCCCGCTCACCGCCCTCCGACTCGGGCAGCTGCTCGTCGAGGCCGGGGTACCGGACGGTGTCGTCAACATCGTCACGGGCTACGGAGCCGAAGCCGGGAGTGCCCTCGCGGCGCATCCCGGTGTCGCGAAGATCACCTTCACGGGATCGACCGTCGTGGGCAAACAACTCGCGGCTTCCGCGGGTGCGGATCTTCGCCGGTTGACGCTCGAGCTCGGTGGCAAGTCCCCCTCCATCGTGATGCCCGACGCCGACCTCGACGCGGCGGTCGAAGGCATCTCGCGCGGCATCTTCGACAACGGCGGCCAGGTGTGTGTCGCGAGCGCGCGGGTCTACGCGCACCGGGATGTCTACGACCGGCTCGTCGCCGGCATGGCGTCGTACGGCTCGGCGTTGCGACTCGGGCACGGGCTCGACACCGAAGCCGACCTCGGCCCGCTCGTGAGCGCCCGACAAGCGGAGCGCGTGGACGACTTCATCCGCGAGGGCGCCGCCGACGGCATCGAGGTCGTGACGGGCGGGCGACGCGAAGGACCGCTCGGCACCTTCTTCGAACCGACCGTGCTGACCGGCGTGCGCGAAGACATGCGCATCATGCGCGAAGAGATCTTCGGCCCCGTCGCCGCGGTGGTGCCCTTCGACGAGCTCGACGAGGTGCTCGGGTGGGCGAACGACACCCGATACGGCCTGGCCGCGAGTGTCTGGACCGAGGGACTCTCGAGCGCGCACCGCATCGCATCGCGCCTGCAGTCCGGCACGGTGTGGATCAACTGCCACTCGTTCCTCGGACCCGAGCTGCCCAAGGGCGGGCACAAAGAGTCCGGATGGGGATACGAGAACGGATCGCAGGGGCTCGAAAACTACCTCGAGACAAAGACCGTCGTCGCGCTCCTCTGACGGCGCACATCTGAGAAATACGGAAGTCGGATCGCGAGATGAAGATGCTGCTGGGCGCGTTCGAGATGGTCAATCCGAACAATGGGATGCCGACCTGGACCCACCCCGACGGGCGCGGTGACGACTGGGACGACCTGTCGCACTGGACGAAGCTCGCGAAGACCCTGGATGCGGCCGGGTTCGATTTCCTGTTCTTCGCGGACACCTATGGATACCCGACCCTGGAGGGGCGCGTTCCCGACGAGACGATCGCCCACGGCATCCAATTCCCTGCGCTCGACCCGATGCTGATGATCGCGGCGCTCGCGGCCCAGACGACGTCGCTCGGCTTCGTGGTGACGTCGCCGACCGTGGCCGAGCGGCCGTACGGCACGGCACGCCGCTTCGCGACTCTCGACCGGCTGACGGGCGGACGTATCGGCTGGAACATCGTCACGGGGAGCTCGCAGGCCACGACCGACGCTCTCTTCGGCCTCGAGCCAGCAGCCCCGGGTGCGCACGACTCGCGCTATGACGCGGCCGATGAGTTCGTCGAACTGTGCCTGCGCTTCTGGGAGCACTCATGGGAGGACGACGCCGAGGTTCGCGACCGCGCGCGCAACGTCTATGCCGACCCCACGAAGGTACGGCCCGTCTCGTTCGACGGCGTCCACCACCGCGGACACGGGGTTTTCGCCGTACCACCGACGCCGCAGCGCACCCCCGTCCTCTTCCAGGCCGGCACCTCAGACCGCGGCCGCGCCTTCGCGGCACGGAACGCCGAGGCCGTGTTCATCCAGGGCCAGTCGATCCCGCAGGCGGCGAAGGTCGTCGCGGATGTCCGGGCCCGAGCGGTCGCGGCGGGTCGTCCCGCCGACGACATCGCCGTGATCAGCGGCGCGACGATCATCGTGGCCCCGACGAGCGAAGAGGCTCACGCCCGCCGTGCCGAACTCGACGCCCTGTACGCCCTGGACGATGCGGCGGTCATGTTCGCCGGGTTCACCGGGGTCGACCTGACCCGTGAAGACCCCGACACGCTGCTCGAGGATGTCGTGTTGCCCGCGGGCGGCGCACAGGGACAGACGCTGCTCGACCGATACCGCGCCCAGGGCAGCGTGCGCGTGCGCGATGTGCTCGACGGATTCCGGGGGCGAGGCATCCGCGGGTTCCTGGTCACCGGGTCGCCCGTCGAGGTCGCCGACGAGCTCGAGACGATCGCGCGCGAGACGGGGCTTGCCGGCTTCATGCTTGAGCCCACTTTCGGCGGGCTCGGCTGCTTTACGGACTTCTGCGAGCTCGTCGTGCCGATCCTGCGCGAGCGCGGACTGCTGGCGGATGCTCCGGGCACGACGCTGCGCGAGCGCATGCACCCGGGCGGCGGGCCACGCTTGGCGTCGACCCATCCGGCCGCCGCGTTGCGCACTCACGCCTGATCCGCACGTCCCGAACCAGTACCCGAACGCCGAGAGGACACCCATGCAGAAGACCGGAGTGGAGGCCGTGCTGCGCGGTCTCGAACGCGCAGGGGTGAGCGTGGCGACGTACCTGCCCGACTCGCTGCTGAAGGAGTTGTACCCGGCGCTGGACGCGGCCCCCGACATCCGCACCATCCCCGTGACGAACGAGGGCGAGGGTGCCGCGATCGCCGGCGGGGTGTTCCTCTCGGGTAAGCGCGCCGTGCTCGTGATGGAGAACTCGGGGCTCCGCGCCGCGACCGAGCACCTCGCGCGCCTGGGCCTGGGCTCCGGCATCCCGGTCGTCATGATCATGAGCTACCGCGGCGAGATGGGCGAGAACAACTGGTGGGCGATCCCCCACGGCATCACGATGGAGCCGCTCCTCGGAGCCTTGCGGATCCCCTACCGCGTCGTGCGGCGCGAGGACGAGATCGAACAGGCCATCGTCGACGCCTTCGAGTGGTCGTACACCGCGTATTACCACTCGGCCGTCGTCCTGGGTGGGGAGGTCGTCCGATGAGCATGTCGCGTTTCGCCTGCATGCAGGCCCTGGGTGCTCGGCTGAACGACGAGCTCGTCATCCTCTCGCTCGGCGGCGCCGTCGATGAGTGGTTCAACGCCGCCCCGCACATGCGCGAGGGGAGCCTGTTCCAGCAGCAGCTCGGATGCGTCAGCGCCGAGGCCTTCGGGCTCTCGGTCGGACTCCCCCACCGTCGTATCGTCTCGCTCGACACGGACGGCGGGCTGCTGTTCAACCTCGGCATCTTGGCGACGCTCGGCAACGAGCAGCCGCGAAACCTCTTCATCGTGGTGTGGGACAACGAGCAGTACCAGTCGATCGGCGGACCGCGCACGCACACCGCCTCGGGTCGCGTGGATCTTGCGGGCATCGCTCGGGCCGCGGGCGTCGAGCACGCCTACACGGTGAACACGCTCGAGGCCTTCGACGAGCACTGTGCCGCGGGCCTCGCCTCGACCGTGCCGTACATCGTCGTCGCCAAGACCGACGGCATCCTCGAGCCCGGCATCAAGCGCAAGCATTCGGACGGCCGCGAGGACACGTACACCTTCGTCCGGCACGTCGAGCGCACCGAGGGCATCTCGATCATGGGTCCGAGCGAGCACAACTGATGCCGATCGTCGCCTCGCCGGTCGCGGAGTACGCCTCGCCCCGCGCGGAGTATGACTGGGTCATCGTCGGGGGCGGCTCGGCGGGGTGCGTGCTCGCGAACCGACTGTCGGCGGATCCGGATGTCTCGGTCCTGCTGATCGAGGCGGGCCCGAGCGGCGCGGGACCGGACGGAACAGCGGTCGAGGCAATCGACCGGGCCGACTCGTGGGTCTCGCTGCTCGGCTCGGAGCACGACTGGGGCTACACGTACACCCCGACGCCGCTCGTGGACGGGCGCACCATCCCGATCCCGCGCGGTCGGGTGCTGGGGGGCAGCAGCGCGATCAACGCCATGCTCTGGTACCGCGGCCATCCGTCCGACTACGACCGCTGGGGGGCCGAGGGGGCGACGGGCTGGGACGCCGCCCTCATGACGCGGCTGTTCCGGACCGTCGAAGACTGGGAGGGCGGAGCGGATGCCTGGCGCGGCGCCGGCGGACCCATCCGCATCGAACGGTCCCGCAACCCCCACCCGATCGCGGTTGCGCTCATGCAGGGCTCGGCCGAACTCGGCTTGCCCATCACCGACGACCTGAACGGGCCCTCGAACGAAGGCGCGGCGTGGACCAACTTCTCGGCGACGACCGCGCCGGATGGCAGCATGAGGCGCTGGAGCGCGGCGCGGGGGTACCTCGCGCCCGTGCTCTCGCGCCCGAACCTGCATGTTGTGGTCGACTCGCCCGCCTTGTCGCTCGAGATCGACGGGACGCGGGTTTCCGGCGTCCGACACCTGGTCAACGGGGCGTCCGTGCTGACCCGCGCCGGGCGGGGCGTCGTGATGACGGCCGGCGCGATCGACACCCCGCGCCTGCTGATGCTCTCGGGCATCGGCGACGCGGATGCGCTCGGAGCCCTCGGCATCCGTCCACGGGTCGACCTGCCGGGCGTCGGGGCGAACTACCAGGACCATCCGCTGATCGAGGGCGTGACCGCGCGGGCTCGGGCGCCGCTCGGGCTGGTGCGCGACAACGGCGGGGGCGCGATGCTCAACTGGCGCAGCAGCCTGGCGGGGGCGGCGCCCGATCTGCACGCGTTCGTCGTGCAGGGACCGCACGCGACGGCCGAGGTGCGCGCCGAATATGACCTGACGGGTGATGTGTTCGCCGTGTCGCCGGGGCTCATGGATTCGCGGAGCGTCGGGCACGTGCGGCTGCGGTCGGCAGACCCGGGCGTCGCGCCCGATATCCAGCCGAACTTCCTCGCCGAGCGTCACGACCTCGACGCGCTCGTCGAGTCGCTCGACACGATCCAGGACCTCTTCGGTACGCGGGCGTTCGCCGACCTGATCGAGGCGCCGCTCGCCCCGGCTGGGCGTTTATCGCGGCGAGAGGCCGAGCGATACATCCGACGCTCGGTGTCGACGTTCTTCCACGCGTGCGGCACGGCGCGCATGGGTTCGGACGATGAGGCCCCCGTCACCCCCGAGCTTGCGCTGCGCGGC
The DNA here is from genome assembly GCF_002812805.1 of Microbacterium lacus. Lineage (GTDB taxonomy): Bacteria > Actinomycetota > Actinomycetes > Actinomycetales > Microbacteriaceae > Microbacterium > Microbacterium lacus_A. Next base: position 5,034 of record NZ_NMUM01000023.1, on the reverse strand, counting down.
GTCGACGGCGTGTGGATCGCGGATGCCTCGGTCATGCCGACGATCCCGACGTGCAACACCCTCGCGCCGGTCTACGCGATCGCCGAGCGCGCTGCCGAGCTGCTCGGCGCGCCGGCAGTCGTGCGCTGACCCCGCCCCGGACCGCTCGCCTGGCACTTGTTGCGACGTATGCGCCGTCGAAACCGCAACAAGTGCGAGGCGAGGGCTTCCGGCGCCGCGATGGCTACCGGACGAGCGTCGCCGGAGCCCGCCACGGATGCCTCGGCTAACGTGGATCTGTGACCCACGACGCCTCGCCCTCCGAGAACGCCCGACCCCAGACATCCGCTCCCACCGCCCCGCGCGTGCCGCACAGCCGCGAGTTCCACGGCGATGTCGTGGAAGACCCCTACGAGTGGATGCGTGCGAAGGACGACGCCGAGGTGATCGCGCATCTCGAGGCCGAGAACGCCTACACCGCTGAGCGCACGGCGCACCTGGCGGGCCTGCGCGAACGGATCTTCGGCGAGATCAAGGACCGCACGCTCGAGACCGACCTCTCCGTCCCGTCGCGTCGCGGTGCCTGGTGGTACTACGGCCGCACGATCGAGGGCAAGCAGTACGGCGTGCAGTGCCGCGCTCCCCTGGCCTCGCCGGATGACTGGACCCCGCCGGAACTCACTCCCGGTGAGCCCGTGCCCGGCGAGCAGGTGCTGCTCGATGCGAACGTCGAAGCCGAGGGGAACGAGTTCTTCTCGCTCGGCTCGTTCGACGTGTCGGACGACGGACGCCTCATGCTGTTCGGCGTCGACGTCGCCGGTGACGAGCGCTACACGATCCGCGTCCGTGACCTCGAGACAGGCGCCGAGCTCGGCGACGAGATCCCCGGGACCTCGTCGGGAGCGGAGTTTTCGCCCGATGGCACGTCGATCATCTACTCGACCGTCGACGATGCCTGGCGCCCCGATACGCTCTGGCGGCACGTCGTCGGCACGCCGGTCGCCGATGACGTGAAGCTCTTCCACGAGCCCGACGAGCGCTACTGGCTCGGCGGTGGCTTCACGCGCAGCGAGAAGTATCTCGTCATCGGGCTCGGATCCTCGATCACGTCCGAGATGTGGCTGGTGCCCGCCGACGACCTGACCGCCGAGCCGCGGGTCGTCTGGCCCCGCCGCGAGGGCATCGAGTACTCGGTCGACCACGCGATCGTCGACGGCGCCGACTACCTGTACATCCTGCACAACGAGGATGCCCTGGACTTCGAGCTGGTCCGGGTCCCGGTGACCGACCCCGCTGGCCAGCGGGCCATCGTGCGGCCGCACACCCCCGGCATCCGTCTGCTCGACGTCGACTGCTTCCGCGACTTCGCGACCATCGAGTACCGGCGCGAGGGACTGGCCCGCATCGGCCTGCTCGACTACGCGAACGGGAATGTCGACGAGCTCACGTTCGACGAGCCGCTGTACGCGGTCGGCTTCGGCGGCAACCGCGAGTGGGCCCCGCCGATGCTGCGGCTCGGGTACGACTCGTTCGTCACCCCGAACACGGTCTACGACTACCGCCTCGAAGACCGCGAGCTCCTGCTGCGCAAGCGCCAGCCGGTGCTCGGCGGGTATGAGGCGGCCGACTACGAACAGGCGCGCGTGTGGGCGACCGCACAGGACGGCACCGAGATCCCGATGTCGCTCGTCTGGAAGCGGTCGTTCGGCGACGCGGGAGTCGCTCCCCGGCCGCTGCACCTGTACGGTTACGGCTCGTACGAGCACTCGATCGAGCCGCGGTTCTCGGTCGCACGCCTGTCGGAGCTCGACCGCGGCGTCGTCTTCGCGGTCGCGCACGTACGCGGGGGCGGCGAGATGGGCCGCCAGTGGTACGAGGACGGCAAGCTCTCGAGCAAGCGCAACACCTTCACGGACTTCGTGGACTGCGCGCTGCACCTGATCGATGCGGGCTACACCTCGCCCGACCGGCTGGTCGCCGAGGGCGGCTCGGCCGGTGGGCTGCTCATGGGCGCGGTGGCGAACCTGGCGCCCGAGCTGTTCGCCGGGATCGTCGCGGATGTGCCGTTCGTCGACGCGCTGACGACCATCCTCGACCCGTCCCTGCCGCTGACGGTGATCGAGTGGGATGAGTGGGGCGATCCGCTCCACGACCCCGAGGTCTACGCCTACATGAAGTCGTACTCACCGTACGAGAATGTGCGGACGGATGTCTCGTACCCCCGCATCCTCGCCGTCACGTCGCTGAACGACACGCGCGTACTGTACGTCGAGCCCGCGAAATGGGTTGCGCGACTGCGCGAGGTCGGTGCCGACGCGATGCTGAAGTGCGAGATGGTCGCCGGGCACGGCGGCGTCTCGGGCCGCTACAACGCGTGGCGCGAGCGGGCATTCGAGCTGGCCTGGCTGCTCGACGTGCTGGGCGTCGCCGACGCCTGACCCGCCGCGTCCGCTTCCCTATCCATGTCCCACTTTTCAGGGGTCGCGTCCCACTTCCGCTGATCCGTGTCCCACTTTCCTGCGTTATTCGGACCCGATACCGGGTCAAAGTGGGACGCCGTGACCAAGGGTGTCCCACTTTTGCGCTCGAAACCGGCACCAAACCGAGCCAAAGTGGGACACGGTTGAGAGCACGCGTGCCATGCAGGTCTAGTTGGTCACGGGCGCGGAGAGCTGCTCACTCACCCGGCCGCCAGCCAGCACGAATGAGCGCTTCACGCACCCGTTCCACCGCTCTGCGACCTCCGTGCTGCATGTGAGCGTTCAGAATGCGCACATGATCCCAGCCGTTCTCACGGATACTGTCCCATCGGTCGGCATCCTTCGCGAACTGGCGCCGGTCGGTTTCGTGAACACGACCGTCGTACTCGGGGCACACGCGCCACCGCGGGTAGGCAAGATCGAGCTCGGCGACCGCCTTGCCCCGCCCGTCGCGCAGAACCCAGTTGATCTCCGGCTCCGGCAGTCCCGCACGGGTCAGCACGAGGCGTAGCCGTGTTTCGCGAGGCGATCGCACTCCGGCGCGCGCCTCGATCAATGCACGACGAAGGATGCCTCGCCTCACGTCGCCCATCACCTCGATCTCTTCACGCAGCTGCTCCGGGATCGCCAACGGTCGCTCGCCGGATAGGAGGAAGTCCGCGCCAGCGATGAGGTCATCGAGCGGCCACAGCGAGCCAACCTGACGCCAAGCACGCACGGGCGCCTCGATCGGAAGGCCTGTCCGGCTGAGCATTACCGCCGGTTGCCGGACCTGCAGCCGATGCCCGACGACTCCCGAGATGCGCGGTTCACGGCTCGGACGATGCGCGGCAACGTGCAAGCGCGGACGATAGGGCCAATCCGGCATCGGTGCTCCTACCGCCTCGAGCGCCGTCTCATGGCTGAAGAACTGCCAGGCCGCCAACCGCGGGGCGTACTCCGCCGCGAGCTCGAGCGATGTCGATGGGCCGGGGAGCAATCGAGATGTTCGCAGACCTCGGTGCGGTGACCGCAGATCGCTGCGATCGAGCCTGGCAGCGCTAACGCCCATGGCCCGCGCATCGGACACACGGAACACCGGGGTGAGGGCTTCGGGAAGAGGTTCGGGTCGCCGCATCCATTCAGGGTGGAGGCATCGGGTGCGTCTCGTAGCTTGGTGTCAATTCCTGCGGGGTTCTCGTCGTCGTTGACGTAGGAGGGCCATCGTGGGATGACCAGTTGTTTCCGCCAAGAAGCAAAGAAGAGATCCCACGATGACCCAGAATCAGTCTGCCTTGACGACCCTGATCGCAGAAGTCCTCGCCGATCCTGACCTCGCCCATTCCGACGTGTTCCGTCGGATGCTGCAGGCGGGGCTGCAGGACCTTGTTGACGCGGAAGCGACCGCGAAGATCGGCGCGGCCCGTTACGAACGCACGGCGGAGCGCACCACGCGTCGCAACGGTGCTCGCGCGAAGACGCTCGCCACGCCCGCGGGGGAGGTCGACATTCAGATTCCGAAGCTGCGGGAGGGGTCGTTCTTCCCGAGCCTGCTCAGCCCACGCCGCCGTGTCGACAAGGCGCTCTACGCGGTGATCTGCCAGGCCTGGATCGACGGAGTCTCCACCCGCAAGGTCGACCAGCTCGTCCGCGCGCTGGGCAACGACACCGGCATCAGCCGGTCCACCGTCTCCCGCATCTGCTCCGAGATCGATGAGGTGGTGCACGAGTTTCTGCACCGCCGGCTCGATCACACCTGGTTCCCGTACCTGTTCCTGGACGCCACCTACCTCGACGTGCGCCACCGTGGCCGGGTTCTCTCCCAAGCCCTCATCGTCGCGACCGGGGTCAGCGGCGACGGCCGTCGGGAGATCCTCGGGATGGCTCTCGGCGACGCGGAGACGACGGACTTCTGGACCGAGTTCCTCCGCTCCCTCCGCGACCGCGGTCTGAAAGTCTCCACCGACACAGACCCGCTCGGCGTGACCCTCGTCACGTCCGACGCTCACGCCGGCATCAAAGCCGCCGTCAAAGCGATCCTCCCCGGATCGGGCTGGCAGAGATGCCGCGTCCACTTCGCTCGTAACGTCACCCAGAAGCTCGGATCGGCACGCTCCAAGCCCGTCAACGCGCTGATCTCGACGATCTTCGCGCAGACCACCCCCGAGGCCGTGATCGCCCAGTATCACCAGGTCTCCACGTCCCTCCGCGGGTCGTTCCCGGAGATCGCAGACATGCTCAATGCTGCCGAAGCAGACCTCACCGGATTCGCGCCGCTCCCGCGTGAGCATTGGCAGAAGGTCTGGTCCAACAACCCGATCGAGCGCCTCAACCGTGAGATCAAACGCCGCGCCGACGTCGTGCAGATCTTCCCCGACCGCGACTCCGTCACCCGCCTCATCGGCGCCGTCCTGCAGGAGCAGCACGAGGAATGGCAATACGGTGAACGCCGCTACCTCTCCGACATCTCCATGCGCAAACTCGTCCACACACTCCAAGACCACGCCGAGCCTGAGCGCCCCGACCTGTTCCTCACCGCCTGACCCTCACCCATCAAGGAAGCAGCCGGATTGACACCACAACACGGGACTTGACC
>NZ_NMUM01000017.1 GCF_002812805.1 Microbacterium lacus | reverse complement strand
GAGTATCCCTCGTTGACGGCCGCGTCAGCGGCCGTTGCCCGCCAGGTCGGCGTGGGCCACGAGTCGGTGCGCCGGTGGGTGCTGCAAGCCGATATCGACGACGGCACCCGCGACGGGATCACCAGCGTCGAGCATGCCGAGATCAAGCGGCTCAAGGCCGAGAACAGTCGTCTGCGGGAGGATGTCGCGATCCTGAGAGCTGCGACGACTTTCTTCGCGGGGGAACTCGACCCCCGCAACCGTTGATGCTGGGCTTCATTGACACGATGAGAGCCGAAGGTCACGCGGTCGAGTCGATCATCCGGGTCCTGCAAGCGCAGGGCGTGAAGATCGCCGCGCGCACCTACCGAGCCCACCGGCAAGGCATCGTCGCAGTGCGGACGATCACGGACGCGCAGGTCCAGGACGCTGTCCGCGCCGCGGCATGGACCATTGTCGAACGCAACGGGACGATGCGTCGCGTGCTGACTCCCGAGGGCCTCTACGGGCGGCGGAAGATGACCGCGCTGATCCGCCGCACGTCGATCCCCGGCGCGTCGCGAGGCGCGGTCGACCGGGCCATGCGCTCGCTCGGGCTGTCGGGAATCCGTCGCGACAAGGGCACCCGCACTACGATCCCCGCCAAGGACGGGGTCCGTGCCGGCGACCTGCTGAACCGCGACTTCACCGCGCCCCGGCCGGATCACACCTGGGTGATGGACTTCACCTATTGCCGCACCTGGGCGGGCTGGGTCTACGTCGCCTTCATCGTCGATGTCTACTCGCAACGCATCGTGGCCTGGCACGCACAGACCACCAAGCACGTCGAGCTGGTGATGATCCCGCTGCGCATGGCCCTCTGGGAACGAGCGCGTGATGGGCACCCGGTCCAGCCCGAGCAGCTGCGGGCACATTCGGACGCCGGGTCTCAATACGTCTCGCTGGCCTACACCGAGAAGCTGGCGCTCGATGGCATCGCACCCTCGATCGGGTCCGTCGGCGACGCGTTCGATAACGCGCTGATGGAGACGATCAACGGGCTCTACAAGGCCGAGTGCATCCGCACGACCGTGTTCCACGACGGGCCGTATCGGACCATCGCAGACGTCGAATTCGCGACCGCCGGCTGGGTCAACTGGTACAACACTCGTAGGCTTCACTCGAGCCTCGGCTACGTCCCACCCGCCGAGTTCGAGCAAGCCCATTACGCGACCCTCAACCGAGAGCCGCAACCCGCATAGGAGCGGCACAAAACCTGGAGCGCTTCACCTTGCCGAGGACCTTCGCGAACTTGAGCAGGAGCGATCCAGAACCCGCGGCCGGGTCGTAGACCTTGTTGACCCGCTTCTTGCCCATCACGGTGATGCGAGCGAGAACCTCTGAGACTTCCTGCGGCGTGTAGTACTCCCCACCGGACTTGCCTGCTTGTGAGGCATACATCTGCATGAGGTACTCGTAGGCGTCGCCAAAAAGGTCGATCGAGTTATCCTCAAAATTGCCGAGCGGCAGGTCGCCGATGGCGTTGAGCAGCTTCACGAGCTTCTCGTTGCGTTTTGCGACGGTGTTTCCGAGCTTCGAGCTGTTGATGTCGAGGTCGTCGAACAGCCCCTTCAGGTCGTCCTCGCTGTCGGTGCCGACAGCGGAGCCTTCGATGTTCTTGAAGACCCGCTCAAGCGTCTCGTTCAAATCGGGGTCATTCGAAGCGCGGTTGCGGACGTTCTGAAACAACTCCGACGGGAGAACATAGAAGCCCTTCTCGGCAACGGTCTCCCTGCGCCCGAACTCAGCCTGCGAGTCAGGAAGTGCCGCATAGTCGAAGCTGGTCTCACCTGCCTCGTGCTCGCCCTTATTGATATACGTCGTCAGATTCTCCGAGATGAACCGATAGAACAGCATGCCGAGCACGTAGCTCTTGAAGTCCCACCCGTCGATCGACCCGCGCAGATCATTGGCGATGCGCCAGATTGTCTTATGCAGCTCAGCGCGCTGTCCTTCTTTGGTGGTCGGCGTCATTGACTCGTGATTCTCCTCGCGCGATGCGGCCTACCGATGTGATGCGGCCGTGGCTACAGCCATGGGTACTTCGAATCTAGCGGCGCATGCTCGTACACCTCTGTTGCTTCCACTCAGGAGTCAACCGGCGCCACAGTCTCTCCGCGCTCACGGCGCTCCATCCGACGATCAGGCGCCTCAGCGATCGTGCGCGACGCAGTGCTCGGCGTCGCACGGCTGCAAAGCGGAGCGCGCCAGCGCGCAGTCTGCAAGGAGTGAGCGGTGAGAACGGAGACGCGACCGATCGCTACACTCTCGGCGTCGGAGGGCGCCCCACTCCCCACAACCAGTTGACGCCCTTCTCCTTCATCTATCCACACATGTCATCAGCCGCGTTGACGGCGACCGGCCGCTGTCCGAAACTGGGCCGATACTGACCATCGAAACGGCAATGAGCGGAGGTCGGAATGGGCAACATCACCCCATACGAATCGGCGAAGGGCCGCCGTTATCGTGTGCGCTATCGCAAGCCTGATCGCACGGAGGCAGAGAAGCGTGGCTTCGCGACGATGCGCGAGGCGAAGCTGTACCTCTCGATGGTCACGGTGTCGAAGTCGAAGGGCGAGTACATCGATCCGTCATCGTCCCGGGTTCCGGTCCGGATGTTCGCGGACAGCTGGCTGCGATCCAAGCAGCCGCCGATGTCGAAGCCTTCGTACTACATGACACTCGAGCGGGCGTGGAACAACCATGTCGCGCCGGTCTGGGCCGACCGAGAGATTTGGTCGATCCGGCGCTCCGAAGTGCAGGACTGGGTGTCCAACCTCGCATCGCAGAAGTCGCGGACGGTTGTTCTTCGCGCCCTAGGAGTGCTCGCCGGCATTCTCGATGTCGCGATCGACGATCGTCGCCTCACAAGCAACCCGGCGCGACATGTGCGCAGCCTCCCTCGGAACGGACCGGGCAAGCGTCGCGTCTACCTCACGCACGACCAGGTGGCGACGCTCGCGGCATCCTCAGCGCATCCGACACTCGTTTTGACGCTGGCGTACACGGGCCTGCGCTGGGGTGAGGCGACGGGGCTGCGAGTGCGCAGCGTGAACCGCCTGCGCAAGCGATTCGTCATCGAAGAGAACGCGGTGATGATTGCCTACGAGATCCACGTCGGCACACCCAAGACACACGAGAAGCGCTCCGTCCCCTACCCCGAGCGTCTCGCTCCGATGATCGAGCAAGCGTGCGCCGGCAAGGGACCCGAGGGCCTGCTGTTCGGCGACGGGGTCAATCACATGCGCAACTCAGGTAGCCAGGGCTGGTTCGCGAACGCGGTGAGACGTGCGCAAGCGTTCGACCCCTCCATTCCACGTGTAACCCCTCACGACCTCCGTCACACCGCTGCGTCGCTCGCGATCAGTTCGGGCGCCAACGTGAAGGCCGTGCAGCGGATGCTCGGGCACGCGTCGGCGGCGATGACGCTCGACACCTACGCCGATCTGTTTGAGGACGACCTGGACGAGGTCGCGACGCGACTCAATGCAGCCATGCCGCTCGTGGCGCTGCCGTCGGGTCCGCAGACTCGCTACGCCCGGCCGTCGAAACGCTAGAGAGCAGATTGCTCAGTTTTTCGACGAGGCTACTGACGCCCGAAGCGCTCGATTTTGGCGTTCTGAGACGCCTAACGAAGCGCCGTGAAGGGCCTCGTTCTTGCCCCGAATCTGCCCTCAGAATTTTCAGAATGCGGGCAAAAAGCGGGCAAAAACGAGATTTTGCGAGATTTTTATTGGAGAAACACCTGGTCAGAGCGAAAAACAGACTGTGCCCCTGGAGGGACTCGAACCCCCAACCCTTTCCTTAGGACGGAACTGCTCTTCCATTGAGCTACAGAGGCTAGGCGTCCAAGTCTACCGAGCGAGGCGGGCGGGTCCCTTCGACAAGCTCAGGGTCCGGATGTACACAGCTGGTCCCTTCGACGAGCTCAGGGACCGAGGCGGGCAGGGCTGGTCGCTTCGACAGGCTCAGCGACCGGGGCTACGCCGCAAGCTCGAGGTACGGCTCCCACCGCGGATCCGCACGCTCCGTGCCACGCACCGTCCACTGCGTCCCGTGCGGGGGCCGCGGCATGTACCGCAGATCCCAGCGCATCTCGGCGGGGGTCCGATCGCCCTTGAGGTTGTTGCACCGCAAGCAGCAGGCCACGAGGTTCTCCCACGAATCCGCTCCCCCGCGCGACCGCGGCATCACGTGATCGATTGTCGTCGCACCCTTGCCGCAGTACGCGCAGCGGTTGCCGTCGCGACGCAGCACACCCCGGCGGGTCACCGGCACGCGACGCGACTGCGGCACGCGGACGTAGCGCGTGAGCAGGATCACCGCCGGACGGTCGACGGCGCCGCTCGCGCTCCACACCGGATCGCCCTCCACGCGCTCGATCACCGTCGCCTTCGCGTTCATCACGAGCACGACGGCTCGCTTGAACGACACGACGGCCAGCGGTTCGTATCCTGCGTTCAGCACCAGAGTGCGCATCGGGTGTCCTCTCGAATAGCCCGTGACGGCTTCAGCGGTATTCGATACAGCGACGCCCGCGGGCGCGACAGGCTGCGAGGACGAAAAAAGGCGCCGCCCCTAGGGGCAGCGCCTTGTGGCCACGGTCGTGCCGTGGCATCCGTCCGCACGATGACGAAGGACGTAACGACCGTGCGCATTCCGGGTTCGGATGCGAGGCGTGATATCCATCGGCATTTCCCATCGCTCGAGCAAGCGTTCGGGGTCAGATTACCCCACGATTCGGGGTGCGAGATTCACGATGGCGAAGGTGTCGGCGCGTCATTTCGTCTCGGCCCTGCGGGCCTCGCTCAATGACCGGAGGCTCAGGTGCCGTAGGGGCCGAGGTGCGGCATCGGGTCGACCTTGGCGTTGTTCACGAACACCTCGAAGTGCACGTGGTTCGCCGTCGCATACCCGGTGCGGCCCACTCCCCCGATGACCTGCCCCCGCGAGACCGTCTGGCCAGCCTCGACCGTGCGGGTGCCGTATGAGAGGTGCGCATACAGGGTGCTGACGCGCACGCCGTCGATCACATGCTCGATGCGGATGTACGCGCCGTACCCACCGCTGCCACCCTCGGTCGACTGACTGACCACACCATCCGCCGACGCGTAGACGGGAGACATGGCGGGGGCGAGCATGTCGACGCCCTTGTGCGACCCGCCGCGCGCGCCGAAGCGGTCGCTGATGTTCGAGATACTGCGCAGCGGCCAACCGATCGCGCCAGACCCCGCGGGGATGCTGGCGAGGTCTACCGTGACCGAACCGCCCGACAACGCCGCCTTAGCCTCGATCCACCGATGGGGAGGCTTGCTGAGTTGGCGTCGTAACGCAGAAATGCCCCTCTGACCAGGAAGAATAGAGCTTGTCTAAGATCCTATTTCCCGAGTCTGAGAGGCATCTCGTAGGTGCAATTCAAGCATGCTCCCGCTGCGGTGTCAGCGAAGTTCGATGATCCGAATCTTGTGTCGGCCGCAGGGCTGGTCCCGATGCTCCGTCTTGCCCGTTCTGCGGGGCTCGATCAGCTCGCGCAGGTCCGGTTGACGGTCCCGTCGGATAAGGGTGCGAACGCGGGCGGCAAGGTGATGGCGCTGGTGGCGGGGATGCTCGCCGGGGCGGACTCGATCGACGACATGAATCTGCTGCGTCATGGCGGGATGGGCCGGTTGTTCGATCGGACGTATGCGCCGTCGACGCTGGGCTCGTTCCTGCGGGAGTTCCGGTTCGGGCACGTCCGCCAGCTCGACGCCGTCGCCTCACGGACCCTGGTGAACGTCGCGCAATCCGCGCCGCTGCTGCGGGCGTCGAACGACGAGCGGGTGATGGTGGATCTGGACGACACGATCATCGAGGTCCACGGATACCAGAAGCAGGGCGCGTCGTTCGGGTACTCCGGCGTCCGCGGCCTGAACGCCCTGTTCGCCACGGCGTCGACATCGCAGTCGGCGCCGGTGATCGTGGGGCAGCGGCTGCGGCAGGGGAAGACCGGTTCCCCGAAAGGCGCGGCCAGGATCGTCGCCGACACCCTCGCCACGCTTCGCCGCATGGACCTGGGCAGCAGTGTTCGGCCGTTGCTGCGGGCGGACTCCGCTTTCTACGGACACGCCACCATCGGCACGGCGATCAAGGCCGGCGCGGACGTGTCCGTCACCGTTCGGATGGACCCCGCGGTGAAGACGGCGATCGCGACGATCCCCGAGGACGGGTGGGAGACGATCGAGTACCCGAACGCGATCCGTGACGAGGTCACGGGCCGGTGGATCTCGAAGGCAGAGGTCGCCGAGGTGCCCTTCACAGCGTTCCGTTCCCGGAAGATCGCCGAACGGGTTGAAGGGCGACTGGTGGTGCGGCGGATCCCGGACCTGAACCCCAAGCAGGTCGAGCAGCCGACGCTGTTCGACATCTACCGGCACCACGCGTTCTTCACCACCACCGACAAGCAGACGATGGGAACCGTCGCGGCGGACAAGACCCACCGCGGGCACGCGATCATCGAGCAAGTTCACGCGGACCTGAAGGCGGGCCCGCTCGCTCACCTGCCCTCGGGAGTGTTCACCGCGAACAGCGCATGGCTCGTCCTCGCCGTGATCGCATTCAACCTCACCCGCACCGCTGGACTCATCGCCGACCGAGGCGGGCGGCTCGCCCGGGCAACGACCGCGACGATTCGCCGCACCCTCGTCTCAGTGCCGGCACGACTGGCGCGGACGGCGCGCCGCATCATCCTGCACCTGCCGGACGTCTGGCCCTGGCAGACCGCGTTCGACCGACTCTTCACCGCGACGCACGCACCACCACCGGCCGCGGCCAGCTGACCACCGCCGCCACCAGCGGCACGACCGACAACGAAGTGGACAACCGGGATGAGACGCCCGGAACTCACCCCTGCCCGCAGCCGATCACGCCGCGCCCATCACACCGACGCCACCCACCGAAGGCTCATCGGTGGATCGAGGCTTAGCCCGCGCCGCGGCAGCCTCGGCGGCCTTCTTCTTCGCGATCTCTTCGGGTGTGGTCGCCGAGTACGACCCGCGCGCGAGCGTGCTGCCGCCGACATCCGACGCGACGACGAGCGTCTGCGCCCCGTCGGCCGCGAGCTGCTGCAGCGTCTTCGCTTCCGTCTCGGGCTTCCAAGCCGCGTAGGCCGGGATCGCCACCGTCGCCATGAGTCCCGTCACGATCGCCAGCGTCAGGATGCTGCGGGCCGGAGCCCGACGCGCCCCACCCGCCGCTCCGCGACGCGGCAAAAGAGTGCGTAATGCGGCACGGCCGGGACGCACCCGTTCGAGGCTCGAGTCCTCGGGAGCGTCAGTCGGCGGCATCGCTGGCATGACAGAAGACTCGATCAACCCGCGTTAGCGGCGAGCCAACCTTCAGCGTCGACGCGGGTGCCGTCCACATGAATCATGAGGTGCAGGTGTGTTCCGAACGCCAGACCGGTGTCGCTGACCTGGCCGATCATCTGGCCGGCGCTCACGGTTGCTCCAGCGCCCACCGTGCGGCTGCCCGGGAGCATGTGTCCGTAAACGGACTGCACGGCGTGGCCGTTGATGTTGTGCATGATCGTGATCGTCACGCCGAGTCCGCCACCACCGTCGGAAGACGCGGTTACGACGCCATCGGCGACGGAGTAGATCGGGGTGCCGCGCTCGACCATGTAGTCGGTGCCGCGGTGGCCCGCGTAGGGCGCTCCGAAGTTGTTGAAGTACGGCAGCGGGCGCCGGACGAGGCCCGACCCGGGTGCGACCAGGGGAACACCGGCGGGAACCGCGTACGACCCGGACGACGAAGACCGGGTGGCTGCAGCCTGGACGCGAGCCGCGGCGGCCGCGGCGGCTGCTTCTTCGGCCTTCTTCTTCGAGATCTCGTCCGGCGTGGTCGCCGAATACGAGCCCCGGGCCAGAGTCGAGTCCGTGATATCCGATGCCACGACGAGGGTCTGTGCGCCGTCGGCCGCGAGCTGCTGCAGCGTCGTTGCTCCAGCCTCGGGCTGCCAGGCAGCGTATGCGGGAATGGCGACGGTTGCGACAAGGCCGGTGACAACGGCAAGCGTCAGGATGCTGCGAACCGGGCCGCGGCGGCCCGTGCGAACGGTCGTGGGGCGCTCTTCACGCGCTGCACGACGCTCAAGTTTGGTCGCTCGGCGAGGTCGGGGTGGCTTCTGTGTCTCGCTCCGAGCCGGCCGTCCCCATCGGGCCTGGCTCGCTACCTGCGCTTCGGGGGCGCTTTCTGGCGAGTCGTTCTCTTCAGCCAAACTTTTCCTCCTGCCCCGGCACCCGCGTAGCAGGTGTTGGCTCGTCGCCACGATGTTCGTGGTTCAGCCGACCGAGTGGACGAGCCTGGAGGGGCGTTCGGGCCGGGAGTTCCCCCGCCTGGCTTATCGGCGGTGGACTTTTCGAGGTTACCGGAAGGTAACGGTTCTGTCACTTCGACAGGCGACACCTGTGCACAAGTTGACGACCTTCCGCATCCGATTCAGACCGAAGCGTCGACCAGGAAGATGTGCGCGGCGACCTCGACGGGCAGCTCGAGTCCCTCGTCGGACCCGTCCATCTCAACGAGAACGTAGCCCTCGTTGTAGCGGTACTTGCCTTTGGCTCCCGGCATCACACCGGCGCTGCGCAGCTGCTCGAGCAGTTCAGGATCGACCTGCGCGGGCTCGGCGAGGCGGCGAACGGTTCCCTCGACGGGACCGCCGACCTCATTGAGGTGACGGACGAGACCGACAACTCCCTGTGAAAATACCGCCGCGGGCACATCGCCCAGCTGATCAAGCCCGGGGATCGGGTTTCCGTACGGGGATTCGGTGGGGTGTCCGAGCAGCTCGACGAGCCGACGCTCGACCTGCTCGCTCATCACGTGCTCCCAGCGGCAGGCCTCTTCGTGGACATATGCCCAGTCCAGACCGATGACGTCCGAGAGCAGTCGCTCGGCCAGGCGGTGCTTGCGCATGACGTCGACGGCCTTCTGACGACCCGCGCTCGTGAGTTCGAGCCGACGATCCTCCGACACGACGACGAGGCCGTCTCGCTCCATCCGTCCGACGGTCTGCGAGACGGTCGGCCCCGAGTGCCCGAGACGCTCCGAGATGCGCGCACGCAGAGGAATGATGTTCTCTTCCTCGAGCTCCAGGATGGTGCGCAGGTACATCTCTGTCGTATCGATCAGATCGGTCATGGCAGCTGGTTCCTCGCGTCCGGGTTGCGAAGGCAAGCCTAACCCAGCGGGCCGTCACGCGGCCGGAGACAGGTCGCGACCGACTCTAGAATCGAGGGCATGTCCCACGTCTCTCTTCCGAGTGAACTCCTTCCCGCCGACGGACGCTTCGGCTGCGGCCCCTCGAAGGTCCGTCCCGCCCAGTTGGCAGCCCTCTCGACCGCCGGAGCAGAGCTGCTCGGCACGTCGCACCGCCAGGCCCCCGTCAAGAACCTCGTCGGCGACGTACGGTCGCTGCTCGCCGAGCTGTTCCGTGCGCCCGAGGGCTACGAGGTGCTGCTCGCGAACGGCGGATCGACCAGCTTCTGGGATGCCGCAGCTTTCGGTCTGATCGAGCGCCGCACCCAGAACCTCGTCTTCGGTGAGTTCGGCGGCAAGTTCGCCGCGGCCGCCAAGGCCCCCTGGCTCGAGGCCCCGGATGTGCGGAACGCACCCGCCGGGCAGCGCACGAGCGCAGAGGTCGTCGCGGGCGTGGACGTGTACGCCTGGCCACACAACGAGACCTCGACCGGCGTGCTCGCCCCCGTCACGCGCGTCCACGGCGACGAGGGTGCGCTGACCGTCATCGATGCGACCAGCGCCGCGGGTGGTGTCGACGTCGACATCGCCGAGACCGACGTCTACTACTTCGCGCCGCAGAAGAACCTCGGATCCGACGGGGGTCTCTGGCTCGCCCTCGCCTCGCCCGCCGCGATCGAGCGGATCGAACGCATCGGCAAGACCGACCGCTACATCCCCGAGTCGCTCAGCCTGGTCAACGCGGTCAGCAACTCGCGCCTGAACCAGACGCTCAACACCCCCGCGCTCGCGACGCTGTTCCTGTTGCGCGACCAGCTGTCGTGGATCGTCGACAACGGCGGCCTGTCGTGGGCGTCGGCTCGCACGCAGGAGTCGTCGTCGGCGCTGTACGAGTGGGCCGAAGCATCCGCTGTCGCCACACCGTTCGTCGCCGACCCGGCCGACCGTTCTCAGGTGGTCGTCACGATCGACTTCGACGAGAGCGTGGATGCCGCGGCCCTCGCGGCCTCGCTGCGCTCCAACGGCATCGTCGACACCGAGCCCTACCGCAAGCTCGGACGCAACCAGCTGCGCATCGCGACCTTCGTCTCGATCGAGCCCGACGACGTGCGTCAGCTCATCGGCGCGATCGAGTACACGCTCGAGCGGATGCCGCAGGTCTAGGTTCCCGCGCTCCCTGAGCTTGTCGAAGGGAGCAGCCAGGCATCGCGTCGGGCCGGACGGGTCACTTCGACAGGCTCAGTGACCGAGACGTTCCCCGGATCAGAAAGCAAGTCTCAATAGCTGCGGTCGACTCGAGCGTCGTCGTAGTCGGACTCGTCGTCGTCCTCATCCGAGTCGTCGTCTGAATCGTCATCCGACTCATCGTCGTCGTCCGACTCATCGTCGTCGTCGTCCGACTCGTCGTCGTCGTCCGAGTCATCTTCGTCGTCCGAATCGGCGTCGTCGGAGAAGTTGTCGATGTCGACACCGTCGACGTCGCCCGAGTGCAGGATCGGTGATCCGTCCTCGTCGAAATCGGCTGCGTCGAGATCGTCGATGTCGTCCTCGTCCGAATCGTCGTCGTCCGACTCATCGGAATCATCGCCCTCGTCGGAAGCCTCTGCGGCGAGTGCCTCTTGGTCGAGCTCGGCCTGGTGAGCGTGGTACTCGGCGAGCCGCTCGGCCCACGGCGTCCACTCGGGCGCGAGCAGCGCGCCGTCACCGGGCATCAGTTCCGCCTCGAGCACGGTCGGGGCGGAACCCTCGACGCGCGCGAGCGTGACGGTCCAGAACCATCCGGGGTACCCGGCCATGCGATTCGCGAAGCGCAGCGAGAGGGCGCCGTCGGGCTCTTCGCGATACCCGGCGGGCTCACCGATCGTCTTCTCGTCGGTGATCTCGCGCAGCGCGGCGAGAGCGAGGTCGCGGGCGTCGATCAACTGCGGATCGGGCTCGGATGGCTGAGCTTCCGTCACCGGCGACTCAGTCGGCTCCGAGTCCGACTCCGCCGATTCAAACTCAGCCGCATCCGTCGCCTCAGCGTCGGGCACCGAGGAATCCGGCAGCTCGGACTCAGGCGTCGAGTTCATCGGCGACCTTACGCAGGACCGCGGCGATCTTCTTGCTGTGCGAGCTGCTCGGGTAGCGGCCGCGACGCAGGTCCCCACCCATGCCGTCGAGCAGCTTCACGAGATCTTCGATGATGATCGCCATGTCGTCGGCCGGCTTGCGCTGCGCCTTGGAGAGGCTCGGCGGCGCCTCGAGCACGCGCACCGAAAGCGCCTGCAGCCCGCGCTTGCCGTCGGCGACGCCGAACTCCAGGCGCGTACCGGGCTTCGGGGCGGGCGTTCCCGCGGGCAGTGCGGTGGCGTGCAGGAAGACGTCTTCGCCATCATCGGTGGAGATGAAGCCGAAGCCCTTCTCTTCGTCGAAGAACCTGACCTTGCCGGTGGGCATCGTGAACTACCTCGTTGCGTCTGGCACCCGCGGGCGCTGAAGAATCCGGGGAAACCCCCGACATACCAGCCTACGGCACCGCTCCGCGCCCTGCGCGATCGATCCGAGCACCCGTGCCCACTAGGCTCAGTCGAATGAGCACGTCTCCCGATTCTTCGCAGCTGCAGCCTGGGCGCGCCGAACGCATCCTCGCGTTCATGTCGCTCGGCATCGCGCTCCTGTCGATCGTGTGCTTCTTCGCGATCATCATCGGAACAGCCACGGGCATGTCCCAAGAAGACTTCAGTTCCGGTATCTGGCCGCTCGTCGCTCTCTTGCCCAACATCGGGCTGCCCCTCGCTTTCGTCTTGATCATCACGCTTCTCGTGATCACCTGGGCGCGTCGCAAGCGCGCTAATCAGGCATCGTCTTGAGCCGAACATGACAGAGGGAACGAGGGAGCTCGCTGCGCGCCTCGCGACCCTCGATGATTCGGAGTTCGCCGCCCTGCTCGCGGCGCGTGGGGTGTCACCCACGGTCGCGTGGCGCGACTACTTCGACGCCGCCGACGCTCTGACCGACCCGTCGTTCGTCGCACGGGCGTTGCAGGGTTTGACCGCGACCGAGCTCTCTGCCGTCGCCCGCGCCGCTGCAGACGGAACACCCGTTCCCGAAGAACACGCCGCCACGGTTCGGAGCCTGGGACTGACGGATGCCTCGGGCATCCCGCTCCCCTCGACGTCGGCCGCGATCAACCTCGTCATCTTCGACGAGGCCGCACCTCAGGACGCACTACCGCCGGCCGACTCCGCCACCGAGGGTGCGACCGCCGAACGCGCCTTCACGAGTGTCGCCTCGCTCGGCGACATCTTGATCCAGTCGCTGCACGCGCCGTTCGCCCGTCTGGGCTCGGGCGCGATCGCCGCCGCCGATCGTCGCCGGCTCTCCGAAGAGCTGCAGCGCCCGGAAGACCTCGATGCCCTGATCTCCCTGGCCCGCACGGCCGGCCTGCTGGATGTCGAGGGACGCTGGCTGCTACCCACCGCGCAGGCCGAGCTGTGGCTGCGCGAACCCACGGTGCGGCGCTGGTCGCTCGTCGCCGCCGCATGGCGTGACGAACTGCCCCGCGGCATCCGCGCGGGTGGTGCGTGGAGCGATCCGTCGACGTGGAACGCGACATTCCCCGCGGATGCCTCGTGGCCTGCCCGCGCGGAAGCCCTGCAGGCCGAGGCCCAGGTATGGGGCCTCATCGCCCCGGATGGCGCGGCCCCGCCGTGGTCGCGTGCCCTCCCCTCGGGTACCGAACGCGCCGAGGCCGAGCTGGGGGCGCTCCTCCCCCACGAGGTCGACCGCATTTACCTGCAGAACGACCTCACCGCCATCTCTCCCGGGCCGCTCGCATCCGGACTCGACGTGCGCCTGCGTCAGCTCGCACATCGTGAGTCGCACGCGCAGGCGTCTTCGTATCGCTTCACACCCGAGACGATCGCCGCCGCGCTCACCGAGGGCGAGACGGCCGAGTCGATGCTGGAGTTCCTCGCGGGCCTGTCATTGACCGGCGTGCCGCAGCCGCTCGAATACCTCGTCCGGACGACCGCAGACAAGCACGGTCTCGTCCGCGTCGGCTATGACCCGGATGCACCGCCCGAAACCCCTCGCACGCTCGTCACGAGCAGCGAGCCACAGGCCCTCGAGACGATCGCCGTCGACCAGTCGCTGCGCCCCCTCGGTCTGATCCGAACCGGCGACGGGTCTGCGTTGACCTCGCGCGTGCCCCGCGACACGGTGCTGTGGGCCCTGATCGACAGCCGCTATCCGGCCGTCGCCGTCGACCGTCAGGGCACAGAAGAACCCATGCGGCGCCACCGCATCGCGGCCGGCGCACTCGCCCCGGGCTCCGTGCCCCCCGAGGCCTACACCGCGCTGATCGAAACCCTGCGCGCATCCGTGTCGTCCAATGCCGACACCGCCTGGCTCGAACGCGAGATCGAGTCCGCCGTCCGTGCGCGTACGGTCGTCGATGTGGACGTCGAGCTACCCGACGGATCGACGCGCACCTTCACTCTCGAAGCCAGCGGCTTGGGCGGCGGTCGCCTGCGCGGTCGCGAGCGGGGCACGGATGTCGAGCGAACCCTGCCCGTCTCGAGCGTCCGGGGCATCCGACGCGTGTGAACCGCGCCCGGGCACACGCGCGCACCGGTAGAATTGGCCCTTATGTCTGATGGCCCCTTGATCGTGCAGAGCGACCGGACCGTGCTGCTCGAAGTGGCACACCCCGACGCCGAGACCGCGCGTCACGAGCTGGCGATCTTCGCCGAGCTCGAACGAGCACCCGAACACATCCACACGTACCGGATCACCCGGCTCGGCCTGTGGAACGCACGCGCTGCCGGGCACCAGGCGGACGACATGCTCGCGACACTCGAACGCTGGTCGAAGTTTCCGGTGCCCCCGTCGGTGTCGATCGATATGCGCGAGACCGTCGGCCGTTACGGGCGACTCGTCATCGAGCGCGACGACGAAGGAACCCTCGTGCTGCGCAGCACGGACGGCGCCGTGCTGTCCGAGGTTGCCCGCAACAAGCGCATCCAGCCGCTGCTGACGGGACAGCCCGTGCCGGGCACCTTCACGGTCGACGCGTGGGCGCGCGGGCACATCAAGCAAGAGCTTCTGAAGATCGGCTGGCCTGCCGAAGACCTCGCCGGCTACACCCC
Source organism: Microbacterium lacus (assembly GCF_002812805.1). Taxonomy (GTDB): domain Bacteria; phylum Actinomycetota; class Actinomycetes; order Actinomycetales; family Microbacteriaceae; genus Microbacterium; species Microbacterium lacus_A. The sequence goes on along the minus strand of NZ_NMUM01000017.1, from coordinate 56,161 downwards.
GGGTACACCGCACGAGATCGCACTCGACGAGAGCGAATGGAATCTGCGGCCGTATCAGCGGCAGGCCGTCGACAGCTTCACGGATGGCGGATCCGGCGTCGTCGTCCTGCCCTGTGGCGCCGGCAAGACGCTCGTCGGTGCCGCCGCGATGGCCGACACCAAGACGACGACACTGATCCTCGTCACCAACACCGTCTCTGCCCGACAGTGGCGGGACGAGCTGCTCAAGCGCACCACCCTGACCGCCGAAGAGATCGGCGAGTACTCCGGGCAGGTCAAAGAGGTCAAGCCGGTCACGATCGCGACCTACCAAATCCTCACGGCCAAGCGGAAGGGCGAATACGCCCACCTCGCCCTCCTCGACGCGCTCGACTGGGGGCTGATCGTCTACGACGAGGTCCACCTGCTTCCGGCCCCCGTGTTCAAGCTGACGGCCGAGCTGCAGGCGCGCCGCCGCCTGGGGCTCACCGCGACCCTCGTCCGCGAAGACGGACGCGAGGGCGACGTGTTCAGCCTGATCGGACCCAAGCGGTTCGACGCCCCGTGGAAAGAGATCGAAGCCCAGGGCTTCATCTCCCCCGCCGCCTGCTACGAGGTGCGCATCGACCTTCCGGCATCCGACCGCCTCGAATACGCCGCGGCGGCCGACGACGAGCGGTACCGCCTGGCCGCGACCGCGCACGCAAAGATCGATGTGGTTCGCCAGCTGGTCGAGCGACACGAGGGCGAACGGATTCTGATCATCGGGCAGTATCTCGACCAGATCGACATTCTCGCCGAAGCACTCGACGCCCAGAAGATCACGGGAGCGACGCCCGTCGACGAGCGGGAAGTTCTCTTCCAGGCATTCCGAGAGGGTTCGATCTCGGTGCTCGTGGTGTCGAAGGTTGCAAACTTCTCGATCGACCTGCCCGACGCATCCGTCGCCATCCAGGTCTCGGGATCGTTCGGCTCTCGTCAGGAAGAGGCGCAACGCCTCGGACGCCTGCTGCGCCCCAAGACGAATGGCCACACCGCGAGCTTCTACACACTCATCGCGCGTGACACCGTCGACCAGGACTTCGCACAGAACCGCCAGCGCTTCCTCGCGGAGCAGGGCTACGCCTACACGATCCTCGATGGAACGGCCATCGCCGCGTAAGTCCCGAACGCCCCGACGCGAGCCGAGCCCGGCGAACGTCGGAGATCCGGTCGGCGTCGGAGCCAAAGCATCCGATCCCTCCGACCCTCGCCGAATCTCCGACCGCGGCGCAGTCGGCGCCGGCCACCACGAGCCCCGAACGCGCCGATCAGGGCAGGATTCAGCGGATGCATCGCTCCAGTGGGGATAATGGGGTAATGACTGCACCGCGCATCCTCGTCGTGGACGACGAGCCGAACATCCGCGATCTCTTGATCACGAGCCTGCGCTTCGCCGGCTTCCAGGTCAGGGCCGTCTCTAACGGGGCTCAGACGATCTCGGCCGTTCTCGAAGAAGAGCCCGATCTGATCGTGCTCGACGTCATGCTGCCCGATATGAACGGGTTCAGCGTCACCAAGCGTTTGCGAAGCGCTGGCTACACCGCCCCCATCCTGTTCCTGACCGCCAAGGACGAGACCGAAGACAAGATCGAGGGCCTGAACGCCGGCGGTGACGACTACGTCACCAAGCCGTTCAGCCTCGACGAGATCGTCGCGCGCATCCAGGCCATCCTCCGCCGCACCATGCAGGCCGACGAAGAGGCCGTGATCCGCGCCGGCGAGCTGTCGATGGACCAGGACACGCACGACGTCAAGGTCGGCGAGGTCTCGATCGACCTGAGCCCCACCGAGTTCAAGCTGCTGCGGTACCTGATGCTCAACCCCAACCGCGTGCTGTCGAAGGCTCAGATCCTCGACCACGTCTGGGAGTACGACTTCAACGGCGACGCGGGCATCGTCGAGAGCTACATCTCGTACCTGCGTCGCAAGATCGACCCGCACTCCACCGAAGCGCTCATCCAGACCAAGCGAGGCTTCGGCTACATGCTGAAGGCCGGCAAGACCGCGTAGGGGGCTCCCCTGAGCGATCGTCACAAACCCGACAAGGTCACCCGGTGGTGGCGGGGCGTCAGCCTCCGCGCCAAGGTCACCGGGGTCACTGTGGCGATCCTCGCGATCGGCCTGTTCGCCTCGGGGATCGCGACCATGGCGTTCGTGCGCAACGCCCTCGTCGTCGCGCAGGACGAGCAGCTCCAGGCACGCGCGTCCTCGAACCTTGGCGCCGGGCTGCTCGATGTCGAGATCGATGAAGACAACGGCACCGTGAAGATCTCTTTGACCGATCAGGCCGTGGCCGGCGACTATTTCATCGCCGTCTACGAGGCGGAGGGCGAGTCGCTCGGGGGGCGACCCTCCGGTGGCGGCCCGAACTGGCCCGAGGAGTACACGCTCGAGAAGACGATCTCGCTCGGCACGACACCATTCACGTTGTACGACGACGACGGTGCGGTCTATCACGCCAGCGCCGGAACCTTGGACCCCGGCCTGAATGGGCAGCTCTACACCCAGGTGATCGCGCAACCCCTCGCTCCGATCGACCGGACGGTCGCGACCTTCTTCGGCGTCTTCACCATCCTCGGCCTCATCACGATCGCGGCGGGTGCACTCACCACGCGGCTCCTCGTCACCCAGACGTTCCGCCCGCTCGGACAGGTTGAGCGCGCCGCGACATCCATCTCGTCCGGGGACTTCAGCCAGCGACTCACTCCCGGCGACCCGCGCACCGAGGTCGGAAAGCTCACGGGCGCGCTGAACACGATGCTCGATCGTGTGGATGCCTCGCTCAGTCAGCGCGAGGCGACGGTCCGCCAGATGCGGCGCTTCATCGGCGACGCGAGCCACGAACTGCGCACGCCCCTCGTGACGGTGCGCGGTTATGCCGAGCTGTACCGGATCGGTGCGATCCGCGGCGACGAAGACACCGCCCAGGCGATGGAACGCATCGAAAAAGAGGCGATCCGCATGGGCGTGCTGGTCGAGGACCTGCTTGCCCTGGCGCGCCTCGACGAGCGCCGCGAGGTCGAGATCGCGCCGATCGACCTGCGCCCGATCGCGCGTGACGCCGGCATGGATCTGCGCGCCGCCGCACCGCAGCGCACGGTGACGGTGATCGACGCGGATTCTCTCGCGGCGCGCATCGCCCTCGAGGACGATGGTGCGACGGGCACGATCCCCGTGGACACGGATCCCGCAGAGAAGGATGCCTCGGCCCCCCGTCGACGCGGCGGTGCGAGCTCCGGCGCACGAGCACGCTCGCTCCTTCGCCGCATCCCGCGACCCATTCCGGCACCTCGCGGCGGGTCCTCGGCCGGTGCCCCGGGGAGTCCCGCTCAGCTCTCGTTCCCGACCAAGCCGATCCCGGTCGCCGTGAGTCGCCCACCCGTGGTGCTCGGGGACGAGAACCGGATCCGCCAGGTCGTCGCGAACCTGCTCGGCAACGCGCGCCGCTTCACCGCCGACGATTCACCGATCGAGATCGTGGTCGGCACCGACGTCACCGCGGTGAGCGAGACCGCGCCGCTCGGTATGGGATGGGTCGCGATCGTCGACCACGGCGAGGGCGTTCCCGAGCAGATCCGCGACAACATCTTCCAGCGCTTTTGGCGCGCCGATTCTTCGCGTACGCGCGAGACCGGCGGCTCCGGCCTCGGACTCGCCATCGTCGCGTCGATCGTCGCGGCACTGAACGGCACCGTCGAGGTCGAAGACACCCCGGGCGGTGGCGCCACCTTCCGCGTCTCGTTCCCCATTGCGCCCGAATCGACGCTGTACCTCGACACCCAGCCTCTGCCCGAGCTCCCGCCGCGCCCGCCCCTCCCCTGACGCCCGATCCACGTCGCTCCGCTGTCGCACATCGACCTTGCGGCGCGGCACGAGCATCGATCTGCGACAGCGGAGCAGGTCTTTCGTGCCTCCTCCCCAGGGGCGCGTGGCAGGGCGGAGCCACGGAACGGATGTCGGGGCATGGGCAGGCCCGCCGACGCCCGTAGCGTCGGGGCATCCGCCACCACTCGGCGACCCGATCCGCACCTCAAGGAGCCCCTCATGGCCGTTTTCACCGTCGACTCCGACGCCGTCCTCGCCCAGTCCGCCGCGATTCGCGGCACGATCGACCGCATCCAGTCCGAGTCCCAGTCGATGCTCGGCCAGCTCGTCCAACTCCAGTCCGCGTGGACCGGTCAGGCATCCGCGGCCTTCCAAGAGACCATCGAACGGTGGCGCACGACGCAGCGACACGTCGAGGAGAGCCTCGCCGCGATCACCCTCGCACTGGAGTCGGCCGGTCGGCAGTACGCGGATGCCGAGATCACGAACGCCGCCCTGTTCCGGTAACCCGGCCTGCAGGATCCGGTGCAGACACGAAGAAGGGCCCCGGCGTTATGCCGGGGCCCTTCTTGTGATTCGTGCGGGACTTAGAAGTCCATGCCACCCGTCGGGTCGCCCGCCGGGGCGGAGACCTTCTCGGGCTTGTCGGCAACGACGACCTCGGTCGTCAGGAACAGACCGGCGATCGACGCCGCGTTCTGCAGGGCAGAGCGCGTCACCTTGGCCGGGTCGATGATCCCGTGAGCGAACATGTCGACGTACTCACCGGTCGCGGCGTTGAGGCCGTGTCCGATGGGCAGCTCGGCGACCTTGTTCGCCACGACGCCGGGCTCGAGGCCAGCGTTCAGGGCGATCTGCTTGAGCGGCGCCTCGATCGCGACGCGAACGATGTTCGCACCGGTCGCCTCGTCACCCGTCAGGTTGAGCGTGTCGAACACGTTCTTCCCAGCCTGGATCAGAGCCACCCCACCACCGGCGACGATGCCCTCTTCGACGGCGGCCTTCGCGTTGCGAACGGCGTCTTCGATGCGGTGCTTGCGCTCCTTGAGCTCGACCTCGGTTGCAGCGCCGGCCTTGATGACGGCGACGCCACCGGCGAGCTTGGCGAGACGCTCCTGGAGCTTCTCACGGTCGTAGTCGCTGTCGGTGTTCTCGATCTCGCGGCGGATCTGGGTCACGCGACCCTCGATCAGCTCCGAGTCGCCGGCACCCTCGACGATCGTGGTCTCATCCTTGGTGATGATGACCTTGCGCGCCTTGCCGAGCAGGTCGGTGGTCGTGTTCTCGAGCTTGAGACCGACCTCTTCGCTGATGACCTGACCACCGGTGAGGATGGCGATGTCCTGCAGCTGCGCCTTGCGACGGTCGCCGAAGCCGGGAGCCTTGACGGCAGCCGACTTGAAGATGCCGCGGATCTTGTTGAGCACGAGAGTCGCGAGAGCCTCGCCCTCGACGTCCTCGGCGATGATGACGAGCTCCTTGCCCTCCTGGATCACCTTGTCAACGACCGGCAGAAGGTCCTTGATGTTCGAGATCTTGGAGTTCGCGATGAGGATGTAGGGGTCCTCGAACACGGCTTCCTGGCGCTCGGGGTCGGTGACGAAGTAGGGGTTGATGAAACCCTTGTCGAAACGCATACCCTCGGTGAGCTCGAGCTCGGTGCCGAACGTGTTCGACTCCTCGACGGTGACGACGCCTTCCTTGCCGACCTTGTCGATCGCCTCGGCGATCAGGTCACCAATGGTGGTGTCGGCGGCCGAGATCGACGCGGTAGCGGCGATCTCTTCCTTGGTCTCGACCTCTTTGGCGCTCTTCAGCAGCTCGGCCGAGATGGCCGCGACGGCCTTCTCGATACCGCGCTTGAGCGAGATGGGGTCGGCGCCGGCTGCGACGTTGCGCAGGCCTTCCTTGACGAGGGCCTGAGCGAGAACGGTAGCGGTGGTGGTGCCGTCACCTGCGACGTCGTCGGTCTTCTTGGCGACCTCCTTGACGAGCTCCGCGCCGATCTTCTCGTACGGGTCGTCGAGTTCGATCTCCTTGGCGATCGAGACGCCATCGTTCGTGATGGTGGGGGCGCCCCACTTCTTCTCGAGCACGACGTTGCGACCGCGGGGGCCGAGCGTCACCTTGACGGCGTCGGCGAGGATGTTCAGGCCGCGCTCGAGGCCGCGACGGGCCTCTTCGTCGAAAGCGATGATCTTTGCCATGTGTGTGTCGTCCCTCCCGGACGTAGGTATTGGTTTAGCACTCCGGTAAGGCGAGTGCTAACGCCCATTCTGGCACTCACCCCCACCGAGTGCAAGCCGCGCAGAGTCCGGATGACTCAGGTCAGACGACCGCGATGCTCCCGCCGCGCGCATTGGGTACGAGCTCGACCCATGTGTTGCCGGGCGCGAGGTACACGGGGGTGCCGTATTGGTTCGTGAGCTGGATGGGCGCGTCGGCGGATGCCTTGGTCCAGGTGACCTGGATGACCTTCCCGCCCGTCGACACCCACGCCGGCCCGCTGCCCACCATGACGGTCTTCGGGATGTCGCCGTAAGCCCAGTCGATGCTCACCGAAAGCGCGACGACGTTGGTCGCCGCGAGCTGCCCGTCCGCCGAATCCATGTCGGGCGCGCCGTTCTGCGAACGCAGGTAGCGTTCGGACCCCGCGTCCCACCGCCATGACCGGCTTTCCTTGGCCGAGAAGAACAGGTCGAATCCGTTCGCCGCACTCCCGTAGGCCGCGGCGGACGCCGTCTGCGGGCGCTGCGAGTACGCGAACTGCTGTGCCGGCGGAGGCACATCGGCGTATGCGGCGCGCAACTCCTGCGCCTTGACGAGCACGTTGTGGGGCGAGGCCTTGGAGCGGGTGCGGTACATGAACCGGTCATCCGCTCCGCCGTGGATAGCGTTGTGCACGGGGGTGTTCAGCATCATGTCCACAAAACGCTGCTGCCCACCCGAGTAGGCGATCAGTCCGCCGAACGGCGACACGATGTCGGGATCCATCGGACGGATGCTTCGCACCGGACCGATTTCGGCCGGCACATCCGAGAACCACACGGCGACGTAGCGGGTGAGCCCACCCTCGACGAGTTCTTCGAACACGATGTCGGTGTGATCCAGGCCCACCTGCGGGCGTGCCGCGACATGGTTGTCGATCTTCGCGGCGAGCGCGGGACCCGTAATCGTCTCGGGCGGGACGAACGTGCCGCGGAGGGGCTGCACGGCCATCGCGGGAGCTTCGGGAGTCGCGTCGGGAGTGGGCTCTTGCGAAGCGGATGCGTCGGCCGTAGAGCCGTCCGTCGACGCCGGGGACGCGACATCCGTCGACTCGGCGGCGCACGAACCGAGCAGCAGCGCCGAGACGAGCACGCCGACGGTCGCGGCGAGCCGTACCGAACGAGCGCGCACCGAACGAGTGCGCACCGAACGCGGGAGCGCGCGGGCCCGCGCAGACGACGTCATGCGCGCCACATTAGGCCGCACGCTCGAGGTCGCGCCGTCGACACGGCGAACGATGCGGAAGCCGAGGGGTCAGGAAACGACGCGAACGGATTCGGCTTGCGGGCCCTTCTGGCCCGCACCGACCGTGAACTCGACGAGCTGGCCCTCTTCGAGGACGCGGAAGCCCGTCATGTCGATGTTCGAGTAGTGGACGAAGACGTCCTGACCACCGTCGACCACGGTGATGAAGCCGAATCCCTTCTCGGCGTTGAACCATTTGACGGTGCCCTGGGTCATGCGTAACTCCTGTGCTGCGTGGGTGAGACAGGGTCAGACTAGCCAGCACATTCACCCCAAAAGAGTCCCCAGACCAACTATTGACACGGGGGCCGTCAACTCGTAACTCCGCCGAAACATGCGGAGGAATGGAGCACTATCCGGCGGGCGTCTCGGTCGCCGCGGGCTCGATGCGGTCGAGTCCGAGCACCACCGTGAGCTGCGTCGCGGGCGTACCGGGGAGCGGATACTCGGGGTCGAGCACGATCTCGGTGGCACCGATCAGACCGGCGAGGCCGCGTGCGGCACCCTCCGCCTCGGGCGCGGCGTAGTAGACGGTCGTGGCGGGGAAGGCCCGGTCTCCGGCATTGCCCGCGAGAACGCCCTCCTCGGGCCATCCGTTCGCCACCAGTTCGTCCTTGACGAGCGTCGCCTGACCCTCTTCGGGGGTGCCGTTGAGCACCAGCACCGTGTACGAGGTGTCGATGACCGGCTCGGCGGTCGGGACCACCGTCACCGAGGGTGCGGGGGTCGGGAACAGGACGATCTTGCCCTGCCAGATCATGCTGGCGAAGATGCCCAGCGCAACGAGCACGATGGTCGCGGCGAGCGCCCACAGGAGAGTCGTCCAGCCCCGCACGCGAGGGTTTTCGGCCCTGTGCGCCCCCACACGGCCGGGGGACGCGGTGATGTCGTCGAATCGATCGTGTGTGGGGGTGGGCACCACAGAATGCTACCGGCGGTCGCGTGTGCGAACCCTCAACGGCGCGGGAGCCCGGCGCGCGAGCCCGGCGAGGGAGCGGAGCTAGAGGCCGAGTGCGCCCTCGCGCGCGGCACGGTCGGCCGCACGCTGATCGCGGACGCGCCGGAGCCGCTTGACCAGCATGGGGTCGTACGCGAGTGCCGCCTCGGTCTCGATCAGACGACCGAGCAACTGGTAGTAGCGGGCCGGTGCCAGATCGAGTTCCGCCCGGATGGCCTCTTCCTTGGCGCCGACGTGGCGTCGCCACTCGCCTTCGAAAGCCAGGATCGCGCGCTCCTGCGCGGTGAGCGCGTCGCTTCGGGACTCGACGCTTGCGGACTCGGCCATGCCCTCAGGGTAGATCGCGCGAGCGCGTCAGCCCGCGCGCCACTCCACCCACGCGCCAAGTGGATCGGCTGCCGCGAGCACAAGCTCGTTCAGGCTCAGGACGAAGCCGGGCCACACGCTCGCGTCGACCGGTGTGGTCCACCGATCGTGCAGCCCCGGGGGGTCGAGCGAGATCCAGTGGACGCGCCCGTGCTCGCGTTCGCGGAGGTCGGCGATCGTCTCGAACAGTCGCTCACGTCCCGCGCGGGGAACGTGGGGCAGCAGGCCCGGCGTGGTCACGACGATGCTCGCCTCGGCGGGCGCCCCCTCGATCAGGCGCGCGAGCGCGGCGGGATCCGTCGCATCCCCCGACTCGATGCGCAGGCGTTCGTGGGCGGCGATCTCGAGCGCCGACACGATGCGTTCGACGCGTCCCGTCTCGCCGGGCCAGACGAGCGCTGTCGCGAAGCGGCGATCCGCGTCATCGGAGGGATCGAGGGGACGAAGGTCGAGCCCGGCGCGCCAGACAATCTTGGGCATCCTCAGCTCGGGCACCCGCGCGCCGCGCAGATCGCACGACAACACGACCGACGACTCGCCGCCCGCCGGGTCGAGGTCGACCCGCGCGGCACCCGCGTAGCGGTACGAATAGCGATCGGGCAGCAGGCAGAGCCCCGCGGATGCACCGAGCTCGATCAGCGCAATCGGCGCGTCGATCATCGACAGCGCGGGCAGCAGCACGGCCGACCGTTGCGGCTCGTTGGTCTGCAGCGAGCGGACGGATGCATCCGCCACCAGCTCATCGCCGTGCTCCACGAGCCATGCGGCGAAGGCCGCGTACCCCGCCTCGGGCGCCCCCCGGAGGCGTGCGAGAGCGAAAACCAGCGGGGGTTGGCGGCGGTCGGCCGGGAGACGGGCGATCACGTCGCACGCCGAGGCATCCGTCGCCACACCGTTCGCCCAGTCGGTGTAGAGCGCGGAGCGACCGGGAGCCTCGACGCGGGCGAATCGCGCGTACCGCTCGGCAACCTGGTCCCGCGTCATGTCTCTATTCAATCGCGCCCGTTCACACGCCGCGCGCCCCATCCCCGGGCATGCAGGGTTGAATGGAGGAGAACAAGGAGTGTGCGATGGACTACACCGTCACCAAGAGCGACGAACAGTGGCGTGCCGAACTCGACGCCGACCGATTCGCGGTGCTACGCCGGGCGGCGACCGAGACGCCGTTCACGGGCGAGCTGCTCGGCGAAGACCGGGCGGGGCTCTACACCTGCGGCGCGTGCGGCAACGAGCTCTTCGAGAGCGGCACCAAGTTCGATTCGGGATGCGGATGGCCGAGCTTCTACGAATCCGTCCGGCCCGACGCGGTCGAGCTCATCGAGGACGACTCCCTCGGCATGATGCGCACCGAGGTTCGCTGCGCCGCCTGCGGGTCCCACCTGGGGCACGTCTTTCCCGACGGGTACGGCACCCCCACGGGCGACCGGTATTGCATGAACTCGCTCGCGCTGTCGTTCCAGCCCGAACGGTGAGCGCGCTCGACGCCGTCCGGGTCCGGCGGTCGTGGTCGAAGGTCACGGACGAGGCGCCGACCCCCGAAGAGGTGCTCGAACTCGTCTCGGCCGCGGGTCGCGTCGCCGACCACTCGGGTCTGCGTCCCTGGCGCCTGATCGAGCTGCGCGGCGACGACCGCGACACTCTCGGGCGCGCGATCAACAAGGCCGAGGGCGAGAAGGGTGTGTCGAGCAAGCCGCGGCGTGCTCCCCTGCTGATCGCCGTCGTCGCGAGTTATCGCAAGAGCGACAAGGTGCCGCGGTGGGAGCAGGAGGCCGTGGCATCCGGTGTCGCTCACATGCTCAGCCTGCTGCTCGACGAAGCCGGGTACGGGGTGCTGTGGCGCACCGGCCGTTACACGCGGTCGAAGGCTGTCGCGAAGGCGCACGGGCTGAAGCAGAACGAAGAGCTGCTGGGGTGGCTGTACGTCGGCAAGAAGCCCGAGCGCACCCGGGGCGGATTTCGTCGCGGCGTGGACGCCTCCCGCTTCGTCTCGCGGATGCCCCGCCCGTAGCCCCCACACACCAGTCCGCCGAAACACCCAAACTGCGGCGAAACACCCCACGTCGAGAGGTGTCTCGCCGCAGTTTGGGTGTTTCGGCCGCGAGGCTATGCCGGCGGGGGCACGCGGCGCCGGGGTAGCACGACGACCAGCACCGCGGCGAGCGCCACCGCGACCGCGATGAGCGCTCGAGGCAGGTCGAGGTCGGCATCCGTCGGCCATACCGCGTCGAGCACGACGGACGTTGCGAGAAGTCCGACGACCGACCCGAGCCCGAGCAGCAGCACGCCCGTGTAACGGACGAGCCCGGCCGACACGAAGATGTAGACCACGCCCGTGGCTCCCCCGAGGTAGAGCCACGGGTTCGTGGGCAGAGACGCGGGCGGGCCGACGAACGCGATGTGGATCGCCGCCGCGACACCGAGGATGATGCTGCCGCCGAGGAAGTTGACGAACGTCGCGGCGAACGCCGACTCGACACGCTGTCGCAGGCGTCCGTTCGTCGCCTGCTGCCAGGCGATTCCCGCGCCCGCGAGGAACGGCAGGCTGAGCATCCACCACGGCACCGATGTCAGGCCTCCGCCCGCGAGCCCCACCCCCACGGCGACGAGCGCGAGCGCTCCGCCGCCGACACGACGCATCGTCACCGGGACCACCCCGGCCGGTCCGTAGCCGACCCGGTCGAGGACGAGACCACCGACCGTCTGACCGGCAACGACACCGACCGTGAACAGCGAAACCCCGAGCAGTCCGACGGTGAGCCCCTGGGTCGCGGTCGTGAGCGCCCCGGCGAGGCCACCCAACAGCATCCACGACGGGATGCTGCGTTCCCGGACCCCGACGAAGAGTCTCCGCATAGCGCTCCGGCCCGCGGATGTCAGGGGTGCCGCCACGATGAGGATCAGCAGCCCCGAGCCGAACGACACGAACGCGGCCAAGATGCCGTCGCCGGACTCGCTGCCGAGCCCGCCGTTCATCCGGGCTTGCACGGCGGTCATGGCGCCGACCGACACGGCGCCCAGCGCCGCGAGAAGAACCGGGGGGCGACGACCCATCGCCAATCCCTCCTCTGGAGCCGACTACGGGACTTGAACCCGTAACCCCCTAATTACAAGTTAGGTGCGCTACCAATTGCGCCAAGTCGGCAGACACATCAGTCTAGCGACGACGAGCAGGTCGATCGCGTCTAGGGCGTCGGCGTCGGTGACGGCGCAACCGACGTCGTCGGTGTGGGAGTCGGGCTCGGCGTCGAGAAGTAGGCCTCGCTGGCCAGCGTCAGCACGAACTGCGCGAACTCCTTCGCGTCCGTGAGGTCACCGTTGTACGGCTTGCCGTTGACGTAGACCTTCGGACCGGTCAGCGCCTCGCCGGTGCTTCCGACGGGCTCGGCGAGTGCACGTGCCGTGGCCTTCTGCACCCACGGCACGAAGCTCGCATCCTCGATGCACGCGGCGACGCGCTTGGGGTACTCGACACCCACGGCCTGCGCGAGCACGGCGAGGTCGGCGTCGCTCAGCCCGTCCGTGTCGATCTCGGGGCGCTGTTCGAGAAGCTTGTGGTTGAACGCGAAGAACGAGTCCGGCGCATACGTCGCCACACACGCCGCGGCACCCGCCGAACGGAGCGAGTACTTCGTTCCGTTCGACTTGCCCGTCAGGAGCGCGACCGGGTGGTACGAGATGGTCGCTGCACCCTCCGAAACCCACTCGGAGAGCTGTTGGGCGTTCGCAAGCTGGAAGTCCGAGGATGCCTGCGACAGATAGTCGACGTAGACCTCGATCTGCAGCGGCTGCTGCGTGGGCGTCGGCTCGGGGCTCGCGCCCGCCACCGGGGCCTCCGTCGCCGTCGTGTCGCTCGCCGCGGGCGGGTTCTCGGCCGCGCCAGCGCCGGCGAACGATGCCAGCACGCTCGCGGGAATCGACGTGACGACGATGCCGTCGTCTTCTACCGCTGGCGCGAGTTGCGGCTGGGAGGCGGATTCGCCGAGCGTCCACGCCACGGCGACACCGGCGGCCACCACGATCGCGCCCACGACCACGCTCACGGCGGTGATGCGCGCGACGCGTCCACGGCGCTGGCGCGCCTGGACCGCAGCCGCCTTCTCGCGCACGGCCTCGCGGCGGTCGCGGCGCGCGGGGACGTTGGGCGTCTCATCGCTCGACATGGAACCTCGGAATCAGTCGGCCGGGAACATCGGGAGCTCCCGGGTCGGACGCGCGCGGGTACAGCGACATCCGTATCTGATGCTAGCCAGCCAGGCTGGGAAACACCCAGACGGGCGCGCGTTTGCTGTGTCATACTTTCCGCGGGCCCGATGATGAGCCTGCGGCGGTTTACCCCCGCCGTTTCCATTCACTACGGATCGTCCGGCACGTACCTGCCGGTGAAGGAGAAAACAATGTCGTCTGTCACGTTCGACAACGCCACCCGCCTGTACCCCGGCGGTGAGCGCCCCGCCGTCGACAAGCTGAACCTGGATGTCGCCGATGGCGAGTTCCTCGTTCTCGTCGGCCCCTCGGGCTGCGGTAAGTCCACGTCGCTTCGTATGCTCGCCGGTCTCGAAGAGGTCAACTCGGGTCGCATCCTCATCGGCGACCGCGACGTCACCGATGTTCCGCCGAAGGATCGCGACATCGCGATGGTCTTCCAGAACTACGCCCTCTACCCGCACATGACGGTGGCCGAGAACATGGGCTTCGCCCTGAAGATCGCCGGCGTCGGCAAGGACGAGCGGGCCGCTCGCGTGCTCGAAGCCGCCAAGCTGCTCGACCTCGAGCAGTACCTGACCCGCAAGCCCAAGGCCCTCTCGGGTGGTCAGCGTCAGCGCGTCGCGATGGGTCGCGCCATCGTCCGCCAGCCCCAGGTGTTCCTCATGGACGAGCCGCTGTCGAACCTCGACGCCAAGCTCCGCGTCCAGACCCGCACGCAGATCGCGTCGCTGCAGCGTCGTCTCGGCGTCACCACGGTCTACGTCACGCACGACCAGACCGAGGCCCTCACCATGGGTGACCGCATCGCCGTGCTGAAGGACGGCATCCTGCAGCAGGTCGGCACGCCCCGTGACCTGTACGAGAAGCCGAAGAACGTCTTCGTCGCCGGCTTCATCGGCTCGCCGGCCATGAACCTGTTCACGGTTCCGCTCGTCGAGGGTGGCGTGCAGTTCGGCAGCGCGGTCGTCGGAATCGAAGCCGACACCCTCAGCCGCGCGCACGGCAGCGAGGTCACGATCGGTATTCGTCCCGAGGATGTCGTGCTCAGCCCGGCCGACGGCAAGGGTCTGAACGTCGTCGTCGACCTGGTCGAAGAGCTCGGCGCCGACGGCTACCTGTACGGCCACACCGAGATCAACGGCAAGCGCACCGACCTCGTCGCGCGCGTCGACGGCCGTCGTCACCCCAACGCGGGCGAGACGGTCACCCTGGCCCCGATCCCCGGACACATGCACGTCTTCGACGTCACGTCCGGCGAGCGCCTCACCGACAAGCCCGTCGTCTCGGCGTAAGTCCCTCGTGCGGCGCGGGTCCTCTTCGGGGGCCCGCGCCGCACGCATTTTTCCGCGCCCGCACCCGAAACCGACCGAGGAGGAACCGTGAGCGATGCCCTCAGCATCACCGCGAGCGAGGTCGACCCGGGCTTGCTGACCCTGCCGTGGTCGGTGCCGCTCGCCGAGTGGCCGAGCAGCACGATCGTCTCGCTCCCCAAGGGTCTGTCGCGCCACCTGGTGCGATTCGCGAATCTGTCCGGCCGCGTCGTGGCCGTGAAAGAGACGACGGCCGAGATGGCGCGGCGTGAGTACGAGATGCTCGGCAACCTGCACCGACTCGACGTGCCGTGCGTCGACCGCGTCGCGGTCATCGCGGGACGCAAGGATGCCTCGGGCGAGCCGCTCCCGGCAGCCCTGGTGACCGCGCACCTCAAGTTCTCGCTCCCCTACCGCGCCCTGTTCACCCAGGTGCTACGGCCCGACACCGCCACACGCTTGGTCGATGCGCTCGCGGTGCTGCTGGTGCGCCTGCACAACGTCGGCTTCTTCTGGGGTGACGTGTCGCTCTCCAACACGCTCTTCCGGCGCGACGCGGGCGCCTTCGCCGCGTACCTCGTCGACGCCGAGACCGGTGAACTGCACGAGAGCGGCCTGACCCTCGGTCAGCGGGAGCACGATCTCGACGTCGCGCGCACCAACATCGCCGGCGAGATCATGGACCTCGAGGCGGGCGGGCGGCTCGAGGGCGGTGTCGACGCGGTCGAGATCGCCGACGGCATCCTCTCGTCCTACCACTCGCTGTGGGCGGCACTCACGGACCAAGAGAGCTTCTCGTCGGCAGAGTCGTGGCGCCTCACCGAACGCGTGCAGCGCCTGAATGCTCTCGGGTTCGACATTGGCGAGATGTCCATCCAGGCCGCGCCCGACGGCACGCGCGTTTCGATCCAACCGAAGGTCGTCGACGCCGGGCACCACCAGCGCCGCCTGATCCGGCTCACCGGGCTCGACGTCGAAGAGAACCAGGCACGGCGCCTGCTGAACGACCTCGACGAGTTCCGCGCCCGCGTCTCCCGTCTCGGCGTCGACGAAGAAATGGTCGCCCACGAGTGGCTGACGCGCGTCTTCGAACCCGTCGTCAAGGCCATCCCCTACGACCTCCGCGCCAAGCTCGAGCCCGCCGAGGTGTTCCACCAGGTGCTGGAGCACAGGTGGTACATGTCGCAGGAGCGGGGGTCATCCGTTCCGCTCGCCGAGGCCCTGACGTCGTACGTCAACGATGTCCTGCGTCACCGCCGGGACGAGGCCACGATCATGGGCCCGCCAACTGAGACGCTGGCGCTCTCGGTCATCCCCGAGGATGCGCCCATCGAGCCGGACGCCGAGGCAGACGCCGTCGACTGGCGCGACCTCGTCTAGTAGTCAGTACCCGACCGTGAAGCGCTCGCGCGAGTGCTTCGGCGACTCGATCTCATCGAGCACCGCGACGCCCAGGTCGGCGCCCGAGATGAACGACTCCCCGTCGGCGTCGGTCACGATGACATCGCCGCCGTCACGGTACGACCCGGTCCGCTCACCCGGGTTCCATGCTCCGAACCCGCCCGCCGGGTGGACGTAGAAGAAATCGATCGACGGATCCCCGGCCTGCAAGTCCTCGAGGATGCCGATCGCCTCGAACGCCTCGGGCTTGTACTCGTCGTTGAAGCTCGGCAGATCGATGACCCGGGGGCCGCCCGGTGCGGAGAGGCTTCCGCCCGCCCCGCCGATCACGCCGATCCGTGTTCCCGGCTGCAGGGTTGCGACGAGCTCGGCGACGGCGGGACGAAGGAGTCCTGCCATCTCGCCCCGCGCGGGAACCGACACGACGACGACCTCGGCACCCTGGATCTCGGCGACGAGGCCCGGGACGTCCATCAGCGTTCCCTCGATGTAGGTCACACCCGTGACGCGCTCGGACGGCGCGGTGCGGGCGACAGAGAGCACGGTGTGCCCGCGATCCACCGCCTCGGCGACGATGTGACTACCGGCGTAGCCGGTTCCTCCGATGACGGCGATGCGAGACATCCGTGATCCTTTCGCGTGCGGCTAGGCGGGTGCTTCAGTCTCCGACCGACGCGCGCAGCGTCGACACCTGATACAGGGCGACGGATGCCGCGATGCCGGCGTTCAGCGATTCGGTGCTGGCCGAGATGGGGATCGACACGATCTGGTCGCATGTTTCGGCCACCAGCCGCGACAGGCCCTTGCCCTCGCTGCCGACGACGATCACGATCGGCCGGTCGGCGAGCTCGAGTGCGGGCAGCGACACATCGCCATCGCCGTCGAGCCCGAGCACGAAGACGCCCTGGCGTTTGAAGTCCTTCAGGGTCGAGGTGAGGTTCGGTGCGACCACGACGGGCGTACGCGCCGCCGCTCCCGCGCTGGTCTTCCACGCCGCGCTGTTCACGCTCGCCGAACGACGCTGCGGCAGGATGATGCCGTGACCGCCGAACGCCGCGGTCGAGCGGATGATCGCGCCGAGGTTGCGGGGATCGGTGATGCCGTCGAGGGCGACGAAAAGCGGCAGCTTGCCGGCGTCGATGACCTTCTCGAGCAGGTCCTGAGGGTGTCCGTACTCGTACGGCGGAACCTTGAGCGCGACACCCTGGTGCACGCCATCAAAGCCGGCCATGCGGTCAAGCTCCGGGCGGGTGACCTCGAGCACGGGGATCTCGCGGTTCGTCGCGAGCGAAAGCATCTCTTTCACGCGGTCGTCCATCTCGACGCGCTGCGCGATGTAGAAGGCCGTCGCGGGGATCTTCGCCCGGAGCGCCTCGAGCACCGAGTTGCGACCGGTGACGACCTCGGTCTCTTCGTCCTTCTTCGCGCGGGGTGCGCGGCCCGAGTTCGGGTTCGAGCTGGGGCGCCCCTTGCCGCCCGCGGCAGCGAAGCGCTCGGCCGCGGCCTTGCGCTTACCCGCGGGGTGCCACGCGCGATCCTCGGCCTTGGGCGTCGGCCCACGACCTTCGAGTGAACGCTTGTTCTTTCCGCCCGTGCCCTTTGTCGGGCCCTTTTTGCCCCTGCTCGCGCCGGGCCGTCCTGGCTTAGCCATCGATGCTCCAATGCGTGCCGTCTGAGGTGTCTTCTAAAGTGATGCCGGCCGCCGCGACGGCGTCGCGGATCCGGTCTGCCGCGGCCCAGTCCTTGCCGGCGCGCGCACGCGCACGCTGGTCGATCAGGCTCGTGACCAGAGTATGCAATGCGCGGGCCTCTGCGCCGTCCGAATGCCCGCGCAAGCGCTCGGACATGGGGTCGATCCCGAGGATCCCGGCCATCGTGTGCACGTGAATCGCCGCGGTTGTCGCGGTATCCACATCTCCCGCGTCGAGCGCCGCGTTCCCCGCGCGCACGGTCTCGTGCAGCACGGCGAGTGCTTCGGGAACACCCAGGTCATCGTCCATCGCGGCGACGAAGGCGTCGGGCAGGTCGGTGGCGAACCATCCGTACTCCCCATCGCGGGCACGTCCGAGCCGGACCAGGAACGTACGCAGTCGCTCGAGGGCCGACGCGGCCTCCGCGAAGGAAGATTCCGTGATGTCGAGGCTGGAACGATAGTGCGCCGACACGAGTGCGTAACGGACGACAAGCGGATCGTAGGCGCGCAGGATGTCCTCGGCGAGCACGAAGTTGCCGAGCGACTTTGACATCTTCTGGCCGTCGACGGTGACGAGCCCGTTGTGTACCCAGTACCGCGCGAACGCGTCGCCCGCGGCCGAAGACTGCGCGAGCTCGTTCTCGTGGTGCGGGAAGCGCAGGTCGAGGCCGCCGCCATGGATGTCGAACTCGGGACCGAGGTAGCGGCGCGACATCGCCGAGCACTCGATGTGCCAACCCGGCCGGCCGGCGCCCCACGGTGAATCCCAGATCGCGCTGGCGGGTTCGTCCGCCTTCGCGCCCTTCCACAGCGCGAAATCATGCGCATCGCGCTTGCCCCGCGGGTCGGCGTCGGCCGCGGCCTCCATAGCGTCGAGCGACTGACGCGTGAGCGTGCCGTACTCGGGCCACGAACGAACATCGAAGTAGACGTCGCCCTCCGCGGCGTACGCGTGCCCCTCGTCGATCAGCCGCGCGATCAGTTCCTGCATCTGCGGAATCGACGCCGTCGCGCGCGGTTCATACGTCGGAGGACGAATGCCGATCGCGGAATACGCGTCGTCGAAGGCGCGCTCCATGCGGTAGGCGAGCGCCCACCAGGACTCGTCGGGCGTCGCATTCGCGAGCACCTTGTCGTCGATATCCGTGACATTTCTGACGTACGTCACGGGGCCGACGCGGTGCTCGAGCCATCCGCGCAGCACGTCGAACGCGAGCGCGCCGCGCAGGTGCCCGAGGTGCGGGCCGGACTGCACGGTCGGGCCGCAGACGTACATCGACACGCGTCCGGGTTCGCTCGGCACGAAGTCGCGCAGTTGCTGCGCCTTCGTGTCATGGAGCCGGAGAGTCACTCATCTACCCTACCGGCGGGGGTTCGGCGCATCGAGCTGTCACGAAACGCTCGATCTGGCGAGCGGATGCAGCGGTTTGCGACAGTTCGACGCCCCCACGCCGACCGGGTAGAACTGGAGGGTGCTTCCTGTCCTCGCCGTGCTCGCCGCGGCCGTCCTCTTCGGCACGACCGGTACCTCGCAGGCGCTCGGCCCCGACAACACCACCCCCCTCTCGATCGGAGTGGTGCGCCTTGTGCTCGGTGGTACCGGCCTCGCAGTGATCGCGTTCCTGCTCGCCCGGCGTGCCCACCGCCGCGGCACGGTCCCACCGCGCCCCCGCCTCACGGCAGCGCCGCTCGCTCTCATGGCGCTCACGGGCCTGTGCCTCGCGCTCTACCAGCCGCTGTTCTTCCTGGGCACCGCCCGCAACGGCGTCGCGGTGGGCACGGTCATCGCGCTCGGCTCGGCGCCGATCCTGGCCGGTGTACTCGAGTGGTCGCTGACGCGCCGCCGTCCGAGCGGCGCCTGGCTGCTCGCCACGGCACTCTCCACCGTCGGTGTCGCCCTGCTGGGAATGGGCGGCGGGACGGATGCCGCGGGAACCGGCGGCACGGACCCCCTCGGATTCCTCGGCTCGGTTGGCGCGGGCGCAACCTTCGCCGTCATCGCCAATGCGCAGCGACGACTGCTGGACGGCGGGTGGGACCCTTTCACCGTGGTCGGCGCGATGGGCGCGGGCTCCGCCGTGCTCTCCGCCTGCGTGCTGCCCTTTGTCGACCTCTCGTGGCTCCGGGAGCCCGCGGGAGTGGTGATGGCCGTATGGCTCGGCATCGGAACGATATCCGTCGCCTACGTGCTGTTCACCTGGGGCCTGAACGGGCTGACGGCCGCGACCGCGGCGACACTGACCCTCGGCGAGCCACTGACCGCGAGCATCCTGGGGGTGAGCGTCCTCGGCGAGCAGCTGAGCGTTCTCGCCGTGGCGGGGCTCCTGGTGCTCGCCGTCGGCCTCGTCACACTGGCATGGGGCTCACGCGCGCCCCGAGACCCGAAGCCCTTCGCCGTGGAGGCGTGAAATTCAGGCGGGAACGACCAGGGCAACAGCGAAGGCCGCCACGCCCTCACCGCGGCCGGTGAACCCCAGTCCGTCCGTCGTCGTCGCGGCGATCGAGACCGGAGCACCGAGAGCCTCGGACAACACCGCTTCCGCCTCGGCGCGACGTGCCGAGAATCGCGGCCGGTTGGCCTGGAACTGAACGGAGACGTTTCCGACAGCCCAACCCGCGTTGCCGAGGAGCTCTCGCGTCCTCGTCAAGAACGCACCCGCGTGCGCGCCCGCGAACTCGGGGCGGTCCACACCGAAGTGCGTGCCGATGTCGCCCAGCCCAGCGGCAGAGAGGAGCGCGTCGACGATCGCGTGTGCGACGGCGTCGCCATCCGAGTGCCCCGCCAGTCCCGGCTCGCCCGGCCAATGCAGCCCCGCGAGCCACAGCTCGGCGGCAGGCTCCCCGGCGCCGTCGACTCCCGCGAACGCGTGAACGTCGGTGCCGACCCCCACCCGCGGCCCACGCCCGCCGGTTTCGAACCGTGCGTGAGCCGGCGCGAGGGGCACGATGAGCCCGCGCGCGCGGTCCATGTCGGCCGGCGTCGTGATCTTGAACGAGAGGGCATCACCCGGCACGGTGACGATCGGATGCCCCGCCGCGGCCACGAGCGCCGTGTCGTCCGTGTAGTCCTGCTCGGCGCTCGCATACGACGCGACGAGTATCCCGCGCGGGAAGCCTTGCGGGGTCTGCGCGGCCGCGAGATCAGCACGGTCGACGGCCTCCAGCACGACCTCTCCCCCGACCCGCTTGATGGTGTCGATCACCGGAAGGGTCGGAACGATGCCCGACCCGGTACGGTCGACCGCCTCGACGACTCGCTCGAATACGGCGGGCGGGGTGAGTGCCCGTGCAGCGTCATGCACCAGCACGACCTCGACGTCGGCCCAGAGTGCAGCCAGACCCGCGGCGACCGAGCGCTGCCGGGTTTCGCCCCCGGTGACGACGGAGATTAGATCACGTCGACGACCGCTCTCGAGTGCGGGAGCCTCTTCCGAGGCGGCCAGAGCCTCGGTGAGGGCATCACCCTCACGTCCGGCGGGCGCGACGATCACGACCTGCGCGGGTCCCGCGGCGAGCACACCCCGCAGAGCATGCCGAAGCATCGAGTGTCCATCGATGCCGACGAAGGCTTTCGGTGTTCCCGCGCCAAGGCGCGTGCCCGAACCACCCGCGACGACGATGATTCCGATGCGAGGGGAGGGCGTGATGCTCACGCCGGGAGCCTAGCTTGCGAGGACCTCGTCGAGCACGACGCCCGCACGCTCTTCATCGGTCTTCTCGGCCAACGCGAGCTCGGAGATGAGGATCTGCCGCGCCTTGGCGAGCATCCGCTTCTCACCCGCGGAGAGACCGCGGTCCTGGTCACGACGCCACAGATCGCGAACAACCTCGCTGACCTTGATGACATCGCCGGAAGCGAGCTTCTCGAGGTTCGCCTTGTACCGGCGGGACCAGTTCGTGGGCTCTTCCGTGAACGGTGCGCGCAGCACCTCGAATACCCGATCGAGACCCTCTTTGCCGATGACGTCGCGGACGCCGACCAAGTCGACATTCTCTGCGGGTACCTCGATGACGAGATCACCCTGAGTGACGTTGAGCTTCAGGTATTTCTTGGTCTCGCCCTTGATGACCCGGTCTTTGACTTCGATGATCGTCGCGGCCCCGTGGTGCGGGTAAACGACCGTTTCGCCAACCTCAAAAAGCATGCAGTTATGTCCTTTCGGCAACCTACAGAATACCACAGGCGCCATACGCTAAGGTTCGCCGTGCACGGCGGGCAGCCGCGGTCAAGCGCACCCCCCTAGAATGAGATTGCAACGTCTGCGATCTCCCTGGAGGACCCGTGAAATCCCGTCGGCTCGCGTCTCTGGCCCTGGTGGCCGCCGTTCTGGTGGGAACTTCCGGCTGCACGCTGATCTCGCCGCAGGCGACGCTCATCCCCTATGCGCCGGCAGACGGCGTCAGCGCACACACCGGCGATGTCGCCGTGCGCAACGCGCTCATCGTCTCGGATGACGGAATCGACGGGAACTTCCTCGCCGCCTTCGTGAACGAGAGCACCGACCCCGTGACGCTTCGGGTCGAGTACGGCGAGGGCTCCGCCAAGACGGAACTCACGGTGCGACTAGGTGCGTGGGTCAGATCCTTCCGTTAACGCGCCGGGGTGAATCCGGTGGATAGCGCGGGGTGCTGGGAGAATCGATTCATGACGGTGACTGCCAGCCTGGAGGGTCTGTTCGAGGTCGAGCCGGGTGAGGCGCGGGCGCCGGGATCGGCTGCACCGGCGGGTGCGGGCAAGACGTTCCGTGGGTATGACCAGGGGCAGTGTTTCCTGCTCCCGCCGAGTCTGGATGACTGGCTGGACGAGGATGATGAGGCCCGGTTCATCTCCGAGGTCGTCGAAGAGCTCTTGGATCTGACGCCGGTCTACGCGTCGTACGCGTCCGCCTCGGGTGCGCCTCCGTATGACCCGCGGATGATGTTGAAGCTGCTGCTGTTCGCGTACGCGACGGGCGTGACCTCGTCTCGTGAGTTGGAGCGGCGCTGCAAGCGCGATATCGCCTTCCGGTGGCTGTCGGGCAACCAGGCGCCCGACTACCGGTCGCTGGCCCGGTTTCGTCGGCGTCACCTGGATGCCCTGCCGGGGTTGTTCCTGCAGGTGCTGCGGGTCTGCGCGGAGGCGGGGCTGGTGCGGTTGGGGCGGGTCGCGCTGGATGGCACGAAGCTGGCTGCGAACGCGTCGCGGCATAAGGCGATGAGCTATGACCGGATCGTGCCGAAGATCGATCAGCTCCAAGCCGAGGTCGCTGCGCTGCTCGCCGAGGCGGAGGCGGTCGATGAGGCCGAGGATCAGCAGTTCGGCCAGGACCGGCGCGGGGACGAGGTCGCCCCGGAGCTGGCCCGCCGTGAGGGGCGCCTGGCAAAACTACGTGCCGCGAAGGACGCGATCGAGGCCGACGCCGCCGAGAAGGCGGCAGCCGTGGCGCGGAAGAAGGCCGACGCCGCCGGTCAGCCCCCTGAGCAGGCCGACGCGGCCGTCGCGACTGCGGTGGACACGGCGGCGCCGAAGCCGAAAGCGCAACGCAATTTCACCGATCCTGAGGCGCGGATGATGAAGACGGTCCGCGGCTTCGATTACGCGTTCAACGCGCAGGCCGTTGTCGATGAGGGCCACCAGATCGTGTTGAGCGCCGAGGTCACCCAGCAGGCCACCGATATCCAGCAGTTCGTCCCGATGGCCGAGCAGACCCTACGGAACCTCGACGCGGCAGGAATCGAGCGTTCCCCAGAGGTCGTCCTCGCTGACGCGGGCTACTGCTCGGAAGCCAACCTCGAAGCCGCCGACGATCTGGACGCACAGGTGTTGATCGCGACGGGACGGCAACGTCACGGCGAGAGCTTCCCTACCGCCGGCGCCCCGGACCCGGCCCCAGAGGACGCGAGCCGGCGGGAGCGGATGGCGCACGCGCTGCGCACCGAGCAGGGCCGCACCGACTACGCGCGCCGCAAAGCCATCGTTGAACCCGCGTTCGGGCAGATGAAGACCCGGCAAAACGCCGGACAGCTCCGGCTACGCGGACTCGCCGGCGCCCAAGGCGAATGGCTACTCCACACGATCTGCCACAACCTCCGCAAGCTCCGCGTCGCTACAGCCGCCGGGCTGGCGCCCGCATAGGCCTCCCCAGGGGTCCCTGGGCGTCACAGCACGCACCGACAGTCGCCACGAGCCCCTCGCCGTGCGATCCCGCACGCTCTCACACCGCAACGGCCCGCCCGTTCCCGTTCGCGACCGTCAGCGCGCGATGCCAGAGTCAACGCCGCGCGCCACGCCACCCGATTCTGACCCGCGCACCTAGACGCGAGCGAGGCGATCAGCCTCGGCATGGACGGCGCGAACGACCCGCTGCCGTTCCCCGACATCGACACGATGCCGGGCGCGACCATGCCCGTCTACTTCCAGGCCGGCGACGCCGAGGGATCCCTCGTCGAGGTACCGATCCTCACGGGCGAGACCGACTACCTCACACCCTTCGTTCCCTGAGCGCCCTTTCCCTGAGCGCCCGTTCCCTGAGCGCTCGTTACTCCGACTCGAATCGGTAGCCGAGACCGCGCACGGTCACGAGCATCGTCGGTTCACTCGGCGTCTTCTCGATGCGTGAACGGATGCGCTTGATGTGCACGTCGAGCGTCTTGGTGTCGCCGAAGTAGTCGCTCCCCCATACACGGTCGATCAGCTGACCGCGGGTCAGTACGCGGCCGGCGTTACGCATGAGCACTTCGAGAAGCTCGAATTCTTTCAGCGGCATGCTGATCTCCGAGCCATCCACCGCGACGCTGTGGCGGTCGATGTCGAGGGTCACACGACCACCGGTCAGGACATGCTCGTCGAGATCCACGTCGGGCTCGGCGGTGCGACGAAGAACCGCTCGCATCCGGGCGAGCAGCTCGCGCGCGGAGTACGGCTTCGTGACGTAATCGTCTGCCCCGAGCTCCAGTCCCACGACGATGTCCACTTCCGAGTCCTTCGCCGTGACCATGACGATCGGTACCGCCGATGTCTGACGGATGCGTCGGCACACCTCGGTCCCCGACATTCCGGGCAGCATGAGATCGAGCAGGACGATGTCGCATCCGCGCTCTTCGAATGCGGCAACGGCCGCGGGGCCGTCTTCCGCGATCTCGACTTCATACCCCTCGCGGCGCAGCAGGTAGGCCAATGGTTCGGCCAGATCGGGTTCGTCTTCGACGATGAGGACCCGGGTCATGTCTTCTTCTCTCCCTCAGGGGCGCGTTCGGCGCTCACGGCGCTTCGGCGTTTCTTCGTGGTGTCGTTCGCCTTGCGACGATTGCTCGACTCGCCCGCTTTGCGGCGACGGCGAGGCTTCTCGTTCTCTTCGGGAGCCGACGCGCGCGGCAGACGGATGGTGAACGTCGAGCCGCGTCCCGGCTGCGACCACACGCGGACTTCCCCGCCATGTCGCTGCACGGCGTGCTTGACGATGGCGAGACCCAGGCCCGTGCCGCCCGTGCGACGAGAGCGCGCTCCGTCGGCACGGTAGAAGCGCTCGAAGATGCGCTGCTGATCGGCCTCGACGATCCCGATTCCCTGATCGGTGACGGCGATCTCGACGACCTTGTCTTCCACGCGCACGCCGACGCCGACGCGTCCCCCCTTCGGGGAATACGCGACCGCGTTGGCGATCAGGTTGCTGACAGCCTCGATCAACATCGTCGGGTCACCCCGGACGATCGCGCCCCGGTCGCCGCCGCGCAGCAGTTCTACACCGACCGAATCCGCCTGCACGGCGTTCGACTCGACGGATGCCGCGACAACCTCGTCGATCGAAACGTCGCGCGGTTCCGGCAGCTCGTCCGCGGCTTGCAGTCGGGACAGATCCATGATGCGACTCGTCAGGCGAGACAAGCGGGCCGCTTCGGCCTGCAGTCGCACCGCGAACGCGCGTACCTGCGGCGGGTCGTCGGCGGCGGATTCGATCGCCTCGGCGAGGAGGCTCACGGCACCCACGGGCGTCTTGAGCTCGTGGCTCGTGTTCGCGACGAAGTCGTACCGCATCTGCTCGAGGCGTTCCTGCTCGGTGACGTCATCGACGACGAGCAGGACGTGGGTACCGTCGAGCGACGCCGCCCTCGCCGACACCAGCCGCCCCTCGGTCGCGAGCAACGCGGTACCGCCCGCGGCTCGTCGCATGCGGAAGCGCGCGCTCTCCGCCCCACCGGATGTCCGCGTCGCACGGACGAGAACGCGCAGGTCTTCGACACTGATCACCTCACCCGCCGACATGCCGAACCCCGGCGCCGCGGGTGATGCCGCAACGACGGTCAGCGAGGCATCCACGACGGATGCGGCACCTTCCATGGCGTCGAGCACCTGCAACACACCGGAGGGTACGCTCACGGCCGCCTCGGCCTCGGCACGCTCCGCCGCCCGCAACGCTGCGAAGACGAGAGTCGATACTCCGAGACCTATCACCGCTCCCGCCAGTAACGCGAGGAGCGCGATCTGCACCGGGTCCATGAGACCCAGCGTAGGGTCACGCGCCGCGAACGGCCGACCGGAGCCGCAGAGGCACGGTGTCGGCCCGGGTACTATTCACCCGAGCGGCACCATCCGTTAACCTTCGGCGGAGATGATCGCGGAGGTCGCGGGCGCCGTGTCCGACCGACCGGGAAAGGGACCAGCACCGTGCGCGAAGTCTTCCATCAGTCCCTCGAGGACGTCCAGGGACGCCTCGTCGAGATCTCCGAGCTCGTCGCCATCGCGATCGAGAAGGCCACGCAGGCGTTCGGCTCGAGCGACGTTTCGCTCGCCGAAGAGGTCATCGACGCCGACAGCATCATCGACGACAAGGCCGTGGCTCTCGACGAGCTCGCCATCGAGATCCTCGCCCGCCAGCAGCCGGTCGCTCGCGACCTGCGCATCGTCGTGAGCGCGCTGCGGATGTCTGCGTCGCTCGAGCGCATGGGCGACATCGCCGAGCACATCGCTCAGCTGACCCGCTACCGCTTCCCCGAGCGCGCGATCCCCAAAGGCCTGAAGAGCACCTTCACGAGCATGGGACAGATCGACGTGCAGATGGCTCGGAAGCTCACCGACCTCCTGCGCACGCAGGACATCGCGGTCGCTGAAGAGATCCGCAACCTCGATGACCAGCTCGACGACCTGCACGTCTCGGTCTTCGAGAAGGTGCTCGGCGAGAACTGGCAGGGCGAGGCCATGGCGACGGTCGATGCGACCCTCGCGAGCCGCTACCACGAGCGTTTCGGCGACCACGCCGAGTCGGTTGCGAAGAAGGTCGTCTATCTCGCAACGGGCGACTGGTCGGACGCTACGGGCGTCACCGTCGCCTAGCTTCGACACCGAAGAAGGGACCGGATGCCTCGGCATCCGGTCCCTTCTTCGTTTCGCGGGTTCGGTTACTTCTTGCCCTGCGCGGCGACGGCAGCGGCTCCGGCCGCGGCGGCGTCGGGGTCGAGGTACTCGCCCGGTCCGAGGGGCAGCAGGTCTTCGCCGAGGCGGTAGACGAGCGGAATGCCGGTCGGGATGTTGAGCTCCGAGATGTCGTCGTCGCTGATGCCCTCGAGGTGCTTCACGAGCCCGCGCAGCGAGTTACCGTGTGCCGTGACGAGCACGGTCTTGCCGGCGCGCAGGTCGGGAACGATGCCGCTCTCCCAGTACGGGAGCATGCGGTCGATCACGAGCTTGAGCGATTCGGTGCGCGGGATCTCACCGTCGATGCCGATGTAGCGCGGGTCTGAAACCTGGCTGAACTCGTCGTCGTCGGCGATCTCGGGCGGCGGCACATCGAATGAGCGACGCCACAGCATGAACTGCTCCGGGCCGAATTCGGCGAGGGTCTGCGCCTTGTCTTTGCCCTGCAGTGCGCCGTAGTGACGCTCGTTGAGGCGCCAGGTGCGGGTCACGGGAATCCACAGCCGATCGGCCGCATCGAGCGCGATGTTGGCGGTCTGAATCGCACGGCTGAGCACCGACGTGTGCAGCACGTCGGGCAGCAGTCCCGCTTCGGCGAGGAGCTCGCCGCCGCGCTTGGCCTCGGCCTTGCCGAGTTCTGTCAGGCGCACATCGACCCAACCGGTGAAGAGGTTCAGCTCGTTCCACTCGCTCTGGCCGTGGCGGAGCAGGATCAACGTATAAGGCTCGGTCATGCGCCCATGATATCGACGCCAGGTGAAGCCCATTCCCTGCTTCGTGGAGGCATTCCCGACTTCATGGAGGCATTCCCGACATCATGGAGGGATGACCGCGCAGCACCCGCCCGCACGCCGTCCTTCCGCGGGTCGCCCCGTCGGGCAGGCGACACGCGGGACGACGGGCACGAACAGGCTGCGACGCAACGACCGATATCTTGCGGGACTGCCGGCGCTCCGCCGGACCGATGATCCGCTCGTCGTGGATCTGGGATTCGGAGCGAGCGCCGTCACGGCGCTGGAACTCTGGACGCGTCTGGCGCGCTTCCGCCCCGATGTCGAGGTCATCGGCGTCGAGATCGATCCCGAGCGCGTGGCGCGTGCGCGTGAACAGCTCGCGGCGGTGCGCGCGGGTACGACACCGTTCGCCCCTGACGCAAGGGTCCGGTTCGAGCCCGGCGGCTTCGAAGTCCCCCTCCCCGGCGGACGCAGACCCGCCCTCGTTCGCGCGATGAACGTGCTGCGCCAGTACGAAGAAGGGCAGGTCCCGGATGCCTGGGGCCTGACATCCGCTCGGCTCCAACCCACGGGTGCGCTCATCGAAGGCACCTGCGACGAGGTCGGTCGTGTCTGTTCCTGGGTCGATGTCGATCCAGGCGGCGAGCCTGTCCGGTTGACCATCGCGCTGCGGCTCGCCGACCTCGATCTGCCCTCGATCGTCGCCGAGCGGCTCCCGAAGGCGCTCATCCACCGCAATGTCCCCGGCGAGCGCATACACGCCGTGCTGTCTGCGCTCGACACGGCGTGGACCCGTGCCGCTCCCCTGGGCGTCTTCAGCGCTCAGCAACGCTGGGTAGCCGCGGTCGAGGCGCTCCGAGCAACAGGTGTGCCGGTGCTCGGCGGACGCACCCGTTGGCGGCTGGGGGAACTGACCCTGCCGTGGTCGGCCGTCGCCCCCGGCTGATCGGCGAGGTCAGATCTGCGAGATCAGATCGGCGAGGTCAGAGACGCGGGATCGCGGCCCGTGCCTGATCGGCGGGCATACCCGCGCCGATCAGAAGATCGACGACGAACGGACGCAGTGCCGCGATGAGGTTCTGATCGCCGAAGCCTGCGCCCGGCACAACTTCGGTGGGATCGAGATGGTGCGCGATGCCGGTGAGGGCCTCTTGAGCAACGGGCTCGAGTGAGATATCCGCCAGCGATTGCTCGACGAGCGATGCCCCGCGGCCGAGGGAGAGCACAAGATCTGCGGCGACGGGACGCGGGATACCGTCGTCCACGAGGTATGCCGTCCGTCGCGCGACGACACGCAGGTTGCGGGTCGCAAGGTCCATGGCGGCCAGCACGCGCTCGGCGCGCGCCAACTCTTCCCGGCTGGTCCACAGCCACGGCGAGATGCGTGCGATGGCCACGGATGAATCGAGGGTCTCGCGCCACGCCCGAACGAGAGGATCGAGCGCGCGCGCCTTCTGCAGCCCGCGTTCGGCACGGGCCCGGTCGCCCTGGCGCAGCGCGACCGCAAGGCTCATCACGGCGCCGTCGAACGCGCGGAACAGCGTCGCAGTATCCCGGCGCGCTTCCCCACGCGGACTGCGCGGGATCAACGCGGTCGCCAACAGGGCTGCCACTCCCCCGACGACGCCGTCGAGCATGCGCGAGAACGGCACGCTCGTCGAGGCGGGGATGATCAGCACGATGAGCGACTGGATCGCGGCGGCGATCGCGAAACTCGCCTGGGGCGAGAGGAATCGTGCCACCACGAGGGTAAGTGCCAGGGCGAGTCCCACCTGCCACCATCCCCGTCCCGCGACAAGCAGCAGGACCTCGGCGATCAGAATGCCGAGGATCATCCCGATGACCGTCTCGAGAACCCGGCGCGGGCGGGCATCGCGCACGAGTCCCAGGCTCGCGACGGTCACCGTCCCGGCGAGCAGCGGGGTCTGATGCCCGACGACGAAATAGGCGAACGCGTACGCGGCGGTCGCCGCGACGACGATCTGGATGATCGGCAACGCCGAGTTCTGGACGCGGCGTGCGCCCGGTCGCGGATCGAAGCGATCACGCAACCGCACGGGTATGGCGGTCGTGATGGGCGGGAGCGGCTCAGGCTCCGGGACGCCCGAACCGGAACGACCGGGGCCGTCGGTCACGCGCGGGCGCGCGCCGAAAGCCGCGGCAGGCGCGGGACGGATGCCTCGGCTCCCGCTCCCGGCGGGACGATGACCTCCTGCGCCGCAATGACGGTCTCGTCGCCCGCCGCGACCGTCAGAGTCGCGTCGATCGGCAGGGTGCGCTTGACAACGGCGAGCGCGATCGGGCCGAGCTCGTGATGGAGGGCCGCCGATGTGACGCGGCCGACCTCGGTGCCGGCCAGCGAAACGGGCGCACCCGGCTCGGGCAGGACCGCATCGCTGCCGTCGAGGTGCAAGAACACCAGACGGCGCGGCGGATGGCCGAGGTTGTGGACCTTCGCGACGGTTTCCTGCCCTCGATAACAGCCCTTGTCGAGATGTACGGCCGAGCGCAACCAGTCGAGTTCGTGCGGCAGCGTCCGCTCATCGACCTCGTTCGCGCGGCGGGGTCGCCACGCCGCGATGCGGAGCGCTTCGGCGGCGATCAACCCGGCGGCATCGACGTCCGCGGAGCGGCGGATCGCGGCGGCGATGTCAGCGGCAGCATCCGTCGTCACGATTGTTTGGCGCCAGTTCCAGTCGGCACCGGGATGCGGGCCCGCGGCGTACTGGTGTCCTCCTACGGCGACGTGCGACCACGGGTCGATCCACACGAGCGACACACCCGCGGGCGCGTGCACGCGGGGCGTGATCAGGGCCTCGGCCGTACCACCACCGAACGAGCCGAGCACGGTCAGATCGGCTTCGCGGGTCACGACGACCTGCGCGCGGAACACCATTCTCTTCAGCCAGGTTGCGAGCGCTTCGGCGCTGGCGGAATCGGCCATGAGCCACGTGGTCACGCCGTCGTCCAGGACGGATGCCGCATGCTCCACATGCCCGTGCGGATCAAGGATGAGCAGCTCGGTCGCGCGGCCCGGCTCGAGGCGCGCCAGGTGCTGCGAGGTGATCGAGTCGAGCCAGGTCAGCCGGTCGGCCCCCGTCACCGACAGGACGACACGGTCGCCGAGGTGGACGATCGCGCGGCCCTCGGCGAGCAGTCGCTGCTCACGCAGGAAGGTGCCGAAGTGCAGTGGCGCTCCGCCTGATTCGGCGGCGGCCGACTCGTCGGTGACGGCGCCCGGGAGCGCGGCGAACGCAGAGGTCATCAATCGGCCTTCGCGAGACGTGCGGACGCGTGGCTGCGTAGTTCGGTGCCGAGAGCGGCGATATCCCACGCCCAGAGCAGGTGGCCGTCCACGAGGCCGTACAACCGCGTCGCGGCGGCGTAATGCTTCGCCCCCGAGGGGCGCACCACGGCATCCGTCGCAAGATCGATCCGTGGTCCTGTCACATGTCCCAGGTACAGCTCGGAGATACCGTCCGAGTGGACGATCGCGGCCTCGATCTCGAAGCCGCCCTCGGCGACGCGCAATGCCTCGACATCGTCGACGGTTCGCGGCGGCGCAGGCGAGAGAGCAGGAAGCAGACCGGGACCGGCATCGGCGTCGCCGAGGGGGCGGGCGAGACGCCAGTACCCCGTTTCGGCGACCAGCTGCACCCCGGGGCCGTCGCCCGAAGACATCCACGCGGTCGCGGAGTAGTTGAGGTAATCGCCGCCGTCGTGGCTGAAACTCACACGATGGGCGAACTCGCCCGCGTAGCGATGACCTGCCGCCTCATAGTCGATCACACCGGTCCCCTCCCACACCCCGACCAGCCACGAGAGCGGTACGAGGTCGGCGGGTAGGTCTGTCGGCAGATCGATCACGATCGGGCCGCTCAGCGCTGGCCGCGATAGAGGTTGACGATCACCACGCCCGAAACGAACGCGATCGCCAGGGATGCCAGTGCGAGGAGACCCACGAAGAAGATCTCGAGAGCGAGGAGGTCCATGCTCACACTCTAGCCAGGAATGATCGTCGCGAGGCCGACTCCGGCCGAGACGACCCCGAGCGCCAGCAGGGCGCCGAGCACACTCGCGGCCACGCGCCGGATGAACCCCGTGGATCGCCCATAGGCCAGCTGCACGCCGAAAGAGACCAGCAGGCTGGCTGCGAGCGCCAGGACGAACCACTGCGCCTGGTGCGGGGCCGGCACGAAGATCGCGACCGCGATCCCGCCGAGGAGCGCCGCGATCCAGACCGCGGCGATACCTCCGACGCTCGAGCGGGGAGCGAGTTCGGGTGCCGACATGCCTTCATCTTCCCTCACCGGGGACGTCCGCGCGAGCCTGCGAGGACCCGCGGGCCATCGTATTCCCAGGTCGGCGTAAGATGGGCCCCGACGACCCTGGGGGCGTCGCCCGAGAGGAAACGCGTGGCCCAACTGCTCGTCCTGAGTTCCGCACACGGCAGCGGTCCCGTTCTGCCGTCCCTGGAACTCTTGAGCCACCGCGTCCGGCAGATTCCCGCCGAGCCGGCACAACTCGTGAATGCACCGAGCGCCGACGTCATCTTCGTCGACGCCCGAACCGATCTCGTCGGTGCCAAGTCCCTCTGCAAGATCCTCAATACGACGGGTCTCGACGCGCCGCTCATGCTGGTCGTGACCGAGGGCGGTCTGACCGCCGTCAGCACCGACTGGGGTGTCGATGACGTCATCCTCGTCAGCGCGGGGCCCGCAGAGGTCGACGCGCGCGTTCGCCTGGCAATGGGACGGATGACGCAGGAGCAGGTCTCGACCCGCATCCAGACATCCGGAATCACGATCGACGAGTCCTCGTACTCCGCGAAGGTCCACGGAAAGCCTCTCGACCTGACATACAAGGAGTTCCAGCTCTTGCACTTCTTCGCCACGCACCCCTCCCGGGTCTTCACGCGCGAGCAGCTGCTGAGCGAAGTGTGGGGCTACGACTATTTCGGTGGCACGCGCACCGTCGACGTGCACGTGCGACGCCTGCGCGCCAAGCTCGGCGATCTCGAACAACTCATCGGCACCGTCCGCAACGTGGGATACCGCTTCAACGTGTACGAGGACGATCAGCTTCCCACCGGCAGCGGCCGCAAAGGCTGACTCCCGGGGCCGTCCGGTTTACCCGCTGGACACCTGCGCCCTGCAATGATGGAGCATGCTTGAATCCTCGATCCTGGATGCTGGTCTGGGCGATGCCGACGACGACGATTTTGATGAGGCCGTCGAGGCGTTCGACTCGCAACTTCCCGAGAACAGATACCTCGACCGCGAACTGAGTTGGCTGGCCTTCAACCAGCGCGTTCTCGAACTCGCCGAAGACCCGCTCGTGCCCGTGCTCGAGCGCGCGAACTTCCTGGCGATCTTCGCCAGCAACCTCGATGAGTTCTTCATGGTGCGCGTCGCGGGACTCAAGCGCCGCATCCTCACGGGACTCGCGGTCCCGACGAACGTCGGCCGGTCGCCCACCGAAGTCCTGGCAGACATCTCGGCCGAGGCCTACCGTCTGCAGCTGCGCCACGCCGAGGCATGGCGTTCCGTCGTGCAGCCCGACCTCGCCGCGGCGGGCATCGAGGTTGTGTCGTGGGACTCCCTCGGTGACGACGACCGCGTCACGCTGTACGAGTACTTCCAGACGCAGGTCTTCCCGGTACTCATGCCCCTCGCCGTCGACCCCGCGCATCCGTTCCCCTATATCTCGGGCCTCTCGCTCAACCTGGCCGTGCGCATCCGCAACGCCCGCACCGGCCGTCAGGAGTTCGCACGCCTGAAGGTCCCGCCGATGCTGCCGCGGTTCGTCGAGGTCCCGGGAGCAGCGGGCCCGGGACGCGGACGCTACCTGCCCCTCGAAGACCTGATCTCGAACAACCTCATCGACCTCTTCCCGGGTATGGAGGTCCTCGACCACCACGCCTTCCGCCTCACCCGCAACGAAGACATGACGATCGAAGAGGACGAGAGCGAGAACCTCATCCAGGCGCTCGAGGCAGAGCTGCTGCGACGCCGGTTCGGCCCACCGATCCGTCTCGAGATCACCGACGATATGGATGAGGTGACGCTCGGTCTGCTGATCCGCGAACTCGACATCACCGAGCAGCAGGTGTTCCGTCTGCACGGCCCCTTGGACCTGCGCGGCCTGTTCGACCTGTCGCGCATTGCGCGGCCCGACCTGCACTACTCGCCCCACGTCCCCACGACGGCGCTGCCGTTCCAGCCCGGCGACAACAACGAGCGGGCCGATATCTTCTCGGCGATCCGCCAGGGCGACGTGCTGGTGCACCACCCGTACGAATCGTTCGCGACGAGCGTGCAGGCGTTCCTCGAGCAGGCGGCGAAAGACCCGCACGTGCTCGCGATCAAGCAGACTCTCTATCGCACCTCGGGTGACAGCCCCATCGTCGAGGCCCTGATCGACGCCGCCGAGGCCGGCAAACAGGTGCTCGCGCTGGTCGAGATCAAGGCGCGCTTCGACGAGGCCGCGAACATCGTCTGGGCCCGCAAGCTCGAAAAGGCGGGCGTACACGTCGTCTACGGCCTGGTCGGGCTGAAGACGCACTGCAAGCTCGCGCTCGTCATCCGCGAAGAGGGCGGCGTGCTGCGTAGCTACAGCCACGTCGGCACCGGCAACTACAACCCGAAGACGAGCCGCATCTACGAAGACTTCGGGCTCTTCACCGCCGACGATCAGGTCGGTCGCGACCTGACGCGCCTGTTCAACGAGCTCTCCGGCTACGCGATCGAGAAGAAGTTCAAGCGCCTGCTCGTCGCTCCCCTCCACCTGCGCAAGGGGCTGCTGCGGCTGATCGACAAGGAGCGCCGCAACGCGCTCGCGGGCAAGCCCGCCAAGATCCGCTTCAAGGTCAACTCGATGGTCGACGAGCAGATCATCGACGCGCTCTACCGGGCAAGCCAGGCGGGTGTCCAGATCGAGATCTGGGTGCGCGGCATCTGCTCCCTCAAGCCCGGCATCGAGGGGGTCAGCGACAACATCACGGTGCGGAGCATCCTGGGTCGCTACCTCGAGCACTCGCGTATCTTCGCGTTCGAGGCGGGCGGCGACCACCAGGTGTACATCGGCAGCGCCGACATGATGCACCGCAACCTCGACCGCCGCGTCGAGGCGCTCGTGCGCGTCGTCGCCCCCGCACACCTCAAGGAACTCGACGACCTGTTCGACCTGGCGATGAGCGACGGCACGAGTTCGTGGTGGCTCGGCCCCGAGGGAGCGTGGACCCGTCACAGCCTCGACGCCGAAGGGCGCCCGCTCGTCGACATCCAGGACAAGACGATGCACGACGTCCAGCGCCGCCGACGCGCGCGGGCGGTCCGATGACGGACACCGCCGTTTACGCGGCGGGCGCGGTGATCTGGCGGCTGGTCGAGGGCAAGCTGCACATCCTCGTGATCCACCGCACGGCATACGCCGATGTGACCCTCCCCAAGGGCAAGGTCGATCCCGGCGAAATGCTCGCCGAAACGGCGGTGCGCGAGGTGTTCGAAGAGACCGGCATTCGAGTTGCACTCGGCATCCCGGTGGGGGTTTCGCGCTATCGGATGCCGAACAAACGGCAGAAGATCGTGCACTACTGGTCTGCCGAGGCGACGGATGACGCGATCCGCGCCTCGCGGTTCGTGCCGAACAAAGAGGTGGCCGCCCTCGAATGGGTGACCCCGAAGCGCGCGCGCACCTACCTCAGCTACCCGGTGGATCTGGAGATCCTCGACGCGTTCATGAAGTTCGTCGACGACGGTGTGCTCCAGACGTTCCCCCTGATCGTGCTGCGACACGGCAAGGCGGTCAGCCGGGACTCGTGGAGCGGACCGGATGCGTTGCGCCCCCTGACCGCGCGCGGCACCCGCCAGGCCCACGCGATCGTTGGACCACTCCTGGCATTCGGAGCGCGTCGGGTGATCTCGTCGGACGCGGTGCGCTGTGTGACGACCGTCACCTCCCTCGCCGCCGCTCTGGGAAAGCCCGTGCGGCGTACGGAACTGATCGGACAGGACGCGTGGGAGCAGGGCCGTGCGGACATCCGCGCCGTCGTGGGAAAGCGCGTGCGCTCCGGAAAGCCGGCCGTCCTCTGCAGCCACGGTCCGGTGCTGCCCGAGATCATGAGCGAGATCGCCCTGGCGACGGGCACGCTTCGCGGGTCGTACCTCGGCAGCGCCTCGACGCTGGATTTTGCGGCATTCTCGGTCGTCCATCTCTCGGCGACGAATCCCGGATCGGGCATCGTCGCGATCGAAACGCACACCCCCAAGGAGTGAGCGCGCGGCCCGGAAGCACGCTGCTCGCGGGGGTGCGGGTGGCCTGGCAGACGGTCCCGCCCGGGGGGACCCGCCGAGATGTTGCAGACGCCCTGGTCGCGCGCATCGCGACCGCGTCGACGGGCAGTCCGGTCATCGTGGGCCGCCGATGCGAGCGCTGCGGTGCCTCGGATCACGGACGTCCGGTCGTCAGCGGGGCACCGATCCAGGCGAGCGTGTCGTACACGGCCGACGTGGCGGTGGTCGCCGTCGCGGACGCCTGCCGAGTCCTCGCGCTCGGAATCGACGCCGAACGCGGGACCGGGACGAGCGAGGACGGGCTGCGAGGGCTGATCACCCCGGGGCAGCGCACCTCGCTCCGCCGCTGGACGCGCGTCGAGGCGGTGCTGAAGGCCGACGGCCGCGGCCTGTCGGTCGAACCGGGGCGCGTCCGCATCGAGCGGTCACTCCACGGAGTCCACGGAAGCATCGCCGGCGACAGCGCAGCACGCGGTGTCACCACGGCACGCGGTGCCCCCGGCATCCGTCCCCGTCTGCTACGGGTGCGCGGACCGCGGGGCATCGTGATCTCGCTCGCGGTCGCCTCAGTCTGAGACCGGACGGAGGGACGGCAGCCGTGTCTGCGACAGCCAACTCATGAAGAGGTCCGCGAGCGGTGCATCCGCGACCGCCTCCGCGCACACCACGAAATCCTCCGTCGTGGCGAGTCCGTGGCGATGGTCGGCACACCATCGGCGCAGGATCTCGAAGAACGTCACGTCCCCCACCCGCAGGCGAAGGGCGTGGAGCGTCAGCGCACCACGCTTGTAGACGCGGTCGTCGAACATGAGGTCGGGGCCGGGGTCGGACAGCAGCAGGTCCTGCGGCGATGCCTGCAGCATCGCGTGGTGGAATGCGGCGCACGCCGCGACGGACGGGCCACCGGATGCCTCGGACCAGATCCACTCGGCGTAGCAGGCGAACCCTTCGTTCAACCAGATGTCTCGCCAGTGCGCCAGCCCGACACTGTTGCCGAACCACTGATGGGCGAGTTCGTGCGCGATCAGGCGCTCTTCCGAGCCCTCGAGGTGGTTCGAGCCGAACGTCGCCATTCCCTGCGCCTCGAGCGGGATCTCAAGCGCATCGGCGGTCACGACGACGTCGTAGCGTGCGAAGGGATAGGGACCGAACGCGCGCTGGAAGACCCGCATCATCTCGGGCAGATCCGCGAATGCCGTACGCACGGGAACGGAAAGCGCCCGCGGATGATGCACGGCTCCCGGCACGCCATCGAGGTCGACGATCGTCTCGACATAGTGGCCGATCTGCACCGCGACCAGGTAGGTCGGGGTCGGCGCGGGCTGCTCGAACACCCAGGTCGCGGCGCCACCCGCACGCCCGAACGAGACCCGCTCGCCCGTCGCGACCACGCTGTAAGCGGCATCCGTGGTGACAGCGATTCGATAGGTCGCCTTGTCGTCGGGCCTGTCGTTGCAGGGAAACCACGTCGGCGCGCCCGTCGGCTGCGCCGCGACGAGGGCGCCATCCTCCAGCTCTTCCCATCCGATCGTGCCCCACCGCGACCGGCGCGGCGTCGGCGCCCCGGCGTAGGCGAACTCGACCGAGAACCGCTCGTCGAGCGCGATCGGAGTGCTGGGGGTGACGCGGATCATCCGCGGGCCCTGGCGGTATGCCGTCCGGCGGTCGCCGTCGACGCGCACCTTCGAGGCCTGCAGCCCCACGAGGTCGACCGTGAACGAGCGGATGGGACGCCGGGCCACCGCATTCAGGACAACCCGCCCCACGAGTCGGTTG
The DNA here is from genome assembly GCF_002812805.1 of Microbacterium lacus. Lineage (GTDB taxonomy): Bacteria > Actinomycetota > Actinomycetes > Actinomycetales > Microbacteriaceae > Microbacterium > Microbacterium lacus_A. The sequence continues at coordinate 18,673 of NZ_NMUM01000017.1, read as the reverse complement.
GTGGACGGCTTGTACGTGATCGCGATGTCGTACGACTCCACGTCGTACGACAGGTCCCCGCTCTGCGGCGCATAGGCGTCGGGCGCCGGCAATTGGGCGCCGGTCATCGGGCGCTCATCAGTGCGAGCTCGTCTGGTACGAGCGAACCTTGACCGCTCGCCAGGGACCGATCGGGTTGCCACTCCAGCGGCTGCCGATCGGAACCGTCTCGCCGCGCATCACGAGCGAAGCCGGCCCGACAGTCGCGTGCGCGCCGATCGAGGCGGCGGGCAGGATCACGCTGTGCGGGCCGAGCGTTCCGCCGGGTTCGATCGTGACGACATCCATGCTCATGATCCGATCATGGAATAGGTGCGTCTGCACAACGCAACCCCGGTTGACCGTGGATGCATCGCCCAGTGTGACGAGGTCGGGCTCGGGCAACCAGTAGCTTTCGCACCAGACGCCGCGGCCGATCTTCACGCCGAGCGAACGCAACCACACGGCGAGCGCGGGAGTACCCGTCGCGGCGCGGGCGAACCACGGCGCTGCGACCATCTCGACGAAGGTGTCGGACACCTCGGTGCGCCACACGAAACTCGACCACAGGGGTTTCTCGCCCGCGTGGATGACGCCCACGAGCGCCCACTTCGCGAGCGTCGAAACACCCGCGGCTGCCGCCCCCGCAACGAGCAGAACGACACCCGACAGCAGCACGGCGACGATCGCCCCACACGTCTGCACCAGCAGGGCGAGGACGAACAGCACACCGAGGCCGATCGCGCAGGTCACGATGACGGGCACGATGCGGCACAACTCCCACAGCGCGCGGGCGACCCGCAGCCCCGTGCGCGGCTGATAGGTGCGACTCTCGTCGGCGTCACTGGATACGCGGCGCAGGCGCACGGCGGGCGAGCCGAGCCACGAAGTCCCGGGTTTGGCCTTGAGAGGCGCCGCCGACAGCACGGCGACCAACCCACCCTTCGGCACACGGTGTCCCGGGGCCGCCATGCCCGAGTTGCCGAGGAATGCGCGTTTGCCGATCTTGACCGGCCCGATACGGATCCACCCACCGCGCAGCTCGTATGACGCGACCATCGTGTCGTCGGCGAGAAAAGCTCCGTCTTCGATCGTCGTCATCGCGGGGATGAGCAGAACCGTGGATGCTTCAACATCGCGACCGACGTGTGCCCCCAGCATCCGCAGCCAGACCGGTGTGAACAGGCTCGAGTACAGCGGGAACAGGATCGTGCGCGAGGAGTCGAGCAGACGCTCGATCGTCCAGGCTCGCCATCCCATCGCACTCCGCACGGGGAACGTGCCCTCGAGGAGGCCCCGCTGAAGGAGCCGCACGAGGATGACGACGGATGCCGCGAACACCAGGCCGGTGACCAGCACCGCGGGAACGAGCCAAGCGAATGCGGCGAGTGCCGCCATCCCGAGCGAGTCGGCCCCGCGCATGCCCGCCGCCAGAACGAGCGCACCGAGCGCGAATGCCAGCAGGGGCAGCAGCGCCAGCAGGGCCGACGAGGCCGCATACGCCCACAGCCAGCGCGTGGGCGCGGGCGGGCGCTCGCGCGGCCAGTCCTCGGCGGCACCGCCGACCCGCTCGGCGGGCGAACCGGCCCAGCGCTGATCGGCCCGCACGCGGCCGAACACCGCCGACCCTGGCGCGATCTCGGCCCGACGACCGATGCGCGTGCCGGGAGCGAGTGTGCTGCGCGCGCCGATCGTCGCCTCGGCCCCGATGCGTACCTCGCCGATCCGCACGACATCGCCGTCGATCCAGTAGCCCGTCAGATCCACCTCGGGTTCGATGCTCGCGCCGTCGCCGATCTGCAGCATTCCCGTGACCGGTGGCAGCGTGTGCATGTCGACGTCGCGGCCGATCTTCGCGCCGAGCGCTCGAGCGTAGTAGCTGATCCACGGGGCCCCGGCGAGACCCACGGCATCCACCTGGTCGGCGATCTGCTCCGCCAGCCAGAGCCGGATGTGCACATGTCCGCCGCGGGGGTGGTCACCCGGCCGCACCCCGGCGAGCAGGACGCGAGCGGCGGCCGCCGAGATGGCCATCCGTCCGAACGGTGTGGCGAAGACCAGCAGCGCCGGAACGAGCACCCACCAGTCCACGGTCGGGAGCGCCTCGAAACCCGGAACGAGGCGCAAGAGAGCGCCCGCGGTCACGAGGTAGATCAGCCAGCGAACGCCACTGAGGATGAAGAGGGGAACACCCATGATCGTCTGCAGGATCTGCGTCGAGCGGGGTGTCGGAGCGGGCTCGCGGTACGTTCCCACCGCTTCTTCGCCGAGCGGTCCGAGAGCCTTCGCCATGGCGCCGAGGCGCGGCAGGTCATAGATGTCGGCGACGGCGAACTCGGGCGAGCGTACCCGGATCTTCGAGACGAGCTGAGCCGCGGCGAGCGAGCCACCGCCCAGGTCGAAGAAGTCGGCGTCTGCATCGGGAACCGACACCCCGAGCACCGCCCGCCACTGTTCGGCCAGCCATGCTTCGACACCGGTCAGCGTTGATTCCTCCGTCGGCATACCGACCAGCGGCCACGGCAGCGCGGCCTTGTCGACCTTGCCCGAGGTACGAACGGGCAGGTCGTCCACGACCGCGAGAAGCGGCACCATCGGGGCGGGCAGGGTCGCAGCGAGCTCGGCGCGCGCGGCCTGACGGTCGAACCCCTCATCGACGACGAGGTAGCCGACCAGGATGTCGACTCCCGCATCCGTCCGCCGCACCGCCACCGCGGCGCCCCCAACATGGGGCAAGGCTTGCAACGCGGCCTCGACCTCACCCAGTTCGATGCGGCGGCCGCCGATCTTGACCTGGTCGTCGGCGCGCCCCTGGAAGACGAGCCCGGCGGGGTCGTATCGCACGAGGTCACCCGAGCGGTAGGCGCGGTCCCAGCCGAGCGAGGGCATCGGGGCGTATTTCTCCGCGTCCTTCGCGGGATCGAGATAGCGCGCCAGGCCCACTCCCCCGATGATCAGTTCGCCGACCTCGCCCTCGTCGACGGCCGCTCCCTCGGCGTTCACGACCGCGAGCGCCCAGCCGTCGAGGGGCAGCCCGATCCGCACCGGCGGCGCGCCATCCATGAGGGCGGCGCAGGCGACGACCGTCGCCTCGGTCGGACCGTACGTGTTCCAGACCTCGCGCCCCTCTTCTGTGAGGCGGGCCGCGAGTTCGGGCGGGCAGGCCTCGCCACCGAAGATCAGCAGACGGACGTTCTCGATCGACTCGGCGGGCCAGAGCGCGGCCAGCGTGGGAACGGTCGAGACCACCGTGATCTGCTGCCGCACGAGCCACGGGGCGAGGTCTTCGCCCGACCGCACGAGCGCGCGCGGCGCGGGCACCAGGCACGCTCCATGCCGCCAGGCAAGCCACATCTCTTCGCACGAGGCATCGAACGCGACCGACAGGCCTGCGAGAACACGATCGCCCGGACCGAGCGGGTCGTCCTGAAGGAACAGTGCGGCCTCGGCATCGACGAACGCGGCGGCCGAGCGGTGGCTGACCGCGACGCCCTTCGGCGTGCCCGTCGAACCCGAGGTGAAGATCACCCACGCGTCGTCGTCCTCGGTCGGCGGCGGCACCGCCACGACGGCGTGCGTGCTGGGGTGCGGGACATCACCCGCGAAGAGGGCGGATGGCTCGGGCGCCGCGTCCGCGATCGTCGGCCGAAACTCGCCCGTCCCTTCGACCACCCCGCGCACGGCCGCCTCACCGAAGACGAGTACCGCACGCTCTTCGGGGTCGTCCGCGTCGACCGGCACGTACGACGCCCCGGCAGCGATCACGCCGAGGATCGAGATGTACAGCTCTTTGGTGCCCGACGGCATCCGCACGCCGACGCGGTCACCGCGGCGCACTCCGGCCTCATGCAGCCGCGCCGCGGTGCGGCCCACGCGTGCCATCAGCTCCCGGTAGCTCAGCGCACCCGAACCATCGTCGATCGCCGACGCCTCGGGGTACCGCGCGGTGGTCGCGCGCAGGATGTCGAGAAGCGTGCGCTCTGCGGGTGCGTGGGCACGCCGGTCGAGCTCCGGCTGGCGCGATTCGGGCGCGGACACCGGGGCGGCGGGGTCGGTCACGTCAGCTCGAGAGTAGGTCGATCAGCTGCGCCTTGGTGAGGCGCGAGTAGCCCGTGTGTCCGGCTTCGCGAACGCGGACACGCAGGAGCGCGACGGACAGGCGGGCCAGGTCGGGGTCGTCGACGGCGGACGCATCGGATGCCTCGACGGGCGCCGCGGCCGGGTCGCTGTCCTGAGGCTCGTCGGCCGGAACATCCTGCGGCTCGAGCGCTGCCACGGCCTTGTCCGCATCGGCGGCCGCGCGACGGGCCGCCTTGTCAGCCTTCGCCGCCGCTTTCTTCAAGGCCTTGGCGGACGCAGCTTGTTGCTTCGCCTCGGCCTCGGCGCGCGCGGCGTCAGCCGCGGCACGCTCGGCTTCGGCCTTCAGGGCCGCCTTGCGCTCGACCTTGGCCAGCGCGACCGCCGTGGCCTTGCGAACCTGGGCCGCGGCGTCCTTCGCCTTGGCCGCGACCTTGGCGGGCTTCTTGCGGAGGGTCTTCTTCGAGACATCCGATCGCGCTTCCGCCTCGGCCGCGAGCTCACGCACCTTCTTGGCGGCCTTCGACGGGAAGTCCTTCGCGGCCTTGCGCGCCTGCTTAGCGGCCTTCGCCGCGTCGTCGATCGCGGCTCGCGCGGCCTGCTCTTTTTTGCTGGTCTGGGGCATGGCGCACAGCATATTCCGCCCTGGTGAACGGTCCCGCCGCGCCCGATCCCGTTCACCTCCCGTTCACCACTCTGGCCCACTCTCTTAAGGCGTCGCTCCTACCGTCGCTGTGTGCCCTGCACCGGGACACGCCCTGTCAACGGATCGAACGGAAACACAGTGAAGATCACCCGAATCTCGCGGATCGCGGCCCTCGGCGCCGTCGCCGCCCTTGCCCTTGCCGGCTGCGCCTCGAACGAGGCCGGCGGCAGCACCAGCGAAGCCCCCGCCGAAAGCACCCTCAGCGGCGAGCTCGTCGGCTCCGGCGCGTCCTCGCAAGAAGTCGGCGTCCAGGCCTGGGCCGCCGGGTTCCAGACCGTCAACGAGGGCGTCACCGTCACTTACGACCCGTCCGGCTCCGGCGCCGGTCGCGAGTCCTTCCAGGCCGGTGCCGTCGGGTTCGCCGGCTCTGACCGCGCCTTCTCGGCCGAAGAGATCGCCGAGGGCCCCTTCGACGGTTGCGTCGAAGGCACCGGCATCATCGAGATCCCGTCCTACATCTCGCCCATCGCCGTCATCTTCAACCTCGAGGGCATCGACAGCCTGAACATGGACGCCGCGACCATCGCGGGCCTGTTCGCCGGCACGATCACCAACTGGAACGACCCGGCGATCGCCGCGCTCAACGAGGGCGTCGACCTTCCCGATCTGGCCGTGACGCCGGTGCACCGCGCCGACGACTCGGGCACGACCGAGAACTTCACCGACTACCTGTTCCAGGCCGCACCCGACGTGTGGACCGAAGAGCCCGATGGCGTGTGGCCCTTCTCCACCGGTGAGGCTGCCCAGGGCACCTCTGGTGTCGTCTCGGCCGTCGAGGCCGGCCAGGGCGCCGTCACGTACGCCGACGCGTCGCGCGCCGAGGGCTTCGGCACCGTCGCGGTGCAGATCGGTGACGAGTTCGTCGAGTTCTCGCCCGAGGCCGCCGCGGCGATCGTGGACGCGTCGCCCGTCGCCGAGGGACGCACCGCGGGTGACCTCGCGATCGAGCTCGACCGCACGCCCGACGAGGCCGCGTACCCGATCGTTCTGGTCAGCTACATGATCGCGTGCGAGGAGTACGTCGACGCGGCAACCGCACCGCTCGTCAAGGGCTTCCTCGAGTACGTCATCAGCCCCGAGGGCCAGGACGAGTCGGCTGCCGCAGCCGGCAGCGCCCCGATCTCGGACATGCAGCGCGAGAACATGCAGGCCGCGCTGGACCTGATCGTCGTCGAGTAATACCCGTGCCCGGCCCGCGAGCAATCGCGGGCCGGGCACACCCCTTACGCCTCGTACAACCCGAGAACAGGATGAGATGACCACCACCGCGCCCCCCGCCATCAAGGCGAAGCAGCGCCCGGGCGACCGCTGGTTCTCGGGGACCGCCCTCTTCGCGGGATCGATGATCCTCGTCACCCTCGCCGCCGTCACGATCTTCCTGGTGATTCAGTCGCTCCCGGGTCTGACCGCGACCAGCGAAGACGCATCCGTCCTGACCACGAACTTCTGGGACTACGTCTGGCCGCTCGCATTCGGCACGGTCTGGGCCTCGTTCCTCGCCCTCCTGATGGCCGTCCCCCTCTCGGTCGGCGTCGCCCTGTTCATCTCGCACTACGCACCGCGCCGACTGGCCCAGGGCCTCGGCTATGTCGTCGACCTGCTCGCGGCCGTCCCCTCGGTCGTCTTCGGCCTCTGGGGCATCCTCGTTCTAGCCCCCGCCGTCCAGCCCATCTACAGCTGGTTCGTCGAGAACGCCAGCTGGTTCCCCCTGTTCGCGGGCCCGGTGTCGAGCACCGGCCGCACGATCTTCACGGCCGCCATGGTGCTCGCCGTCATGGTCGTCCCGATCATCACCGCCATCTGCCGCGAGATCTTCCTGCAGACCCCCGTCCTCCACGAAGAGGCCGCCCTTGCCCTCGGTGCGACGCGGTGGGAGATGGTCCGCATGGCCGTCTTCCCCTTCGGCCGCAGCGGCATCGTCTCGGCTTCGATGCTCGGCCTCGGCCGCGCCCTCGGTGAGACCATGGCGGTCGCACTCGTCCTCTCGGCCACGGGCGTCGTGACGTTCCGACTCTTCACCCCCGAGAACCCCAGCACGATCCCCGCGAACATCGCCCTCACCTTCCCCGAGGCCTATGGCACGAACATCAACGTTCTGATCGCGACGGGCCTCATCCTCTTCATCCTCACCTTTGCGGTGAACGCCCTCGCGCGATACTTCGTCAACCGCCGCAAGGAATTCTCGGGAGCCAACTGACATGACCCTCACGACTGCTCCCTCGTCTTCCACATCCCCCGCGTCTCCCAGCGGCCTCACGAACGGTCGCCTCCCGAAGGGTTCCCCCTGGGGCATCCTCGGTCTCAGCGCGGTGGTCAGCGCGATCCTCTTCGCCGTCCTCGGCATCGCCAGCGGTGCGGGGTTCAACGTCGCCGGATTCGCCGTCATCACCGTCCTGCTGTACCTCGCTCTGATCACCATCGTGTCGACAATGGTCGAGGGGCGCCGCAAGGCGGTCGATCGCCTCGTCACGGGGATCGTGACGGCCGCCTTCGCGCTCGCGATGGTGCCCCTCATCTCGCTCGGGTTCACCGTCCTCACGAACGGTATCGCCGGCATCTCCGCGGACTTCTTCTCGTCATCGATGCGCAACGTCGTCGGTGAGGGTGGTGGCGCACTGCACGCCATCATCGGCACCCTCCTCATCACCCTCGCCGCGGCCGTCATCTCGATCCCGATCGGCCTCTTCACGGCGATCTACTTGGTCGAGTACGGCCGTGGGAAGCTCGCGCAGGGCATCACGTTCCTCGTCGACGTCATGACGGGCATCCCGTCCATCGTCGCGGGCCTGTTCGCGTTCGCGGTGTTCGCGCTGTTCTTCGGACCGGGCATCCGCCTCGGCATCATGGGTGCCGTCGCCCTGTCGGTCCTGATGATTCCCGTCGTCGTCCGCTCGAGCGAAGAGATGCTGCGTCTGGTGCCGAACGAGCTGCGCGAGGCCGCCTACGCACTCGGCGTGCCGAAGTGGCTCACGATCGTCAAGGTCGTCCTGCCGACGTCGATCGCGGGCATCACGACGGGCATCATGCTCTCGATCGCCCGCGTCATCGGCGAGACCGCCCCCCTGCTGATCACGGCGGGCGTGACGACATCGATGAACTACAACCTGTTCGAGGGGCGCATGATGACGCTCCCCGTCTTCGCTTACTCGCAGTACATGAACCAGGGCATCCCGGCCGAGGCCTACATCGACCGCGCCTGGGCCGCGGCGCTCGTGCTGATCGTCATCGTCATGGCGTTGAACCTGCTCGCGCGCCTCATCGCCCGCGTCTTCGCGCCGAAGACCAGCCGCTAGCCCTCCCCCGCTCCTACCCGAGAACATCCAGAGGAAAACGTGTCCAAGAGCATCGAAGTCAACGATCTGAACGTCTTCTACGGCGATTTCCTCGCCGTAGAAGGTGTCGGGCTCGAGATCGAACCCCGCAGCGTGACGGCCTTCATCGGCCCGTCGGGCTGCGGTAAGTCGACCTTCCTGCGGACCCTCAACCGTATGCACGAGGTCATCCCGGGGGCCTACGTCAAGGGCCAGGTGCTGCTCGACGGGTCCGACCTGTACGCCCCGGGTGTCGACCCGGTGCTGGTGCGTCGCCAGGTCGGCATGGTGTTCCAGCGCCCGAACCCGTTCCCGACGATGTCGATCCGTGAAAACGTGCTGGCCGGCGTCAAGCTGAACAACAAGCGCATCAACAAGAGCGACGCCGACGCCCTGGTCGAGAAGTCCCTCCGCGGGGCGAACCTGTGGAACGAGGTCAAGGACCGCCTCGACCGCCCCGGCTCGGGTCTGTCGGGCGGACAGCAGCAGCGCCTCTGCATCGCCCGCGCGATCGCCGTCTCGCCCGACGTGCTGCTGATGGACGAGCCGTGCTCGGCCCTCGACCCGATCTCGACGTACGCGATCGAAGAGCTGATCGCCGAGCTCAAGTCCGAGTACACGATCGTGATCGTCACGCACAACATGCAGCAGGCCTCGCGCGTCTCCGACCGCACCGCGTTCTTCAACATCGCGGGCACCGGCAAGCCCGGCAAGCTCATCGAGTACGACGACACCCGCACGATCTTCACCACGCCGACCGTCCAGGCGACCGAGGACTACGTCTCGGGTCGCTTCGGGTAAACCCGTACGCCAACGAGGAAGGCCCGCGACAATCGTCGCGGGCCTTCCTCGTTGGCTGATCAGTCGCGGGGCGAGAGCAGATAGGCGTTGAGGGCGTCGGTCAGCTCGTAGTCGAGCGACACCTCCACCTCGTCGATCCGCCGAACGGGAGCTGCGAGCCGCACGCTCGACACGAGCCACGCGGCATCCGCGGTGGCCAGCTCACTCACGCGCACATCGCGATAAGCGGTCGTGTAACCCTGCCCCTCGAGCCACGCGAATGCGCTCAACTGGGTCGTGCCGTGCAGGATTCCGCCGGTCGGCTCCGGGGTGACGAAGACGTCACCGATACGCAGGATGACGGATGCCGTGGGTGCTTCGAGCACGAACCCGTCCGACGAGACGAAGATCGCGTCGTCCGCACCGCGCTTGTGCGCCTCGCGCAGCGATGCCATGTTCACCGCATACGACAGCGTCTTCGCACCGAGAAGCAGCCACGGAGCACGGGCGGGTGCGTTGAGATCGAACCCGCGGTCGAGCGTCACGACCGCAATACCCTCGCTCCGGGGCCGCGAGAAGTCGGCCGCGTCTGCAGCGGTGACCCAGGCAGTCGGGGTCGGTCCATGCTCGACTCCACGGCTGAGGATGGTCTTCACCACCCACTCTCCAGGGCCGCACAGCGCCGCGGCGGCATCGATGGCCTGACGCCACTGCTCCACGTTCGGCACCGGCAGATCGCAGATCTCGGCCGAACGCACGAACCGCTCCAGATGCGCAGCGACCTCTTGCGGGTGAGTGTCGACCACACCGATCGACTCGAAGATGCCGTCCCCCCGCTGCGTACTCAGCTCCCCGACGCTGAGCGCCGGCGCGGACGCGTCGACTTGCGTGAACGTCGCGGAGAAGTCGGTGCGGGAGTCCCCGGATGCCGTGGGCTCGATGATGAGCGCGAAGCGTGTTGCCATTCTCCGAGCCTACGGCGCCCGGTCGGAATAGCCGCCGCGGCGGCTGCGTTACACTGGAACAGCCGGGCCGCAGTAACCCCGGGCTCCATAATCTGCCGCTCCGAGCGGCTCCGCGCCGAGAGGCGTTCTGCGGCCCGGCACTTCTCTGCCCGAAGGTCGGGCGTCGCTCAGTTCAGCGAGTCGCGGCGCCACAGCGAGGCCGCCGCGGTCAGATCCGCGGCGAATGCCGACAGTCTGAGTGCCCGAGTGGTGAGGTCTGTTGCACGCTCGGGCTCGGTCAGTTCGTAGTCGTCGGCGAGGCGGGTCGCCCCATCCGCTTCAACGCGGCAGAAGGCCGCAGCCCGTTCGAGTGCAACGCCGAAGTCACCCTCGAAGACGCCTCGCAGGATCGTGTCGGACAGCTCGACGAGTTCTTCGGGCCCGGCGGGGGCCGGGGCACCCGCGACGACGACATCGGCCGTCGAGAGCTCGACCCGCCCACGCTCGAAGAGGAGAGCAGCGGTACGGGGGTCGTCATGGATCATCAACTGCAGCAGGTACAGGCGCCAGAGCGTTCCCGGCAGCGTCCGCGCGGGTGAGCGCGACCACAGCTCGGCGATGTCATGGATACCGTGCAGGTCGGTGAACTGCACCAGGCGGTCGACCACCGAGGCATCCGGCTCTTCGCGGACGCGCGAAAGCAGCGCGGCGGCCGTCGAATGGGCCACGCGCGAAACGTCGGCGGGATCCTCGGTGCCGAACAGTCGGTCGAACATCTCGGAGGGGCGTCGTACCGGCTTGTGGAATCCGGGGCCGGTGGCGTCACTCATCCGTCCAGGCTACCCGCGACGTCTGGAGCGAGAGCCGCCGAAGCGTTCGCCCGCCGCGCAACCGAATCTGCCGTGCGTGGTGCGTCAGGCGGTGGGGATGGCGAAGATGGGATCGCTCGTCGGCGCCCCGCTCGGCGAACCGCCGGCGGGCTCCACCGTCACCGCGATGACGTCGCCCGGACTCATGGGCCCGGCCAGAAGTGCCGTCGCGTCACCATCTTCGCCGGCCTCGAAGACCCCGGCTGAGATCGCACCGGCGTCGCGGACGAACCAGAGTTCGTAGCTCTGATCGGCGCCGATCGTGGGCAGGCCATCCGAAACGAAGACGACCTCGCCGACCGTCTCCGACCAGTGCACGGTTGCCTCGCCACCGTCAGACAGCGTCGTCGACGCGGTCTGAGCGTCGGGGGCGGCCTCGATGCGCTCGAGGGCCACCACCGCCACCGGGCGATTCAGCTGCTGCGTGAGGACGACCGCTCCGCCGCCGACTCCGACCAGGAGGACGAGGGATGCGGCGAGCGCGAACCAGGCTCGCGGGCCCCAACTGCGCCGACGCGGCTCGGCGGGGGCCGCGGCCGGGGACTCGAGGCTCGAGGCGGGAGCTGCGACCTGTGCGGGATGATCCTGCTGCACAGAGGCGATCCGCGCCAGCAGATCAGTGCGCAGGGCGGGGGGCGGCGCGACCTCGGCGACGGAGTCCGAGAGTGCGGCGACCGTGGCGGCATCCGAATGCGCGTGGTGCTCCCACTCGGGATGCTCCGCGAGGGCGTCGACGAACGCGGCCTCGTCCTCGGGGCTCAGCGCGTTGAGCGCGTGCCCCGCGGCCAGTTCTGCGAATTCGTGCTCGTTCATGTCGTCACCCCCAATTCTCCTCGCAGACGGGTCAGCCCGTCTCGCATTCTCGTCTTGATCGTTCCGAGCGGCGCCCCGACGAGGGCCGCAATCTCGCTCTGACTGTAACCCCCGTAATACGCGAGGGTTATAGCTTCCCGTTGGGCATCGGGAAGGGTCTCGAGCGCCTGAGCGACCCGCTGCCCTTCGATCCGAAGCTCCACTTGTTCCGCAACCCCGTCATGAGCGACCTCTATGTCTCGGAAGCCCACACGCACGTCCCGGTCCGCGCTCGCCTGCGCCGATCGAACACGATCGACGGCACGGCGGTGCGCGATGGTAAGCACCCATGATCTTCCCTGCCCCTTGTTCGGAGCGAACTTGGCGGCGGATTGCCAGAGCTCGAGGAAAACCTCCTGCAGGACTTCTTCGCTCTGCGAACGATCGACGAGCACACGAAGAATGAGGCCGAATACGCGGGGAGAGAGAAGGTCGTAGAGACGCGCGAACGCACCCTCATCCCCTTGTGCGACGCGTGTCAGCAACTCCGCAACATGGTCGACGGATTCACCGCCCTCTTCGGGCATGTCCACACCGTCGATCACCACGGAATCCAGCATGCCTCACCGAGAGCCCGACCCCCCAACGCGGCACGGGGGTCTGGACAAGCCGAAAAGTTTCTGGTCGATCTCCAATCCGATCCCGGAGCAGCCCCGAATGGCCCTGTGAACGCCGCACCAAGCGGTGCACCGACCCCGCACCGGGGTATGTGTCCACGGGGCCCACAGCCCCACATAGAGGAGGAACTCATGTCACGTACCAAGATGCGCCTGACCGCCGGCCTGTCACTCGCCCTGGCGGCGACGTTTGCGCTCAGCGCTTGTTCGATGGGCGCCGAGACCGCCACCGACGACACGATGGAAGAGCCTTCGAGCACTCCCTCGATGTCCGAAGAGATGGAAATGGACCCGGCGGCGAACCTCGTCGGTGCAGGCTGCGCTGCCTACGCCGAGCAGGTCCCGGATGGTGCCGGCTCCGTCGAGGGCATGTCTGCCGACCCCGTTGCGGTCGCAGCATCCAACAACCCGATCCTGACCACGCTCACCGCAGCGGTCAGCGGTCAGCTGAACCCCGAGGTCGACCTCGTCGACACTCTCAACGGCGGCGAGTTCACCGTCTTCGCGCCCGTCGATGACGCGTTCGCGAAGATCGACCCCGCCACGATCGAGACCCTCAAGACCGACACGGCCCTGCTGACGTCGATCTTGACGTACCACGTGGTCCCCGGTCAGATCGCCCCCGATGACATCGAAGGCACGCACACCACCGTTCAGGGTGCGGACGTCGAGGTAATGGGCAGCGGAGACAACATCATGGTCAACGGCGAGTCCGCCGTGATCTGTGGTGGCGTCCAGACCGCCAACGCCACGGTCTACCTCATCGACACGGTGCTGATGCCCCCGATGTAATCGGACCATCGTGTGTCGCGTGATCCGGGGGGCTCACGCGACACACGCACGACCGCGGCCGTCGGAACCTACCTGCGAGGGGGTTCCGGCGGCCGCTTCCGTGCGTGCTCCGACACCCGCGGGGTTCAGTAGGCTGGTGGGACGGGCCTCTAGCTCAGTCGGTAGAGCATCGGACTTTTAATCCGCGGGTCGTGGGTTCGAGCCCCACGGGGCCCACCCAAGTGTCGATGTTCAAACTTGCGACATCCGCAGGTTTGACATCCTCCCCCGCGCGCACGCTGGCCTCATAGGCCAGCGCTGCCGCGTGGACTGCCGGATCGAGCAGCGTGTCGAACGGTTCACCCGGTTCCGCTTCCACCCGGTCGGCGTTCTCGACCTCGTAGACGTGGATGCGCTCGAAGAATGCTTGGTTGCAGATGCGTCGGAGTGAGTCATCGATGCTCATGTAGATCGCGTGCATGTCACCAGCGAGGGCGAGGCAGTCTTCGAGGTGCGCTTTGGCCTGGTCGTACTCGATCTGGCCTGCGTCGATCTGCGCGTCGAGGAACGCGAGCCGGCGTGCGATGCGGTCCTGTTCTTCCATGAGGAGGTCCAGCGGGACGGCGCCGGCGTGGTGGGCGTGGAGCAGGCTTCGGCGTTCGCCGCGGAGCCGGTCGCGCTCGACGGCGTGGGTGTGCCGTTCTGCTTTGTTCGCGGCGTGGAGGTCATCGAACTGGCGCACGAGCATGTGCCGCAGGGCGGTGACGATGTGCTCGGGTATCTGCACGCGCCGGTAGTAGTCCTCGACCTGTCGTTCGATGTGCTCGATCGGCATGGCCTGGCGGACACAGTTCGTGCGCTTGGAGTGTCGGCCTGCGCAGATGAAGTATGGGTAGACGATGCCTTTGCCGTTCTTTGCGTGGGTGACCATCAGACGGGAGCCGCAGTCGCCGCAGTACACGGAGCCTTTCAGGTAGTGCTCGTGGGTTTGGGTCTTCTCCCCGGACACCTGGTGCGCGGTGAGGACGTTCTGCACCCGGTACCAGAGCTCCGCGCTCACCAGCGGTTCGTGGAGTCCGTCGTAGCGGGCGCCACGGAAGATCACGTCGCCCTTGTAGTACGGGTTGGAGAGCATCTGCTGGATCGTGGACAGTCCCGGCGCCTTCGCAGGCCGTTTCGGGGTCGGCACGGTCGTGAGGCCCCGGTCGACAAGTTCGCTGTGCAGCATCGAGGTCGAGTAGTTCCCCGTCGCGTACGCCTCGAACGCCCATCGCACCAAAGCAGCGCGGTCGGTATCGGGGATCACGGTGGGGATGTCGCGGCCGAGCTCGTCGCGCTTGTGGACGTTGAGGTAGCCGATGGGGGCGCGACCGACGGTGCCGCCGGTGGCGGCTTTCTGGGTCATGCCCTTGGCAACCTCGTTGGCGAGGTTGCGCGAGTAGAACTCCGCGATCGTGGACATGATGCCGTGCAGCAGCATCCCTGACGGGGTCTCGTCAATGTTCTCGGTCGCGGACACGAGGATCACGCCGGCGTCTTTGAGCGCGAGGTGGATCGCTACGTCGTCGGCACGGTTGCGGGCGAGCCGGTCGACTTTGTGGACGATGCAGTACGCGACCTGGCGGGTCTTGACGTACTCGATCATCTGCATCAGCTCTGGCCGGTCGGCCTTGCGTGCGGACTCGCCTGCGTCGATGAACTCCTCCACGACGATCGCGTTCAGATCACGGGCCTTGCGGAGGTTCGCATCGCGTTGCGCGGGGATCGAGAATCCCTCGTCACGGCCACCGCGCTCAGCCTGCTCCTTGGTGGAGACGCGGAGATAGGACACGGCAAGAGTGGTGGTCTCACCGAGCCGGTCGATGCTGGTGGGTGGCGCTGGGGGTGCCAGAGTCATGAGTCGTGTTTCCTCTCACCGGAAGGGTGGGAGCCAACGCGACGGCGAAGCGTCACGCGGTGCGACTCGTAAACGGGAAACACGTCCGCCGGTACGAAACCGGGGTAAGCCACAAGGGCAAAGAGACTGCGCACCCGGCCTGGAGGCCGTGGCGTCGGGTTCTATTCTACGTTGCCGGGCTCAGAACGCCCAGGATCGGCGTCATCCGGCGTGGGCGCGTCGTTCGCCTTCGACTTGCTGACCGCCATGCCGAGGAACACCTGCGCGAGCTTGTGCAGGTCAGGTTGACTGCGCGGCATCGCTTCGACGGTGAAGCGTCGATCCTCACCCCGCCTGCGCTCACGCCTGCTCACGGCACTTCTCCCGTGCTCAGGACAAGACCTGCGATGAACTGATCCTCGGCACGCCGCCGCGCTTCCACATCAGCGTGCATGTACTCCACGAAGTCTTCCTCGCGGTTCGGGATCACGATGTCATCGATGGGGTCGGTGTCGCGTTCTCCGGGCCAGGCGATGCGGCGGGTGGGGCGGTCGGTGGTCAAGCGCGTGCCGCAGGCGGCGGTCCAGTGCCGGAGGCGTTCTTGGGCTTCGGTGAAGTCGCGATGCCACACGAGCATCGCGGAGCCTTTTGCTTCGGGGTGGATCGCGCACAGCCAGTGGATGTGCAACGCGGACAGTTCCCACACCAGTGCCGGGTGGCGGTGCCAGAACGGCGGGCAGACGGCGACGGGGAGGCCGTAGGTGTGGCGCAGCCAGTGCACCCATTCGTTGAGCGCGAGCCATTCTTCTTCTGCGGCGTCGGCGGTGAGGAGATTCCAGTTCACCGGCCCCGGCGGACCCGCCATCCCCTCATCCTCAGCGGTGGAGGGTTCGGTGTCGGGGTCGTAGCTCTCATCGAACTCGTCCTCCGCCACTTCGCCCGGATCAACTTCGCCCGTGTCGGGCAGTTCATCGACCATGATCCGCTCTCACCTCCCGACCGCGGTTGCACCAGCGGGCGCGCGACGCCGAGCATCCGTGGACAGTGCAGCGTCCTCGAACCCGGCATCCAGTGAGTCGGCTTCCGGTGTGCGTCGGGGACGGTCGACGGTGTAGCGGGTGCGGGCGAGGTCGTGCCCGAGCTTCTTCGCGACGAACTCCTCGACCTTGACGGTCTGCCCAGTGTCGTCGGTGCGGTCGTAGTGGTGGGTGTAGCCCTCGGCGACGAACTTGTCGCCTTTCGCGAAGCGCTGGTGGGCGCGTTCGGCGGTCTTCCGGAACGCGACGAGGTCGTGGAAGGTGGTCTCGGTCTGCGTGAACGAGCCATCGTCTTCGCGGCGGTAGTGTTCCTGCCCGATCTTCACGAACAGTCGCGCGTCACCTTTCTCGGTGAACGATAGGTGCGGTTCGGAAGCGATGAACCCGGACAGGGACTCTTGCGTGTGGATAGCCATTGGACACTCCTCGTGACAGCGGCACCCCCGGTCGGGGTGCTCTGTCACTCAGGTGCGCCCACCGCCCCCTCATCACCCGCGGATGCCGGAGAGCCGGTTTGCAGCAGCTCCTCCACCACGCGCCGCTGCCCCTGCAGCTCGCTCGCGTCCTTGCGGCGCGTCCAGGCACGCAGTTTCGCGACGATCGGTGGTGCGGCGCGTAGCAGGATCAGGCCGGTGCCGAATGGGAGGGTGCGGATCACGTCGGGCGGCATGATCGATACCCGGCGTATGGAGCGTTGCGCGGTGCGGGAGCCGTGGTCACCGATGGTGGTGGAGTCGGTGATCTCGTCGCGTTCACCGATGAGGGTGGTGAGGTCTTGAAGGTCACGCGAGTTGGATGCGCCGCCCAAGATGATCTTCACAATGCTGGCGTCCCAGATCGCGCCTGCCGCGTTATCCGACCACTTCTCCCGCGCCTGCGCGAGCGATTGCAGTACCGGCATCGTCGTGATCCCCGTACCGCCACCTTCTGCCATCAACGTCGGAAGCGACGGCAACGGGGCGAGGTTGCCGATCTCATCCAGCGCGAGCAGCAGCGGCGGGTCGAGGCGGGCTGCGGGTGAGCGTGCGGCGAGGCGGCGTGCGGCTTCGACGAGGTCTTCCACGAATGCTGACACCAGCGCGGAACTGTTGTTCGCCCCCGCACCTGTCGCGAGCAGATACACGGTGCCGCGCTTGCGCAGAAACTCCTCCGGATCGAAGCGTTCCTCGGGGCCGGGGCTGACGGCGTCGAGGACGCGGGGGTCTGCGAGGGCGGCAAGGGAGAGGGACACGCCTTGCCAGATGGAGTCGCGGGTTCTGGGGTCTGAGTCGATCATCGCCTGCAACGAATCCGCCCACCCGGTCGCGGCTTTCGGGTGTCCGGTGAGGATCGCGACTGCATCGGATGCTGCGGCGGGGTCGAGGGTCCACCGGAACAGCTCGGCAGGCGCACGCTGGTCGAGGGCTGCGGCGTGAAGCAGTGCTTGGAGGGCGGTTCGGGTCTTCCGGGCCCTGACCCCAGTTCTTGGACACGCTGAATCCAGCATTTTGCTGGGGAAGCGAGATGATCAGAATCATGGTTAGGAAGAACTACTCCGACGGGTTCCGGCGGCAGGCCGTGGACTTGTACGAGTCCACTCCCGGGGCGACGGTGCGTGGCATCGCCGCTGATCTCGGGATCGAGCGCGGCACGTTGCGGCTGTGGCTGGAGCGGCACGGGACGGGCCGGAAGACGGCTGCGGACGGCACCGCCGCGCGCAGCCCGTTCAAGGCGTCGGCGACCTCGCCGACGGCGGATGCGGGGGCGGATGAGACGCCCGCGCAGCGCATCGCACGCCTGGAGGGGCGGGTCGCGCAGCTGGAGGTCGAGCAGGTCAAGCTCGTCACCGAGCGTGAGATCCTGCGGCAGGCGGCCAAGTATTTCGCGGGGGAGACGAACTGGTGAACCGCTTCCAGTTCGTTGAGGACCTCTCAGCCACCTACCCGGTGAAGCGGTTGTGTCAGCTCGTCGAGATCACGAGGTCCTCGTTCTACGCATGGCGGGCCGGCGCCGCCGCCCGGCGGGCGCGCGCCGCGGAGGACGACGTTCTGGCGGGGCGGATCCGCGCCGTCCACGAAGGCGACAACACGATGGGCGCGCCACGGATCACCGCCGAGCTCAATGACGGCGCCGCGCCGTCCGAGCGGGTCAACCGCAAGCGGGTCGCCCGCGTGATGCGAGACAACGAGATCCACGGGTACCAGCGCAAGCGGCGGGTGCGCACCACCGTCCCCGAGCCGTCGGGACAGGTCGTCCCCGACCTGCTGAAACGGGACTTCACCGCCGAGGCGCCGAACCAGCGGTATGTCGGCGACATCACCTATCTGCCGCTGGCTGACGGGCAGAACCTGTATCTGGCGACCGTGATCGACTGCTGCTCGAGACGGCTGGCCGGGTGGGCGGTCGCGGACCACATGCGCAACGAGCTCGTCGAAGATGCGCTGCGTTCGGCGAGGCTGACCCGCGGCAGGCTGACCGGGTCCGTGTTCCACTCGGACCACGGATCGGTCTACACCTCCAAGGCCTACGCGGGACTGTGCAAGCGGCTCGGCGTGACACAGTCCATGGGCGCGGTGGGCACGAGCGCTGACAATGCCCTCGCGGAGGCGTTCAACGCGACGCTCAAGCGCGAGGTCCTGCAAGACCGGGCCGTGTTCGCCGACGAGGCCTCCTGCCGTCGCGAGGTGTTCCGGTGGCTCGTGCGCTACAACAACACCCGCCGCCACTCCTACCTCGGCTACATCGCGCCCGTCGCATTCGAAGCCGAACTCACCGCCGCTACGCTACCGATAGCGGCATAATCCCACCCCGTGTCCAAGAACCGGGGGCAAGGCCC
>NZ_NMUM01000005.1 GCF_002812805.1 Microbacterium lacus | reverse complement strand
GGGTGCGTCTCGTAGCTTGGTGTCAATTCCTGCGGGGTTCTCGTCGTCGTTGACGTAGGAGGGCCATCGTGGGATGACCAGTTGTTTCCGCCAAGAAGCAAAGAAGAGATCCCACGATGACCCAGAATCAGTCTGCCTTGACGACCCTGATCGCAGAAGTCCTCGCCGATCCTGACCTCGCCCATTCCGACGTGTTCCGTCGGATGCTGCAGGCGGGGCTGCAGGACCTTGTTGACGCGGAAGCGACCGCGAAGATCGGCGCGGCCCGTTACGAACGCACGGCGGAGCGCACCACGCGTCGCAACGGTGCTCGCGCGAAGACGCTCGCCACGCCCGCGGGGGAGGTCGACATTCAGATTCCGAAGCTGCGGGAGGGGTCGTTCTTCCCGAGCCTGCTCAGCCCACGCCGCCGTGTCGACAAGGCGCTCTACGCGGTGATCTGCCAGGCCTGGATCGACGGAGTCTCCACCCGCAAGGTCGACCAGCTCGTCCGCGCGCTGGGCAACGACACCGGCATCAGCCGGTCCACCGTCTCCCGCATCTGCTCCGAGATCGATGAGGTGGTGCACGAGTTTCTGCACCGCCGGCTCGATCACACCTGGTTCCCGTACCTGTTCCTGGACGCCACCTACCTCGACGTGCGCCACCGTGGCCGGGTTCTCTCCCAAGCCCTCATCGTCGCGACCGGGGTCAGCGGCGACGGCCGTCGGGAGATCCTCGGGATGGCTCTCGGCGACGCGGAGACGACGGACTTCTGGACCGAGTTCCTCCGCTCCCTCCGCGACCGCGGTCTGAAAGTCTCCACCGACACAGACCCGCTCGGCGTGACCCTCGTCACGTCCGACGCTCACGCCGGCATCAAAGCCGCCGTCAAAGCGATCCTCCCCGGATCGGGCTGGCAGAGATGCCGCGTCCACTTCGCTCGTAACGTCACCCAGAAGCTCGGATCGGCACGCTCCAAGCCCGTCAACGCGCTGATCTCGACGATCTTCGCGCAGACCACCCCCGAGGCCGTGATCGCCCAGTATCACCAGGTCTCCACGTCCCTCCGCGGGTCGTTCCCGGAGATCGCAGACATGCTCAATGCTGCCGAAGCAGACCTCACCGGATTCGCGCCGCTCCCGCGTGAGCATTGGCAGAAGGTCTGGTCCAACAACCCGATCGAGCGCCTCAACCGTGAGATCAAACGCCGCGCCGACGTCGTGCAGATCTTCCCCGACCGCGACTCCGTCACCCGCCTCATCGGCGCCGTCCTGCAGGAGCAGCACGAGGAATGGCAATACGGTGAACGCCGCTACCTCTCCGACATCTCCATGCGCAAACTCGTCCACACACTCCAAGACCACGCCGAGCCTGAGCGCCCCGACCTGTTCCTCACCGCCTGACCCTCACCCATCAAGGAAGCAGCCGGATTGACACCACAACACGGGACTTGACCAGGAAGTTTGTGCTTGGTCCTTCGCCCAGTCGATCCCCTCGCTTTCAAGTCGGAGCCAGAACTCGGCCAGGGGATCCTGTCGCAGCGTTGCCACACGTAGGGCGGCGCGAACAACCGAACCCGCACTCTGAGATGAAGACGCCGCCGATAGACCGTCATCCAATGCCGCCTGCACTCGAGAAGCTAGTTCCACCCGCTCAACCTAGGGCATCACTGAGCAGTCGCGCCCTCCATCCGTTACCTGATGACCTAGGCACTACTGAGGTCACCGAGGTTCCGGGACAGGCGTGAACCCTGCCTGCGGTGAACCTATCTGGAGCTTCACGAGCGATTCGTTTGTCCGGAACGCGTTCCAGGTGCGGAACAGGTAGAAGAGTGCCTGTCCGGGCAGTATGCGGCGTGACGCGCCCGCTTGGAGGTCATTGGTCACACGTCGCGACAACGTCAGGAACGGGTCTCCCGGCCCGTTCTGGATACCGTCACGAATTCGGTTGAAGAACTCCGCGGTGTCGTCAATATCGATCGCGGAGAAAGCGAGGAACGCAACACCGAGCGCGCTCACCGGCAGACGGAGGTACCGGTACATGCCCCGAGCGTGGCGGGCAGCGAACTCGATGTTCGGGATGTTCATGACCGCCTCAGCAAGCTCTGTCTTCGTCAGCTGAGCACTACCGCCGATATGAGAGCCGGCATGCTTCACGTCCCCCGCCGACCAAGCGACGTGCAGGCGTGCGATTGCCCCGACGTCCTTCGCATCTGCCTTGTCGGCCAGACCCGTGATGACCAGCATGTCCCCCGCGTTGCGTGCTGAACCCGAGTCCAGGACGATCAACGCCTCCTGGCTGATCCCCCGCACCACAAGCACCCACGCGCCCTGACCGGCTGCGACAATCGCGTGACACCGGTTCTGCCCGTCGATCAGCCGGCCATCGATATCGAACTTGATCGCCTCACCCGTGAGCACCCAGTTGTCACTCTGGATGTCTCGGACGTATCCGTTGATGCGGCTCTTCTTGACGTTGCGGTTCTTCTCGACATTCACCTGCAGCCACCCAGCCGCTAGTTCTGGTGTGACGAAGACGTACTCGGCCGTCTCCCCGTTCGGACCTTGCGCGACGGACGCCGTGACTTCGTTCATGTGCTTCTCCCCCTGTGAGTAGGGATCCGACACGTTCGTTCCCCTGTGAGGAAATTTCTAATGAAGAAGTTTTCGGGGCGCACTATTGCCGATGCGTATTGCCCAGATATTGCCCAGGCTCTCCCGGAATGCAGAAAACCCCCGGAATTCCGGGGGTTTCTCTGTGCGCGATACTGGGATCGAATTAGTACGGAACGAGCCCACTCGAGCCGCGTGATTCTGCCTCGTCGCCAGTCATAGAGCGGGATCGCGGCCCGTCGTGTAAGGTCAGAAGTGGACAAGATATCCCACGAATTGACAGGCGATATCCCACGGTATCCCACGGAGGGCGGCGCGACATGGCGACGAAGAAGCGGAAGCGGCGCGAGACGTTCGGCATGATCGACAAGCTGCCGAGCGGTCGGTACCGGGCGCGCTACCTCGACGACGCCGGCACGCGCCACGCTGCGCCGCAGACCTTCGACACGATGACGGACGCCCGCGCCTACCTCGCCGGCATCCAGACGGACATGAGCCGCGGAGAGTGGACGTCGCCCGTCGCGCGCGCCGCTGCGAAGAAGGCCGCGTCGACGACACTCGCGGAGTACGTCGAGACGTGGCTCACCCTCAAGAGTCGCCGCCCCCGCACCCTCGAGGAATACCGTCGCCTTATCCGCGGCCCGCTCGCCGAGTTAGCGCCACTCCCCCTCTCCGCTATCTCTGTCGAGACAGTGAAACAGTGGTGGGGCGCGCAGCTTGCCGGCGGGAAGGTCACTCAGGCGTCACGCGCTTACTCGCTTCTCTCGACCGTTCTAAGCGAGGCGGTCGACGACGGCCGGATCTCGGTCAACCCATGCCGCGTGAAGGGCGCTCAGACGGAGCGGACCGGGAAGAAGGTCACGCCGCCGACCGATGAGCAATTCGCCGCGATCGTCGCCGCGACCCCTCAGCATCTGCGCGCGCTCGTCTACCTGGCCGCCGACGCCGGCCTGCGATGGGGCGAAGCGACCGAGCTCCGCCGCTCCGACGTCGTCGTCGAGGCCGACCGCGTGCTCGTGACCGTCGCCCGCGCCGTCGTGAAGGTTCGGGGCGAGTTCATTCCCGGCCCCACGAAGACGGAGGCCGGCGTGCGCTCGATCTACGTCTACGGCGACGCGGCCGCGGCGATCGCTCGCCACGTCGACGCCGATCGCTTCCGGTTCAACCCCGGCGCGCTGCTCTTTCCCGCCTCGGACGGCGTCTCGCACCTGTCGCAGTCGACGTTCCACACTCCGACGTGGAACAACGCCCGGACGGCTGCCGGACGGCCGGACATGCCATTCCACGCCCTCCGGCACTACGCCGGCACCCGCTACGCCCAGGCCGGCGCCACGCCCCGCGAGACGATGACGCGCCTCGGCCACACGAGCCTCGCCGTCGCCCTCCGCTATCAGCACGCGACGGACCGCGACGCCGAGATCGCCGCGCGCATGGCGAAGCGCCCCGCCGGTACTGCCTGACGGCGCGGCGGCGTCGACGGGCGGTTCCGAGGGTACGCTTAGAACGCCCCCCGAAAGGCCGCTAGAAGGGGTGCCCAGTGACGAAGCCGATGGATCGTGAGGTCGTCGCCGCGAAGGTGGCGATCGAAGAGGAATGGGCCTACGACCGCCGCGCCGAGCGCCTGTCCTGGCGACAGATGCGCGATCGCTCGGCGCTCCCCGTCGAGCGTGGCGGCCTCGGCTACCCGCTCGGCATCGCGACGCTGCAGGCACGCGCCGATGCCTACTTCGAGCAGATCCGCGGAACGCTGCGCGTCGGCGTCGACGAGCGACGCGCCCGGCAGGAGGGCGAGATCGACGAACTGATCCGGCTTGCGATCGGCGATATCAAGGTCGCCCGCGCTGCCGGCGACGTCAAGGCATCCGCCGACGCCGAGCTCCGCCTGCTGCGCTACCAGGAGCGCGAAGCGAAGATCTTCGGCACGGACGCTCCGACGAAGCTCGAGGCGACGGTCGACGTCGTCGACGACCGCGCCGTCACGGCGGAACTCAACTCGGCGTTGCTGAGTCTCGGCGGCGACGTCCTGCCCGTCGCGGACGACAGCGGCGACTACTACTTCGAGGCTCGCACGCCGCAGATGCTGATCGACGCCCTACCGAAGGCGATCCGGAAGCGCGCGAAGCGCCTCGGCGCTCACTAATCACGACGAATCGCCCCGCTTAGCTATCCGAGCCGAGCGGGGCGTTCCCCGGTGCGTGGTCGCTACAGTCGCGTCCACGTCCAGCGGCCGACCGCGACGGCGGGCACGTGTGCGACGCACCCTATGCAGTACGTTCCGCCCTCGCGTCTCGGCTCGGGGTGATCCTCAACCCAGCGCTGCCCCTCGCGCTCGTCCTCCGCGTGCTCGTCGCAGAGTAGGAAGAGGCACCCGCACGGCTGAAAGTGCAGCGCCCACTTCGCGAGGTTCCCGTGCGAGCACTCGCCGCCGTTGCCGTACTGGTCGCAGAGAGGCGGCGACAGTGTGCCGAGAAGCTCGTCGACGAGCGTGTCGATCCCTGTCGCCGCGCTCACTGTCGCCCGTCCCTCGCCGCGCGACGTGCTACCTCACACGCGACTACTTCCGCGGCTCGGTTCTCGAGGGTCGGGTCGACCGCGCCGGGGGCGGCCGGTCGCTCACGCCCGCTCCCGGTGATGCGCGCCATGATGCGCTCGTAGATGCGTCGGTGCCGTGACTCGAGCTTGTCGGCTGCCGCGTGAACCTCGGCGAGTGTGACGGGCTTAGTCCGCGACTGTCGACCGCGGGCATACTCCGGTTTGAGCGGACTCATTCTCGACCCTCCCGCGCCGCGCGACGCCTCGCCGCTGCCTGCCGCGCTGTGCGCTCTCGCTCCCGGTCACGTCGCCGGTCCGGGCTTCCGATGACCTCGGCGCCCGTCCAGCGACGGTGTTCGATCGCGGCCTTCCTCGCTTCCGGGTACTCGTGGAACGGGCCAAGGACGAGGCCGCAGACGCAGGCCGCGATCGTGCCAGTCTCCGGTGAGTAGTCCAGCGTCACGACGTGAACGGTCATCGGAGGAAGAGGATCGAGCCGTCGACGGATGCCCGGCCGAGCGTGAACGACTGAGGGAACGAGACGCGGGCGCGGACCGAGATGGTGTTGCCGGCCACGAGCCCCGTGAGGATAGCCGTGTTCGGGGCGGCGGCGAAACCATACTGCTGCCCGACGACGTCGTTCCACGTGGTGTAAGAGGCGGACGACGTGATCGTGCACGCGACGACGAGCCCCCCGGTCACGCCGGCGGCGGCGTTGGAGCGGAGCGAGGCAACTGCCGTCGCCTGCACGATTGCGCGAGTGTACCCGTCGGGTACGACAGTGTTCGCGATCGCGAAGTCGCTCGCCGTCGGCAGGATCGCCGCCGGCTGTTCGTACCCGCGCACCGCCACCGGCAGGACGGTCGCCGCGATGGACGCCTGCAGCTTCGTGACCGTGTTTGCCAGATTCTCGCCCGAAGGCGCCTCAAGGACGCGAAGCCGGTCGGAGAAGTCGTCGAGGGTGTCAATGAGCCAGCCGAGCTCGCTGGGTATCGCGCCCTGTCTGCTGTTACGCATCGGCCGTGTTCCTCTCGATATCGGCGGCGAACGTGTCAGAGAGTCGCACTAGCGACGACTCCAGCCGCTCGAAGGCGGCCATGAGGTCGGCGCGACTCGGCTCCGTGAGAAGCGCGGGCGCGGCGTTCACGAGTCACCCCGCCGCGATGCGCCCCGCGTCACGCGGGCGGCCTGCCGGCGAGATGCCGAGCCCCCGCGGCCGCTGCGTTCTCCGTCGTCGCCCCATGCCGGCTCGCGCTCGGCGCGGTCCTCGGCGGGCTCTTCGTCGCTGCTGCCGCGAGTGACATAGGCGGCTTGACGGGCGCTGTTCGACTTCTTCGCCTCGCGACGAGCGAGCTCGCGCTCCAGGGCTTCCTTGCGTTCGAGATCGTTCACGGTCGTGCTCCTTCGGTAGGTGGTTCGTTTGACATGTATCCGTGCTCCGTGAGCCAGGCGACGGCCGCGGCACGGTCAGGGGCGAGGACGGCGATCTCGCCCTCGTACTTCTCGAAGCATCGTTTGCAGAAGATGGTCCCCTTCGGCAGGATGCCGTGATCTGCGCGGGCGGGGAGCTCGTACCAGTAGCACGATGCGCACGTGAACGCCCGGTAGGCGTATGGGTTCGTGGTCACGACGTCACCCCCTGCCGGCGACGAGTCCAGCCGATGAGTTCGAGCTCGAGTTTCGCGAGCGCGAGAAGAAGCGCCAGGCGGTCGAGTTCGTTCGACGGAAGGCCGAACGTCGAGGACTGTCGCACGAGGCTCTGCATCCGCTCGCGGACGATGAACTCGCGCTCGTTCAGCGCCTCGGCCTCGGCATCCGCGGTCGCTTCGGCGACTCGCGCGTCGACCTCGTCACGAGTGATCCGGAGGGCACGGGCGACGGCATTACGCGACTCCCCCGCCACGAGAAGCCCGATCACGGACTCGACGAGATCCACGGGCGCGAAGTCCTCGTCCAGGTCGTCGTCGACGATCTCCGGCGCGCTCACGAGTAATCCGTCTCGTCGTCGTCGTCGTCGTCCTCGTCGGGCTCGTCGTCGAGATCGTCGGCGGCGTCCGCCTCGTCTTCGAGCCGTGCGGCCTTCTGCTGCTTCGCGAGATCGGCGAGGATCCGCTTCGAGAAGCCGAGCGCCTCGGCCAGGGCTTCACGCGCGAGATCCAGGTGAACCTCGGGTGCGCCGTTGAGAATGAACTCGTCCGAGCCTTCGCGGCGTGCCCGCATCGGTCGCGGGTGGAACTCGTCGCCGTCCACGACGCCCGGCAGGGCGCCCAGGATCGAGAGGGAGTCCGTGAGCGACATTCCGGCCCGTCGGATGACGCCTACGGCCGTCGCAAGCGATGCCATAGCCGACTTCGCCTCTTCGCGGGCGTGATCGGCGAGGGCCGGCGCGTGCTCGGCCAGTGTCGCGAGGTAGGCCGTGTGAACGCGAGGCAGGTTCGCCAGAGCGGCGACGTAGTCGAGATCCGTGTCCTCGGCACGCTCGACGAGGGCCTGACGCTTCTTGCGCAGCTTCCCCTTGTCGACCTTCTTCCCCTCGGCGCCGGCCTGCTGCGCCTGCACTCGCGAATCGTCGGCGAAGCGATCGAGATCCGCCGCCGCGGCGTCGCGATCCTTCTGCGCCGTCTTGAGTTCTGCGATCGCCGCTTCGAGAAGGCGGCCGCCGGCGGCGAGAGGCGCGATCGAGCACGTCTCCGGGTCGAGGTAGTTGATACGGATGCGGCTGCCGTAGTTGTCATATGCCGCGGTCTTGTGAGTGGTCACGATGGGTTACTCCTTGTTTTCGATGGGGAACAGATTCGGGGCTTCGTGGCGCTTGCGGGCTTCTTCGAGGGCGAGGCGAGCGCGGTCGGAACCCCACCCCTTGCCCTGTGAGGCGACGAGCGCGGCCTGCAACTTCGCGCGGCTGGCCGGGAACGGCTCGAGGCTCAGGACGTGGACGACGTCGGCCTCGAACTGCTCGTCGTCGCGCTCTTCCTTCGGACGTCCGGGCATGAATCGCCACGACCAGGGGCCCTTCGCCGCGTCGCGGGAGTCGAGTTCGAGGACGGCGACGCACTCCCCCACGCCGTAGCCGGTCCCGCCGTGGCGGTCCTTGAGAAGAGTCAGCGCGACCTTGCCGACGGCCTCGGGCCGGGGTGGCTCGTTCTTGAACGGAGCGAGCTCGTAGAAGGCGCCGCCGAGGGTGCGCTTCTTCGCCCCTGTCCCGGTCGCGTAGCCCGTGCCGGCGGCCGTCTTTGCCTGGTGATCTATGAGCACGACGGCGGCGCCGGCCGCGGCGAGCGGCATGAGCGTCTGACGGTTGATCCGCGTCCAGTCGTCGGCGTCGTTCGAGTTGCCGCCGAACATCGCGACGAGCTCGCCGGCGGAGTCCATGACGGCGTTATCGTCGTCGCCGAGCCATGACGCGGCATCCTCGACGGCGCTCAGGACTTGCGCGGGTGACTCGCCGATCGTGAGGCGGAAACGCTCGCGGTCGCGGAGGACGTCGAGATCTGCGCCGGCCGCGAGAAGACGCGCCACGGTCGCCTGTGCGCCGTTGAAGTCGAGGTCGGCCCACCATACCTTCCCGCCGCGTTTCAGCGTCTCCACGGCGCTCAGGGCGGCCGTGCCGGTCTTGAATGCGCCGGGGACGCCGCTCAGGGCGTTGATCTCGCCGGCGTAGAAGAGGAAGACGCCGTCGTCGCGCACAGAGCCCGCGGTGGGCTTCGGGGCTTCGACGTCCTCGCCGAGCGCCTGCACGTCGACGTACGTCTCGCCGCTCGCGCCTTCCTCGGCCTTGCGCTGCCGGTGGATCTCGGCGCCACCCTCGCGGATCTCGAGCTTGTCGGCCTCGGCGTTCATGAGCGAGATGCGCTCGAGTTCACCCAGCGGACGATCGCGCTCGAGGCGATCCCGCGCGCCGCGCTCGAACGCCCGAAGGAGCTTCTTCGCGGCTTCCTTCCGCGCCGACTTTTTCCCGACGAGTTCGGCGAGCGCTGACTCGTCGTGACGGTCGTACTTCGCGAAGCGCTTCACGATCGCCTCGCGCGGATACAGGCGAGCGTCCAGATTGAGGCGCGCTGCTCGCTCAACGAGGGTGACGACGTCATAACCCTTCTTCGCGAGGGCGACGAGATCGTCGAGCTCGGCCTTCTGCTGCTTCGGGCTGAGGTTCACGAGGTCGCCCCCTGGCGACGCTCAGCGGCGACGAGGGCCGTCTCGGCGTCGTCTGCCTGCCGGTCGTGCTCAGCGGCGACGAGGGCCGTCTCGGCGTCGTCTGCCTGCCGGCGCATGGCGGCGACGAGGGCCGTCTCGGCGTCGTCTGCCTGCCGGTCGTGCTCAGCGGCGATCTGACGGTCGCGGGCGGCACGGGCGCGGAGACGCACGACCTCGGCCTCGAGATGCGCGATGAGTAGGTCGTCGGAGTCGGCGGACGCGGCTGCGAGGTTCGAGATCTGCGCGGCCTCGTCGATTGCCAGGCGGAAGAGGCGACGGCGCCAGGCGCGCGGAGACTCCCCCGCGCCCCGCTGCAGGCCGATCTCAGCGGCGCGGAGTTCCATAAGGCGCTCCTCGTCACTGCCGGCGGGGAACGAGCGACGGCGGCCGTCTACAGGCGCGGGACGGGGCGGACGATTCGCCCAACTCTTGAGGGCGGCGGCGCGAGCCTCTTCCGACGAGCTGAACGGCATCAGCGGGCCGCCTTTGCGACGCTGAGCGGGCGGCCCGCAATCGAGTCGAGGTCAACGCGGATGCGACGGGCGCCGATGCGTTCGGCGTATATGCGACCCGCCGCGATCTCGCGACGGATTGTCTTCGTCGAGACGGTCGCTTCGGCGGCGGCGTCTTCGATGGTGCCCCAGCGACGAGGGCGCTGAGCGGGAGGTGTGGGAGCCACGGCGACGGACCTTTGAATCGTAGAGATTCGCGATGTCTCGCTGAGAAGGCTTCCGGTCTTTCACTCGGACAAAAGCGCTGAGCGCCCACCCGCTAGGGTGCATCTTCTCCGCCTATTGGCTGCCCATCGCATCTACGGCGCTGGTCGGTTGTGAGGTTGTGCATCCACATTAACACGCGCCCCGCGGGGACGCATACCTCTTCGTCGGCGCGGCGTGTCGGGGCGTTTCTCTCTTTGCGACGCTCCGCCGTGAATCCGTCCGGCCTGGCGCTTGACCTCTGACCTCGTACAAGTACGAGGGGTCAGTCAGGTCAGGCTGCGCCCCTGACCTCGGGTCAGGTGAGGTCAGACCTAGGTCAGATAGAGAGTGACGATCGAGACGACGGATCGAGGGGCGCTGATCGTCGCAAGGGATGCAGATACCTCGCGCGCCTAATCCCTACGACCCCGCGCGTTTGGTGACCGCCGCCAGCCCGTCGCCGAGCTCGCTATCCGTCGCCGATCTCCCACGTATCTCCCACGCGCTGCGCCCGGATACGAAAAAACCCCGTGTTACCGGGGCTTTATCTGTGCGCGATACTGGGATCGAACCAGTGACCTCTTCCGTGTCAGGGAAGCGCGCTACCGCTGCGCCAATCGCGCCTGTGCAAGGCAATTCAGTTGTGGATGGAGTGCTTGGAGGTGGCGACGGGATTCGAACCCGTGTAAACGGCTTTGCAGGCCGGTGCCTAGCCGCTCGGCCACGCCACCGTGTGGTTTGACCCCACGTGCCGTGCGCTCCCCCGGATTTCTCCGGGACAGAACACTGCACTCGAGCGGATGACGAGACTCGAACTCGCGACCCCAACCTTGGCAAGGTTGTGCGCTACCAACTGCGCTACATCCGCGTGGGCCCCATCGTGCGGGGCGCCTCAATGACTTTAGCTGATCGTTGACGCCTCGACAAACCAGCACCGTCCCACGCGTGTCGCCGCGCGATTCGCACCGCGTGGGCCGTGTGCGCGTGCCGTTGCGACTGCCGCGATCCGGTATCATCGTGAACCGGCCCTCAGGGTCTTGGGCGATTGGCGCAGTTGGTAGCGCGCTTCCTTCACACGGAAGAGGTCGTCGGTTCGAGTCCGGCATCGCCCACACAATCAGCACCGCTCGGCCCCCGGTTCGCCGGGGGTTTTTGCGTTCGCATCCGAGGTAATCGCTACAACGGAGCGCCGGCCTCTCGCTCGACGGAGGAACGACGGCCATACACGCCGGACGCCCGCCCCGAGAGCACAGCTGCCGCTACGCTCAAGGCCGCCGCGGCAATGTACGCAAGGGCTTGCGTGTAGCCAGTTCCCGGCGGCACATCCCAGTGCCCTCCGGCGAACCCGAGCCACAGCAGGTACTCGGTCGCGTAGTTCATCACGATCACGAGCAACAGGGCGCTGGTGGCGAGAACCCGTGCGGCGCCGCGGCGCGCGACAGCAACCGCTGCTGCGCACCATCCGACGGCCAACAACCAGAGCAGCTGCAGGGCGCCGAGGTGGCTCGGCTGATCCATCGCCCGCAGTCACAGCTCGGTTGTCTGGTCGCCCGCACATGCGGTCCACGCGCCATAGGTGACGGCAACGCCCACCGCGCCGATAACCAGCAGGCCGAGTGCGGCCGACCATGCAACGACTATCCGGGCTTTCATCGTGGACGTCCTCCCTCAGCTTGGTCGACCGGGACAATCCGTGACTGCCGAACTGAGCTGCGCTCAGGCTCAGATGCTCGAACCTGCCTCCGCCTGCCTCGCCCCAGACGGAGGCAATTTTGTGACACCCAATGTGAAGAGCGACAGGAGCAGGATCGACAACACCACGACGAAGATCCGTCCCGTGTCGGTGGGGTCATCGACGATGAACAGCACGAGCGCCGCCGTCATGATCACCAGGTAAGCGACGGGCGGGAACCAGACCATCAGGCGCCGGTAACGCCACGGTGCCGTTCCGACGAACAGGGCCCAGCCGGCAGCTGAAATCGCGCCCAGGAACAGAAGGAACGCGACGGGGAGCGCAGGCAGAGAGCCGAGATCGGGGCCGGCACCCCATCTGCCGGGAAGACGGATGTACACCTCACCGGGAACCTGCGATAGCGCGAGCGCCCCGAAAGACGCCAGAAGAACGGCCACCACACCACCGAAGGCGACGAAGAAAGCTCGTGGGACGGTGCGCTGCGCGCGGCGTTCAGGTGTCACTTTTCCCCGATCGGTTGTCACGAGACTACGGGGCGCACGTCTTCGGCGAGAGTCGGTAATTCGGCCGGAGTCGGACAAGAGCTCTCCGGATGCTCCGACGCCGGACGGATCCCCGACGCACAGCGACCGGAGCAGTTACTTCGGGATCGTCCAGCCATAGCGCGAACGCAACGCCGATGCGACCTTCGCGAAACGAGCGCGGTCCAGCGCCGCTGCCTCGCGACGCATCCCCTGCGCATGGACGACGTAGATCTTTCCGAGGTCGAGCCACGAGGGCCGTCCGCGCGAATCCCACGGCCCCGCTCCCATCGCCAGGTAGCCCGAATCGCCATCGCGCGGTGTGCCCGTCAACCGCACGGCGTAGACCCAGTCCCCCGATGCGGGCGCGATCACCAGCACGGGCCGGTCCTTGCCGCGGCCGTCGTTCTCGACGTAGGGCACCCACGTCCAGACGATCTCGCCGGCGTCGGGCGCTCCGTCCGAATCCGGCGCATACGTCAACACCAGCTTGCGGGGCGGCGCCACGGCCCGCGTCGCGTATCGCCCCGCGCTTCCCGGGCTTGCATCCGCCGTCCGCACATGGCGCGACCCGGTTCGCACCGTGGGACGACGAAAAAGACGCCCGAGGGCGCCCAGGATGCCTCTGCGCTCCGTCATTCGGGAACTCTACCGACCGCCGGGCACGCCGAAGGGGCGCCGCGACTTCTCCCGACGCCCCTCCGGATCGTGCTGTGTGTCAGACCCGAATGTCAGGCCTTGGTGTCAGCGAGGACGTAGCCCTCTTCACCGTGCACCATGGTGTCGATACCGGCGATCTCGTCCTCGTTCTTGACGCGGAAGCCCATCGTCTTCTGGATGGCGAAGCCGATGATGTAGGCGAGAACGAACGAGTAGATCATGACGGCGAAGGCAGCGATCGCCTGAACCATCAGCTGCGTTCCGTCGCCACCCATGAACAGGCCGCTGCCGTTGGCGAAGAAGCCGAGGTAGAGCGTTCCGATGAGACCACCGACGAGGTGGATACCCACGACGTCGAGCGAGTCATCGAAGCCCAACTTGAACTTCAGTTCGACCGCCAGGGCGCAGACCGCACCGGCGACGACGCCGAGCACGATGGCCCAGACGGGATCGAGCGAACCACAGGCCGGGGTGATCGCGACGAGACCCGCGACAGCGCCAGACGCGGCACCGACCGAGGTCGGCTTGCCGTCCTTGATCTTCTCAACCACGAGCCAGGCCAGCAGTGCCGCGGCAGGAGCCGCGATCGTGTTGACGACGACCAGCGCGGCGGTGCCGTCAGCAGCGAGCTCGGAGCCCGCGTTGAATCCGAACCATCCGAACCACAGCAGGCCCGCGCCCAGGAGGACGAACGGCGGGTTGTGAGGGACGTGGACGCCCTTCTGGAAGCCGACACGCTTGCCGAGAACCAGCGCGAGCGCGAGAGCGGCCGCACCGGCGTTGATGTGCACCGCGGTGCCACCGGCGAAGTCGATCACGCCGACTCCGAACCATTCCTGCATACCGAAGGTGGTCCAACCGCCGTAGGTGAAGCCCTCATCGCCGAGGCCGAAGTTGAACACCCAGCTCGCGACCGGGAAGTAGACGATCGTCGCCCAGATGCCCGCGAATACCATCCACGCGCCGAACTTCGCGCGGTCGGCAATAGCTCCCGAGACGAGCGCGACGGTGATGATGGCGAACGTCGCCTGGAACGCAACGAATGCGAGGGGCGGGTAGGCGGCGTCCTCAGGAGTCTCGAGCAGGCTCGAAAGTCCCAGAGCCGACCAGTCGATCGACCACGGTGCGACGATGCCCTCAGCGCCCGGGAAGGCGATGGCGTATCCGAAGAGCACCCAGAGCACGCCGATAAGGCCCAGCGCTCCGAAGCTCATCATCATCATGCTGATGACGCTCTTTGCCTTGACCAGACCGCCATAGAAGAAAGCGAGTCCTGGAGTCATCAACAGAACCATCGCTGCCGATATCAGGATGAATGCGGTGTTTCCTTGATCCATCTCGAAGTGAACCTCTCTGCAGGGACGCAGTTGTAGCGTCGGGTGTCCCCAGTCTGGACAGAGATGGTTACGGCCGCGGTGGAATCGATGTTTCGGGCACGTTACGCAACAGGCCCCCCGGTAAACATCGCGTTTCGCAGATCTTCCAGGAATCGGTGAATCAGCCCCCAGGGGCCCGTATTTATGCCGCGGTGGAGGCAATGAGGCGCGAAACGGCCCTCAGATACTTCTTCCGGTACCCGCCCGCGAGCATCTCGTCGGGGAAAACCGTGTCGAGAGCGGCGCCGGTCGCGCGGATCGGAAGCTGCGCGTCGTACACGCGGTCGATGAACGCGACGAACCGTAGTGCAGCCGACTGGTCGGTGAACGGCGCGACGTTTCGCAGTCCTACGACGTTCACGTTTTCGATCAGGCGTATGTAGCGCGAGGGGTGGACGCGAGCCAGATGCGCCACCAGAGCTTCGAAGTCATCGTCGGACACAACACCGGTGCGCGAAGCATCCGCGACCGCCGACTCGTAGGCGCCCTCGGTGAGAACCTCGGCGTGCCCGTCGAGTTTGCGCTGTCGGTAGTCGACACCGTCGATGCGGATCGTCTGGAAGCTCGCCGCCATCGCATGGATCTCGCGCAGGAAGTCCTGCGCCGCGAAGCGCCCCTCCCCCAGAGCGTTCGGCGGCGTGTTGCTGGTCGCGGCGAGTTTGGTGCCGGATGCCACGAGCTCGCCAAGCAGGCGCGTCATGACCATGGTGTCGCCCGGATCGTCGAGTTCGAACTCGTCGATGCACAGCAGGTCCGCACCGCGGAACAGCTCGACGGTGTTCTTGTACCCCATCGCGCCGACGAGCGCCGTGTACTCGATGAACGAACCGAAGTACTTCCTGCGCGCGCGCATCCCGTGATAGATCGCGGCGAGAAGGTGGGTCTTGCCGACACCGAAGCCACCATCGAGATAAACGCCGGGCTTCACGTCGGGGAGCTTCTTCGCTCGCGAGAAGAACCCGCCACGCTTCGGCGTCTCAGCAAGCCCCGCGAAGGCGATCAGCGTTTCTTTGGCCTCTTGCTGGGACGGGTAGTCCGGATCGACCCGATAGGTGTCGAATGTCGCCTCATTGAACTGCGGCGGCGGAACCAGGTGCGAAACCATCTCAGCGCCCGAAAGCGCGGGTTCGCGGTCGGACAGGTGGACGATGCCTGTGGCGGTCGAAGCAGACATCCGGTCCTTGAGGTGTGTGGTGAGAGGCGCCCGCGCGACGGGATGTATCAGACACCGAGACATGTCATATACGGACGTTGGGAATGCACGTCCCCGCGAGCCGTTCTAGGGTTCTTGAGGACGGAATCAACCCTATCCCCGTCACCGCGACCGCCCGCCCCCGAGAAGCGGTGGGCGCCCGCACCGAGACACAGGAGACATCAGATGACCACCGAGACCGACGCGTCGAACCCCAAGTTCCAGGAGTATGCGAACCCCGGACGTCTCGTCACCGGCGACTGGCTCGAGTCGCGTCTGGGGCAGCCCGGACTCGTCGTGGTGGAGTCGGACGAAGATGTGCTGCTCTACGAGACCGGCCACATTCCGGGCGCGGTCAAGGTCGACTGGCACACCGAGCTGAACGATCCGGTCGTGCGCGACTACCTCGATGGCGCGGGATTCGCGGAGCTGCTCAGCCGCAAGGGCATCAGCCGTGACGACACGATCGTGATCTACGGCGACAAGAACAACTGGTGGGCGGCCTATGCACTCTGGGTGTTCTCGCTGTTCGGGCACGAGGACGTGCGCCTGCTCGACGGTGGTCGCGATCGCTGGATCGCCGAGGGTCGCCCCATCACGACGGATGCCCCGGCCGTCGCGCCGACGGAGTACCCGGTCGTCGAGCGCGACGACTCGACGCTCCGCGCGTACAAAGAGGACGTCCTCGCACACCTCGGCAACCCGCTCATCGACGTCCGCTCACCGGAGGAGTACTCGGGCGAGCGCACCTCGGCCCCCGCGTACCCCGAGGAGGGCGCGCTGCGGGCCGGACACATCCCGTCGGCGCAGAGCGTGCCGTGGGCGAAGGCCGTCGCCGAAGACGGGACTTTCCGCTCCCGCGCCGAGCTCGAGGACGTCTACCTCGCGGGTGCGGGGCTGACCCCGGGCGACTCGGTCGTTGCCTACTGCCGCATCGGCGAGCGTTCGAGCCACACCTGGTTCGTCCTCAAGCACCTGCTGGGGTTCGACGACGTTCGTAACTACGACGGTTCCTGGACCGAGTGGGGCAGCGCCGTGCGTGTGCCGATCGTCACGGGCGCCGAGCCCGGAGAGGTGCCCGCGCGTTCCTGATCGACTGCCTCCGACGCACGCGTGGCAGACTTTCGGGATGGGCGATGACAACCTTCCCGACACCTTGCCGGAAACACTCGCCGAGATCCGCGAGGACTTTCTCGAGCTTCCCGAATCCGAGCGCCTTCAGCTCCTCCTGGAATTCTCGAACGAGTTGCCCGCGGTGCCGGAAAAGTACGACGGACATCCCGAGCTCGCCGAGCGCGTCGCGGAGTGCCAGTCGCCGGTCTACATCATTCTCGACATCGACGACGACGGACGTGTCGCGATGCACGCGACGGCACCCCGCGAGGCCCCGACGACACGCGGCTTCGCCAGCATCCTCGTGCAGGGCATCACGGGCCTCACACCCGAAGAGATGCTGGCCATCCCCGACGACTTCCCGCAGAGCATCGGGCTCACGCGGGCGGTCTCGCCGCTGCGCATCGCCGGGATGACGGGGATGCTGATCCGCGCCAAGCGCCAGGTGCGCGCCCGACTCGCGGCATGAGCACGCCCGTGCTGGTGACCGAGTTGCTTCCCCGCACCCTGGCGGAAGCGGATGTCTCGACACCCGCCGGGCGCGCGTGGCTCGAGACCGTCTACGCACCCGCAGCGGGCAACCGCGTGCGTCTGAACATGATCACGAGCCTCACGGGGTCCGCCGTTGGTTCGGACGGAACGAGCGAAACCCTCACCAGTCAGGTCGACCGTGCAATTCTCGGAATCATCCGGGCGGCCGCGGATGTCGTGGTGGTCGGCGCATCGACTGTCCGGGCCGAGGGCTACCTCGCACCCCGTTCGGCGGCGCTGGCGATCGTCACCGCGACGGGTCGTCTGGACGGACATCGGCTGGATGCCGAGGACGGTCGCACGGGACGCATCCTGCTGGTCTGCCCGGCCGCGCGCGCATCAGCCGTCGCGTCAGAGCGCGATGCGCAGGGGATCGACGCCGAGATCGTGGCCGTGCCCGGTGGCGACGACCTCGATCCGCGCGCCATTCTCGACGCTCTGCGCGATCACGGTCTCGATCGCGCCGTCTGCGAAGGTGGACCCACCCTCGCCTCACGGTTCGTCGAGGCAGGGATGATCGATGAGCTCTGCGTAACGGTGACGCCCGTCGTGGGGCCCGCCCCGAGCCCGTTCATCCGTGTCACGGATGGCGCCCAGGCATCCGTCGCGGGGATGCT
Source organism: Microbacterium lacus (assembly GCF_002812805.1). Classification (GTDB taxonomy): domain Bacteria; phylum Actinomycetota; class Actinomycetes; order Actinomycetales; family Microbacteriaceae; genus Microbacterium; species Microbacterium lacus_A. Next base: position 484,918 of record NZ_NMUM01000005.1, on the reverse strand, counting down.
GGTGGATGAGGCCGGTTTCAGCTACCTGCGCCTGCGGCGGTCTTGACGTCCAACGCCTCGACCCAATCGGTGATGGCGTGCGACCAACGCTCCTGGTCGTAGTTCCAGAGCTTGGTGTGCCGGGCCGTATTGAACACCTCGAGCGTTACGAGGTCCGGCCGCGCGAGCGCAAGGGCGTGCGAGCCGCCCGAGGGCACGAACCCGTCCTCGTCGCTATGGAGGACGAGGATCGGATGCCTCAGCTCGTGGGCGCGGCTGACGATGTCGAGTCGATCCAGCGGGATTCGCTCCCCCGGCCCGCGCACGGGTGCTCCCCAGTCGGACGAGAGAGCGCCCAGGGCGAAAGAGATGACGGGCTTCGGAACGTGCAACAGACCCGCCTGGTAACGCAGCACCTCTGACCAGTCGATCGCCGGCGACTCGAGGATGAGCCCCACGATCTTCTCGCGATGAGCCGAGTTGAGATCGAGTTGAAGCGCGATCTGGCCCCCCATCGACCAGCCCATCAGGATGATCTCTCGCGCACCCCGACGGATGGCGAAGGCGACCGCGGCGTCGACGTCTCGCCATTCGGTCGCCCCGAGTGTGTAGGTGCCCTGCTTGCTGCGCGGCGCCTCTCCGTCGTTGCGATAGGACACCGCAAGCGACGTGTATCCGAGATCGTGAAAAACGGGAACCGCACGCAGTGCCTCGGACCGTGCCGAACCGCGTCCGTGGATCTGAACGACCCAGCGACCCGTGTCTTCGGCGGCCGGGAAGAGCCAGGCGGGGCACGGTCCGATCGCGGTGCCGATGACCTCGTTCGTGAACGGAAGCTGGAGTTGCTCGGGACGGTCGAAGTACCAGCCGCTGAAGGCGGCGTCGGCATCCAGCCGCGCGTCGCCGTCGATATGGGTGAGCAGCTTGCGGGTGACGGCCGTGTCGGTCTCTGCCAGCACCGTGCCGAGCTTGAGATAGCTCTCGGTTCCCGAGGTGAAGAGGCCGTAGCGGCCCGGCAACGACGTGTCGGGGTTGCGCGACAGCGTGATCGTCTGGGCCGCGGTGTCGAGCGAAAGGATGCGTGTGTCCGCCAGCCGTGCGGCGGGTGTCACCACGCGGCGCGCCAGCCGAGAGGCGACGAAGGCGGAAGCGACCCCCAGCGTGACGAGCGATCCCGTCAGGATCGCCGATACGATCCGGAGGGCTACAGCTATGCGTCCGTTCGCGCGCGCGGCGCGCCTAGGGGTGATCATCGAGGCCCCACTCTAGTCTGTCGACGTGATCGCCGATCCCCCCGACTCCGGCGTCCCGCCGCTATCGCCACTCTTCGAACGCGCTGTGGCGGACGTGCGCGGAACGCTGTTCCGTGACGACCTGACGGTGCGCGAGATACCGGCGCCCCAGGGTCTTGCGCCCGAGGCGATCGCGCTGTCCGGAGATGTGCGTCAGCAGGATCACGCCGCCGACTCTCCGTACGGCACGGGCAGGCTGATCCTTCTGCACGATCCCGCGGAGCCCGCCGCATGGGGCGGACCACTGCGCATCGTGTGTTTCGCACAGGCTCCGCTCGAAACCGACATCGGTATCGATCCGATGTTGGCGGATGTGACCTGGTCGTGGCTCGTCGACGCGCTCGACTCCCGCGACGCGCGTTACGCGGCGGCATCCGGTACCGCCACGAAGATTCTGTCCAAGGGCTTCGGCGGGCTGGAAGACGAGGGCGACGGGGCTCAGATCGAGTTGCGCGCGTCGTGGTCACCCGAACCCGGCGACCTCACCGCGCACATCGAAGCGTGGGCTGAGCTACTCTGCATGCTTGCGGGCCTACCTCCGGGCTCGGAGAACATCGAACTTCTCGCGGCACACAGATTCGCCGCGAACGACAGGGCGGCACGTGACTGAACCGGTGAGTGTAAGCGCCCCAACGCCCTCCGTTCACCGTGTGATCGACACACCCGAGGGTCTCGCCGAGGCATCCGCAATGCTCGCGCAGGGTCACGGGCCGGTGGCGGTCGACGTTGAGCGGGCATCGGGGTTTCGATACTCACAGCGCGCCTACCTGATTCAGGTCTTCCGCCGGGATGGCGGACTGCACCTGATCGATCCGCCCGCCGTCGGTGATCTCTCGCCGTTGCAGGATGCCATCGGTTCCGAGGAGTGGGTGCTGCACGCCGCGAGCCAGGACCTCCCCTCGCTGCGCGAGGCAGAACTCGTGCCGCCCCGCATCTTCGACACCGAGCTGGCGTCCCGCCTGCTCGGGCGCGAGCGGGTCGGTCTCGGCGCCGTCGTCGAGGACGTTCTCGGCATCACCCTGGCGAAGGCGCACTCGGCGGCAGACTGGTCGACGAGGCCTCTTCCCGAGTCGTGGCTCGAGTACGCGGCCCTGGATGTGCTTCACCTGATCGATGTCCGGGATGCCCTCGTGGCGGAGCTGGCCGAGCAGGGCAAGACCGCGATTGCGGAAGAAGAGTTCCAGGCGGTCCTCGATCGTCCCGCGCGCCCACCGCGCGAAGATCCGTGGCGCCGCCTCAGCGGGTTGCACACCGTACGTGGTCGGCGTTCGCTCGCCGTGGCGCGCGAACTGTGGCAGGCCCGTGAAGATTACGCGCAAGAGGTAGACACCTCCCCCGGACGACTTCTGCCGGATCGCTCGATCGTGGCCGCCGTCATCGCCGATCCGTCCACCAAGCAGGCGTTGGCCGCTCTGAAAGAGTTCACGGGCCGCGCGAGCCGCAACCAGCTCGATCGTTGGTGGGCTGCTTTCGAACGTGGCCGCGCCGAGTCCGTACTGCCGGTTGAACGGGTGCCCGGCGAAGGGCCTCCTCCCCCGCGCGCGTGGGCCGATCGGAACCCCGAGGCCGACGCCCGACTCAAGGCCGCGCGTCCCGCGGTCGAGGAGATCGCAACCGAACTCGGGATGCCCGTCGAGAACCTGCTGACGCCCGATTTGCTGCGCCGCGTCGCCTGGACGCCGCCGGACCCCGCCGACGCGGAGAACATCGGTTCGGCGCTCCGGTCGTTGGGCGCACGTGCCTGGCAAGTTGAAGAGACTGCACAGGCTATTGCCGAAGCCTTTGTTGCTGCGGCACAACCGCCCGCGGAGCCTGAGGAAGACGCTTCGTAGATTCGGACCAACCGATTCGGGTCGCCTCGGGCACGTTCGTAGGCTGAAGAAAACCCCAAATCTGGAGGCAGTGTGGCCGTGAACTCGGACGTCTATTTCGTCGATGGTGTGCGTACCCCGTTCGGGCGCGCCGGCGAAAAGGGCATGTACTGGAATACCCGCGCCGACGACCTCATCGTGAAGGCGATGATCGGTCTGATGGAGCGCAACCCCGACGTACCGGGTGAGCGAATCGACGACGTGGCCATCGCGGCCACCACCCAGCAGGGCGACCAGGGGCTGACACTCGGTCGTTCCGCCGCGATTCTCGCGGGCCTACCGCAGTCGGTACCCGGATTCGCGATCGACCGCATGTGTGCGGGGGCGATGACGAGCGTCACGACGCTCGCGGGTGGCATCGGCATCGGCATGTACGACCTCGCGATCGGGGGTGGTGTCGAGCACATGGGCCGTCACCCCCTCGGTATCGGCGCCGACCCGAACCCGAGATTCCTCACAGAGAAGCTTGTGTCGGCAGACGCCCTCAACATGGGTGTGACCGCCGAGCGTATCCACGATCGTTTCCCGCACCTCACCAAAGAGCGCGCGGACCGCTTCGGAATGTTGAGCCAGCACAAGGTACAGGCGGCATACGACGCCGGCGTCATCCAGCCCGACCTCGTACCCGTTGCCATCAAGAACGCGGACGGAGCATGGGGCCTCGCAACCGAGGACGAGGGACGTCGTCCCGAGACCACCATGGAGGGGCTCGCCGCCCTGAAGACCCCCTTCCGTCCCCACGGCCGCGTCACGGCCGGGACGGCATCCCCCCTGACGGATGGCGCGACCGTCAGCCTGCTCGCGGGCGGTGCGGCCGCGAAGGAACTCGGCCTCGAGCCCAAGATGAAGCTCGTGTCTTTCGCTTTCGCCGGCGTGCAGCCCGAAATCATGGGCATCGGGCCGGTCCCCTCGACCGAGAAGGCGCTCAAGAAGGCCGGGCTGACGATCGACGACATCGGCCTGTTCGAATTGAACGAGGCCTTCGCCATCCAGGTCCTCTCGCTCCTCGATCACTTCGGCGTCGCGGACGACGACCCGCGCGTGAACCCCTGGGGTGGTGCGATCGCGGTCGGACACCCGCTCGCGGCATCCGGTGTCCGCCTCATGATCCAGCTCGCCGCGCAATTCAAGACGCGTCCCGACGTGCGATACGGCCTGACGGCCATGTGCGTGGGGCTCGGACAGGGTGGGTCCGTCATCTGGGAGAACCCCTTCTACGACGGCAAGAAGCGGAAGTGATCGGAATGACCAACTACGACTCGATCGATTTCTCCCCCCTCGAGGCGCTCAGCGCCGACGAGGTCGTCACGAGCTCCATCGTCCGCGACGTGCGCCTGGCCAGCGGCAAAGTGCTCGCCCTGATCACGCTCGACAACGGCCGCGATCACACCCGACCCAACACCCTGGGACCCGCTACTCTTGCCGCGCTCGACGAGACCCTCTCGGGTCTCGCGAAGCGTGCGGCAGACGGTGAGATCCAGGCCGTCGGCATCACCGGCAAGTCCTACATCCTGGCCGCCGGCGCAGACCTGTCCGAGGTCTCGAAGCTCCCGTCGCGTGAGATCGCCCTGCTGATCGCTCAGCGGGGGCACCAGACCCTCGGACGCCTGTCTGAACTCGGGGTGCCGAGCTTCGCATTCGTCAACGGGCTCGCGCTCGGCGGCGGACTCGAGATCGCGCTCAACTCGACGTATCGGACCGTGGATGCCTCGGCCGCAGCGATCGCGCTGCCCGAGGTGTTCCTCGGCCTGATTCCCGGATGGGGTGGCGCGTACCTGCTCCCGAACCTGATCGGTATCGAGAACGCCCTCGAGGTCGTCATCTCCAACCCGCTCAAGCAGAACCGCATGCTCAAGCCGCAGCAGGCGTTCGATCTCGGGATCATGGATGCGATCTTCCCGGCATCCAGCTACCTCGAAAACTCCCTCCGCTGGGCCGACGGCGTGCTTTCGGGCTCGGTCAAGGTCTCGCGCAAGAACGAGCCGGGCAAGATGGAGCGGCTCACGAAGTGGCCGATCGCCATCAAGATGGCGCGCAACATGCTCGAGAGCCGCATCGGCACCGTGCCCCGCTCGCCCTACGTCGCCCTCGACCTGCTCGACAAGGCGAAGTCCGGCACCAAGGCGGAGGGGTTCGCGCGCGAAGACGAGGCTCTGGCCGACCTGATCGCGGGCGACCAGTTCGCGGCGTCGATGTACGCGTTCGATCTCGTGCAGAAGCGCGCGAAGCGTCCCGTCGGGGCACCGGACAAGGCGCTCGCAAAGCCCGTCACCAAGGTCGGCATCATCGGTGCCGGTCTGATGGCGAGCCAGTTCGCTCTGCTCTTCGTCCGCAAGCTCCAGGTTCCGGTCCTGATCACCGACCTCGACCAGTCTCGCGTCGATAAGGGCGTGGCGCACATCCATGACGAGATCGGCAAGCTCGAGGCGAAGGGCCGGCTGGACGGCGACGCAGCGAACAAGCTGCGGAGCCTGGTGCGCGGCACGACCGACAAGTCCGAGTACGCCGACTGTGACTTCGTGATCGAGGCCGTCTTCGAAGAGGTCGGCGTCAAGCAGCAGGTGTTCGCCGAGATCGAGGCCGTCGTCGCCGACGACGCGATCCTCGCGACCAACACCTCGTCGCTGTCGGTCGCCGAGATCGGGTCGAAGCTGCAGCATCCGGAGCGGTTGGTCGGGTTCCACTTCTTCAACCCGGTCGCTGTCATGCCGCTCATCGAGATTGTGCGGATCGACGCGACGGCGGATGCTGCGCTCGCGACCGCTTTCGTCGTCGCAAAGGGCCTCGGCAAGAACGCGGTGCTCACCGCGGACGCGCCCGGCTTCGTCGTCAACCGGCTTCTCGCGAAGGTCATGGGTGAGGCCGCACGCGCCGTGTACGAGGGAACGCCTCTGCTCACGGTCGAGAAGGCCTTCGCGCCGCTCGGTCTGCCGATGTCGCCCTTCCAGCTGATTGACCTCGTCGGATGGAAGGTCGCGGCGCACGTGCAGGACACGATGGCCGCGGCTTTCCCGGAGCGCTACTTCGCGTCCGAGAACTTCCATCAGCTCGCGGAGCTGCCCGAGCTCGTGGAGAAGGACAAGAACGGCAAGGTCACGGGATGGACGAAGGCCGCGCAGAAGGTGCTCGTGACGGCATCCTCTCCGGTCTCCGAGGACGAGATCCTGAACCGGGTGCAGACGGGCCTCGCGCAGGAGATGAAGATCATGCTCGATGAGGGCGTCGTGCCCGAGGTCGAAGACATCGACCTGTGCCTGATCCTGGGCGCCGCCTGGCCCTTCATCGACGGCGGGGCATCGCCCTACCTCGATCGGGTCGGGGCCTCCGAGAGCGCGTTCGGTGCGACATTCCACCAGCCGCCCATCCGCGGCATCGGCTCGCGCTAATCGCGGAAACGGAGAGGGCTCGAACCGTGCAGTTCGGGCCCTCTTCGTCATGGGGCCGGCAGCTCGCTTCGACAGGCTCAGGGAGCGTGAGCGGCCGCACGGTCGCTGAGCTTGTCGAAGCGACCAGCTGTACGCAATGGCGGATCAGGCGCCGCGCGTGTCGTCCCGCTCGCGCAGACGAACGTCGCTGAGCCACACCGGCTGGTCCTCGGGCTGGCGCGCCACGGGGATTCGCGTGCCGAGCACCTGGGACACGACGTCCTGGGCGATCTTCGGTGCGGTGAGCCCCGCATCGGCCAGGATCTGAGCGCGGGATGCGTGCGGGATGAACTCGTCGGGCAGACCGAGCTCGTCGACCGCGGTGTCTACCCCGGCCTCACGCAGCACCTGGCGAATCCGAGTGCCGATACCGCCGACGCGGATGCCGTCCTCGATCGTGATGACGAGGCGGTGGCGGGACGCGAATTCGACAACGGACGGCGTAACGGGGACGACCCAGCGCGGATCGATCACCGTCGCCCCGATGCCCTGAGCCGCCAAACGCTCGGCGACGTCCATCGCGATGTGCGCCATGGGTCCGATACCCACGAGTAGAACATCTTCGCTCGCGCCGCGCGCGAGGACATCCGTCCCATCGGCCAGCCGCTCGAGGGCGGGCAGGTCCGCTCCGACCTCACCCTTCGGAAAGCGCACGACCGTGGGGGCGTCGTCGACCGCAACGGCCTCGTCGAGCGTTTCGCGCAGCCGAGCGGCGTCTCGCGGGGCGGCGATGCGGATATGCGGCACGAGCTGCAGCATCGCCAGATCCCAGATGCCGTGGTGGCTCGGGCCGTCGGGGCCCGTCACGCCGGCCCGGTCGAGCACGAAGGTCACGCCCGCACGGTGCAGGCCGACATCCATCATCACCTGATCGAACGCGCGGTTCATGAACGTTGCGTAGATCGCGACCACCGGGTGCAGCCCGCCGTACGCGAGCCCCGCCGCCGAGGCGACGGCGTGCTGCTCGGCAATGCCGACGTCATAGACACGATCGGGGTACTTCTGGGCGAACGGCAGCAGTCCGACCGGACGGAGCATCGCCGCCGTCATCGCGATGACGTCTTCGCGCTCGTCGCCGATCTTGACCAGCTGGTCGGAGAAGACATCCGTCCACGCCGTCGCGGCTTCGCCACCGAGCGTCACACCCGTCAGCGGGTCGATACGACCCACCGCGTGGAACTGGTCAGCCTCGTCGTTGCGAGCAGGCTCGAAGCCCTGACCCTTCTCGGTGATCGCGTGGACGATGACCGGCGCGCCGTACTCCTTCGCGAGACGCAAAGTTTCGATGAGGGTCTCGAGGTCGTGCCCGTCGACCGGGCCGAGGTACTTGATGTCGAGATTCGAGTACAGCGCCGCGTTGTTGGCGAACCGCGAGAGGAAGCCGTGCGCACCGCCACGGAGACCGCGGTACATCGCGCGACCCGCGGGGCCGAGACGGGAGAAGAACGACCCGGACGAGCGGTACAGCGTCTGGTATGCCTCGTTGGTGCGAACGCGATTCAGATATCGCGCCATGCCGCCGATCGTCGGCGCATACGAGCGACCGTTGTCGTTGACAATGATCACCAGGTTGCGATCATTGTCATCGGAGATGTTGTTGAGCGCCTCCCATGTCATGCCACCGGTCAGGGCACCATCGCCGACGACGGCGACGACATGACGATCGCGACGACCCGTGCGGGTCAGCGCCCGCGAGACGCCGTCGGCCCAGCTGAGTGAGCTCGAGGCGTGGGAGGACTCGACGACATCGTGCTCGCTCTCGGACCTCTGCGGGTAACCGGCGAGGCCGCCGCGGGTGCGAAGCCCGTCGAAATCCTGGCGCCCGGTGAGCAGTTTGTGCACGTAGGACTGGTGGCCCGTGTCGAAGATGATCGGGTCGTTCGGCGAATCGAAGACGCGGTGCAGCGCGACGGTCAGCTCAACGACGCCCAGGTTCGGACCGAGGTGCCCACCCGTCCGGGACACGTTCTCGATGAGGAACGTGCGGATCTCGGCCGAGAGTTCGGCGAGCTGTTCGACCGTGAGCGCGTCGAGATCGCGCGGACTCGAAATCGTCTCCAACAGACCCATGCCACTCCCTTCGCGGGCGTGCGCGGCCCTCTCGAAAGTCTAGCTCGGTGCCCGGCGAGCGGACGGGACGCTGGCGGATCGCCGGCCCGCCGCTCGCCGGATGCTCCGGTCAGACCAGCGAACGCAGCACGTACTGGAGGATGCCGCCATTGCGGTAGTAGTCGGCCTCAGCGGGGGTATCGATGCGGACCACGGCCTCGAACTCGACTGCCGCCTTGCCCTCGGCCGAGAATTCGCTCGGAGTCGCCGTGACGGTGACCGTCTTGGGCGTAACGCCCTCGTTCAGCTTCTCGAGCCCGGTGATCGAGACGATCTCGGTGCCGTCGAGTCCCAGCGACTCCCAGCTCTCCCCCGCGGGGAACTGCAGGGGAACGACGCCCATTCCGATCAAGTTCGAGCGGTGAATGCGCTCGAAGCTCTCGGTGATGACGGCCTTGACGCCCAGCAGGCTCGTGCCTTTGGCCGCCCAGTCACGCGATGAGCCGGACCCATACTCCTTGCCGCCGAAGATCACCAGGGGCGTGCCCTGAGCGGCGTAGTTCTCGCTGGCGTCGTAGATGAACGACTGCGGGCCACCGGGCTGCGTGAAGTCACGGGTGTAACCGCCCTCGACGACCGCGCCATCGTTGACGGCGCTGACGAGCGCGTTCTTCAGACGGATGTTCGCGAACGTGCCGCGGATCATGACCTCGTGGTTGCCACGACGCGAGCCGTACGAGTTGAAGTCCTTCTGGCGCACACCGTGCTGCTCGAGGTACTTCGCGGCCGGCGTTCCGATCTTGATGTTTCCGGCCGGGCTGATGTGGTCGGTCGTGACCGAGTCGCCGAGGGTCGCCATGACACGAGCGCCCTGGATGTCGCTGACCGGGGTCAGCTCCATCGTCATGCCATCGAAGTACGGCGCCTTGCGAACGTACGTCGAGTCCTCGTCCCATTCGAACACGGGGCCGGTCGGCGTCGGCAGGTTCTTCCAGCGCTCGTCGCCTTCGAAGACCGTCGCATACTGCGTGATGAACTGCTCGCGCGAGATCGAGTGGTCGATGACCTCCTGCACCTCGTCGGGTGCAGGCCAGATGTCCTTCAGGAAGACATCCTGTCCCGACGAGTCCTTGCCGAGCGCGTCGGTCTCGAAGTCGAAGTTCATCGAACCGGCGAGGGCGTACGCCACGACGAGCGGCGGCGACGCGAGGTAGTTCATCTTCACGTCGGGGCTGATGCGGCCCTCGAAGTTGCGGTTGCCGGACAGCACGGCTGTGACGGCCAGGTCGTGGTCGTTGATCGCGGCCGAGACCTCTTCGATGAGTGGGCCCGAGTTGCCGATACAGATCGTGCAGCCATAGCCGACGGTGTAGAAACCGAGCGCCTCGAGCGACTTATCGAGTCCGGACTTCTCGTAGTAGTCGGTCACAACCTTCGACCCGGGGCCGAGCGTGGTCTTCACCCACGGCTTGCTCTTCAGGCCCTTTTCGACAGCCTTCTGTGCGAGGAGCCCCGCGGCGATCATGACCGACGGGTTGGACGTGTTGGTGCACGACGTGATCGCCGCGAGAGTGACAGCACCGTTGTCGATCATGTAGGGCGAGCCCTCGGCGGGCGTGATGCGAACCGGGTTGGACGCGGCGTGCTGTCCCCCGCTGGAGATGTGCACGTCGTGCGTCTCGGTCTCTTCTTCGCCGGGCGCCCCGCCCGGGTCGGAGGCCGGGAACGAGCCCTGTGACTCGAGGTCGACGATCGACTCCGAGGTCGAGGCGGTCGCGTAGTTGAGGATGTCCTTCTGGAACTGCGCCTTCGACTCCGAGAGCAGGATGCGGTCCTGCGGGCGCTTGGGGCCGGCGATCGAAGGGACGACCGTCGACAGGTCGAGTTCCATGTACTCGCTGAACGCGGGCTCGCGGGACGCGTCGTGCCAGAGCGTCTGCTCCTTGGCGTACGCCTCAACCAGGGCGACCGCCTGCTCGTCGCGCCCGGTCAGGCGCAGGTACTCGATCGTGACGTCGTCGATCGGGAATATCGCCGCGGTGGAACCGAACTCCGGGCTCATGTTTCCGATGGTGGCGCGGTTGGCGAGCGGTACCGAGCCGACACCGTCGCCGTAGAACTCGACGAACTTGCCGACGACACCGTGCTTGCGCAGCATGTCGGTGATCGTGAGGACGACGTCCGTCGCCGTCACGCCGGCCGGGATCTCGCCGGTGAGCTTGAAGCCGACGACGCGCGGGATCAGCATCGACACGGGCTGCCCCAGCATCGCGGCCTCGGCCTCGATGCCACCGACACCCCAGCCGAGCACGCCCAGGCCGTTGACCATCGTGGTGTGGGAGTCCGTACCGACACAGGTGTCGGGGTAGGCGCGCAGCACGCCATCGACCGTGCGGTCGTAGATGACCTTGGCGAGGTGCTCGATGTTGACCTGGTGGACGATTCCGGTTCCGGGAGGAACGACCTTGAAGTCGTGGAACGCCGTCTGGCCCCAGCGGAGGAACTGGTAACGCTCACCGTTGCGCTCGTACTCGATCTCGACGTTGCGCTCCAGCGCGTTCTCGGAGCCGAAGAGGTCGGCGATGACCGAGTGGTCGATGACCATCTCGGCGGGCGAGAGCGGGTTGATCTTGTCGGGGTTTCCGCCGAGCGTCGTGACGGCCTCACGCATGGTGGCGAGGTCGACGATGCAGGGCACACCCGTGAAGTCCTGCATCACGACGCGAGCGGGCGTGAACTGGATCTCGGTGTCGGGCTCGGCCGCGGCGTTCCAAGATCCGAGCGCTTCGATCTGCGCACGCGTGACGTTCGCACCGTCCTCGGTGCGAAGCAGGTTCTCGAGCAGCACCTTCAGGCTGAACGGGAGCTTGTCGTACCCCTCGACCGCGTCGAGCCGGAAGATCTCGTAGTCGGTTCCCCCGACCGTCAGAGTGCTTTGCGCTCCGAAGCTGTTGACCGATGCCACGATGCCGTCTCCTTCAGGTAGCTGACCACTCACCGGCCTCCATCTTCCCGGGGCGTTCCGGGCGGGGCTAGCAAGGCGACCCTTACCAGTGTGCGCCGCTGAGCGACAAGGGGGAAGGGGGTCGATTTATCTTGATGTCGAGATAAATCGTACCACCGACTGCGGCGCGAACCCCTGTGTCACACGGGCTCGGAGACGTCTTCTTTCGGCGCGGGTGGATAGAGCGCTCGCACGACCAGATAGCTCACTGCGAGGAGCGGCGCAAACAGGGGAATGCCCATGACGAGCTTGAGCGTGCCGAGAGCCGCGACGTTGTCAGCGAGGTATAGCGGGAACTGCACGAGCAGACGCGCGGCAAAAAGTGCTGCCCATGCGATGGCGAGCCAGAAGAAAGCGCGCCGCTTGCGGCGGTCGCGCCGCCAGGCCGTACCCTCCCCCATCAGGAACCCGACGGCAAGGCCGATGATCGACCATCCCGCGAATGCCGAAATCAAGAAGGCCGCGCCGTAGAGCGCGTTCGTGATGAAGCCCGGGATGAAGTTGTTGCTCGCCTCGCCCGTGAAGATCGCGAACGCCGCCGCAACCACGACCGCGAGCAGGCCACTGACGGCGGAGGTCACGGGCTGGCGCGCGAAGAGCCGCGCAATCGTGAAGAGAGCCGCGATCCCGACGGAGAGGCCGAGAGACCAGAACAGGTCACCGTCGCCCGTCTCGGCATCCATCGTCAGTGTGTAGACGGCAATGAACACCACGCCGGGAACGACGGCTTCGACGATCCCCCGCCATCCGCCCATCGCATGCCACACCACATGGCCGGTCGATCGGTCTGCGCTCGGGTCGAGGCCGGCGCGACGTGCGGCCCCGGCGAGGGCTGAGCCGAGCGCCTCCGAAGCCGGCGGCGGCGTCGTCAGCGCGGGATCCCCGCCCGAAGCAGGATCCCGTGGTGCGGACTGCGGGTCGGTCACGCCGAACCCGGGGTCGCGGGCATCTTCAGCGGAATGAACTCGCGCGGCGGCATCGGCGTTCCGCCACGGACGACGACGATGGACCGGAAGAGGTCCTCGACCTGCGCCGCTGCCTCGATATCGGATGCACCGGCCCCGCCGATCACGCCGCGCAAGAACCACCGAGGCCCATCCACACCCACGAACCGCGCCAGGCGCTTGCCCGACGTTCCCTCCGCGCCGGCGATGACGGGCACTTCGGCTAGCAATTCAGGGCCGAGCGGACCTTCGCGCTCCTCGACACGCCCACCCTGCTGGCGAACCTGCTCGCGGATCTGCGCACGGGTCTCGTGCCACAGGCCGCCGGTGCGGGGCGCCGCAAACGGCTGCACCTGCAACGTCGATCCGGCGTAATCGAGCCCGACCGCGACGATGCGCTTGGACTGCTCTTCGATCTCGAGACGCAGGTTCAAACCCTCGCGCGGCAGCACCTTGATGCCACCCAGGTCGATGTACGGGCGAACGGGATTCGCTTCGGATTCGTCGAATGGGCCGCCGGTCGCACGGTCGGCGGGTGCGGACTTGGCCGCCGGGTCTGCGGTCGTGCCGTCGTCGCTCATGCGCCGACCTCCTGTGCTTGAGGTGCCTGGTAGCCGGTGGAACCGAACCCGCCTTCGCCGCGGACACTCTCGGGGAGTGTCTCGACCGGGATGAAGTTCGCCCGACTCACAGGCATGACGATGAGCTGTGCGATGCGGTCGCCCACGGCGATGTCGTAGGGCTCGGAAGCATCCGTGTTCAACAGAGTCACCTTGATCTCGCCCCGGTATCCGGCATCGACCGTGCCCGGGGAATTGACGATCGTGATGCCGTGCTTGGTAGCCAGGCCGCTGCGCGGCACGACAAAGGCGACATAACCGTCGGGCAACGCGATCGAGACGCCCGTTCCGACGAGGGCACGCTGGCCAGGGGCCAATCGAAGCGAATCAGCAGAGACCAGATCGGCGCCGGCGTCACCGGGGTGAGCGTAGGTCGGAGGTTCTGGAGCGATAATGAGAACGTCCACGGAATCGGTCACTCATCGAGGGTAATGCAGAAGCAACGTACGGAGTATCGCGAGCGGCTCACGCCCTCGCTACTGATTTTGGTGTCCGCCGCGGTCGTCGGTCCGATGGCGGCGCTCGTTCTCGCACCGCTCGACCCGACGCTCGCGCTTATCACCGGTGCCGCCGTCGGGGCACTGATCATCGCCGCGCTCGTCGCCCTATCGCCCGTCGTCGAGGTGCGCGAGGGTGTGCTCCGCGCCGGGCGTGCGCGCATCGGGGTCGAGTGGCTCGGTGCCCCGGTCGCCTTCTTGGGCGACGAAGCGCGAAACGCTCGCGGACCGGGACTCGACCGCGATTCGTGGCTCGTCATCCGGGGCGGGATCGACGGACTCGTGGTCATCCCGCTCGAGGATCCGGACGACCCTGTCGTCTCGTGGGTCATCTCGACCCGCACCCCCGACCGCCTCGCGGCGGCGATCAACCGGGCGCGTGATTACGCGCAGTCGCGGCAGATGAGTCCGACCGAGTCTTCGTGATCGACCTGTGAGCGGTGCTTCACCAGGAAGCAGTTCACGCAGGTGAACTCGTCCTCCTGAGGCGGCAACACGACGACGTCCAACTCGAGGTCCGAGAGGTCGGCGCCCGGCAATTCGAAGCCCGAGGGGTTGTCGGCATCCTCGACATCGACGGCACCGGAAAGCTTGTCGGGAACGCGCTCCTTCAGGGCCTCGATCGACTCACTGTCGTCGTCGGTCTTGCGGGGAGCGTCGTAGTCCGTAGCCATGGGGTTTAGGTCACTTCTTTCATTGCGTGCAGTGGAGCGGTGCCGAACAGGCGGCGCTAGTTTGCATCACCGCAGAGCATTTAGCAAATGCTGCGATTCGACATCCGCTCGGAGGCAAACGGGCGGCGCGCGCTGGATATTCCCGGGACCACCCCGCACGCGTGTAACGATGGCGGAACCGGAAACGCGGAAGAAGGCGTGTCGCATGAAAGAGCTCAAGGTCATCCGCACCGAGGATGAGCGACTGATCGTAGCGACGGACTCGGGCGAGACATTCGCCCTGGTGATCGATGATGTCCTACGCGCTGAGGTTCGTCGCGCCCAATCAGCGCCGGAATCGGGCGCCGCACGACCCAGCCCGCGCGAGATCCAGGCGCAGATTCGCTCGGGTTTGTCGGCGCAGGAGGTGGCGCAGCTTCTCGGCGCTCGACTCGAAGATGTCATTCGCTACGAAGGCCCCGTTCTCGCGGAGCGCGAGCACATCGTCGGTCTCGCCCTCGCTGTGCCCGTTCTGCTGGGCGCGGTCGACGATGCCGAGGCGCAGCCCACGTTCGGCGCCGCGATGCGGGCGAAGCTCGCCGAGGTCGCCGCCGCAGGCGAGCGCTGGTCGAGCTGGAAAGATCCGTCAGGGTGGATCGTCAAACTGCAGTTCCAGGTCGGGGATATCGAGCACGACGCCCGCTGGACCTTTGATCCGCGGCGTAGCGCTCTCTCGCCTCTCAACGCGGACGCCCAACAGCTCTCCCGTCAGGGATCCCTGCCCGAGGGTCTGATCCCGCGGCTGCGCGCGCTCGACTCCGCCCCCTCGATGAAGGACGACACCCGGTTCGACAGTGGCGCGTTTGGTCCCCGTCGCGACCTCGATCCGTCCGCTGCCCCCGCGGCCTCCGAGGCTGCCGTCAATCGCGCTACCGAGACTTCGAACACGAGTGCCGAGACCGCGGACCTGCTCGAGGCGCTCCGGCGTCGACGCGGACAGCGCGAGAGCGCTCCGGGGATGGCCGAAGAGAACGCGGCTCCTGCCGCTCCCGTCGCGCTCTTCGACGCGCTCGAACCCGGTTACGACGAATCAGCCCCGGCCGAGCCGCGCGAAGACACGGTCGTCGCCGACGCTCAGGGTCGCCGACGCGGTCGCAATGCGATGCCGTCGTGGGACGAGATCGTCTTCGGCGCGCGCGGCGACGGCGACCAGTAAGAAGATCAGGTCGGTCAGTTCGGGGCGTACGCACCGAGCCGGATGAGCGGGACGATCCTTTCCGCCGATGTCAGCGAACCGTGCTGCCCGATCATCCTCTGCGACGCCTTATCCGTGAGTCGGTCGTCGTAGTAGGCCACTCGACCTCGCGCCGCGACGAGCACGTCGCCGATCCGCGGCAGCACCCCGGCGTCGACCTCGCCGAAGAGTCCCGCCGCAACGGCCTCGTCGCGCGAGAACACCCACGATCGACTCGACTCCGAGGCGCGCCAACGCTCGAGCATTGATTCTTCGTGGCCAGGCTCGGCGTAGAGATGCAGCATCCGCGGCTCTCCGGCGATGGCGGCGACGCCGTCGACCAGGTCATCGCCCTCCCGCAGCAGAATGTGACCGGTACGGGGTACGTCGACCATCCCGTGGTCGGCCGTGACCAGCACGCCGATGTCGGCGGGCAGGCCTGACGCGAGCGAACGAACCGCGCCATCCGCTTCCTCGAGTGCCGCGATCCACTCGTCGGACTCCCATCCGTACCGGTGTCCCGCCGAATCGAGCTCGGGTGCGTAGGCGTACACGAGACGGTTTTCGCCTGCTGTGGCGTGTTCGAGGGCGAGCGCGAGCCTGTCGGCGAACGACGCCGCAGAGTCGAAGGTCGAGCCGCGGAAGGCCGCACGCGTGAATCCCGAGTGGCGGTACTCTTCACGACTGACGACGAAGCCCTCGACGCCGACGGATGCCGCGGTCTCGAACAACGTCGGCCGGCGCTGCCACACGGCGGGATCGAGACCATCGGACTCCCAGCCCGTCAGCTGGTTCGCGAGCACGTCCGTCCCGGGCACGCGGACGCGATATCCCACGATGCCGTGCGCCCCCGGGTCGCTCCCGGTCATGAGGCTCGTCAACGCGGCGGCGGTGGTGGTCGGGAAGACGGAACGCGCGACATCTTTCTTGCGCATCGCCGATGTCAGAAACCGGCCGTGACCGGCGCGCGCAGCCAGGTTCGCGGCTCCGAGACCATCGATCACGACCATGATCGCGCTGCGTGCGGACGGCAGCGTCGCGGTCCCCGACGAGGACGTGAGCGAGGCCACCACATCCGGCACCAGAGCGGTGAGGCTCCGGGCGTGAGCGGGCTCCGCCGGTAGCATAAGAGACATCGGGGCCAGTCTCGCACACGTGCCAACGGCCCTCGTTCTCGCCCGAAGGACCCCATGCCCGCACCTGTTTCCGAGCCCCCTGCCGAGCGCATCGAAGATGTCGACGTCTCCAGCGAAATGCAGGGATCTTTTCTCGAGTACGCCTATTCGGTGATCTACTCGCGGGCACTGCCCGACGCGCGCGACGGCATGAAGCCGGTCCAGCGCCGCATCGTGTACCAGATGTCCGAGATGGGGCTTCGTCCCGACCGTGGACATGTCAAGAGCGCACGCGTCGTCGGCGAAGTCATGGGAAAGCTCCATCCCCACGGCGACGCGCCCATCTACGACGCTCTCGTGCGTCTCGCTCAACCGTTCTCGCAGCGCGTGCCCATGGTCGACGGGCACGGAAACTTCGGCTCGCTCGATGACGGGCCCGCGGCATCCCGGTACACGGAGGCGCGCCTCGCACCCGCGGCGCTCGCTATGGCCGAGGGCCTCGATGAAGACGTCGTCGATTTCATCCCGAACTACGACAACCAGTTCCAGCAGCCCGAGGTTCTGCCCGCGGCGTACCCGAACCTCTTGGTCAACGGCGCGAGCGGCATCGCCGTCGGCATGGCCACGAACATGGCGCCGCACAACCTCATCGAGGTCGTCGGCGCGGCCATTCATCTGCTCGAGAACCCCGACGCGACGCTCGACGACCTGATGGCCTACGTGCCCGGGCCGGATCTGCCATCCGGTGGTGTCATCGTCGGCCTCGAGGGCGTCCGTGACGCCTACGAGACCGGCCGGGGATCGTTCAAAACCCGAGCCAAGACCTCGATCGAGAGCCTCGGTCCCCGCAAGACGGGCATCGTCGTCACGGAGCTGCCCTACCTCGTCGGTCCCGAGCGCGTGATCGAGAAGATCAAGGATGCTGTTCAGTCGAAGAAGCTGCAGGGCATCAGCGACGTCGCCGATCTGACCGACCGCACACACGGCACGCGCCTCGTGATCGGCATCAAGACCGGATTCGACCCGCAGGCCGTGCTCGATCAGCTGTACCGGCTGACGCCGCTCGAGGACTCGTTCAGCATCAACAACGTCGCCCTCGTGGAGGGGCAGCCCCGCACTCTGGGCCTTCGCGAGTTGTTGCGCGTATACGTCGACCACCGTCTCTCGGTGGTCACCCGCCGCAGCCGCTACCGACTCGATCGTCGCCGCGAGCGTCTGCACCTCGTCGACGGCTTGCTGATCGCGATCCTCGACATCGACGAGGTCATCCAGGTCATCCGGGCATCCGATGATGGCGAGCAGGCGCGCACCCGGCTGATGGAGGTGTTCGACCTCAGTCAGCTCCAGGCCGAGTACATCCTCGAATTGCGCCTGCGCCGCCTGACGAAGTTCTCGCGTATCGAACTCGAGGCCGAGCGCGACCAACTGCTCGCCGAGATCGCGCAACTGGAAGAGCTGCTCGGAAGCGACGCCCTGCTGCGCAAGCAGGTCGCCACCGAACTCGACGCGATCGCCGAGAAGCTCGGCACTCCGCGCCGGACGCTCCTCACGAACGCCGCGCCCGCCGTCGCGCGTCCGTCTCGCAACGCGCCGATCCTCGAGATCGTGGATGCGCCGACGATCGTCGTCCTGTCGACGACCGGCCGCGCCGTGCGCGTGGATCTGTCCGAGGGCACCGAGATCGTCTCGCCGACGCGGCGCAGCAAGCACGACGCGCTGCTGACCGACGTGCGCACGACGGTACGGGGCGAACTCGGGGCGATCACGAACCGCGGGCGGATGCTGCGATTCAGCCCGGTCGACCTGCCCTCGGTGCCCCCGGCATCCGTCCAGCTCGCCGCGGGGGTGGCCCTGCGCGACTACCTCGGTCTCACAGACAAGGCGGAGCGGGTCGTGATGCTCACCCGCCTCGACATCGACACACCTCTCGCTATCGGCACCAGGCAGGGCGTCGTGAAGCGGATCATCCCGTCCGCGCTGCCGCCCAAGCCCGAGATCGAGATCATCGCGCTCAAGCCCGGCGATGGCGTTGTGGGGGCGGCATCCGCGCCCGACGAATCCGAACTCGTCTTCGTGTCGGACGATGCGCGCCTGCTGCGTTTCGCGGCGTCATCGGTGCGTCCACAGGGCGCTTCGGCAGGCGGCATGGCGGGCATGAACATCGGATCGGCCAACGCGATCTTCTTCGGTTCGGTCGGAGAGCCGGAGGCCGTCGTCGTCACCGTCTCGGGCACGGCCGGGGCACTCCCGGGGACCGACGCGGGTCGCGCCAAGGTTTCGGAGTTCGCGGAGTTCCCTGCGAAGGGTCGCGCGACCGGCGGTGTGCGCGCACACGCGTTCCTGAAGGGCGAGGACGAGCTCACGCTCGCGTGGGTGGGTGCCACTCCCCTGCGCGCGGTCGGGACGGATGGCTCGGCTCGTACGCTCCCGGAGCCCGGGGCGAAGCGAGATGCCTCGGGTCAGCCGCTTGACGCGCCCGTCGGCTCGGTCGGCCGCGCCCTCTAGCCCCGGCGGAATACACCACGCTCCCTGAGCCTGTCGAAGGGCGCACCGGAACGCCCTGGGCACAACTGGTCACTTCGACAGGCTCAGTGACCGAACTCAGGCCCTACGACCGGGAAGGGTCAGGCGTCGATGCGGTCGCGCTCGAGGCGTGCGGACGAGTCGATGATGAACTCGCGCCGCGGGGCGACCTCGTTGCCCATGAGCAGCTCGAAGGTACGCCCAGCCGATTCAGCGGCCTCGGCATCCTCGATCCGCACGCGGCGAAGCATCCGGCCGCCGCGATCCATCGTCGTCGTCGCGAGCTGGTCGGCGTCCATCTCACCCAGGCCCTTGTAGCGCTGGATCGGCTCCTGCCAGGTGCGGCCGGCTTTCGAGAGCTTGGCGAGCAGGGCGTTGAGCTCTGTCTCGCTGTACGTGTAGATCATCTCGTTCGGCTTGGTACCGGGATGCTTCACGATCACGCGGTGCAGCGGCGGCACGGCGGCGAACACACGGCCGTCCTCGATGAGCGGGCGCATGTAACGGAAGAAGAGCGTGAGCAGCAGCGTGCGGATGTGCGCGCCATCAACATCGGCGTCGCTCATCAGGATGACCTTGCCGTAGCGCGCCTGCGAGAGGTCGAACGAGCGTCCGGATCCCGCACCGATCACCTGAATGATCGACGCGCACTCGGCGTTGCTCAGCATGTCGCTGATCGATGCCTTCTGGACGTTGAGGATCTTGCCGCGAATGGGAAGCAGGGCCTGGAACTCGCTGTTGCGCGCGAGCTTGGCGGTGCCGAGCGCGGAGTCACCCTCGACGATGAAGAGCTCTGACTGGGCGACGTCGTTCGATCGGCAGTCCACGAGCTTGGCCGGCAGTGATGAGGACTCGAGAGCGTTCTTGCGCCGCTGCGTCTCTTTGTGGGCACGGGCGGACAGACGCGCCTTCATTTCCGAGACGACCTTGTCGAGCAGCAGCGACGTCTGCGCCTTGTCGTCGCGCTTCGTCGACGAGAACAGCGCGCCAAGCTCTTTCCGCACGACCTGTGCGACGATCTGCCGAACGGCGGGGGTCCCGAGGACCTCCTTCGTCTGTCCTTCGAACTGCGGTTCGGGAAGGCTCACCGTCAGGACGGCGGTCATGCCCGCCAAAGCGTCATCCTTGTCGAGCTTGTCGTTTCCGACCTTCAGGCGCCGCGCATTCGCCTCGACCTGCTGACGCATCACCTTCAGTATTTCTTGCTCGAAACCCTGCTGGTGCGTGCCGCCCTTGGGCGTGGCGATGATGTTGACGAACGAGCGGGTGACGGTCTCGTAGCCGGTCCCCCAGCGCAGCGCGATGTCGACGGAGCAGGTGCGCTCGACCTCGGTCGCGACCATGGTTCCGGATGCCTGCAGCACCGGCACCGTCTCGGTGAAGGTCCCGGTGCCGGTCAGTCGCCAGGTGTCCGTGATCGGAGCATCCGGTGCGAGGAACTCGACGAACTCGGAGATTCCGCCATCGAAGCGGTAGGAGACATCCGTCGGCTCGACACCGGCACGCTCGTCGCGTACCGCAATCTCGAGTCCCGGGACCAGGAACGCAGTCTGACGGGCGCGCGTTGCGAGTTCGTCGACCTGGAATGCCGCGTCGGGCGTGAAGATCTGTTTGTCGGCCCAGTAACGAACGCGTGTGCCGGTTACTCCACGGGGAGCCTTGCCGACGACCCGCAATTCGCTGCGCTCGTCGAATGGCGTGAACGGGGCCGACGGGCTCGGCTCTCCCTTGTCTGCGAACAGACCGGGCTCACCCCGGTGGAACGACATCGCCCAGGTCTTGCCGCCGCGATCGACCTCGACATCCAGACGCTCGGAGAGGGCGTTGACGACGGATGCGCCGACACCGTGCAATCCGCCGGACGCCGCATACGAACCGCCGCCGAACTTGCCGCCGGCGTGCAGCTTGGTGAAGACGACCTCGACACCCGACAGACCGGTGCGGGGCTCGACGTCGACCGGGATGCCTCGACCCTTGTCGCGCACCTCGACGCTGCCGTCACCGTGCAGCACGACATCGATCTTCGAGCCGTTGCCGCCGAGGGTCTCGTCGACCGCGTTGTCGATGATCTCCCACAGGCAGTGCATGAGCCCGGGCGACCCGTTCGAGCCGATGTACATGCCGGGCCGTTTGCGCACGGCTTCGAGCCCTTCGAGGACTTGAAGATGATGCGCAGAATACTCGGACGTCACAATCTCCCAGCGTACAAGCGGGCAAGCCGCCTTCTCCGCCGACACACGGGCACCGATACCGGGTCCGTGGGCCGCCGTACGCGGTCAGCGAAATGTCATCGAATCGGGCCCTCACCGTAACAAACCCGTGGTTGTATGAAGGACTTGCAAGACATTGGCGATCACGAGGAGGCACTGCGATGAACACGCTCATGACACCCACCGAAGAAGCCACGATCGCCTACCGTCTGACGGCCGCGGACCGCTGCGACTCCTGCGGAGCGCAGGCGTACATCGCCGCCGAGGTCAACGGTAGTGAGCTTCTCTTCTGCGCCCACCACGGACGCAAGTACGAAGACAAGCTCCGTAGCATCGCGACCTCATGGCACGACGAGACGGCTCGTCTGGTCGAGGCCTAAACAGTTCTTTTGCGCTCAGGCCGACAGGCCGAGTGCACGACGGACGATCACGTTCGCTTTGGCGGCGTGGTCGTCCGCTGTCGTTAACGGACCCGCCGGAGCCCCGTTCGCGAGCGCGAGGCCCGCATGGGCCGCCGCGAGCTCGAGCAAGTGATCGGCGAACACGGGATTGCGCGCGAGGACCGGACCGCGGATGCCTGTCCCGTAGGCAGTCCCCCGCACGGCACCCTCGAAACGCGCAGCCCCGCTCTGGACCGTTCCGATATTTCCCGTTCCGGAGGCCACCGTGCCGAGAGGGCGTTCGTCCTCGCCCAGCACGTAGTCACGCAGGTGGTACTCGTAGCCGGTGAGCGCACCCCATTCGCTGTCGACCGAGATCCGGCCGACGTGACGCTCAGACGCGACGCTCCGACCGGTGAAGATACCGATGCCCGACAGCGGATCCGGTCGGCCAAGCTCGAGCGAACGCGACAGCATCTCCCAGCCCAGTCCGATCGCCAGCAGGACGGTTCCGGACTCGACCCACGCGTTCAGCTCGTCCGCTATCTCGCGCAACCCGGCGAGGACCTCGGGCGCATCGGCATCGAAGCCCGCCCCGATGGTGATCGCGTCAGGACGCAGACCCGAGGCATCCTGGGCGCTGGTGATCGTCGTGACTCGCGCCTCGATCCCGCGCCACCCAGCACGAACGCGAAGGACGTCGGCGTTCTCGGCATCGCCGTGGATGTTGAGTCGCTCGGGAAAGAGGGAAACGATCGAGAGCACGTCACTCATCGGATGCCCGCCTTCTTGACCTCTTCGGAGGTCAGTCCGTAGTGGCCGCGGATCTTGCGCATGCTGCGTGAGGTGAAGACCACGGTCTTGACCCCCGCCGACGGGGCCGGCAGCGCCAGAAAAGCCTCGAACCCGCGGATGAGGTCGACGTCGACGGCGTCGAACGGCACGCCGTCGTAGGCCAACCGGTTCGCCATGGCGTCCGCCTTGGGTCCGGCGACGATATCGACGCGGCCGAGCGCGTGCGTTCGCACGGTCCACAACCAGGAAGTGTCTTCTTCTTCGTCGCCGATTCCGACGAACACGCGTTCGAGTCCCGGCCGCAACGCGTCGATGTTGAGTTGAAAGCTCGCGGTGTTCTGGACCAGGACGCACTCGATCTGCTGTCCGGCGATCTCGACCGTCTCGCCGCGCCCGAAGACCGGGTCGAGTGTCGACAGCGTGGAAGCGGCGAGGGATGCATCGAACGCGTCGCCCATGACCGCGCGCGCCGTCTCGAAAGCGGCCGCCGCATCGACGGCGAAATGAACGCCTCGCGCCGGGAGGGTGACCTCCTGGCGGGATCCGCCGATGTCGATCACGGCGTCACGGCCGGATACGGTCTCGACGCGTGTGCCGAGTCCTTCGCCGAGACGCTCCTTCGCAGTGCGCACCGAGCCCAGACCCTGCGGATGCGTCGCCATCACGTCTGCGGACACACCGAAGCGCCGGATGGATACTCCCGGCGCCGCCTCGGTGAGCGAAGCTGCCACGATCTCGAGCGACGCGTCGTCCGCGTTCAGGACGACGGCCGAACGGGCCCGCAGCGCGATGGCCGTGAGCAGACGTGTGACCCGGTCGGATGACTCGAAACGAGCGATGTCGTCGAGGTTGATGTTCGTCAGGGTGACCACGCGGGCCTCGAAGGTCGACGACATAAGTGCACCGAACGCCTCGTCCATCTCGAGCACGGCGATGTCGGCGTCTACACGCCCCCACCAGTCGCCCTGATCGAGTACCGCCGACGTGATGCCCTGCGGCAGGTTCGCGGTCGACGAGTTCGTGAACACCCGCATCCCGTGCGCGCGCAGAAGGCCAGCGACCATCTTCGTGGTGGTCGACTTGCCCGCGGTCCCGCTCACGACGACGAGCCCCTGGGGGAAAGACGCCAGCACTCGCGGCAGAAGGGCCGGAGCGATCCTGTTCGTCACGAGGCCGGGGGCACCGCTGCCCTTGCCCCCGCGAACGCGCAGCAACCACTGCACGGCCCGCCCCACGGCGACGCCGATCGCGCTGCGCACGGCCTACTCCAGGTAGTCCCGCAGCGACTGCGACCGCGACGGGTGCCGCAGCTTCGCCATGGTCTTGGACTCGATCTGACGGATCCGCTCGCGCGTCACGCCGAACGTGTCACCGATCTGGTCGAGCGTCTTCGGCATGCCATCGCCCAGGCCGAAGCGCATGCGGATCACGCCGGCCTCGCGCTCGCTGAGCGAGTCCAGGAGCGACTCGAGCTGACGCTGCAGCATCGTGAAGCCCACGGCATCCGCCGGCACGACAGCCTCGGTGTCCTCGATGAGGTCACCGAACTCGCTGTCTCCGTCCTCGCCCAGGGGCGTGTGGAGGGAGATCGGCTCGCGGCCGTACTTCTGGACCTCGATGACCTTCTCGGGGGTCATGTCGAGTTCGCGGCTGAGCTCTTCGGGCGTGGGTTCGCGACCCAGGTCCTGCAGCATCTGGCGCTGCACGCGGGCGAGCTTGTTGATGACCTCGACCATGTGGACGGGGATACGGATCGTGCGGGCCTGGTCGGCCATGGCACGCGTGATCGCCTGACGAATCCACCAGGTGGCGTACGTCGAGAACTTGAAGCCCTTGGTGTAGTCGAACTTCTCGACAGCGCGGATCAGACCGAGGTTGCCCTCCTGGATCAAGTCCAGGAACTGCATGCCACGACCGGTGTAGCGCTTCGCGAGCGAGACGACGAGTCGGAGGTTCGCGCCGAGCAGGTGCGACTTGGCCCGCTGGCCGTCCTTCGCCACCCAGGTCAGGTCGCGACCGAGCTGTGACCGCTTTTCGGTGTCGCTGAGCGCCGAGAGCTTCTCTTCGGCGAACAGGCCCGCCTCGATACGCATCGCGAGCTCGACCTCTTCGGCCGCGTTCAGCAGCGGAACCTTACCGATCTGCTTCAGGTAGTCCTTGACGGGATCTGCCGTGGCGCCGGTGATCTGAGCCGAGTAGACCGGAACGTCGTCCTCGTCGCTCGACGAGATGACGATCGCGCCCGTGGGCAGGGGCTCGGTGAAGACCGGCTTCTTCTTATTGCCGTCTTCGTCCTCATCGTCGTCGGAGGAGTCATCCGTCGAATCGGATGCTTCGGTCTTGGCAGTCGGAGTCGTGACTGCCTCGTCGTCGTCCGCGACATCCACCTCGACGTCTACCTCTTCGTCGGGCTCGATGTCCTCATCGATGGCGTCCTCGTCGACGGCCTTCGATGCCTTGGCCTTCGCCGACTTGGCCGGCGCAGCCTTGGTTGCAGCCGACTTCGTCGCTGCGGGCTTAGCGGCAGCACTCTTAGCGGCAGCAGTCTTAGCAGCAGGGGTCTTCGCAGGAGCCTTGGTCGCCGCAGCCTTTGCTGCGGGAGCCTTGCGGGCGCGCGGAGCAGCCTTGACCGCCGTGGTCTCCGTCTCTTCGACGGGATCCTTCGTGGAGGTGCGAGAAGGTGTCACAATTCGCCTTTCACCGGCGCATCTCGTCTCAGACATTTGATGCACTCGGTCGTTTGCGGGCACGAGTAAGACCCTTGTCAAGTCCTGAGTGAGGCACTCACGGTTGACAACGGGTCCGATTGTCCATTATGGCACATCGCACGCTCGATGCGAGCCACCCAATGGCACTCTCATGTGAACGCGGGAGCGCACCCACGCATTCCCCGGTACGCCGATCAGAGCCCGCGCGTGCCGAGCGGCGAGATCAGGACAGCCCGGTGTGCTTCTCGTCATCGCCCGCGGGACGCGAAGCCAGGTACCGCTCAAGCTCGGCCGCGAGTTCGTCCGCGCTCGGCAGATCGAATTCACCCAGGGACGACGAACGCAACGGCGAGCCGGCCATGTACTGGTCGTAGCGCGACTCGAGGTTCTCGAGCATCGTCGCCAGCTCATCGTTGGCAGAGATCTGCTCGTCGACCTTGGCGAGAAAGCCCAGGTTCTCTTCTCTCAGGTCTTCCGTAGGCAGCGCGATGCCACTCCCGAGTGTGATGCTCTCGAGTGCTGCGATGGCGGCCGCCGGGAACTCCGCATCGGCCAAGTAGTGCGGCACGAGCATCACGAAGCTGGAGGTGTTCACACCCTGCTCTACGAAACGCATCTCGAGCAGGTGCCCCACGGTCGCGGGCACTTGAGTGTGCGGCTGCCAGACCGAGTGAGCCGAGATCAAGTCGGCCCTGTTGCCGCTGACTGTCGTGCCGATCGGGCGGGTATGCGGCACCGGCATGGCGATCGCGTGGACCCAGGTGACGGACTCCACCCCGAGCGAGGTGACGAGTTCGACCACGCCGTGAGTGAACGCGTCCCACGCGAAGTCCGGCTCGTACCCGGTCAGCGTCAAGAAGGGTTGGCCGATGAGGTCGTGGGCGAGCGCCAGTTCAAGGCGCGGCGGCACGTAGTCCGTGAGGTGGTCCTGGTCAAAGGAGATCACCGGGCGACGTGCCCGGTAGTCCAGCAGCGCATCATTCGAGAACGTCGCGACGGGCACGTTGTCGACACCGTCGCGCAAGACGTCGATCGATTGGGCGACGGCGCTCCCGGCATCCGTGAAGCCCGTCATAGCAATGACCAGCGGCAGACCGCGGGGCACCTCGGGCGCGTCAGGAGACGTCGCGTAGAGAGGACCGAACGGGGGCATGTGTCCACTCTACGAGCCACCGAAGGGTCGGGCCGCGCTGAGCGGTCGCGCTCACAGCGAACACCGCGACGCCCCGCGTTGGTCAGCGGCTGGGCCGCAGACGCCGACCTAGGATGGTCCATATGCCGACGCCGCAGATCTCGTATCTCCCTGCCTCAGCGACAGACATCGATGCGGACGTCTCGCTCCTCTTGCTTCCGCCGCTCGCCGACGACGGCCCGGACCTGAGCCCGTGGCCAGGCCTTGCCGACGCGCTGCGCGCGATCGAGTTCTCGGGGGCTCCTGGCTCTTTCGCCCGTGTGCCGCTTGGCGGCGCCGCGGGCGGTGCAGTGGCCGTTGCGGGTGTGGGTTCAGCGGCGCAAGCCGGTGCGTACCGGGATGCCGCGGGCTCAGGCATCCGCGCTCTCGGTCAGATCGAAACGGTCGCCGTGCACGCGCCCGGCGCACCGGAGCGCACCTGGCGGGCCATTGCAGAGGGCGCGGGCCTCGGCGGATACACCTTCGCGACCTATAAGAAGAACGGCGGCAAGCGTCGTGCTGCCCGAGTGATCGTCGTGTCGACAGAAGAAGTTTCGGACGACGACGTGCACGCCGCTCAGGTGGTCGTCAACGCGGTCGCTCTCGTCAAAGAACTCGTCGCGATTCCTGCCGACCGGCTCGGCCCGGCCGCCCTTGCCGCACGTGCTGTGGCAGAGGTCGCCCACCTACCGGTCGAGGTCACGGTTCTCGACGAGGCAGCACTCGAGGCCGAGGGGTTCGGCGCGATCCTCGGTGTGGGTATTGGTTCTGACCGTCCGCCGCGATTCGTCCGCATGGACTACGCACCCGCCGAATCCTCGCGCCACATCGCCGTCGTCGGCAAGGGAATCACCTTCGACACCGGCGGACTCTCGCTCAAGCCGGCGGGCTCGATGGTCGGCATGAAATACGACATGTGCGGCGCCGCTGTCGCGCTGTCGGTCGTGCGCGCCGCCGCCGAGCTGGCGCTGCCGGTCCGGGTGACGGGTTATCTCTGTATCGCGGACAACATGCCCTCGGGACGCGCGACACGCCCCGGCGACGTCCTCACAGCGCTCGACGGAACGACGATCGAGGTACTGAATACGGATGCCGAGGGTCGCCTGGTTCTGGCCGACGGCCTCGTCGCCGCATCCCGTGAGCACCCGGACGTGATCGTCGACGTTGCGACCCTCACCGGCGCGATCAGCGTCGCCCTGGGCACGCGCTACGCCGGGGTGATGGGCGATGACGCACCCGTCGCCGAGTACCTCGCCGCGGCGGAGCGAGCGGGCGAGCTCGCCTGGCAACTGCCCTTGCCCGCCTACATGCGTGATGACCTCGACTCCCCCATCGCCGACCTCGTGAACGCGAAGATCGGCGACCCGGCGGGCGGATCACTCTTTGCGGGGTTGTTCCTGCAGCACTTCATCGGCCCGGTCTCGGACGAAGAGAACGCGCCGACCATCCCGTGGGTGCATCTGGACATCGCGGGCGTCGGCATGAACAAGGGCGGCCCCTACGGTTCCACCGACAAGGGACCCACCGGAGCCAGCGTCCGTTCCCTGATCGAATTCGTTTCAGGGGGTGCCCAGTAATGGCGGAACACGTCTTCGACCTGGTTGTCCTCGGGGGCGGTAGCGGCGGTTACTCCGCGGCGATCCGTGCCTCAGAACTCGGCGCGAAGGTCGCGATCGTCGAACGCGACAAGCTCGGTGGCACCTGCCTGCACCGCGGCTGCATCCCCACCAAGGCGCTGCTGCACGCCGCCGAAGTCGCCGACGCCGTGCGGTCCGCGAGTGAGATCGGCGTCGACGCGACGCTGACGGGCATCGACGCCCACGGCCTCCGCGCGTACCGGGAAAAGATCGTCGCCAAGAAGTTCGCCGGGCTCAAGGGATTGATCTCGGCCCGCGGCATCACCGTGATCGACGGCGAGGGTTTCCTGCAAGCGGACCGCGGGGTGCGGGTCGGTGCGGACGTGTACCGCGGCAAGAACGTGCTCGTCGCGACGGGCTCCTATTCGAAGATGATCCCGGGGCTCGAGGCCGGCGGCCGGATCCTGACGAGCGAACACGCTCTTGAGCTGCCCGAAATTCCGCGACGCGTCGTGATCCTCGGCGGCGGTGTGATCGGCGTTGAGTTCGCCAGCCTGTGGCGCTCCTTCGGTGTCGACGTGATGATCGTCGAAGCCCTGCCCCGGCTCGTCCCGCAGGAGGACGAGGCCATGAGCAAGGCCCTCGAGCGGGCGTTTCGCAAGCGGGGAATCGGGATGCGTCTCGGGTCCCGGTTCGCGTCCGCGACACAAACCGACGACGCCGTGGTCGTTCAGCTCGAGGACGGCACGCAGCTCGATGCCGACTATCTGCTCGTGGCGATCGGTCGCGGACCGAGCACCGCGGGCCTCGGTCTCGAAGAGGCGGGTGTCGCGCTCGACGGCGGTTTCGTCGTCGTGAACGACGACCTGCAGACATCCGTCCCCGGCGTGTGGGCGGTGGGCGACATCGTGCGCGGCCTGCAGCTGGCACACCGCAGCTTTGCACAGGGAATCTTCGTGGCGGAGCGGATGGCGGGACTGCCCGCGACCGCGGTGCCCGAGCGCCAAGTCCCGCGCATCACATACAGCGACCCCGAGGTCGCCTCCGTCGGTTCGACTCTCGCCGAGGCGGTCGCCGACCTCGGGAGCGAGAAGGTCACGTCGTTCGATTACAACCTGGCGGGCAACGCGCGCAGTGAGATCATCGGCACCGGGGGTCTGGTTCGGGTCGTCCGTGCCGTCGACGGTCCCGTGATCGGGGTTCACCTGATCGGCGCGCGTGTCGGTGAGTTGATCGCCGAGGCCCAGCTCATCGTCGGCTGGGAAGCCCACCCGGACGACATCGCCCCGTATTTGCACGCCCACCCGACCCAGAGCGAGGCACTCGGCGAGGCGTTCCTCGCGCTCGCGGGCCGACCCTTGCACGCGCTTTAGCAATGCCGGTCCTCGGCTTCACTAAGCTAGACAACGACAGTTTCGTCCTTAAGGAGACATCGTCATGAGCACATCCGTCGTCCTCCCCGCTCTCGGCGAGAGCGTTACCGAGGGTACGGTCACCCGCTGGCTGAAGCAGGTGGGAGACGAGGTCAAGGCCGATGAGGGCTTGCTCGAAATCTCGACCGACAAGGTTGACACCGAGATCCCCTCCCCCGTGAGCGGAATTCTCGAAGAGATTCTGGTGCAGGAGGACGAGACCGTCGAGGTCGGCGGTCTGCTGGCCAAGATCGGCGACGGCAGCGGCCAGCCCTCCGGCGACGCAGCGCCCGAGGCATCCGCCCCCGCCGAGGCGCAGGCCCCGGCCGAGGACAAGGTCGTCGAGGCACCGGCAGAGCCCGAGCTCGTCGCTGAGGCCGAACCGGCCGGTAACGCCTCCGCCGAACCCGCCGCGGTTGGTGCATCGAGTGGTTCGAGCACGTCCGTCGTTCTGCCCGAACTCGGCGAGTCGGTCACCGAGGGCACCGTTACGCGCTGGCTCAAGAATGTCGGCGACGACGTCGCCGTAGACGAGCCGCTCCTCGAAATCTCGACGGACAAGGTCGACACCGAGATCCCGTCACCCGTTGCCGGGGTTCTGCAGGAGATCGTCGCCGCCGAGGACGAGACCATCGCGGTCGGTGCGGTACTCGCCAAGATCGGTAGCGGGGCACCCGCCGCAGCATCGGAGCCAGCACCGGCTCCGGCCGCAGAGCCCGTCACCGAGCCCGAAGCGCCCTCCACCGAGAAGCCCGTCGAAGCGGATGTCCCGGCATCCGAGACTCCTGAGCAGGCACCCGCACCCGAGCCCGCTCCGGCTGTTGCCGCTCCGGCTCCCGCAGCGTCCGCTCCGGCAGCATCCGCTCCGGCACCTTCGGCCCCCGCCCCGAGCGCGCCAGCGGCACCGGCGACATCTTCGGACTCGTCCGATGACCGCACGTACGTCACGCCTCTGGTGCGTCGTCTCGCTCAGCAGCAGGGCGTGGATCTCGCGTCTGTGACCGGCACGGGTGTCGGAGGGCGCATCCGCAAGGAGGATGTCCTGAAGGCTGCCGAGTCGGCCAGCGCCGCTCCCGCAGCGCCCGCTGCCGAGAAGGCGCCCGCTCTCGAGGTCTCGCCCTTGCGTGGCACGACTCAGAAGATGTCGCGCCTGCGGAAGGTCCTCGCCGAGCGTGCCGTCGCGTCGATGCAGGCCACGGCCCAGCTCACGACCGTCGTCGAGGTCGATGTCACAAGGCTCGCGGGCTTCCGCGACAGCGTGAAGGTCGACTTCCAGAAGAAGACGTCGGACAAGTTGTCGTTCCTGCCCTTCTTCGCTCTGGCCGCGGCCGAAGCGCTGCGGGCGTTCCCGATCGTCAACGCCACGGTCGACGGTGACACGATCGTGTACCCGGCGTCCGAAAACCTCTCGATCGCGGTCGACACCGAGCGGGGCCTGCTGACGCCGGTTCTGCGTGATGCGGCGTCGAAGAACATCGCCGAGATCGCTCACGAGATCGCCGATCTTGCCGCCCGCACGCGCGACAACAAGCTGAAGCCGGACGAGCTCGGAGGCGGAACGTTCACGCTGACGAACACCGGTTCGCGCGGCGCCCTGTTTGACACCCCCGTGGTGTTCCTGCCTCAGTCGGCGATCCTCGGCACGGGAATCGTCGTCAAGCGCCCCGGTGTGGTCAAGGTCGATGGTGTCGAGGCGATCGGCGTCCGCTCGGTCGTGTACCTCGCGCTGTCGTACGACCACCGGATCATCGACGGTGCGGACGCTGCTCGGTTCCTCGGTGCCGTCAAGGCGCGCCTCGAAGCTGCGGAGTTCGCGGCGGACCTCGGTATCTGATCGAGCCCGACTCTGAGTAGGCACTCGCCGAAACGCCCCGACAGTAATGTCGGGGCGTTTCGCGTTCATGGCGCCTCGACATCCCGCACGTCACGGATCACCCACGACTGACCGGTTCGCACAAGCACTACGAGCTGCGCGGGCACCGTGCCATCCACACCACTGACGCTCAGGATCGCGACTCCCCCGAGGTCGTCCAACAGCTCGACCTTTCGCTCCGCGGCGGGCAGGTCGACCGCGCCCGGCGGCATATCCCGGGCGGCAGACTCCTCGAAGTACTTCGCCTTGCAAGGAACTTCCATGCAGCCCGCTAGTGCGTCCAGCGCCGACTGCAGGGCGGACGCGGGAGCGCTCTGCGCCGCCGCATCCCCGGTTTCGTCCCCGCCCTCAGTCTCGACGCCGCCCTCTTGCGCGACCGGGTCCGCATCAGCCGGTACCGCCGCCGCAGTGGAAGGCGTCGGCGATTCGGATGCGGCGGGGCGGGCGTTGGCGGCGGGAGCAGAGCCTGTCGGCCAGGCCAGACCCCCGACGACGATCACGCCCGCGATGCCCGCCGCCACCAACCAGGGCCGGGCGATCCTGCGACGCGCGTTTCCTGCCCGCCTGCGCACCGATTCCATCGCGTCCGAAACCATGTCGCCGACACCGGAGTCCACGTGCCGACTGACGAGTCGGCCCAGGAACGAATCCCGTCGTTCCGGCTCGACGATGTCGACTACGCCCGCCCGCCGCGCATCCGCCGCTCGACGTGGGGTCAGCGGCGCGAGAACGAGGGGTTCGGGCGAAGCGATCGCGAACAGGTGCGCCTCGGCCTCTTCCGATGCCCGGCCATCCCGCAGCATGGTGGCGACCTCGTGTAGGCGCCATGACCCGTCGACAATCGGCGTCTCGGCCAGCCGGTCGACGAGCAAACCCGCCGCCTCGCCGATGCGGTCACCCGCATCACTCGCTGCGCATACGAACGTCGGGGTTCCGTCCTGCGTCAGCCACCAGTGCCCCCGGAGCTCTTCCCCCCGTGCAGCGTCGCACCCGCGGATGAGACTCACAGCGACCGTGATGACCTCACCCGCCCCCAGATCCACGCCGGCCTGGGCGCGCCGCGCAAGAAACGTGTCGACGCGCTCGACGCACCATGGCAGTACCGCCTCATGACCTGACGACGTCCGCGAGACGTCGTGAACGGCCAGCACGTGATCTCCCCGGTCCCGCCATCCCGGCCAACCACGCAGGTCGGCCGTGTCGACGAGCTGGACGACGGTCTCGTCCACCCGGGCCAACCACCCACCGAAGGGAGATTCGGGCTGAGTGACGCGCCGCATCCGGACGACGGCCCCCGTCAACGGATCATCGATCGGTGGCAGCTCGGTCATCCTCCTACGCTGGCCCGACGGGACGTGCTCAGGCCGTCCGATCTTCCGATCCGTGGTGACCGGAAGGAGGGACCACACTGTGGAGGACGGACGGCGGGGAAGATAGCCAATCACCGCGCGGAACACCGGGCTCTCGGGAAGTAGGCTGGAACGTATGGCAGCACGCAGCGCGGCACCCGAGAAGCGTCCCGGGTTCTTCTCCCAGATCAAGAGTCTCTACACCTTCACACGTCGGTCGTTCGGCTTCCTCCCGTGGTTGCTCACGGGGATCTTCATCGTCACGACAGGGCTCGGCATCGTGGTCGCGTTCCTGATCCAGCCGCAGTGGTGGAACATCCTGCTCTGGGGCATCACCGGCTTCCTCGCGGGTATCCTCGTATCGCTCATGACGATGACGCGCCTGTCGACCCGCGCGATGTACGACCAGATCGACGGGATGCCCGGCGCCGTGGGCCACGTCATCACCACGTTCCTCGGACGCAGCTGGACGGCTTCCGAGACTCCCGTGGGCGTCAACCCGAAGACTCAGGATGCGGTCTATCGCGCGATCGGTCGCGGCGGTGTCGTCGTGATCGGCGAGGGTTCACAGGGTCGCCTACAGCGCCTCGTGAATGAGGAGCGCTCGAAGGTCAACCGCGTCGCGAACGGTGTTCCCGTGCACGTCATCTACATCGGTCATGGCAAGGGTGAGGTTCCGATCAAGGACCTGGCCAAGACGGTCAAGTCGTTCCCCCGCAAGCTCGACAAGGCGACGATGGTCGCCGTCATGAAGCGCGTGGACTCGGTCTCGCAGTCGCTCGCATCGCTCCCGATCCCGAAGGGCATCGACCCGACGAAGGTGCGCGCGCCGCGTCCCCGCTGATCCCGTCGCTCGCCTAGCGGCGTACGAGGATCGTTCCGACCGCCTTGTCGTGCAGGCCACGCTGATCCGCGTCCCAGATCACGGCGGGGATGACGACGATCAGCAGCACGGTCCGGATGATCGGGCGCCAGAGCCCCACCCATCCGCCGCCGACCATTTCGAGCCGCAGGCCGAAGATTCGGTGACCGGGACTCGCCTGCAGCGTGGGCAGGAAGACGATCTGGATCGCTCCGAAGATCGCCAAGATCGCCAGCGCGTCGAACGCGAAGAAACCTGAAATCAGATACGCGGCGCCGTAGTCGATCACGAGGGCCCCGATACGGCGTCCGACGCGGGCGACGGAACCCGCGCCATCCCGCGGCAAACCGAGGCGTTGACCGGGACAGGCGTCGGGTGCATTCGATGTCACCGGACCAGCGTATCCAGCCGCGCGTAACATGCCGGAAACAATAGCGTCACTGTCGGGCAATGCCCCGACGATACCTTTCAGGGAGGCCCGCATCGCGGGCGGCAGTTCCCGAATGCCCTACCTCTGGAGCCAGAATGTTCAAAGACTCATCCGAGGTGTTGAAGTTCATCAAGGACGAGGACGTCAAGTTCCTCGACATCCGGTTCACGGATCTTCCTGGTGTTCAGCAGCACTTCAACATCCCCGCTTCCACGGTCGACGAGGAATTCTTCACCGTCGGCCAGCTGTTCGACGGCTCCTCCATCCGAGGCTTCGCGAACATCCACGAGTCGGACATGCAGCTGATTCCGGATGTGTCGACGGCGTACCTCGACCAGTTCCGCGAGGCGAAGACGCTCATCATGATCTTCGACATCTACAACCCGCGCACCGGCGAGATCTACCACAAGGACCCGCGTCAGGTCGCCAAGAAGGCTGAGAAGTACCTCGCCTCGACCGGCATCGCCGACACCGCGTTCTTCGCCCCCGAGGCCGAGTTCTACATCTTCGACGACGTGCGCTACGAAGTGAAGCAGAACTCCAGCTTCTACAGCGTCGACTCCGAGGAAGGCGCCTGGAACACCGGTCGCGCCGAAGAGGGCGGCAACCTCGCCAACAAGACCCCGTACAAGGGTGGCTACTTCCCGGTCAGCCCCGTCGACAAGACGGCCGACCTGCGCGATGACATCACGCTGAAGCTGATCGAGGCCGGTTTCATCCTCGAGCGCTCGCACCACGAGGTCGGTACGGGCGGTCAGCAGGAGATCAACTACCGCTTCGACACCATGGTGCACTCGGCGGACGACATCCTGAAGTTCAAGTACATCGTCAAGAACACCTCGGAGCAGTGGGGCAAGGTCGCGACCTTCATGCCCAAGCCGCTCTTCGGTGACAACGGCTCCGGCATGCACACGCACCAGTCGCTGTGGCTCGACGGCAAGCCCCTGTTCTACGACGAGAACGGCTACGGCGGCCTGTCCGACATCGCCCGTTGGTACATCGGTGGTCTGCTGGCGCACGCGCCCGCCGTACTCGCCTTCACCAACCCGACGATCAACTCGTACAAGCGTCTGGTCAAGGGCTACGAGGCCCCGGTCAACCTGGTCTACTCGGCCGGTAACCGCTCCGCCGCCATCCGTATCCCCATCACGGGATCGAACCCCAAGGCCAAGCGCATCGAGTTCCGCGCGCCGGATGCCTCGGGCAACCCGTATCTCGCCTTCGCGGCGCAGATGATGGCCGGCCTCGACGGCATCAAGAACCGCATCGAGCCGCACGAGCCCGTCGACAAGGACCTGTACGAGCTTCCCCCCGAGGAGGCGAAGAACATCCCGCAGGTTCCGAACTCGCTGCTCGACTCCCTCGAGGCGCTGCGCGCCGACCAGGACTTCCTGCTCGCGGGTGGCGTGTTCACGCCCGAGCTGATCGAGACCTGGATCGAGTACAAGATCGAGAACGAGATCAAGCCGATCGCGGCACGCCCGCACCCGTTCGAGTACGAGCTGTACTTCGGCGTGTGATCGGTACCTGACGCGAAGAGGGCCCCGGGATCATCCCGGGGCCCTCTTTGCATGGTCAAGGCGATGTTCCGCTGTCGCAGACCTATGCTCGCGCGGCCCGCACATGTCGATCTGCGACAGCGGAGTACACCCAGCGCAGCTGGTCAGCCGTAGAAGAGCTTCTCGAATACCCGGCGGGCACGACGCGCCGTCCCGAAGTAGTCCTCTTCGACCTGCGTCGCCGCGCGCGGGCCGTAGTCGAGGATGCGTCCGATGCCATCGAGCTGGCGCCGATCCGTCGGCAGCACGTCGCTCGTCTGCCCCGACAGCAGCGTGTTCGCCGAGCGCAGGCGCGTCGACAGGTGCCACGACTCCGCCAGACGGGCGGCGGATGTCTGCGGGATCAATCCCGCCGCTACCGCCGCGTCCAGCGCACCCAGCGTCGATGTTGTGCGCAGCTCGGGGTGCTCGTGCGCGTAACAGAGTTGGGTGAGCTGGACGAGCCACTCGACGTCGCTGAGCGTGCCGGGGCCGAGCTTGAGGTGCCGCGTACGGTCGACGCCCTTCGGCAGCCGCTCTGTCTCGACGCGTGCCTTGATGCGCTTGATCTCGCGCACCCCTTGAGGGTCCGGATGCTCGGGGTAGCGCAGGCGGTCGGCCAGCTCCATGAAGGCGCGGATGAGCTTGACCGAACCGGCAACGCCTCGCGCGCGCAGGAGCGCCTGAGCCTCCCACGACAGCGACCAGCGCGAGTAGTACTCGGCGTAGGAGGTCAGTGAGCGCACGAGCGGGCCGGTGCGTCCCTCGGGGCGCAGATCCGCATCCAGATCCAACGGCGCCCGGAAGTCCTCCGACACCCGACGCAGCTCCGCGACGATCTTGAGCGACAGCTGGTGCGCGCGCTCGGGATCGACCTTCTCGGGACGATAGACGTAGAGCACGTCCGCATCCGATCCGAACCCGAGCTCCGCTCCCCCGAACCGGCCCATCGCGATGATGGCGAAGTCCAGCGAGGCATCCTCCGGCGGCACGACCTCTCGACGCACGGCACGGAGGGTCGCCTGCAGGGTCACGTCGGTGATGGTCGTGAGGCTCGCCGCGAGCTGCTCGATCGTGAGCACACCCAGCACGGCCGCCATCGCGGTGCGAAGGAGCTCCCGGCGGCGCAGTGCACGCACGGCCCGCATGGCGTCGTCGATGGTCTTGTGGCGCGTCTGGATCGCCCGCGCCTCTTCCTGGAGCGCCAGGCCGGAGCGCGGACGCAGGGGCTCGTCGTCATCCAGCCAGGCGACGGACTCGGGGATCCACTCCATCAGCTCGCCGATGTAGCGCGATCCCGACAGGACGCGCGTCAGTCGTTCCGCGGCCCCGGACGAATCGCGGAGCATACGGAGGAACCAGGGGGTATTACCGAGGCGCTCGCTGACGCGCCGGAACGCGAGCAGCCCATAGTCCGGGTCGACGCCATCCGCGAACCACCGGATCATGACGGGCATCAGGTGCCGCTGGATGGTCGCCTTCCGGCTGATGCCGCTCGTCAGGCTGCCGATCGTCCGCAGCGCTCCCGCCGGGTCGCGAAAGCCGATCGCCGCGAGTCTGTCGTGCGCCTGCGCCGTCGAGAGCACGCGCCCGTCTTCGGGCAGGGCTGCAACGGCCGACAACAGCGGCCGATAGAAGAGACGGACATGGATGTCTCGGACCTCGCGCTTGATCTGCTCCCAGACGGCCGCGACGCCCTCCCCGGTATCGGCGAGCCCGGAGGCACGTGCGAGCGTGCGCAGCCCCTCGGGCGTCCGCGGCATGAGGTGCGTGCGCGCGAGGCGCCACAGCTGCAGCCGGTGCTCGAGCAATCGCAGCACCCGATAGTCCTGCGCGAAAGCGGATGCCTCGACGCGTCCGATGTATCCGCCCGTGACCAGTGCATCGAGAGCGGCGAGCGTGCCTCGCTGGCGGATCGAGTCATCCGTCAGCCCGTGCACGAGCTGCAACAGTTGCACGGTGAATTCGACGTCACGGATGCCGCCGGGTCCGAGCTTCAGCTGATAAGGCACGTCTTCCGCGGGGATGTGCTCGGTCACCCGCTCGCGCATGCGCTGCACGGAGTCGACGAAGTTCTCGCGCGCGGCGCTCGTCCACACCTTCGGTTGCACGGCCTCGACGTAATCGCGGCCGAGCTCCGCATCGCCCGCCAGCGGCCGAGCCTTCAGAAGGGCCTGGAACTCCCAACTCTTGGCCCAGCGCTGGTAGTACGAAACGTGCGAATCGAGGCTCCGCACGAGCGCCCCCTGCTTGCCCTCGGGCCGAAGGTTCGGGTCCACCTCCCAGAGCGGCGGCTCGATCTCGGCCTCTTCGATGCCGCGCATGGTCTGCACGGCAAGGCGCGTGGCGATATCGAGCACACGGCTCTCGCTCGTGCGCTCGACGAGCTCCGCGCTGCCCCCGCCGACGAAGATCACGTCCACGTCCGAGACGTAGTTCAGTTCACGCGCGCCGGCCTTGCCCATCCCGATGATGGCCAGGCGTGTCTGAGCGACATCCTCACGGGGAAACAACCCGCCGGGTCCACTGCCGGTCGCCGAGATGCGCGTTCGCGCAACGGCGAGCGATGCCTCGAGGGCCGCGGCCGCGACATCCGCCAACGCCGCGGACACCTCACGGATCGCACCCGGCGGGTCGGGCGAGAGCAGATCGTAGACGGCGATCCGGGCGACGAGTCGCCGGTAGCGGACGCGCAGGGCAACCCAACCATCCGCGTTCTTCTCGGCGAAACCGTCTACCGCACCGACGGACTCCAGCATCTCGTCGCGCAGCTCGTCCGCGGTAGCCAACAGACCGCGTGGCTCGAGGAGGTCCTCGAGCTCATCCGGATGCCGCAGGTAGAACGACGCGTATCCCTCGCTCGCGCCGAGAAGAGCCCACACGGCGCGATGTGCCGATGCGCTCGCCATGACCTCGCGGACCGGGATGGCATTGCGTCGCGCGATCGCGACGAGCCCGCGTACCGCGGCGTCCGGATCACCCGCAGAAGATGCCTCGGTGATCCACGAATCTCGCGGCAGCCCCGTCAGCTCTTCGAGCTCCTCGAGACCGCGCTCGGCGGCATCGAGTTCGGTGAAGCCGAGGCGTGCGAGACCCGTGCGGGACTGAAATCGTTCCAAAGCCATGGGAGCGGACGCCCCCGTCAGAGCATCTCGAGATTGCTCTTCAGCTCGAAGGGCGTGACCTGCGAACGGTATTCCTGCCATTCACGACGCTTGTTCTTCAGCACGTACGTGAAGACCTGCTCGCCGAGGGTCTCGGCAACCAGCTCGCTCTCTTCCATCGCCTGCACGGCGTGGTCGAGGCTCGCGGGCAGGGGCTCATACCCGAGCGCGCGACGCTCGGCGTCGCTGAGTGACCAGACGTTGTCTTCGGCCTCGGGCGGGAGTTCGTACTCCTCTTCGATACCCTTCAGACCGGCCGCGAGCATGAGGGCGTAGGCGAGGTAGGGGTTGGCCGCAGAATCCAGAGCGCGGTATTCGACGCGCGAGGACTGGCTCTTGTTCGGCTTGTAGAGCGGAACGCGCACCAGCGCGGAACGGTTGTTGTGACCCCAGGTGATGAAGCTGGGTGCCTCGTCGCCGCCCCAGAGACGCTTGTACGAGTTGACGAACTGGTTCGTCACCGCGGCGATCTCGTTGGCGTGACGCAGCAGACCGGCGATGAACTGACGGCCGACCTTCGACAGCTGGTACTCGGCGCCCTCTTCGTAGAACGCGTTCTGGTCACCCTCGAAGAGCGACATGTGCGTGTGCATGCCGCTGCCCGGCTTGCCGCTGAGGGGCTTCGGCATGAACGTCGCGTACACGCCCTGCTCGATCGCGACCTCTTTGATGACCGTGCGGAACGTCATGATGTTGTCGGCCGTCGCCAGGGCGTCGGCGTAGCGCAGGTCGATCTCGTTCTGACCCGGTCCACCCTCGTGGTGACTGAACTCGACCGAGATACCCAGGTCTTCCAGCATCCGGACCGAACGACGACGGAAGTCGTGCGCGGTGCCTCCCGGGACGTTGTCGAAGTACCCGGCGGAGTCGACGGGCTCGGGGCCCTCGGCGCCGTACGACGACGACTTGAGCAGATAGAACTCGATCTCGGGGTGGGTGTAGAACGTGAACCCTCGGTCGGCGGCGCGTGCCAGGGTGCGCTTGAGCACGTGGCGCGGGTCGGCCACGGCGGGCTGACCGTCGGGCGTCGTGATGTCGCAGAACATGCGGGCCGTGGGGTCGATCTCGCCCCGCCAGGGCAGGATCTGGAACGTCGCCGGGTCCGGGTGCGCGAGAAGATCGGACTCGAAGCTTCGAGTCAGACCCTCGATGGCTGATCCGTCGAACCCGAGGCCCTCGGCGAATGCCCCCTCGACCTCGGCCGGGGCGATCGCGACGGACTTGAGCGTCCCGATCACATCGGTGAACCAGAGGCGGACGAATTTGACGCCCCGCTCTTCGATCGTCCGCAAGACGAAATCACGCTGCTTGTCCATGGTTCCCTCCGCAGCTCCGCTGCTTTCCCAGCCTACTGGGGGTCTTCGCCGGCGCCGGACGCGGATGCGCCCCACGAGGCATCACGGGCGTCATCATCGGCCCACGCACGCGCGCGGTCCTTAATGACCTGCGGCGCGTTGGCCGCTTCTTCCGCGGTGTCGAACGGGCCGGCGCGGTCGATCGCGGGCGATTCGAACCCCTTCTCGACCTGACCGGTCGTCAGGTTGTACCAGTACTTCTGTTCGCTCTCGGACACCGGTTCTCCCTCGATCTGCGTTCCGTGTCGATCCTACTGACCGCGGGGCTTCGAGCGTGGCGCATCGCGCACCCGGGCGGGTTGGGCGAGTTGTGCTCGCTAAGCTGATTCGCATGGCAAAAAGCGTTGACCGTGCTGTCGGTGTCGACATCGGGGGGACCGGCATCAAGGCCGGCATCGTCGATCTGAAGCGCGGAGAGTTGCTGAGCGACCGCATCCGCGTTAACACCCCGAAGGGTGCGGCGCCGGATGACGTGCTCGCCGCCGTGAACGAGGTGCTCGACAAGTTGGGCGGCGTCGACAAGAAAATCCCCCTCGGAGTCGCCTTCCCCGCGATCGTGAAGAAGGGTCGCACCCTCTCGGCAGCCAACGTCTCAGAGAAGTGGGTCGACTTCGAGGCCGAGAAGTTCTTCGAGAAGGGCCTCGGACGCGACATCCAATTCGTCAATGACGCGGATGCCGCGGGTGTCGCCGAGGTCCGCTACGGCGCCGCGAAGGGTCACGACGGGCTGACGATCCTCACCACGCTCGGCACCGGAATCGGCTCGGCCTTCATCTACAACGGGACACTCATCCCCAACACCGAACTCGGACACCTCTGGTACGAGGGTGAGTCGATCGAGAAGTACGCGGCGTACTCGGCGATGGAGCGCGAAGACCTCAACTGGGAAGACTGGACCAAGCGTCTGCAGCTCTTCTACGACCATGTCGAGTTCCTGTTTTCGCCCGATCTGTTCGTCGTCGGCGGCGGCGTGTCGAAGCATCCGGAGCGCTTCTTGCCGATGCTGAAGCTGCGCGCGCCGATCCTTCCGGCCGTGCACCGCAACAGCTCGGGCATCATCGGCGCGGCGGCCCTCGCGGGCGACGTTTAGGTCGCTCGCCCCGGTCCCTGAGCCTGTCGAGGGACCAGCCGCGCCTCGTTGCTCGTCAGACCTCACGAGGTAGCGTCGAAGGATGTCTGCGCCACTTGATCGTCCGCTCTACGGCGCCTCGTGGGGCTCGGCCATCGCCCGATTCTTCGGTAATTACTCCATTTTTCGCGGCCGTGCGAGTCGGAGCGAATACTGGTGGTGGGTTCTCACGAATGCGCTGATCATCATCGTCCTCAACACCATCGCCGCCGTGTCGGGCGCCGAGGGCTGGCAGAACGGGGCGGTCGCCCTGCCGCTGGCGGGTGGACCCGGTGGTGTCGTCACAACAGTGCCCGGTGCGATCGCCCTGATCTACGGCCTCGGGACGCTGCTGCCCAACCTGGCGCTTACATGGCGACGGCTGCACGACACCGACAGAAGCGGTGCCTGGTTCTTTCTGACGTTCTTGCCCGTGATCGGTTGGATCGTTCTGTTCTTCTTCCTGATCGGTAGTCCGCGCGAAGAGGGCCGTCGCTTCGACTGACCCACGGATGCCGAGAGCGCCGTTTGCTGCCGAGGCCGCCGGTTCTTCGCCGTGGATAAGCGGCGCTCTCGGTGCTAAGTGGCGGTCTCGGTGCCATCCACATCCGTCTAGCCCACGAATGTACGGGTTGTGTGCGAGTGCACGGGCTACGCGCGCGATCGAAGTCGTGCACTCGCGACGAAGTCGTGCACTCGCGACGAAGTCGTGCACTCGCGACGTGGCAGCAGAGAGAGGGCGAGTGGGCCGGCCTGTACGCCGGGTTCTGTCCGGGGGCGTGAGCCCCGTGGACGGTCATCTCTCTCGACGACACGTTGCCATGCCGTTCTAGCGGTCTACCCGAGGACTCGGCGGGCCGCGTCAACATCCCCTGTCTGACCTTGCTCCGGGCGAGGTTTACCGAGCAGACCGCGTCACCGCGGTCCCTGGTGGTCTCTTACACCACCGTTTCACCCTTACCGCGGTTGCCCGCGGCGGTCTGTTTTCTGTGGCACTGTCTCGCGGATCACTCCGGGTGGGTGTTACCCACCGCCCTGCCCTGTGGAGCCCGGACGTTCCTCGGCACGAAAGAAAACCCTCGTGACGCGACCGTCCAGCCGACCCACTCGCGCCGCAAGTCTAGCCGCGGATGCCTCGCCGCCCCGCGCCGGTCAAACCACCGAGCTCAGCCGCCAGGTCGCGGCGAAAGCTCTCGCGACGGTCCATCGACGAGTTGGCCGCGGCATCCGCTCTCGCGTTCTGCGCCCGCGGGATCCATTCGAAGCTCACCTGCCGCCCGGCGATGAGCTCACGAGCCTCGCGGGCCAGGGCCTGCATGTCGGGGTGCTTGATCTTCCAGCGTCCGGTCATCTGCTCGACCACGAGCTTGGAGTCGAGACGCACGCGAACGGATGCCGGCTCTCGCTCGAATGCGGCACGCAAACCCTCGATCATGCCCCGGTACTCGGCCACGTTGTTGCTCGCCATGCCCACATAGACACCGACTTCGACGAGCACTTCGCCGGTCGTCGCGTCGAGGACGACAGCTCCGCCCGCGGCGATGCCCGGGTTGCCGCGCGATCCGCCGTCAGCCTCGACGATCAGGTCGGGCGCGGCCGGCGGCGCGATCGGGTCGTCCCAGAGCGCCCCGCTCATCGGGACCGGCTCACAGGCCCGATTCGTTCGTCCGCACCAAGATGCAGCCGCACTCGGGGCAGTTCACGATCTCGTCGTCGGCCTTCCCCCGGATCACCTGTAGATCGGTACCCGAAAGCACCATGTGGCATCCGCCGCAGGTGCGCGCGCGCAGTAGCGCCGCGCCGTCACTGCGGGCGGTCAGCCGCTCGAACAGTGCCAGGAGTTCCGGCGGCACCGTCCCGACGACGGCCGCACGGTCGCGGGTCAGATGCTCGATGCGGGCGGTCGCCTCGGCGACGACGGCCTTGGCCTCGTTCGAGAGCCGCGTGCCCTCTTCGTTCGTTTCGGTGACGAGGCGCTCCTGCTCGGCAACGGATGCCTCGACCTGTTCGAGCTTCTCCATCAGCTCCAGCTCGGCATCCTCGAGGTCACCCTGCCGACGCGCCAGCGAGGCGAGCTCGTGCTCGAGGCCCGCGGCATCCTTCGGGTTCGAGACCTTCTGCAGCAGCTCTTCGTCGCGCTTACGTCGCGCCTCGACAACCTTGACGTCGGACTCGACCCGCGAGATCTCGAGCTGCAGGTCGTCGCGTGCACCTTGGCGA
The DNA here is from genome assembly GCF_002812805.1 of Microbacterium lacus. GTDB lineage: Bacteria > Actinomycetota > Actinomycetes > Actinomycetales > Microbacteriaceae > Microbacterium > Microbacterium lacus_A. Next base: position 441,560 of record NZ_NMUM01000005.1, on the reverse strand, counting down.
CGCGACAACTCGTGCGAGAGGGCTTGCCGCGCGGCGAGGAGTTCTTTCACACGCGGGGCTTGGGGGGGATTCTGGCGCAGGGCATTTGACGCGCGGAGCTGCGCGTCGAGCTCGGCGATCTCCAGCAATCGGCGCTGGTCTGTCGGGCTCGCATTCACCCGTCCAGCCTATCCCGGCGGGCGCTTCGCCTTCGCGGGCTGAGACTCAGACGATGCGGGCCCGAATCCGCGCCGAGGCGAGGGCGAAGAACACCACGATCATCGCGCCCAGAATCGCGGCGACGAACACGGCCGTGACGGTCCAGTCCCCGACGGTCAGGTCGATGCCGTAGAAGAGCGCAATCGAATCGGATGCCTCGGGCACCCCGCCCGACAGCGTGTCGAGGGGGCCCTGGGTGAACTCACGGCGCAACACCATCGACGACTGCGCGAACGGCAGCGCGTTGATGACTTCGCGCACGGCCTCCGGCAAGGATCCGACGGGGATGTAGGCGCCCGCCACGAATCCGAGGATCGTGCCGACAATCGTGGACATCGCCGAGAACGCATTGTTCGACGACAGGAACGACACCACGAAGGCCGAGAGCGCGGTGAAGGCGGCACCGGACAGGGCGACCCATCCGACGATCCGCAGCACCGAGAGCGGTGGCAGCACGACTCCGTCGACGAGCCAGAGGTAGATCAGGCTGATGACGAGCACGATGAGCGTCATCAGCAGGGCGACGATCAATGCAGCGAACAGATACCCGGCGACGATCTGGCCGCGCCGGATCGGCGAGACCAGAAAGTCGCGGAATCGGCTGGATGCAGCATCCTCGACCAAAACTCCGAGCGCACCCAGACCCGTCGTGATCGACGTCATACCGACGATGCCGGCGAACATCCACGAGTCGACAAAGGCCTTGATCTCGGCGGTTGTCGCGTCGGGGAACGACTCTTGCAGGCCGGTCGTCTGCAGGTTGCCGAGGAATAGCGTGTAGAGCGCGAAGAGGATGATCGCCGACAGCAGCGAGAAGAAGACGTTGAGGCGGTCGCGGAAGAACAGGCGCAGGTTCCGGCCGATGATCGTGCTGACGACGCCCATCAGTTCTCGATCCCTTCGCGTCCGGTCAACGCGAGGAAGACGTCATCCATGCTGCCGTGGCGGAACTCGAAGTCGACCACGTCGTCACCATGGGCGGCGAGGAGACTTCGGGCGAGGCCCGCATCGGGCACAGCGATCGAGAGGACGTCTCCTTCTCCCGTCGCGACCGCTCCCGAGGTCAGGGCGAGTGCGAGCAGGCCCGCGCGGTCGCGGGTCGTGATGGTCAGGATGCTGCGGCTGTGCCGGGCACGCAGCTCGGCGGGCGTCCCCTCGGCGATGATCCGGCCCGCGTCGATGATGCAGACGCGATCGGCCTCCTCGGTCTCTTCCATATAGTGCGTGGTCAGGAAGACGGTCAGTCCCGATCGCTCCCCCAGTTCGTGGATCGTCGACCAGACGACCGCGCGGCTGGCAGGGTCGAGGCCCGCGGTCGGTTCGTCGAGGAACAGGATCGCGGGTTCGTGCAGCAGAGCCCGGGCGATGTCGACGCGGCGGCGCTGCCCGCCCGAGAGCTTGCCGTAGCGGCGGTCGAGGAACTCGTCCAGCTCGATGAGTGCCGACAGCTCGGCGATGCGGTCGTTGATCGCCGAGGCATCCGTCATCGAGAAGCGCGCACGGATGCGCAGGTTCTCGCGTGCCGTGAGCGCATCGTCGAGCACGGAGTCCTGGAAGACGACGCCGATGCTCCGGCGGATCGCTTCGCCGTCGGTAGGGATGTCTCGCCCGGCCACGATCAGGCGGCCCGCGTCGAAAGGCAGGACGGTGGTGAGGCACCCGATCGTCGTCGACTTGCCGGCGCCGTTGGTTCCGAGGAACGCGAAGACTCCCCCGGCCTCGACCTGGAACGACACGTCGTCGACCGCGACGACCTTCTTGTACCGCTTGGTGAGGCCCTCGACCTCGATCGCGGGGATAGCGGCGGATGCGTTCATGAAACACGCAAACGGAGGGTGTGAGTAGAGGAAGCGCCGCGCATACGCACATCCTTCCTGATCTGCGAACTCATCTCTCAATTCCCGCACTAGCGAGACCTACTTTTCAGAACAGGAAGCACCGTCGCCGATTGACCGTCGCACCCAGTCATGGTTTTCGACAGGAGGTCTCACGCCGAAGAAAGCTCAAGGCCAATCGGCCGAGTCACGATACGCTCGCGCCGTGAATGATGACGAGGCACCGAACCGTATCCCGGTCGATCGAGAGCAGTCGCGCTCGTGGGTGGAGGTGGCGCAGTCTGCTCGGCTCATGCGCGATCTGCTGACGGAGACGCCACCGGCGATCGATGGGTCCCCGTTCAGCATCATTGACGGGGATCTGCCGGAGTCTTGCGAGAAGTGGTGTCGCGCTTACCTATCCTCAGCGCTCGAACACCTTGGCATGTGGGCGGACTACGTCGCGCCACTGACTTTCCACACTGATGCGGTCGTGCATCACGACGCGCGCCCGTCACAGACGCTTGCACGCGCGGCGCTCGAGTCCGCCTCTCAAGCGGTATGGGTCATGTCCTCGCGCGATCCACGCGAGGTGCTGCGGCGGCATCTGTCGCTCGTTCTCGCAGACTGGGCGGAGCAGCGCAAAGCCGAGGTAGACCCGAAGCGCAAGGAAGAACTCAGGCAGCAGCGGCTCCAGCTACTCGACATTCTCGAGACTCACAAGATCAACGTCGATGACCCGTCCTACCTGACGCTCGTAACGGCTGCGGCGCAGGAGGTGCGGACGAAGTTCTCTGCTGGCGACCTCGGTGACTCAGCGCAGGTCGAGCGCCTATGGCGCGCATCTGCCGGCTCCGCCCACGGAAAGATGTGGCCATCGCTGGAACTGCGGGTGTCCGTCGAACTCGACGGCCAGCCGTTCACGTTCCCAGACGTCGACGCGATGTCAGCAATCCTCATGCTTGCGAACAGGGTTACTCAGTATGGGGTATTCCGGTTCATCGACTACGCAGGCCACGAGCCACAACTTGCGGAACGCCTTCGGGCGACCTCCTTACGCTGGTACGCGCGCATCCCGAAGGTCCCGGGAGCACCCGAGCGGCTCGAGGATGTTCCTGGCTACCCGCCCCCGCGACCGACTCCCGGCGCTCCCGACAGGGGCCGGTAACGGCCCCACCACGCGTAGGCACTGGTGCCGGTGGTTTCGGTAGGTCGGGGTCTTCTCAGCGATCGATCCACTTCTGCATACTTTCCGGGTGCCGCGCGAGCGAGGTGTCGACGAGGCTGGAGGCGGTCGTCAGCTGCGCGAGTTCGTCATCATTGAGGGCGACGGAGGATGCGCCGACGTTCTCCTCCAGGCGGTGAATCTTGGTCGTGCCGGGAATGGGCACGATCGAGGCGTTCTGGGCGAGGAGCCATGCGAGGGCGATCTGGGCAGACGTCGCGTTCTTTCGTGTTGCGATCCCGGCGAGTAGGTCAACCAACCGCCGCCCCGCGTCGCGGCCTTCGGCGCTGTAACGCGGCAGAGTGGCGCGGACGTCTCCCTCGCCGAACGCTGTCGAGTTGTCGAGGGTGCCGGTGAGGAGCCCTTGCCCAGCGGGCTGAACGGGACCAGTCCGATGCCGAGTTCGACCAGGGTGGGGAGAATCATCTCTTCGGGTTCCCTCCACCACAGTGAGTATTCGCTCTGCAGAGCCGTGACGGGCTGGACGGCGTGCGCGCGGCGGATCGTGTCGGTACCGGCCTCGGACAATCCGAAGTGCGCGACTTTGCCAGCGGCGATCAGTTCTTTCACCGTTCCGGCGACGTCTTCGATCGGCACGGCGGGATCGACACGGTGCTGGTACAGCAGGTCGATGTTCTCGACACCGAGACGCTGGAGCGATGCGTCCAGGGTCTTCCGAATGTAGTCCGGGGTGCTGTTCAGTCCGGTTTCGCTGGTGCCGTCGAAGTCGAAGCCGAACTTGGTGGCGATCACGACATCGTCGCGGACGGGGGCAAGCGCCTTGCCGACGAGTTCTTCGTTGGTGAAGGGGCCGTAGACCTGGGCGGTGTCGAATAAGGTCACTCCGAGGTCGACGGCTCGCCGGATCACGTCGATGCCGTGTGCGTCGTCGAGGTTGTGGCCGTAGCCGTGGCTGAGGCCCATGCATCCGAAGCCGATGGCGGATACCTCCAGGCCAGTGCGGCCAAGAGTGCGCGTATTCATGTGTGTCTTCAGCTTCAATCGGTAATCAGGCGTCGCCGCGGACGGCGTTGAGGTCGTCAACGACGCGCTGCGGTTCTTCGGACGCCGGCAGGTTGTCGGTGTCCTTTGCGCCATCGAGGGACCCGGTTGCGTCGGGTACCAGGGCGCCGAATACTGGCCCGAGGTCGGCCTGTTCGGGGCCGCGTTCGGCGACGAGTTCCAGGGTTCGGCGGTCGGCTCGGGGGTTGGTGAGGCTGTCGAGCAGTACGCGGGCGATCTGCCTGCGGGCGATCACGCCGTCTGCGGGGGTACCGATGAGGTGGGTGTCCCCTTGGCGCATGGTGATCTTCAGCTGATCGGGTGCGTTGTAGTCGAACCAGCCGGGACGAACGATCGTGTACGTGTTGCCGCTGGCGCGGACGAGGCGTTCGCCGCGTCGCTTCCATTCGGACGTCTCCCGGCGAGCGGTGACTCCGATGGTCGTCATCAGCGCGATCCGGACCGGGCGGCCATTCAGAGCGGTGAGCACATTGCGCACTGCGCCGTAGTTGACAGCCTCGGGCTCATTGCTGCTGCCGTGAGTGAAGACAACGGCGTCTATGTCGGCGACGGCTTCAGTGAGCGTGCCGGCATCGGTGAGGTCTCCGATGACTGCCGCGGCTCCGGAAGCGAGGTCGCGGGCCCTGCTGCTGTCGCGGACGAGCGCTCTAGTGTGATGCCCGGCCTGGACGGCTTGTTCGACGACGTGCTGCCCGATGCTCCCTGTTGCTCCGACGATGAGGACGGTGAGGGCGTGATCGGTCATGGTGGTTCTCTCCCGTGGGTCGTTCAGAGTCCGATGCGTCGAAGCCAGGCTTCGACGTCGGGTTGGGCTTGTGCGGCGGTCTCGCCCTGCACGGCGAGGCCTTCGGCGATCGTGGAATCGGGGCAGAGATCTGCGTAGTCGCTGTCGACGCGTCCCATACCGCTCACGGCGTACGTGACGAACGGGTGGATGATCTTCCCGGCGAAGTCGACGCCTTCGACGAAGGTGCGCATGATCATCGGGGTCTGCACGTTCCACACGGGACTGCCGAGCAGAATGACGTCGTAGCCGGTGACGTCGGGAAGGGGGTTCGCGATCGTGGGGCGGGCGTCGTCGTTCTCTTCCCGCACGTTCCGTTGCACGGTCTCTTCGTAGTCGTCCGGGTACGGATCGGAGGCTTCGATCCGATAAACGTCGACAGTGGTCACAGCGGCGATCATCTCCGCGACAATCTGAGTGTTCCCGACTTCAAGATCGATGCGGTCGCCGTAGTAATAGTTCTCGCCAGGGCGGGAGAAGTAGGCCAGCAGTACCCGGCCCCCGGCACCGGGCGACGATGCAGCATCGGTCGGTTCTGCAGTCGGGGTCGGCGTGGTCACGGTGGTCTCCCGATTCGGAGTGCAGGCGGCAAGAACGGAGGCGAGCACTGTGCCGCCGAGCACAGCACTGGCGGCGAGGAAGTCGCGGCGATTCATTCGTTCCTTCTCGACCAGGTCGGGCGAAGCGGGCGCGAACGTTCGGGTCGTCCGCGCCCGCAGCTGGATCACGCCTCGGGGATCGGCTTTCCGAAGTTTTCGAGGGTGATGAAGTCGGGCTCGGGTCCACCGCGGACGCCGGTGTCGAGCGAGTCGATCTGAGCGATCTCGTCGGCGGTGAGTTCGAAGTCGAAGACGTCGAAGTTCTCCGCGATGCGGTGCGCCTTGGTCGATTTCGGGATGACCTGCACGCCCTTCTGGATATGCCAGCGGAGCATCACCTGCGCGGCGGACTTGCCGTACTTCTCACCGATCGTCAAGATGACGGGCTCGTCGAAGCTGCGCTTCGCGGATTCCCGGTAGGAGGTGATTCCGCCGATGGGCGACCACGCCTGGGTAGTGATGCCGTGCTCCTGGTGGAACGCGACAAGCTCCTTCTGTTGGAAGTACGGGTGCAGCTCGATCTGGTTAACCGCCGGCACGATGTCGGTCTGCTCGAGCAGCGGGGTCAGGTGCTCGGGCATGAAGTTGCTGACACCGATCGCGCGGACCTTCCCATCGGAGAGGAGCTGCTCGAGCGCCTTGTACGCGGCGATGGTCTTGTCGAACTCGGACGGTAGCGCCTGGTGCAGGATGAACAGGTCGATCTGGTCGACGCCCAGCTTCGCGGCGCTCTTCTCGAACGCGTGGAGGGTCTCGTCGTAGCCGTAGTCGCTGATCCACACTTTGGACTCGATGAAGATGTCTTCGCGGGGAACGCCGGATTCGCGGATGCCCTGGCCGACCTCTTTCTCGTTTCCGTAGGCGGCAGCGGTGTCGATGTGGCGGTATCCGGTGCGGAGCGCGGTCGCGACAGCGGCGACGGTCTCCTCGGGCGGGGTCTGGAAGACACCGAGGCCGATGGCGGGGATCTCGACCCCGTTGTTCAGAGTGATCGTTGAAGTGGTCATGCCTCCACGCTAAGCACCGCCAACAACGAGGTGAGAGTCCCTAGCATTCACCCCCACAATGTGATTGATACTGCCGCGCTGGGGGTGAATGACAGGGACTCCCGCGGCGCGGAAGCGCGGGCTACCGTCGGACATATGAACACCAGGCACGAGGTTCAGGAATTCCTGACCGCACTCCGCGGACGCATCACCCCCGAGAAAGCCGGTCTGACCGTCTTCGCAGGAGAGCGACGCGTACCTGGTCTGCGTCGCGAAGAAGTCGCGCAGCTTGCCGGCGTCTCGACGGCGTACTACACGCGGATGGAGCGTGGCGACCTCGGCGGCGTCTCGGAGAGCGTGCTCTACGCGCTCGTGAACGCCTTCCAGCTCAACGACGCCGAACAACAGCACCTTTTCGACCTCGCCCGGGCAGCGACCGGACCCGTCCGAGCACCACGCGCTAGACGAGAGACCCCAGTGCCTCCGAGGATCGTCCAACTCATCGACACCATGCGTGACGTGCCGACAGTCGCACTCTCCACCCTCGGCACACCGTTGGCGGCCAACGCGCTCGCTCGCGCTCTTCTGCCATTCATGTTTCCCGAGGGTCAGCCACCAGTGAACTCTGCCCGGTATCTGTTCCTCGACCCGGCATCCAGAGACTTCTACGCCGACTGGGAGACGATCGCCCGAGAGATGGTCTCCTCACTGCGCCTGCGCGCGGGGCACGACCCTTCTGACAAGGCACTCTCCGGCCTCGTCGGCGAACTCGCCACGCGCAGCACAGAATTTCGCACCTGGTGGGGCAGCCACACCGTCCGCACCCACACCACCGGTTCTAAACGGATCAATCACCCCGTCGTCGGCGAGATGACCCTCGGGTTCGAATCACTCACACTTCCCTCGGCGCCCGATATCCGCCTCACCACCTACCTCACCGAACCCGGCTCATCGTCCGCGGACGCGCTCAACATGCTGCGCAGCTGGATAGCCGAAGCGCCCGTCACCCAGAAGGAGACACAGCTCTGACACGCCTGTCCCGGGCCCGCGGCATCGCTGTCCTGACCCGGTGCGTCATCGGGGGCGGGTAAAGCCGTGCCAGGGGACCGCGGGGGGACCGCGCTAAGAAACCTGAGAGTGAATGAAACCCCGGGATCCCTGTGTTTTCTAGGTGGGCCCTGCCGGGATCGAACCGACGACATCCACGGTGTAAACGTGGCGCTCTACCAGCTGAGCTAAAGGCCCTCATGGGCCAGTCTAGAAGATCGAGCCCCCACAACCCCGAACCAGGATCACAACGCGGCCAACGCCTCGCGATAGGCCGACAGCGGCCGCGGGCTCGTCGGGTCGTTCACGACCGACCACCGCACGACACCCTCCGTGTCGATCAAGAAGCTCGCCCGCGTCGCGATGCCGCGATCCGCCAGGAACACCTCATACGCCCGCGCGACCTCGCCGTGCGGCCAGAAGTCCGACACCAGGTCGAAGCCGTAACCCTGCTGCTCGGCCCAGGCACGCAACGCGTGGTGGCTGTCGACCGAGATCCCGATGACGCGCACCGAGGCATCCTCAAAAACCGCGATGTTGTCGCGAATCTCGCACAGCTCGCCCTGGCACCGCCCCGAGAAAGCCAGAGGGAAGAACACGAGCACGACCGGCGACTCGCGCCAGGCCTCGCTGAGCGTGAGCGGCTCGCCCGCCCGGGTCAGAAGCGTGAAGTCCGGAGCCTGGTCGCCGATCTCGAGAGTCATGCCGTCATCCTCCCATCGCCGCAGACCGCGCAGCACGACGTCCCGCGGGACGGGCGCGGGATGCCGGGAACTGACTAGGCTGAGAGAGGTGTGCGTTCCCGCCCGGCCCACAAGCCGAGACGCCGCTGCCAAGACTCCCCCGGCACGATCTGCCGGCACGAAGAGAGGTCACGTGTGACTGTTCACGACCAGGATCCCTACTCGCAGAACGCCGCCGACAGCGACCCGGAAGAGACTTCCGAGTGGCAGGAATCCCTGCAGCAGCTCGTCGACGCGAAGGGCCACGGCCGCGGACGCGAGGTGATGCTCAGCCTTCTGAAGAAGTCGCATGATCTGCACCTCGGCGTCCCGATGGTGCCGACGACGGACTACATCAACACCATCGCGCCCGAGAACGAGCCCGAGTTTCCCGGTGACGAAGAGATCGAGCGCCGCTACCGCGCCTGGATCCGCTGGAACGCCGCCGTTACCGTGCACCGCGCTCAGCGCCCCGGCATCGGCGTTGGCGGGCACATCTCCACTTACGCCTCGTCGGCCGCGCTCTACGAAGTCGGGTTCAACCACTTCTTCCGCGGCCACGACCACCCCTCAGGCGGAGACCAGATCTTCATCCAGGGTCATGCCTCGCCCGGCACCTACGCGCGCGCCTTCCTCGAGGGCCGCCTGACCGAGGCCCAGCTCGACGGCTTCCGCCAGGAGAAGTCCGCGGCGCCCAACGGCATCCCGTCGTACCCGCACCCGCGCCTGATGCCGGAGTTCTGGCAGTTCCCGACCGTGTCGATGGGTCTCGGACCGATCAACGCGATCTACCAGGCGATGACGAACAAGTACCTGACCAACCGCGGCATCAAGGATGTCTCGGACGGGCATGTCTGGGCGTTCCTTGGCGACGGCGAAATGGACGAGGTCGAAAGCCGCGGACAGCTGCAGGTCGCGGCGAACGAGGGCCTCGACAACCTGACCTTCGTCATCAACGCCAACCTCCAGCGCCTCGACGGCCCGGTGCGCGGTAACGGCAAGATCATCCAGGAGCTCGAGAGCTTCTTCCGCGGCGCCGGCTGGAACGTCATCAAGGTCGTTTGGGGTCGCGAGTGGGACGACCTGCTCTCACGCGACACGGATGGCGCGCTGCTCAACCTGATGAACGTCACCCCCGACGGTGACTACCAGACCTACAAGACCGAGAACGGTGCGTACGTTCGCGAGAACTTCTTCGGTCGCGACGAGCGCGCGCTCGCGTTGGTCAAGGACTACTCCGACGAGAAGATCTGGGGCCTCAAGCGCGGCGGACACGACTACCGCAAGGTCTACGCCGCGTACAAGGCGGCCGTGGAGCACAAGGGTCAGCCCACCGTCATCATCGCCAAGACGATCAAGGGCTACGGCCTCGGCAAGCACTTCGAGGGGCGGAACGCTACGCACCAGATGAAGAAGATGACGCTCGAGGACCTCAAGCACTTCCGCGACGAGATGCACATTCCGATCTCGGACGGCCAGCTCGAAGAGAACCCCTACCTGCCCCCGTACTACAACCCGGGCGCCCAGGACGAGACGATCCAGTACCTGCTCGAGCGTCGCCGCGACCTCGGCGGATTCCTGCCCGAGCGACGCACGACCCACGTCGGCCTCACGCTGCCGGACGACTCGGCGTACACGATGCCCAAGAAGGGTTCGGGCACGCAAGAAGTCGCCACGACCATGGCCTTCGTCCGTCTGCTGAAGGACCTGTTGCGCTCGAAGGACTTCGGCCACCGCATCGTGCCGATCATCCCCGACGAGGCGCGCACGTTCGGCATGGACGCGTTCTTCCCGACCGCGAAGATCTACAACCCGAACGGCCAGCACTACACGTCGGTCGACCGCGAGCTGCTCCTGGCCTACAAGGAGAGCCCGCAGGGACAGATCCTGCACGTCGGCATCAACGAGGCCGGCGCGCTCGCGGCGTTCACGGGTGTCGGCACGTCGTACTCGACCCACGGCGAGCCGCTTATCCCGGTCTACGTCTTCTACTCGATGTTCGGCTTCCAGCGCACGGGCGACGCCCAGTGGGCGGCGGGCGACCAGATGGCCCGCGGATTCGTCGTCGGCGCCACCGCCGGACGCACCACGCTGACCGGTGAGGGCCTGCAGCACGCCGACGGACACTCGCACCTGCTCGCCTCGACGAACCCCGCGACGGTTTCGTACGACCCTGCCTACGGCTACGAGATCGCGCACATCGTGCGCGCGGGCATCGAGCGCATGTACGGCGGTCAGCACCCCGACCCGAACGTCATGTACTACCTGACGGTCTACAACGAGCCCATCGTGCAGCCCGCTGAGCCCGAGGGTGTCGACGTGGATGGGATCGTCCGAGGCATCCACCGCATCTCGACCGGTGAGGGCGACGGCGCACGCGCGCAGCTGCTCGCGTCGGGCGTCGGTGTGCCGTGGGCCAAGGAAGCTCAGCAGTTGCTGCGCGACGACTGGGGTGTGGCGGCGGATGTCTGGTCCGTCACGTCGTGGACCGAGCTGCGCCGCGACGGCCTGGCCGCCGACGAGCACAACTTCCTGCACCCGGAAGAAGAACCGAAGACGGCCTACATCACCGAGAAGCTCGCCGGGGCACCCGGCCCCGTCATCGCCGTGAGCGACTTCATGCACGCCGTTCAGGACCAGATCCGGCCCTGGGTGCAGCATGACTTCTACACGCTCGGCGCCGACGGCTTCGGCTTCTCGGACACGCGTGCCGCTGCTCGACGCTTCTTCAAGATCGACGGTCCCTCGATCGTCGTGCGAGCGCTGCAGGCACTCGCGCAGCAGGGCGCCGTCGACCGGTCGCTCGTCGCCCAGGCGATCGAGAAGTACCGCCTGTTCGACGTGACCGCCGGAACGAGCGGGAACGCCGGCGGCGAGAGCTGACCGGCGTGCCGGGGACCACGGGCGCCGACGAGGAAGCGGCGATCGCCAAGACGGTGGCCGACGAGAAGGCGGCGACCCTCACCTGGCTGCGGCGCATCTCCGGCGACCTCGCCACGGCGACGCTGAACCGGCTGGAGGACACGCTGCCCTGGTATCGCGAGATGCCGCCGGGGCGGCGGTCCGCGGTCGGCCTCGTGGCTCAGGCGGGCATCACCTCTTTCATCCAGTGGTACGAAGACCCTGAGTCGACCCCGTGGATCGCGGCGGACATCTTCGCCGCGGCCCCGCGCGAGTTGCTGCGGAGCGTCAGCCTGCAGCAGACCCTGCAGCTCATCCGCGTGACGGTCGAGGTCACGGAAGAACGCGTCACCGGCCGGGGCGGAAGCATCCGCGAGGCGATCCTGAAGTATTCGCGCGATGTCGCCTTCGCGGCAGCGGATGTCTACGCCCGGGCGGCCGAAGCGCGCGGGTTGTGGGACGCGCGGCTGGAGGCGCTCGTCGTCGACTCGATCCTGACCGGCGAGGCCGATGCCGAGCTGCCCAGCCGCATCGCAGCCCTCGGCTGGCACGGTCACGGCGAAGTCTGCGTGCTCGTCGGCACGACACCCTCGCAGTTCGACGTCGACCACCTGCGCCGTATCGCCCGCAAGCTGGGCGTCGACGTGCTGATCGGCGTGCAGGGTTCGCGGCTCGTTTTGGTCATGGGCCGCTCGGACTCGGTCGCCCGCGGTGAAGAGCCGGCGCCCGACCTGCCGTTTCCCGAGATCGCGACGCGTCTCGAGCCCGGGTTCGGTCCGGGACACCTCGTCCTGGGCCCGGCCGTGCCGGCGCTCGTCGATGCCAGCGCGAGCGCCCGCGCGGCTCTCGCGGGCTTCGCCGTGGCTCGTGCGTGGCGGAACGCTCCTCGACCCGTCGAGGCCGATGATCTGCTGCCCGAGCGCGCCCTTGCCGGCGATGCGCTCGCGAAGCAAACGCTGGTCGAGCGGATCTATCGGCCCCTGCAGGCGCACTCCCCCGATCTCGTCACGACCCTCTGGAGCTACCTCGACAACGGACGCTCACTCGAGGCGACGGCGCGTGAGCTCTTCGTGCACCCCAACACCGTCCGCTACCGCCTCAAGCGGGTCAGCGAGGTCATCGGCTGGGACGCCACGGGCGCCCGCGAAGCGCTGATCCTGCAGTCGGCCCTGATTCTGGGTCAGATCGCGGCGACCGACACGCGCAGACGCCCTCAGGTGTCAGCCACGCACAAACGTTCCGCGGTTTCTTCGTAGGACCACGCCAAGACCGACCTGGGTCTAGTTGACAGACTGGGTGAGTGATCGTCGTAGCCTGCCCGGGTCAGGGCTCTCAAACTCCTGGATTCCTCTCCCCGTGGCTGGACCTCGATGGCGCGCGAGATTTGCTGGCCGCATTCTCGGACGCCGCTGAGGTCGACCTGATCCGCCACGGCACCGAATCCGATGCCGACACCATCCGCGACACCCGCATCGCGCAGCCGTTGATCGTCGCCGCCAGCTTGCTGGCATGGTCTGCGCTCGAGCAGCGCACACCGTCCGCACCGGCCGGAACCGCGGGCCACTCGGTCGGTGAGATCGCCGCGCTCGTGATCGCCGGTGTCATCTCGGCTCACGACGGCATGAACCTCGTCGGTATTCGCGGACGCGCGATGGCGGATGCTGCGGCCCTCGAGCCGACCGGCATGAGCGCCGTCGTCGGCGGTGACGAGGCGGCCGTGCTCACCCGTCTGGAAGAACTCGCGCTGACTCCCGCCAACTTCAACGGCGGTGGCCAGATCGTCGCCGCCGGGGCGCCCGCTGCACTGGAGGCATTGGCCGTCGACGCTCCCCGTGGCGCACGCGTCATCCCTCTCCAAGTCGCCGGGGCATTCCACACGTCGTATATGGCACCGGCGGTCGAACGGCTGCGTGCCGCCGCCGACACGGTCGAGGCGAGCAATCCGAAACTCGCCCTCTGGACCAACCACGACGGCTCGGTCGTCATCTCCGGTACCACGGCCATCAACCTGCTCGTCGGCCAGGTGGCCTCGCCCGTCCGGTGGGACCTCTGCATGGCCGGATTCGCCGACGCGGGAATCACGGGCCTCATCGAACTGGCCCCCGCCGGTACACTGACCGGGCTCGCCAAGCGCGGGCTCCGCGGCATCCCGTCGGTGGCGGTCAAGACCCCCGACGACCTCGATGCGGCCGTGGAACTGCTCTCGAAGGACAACGCATGATCTCGCCCGCACCGCTGACTCAGACCACGGGTGTAGCCCACACGCGCATCTACGCGTACGGTGCCGCCCGCGGCGAACTGCTCGTCGACAACGACGCCCTCGTCGGGCCGATCGACTCGAGCGACGAGTGGATCCGCCAGCGCACCGGCATCATCACGCGCACGCGCGCCGAAGCCGGCACGAGCGCCCTCGACCTCGCGACGGACGCGGCCGCCGAGGCGATCGCCTCCTCCGGCGTCGCTCCCGAAGACATCGACCTCGTGATCGTCGCCACGATCAGCAACCCCCGGCAGACGCCATCGATCTCGGCCGTCGTCGCCGACCGCGTCGGCGCGAACCCTGCGGCCGCCTACGACCTCAACGCGGCCTGCGCAGGTTTTTCGTACGGCGTCGCACAGGCGGATGCGTCGATCCGGGCGGGCATCGCCCGCTACGCCGTCGTCATCGGGGCCGAAAAGCTCAGCGATGTCGTCGACCCCACCGATCGCAGCATCTCGTTCCTGCTCGGTGACGGAGCCGGCGCGGTCGTCGTCGGCCCGAGTGACACCCCCGGCATCGGACCCACCATCTGGGGATCGGATGGCTCCAAGGCCGACGCCGTCGGCATGGACCACACCCTGATCGAGTTCCGCGACGGACTCGCGGCCTGGCCCACGCTTCGCCAGGAGGGCCCGACGGTCTTCCGCTGGGCCGTGTGGGAGATGGTGAAGGTCGCGCGTCAGGCACTCGAAGCAGCCGGGGTCGAAGCATCCGATCTGTCCGCGTTCGTACCGCACCAGGCGAACATGCGCATCATCGACGAGTTCGCCAAGCAACTGAAGCTGCCCGAGACCGTTGTGATCGGCCGCGATATCGAGACCACGGGCAACACCTCGGCGGCATCCATCCCCCTCGCTACGCACCGCCTGCTGCAGGAGCACCCCGAGATCAGCGGCGGACTCGCCCTGCAGATCGGCTTCGGCGCGGGCCTCGTGTTCGGCGCGCAGGTCGTGGTGCTGCCGTGACCGGGCGGATCGCCGCCCTAGACTGATTCGCGGTCGCCGACACGACTCCAGACCCCCATCTAGATCCAGAACCAAGGAGACACCATGGCCTTTTCCACCGATGAGGTGCTTGCCGGGCTCGCTGAGCTCATCACCGACGAGACCGGCATCTCGGCCGACGACGTCGCCCTCGAGAAGTCCTTCACCGACGACCTCGACATCGACTCGATCTCGATGATGACGATCGTCGTCAACGCAGAAGAGAAGTTCGGCGTCACCATCCCCGACGACGAGGTCAAGAACCTCAAGACCGTCGGCGACGCCGTGACGTTCATCACGTCGAACCAGTCCTGATCCACCCTCTCGGGGGCCTGTGGGCCCCCGAGAGCGACAGCAACGCCTGAGGATTCGTGTCATGACCACCAAGCGCATCGTCGTCACCGGGATCGGTGCCTCTTCACCGCTCGGCGGCACCGCCCCCGACAGCTGGAACGCACTTCTCGCCGGAGTGTCCGGCGCTCGCACACTCGAGCACGAGTGGGTTGCGAAGTACGAGCTACCCGTCACGTTCGCCGCCGAGGCCATCGTGCGCCCCGAAGAGGTTCTACCGCGACCGACCGCGAAGCGGCTCGACCCGGCCTCGCAGTTCGCCCTCGTCGCCGCCATGGAGGCCTGGGACGACGCCGGAGCACCCGAGGTCGACCCCGAACGCCTGGGTGTCGACTTCGCCACCGGTATCGGCGGCGTGTGGACACTCCTCGACGCATGGGACACCCTGCGCGAGAAGGGACCCCGTCGCGTCATGCCGATGACGGTGCCGATGCTCATGCCCAACGCCGCGGCCGGCAACCTGTCGCTCCACTTCGGTGCTCGCGCTTTCGCCCGCACCGTCGCCAGCGCATGTGCCTCGAGCACCGAGTCGATCGTCAACGCCGTCGAACACCTGCAGGACGGCCTCGCAGACGTCGTCATCGCGGGTGGCACCGAGTCGGCCATCCACCCCATCACCGTCGCGTCTTTCGCGTCGATGCAGGCGCTCTCACGCCGCAACGACGACCCGGCGACCGCCTCACGTCCGGGCAGCATCGACCGCGACGGCTTCGTCATGGGCGAGGGCGCCGGTGCGCTGATCCTCGAGACCGAAGAGCACGCCAAGGCGCGCGGCGCGAAGATCTACGCGTACGTCGTCGGCGGCGGAGTCACGGCGGACTCGTACCACATCACGGCCAACGACCCCGAGGGCCGCGGTGCCGCTCGAGCGGTCACGATGGCGCTCGAGATGGCCGGCGCATCCCCGGATGACGTCACCCACATCAACGCGCACGCCACCTCCACCCCCGTCGGTGACCCGAACGAGTATCAGGCCCTCAAGGCCGTGTTCGGGCCGCGCGTGGACGAGATCCCCGTCTCGGCAACCAAGGCATCCACGGGCCACCTACTGGGTGGCACGGGAGCGCTCGAGGCCATCTTCACGGTGCTCGCGATCGGTCAGCGCCAGGCGCCGCCGACGATCAACCTCACGACACAGGACCCCGAAGTGCCGTTCCGGATCTCGGGCGCACCTCAGGACCTCGGCGCGGGCGACCAGCTGGCGATCAGCAACTCGTTCGGCTTCGGCGGGCACAACGCCGTGGTGGCGTTCTCGACGAACTGACCGGGCTGCTTCCGCACCCGGAGCTTCGGGCTCGCACCCTGAGCCTGTCGAAGGGCGCACAACAGGTCACTTCGACAAGCTCAGTGACCCAGGGGGATTCCACATCCTGACCCAGCCAACAGGCCGCGCGAGCGCGGACGATGGGTTCGGTCCGAGTGTGGGGATGTCTGGATTGTAGAGGCGCCGCTAGCCGACCTTGTGGAGCCACACCACGGGAGCCTGGTCGCTCGCGTGACGGAAGATCTCGAGTTCGTCGTCCCAGGCCTGTCCAAGCGCGACGCCCAGTTCCCGCTGAAGTTCACGGGCGTCACCCGCAGCGATCTCCATGGCGTATCGAATGCGATCTTCACCGATCACGACGTTGCCGGCCGCGTCGGTCTGTGCGTAATGGATACCGAGGTCGGGGGTGTGCAACCAGCGACCTCCGTCCGAGCGCGGAGTGGGGTCTTCGGTCACCTCGAAGCGGAGGTGCTCCCACCCGTGCATCGCGGACGAGAGCGCCGCGCCGGTTCCGACGGGCCCTTCCCAGTAGAACTCGGCGCGACGGGCGCCAGGAAGTACCGGCTGCTCGTCCCACTCGAAATTCACGGCACGGCCGAGCGCACGCCCGACAGCCCATTCCAGGTGCGGGCACAGCGCCCGCGGCGCGGAGTGGACATAGATCACTCCGCGCGCCGATGATGTCGCCATTTCCACTTCCGTTTCTTCAGGTACGTCTTCCCCTACGACCTGTGACACGTGTGTCGGCGACTGCTGTTCGGTTGTGGGCCCATTATTGCCCATCGCATAACGGAATCACAACACTGTGATTCCCCGGCGCGCCGCGGGAGCGTCTTCGCCCGCGCGTGCCTGTGCCCGGATAGCGAACACCCCGGAGGTGCCGTGGGGCCGAACGAGATGCGTGTGGCGAATCTCGGCCTTTGCAGGTGCATCGTTCCTCCCGCGTGTACGCGTTTAGGCTGAACATCGTGTCTGCCGTTTCCGTCATCATCCCGTGGCGCGCTGCGCCCTCGCGCGTAACCGCTTTCGAGGCCGTCACCAGTTGGTATGCCCGCGAGTTCCCGGAGTTCACGGTTCGCACGATCGACACCGAAGACGACGTCTTCGTCCTCGCGGCGTGCCGAAATCGGGGCATCGCCGGCGAGAACCCCGATGACGTGGTCATCATCAACGACGCAGACACCGTGCCGGAGGCCGATGCTCTGCGGGCTGCGGTCGACGCCGCAGGGACGAGCGGCCTCGTACACCTGCCTTACACCGCATATCACTGGCTCGGCGCGACCGGCACAGCACAGTATCTCGCGGGTCTGGATCCAGAACAGTGCGAGTTCGAGCTCGTCCGCGGCGCGTGCTCGGGCGTGTACGTCACGACCCCGCGGACGTGGGAACGACACGGGGGTCAGGACGAGCGCTTCCGCGGGTGGGGCTACGAGGATGCCGCGTGGAACCTCGCCCACCAGACCCTCCTCGGCAGCCCACCCCAACGCCACGAGGGTCGCGTCTATGCGCTCCACCACGTTGCCGAGACTCGAGCCGGCGCACACTTCGACGCGAACGCCGCGTTGATGGAACGCTACCGGGGTGCGGCCGGTGACCCCGGAGCGATGCGCTCGCTCGTGGGCGAGCGCGTTCCCACGAGCGCCTCGTAGGCAACCTCCGGGCCCGGCCGAGCGGTCTGGCCATCGGCTATCCGGCGCAACAGGCCCCGGTCGACGTCAGATTCTTCCGCCCCGTCCCCGCCCAGCAGTGCGCGCAGCGCATCGGCCAGTTCCTCGACGCTCGCGGCGTTCGGGTCGAGCGCCACACCGACCCGTGCACGCTCGATGGTCGCGGCGCCGGCGAACTGATCTGTCGAGAAGGGCAGGACGAGGATCGGCACCCCACTGCCGAGCGCCTCGGTGACCGAGTTGTTGCCCCCGTGGTTCACCGCCACTGCCGCGCCTTTCAGCAGCCGCACCTGCGGCAGATGAGGGCGCACGAGCCATCCGTCCGGCACGTCGCCCACAGCCTCGGGCGCGGTCGCGCCCGTCGCGATCGCGGCGCGCACGCCGAGCCTGCGGAGCGCCTCCGCAACGCGTGCCAGCACGTCGTCCCGCACGGAGAGAAAACTCCCGAAGCTCACGTAGACATAGGGTTCGTCGCGATCGATCCAGTCCAGGATGTCGAGGGCAACGTCTTCTTCACGGCGCGTCGACCCGAGAAAAGCGTGCAGCGGCAGCATCCGTCCCTCGATCGCGGCCAGTTCGGCCGGATAGTTGTACAGGACGGTGCCGCCGTGGGTCGCGAAGGCGTCGTCGACGTCGACAGCCGCACCGGCCAGCTCGCGGGCCGCACGATTCCACTCCCCCGTGAAGCCTGCGGCCACCCGGTCGCAGAGTTCGCGCAACTCCGCCAGATCGGTTGCGGAGGGAGCGAAAGCGCGGGGCCAGAACGGCGGGTATCCGTAGACCTCACCAGCGACGGGAAGGGCGCTCGGATGCCCCAGCACGACATCGCCGTAGGGCACACCCGCGGTCTGCAACGCCATACGGGCGCTAAAGGCCAGATGATCGACGATGATCGCGTCGGGACGGACCTGGTCGACGATCTCGAGTACGCGCCGACCGCGCCCGACGGGGTCCCACATCAAGTCCGTGAGCCGCTCCTGCGCCTGATAGCGCAGGGTCTGCGTCATGCCTCGACGCGTTGCGTCGAAGAACCCCCGCAGCGAAGCGCCCTCGTCGCGCGGCTGCTCCTCAGCACGGATCACCCCGGGGTTCGAGCCCCGGCCCAGGGTCAGATCGATCCGCTGCAACCCGAAGTCCGCGACGATCCCCGTCGTCGACGGGCCCGTCGCGACAACGACCCGCTCCCCCGCGTCGCGCCACCGCGTCGCCAGCGTGGCGAGCGGAAGGAGGTGCGAGGCGTAGTCCGGGCTGATGACGAGCAGCGTCACCCGAGGACCCCCGCGGCACGGATCAGCTCGGCCTCTTCGCGCGCGACGCCGCCGTAGACCGGCCCGAGCGCCGAAGCCATGGCCTGGATGGTGAAGCGGTCGCGCACCATGTCGTGCGACCGCGCTGAGCGGGACTCGTCTCGCTCAGCGGCGAGGTCGAGGGCTTCCGCGATCGCCTCGGCGAGGCTGTCGACGTCCCACGTCTGCGTCAGCACGCCGGTGTCACCCCGAGTCACGTAGGTCGCGGGGCCGCCACCGTCAGGAGCGACGACGGTCAAGCCGGTCGCCATCGCCTCGAGCAGGGCGATGCCGAACTCTTCCTTCACGCTCGCGCACACGTAGACGCCGCCGTCGGAGGCGAGGCCAGGCATTCCGAAGCGCACGGCGGCAAGCCAGCGGGCAGCGACGTCGTTGGAGCGGTGCCCGGCAAGAACGAGACCGCGCGCGGCGCGCTCATGATCCGGAACGATCTGAGCGATCCGCTCGATCTGCTCGCGCTCGTCGAGAGAGGGGCGTTCGAGGTCACCGCCGATGATGAGCAGGTTCGCACGGGCGGCCAGCGGACCCTGGTCCCACGCCTCGACGAGGGTCGCCATGCCCTTCACCCGGTGCAGGCGTCCCACGCTGACCAATAACGGGAGCCCGCGACGATCGGCCGGAAGCTCTTCGAGCAGAGTGCGCAGCGACTCGAGCTCGGGCGGGCAGTCCGAAGCTTCGCACGATCGCACCTCAGCAACGGCAGGTTCGACGACGTCCAGGTCCACACCCTCAGCGACGATCGTGTGGCGCTCGGGATGTGATGCGATATCGATGCCCACGAGCTGGCGCATGTCTTCTTCGAGCTGCGGCCGCGGGAACAGCACGGTGTGTGCCGCGTTCGACGCCAGGCTCTGGACCAGGCGCGCCCGGAACCAGAAGTGCTCGCGCATGTCGATCTCGCCGAAGTCCGAGCGGTGCAGCGCGCCCGAGAGGTCCATCGACTGGATGACCGCGTGCGGGTCGGGGGCGACCGTGAACACGACGGGGATGCCGAGCTCGCGCGCGACATCCGCGGCCGCGAGACTGCCCACATCCGCCATCCGCAGGTGCAGCACGTCGATGCGGCCCGCGGCGCGCAGGATGCGTCGGATGCCACGGCGCGCGGGCACGCGCAGCGACCACGCCGCGGCCGAGGGCACGGGCTGTTCGGCCAGGGGAACCCGTCCGTAGACGTGGCCGTCGCGGTCCATGCCGATGACCCCGAGATCGATCACGGCACGCTCCCGGGGGCCACGCGACAGGGTGACGACACGTTGGACGCCCGTCGAGGGATCCGCGACGAGGGCATCACCCAGGCGCACGAGCAGCGTCGCGATGCCACCGTTGTCGCCGACACCCGCCGAGGTGAGCGACGGGTCGATGTCGGCGTGCAGGAAAAGCTGTGCCACGGTCAGCGGACCGGGTGCCGGTGCGGACCCGTTTCGGACAGGTCCGACCGCCGTGCGCGCGGCGGCCAGGTCGACGAGGGCGAGGCGCGCGGCATCGGCCAGCTCGTCCTCTCCATCGGCCAGACCATCGAGCAGCGACGCGGCCTCAGGCGAGTGGGCGCGTTGGCCGAGCGCCGCCACAGCCGCGATCCGCACCGTGCGCGCCTCGTGCGCGTCGCTGGCGCATCGGAGAAGCGTCCGTGCGGCGATGGGTGCCCGCACAAGGCCGAGAGTCTCGACGAGGCGCGTGCGGGACGGCGCATCCTGAATCCCCAGCAGAGCCGACTCGATCGCCACCGCGAGCGATTCGCCGATCGTGATCGACCAGTTCTCGAGCGTCCGCTGCGCGAGCATGCCCGAAAAGCCCCCCGCCGCGACGATCCCGAGCAAACGCCCGATCGCGTCGAAGCGCGGCAGACCCGCACCGAGCGCCCACGCGGCGTGTTCGCGGACGAAACCGCGCTCGTCCGACAGCAGACCGCTGAGGGCCCGTGCCGCCTGCTCGTCGTACATCTCAGCCAGGGCGTGCACGGCCGTGATCGCCGCGACATCGTCATCGCTCGCGAGGGCCTTCGCCAGCAGACGAAGCGTGCGTACCCCCGGGTCGCGGCCGGCCTCGAACGCGACATCGTCTGCAAGCCGGATGGCGTCCACGATTCCCGGCGCGGCATACACCGCGTCCATGGCCGTCTGGATGCCCATCGTCGTCTCCTTCGCGCGCGCGAACGTCCGTCCGAACCCCGCCGCATGCCGATCGTAGCCCCCGTCGGTGACATCGCGTTCGGTTGGCATTGCGTGACCCGGGAGGCTAGGCTCCGGTGCTCGTCCGGCTTCTCTCCATCGGCGATATCGGCGTGTCAGACGGCATGATGCACATCGGGGACGAGGCGATGTTCGAGGCTCTCCGCGACGAGATGCGTGCTCGCGGTGTCGAGCTCGTCGCGGTGTCCGCCGAGCCCGGCGAATCGGCCGAGCGCTACGGGGTCGAGGCGGTCCCCCGCATCGGATTCACGGGACTCTCACGCGACGATGCGGACGACCGGATGCGCGAGGTCGTGGCTGCGGCGAGGCATCCGTCGTCCCTCGGGACGGACGACCCCGCCCGGGCCGTCATCGAGGCGATGGCGCACACCGACGGGGTTGTCGTCGCGGGTGGCGGCAACCTCGCCTCGCGCTGGCCGGTGCACATCTACGACCGGGTGACCCTCGCCGCGATCGCCGGCGAACTCGGGCGGCCCGTGGTCGTCACCGGCCAGACATTCGGTCCGGACCTCGTCGCGCACGACCGGACGCTGCTAGCTCGCGCCCTGCAGAACGCTCGCCTCGTCGGGGTGCGGGAGACGACCTCACTCGCTCTGGCGCGGGAACTCGGCGTCGAGGCGCGCCTCGGTGTCGACGATGCGTCGTTCCTGGGCGACCGCGATCCGCGAGCGAACGCAGACGCGGATGCCTCGGCCCCGCGATCCGGAGTGCTCGTCAGTCTCTCGCTCAGCCTCGGCGGCGCCCCGCGTGACGAGACCGTCGCCCACATCGCCCGGCTGGTCGATCGGGCGGCCGAGCTGACCGGCGAGCAGGTCGCGTTCCACGCGCATTTCGGCCCGCTGGACGCCGCGTCTCCCGCTCGCGGGGACGCCGCCCTGCACGATGAGGTGCGGACCCGGATGACCGCTCCGTCGCGGGTGATCCCCACCGGCGACCCGCGCGCCGCGGCCCGGCTCGCACGATCCTCGGCGCTGCTGATCACCGGCCGGTACCACCCCGCCGTTTTCGCCGCTCCGGCGGGCGTGCCGATCGTCGGACTCGTCGCCGACGACTACACCCGCATCAAGCAGCTCGGCGTCCTGGGGCACTGGGGTCAGGACGGCGTCGCTCCACTCTCTGACGCTGATGGCGCCGGCGCCGCGGTGCTCGACCGGGTCTGGTCGGCGCGCCGACAGATCGTCGCTGGCGCGGCCGAACGCGAACCCCGCAACCGCGCCGAGGCGGCGCTGTGGTGGGACTCCGTCGCGCGAGTCTGACGTCCCGCAGCAGTCTTCCCCGCGTTCCGGCTCACTGCTCCGACCGGGAGCCCTCTTCCCAGAGTCGGGTGCTCGCCTCTAACACGGCGGCGGACCGGATGCGCTGCCAGTTCTTTCCCCCGCGGGCGAAGGTGGCGCGCACACCGGCGGGAACGCGGTGTTCAGCGACGGGAGCGGTTAGCCACCGGCACGGGCGCACTTGGATGAGGTCGACCTCGGCAGCCGCCGAGCGCGCGTCGTAGTACCACGCGCCATGCAGGCGCCCGAGCCACAGAAGACCGTCCAGATCGATCGTCCACACGAACGCGCCGTCCGGGGCGTTCGCGAACCGCGCGAGACGTGCGGCGAGTCGATCGTCACCGGTCGCCGAGATCCGCCGTACGGCGTCCGCGAGCGTGGCAGGCGGAGGATCGAGGCGGACCCCACCGAGGCCGCACACCCCGTGCGTGAGCGCCCGCTCCACCGCGGCACCCTCGACGGCGTCCGAGCGCCGCGAGCGCATCGGTGCACGGAAGACCGCTGCCTCTTCGTCCGCGCTCATGCTCCTCCGCGTCGGCACGCGTCACTCGGATGTTCGGAGTAGGGCGGGTGGGACTTGAACCCACGATCGTCGGGTTATGAGCCCGCTGCCTTGACCAGCTTGGCCACCGCCCCGTAAGGAAAAGCCTAGCGTCCGTCAGACGAGAGGATCGGGACCCGCGCCATCGTCCATCGCGGGTCGCGTCGAACCTCCGCTGGATGCCGATCCCCCGCGGAGGATCGGGAACTCCTGACTGTGCGACAGAACCTGCGGATGGAAGCGCGCCAGGGTGATGACACCCCACACCGCGATGGCCCCCGCGATGGCGAAACCGATCAGCGCCCACAGCGGCGCCGCGCCGCCCTCGCCGAGAACGAGCAGGCCGATCAGCACCGCGACCATGGGGTCGATGACCGTGAGGCCCGCGATCACCAGGTCGGGCGGGCCCGACGAGTAGGCGGTCTGAACGAAGTAGGCGCCGAGACCGGCCGCCGCAAGCAGCGCGATCAGGCAGAGGAGCGTCAGCCACTCGAATTCGCCGGCCTGAATCCGCTTGATGACGACCTTTGCGAGCGTTGCGACGAAGCCGTAGACGACACCGGCGCTCAGGATGTAGAACAACGCCCGCATCCGCTTCCGCAGCATGATCCAGAGCGCGATCATGACCACCAGCACGGCGCCGAGCGTCACGAGTACCGTGACGAGTTCGTTCTCGCTGAGCGGCCGCTCGGTCGCGAAGATCGCGGCGATGATCACGAAGATGAAGATGCCGCCGACGCACGCGACGATCGCCATCAGCGATCGCCTCGTCGGCGCGAGGCCGCTCACGCGCGAGTTCAGCAGGGTCGTGACGACGAGCGCGATCGCGCCCAGCGGCTGCACCACGATGAGTGGAGCGACGGTCAGTGCACCCAGTTGGCAGAGAATCGCCATCCCGAGCATCAGCGTGCCGACGACCCAGGAGGGGCGCGAGATCAACCGTGACATCTGCCGCATCGTGAGGCCGCTCGCGCCGTCCTGCCCGCTCAGGCGTTCCACCTTCTCCACACCGCGGTGCTGATACAGGGCGCCGAACGACATGAAAACCGCGCCGGCGAGGGCCAGCGGGATACCCAGGAGCAGGCCTGGATTCTGGAAAGCGCCGACGAGCTGCTCGCCGACTTCTTCAACTGATCCCAGCCACATCACGCATCGACACTAACCGAGGCGGATGCCGATGGCTCGAGGCGCTCCGGTTAGGCTCGAGACGTGGCCGTGCTCCCGATCGTGATCCTGGGTGATCCCGTCCTTCATTCCCCCGCAGCTCGCGTCGGCGTCGTGACCGACGAGATCCGGACTCTGGTGGCCGACATGTACGAGACGATGGACGCCGCACCGGGCGTCGGACTCGCCGCCCCGCAGGTGGGGGTGCCGCTTCGGATCTTCGTGTATTCGTACGAGGACGATGACGGTGCGCCCTGGCGCGGTGTCGTGGTCGACCCGGAGCTCTGGATCACTCCGCCGGAGCCCGGTCATCCCGACCCGGACGACGAGAGCGAAGGATGCCTGTCGTTCCCCGGTGAACGGTTTCCGCTGCGCCGCGCCGACCGCGCCATCGTCACGGGAACGGATCTCGACGGCGCGCCCGTCCGGCTCGAGGTTGATGGCTGGCGTGCGCGCATCCTGCAGCACGAATTCGACCATCTCGACGGGATTCTCTACGTCGACCGCATCGACGACGCCGACGCCAAGACGGCCGCGAAGATCGTACGCAAGAGCGGCTGGGGCGTGCCCGGCCGGTCCTGGATGCCGGGCGTCGACGACCTCGACGCGTAGGCCGAGCCGCGTAGACCGCGCCTCGCGCCCACCGCCGAATCCGCGCGTAGGCTCGAAGGGTGGAAGAGGTACGGATCGAACGGCGCGCGAGCCTGGAAGTGCTCCGTGCCGAGGCATCCGAAGAACTCGGCGTCGTCGTCGAGGAGCGTCTTCGCCACGGCGAGGATCCCTGGGCCTTCATGGAAGAGCTGCCCACCGTCGACGAGCTCGTCGTACACATGCTCCGTGCCGACGCGATCATCGCGGACGGGGGACGGATGCCGACGCACGTCCGCCACTATCGGGTGCTGCGGCAGATCGCACTCGTGCACCCCGCGCTGACCAACACGGTGTGGCGGATGCTCGGCGAAGACCCGCTGGCCCACCGGGGCTCGGGCGACTAAACGACCGGCCGGGGAAGCCGACAGATCACGGTCGTACCCACGCCGACTTCGCTGCGCAGCTCGACGTCCCCGCCGTGGGCCCGGAAGATGTTGCGGACGATGTGCAGACCGAGCCCGAAACCCTGGATCGCCTGGGCCCGGGCCGCGGGTGCCCGGTAGAACGAGTCGAAGGCGCGGGTGAGTTCGGCACGCGACATCCCGGGTCCGGTGTCGGTGATCTGCAACTCAATCGATTCGCCCGCACCCGAAAGGCGCGCGACCACGGGCATGTCATCCTCGCCGAACTTGATCGCGTTGGTCAGCAACTCCCCGATCGCCTGCGAGAGACGACGCGGGTCGACGTCTGCTTCCAGACCCGGGCCGTCTGTTCCGAAGCGCATGACGCGCCCGCGCAGGGCCGGACCGAGGCTGTCGATGCTGTCCTCCACGAGCTGTCCGACGCCCATCCGCACAGGTTGCAGCTCGACGCCGTCGTCGCTTGCCGCAATCAACTCTGCAATGCGCGTCGTCAGTCGTTCCATGCCGCGGCGCACCGTGTCGAGCCGAGCCGCCAGTCGTGGCGGCAGATCGGGGTCCTCTTCGAGCAGATCCAGATATCCGACGGCAGCGGTGAGCGGGGTGCGCAGTTCATGCGACGCGGTGCGCAGGAACTGCTCACGGATTTCGATTGCCTCGGCCAGGTCCGTCACGTCGTGCATCACGATCACGGTTCCGAGCAGCTCGCCCGTGTCTCGCCGCACGGGGCTCGTCGAGGTGATGATCGCGGATTGCCGATGGGCCCCACCGACCCACGCGAAATGCTCTTCCACCGTCTCGCCCGCAAGGCCGCGCGGTATCGGCTGTTCATCGGGAGCAATAGGCGTCACGCGATCGGAACCGTACATGCGTTCACCGCTGTACGGCGGCCTTCCCGGCTTGAATCCGATCGCGGCCGCCACCTTCAGCGCACGATCGTTGGCGATGGACTCGCCATCCTCGGCGACGAACGCGATTCCCGCCTGAACGGTGTCGAGGATGCTTCGCGAGATGACCGAGTTGTCCTGCGCTTCTTCGAGTGCCGCTTGTTGAACCTCAAAAGCATGGATGAGACGTGCGCGGCGCGTTCGCAATTCTTCGGCCGCCAAGTTCGCGAGGACGGCGATTCCGATGACGAGCACAGGCAAAGTCAGAAGGTTCAGCCACTCGAGCCCGGACTGCGGCACCGTCCACGCGACCAAGTAGGGAAACGCGGCGATAAAGATCGTGCCCGCCACCGCGGCGACGACAACCCACTGGGTGAAACCGTACGCCAACCAGAGCACGGGGAAGATCGCCAAGATCTCGACCGAGGGTACGTAGGGCAACAACGACTCGCGGACGAAAGCCACTCCGATGACGTCCGCAATAGCGAGGACGACGAGCCCGGGAGAGGTGATCTTGTGCCACGGGACGAGAAGGCCCACCACACACGAAGCCACGATCACGAGGCCGCCGATGAGGAGGAAAACGTCGCCGCGCACCTCGGGCACCACCAACAGCGAGCTCACGATCACAAACGTCGTGCCGACAAGCAGCGGCAATTGGGCGCGAACGAAGACGACAAACCGTCTTTGGCGGATCGTGCCCCGCTCGAACACAACCATGGTGCGCATGACAATAGACCGATTCGGCACCCGAAGACAGCATTCTGCACCCGCCACGCCGACAGAACGCGTCAGATGAGCAGGTACAGTGCGCCGACGATCGTGAGCGCGATGACGATGCGTTCGAACCACGTTTGGTTGATGCGCCCCGCGATCACGCGGCCGCCGAATGCACCGACCAGCACCGCCGGAACGAGGATCAGATCCATCAACAACGTCCCCGGCGTGATCAATCCCAGCCCGAACATGATGGGCAGCTTGGTCAGATTCACGAGTGCGAAGAACCACGCCGCGGTGCCGAGGAACGCCATCACGCGAAACCCCGACGCGAGAAAGTACATCGACATGACCGGCCCACCGGCGTTCGCGACCATGGTCGTGAACCCACCCAGCGAACCATAAGCCGTCGCCGCGGGCCAGCGCGCTCGATCCACGGCGGGCTCGCCGCGCCGCGCGTAGCGACGCCACAGCGTGACGGCAATGAGGATCAGCAATATGACCCCGATCGTGCGACGCACCCATGAATCGTCGGCGACGACGAGAAAGATCGCGCCGAGTACGAGACCGGCCGCGACGGCCGGGACCAGCCGGCCGAGAGCTCGCCAATCGGCGTGGCGGCGGTACGCCCAGAGCGCGAAGACGTCACCCACGATCAGGAGCACGAGCAGGGTCGCGGTCGACTGCTTCGCCGGCAGGATCGCCGCGAAAATCGCCACGGAGAGGGTACTCGCGCCGGGCAGAGCGGCCTTCGACAATCCGACGATGAGTGCCGCGATCACAAGCAGAACCCAGCCACCCGTAGCCAGTTCTGTCACTGCTCCCCCACTTGGACTCGAACCAAGAACCTATCGGTTAACAGCCGATTGCTCTGCCAATTGAGCTATGGAGGAATGCGCCCGACTCGCGCCAGGCAACCCGACTATCCTAGCAAACCCGAACCGCCCGCAACGACAACCCACGCATCAGGGAGCGACCAGCCACGGGTCGACATCCGCACCGGGCGCCCACGCCAGACGATCGTGTGGTCCCTGCGCCACGGTGTGCCCGTGTTGCAGCACGACGACGTCGGCATCGAGTGCACTCGCAAGCTCTGCATCGTTCGACACGGCCAACGTCGCCATCGAAGAAGCGGTCGCGCGCTGTCGGAGCGCGGCGAGGGCAACCGCCCGCGATGCGACGTCCAGGTTCGCGAGCGGTTCATCTGCGATCAACACACGGGGCTGCAGCACGAGGGCGCGGGCGAGGGCGACGCGCTGCCGCATCCCCGCGCTCAGTTCGTACGGGAATTGCGTGGCGACCTTGAGCGGCAGATGCATCTCATCGAGCATCGATGCGACGACCAGCGCCAGCGCCCGCTCACCGACCTTGCGGTCGCGGCTCGTGATCGGTTCGTTGATGATCTCGCCCGCCGTCGAGCGCGGCGGCAGATCGGCGCCCGCTCGTTGCGGCAGATACCCGGTGTAGTACATCAGCGAACGCTTCGCGCGACCCGGGTGACGAATCGAAACCCCGTCGACGAATGCCTGGCCGCCCACGACCGCGAGATCGTCGGTCCCGCGGGCGGCGAGAGCCACCGCAAGACTCGACTTGCCCGACCCCGTCGAACCCATCACGACCAGCGACCGACCCGGCAAGAGCTCGAAAGAGACACCGTCGACCGCGCGACCTCCGCCCGGACGAGAACCGGACATGTGAGCCAGCGACAGATCCTCCGCAAGGATTGCGAAAGGGATGTCTCGACGCCGGGCCATGCTCTTCATCATGCCCCGGATCACACGCGCCGGGCGGGAATTCAGTCTTCGGTAAGCAACGCGTGTCGCTGCGCATCGAGATCGCGAAGGCGCATCCGCAGGGTGCGCCCCTCATCCGAGGCAGCCGGAACCCGCTGGACCGCGCTCAGCAACTCCGTCTTCTCGCGATCGATCGCGCGCGCCAGCATTCGGCGAGCGAGCGAGACCGCGGATGCCCGGGCGCTCTGCTCGTCCCGCGCGGGGAACGGTGCGGCGAGAAGTTCCGCCGCGAGCCCGCGGTAGGGCTCGCGCACGTTCTCGATCGCCGTCAGCGCCCAACCGGGACGTGCGGGGTCTCCTGTTGCGATCGACTCGCGGACGGCCTCGAGCCCCGGGTGTCGCATCGGTTGGGCGAACGCGCGCGCCCGCAACTCCTCGGGGACCGTGTGTCCATACTGCAGGAATGCCATGACCGCGTCGCGTTCGAGCAGCACGTCGGGGGTGTGCGGCAGGTTGGCGAGCGTGACGGCCGCAACCGGCGCGGGCCCACCGTCCGCTGCGGTCCCCTGCTTGGCAGCCTGGTCGGCACGGCCTCCCTCACGCGCCGCACCCCGGGCCGCGCGCTCGACCGCGGGACGGACCTCGCCGATGTCCATGCCGAGGCGACGGGCGAGTACCCGGGTGTAGCCGGGGCGGAGCGACGGGTCGCGGATGTCTGCGACGATCGGTGCCGCCGCCCGCAGCGCCCCGATCCGTCCCTCGACGCTCGCGAGATCGTAGTCCGCGATCCGTCGATCGATCACGAATTCGTACATGGGCTGCTTGTGCTCGAGCAGGGCGCGGACCGCGGCGTCACCGCGGTGCAGCCGCAGATCGCACGGGTCGAGACCTTCGGGCGCTACGGCCACATAGGTCTGGGCCGAGAACCGCTTCTCTTCGGCGAAGGCACGCAGTGCCGCCTTCTGCCCCGCGGCATCCGGGTCGAACGTGAAGATGACCTCGCCGGACGCTTTGTCGTCGCCCATCACGCGCCGCAGAACCGTGATGTGGTCGGTTCCGAACGCGGTGCCACAGGTCGCGATCGCCGTCGTGATGCCCGCCAGGTGGCAGGCCATGACATCGGTGTACCCCTCGACGACCACGACCTGGTCTGCGCGCGAGATATCGCGCTTGGCGAGGTCGAGCCCGTAGAGCACCTGCGACTTGTGATAGATCGGGGTCTCGGGGGTGTTCAGGTACTTGGGGCCCTGATCGTCCTCGTACAGGTGGCGGGCGCCGAATCCGACCGTCTGACCCGTCACGTCACGGATGGGCCACACCAACCGACCTCGGAACCGGTCGTAGACGCCCCGCTGGCCCTGCGACATCAGGCCCGCGGTCGTGAGCTCTTCGCGCGAGAAACCCTCGGCGGTGAGCGCCTTCAGCGCGTTGTCCCACCCCTTCGGCGCGTAGCCGACTCCGAAGTGCGCGGCGGCTCCGGCATCGAACCCGCGCTCGCCGAGGAATCGCCGGGCCGCCTCGGCCTCGGGAGTCGACAACTGGCTCTGGAACCAGGCCGCCGCAGTCTGGTTGGCGGCATACAGACGTGCCCGCCCACTCGTCTCGGGTGCGGGACCGCCGCCTTCTTCGTAGTGCAGCGTGAACCCGATGCGAGCGGCCAGGCGTTCGACGGCGTCGGTGAACGTCACGTGGTCCATCTTCCGCAGGAACGTGTAGACGTCCCCCGACTCCCCGCATCCGAAGCAGTGGTAGAAACCCACTTGCGGGCGGACGTGGAAGCTCGGACTGCGCTCGTCGTGGAACGGGCAGAGCCCCTTCATCGAACCGACACCCGCCGATTTCAGGGCGACGCGCTCCCCCACGATGTCGACGATGTTCGTGCGGGCCTTGACCTCTTCGACGTCGGCCTGAGCGATCCGCCCCGCCATCAGCTGTCCTTCGACCAGGGACGCGAGCCCGGGGTCCAGATGCCGAGGGCGCCCGCATCCACCTCGCCGAGGAGTCGCTCGTGCCATGACAGGGCGTCCTGGTCGGTGAGGCTGGCGACCTGGTCCACGATGACGCGGCGACGGGCGGCATCGGAGTCCGCGGCCAGGAAGTCACCGCGCAGCGCGGGGGTCAGCTGGGCCGGGCCCGCCTCCCAGAGAGCGGTTGCGAGGCGTTTGAGCATCCGCCTCTGCTCCTTGTAGAGCGTCTTGCGTCCATCGATCGATACGACGAAGGCGCCGACCATGCCCTTGAGTGCGGCGACCTCCGCCTCGACGACACGCGGCACGACCACGTGGGCGCTGTACCGCGTCAGGGTGCGGGCGGGATAAGCCTCGCGCGTCGCAGTCGTGGCGGCGCGCGCGAAGCGTCCGATCAGGTCGCTCGTGAGATTTTTCAATCGACCGAGGGCGGCGCGCGATCCGTCGAACGAGGTGATCCACTCCGGCATCCGCGTCAGGCGATACAGCGCGTCGTCGAGCTCGTCCCGGGCGAAGTCGAAACCGACCCACGCCTGGAGCGCCGTGACGAGCGCCTGGTGTTCGGCCGGATCCGAGAGACGGCGCGGATCGAGGTATCCGTTCGTCACAGCGTCTTCGAAGTCGTGCACCGAGTAGGCGATGTCATCGGCCAGGTCCATGACCTCGGCCTCGATGCACCGCACACGGCCGGGGGCGCCCTCGCGCATCCAACGGAAGACGGACTCGTCGTCGGCGTAGACGCCGTACTTCAGGCGTCCGCCCGCGTCGGGCAGCGGATGCTCCGACGTCCACGGATACTTGCAGGTCGCGTCGAGGCTGGCCCGCGTGAGGTTCAGGCCGACGCTGTGCCCGTCGGCGTCGATCACCTTCGGTTCGAGGCGCGAGATGATCCGCAGGGTCTGCGCATTGCCCTCGAACCCGCCGATGTCATCGGCCCAGTCGTTGAGCGCACGCTCGCCGTTGTGCCCGAACGGCGGGTGCCCGAGGTCGTGGCTGAGGCAGGCCGCATCGACGACATCGGGGGCGAGTTCCAGCCAGGTCGCGAGCTCACGGCCCACCTGCGCCACCTCGAGCGAGTGCGTGAGGCGGTTGCGGGCGAAGTCGGCCGGGCTCGCCGGGCTCAGCACCTGGGTCTTGGCGGCGAGGCGGCGGAGGGCCGCGGAATGCAGGACGCGCGCCCGGTCACGGGCGAAATCGTCGCGCTTCGAGCGATGTTCCTCGACGTGGAAACGCTCGGTCGCGTGCTCGCCGTAGCCGTCCGTGCGGATCGCTGCGGGTTCTTTCCTGGCGTGAGCCGCCACGCCCTTGTCCGCCACGCCCTTGTCCGCCACGCCTTTATCCACCACGCCTTTATCCACCACTGTGGTGCAACTCTGCGGCCGCGATTTCGCGGCTCTCGGCCACGTCGAGGTCGCGGCTCTCGAGCCAGCGATCGGGTAGGGCGGGGCGCTTCGGGGTGCCGGCGCGACCTCGCTGACCCTCGGCGGCAGCGCCCGGGTACGGTGCGTCGAGCGGCAACTCGGCGAGGAGTTCGTCGATCTCGTCCAGCGTCGAGGCGGTCGCGAGGCTCGCCCGCGTCTCACCGCCTACGGGGTAACCCTTGAAATACCAGGCGACGTGCTTGCGGATGTCGCGGCATCCACGACCCTCGTCTTCGAAGAACTCGACCAGGAGTTCGGCGTGGCGGCGGAAGGCACGGGCGACGAACCCCAGGTCGGCATCGACTGCGGGAGTCTCCGCACCGAACGCCGAGGCCAGCTCACCGAAGAGCCACGGGCGCCCGAGGCATCCGCGTCCCACGACAACCCCGTCGCATCCGGTCTCTGACATCATGCGCACGGCATCGTCGGCCGACCAAATGTCGCCGTTGCCGAGCACCGGCACGCTCGTCACGATCTCTTTGAGCTTCGTGATCGCCGACCAGTCGGCTTGGCCCGAATAGAACTGTGCGGCCGTGCGTGCGTGGAGGGCGACGGATGCGACACCCGCGCCCTCGGCGATGCGTCCGGCCTCGAGGTAGGTCAGGTGGTCGTCGTCGATGCCCTTGCGCATCTTGATCGTCAGCGGAACGTCACCGGCCGCCTTCACAGCGCCCTCGACGATGTCGCGGAACAGGCCGAGCTTCCACGGCAGCGCCGCTCCCCCGCCCTTCTTCGTGACCTTGGGCACGGGGCATCCGAAGTTCAGGTCGACGTGGTCGGCGTGGTCTTCGGACACGATGATGCGAACGGCCTCGGCGACCGTCACCGGGTCGACGCCGTAGAGCTGAATCGAACGGGGCGTCTCGGACTCGTGGTGCTGAATCAGTCGCATGGTCGTCGCGTTGCGCTCGACCAGTGCCCGAGACGTGATCATCTCGCTGACATAGAGGCCGGCGCCGTACTCGCGGCACAGGCGCCGGAACGCCGTGTTCGTGATGCCCGCCATCGGCGCAAGCACGACGGGAACATCGAGAGCGAGCGGCCCGATGCGCAACGTCGGCGCGGAAGCAAGAAGGCCGGACATCTTTCCATTCTCCCAGACATAACCCGCCCCTCGCCGCGACGCGTGGTCGTATCGTGGACAACATGACCAGCGAGACCGTTGTGGACATCCGAGACATCCCCTTCCACACCGCGGACGGAGGCACCGCTTCGCTCTCCGAGTACGGCGACAAGGTCATCTTGATCGTGAACGTCGCGTCGAAGTGCGGCCTCGCCCCGCAGTACGAGCAGCTCGAAGAGCTTCAGCGCACCTATGGTGACCGCGGCTTCACCGTTCTCGGCTTCCCGTGCAACCAGTTCATGGGCCAGGAGCCGGGATCGATCGACGAGATCCTCGACTACTGCGCCGTCAACTGGGGCATCACGTTCCCGATCTTCGACAAGGTCAAGGTCAACGGCGGCGGCGCCGCGCCGATCTACAAGGCGTTGAAGAAGGCCAAAGACTTCGAGGGCGCGCACGGCCCGATCATCTGGAACTTCGAGAAGTTCGTGCTCACGCCCGGCGGAACCGTGCACCGCTTCCGCCCGACCGTGAAGCCCGACGACCCGGCCATCGTCTCGGTCATCGAGAGCAACCTGCCCAGCTGACCCTCGACGACGTCAGGCCCCGACAGCCTCGGCTTCGCTCGCGGCCTCACGGCGCTCGGACCAAACCTGGCGGGCGATCTGCGCGAACGCCTCGGGCGGCTGGGCGCCGCTCACGCCGTACTTGCCGTCGATCACGAAGAACGGCACCCCGTTGATTCCATACGTCTGGGCCTGGGCCTGATCCGCGCGAACATCCGCGAGGTAGCGCCCTGACTCGAGGGCCTCGCGCGTCTCGTCCGCGTCGAGCCCGACCTCGACCGCGAGGGCGACCAGGTCATCGATACGACCCACGTGCTTGCCCTCGATGAAGTAAGCCGCCATCAGACGCTCGGCCATGTCGAGCTGACGTCCCTGGTGCTTGGCGAAGTGAAGCAGCTCGTGGGCCTTGACGGTGTTCGTGTGCTTCAGCAGGTCGTAGCGGTAGGCGAGACCGGATCCCGCGGCGACATCCGTCACGCGGTCGATCATCTCGCGTGCCTGCTCGAGCGGCACGCCCTTGTGGTTCGCCAGGTACGAGACCTCGTCACCCTCGAAGTCGACCGGAGTATCCGGAGACAATTCGTACGAGTGATACGTCACCTCGACGCGGGGGCCGTCGGGATCCGCGGATGCTTCGGCCAATCCGTTCTCCAGATTCCGCTTGCCGATGTAGCACCAGGGGCAAGCGATATCGCTCCACACGTCGATCTTGATGGCATCCGTCATACCGTGCTCAACGCCCGATGCATCCGCGCGTATTCCCGCACACGCATGTTCGATCTACGGGACGTCCGCGGCGCCGGGTGTGTCAATCGCGCCACCGAAGCGGCGGTCGCGGTCGAGGTACAGCTCGATGCCCTGCCACAGGTCGGCGCGCGAGAAGTCGGGCCACAGTGTGTCCAGGAAGACGAACTCGGCGTAGGCCGACTCCCACAGCAAAAAGTTCGAGGTGCGCTGTTCGCCACTCGACCTGATGAACAGGTCGACGTCGGGCATGTCCGGCACGTACAGGTGGCGCCGGATCAGCTTCTCGGTGACGGCGGAGGGACGGATGCGTCCCCGTGCGACATCCTCGGCGATCTGCCGCATCGCATCGACGAGTTCGACTCGACCGCCGTAGTTCACGCACATCGTCAGCGTCAGCACGTCGTTGCTCGCCGTGAGCTGCTCGGCGTGCTGCAACTCTTTGATGACCGAACCCCACAGCCGGGGCTTGCGGCCGGACCATCGAATGCGTACACCCCACTCGTTCAGTTGATCGCGTCGGCGATGCAGCACGTCACGGTTGAAGCCCATCAGAAAGCGAACCTCGTCCGGAGACCGCCGCCAGTTTTCGGTCGAGAACGCGTAGACCGACAGGTGCTTCACGCCCGCCTGGATCGCCCCTGCGACGACGTCGAGGAGCGACGCCTCACCCGCCTTGTGTCCCTCGACGCGTGACAGTCCACGGCGGTTCGCCCAGCGACCGTTTCCGTCCATGACGATCGCCACGTGCTCGGGGACCGAGCCCGACGGGAACGCCGGCGGGTATACGCCCGTCCAATCGAGGGGGCGATACGGCACGGCATCCTTGTGCGTGTAGGGCTTGGGGCTCATCGAGGTCCTTCGAGGTGCGCGAGCGAGCGGATGCCTCGCTCAAGGTGCCACTGCGTGTACGCCGCGACGACGCCGGATGCGGCGGCCAGGGCGCGCGGGGCAGCCGCGGCCACGACATCCCACTCCCCCGCCATCAGCGCACCGAGCTGCTGGACGGCCTCGGGGCCGATGCGCGCGCTGCCCGGAGGGGCGCAGTCGTTGCAGACGATGCCGCCGAGCTGGGCGACGAAGTAGTCGTTCGGGCCGATGGCGCCGCAACGGGCGCAATCGCCGAGGCTCGGTGCCCAGCCCGAGAGAGCCATGACCCGCAGCAGGTACGAGTCGAGCACGCTGCGCGAATCGTGCTCACCGCGCGCCAGGGCGCGCAGACCACCCACGAGCAACAGGTACTGCTGGGGTGTCGCCTCGGACTCGTTGAGTCGATCGGCGGTCTCGACCATCGCGTTCGCGGCCGTGAAGCGCTCGTAGTGCACGACGATGTCGGCGCCGTACGAGCCGAGGCTCTCGGCCTGTTGCACGATGTCGAGGTTCCGCCCGGCGTAGAGCTGCACATCCGCGACCATGAACGGCTCGAGGCGAGCCCCAAAGCGGGAGGCCGTGCGTCGCACACCCTTCGCGACCGCGCGGACCTTGCCGTGACGACGGCTAAGCATCGTGATGATCCGGTCCGCTTCGCCCAGCTTGTGGGTGCGGAGGATCACGACCTCGTCGCGGTAAGTGGGCACCGGTCCATTATCCGGCGGTGCGGCAACACCGGGTCGCGCGGCTCGCCCACGGGTGCCGGTCTGACGGTGCCGCGGCGGCGAGAATGGACAGGTGGAACCCCTCTTCATGATCCCCCTCTGGGCCGACCTCACAGCCGTGGCGCTGGGAGGCATCCAGGGTGCACTGTTCGCTTCCGGATTCCAGGGGCAGCGGCGTCTGGATCTGCTCGGGGTTGCGATCATCGGCATCGTGATCGGCATGGGCGGCGGACTCATCCGTGACCTGCTGCTCGGGCTTCCGCCGTCGACACTGCAGAGCAACTGGTACCTGCTGACGGCCGTCGCGGCGTCGCTGGTCGGAATGCTGCTCGCCGGGCTGTTCCGGCGTGTGAACGGCGTGATCGTCGGGCTCGACGCGATCGTCATCGGGCTGTTCGGTGCGTTCGGAACCAGCAAGGCGCTGGCCGTGGGGCTGCCGGTCGTGCCGGCCGTATTCGTCGGTGTCGTCGCGGCCGTCGGCGGGTCGATCTTGCGCGATGTGATCATGGGGCTTCCGGTCGCCGTCATGCACGTAGGTTCGCTCTACGCCGTCGCGGCAGGAGCCGGATGCCTCGTGCTGGCGGTCTCGTCGACACTCGGTCTTGCGATCGTCCCGGCCGCGATCGCCGGCATAGTCGTGACCGCTGTCATCCGGGTGCTGGCGGTTGTGTTCGACCTCTCGCTACCGGAACAGCGTATGCTGTACCGGCGCCGCGTTGCGGCCGAGACGGGCGTGCTGCCGATCGTCAAGCCGTAGACAGGTCCCGCGAGGGTGCCCGTTCTGAGGCGCGAGGGTGCCCATTCCACCGCGCGAGAGTGCCCGTTTGGGCCGCGAGAGTGCCCGTTCTGCGGCCCGAAGGTGCCCGTTTCAGACGCGAGAATGCCCGTTCGACACGCGCAAGGACGCCTCCCGCTGCAGAATGTGAAACCTCGGTATCCAAAAACGGGCACCCTCGAGAGTTAGAACAGGCACCCTCGAGAGTTAGAACAGGCATCCTCGGGCATGGAACGGGCACCCTCGGCGATGGAACAGACACCCTCGCGCGGGCGCGCGGGCGTGACCGACGGGTCAGACGGCCGCGACCAGCGAACGCTCGCGGGTGCGGATCGCGCGGTTCACGCCCGAGACGATCGCCTTGAGGCTCGCCGTCGAGATATCGCCGTCGATGCCGACGCCCCACAGGCGCTCGCCCTCGACCTGCAGCTCGACGTAGGCCGCGGCCTGCGCGTCGCCACCGGCGCTGAGCGCGTGCTCGACGTAGTCGTAGACCGTGACGTCGAAACCCTGCGCGCGAACGACCTCGAGGAACGCCGCGACGGGACCATTGCCGTGACCGGATGCCTCGAAGCGCTCATCGCCGTCACGCAGTGTGACCTCGAGCGAGACATCCCCGCTCATGTCGCTCTGCGTGCGGGTCGCGAGCAGCTCGAACCGACCCCAGCGGGCGTCGGCCTCGGCCGCGGGCAGGTACTCGTCGCGGAAGATCGACCAGATCTGGTCGCTCGAGACCTCGCCACCCTCGGCATCCGTCTTCGCCTGCACGACACCCGAGAACTCGATCTGGAGCTTGCGCGGAAGATCGATCGCGTGGTCGCTTTTCAGCAGGTACGCGACGCCACCCTTGCCGGACTGCGAGTTGACACGGATGACGGCCTCGTACGAGCGGCCCAAGTCCTTCGGGTCGATCGGCAGGTACGGCACGGCCCATTCGAGCTCGTCGACCGAGACGCCTTCTGCGGTGGCCCGGGCATCCATCGCCTCGAAGCCCTTCTTGATGGCGTCCTGATGCGATCCGCTGAACGCCGTGAACACCAGGTCGCCGGCCCAGGGGCTGCGCTCGGGCACGGGCAGCTGGTTGCAGTACTCGGCCGTGCGCTTGACCTGGTCGATGTCGCTGAAGTCGATCTGCGGGTCGATGCCTTGGGTCAGCATGTTGATGCCGAGGGCAACCAGGTCAACGTTGCCGGTCCGCTCACCGTTGCCGAACAGGCATCCTTCGATGCGGTCCGCTCCGGCCAGGTAACCCAGCTCGGCGGCGGCGATCGCGGTGCCGCGGTCGTTGTGCGGGTGGAGCGAAATGATGACGTTCTCGCGGTGGTTGAGGTTGCGGCCCATCCACTCGATCGAGTCGGCGTAGACGTTCGGGGTGGCCATCTCGACCGTCGCGGGCAGGTTCAAGATGACCTTGCGCTCGGGGGTAGGGACGAAGATCTCCATGACCTTGTTGCACACCTCGGCGGCGAACTCGAGCTCGGTGCCCGTGTAGCTCTCGGGCGAGTACTCGTAGTACACCGTCGTTTCGGGAACCGTCTCTTCGTACTGCTTGCACCAGCGCGCGCCCTGCTGAGCGATGTCGATGACGCCCTGCTTGTCGGTGCGGAACACGACATCGCGTTGCAGGATGCTGGTCGAGTTGTAGAGGTGCACGATGGCCTGCTTGGCGCCCTTGATCGACTCGAAAGTGCGCTTGATCAGCTCTTCGCGCGCCTGCGTCAGAACCTGGATCGTGACGTCGTCGGGGATGAGTCCGTCTTCGATCAGTAGGCGGACGAAGTCGAAGTCGGTCTGGCTCGCGGAGGGGAACCCCACCTCGATCTCCTTGTAGCCCATGCTGACGAGGAGTTCGAACATGATGCGCTTGCGCTCGGGGCTCATCGGGTCGATGAGCGCCTGGTTGCCGTCGCGCAGATCGACCGCGCACCAACGCGGTGCCTCGGTGATCCGTTTGTCGGGCCACGTGCGATCGGGCAGGTGCACCGAAATCTGCTCGTAGTAGGGGCGGTACTTGTGTACCGGCATCCCGGAAGGCTTCTGGGTGTTCTCCATGATGTCGTCGCTTCTCTGATCGAACTTGTGGGGGCCAACGACAAGCTCCGCGACGAGAAAGGCCCTAGATCGAAGCCTCGTCGCGGCGGCTAAGGAGGAGAAGCCCGCGCAAACGCATGGGACCGATGGTAGCAGGATGTCTCGTGAGACGATCCCGTCAGCCGCGACACTCTCAGGTATGAGCCGTTTCATCACCGCCGGCGCCGTGGCCGCCGCATCCGTTCTCCTGCTTGCTGGTTGCGCGACCGGGTCCGCGGGCTCGTCCTCGGGCGGAGCGGTTGTGTGGGAAACACCGTCGCCGCCCGCCGGCGAGGTATTGGCGCAGGGCACCGTGATGGATGTCGGGGGCACGGTCGAACTGTGCCTCGGCCCGATCGCCGAGTCGTACCCGCCCCAGTGCGGGGGCATCCCGGTCGAGGGATGGTCGTGGGACGGGGTCGAGGGGTGGGAGACGTCAGGCGATGTGACGTGGGGCGCCTACGCCGTGCGGGCCACCTACGACGGATCGTCGTTCGCGGTCACCGGTGAACCGGTGATGCTGGCGCTGTACGACCCGATCGCGCCGGCGGATCCGACGGGCGGCGAGCCGGGAACCGCGAACGAAGCCGAGTTGACGGAGATGCAGGATGCCGTGCCTGAACTGATCGGTGACGGGGTTCTGGCGTCGTACCCAGAGAACGGATGGCTGTGGGTAGACGTGGTGTGGGATGACGGAACCCTGCAGGCCGCGGCTGACGAGACGTACGGCGAGGGTGCTGTGGTCGTTCGCTCGGCGATGCGTCCGTTCGACTGACCTGTTGTCGGGACCTGTCGGCGCACCGTGACAGGCCCATCGAAAGTCGCGCACAAAGAATTTCTCGAGACACCCCATTATTCACGCTTGATCGGGCCGAAACCGGCGCTCAATGTCGGTGGCCCTCGGCAGAATTGAGGGTATGGAAGCACTGCTCGATCACCTCGAAGGCGCCATCGAGCAGGCGCGTGCCGTTGTGATCGGCGAGCTGGGTAACGGCCAGATTCTGGCCGCAAGCGATGACCAGGTGGTGCGCGCACTGACACTCGCGGCCGAGTTGCAGCGACTCACCGACGCGGTGCTCGTGGAGTCAGTTGGCGAGGTCGTGCGCCGCTCTGCGGGCCCCGATCGCGACCTGAGGCTGACGGCGCGGCGCGGATGTCACGATGTGAGCGAGCTCGTGCAACGGGCGACGCGGATGGGTCCGGCATCCGCTGCTCGCCTGCAGCGCGGGGCAAAGGGTGTCGCACTGGGCGAGTCGTTGAGCGGCGGGGCGCTACCCGCGCTCCTGCCCGCGATGCGCTCGGTGTTGTTGGAGGGCGAGGTCGGGATCGACGGGCTGATCGCGGTGTCCGGGCCACTCGAGGCGATGAGCCAGCGCGTGCCGCTCGAGTCGCTGCGCGTGGCCGACGCGGTGCTCGCGGCCGAGGCGAGCGGTACCGGTCCGGATGGTGCGCCGCCCGTCTGCGCCGATCTGCTGCGTGTGCAGGCCCAGGCGTGGGCCGCAGCGCTCGACCAAGACGGCGCAGAGCCGAAGGAAGAGCAGGCGATGCGGATGCGCGGGGTCACCCTCGGCGTCGCGCGCGACGGTGTCGTTCCGCTGCGGGGCGTACTACTGCCCGAGGTTGCGGCACAGTTCCAGCGCATCTGTGATGCGATCGGGTCGCCGCGTGTGGGTGAGGGCGTGTCATTCCGCCCCGAGGGCGAGGGCGACGGCGAGCCTGGCGGCGTCGTGGATGATCCCCGCACCTCGGCCCAGAAGCGGCACGATGCGTTGGCGACCGCGCTGTCGGTCGCGGCATCCAGCGCACAGCTTCCGACCATCGGCGGGGCGGCTCCCACACTGGTGATCTCGGTCCGTGCCGAAGATCTCGTGTCCGACACGGG
The DNA here is from genome assembly GCF_002812805.1 of Microbacterium lacus. GTDB lineage: Bacteria > Actinomycetota > Actinomycetes > Actinomycetales > Microbacteriaceae > Microbacterium > Microbacterium lacus_A. Next base: position 400,831 of record NZ_NMUM01000005.1, on the reverse strand, counting down.
CTGGGCGCACGTCGACGGCATCGACGAACCGGTTTCGGTCCGCGCCGCCACCCACGCAGGATGCGCCGGAGTCATCCAGCGCGTGCTGCTCGGCGAGAACGGCCGCATCCACCGCATCGGCACCGAAGAGCGGGTGTTCAACCGGCACCAGCGTCGCGCGATCGCCCTGCGGGACGGCGGATGCATCATCCCGGGCTGCGGTGTCCGTGCCGCGTGGTGTGAGATTCACCACGTCACGGATCACGCCGAGGGCGGCCCGACTCATACCGACAACGGCGTGCTGTTGTGTTGGAACCATCACCGCTTCATCGACCACGGCGGATGGAAAATCCGGATGAATCGGGGTGTGCCGGAAGTGATGGCTCCCCCATGGATCGAGCGAAATCCGCGGTGGCGACCGGTCACGACCTCCCGCACGCGCTTACTCGACATCGTCGGGCGACGGACGTAGCCGACGTTCGACGAACGGCACGGACGGCGCGGGCGGCACTGGTGCACGGGCGCGGCTAGAATCCGAGGCGCCCCAGCTGCTTCGGGTCGCGCTGCCACTCCTTCGCCACCCGCACGTGCAGGTGCAGGTACACGCGCGACTTCATCAACGGTTCGATCTGCGCTCGGGCGCGAGCCCCGACATCCGCCAGCCGTGACCCGCGGTGACCGATGATGATGGCCTTCTGGCTGTCGCGCTCGACGACCAGGTCGGCATAGACGTCGATCAGGTCCGAATCCTCACGCGGCAGGATGTCGGCGATCGTGACCGCGATCGAGTGCGGCAACTCGTCGCGCACACCCTGCAGCGCTGCCTCGCGGATGATCTCGGCGATGCGATCCTCGGTCGACTCATCCGTCACCACATCTGCCCCATACAGCGCCGGACCCTCGGGCATGAGCGACAGCAGCTCGTCGGCAAGAATCTCGAGCCCATCGCCCGACTCAGCCGAAATCGGGATGACAGCCGCCCAGTCTTCACGCAGCGAATCGACCTCCATCAGCCTCTCCGCGATCTGCTCGCGAGACGAAGCATCCGTCTTCGTCACCAACGCGACCTTGCGCGCGCGACGATAACCGTCGAGGGACTCCGCGATGCGGCGGTCGCCGGGCCCGACCTTCTCGGTCGCCGGGACGCAGAACGCGATCACATCGACGTCGCCGAGCACCTGATCGACCAGGTGATTGAGGCGCTCACCGAGCAGCGTCCGCGGCTTGTGGATACCGGGGGTGTCGACGATCACGAGCTGACCGGCGGGACGATTCAGGATGCCCCGGATCGCCCGACGCGTCGTCTGCGGCTTCTCACTCGTGATCGCGATCTTCTCGCCCACGAGGGCATTCGTCAGCGTGGACTTGCCGACGTTGGGACGACCGACGAAGGTAACGAAACCGCTGCGGAGCGATCCCGACCCCGAAACCCCACCCGCACCCGATCCCGTGTCTTCGTGCGAAACCGCATCAGTCACGGGATTCTCCCTTTCGTTTGCGCCCCTCGGACGCACCGATCTTCTCGATCGGACCAGTGTTCGTCTCCGCCGCAAATGCTTCTTCGGCGGCAATGAGTTCGGCGGAGCGCTCCACGAAGACCGTCGCGATACCCCGACCCCGACCGCGCGAGGCGCCGCCGGTCATCACGATGCCATCGTGCGTCGCCTCGGCTCCGGGCAGTGGCACACGCCCGAGCGCCTTGCCGAGTAGGCCGCCGATCGAGTCGACGTCCTCGTCCTCGAGTTCGATCCCGAACAGGTCACCGATGTCATCGAGCGAACTGCGCGCACTCACCCGGTAGCGGCCCGGGCTCAGCTCGACGATCTCGTTCTGCGGCACGTCGTACTCGTCCGCGATCTCGCCGACGAGCTCTTCGATCAGGTCCTCGAGAGTCACGAGCCCCGCGATTCCGCCGTACTCGTCGACGACGATGCAGACATGCACGGCGTCGCGCTTCATCTGCTGCAGCAGGGTCTCGGCCATCATCGACTCGGGAACGAAGCTCGCCGGCCGGAGGATTTTACGGATGCCTTGAGTGCGCCATCCGTCGCCGGCACCGAAACCCGACTGAACCAGGTCTTTCAAATACAGGATGCCGACGATGTCGTCGTCGGTGCCCTCGGTGACCGGGATGCGCGAAACACCTGTGCTGAGGAACAGGCTCATCGCGTCGTCGGTCGTCGCCGTCGCGTCGAGCGTGACCATGTCGGTGCGCGGCACCATGACAGAGCGCACGAACGTGTCGGTGAAGTCGAAGACCGAGTGGATGAGTTCGCGGTCCTCGTCCTCGATCAGATCCGCCTCGGCGGCCTCGTCGACCATGCTGAGCAGCTGCTGCTCGGACGCGAACGAGGCGACCCGCCGACGACCCGGCGTCACGCGGTTGCCGAGCGCCACCAGGGCGCCGGCGATCGGACCGAGGATGATGCGGACGAACCGCACGATCGGGGCGAACGCGCGCAGCAGACCCTCGGCGTGCTGGCGCCCCACGGTGCGGGGGCTCGCGCCGACGAGCACGAACGAGGCGCCGGTCATCAGAATGACCGCGGCGAGCATGGCCCACCAGATCGAGTCCAACACGATCGTGAGTGCAACCGTGACGAACACGGCGGCCGCGGTTTCCGCAAGGATTCGGATGAAGACGACCGCGTTCAGGTGCGCGTCGTTGTCCGAGGCGATCGCACGAAGAGACCGCCGGGCACGTGCCGTGAGCGCCCACTCGGCGAGATCGGCGCGCGACGTCACGCTCAGTGCCGCGTCGAGGGCGGCCATGAGGCCCGCGAAGGCGACAAGAAAAAGGGCTGCGAGGAGAAGAAGGAGAGCGGTCATGCGGGTCTACGGCGCCGCTCGCGAACCGAGAAGCCGATGAGCAGATCCCGCTGCAGCGCGAACATCTCGCGCTCTTCTTCAGGCTCGGCGTGATCGAACCCGAGCAGGTGCAGCAGTCCGTGCGTCGTGAGGAGCAGCAGCTCGTCCTCGGTCGTATGACCGGCCTCGCGAGCCTGGGTCTCCGCAACCTGCGGGCACAACACGATGTCGCCCAGCAGACCCGGGGGCGTCGGGATGTCTTCCGTGCCGGGGCGCAGCTCGTCCATCGGGAAGCTCAGGACATCCGTCGGGCCCGGCTCATCCATCCACTGCACGTGCAGGGCCTCCATGGCGCCCTCGTCGACGAGGATGATCGCGACGTCGGCCTCGGGGCTGACGTGCAGCTCGGCGAGGTTGTACTCCATGAGCCGAAGCAGCTTCGTCTCGTCAACGCCCGTCACCCCGGATTCATTGGTGATCTCGATGGTCACGAGCGTCCTCCCTGGCTCTTGCGATCGCGGGGGCCGAGCGGACGCGTGGAGGAGCGGCGCTCGGCGCGGTTGGCGAACTGCGCGGCTTGCTCGCGCTCGAAGCGCTCGGCCGTCCGCTGTTCGTCGTACTCGGTGTAGGCGTCGACGATCTTGCCGACGAGCGTGTGCCGCACGACATCCGCGCTGGTCAATCGGGCGAAATGGATGTCGTCGATGTCATCGAGCACCCGCGTCACGAGCCGGAGCCCCGACGATCCGCCGGGCAGGTCGACCTGAGTGATATCGCCCGTGACGACCATCCGCGTGTTGAAACCGAGGCGGGTCAGGAACATCTTCATCTGCTCGGGCGTGGTGTTCTGCGCTTCGTCCAGCACCACGAACGAGTCGTTGAGCGTGCGTCCGCGCATGTACGCGAGCGGCGCCACCTCGATGGTGCCCGTCGCCATGAGCTTCGGGACGATGTCGGGGTCCATCATCTCGTTCAGCGCGTCATACAGCGGGCGCAGGTACGGGTCGATCTTGTCGTTGAGCGTGCCGGGCAAGAACCCGAGCCGCTCCCCCGCCTCGACCGCGGGACGGGTCAGGATGATGCGACTGACCTCTTTGCGCTGCAGCGCTTGCACGGCCTTCGCCATCGCGAGATACGTCTTGCCGGTACCGGCCGGGCCGATACCGAACGTGATCGTGTTCTCTTCGATCGCGTCGACGTACTCCTTCTGCCCGAGGGTCTTCGGGCGGATGATCTTGCCGCGCGACGACAGGATGGCCTCGCCCAGGATATCCGAGGGGCGACGCGCGGGGTCATCCCCCAGCATCCGCGCCGACGACGATACGTCGGCCGGCGCAACGCTGTACCCCTCGCGAGTCATGGTGAGAAGTTCGTCGACGAGGGTGCGAGCCGCGACCACGGCATCCCGTGGTCCCGACAGCGTGATCTCGTTGCCGCGAACGTGGACGTCGACATCCGGATGCTCCTTCTCGACCACGCGCAGGAGTCGATCCTGCGGGCCGAGCAGCTGCACCATCGCGACGCCGTCGGCCAGAACCCGATCGCTGACGGTCTCTTCGCCCGACGAAGTCTCTTCGGTCGGTTCAGTCACTGACGCTCTTCTCAGAAAGTCCGCCCGCGAGAACGTGGGCGTGTACATGGAAAACGGTTTGGCCCGCTTCGGCCCCGGTGTTGAACACCAACCGGAAGTCACCGTCGGAATGCTGCATCGCGAGGGTGTTCGCGAGTCCGATCATTTCGGCCATCAGATCCGGGTCGCCCGCGGCAAGCTCGACGACGTTGCGGTACTTCTCGGTCTTCGGGATCACCAGCAGGTGAAGCGGTGCGCGCGGCGCGATGTCTCTGATGGCGAACACGTTCTCGGTCTCGCCCACCATCTCGGAGGGGATGTCGCCGCGCAGGATGCGCGTGAAGATCGAGGGTTCAGTGCTCACCCCTCCAGTCTACCGAGCGGCGCTCACGCGCGGTCGGGCTTACCAGCGGCCGAGGGCCGCGCTCGCGACCGCCAGCGCGGCGGGGCCCGCAGTCGACGTGCGCAGCACCGTGTCGCCGAGACGCACCAGCACGGCACCGGCCTGGACGAGCGCGTCGAGCTCGTCCGGGGCGATCCCGCCCTCCGGACCCACGACCAGCACGATGTCGCGCTCGACGCCGCGCTCATCCATGGGATTCAGCAACTGCCCGGTGAGCGTCGCCTCGGCGGTCGGTTCGAGAACCAGTACGGACGCTGAAGCCGCAAGAGCTCCGAGCTGCTTCGTCGTGACCGGGGCCGAAACATCCGGAATCCAGGCGCGATGCGCCTGCTTGGCCGCTTCGCGCGTGATCGCCTCCCACCGCGCAACGCCCTTATCGACCTTCGGGCCGGACCACCGCGAAACACTGCGCGACGCCTGCCACGGCACGATTCCGTCGACGCCCAGCTCGGTCGCGGCCTGCACGGCAAGCTCATCACGGTCGCCCTTCGCGAGCGCCTGCACGAGCACGAGCCGCGGTGTCGGCTGTGGCTCGACCCGGTGCGCCGTGACGCGAACGGCCACCTCTTTCGGCGTGACCTCTTCGCAGACGCCCTCGAGCCAGACGCCCCGGCCATCGCCGACCGTCACGGGCTCACCCGAACGCACCCGGCGAACGACCGCCGCGTGATGGGCCTCGGCGCCGGTCAGGACGAGCAGCCCTCCGACCGCAGCATCCGTCGCCTCAGCAGCGACGAAGTGCAGAGCCATCAACCGTTCCGGAAGCGGTCGCGGAGCTTCGAGAAGATGCCCTGCTGGAAGTGCGCGAGCTTGGGTGCGGGTGCCTTGGTGCGCTTACGGAGCTCTTCGATGAGGGCCCGCTCCTTCGCGTCGAGGCGCGTCGGGGTGAGCACCTGCACACCGACCCGCAGGTCGCCGCGCTGGGATCCGCGAAGCGCGGTGATGCCGCGACCCTTGATCGTCAGGACGTCACCGGCCTGGATGCCCGGGCGGATCTCAAGCTCGACGGGACCATCCAGCGCCTCGATCGTGGTCGTGGTGCCGAGCACGGCGTCGGGCATCGAGACCTCGAGGGTTGCGAGCAGATCGTCGCCCTCGCGGCTGTATACCTCGTGGTGCGCCACCGTGACCTCGATGTACAGGTCGCCGTGGGGACCACCGGCGGGTCCGACCTCGCCCGAGCCGGGCAGTTGCAGACGCAGACCGGTTTCGACACCCGAGGGGATGTCGAGCGAAACGGTCCGGCGCGAGCGCACGCGCCCCTGACCCTGACATGTCGCGCAGGGGTAGGGAATCGTCGTGCCGTAGCCCTGGCAGGTCTGGCACGGCTGGCTGGTGACGACGTTTCCGAGCAGGCTCCGGACGGTCCGCTGTACGTGGCCGGACCCTCCGCAGATGTCGCACGTGACGGGCTGAGATCCGGGCTGGCAGCACGAGCCCTGGCAGGTCTCGCAGATGACGGCGGTGTCGACCTCGAGGTCACGATGAACGCCGAACACGACGTCCGACAGCTCGAGGGTGACGCGCACCAAGGCATCCTGACCACGCTCACGGCGCGACCGGGGACGCTGTCCACGCCCGCCGCCCTGGCCTCCGAAGAACGTCTCGAAGATGTCGCCGAAGCCGCCGAAGCCCTGACCGCCGCCGCCGAACGGCGAGTCGCCGCCACGGTCGTACTTGCTGCGCTCCTCGCTGTTACTCAGCACGTCGTACGCGTGCGTGACGAGCTTGAAGCGCTCGGCGGCATCCGCTCCCGAGTTCACGTCGGGGTGGAGCTCGCGCGCGAGTCGGCGATACGCCTTCTTGATGTCGTCGGTGCTCGCGTCCCGGGGAACGCCCAGCACCTCGTAGTGGTCTGCCATGTTGCCTTTCACAGATGTCCGCCGGCTGCAGCCTGCGGGTCGCGTCCGTCAGCGGGACGTCTCGTCTTCGTCGAGCAAGCGCGAGAGGTAACGCGCGACGGCTCGGGCGGCCGCCAGGTTGCTCGGGTAATCCATGCGGGTCGGTCCCATGACGCCCACGCGGGCCATGGTTCCGGATGTCTCGTAGTCGCTCGTGACGATGGATGCCTCGGCGAGGCCCCAGGGTTCGTTCTCGCGTCCGATGCTCGCCGCGAGTCCCTGACTGTCGGCCACCATCTCGCTCATCAGGCGGATGAGGGTGACCTGCTCTTCGATCGCCTCGAGCAGCGGATAGATGCTGCCGCGGAAGTCGGTCTCACGACGGGCGAGGTTCGCGGCTCCGGCCATCACGAGGCGGTCCTGGCGGAACTCCTCGAGCTCCTCAGACAGCACGTGCGCGACCTGGACGAGCGCCGTGTCGACGACCGGCGCGGCGGGGTCGGCGGCGATCCGCAGAGCATCCACACGCTCGGAAGCCACTCCCACGGCGAGTCCCGTGAGGAGGGCGGCGAGTCGACCGCGCAGCACCGGGAGGTCTTCGTCGTCCAGCGGCACCGTAAGCGGCGCGATCCGCTGCGAGACGCGACCGGTGTCGGTGACCAGGATGACGAGCAGGCGCTGCGGAGCGAGCGAAACGAGTTCGACGTGCGTGACGTGCGCGTTCGCGAACGACGGGTACTGCACGACGGCGACCTGACCGGTCAGCTGCGACAGGACGCGGACCGTGCGGGCGAGTACATCGTCGAGGTCGCCCGTGCCCCCGAGAAAACTCGAGATGGCGCTCCGCTGAGCGGGCGAGAGGGGCCGCACTTCGGCCAGGTGATCGACGAAAACCCGGTAGCCCTTGTCGGTCGGGACACGACCCGACGACGTGTGCGGGGCGACGATGAGTTCTTCGTCTTCGAGCAGCGCCATATCGTTGCGGATCGTCGCCGCCGACACTCCGAAAGCGTGGCGCTCGACGATCGATCGGCTGCCGACCGGTTCGTGGGTGGAGACGTAGTCCTGGACGATCGCCCGGAGGACCCGCAGGCCTCGTTCGCTGACCATGATCCCCCTTCCGCTGGCACTCGAGAAGTCTGAGTGCCAATTCTAACGCGTCGTGGCGGCTGGGCGGTGATCCGGCGCGCTCGGTGGCATCTGTCTGCACCGTCCGCACGACGCCAGGACCGACACTCCGGGCCGGGGATGGCTGTATCGGCGTGTCGTCTGCCCGGTCGTGCGGACGGTACGCGGCGGGCGCTACGGCAGCAGTGCTCGCACGACGGCATCGGCGAGCAGCCGGCCGCGCAGGGTCAGCACGATCCGACCGCGCAGGGCATCGGATGCCTCGACCAGGCCGTCCGCGATGAGCCCCGCGACCGCGACCCGTGACGCCGAGGGCACCCGGTCGAGCGCGAGCCCCTCACGAATGCGCGACTCGAGCAGCACACGTTCGAGGGTGGATGCCGAAGCATCCGGTCTCTCGCGTCCCGCCGCCGGCGAATCCCCCGCCGCGAGCCGCTGCGCATACGCCGCCGGATGCTTGACGTTCCACCAGCGCAGCCCACCCACGTGGCTGTGGGCACCGGGACCGAAGCCCCACCAGTCTTGGCTCCGCCAGTAGTTGAGGTTGTGCTGCGACCGGTTCGCGGGGGTGCGCGCCCAGTTGCTGACCTCGTACCAGTCGTACCCCGCGGCGTCGAGCCGCGCATCGGCGGCCTCGTACATGTCGGCCTGCAGGTCGTCGTCGGGGGCGATGAGCTCACCGCGACGGATGCGTCGGTGCAGCGGCGTGCCCTCCTCAACGATCAGCGCATAGGCCGAGACATGGTCGGGGTCCTGCGCGAGCGCCGACTCGAGCGACTGGATCCAGTCATCGAGCGACTCCCCCGGTGCCCCGTAAATCAGGTCCAGGCTCACGGCGAGCCCCGCGTCGCGCGCGGTCGCGACGGCGGTCGCGACATTCTCGGGATTGTGGGTGCGATCGAGCGCCGCGAGCACGTGCGGCACGCTGGACTGCATCCCGATCGACAGGCGCGTCACCCCGGCCGCCGCGAGCGTGTCGGCCACGTCCACGGTCATCGTGTCGGGATTTGCCTCGACGGTGATCTCCACCCCGGGCATCAGGCCAAAGGAATCGCGAACATCGCCGAGCATCCGCGCGAGGTCACCCGCGGGCAGCAGCGTCGGTGTACCCCCGCCGATAAAGACCGTGGAGGCCGGACGAAGAGCCCCGACATCCGTCAGCACGCGGCGTGCGAGCGTGATCTCGCCCGACAGCGTCTCGGCGTACGAGTCCTGCCGGACTCCGCGCAACTCGGTGGCCGTGTAGGTGTTGAAGTCGCAGTATCCGCATCGCACGCGGCAGAACGGCACGTGCAGATACACGCCGAAATCCGCGGTGGGGTCGATGGCGAGATCCCGCGGCAGCGCGCCGTCGGCGGGTGCGGGGTCGCCGACGGGAAGAGGGCCGGCCACGTCAGGACGGGGTCGTGTAGAGCGGCGAAATCGCCTGCAGGTATCGCGTGAACAGCAGCCGGCGGCGGCGGCGCACCAGGCCCTTCAGCATGCGGTAGGTCGTCGCGGCCGGAGCATCGAACGCCCGCACGGTGAACCAGACCTCGTCATTGGGAAGCCAATCGACCATGAAGGACTCTTCACCGCGCACGACCGAGCCACTGACAGTGCCGAGCGCGAACCCGACCCGTCGCGTCTCTTCGACCACGAAGATCACGCGCAGTTCGGCATCCGCGCGAAGACCACCAACTCGACCTCGCACGTGCACGTTGGTGCCTGCGCCGACGAACGGGGTGCCGTCGACGTCGAAGCGCTGATCGGCCTCGGTGCGTGAGGGAGCGAGCGCGTTGCCCTCTTCGTCGAAGCTCACGCCGGAATACATGGGACCGGATGCGGGGCGCACATCAGAGAGGCGAAGACCCGCGCCGCGCACGGCACCCCACGACAGCAGCGACTCGCTCGCCGCCTGGAAGCGGGCCTCACCCGAACCGATCCGCAGCGTCTCTTCTGCCGGAATGCTCCGCTCGGGCGGAAAGTGCATGAGGTCGGCGGCCTGAGTAGCCCCGACCGCCGCGTAGTTCACCGTGTCGTCCTTGAACGTCCCGCGCCGCATCATTCGACCCTACTTGGCCTTCGTCTCGGTATCCCCTGAGAGGGCCGCGATGAACGCCTCCTGCGGAACCTCGACGCGACCGACCATCTTCATGCGCTTCTTGCCCTCTTTCTGCTTCTCGAGCAGCTTGCGCTTACGGCTGATGTCGCCGCCGTAGCACTTGGCGAGAACGTCCTTGCGCATGGCGCGGATCGACTCGCGGGCGATGATGCGGGCGCCGATCGCGGCCTGGATGGGCACCTCGAACTGCTGGCGCGGAATGAGCTTCTTCAGGCGTTCGGTCATGAGAACGCCGTACGCGTAGGCCTTGTCGCGGTGCACGATCGCGCTGAACGCATCGACCGCCTCGCCCTGCAGCAGGATGTCGACCTTGACCAGGTCGGCCTCTTGATCGCCGCTCGGCTCGTAGTCGAGCGAGGCGTAGCCGGCCGTTTTGGACTTGAGGTGGTCGAAGAAGTCGAAGACGATCTCGCCGAGCGGAATCGTGTAACGGATCTCGACCCGGTCCTCGCCGAGGTACTCCATGCCGAGGAGCGTTCCGCGACGCTGTTGGCAGAGTTCCATGATCGTTCCGACGTAGTCCTTGGGTGCGAGGATCGCGGCCTTGACCATCGGCTCGGTGACGCTCGAAATCTTGGTGCCCGAGGGGAACTCGCTCGGGTTCGTGACGGTGAAGGTCTTCTTGTCGTCCGTCATGACCTCGTAGGTCACCGACGGCGCCGTCGAGATCAGGTCGAGCCCGAACTCGCGCTCGAGACGCTCGGTCACGATCTCGAGGTGCAACAGACCGAGGAAGCCGCAGCGAAACCCGAAGCCGAGGGCGACGGATGTCTCGGGTTCGTAGTTGAGCGAAGCATCCGACAGCTTGAGCTTGTCGAGTGCCTCACGCAGCACCGGGTAGTCGCTGCCGTCGATCGGGTAGAGCCCCGAAAAAACCATGGGCTTGGGGTCGGTGTAGCCCGGCAGCGCCTCTTTCGAGGGCTTGGCCGCGTTCGTGACGGTGTCGCCGACCTTGGATTGACGCACGTCCTTCACGCCCGTGATCAGGTACCCGACCTCGCCGACGCCGAGCCCCTTGGTCGGGGTCGGTTCGGGCGACGAGACGCCGATCTCGAGGAGTTCATGGATGGCCCGGGTCGACATCATCTGGATGCGCTCGCGCGGAGACAGGTGGCCGTCGATCACACGGACGTACGTGATGACGCCTCGGTACGAGTCGTAGACGGAGTCGAAGATCATGGCCCGGGACGGGGCATCCGGGTCGCCCTTCGGCGCGGGGATCTGCGCCACGACCTGATCGAGCAGCTCCTCGACACCCATGCCGGTCTTACCGCTGACGCGCAGGACGTCCTCGGGCTTGCCGCCGATCAGGCTCGCGAGCTCTTTCGCGTACTTCTCGGGGTCGGCCGCGGGCAGGTCGATCTTGTTCAGCACCGGGATGATCGTCAGGTCGTTCTCGAGTGCCAGGTAGAGGTTCGCGAGGGTCTGCGCCTCGATGCCCTGTGCCGCGTCGACGAGCAGAATCGCGCCCTCGCACGCGGCGAGGGAACGGCTGACCTCATACGTGAAGTCGACGTGGCCCGGGGTGTCGATCATGTTCAGCGCGAAGGTCTCGCCCGTGTCAGGGGCAGACCACGGCATGCGCACGGCTTGGCTCTTGATCGTGATGCCACGCTCACGCTCGATGTCCATGCGGTCGAGGTACTGGGCCCGCATGTCGCGGTCCGAGACGACGCCGGTGATCTGCAGCATCCGGTCGGCCAACGTCGACTTGCCATGGTCGATGTGGGCGATGATGCAGAAGTTTCGGATGTTCTCGGGCGGCGTTGCGGCGGGCTCGAGAGGCTTCAGGGCGCGGGGAGACATGTCCGGTCGATTCTACGGGGCCCGGTACACGCAGCTGAGAACCCACTCGCTGCCGCCTGACGGCGCATCGTAACCCGGGCCTCTCGAAACACGCCAGGGAATCATTTGTAAACAAACGATGAGAGTTTGTTCACCACATCGATGCTTGCGCGATCGCTGTGTTGCAACGAATGCTCAATGGTGCGGCTGGTTCCCCCGCGATCTCCCCAGGATCGTGACCGAGCCGCATGGAGACGACACGTGACGAGTAATCGGCGACCCCAGCCGCCTCATCTGCAGGCACAGCAATCCCCCATCGCATCCGCACCCAGCCCGCACCGGTCGCACGGTCGCCGAGTCGCCGCGATCATCGCGGTCTCCGCGACGGCGCTCGCGGGTATCGGCGCGGCTCCCCTCGCGGCCTCGGCCGCGGTGAGCCCCGACGCCGCGATCGTGATCAGCGAGGTCTACGGCGGGGGTGGCAACAGCGGCGCCGCACTGACCCACGACTTTGTGGAGCTCTACAACGCCAGCGAAGCCCCGGTCAGCATCGACGGCTGGAGCGTGCAGTACGCGTCCTCAACCGGAAGCACCTGGAACGGTCGCACGAACCTCAGTGGAACGATCGCGCCGGGTAGCTACTACCTGATCCAGCAGGCGACGAACAACGCCACCGTCGGAGCACCGCTGCCGACACCCGACCTCAGCGGCACAACCAACCTGAGCGGATCGACCGGCAAGGTCGCCCTTGTCTCGTCGACCACCGCGCTCACCGGCGCGACGGGCAATGCAGCCGGCGCACCGAGCGTGGTCGACTTCGTCGGTTGGGGATCCGCCAGCGACTTCGCCGGTGCGGGGGCAGCTCCGGCGACGACAAGCGCGACGAGCGTCTCGCGCGACTCTGTGAACACCAACACGGCGAACAACGCCGCGGACTTCACGGCTGGCGCCCCGACCCCCACGGCCTCTTCGGCCGGCGAGCCGGAGGAGCCGCCCGTGGATCCCGAAGAGCCGATCGACCCCGAAGAACCGGAAGAGCCTGTCGAACCCACGGTCGTCGCGATCGACGCCATCCAGGGCACCGGTGACGCCTCACCCCTCGCCGGCCAGACCGTCACGACCGAGGGCGTCGTCACGGCGCACTACCCCACGGGCGGCTTCAACGGCTACGTCATCCAGACCGCGGGGACCGGGGGCGCTCTCGACCTCGCGACCCACACTGCCTCTGACGCCGTCTTCGTATACGCACCCGGCGCCGTCGGCGAGGTCGCTCTCGGCCAGACCGTCCGCGTCACGGGCGTCGTGAGCGAATTCAACGGACTCACCGAGTTGACGGTCGCGCCCGGCGCGGCCACCGTCCTCGAGGCGGGAATCGCCCCGGTGCCGGCAACTGTGGGCTGGCCGACGACCGACCCGGAGCGCGAAGTGCTCGAGTCGATGCTCGTGCAGCCGCAGGGCGATTTCACGGTGTCGAACACCTACAGCACCAACCAGTACGGCGAGGTCGGCCTCGCCGCCGGCACCACGCCGCTCCAGCAGCCGACGGATGTCGCAGCCCCGGGTTCACCCGAAGCTACAGCGGTCACCGCCGACAACGCCGCGCGCGCCGTGACACTCGATGACGGAACCTCGATCAACTTCCTGAGCACCGCGAACGCGGGCCTGACCCCCGCGTGGGTCTCGCTCGTCGAGCCGCTCGTGGTCGGAGCATCCGCCACCTTCTCGGCACCCGTGGTGGTCGACTACCGCAACAACGCGTGGAAGCTGAACCCCACCGCCCCCATGACGGCGGATGGCTCGGGCACCGATGGCGTGCAGTTCTCGAACCCGCGCACGGCGGCCCCCGAGGCCGTGGGTGGCGACGTGTCGGTCGCATCCTTCAACGTCCTCAACTACTTCACGACCCTCGGTGACGAGAACGCGAGCTGCGAGGCCTACTCGACCGCAGACGGCGAGCCCGTCACGGTGCGCCAGGGCTGCGATCAGCGCGGCGCCTGGGACGACGCGGACTTCGAGCGTCAGGAGTCGAAGATCGTCGACGCGATTGAAGCATTGGATGCCTCGGTCGTCGGTCTGATGGAGATCGAGAACTCCGCCGCCCTCGGCGAGACCGTCGATGAGGCGACCGCGACGCTCGTCGCTGCGCTCAATGAGGCCGCCGGGACCGAGAAGTGGGCGTTCGTTCCCTCCTCAGAGGAGCTGCCCGCCGCTTCCGGACAGGATGTCATCACCAACGCGATCATCTACCAGCCGGCACTCGTCGAGCGGGTCGGCGAGTCGCGCGCACTCGGCGACCAGAGCGAGAGCGGCGAGGCGTTCCAGAACGCACGCGAGCCGATCGGTCAGATCTTCGAGCCCGCGGATGGTGGTGCCGAATTCCTCTTCGTGGTCAACCACTTCAAGTCGAAGGGTTCGGCCGGACCCTGGCCGGGCGACGCCGACACCGGCGACGGACAGGGCTCATCGAACGAGTCACGCGTCCGCCAGGCCACGGCGCTGCGCGACTGGGTCGCCGAGATCCAGGGCGACACCGACGCGGTGCTGCTGGCGGGGGACTTCAACTCGTACAGCCAGGAAGACCCGCTGCAGGTGCTCTACGACGCGGGCTACGCCAACGCCGAGGACGCGCTCGAGATCGACTCGTCGAGCTACTCGTTCTCGGGGCTGTCGGGTTCGCTCGATCACATCCTGATGAACGACGCGGCGCTTGACCGTGCCACGGGCGGCGACATCTGGAACATCAACTCGGGTGAATCCGTCGCGCTGGAGTACAGCCGCTACGGCTACCACGGCACTCCGTTCTCAGAGGATGGGTTCTACGAGGAGGGCCCGTACCGGTCGTCCGACCACGACCCGGTGATCGTCGGCCTGACCGCCGAAGAAGCGCCGGTGGAGTTGACGCTTCTCGGCATCAACGACTTCCACGGTCGCATCGACGGAAACACGGTGAACTTCGCCGGAACCATCGAGCAGCTGCGGGATGCTGCATCCGGGCCCACCCTGTTCCTCTCGGCGGGCGACAACATCGGGGCATCGCTGTTCGCCTCGGCCGTCGCGCAGGACCAGCCGACCATCGACGTGCTGAACGCCCTCGAGCTCGAGACATCCGCCGTCGGAAACCACGAGTTCGACCGCGGGTTCGATGACCTTGCGGGCCGCGTGACGACCGAGTCGGACTTCTCGTACCTCGGAGCGAACGTCTACGAGGCAGGCACCGAGACCCCGGCGCTGGACGCATACGCACTGATCGAGGTCGACGGTCTGACCGTCGGCATCATCGGCGCGGTCACGGAAGAGACGCCGGCATTGGTCTCGCCCGCGGGCATCACCGAGCTGTCATTCGGTGACCCCGTCGAAGCCGTCAACCGCGTCGCTGCCGCACTCTCGGACGGCGACGAGGCGAACGGCGAGGCCGACGTGCTCGTGGCGATGTACCACGAGGGCGCGGGCGCCGGGACACCGGATGGCGCGACCCTCGACGAGGAGATCGCCGGTGGCGGTGCCTTCGCGGCCATCGTGGAAGACACGGCGGCCGAGGTGGACGCGATCTTCACCGGACACACGCACAAGGAGTACGCGTGGTCGGCGACGATCCCCGGCACCGACCAGACGCGCCCGATCGTCCAGACGGGTTCGTACGGCGCCAAGATCGGCAAGATCACGCTGACGCTCGACCCCGAAACGGGTGACGTGCTGGATCACACCGAAGAGAACGTCGCACGCACGACGACGCCGGCTGCCGAGCTGATTGCGGCGTACCCCCGGGTCTCCGCGGTGAACGACATCGTCACGCAGGCGCTTGCCAACGCGGCCGAGATCGGCAACACGGCGGTCGCCGAGGTATCCGGCGACATCACGACGGCGTACGTCGGCGGCTCGTTCGTCAACGGCGTGTGGACCGGCGGCACGCGGGATGACCGTGCGTCCGAGTCGGCGCTCGGCAACCTCGTCGCCGGGTCGATCCTCGACTCGCTGTCGGCGCTGCCGAACGGTGCACAGATCGGTGTGACGAACCCGGGCGGTCTTCGCGCCGACCTGTTCGACACGCAGGCCGAGTTCGGCGCAAGCGCGGTGGCCGGGATTCCGGATGGCACGATCTCGTTCTCGCAGGCGAACGCGGTCCAGCCGTTCAACAACACCCTGGCCCTCGTCACCCTCACCGGTGCGCAGTTCACGACGCTTCTCGAACAGCAGTGGCAGCGGGATGCGAGCGGCAACGTGCCGAGCCGTCCCTACCTGCAGCTGGGTCTGTCGGACAACGTGACGTACACGTTCGACTCGACGCTGCCCGAGGGCTCGCGCATCACCTCCGTGACGATCGACGGCGCGCCGCTCGATCCCGCGGCGGAGTACCGGATCGGTACGGCGTCGTTCCTGGCGACGGGTGGCGACAACTTCCGGATCTTCACCGAAGGAACGGACTACGTCGACACCGGTCTGCTCGACTACGAGGCGTGGATCGACTTCCTCGCCGAGGGCTCGCCGGTCGCGCCGTCGTACGCCAAGCAGGGTGTCGCCGTGCAGGGTGCTCCGGAGTCGGCTGAGGCAGGCGCCGAGGTCTCGTTCGCGGTGTCGGGGCTCAACATGACGAGCCGCGGCACGCCCGAGACGACGTCGCTCGACGTCTCGCTCGGTGGCCAGGTGCTGACGACGGTGCCGGTGACCGCGGGTGCGGCCACGGTCACCGTCACGATTCCCGCGGGGACGGCGGCCGGGTCATCCGCTCTCGTGCTGACGGCCGCCACGGGAACGACGGTCACGGTGCCGCTCACGATCGAGCAGCCGGTGCCGCTCGTGACGAGCAAGGCGACGCTGGTCGCCCTGCCCCCGGTGCAGATCAACGGCCTGCTGCACGCGACCCTCATCGCGTACGTGTCGATGTCTGAGGGGCGCGCCGCCGGCACGGTCGTGTTCCGCGAGGGCTCAAAGGTTGTTGCCGAGGTCAAGGTCAGCCGCCTGGGTATCGCGTCGAAGACGCTCCCCCGCCTGAGCCGCGGGACGCACCAGTACACCGCTGAGTTCGTCCCCGCGGACACCGGCGCCGTCGAAGGTTCGACGAGCAAGAAGGCGAGCGTGCGGGTGCTCTTCTAGGCCCGAGCCGCTCGTTCCTGAACGGCCCTCGCACACACGGGTGCGGGGGCCGTTCCGCGTTCTCTGCGCCCGCGCCCCGTGCCCCGACCCTCGAGATCGCTGGTTGTGCCCGAGGCCGCCGGATAGCAACGGTGAATAACCGGCCGACTCGGCGACAACCGGCATTCTCGGCGAGCGACGGGGTTCGCGAAGTTAGGCTGGAGGCATGACGGTGCAGGTGGTCTTCGTCCACGGGATCCGCACCTCGGCCACCATGTGGCGAGCACAGGTTGCGCACCTCGAGGCGCGCGGTATCGGCGCTCACGCCCTCGACCTGCCCGCGCACGGCACGCGCATGGGCGAGACGTTCGACATCGACGAAGCCTTCGCAACCATCGACCGCACGGTGCGTCGTGCTGCCCAGGACGGTCCCGTGCTGCTCGTCGGGCACTCCATGGGCGGGCTGCTCTGCACCGAGTACGTGGGCGGGCCCGAGCATCCGCCCGTCGCCGCTTTCATCGGAGCCGGATGCACCGCCCTGCCCCGCACCGCGGGACTATCGGCGTACCGGGCACTCGCCGGGAGCTTCAACCGTCTGCCCGACCGGGGAATGTGGCTGACGAACAAGGTGCTCGACCGCACCCTGCCCGCGGACACACGCCTGGATTTCGGTGCCGGCGGCTACGCCCTCGACGCACAGGACGCCACCCTGCGCTCGCTCTCGGTCCTGGATCTGCTGACGGCGCTCCGGCGCATCGACGTGCCGGTGTGGTTCATCAACGGGCAGTACGACCAGATGCGACTCAATGAGCGCCTCTTCCTACGGCTGAAGCCCGAGGCCGAGTTGGTCGTCGTACCGAGGACGAGCCACCTGGTCACCGCGATGCGTCCCCGCGTCTTCAATGCACTGCTCGATGTAGCCATCGCCACGATCGAGGCGGGCGGCGACGCACCAGCGGCACGCAGGGTTGGCACCCGTTGACCTGCTAGACTCTTTGATTGGCTTGCGTGTGGGTATCCCACCCTCACGATCGCTGCCTGGCAGCCCTCTTCTGCCGGCCGGCAAACACATCCAAACTCTCCTCGAACGAAAGACTCGACACAGTGGCAAACATCAAGTCGCAGATCAAGCGCAACAAGACCAACATCAAGGCGAACGAGCGCAACAAGGCGGTCAAGACGCAGCTCAAGAACGCCATCCGTCGCACCCGCGAGGCCGCTTCGGCCGGCGACAAGGCCGCTGCCGAGGCAGCCCTCGTCAACGCGACGAAGAAGCTCGACAAGGCCGTCAGCAAGGGCGTCATCCACCAGAACCAGGCCGCGAACCGCAAGTCGGCTATCGCCAAGCAGGTTGCTGCGCTCTGATCTGAACGCATTCACGAAGGCCCGTCCCCCAGGGGGCGGGCCTTCGTCGTTGGCGGGCCTCCGCTCCCTGAGCTTGTCGAAGGGAGCAGCCAGGCGAACGGAGGGCACAGCTGGTCACTTCGACAAGCTCAGTGACCGATCCGGACCAGCGTGCGGTCAGCGGCGGGGCGCGGGACCGCCGGGGAACGGCGTGCGGGTCGCCACAACCGTCAGCAGTCGTTCGAGCGCGAACACCGGGTCGCGCGAGGCACCCTTGACCTCGGCATCCGCGCGGGCCGCCGCCTGGATCGCCATCCCGAGCTGGTCGTCGCTCCACCCGACCAGGTCGCGCCGGGCCCGATCGACCTGCCAGTCCTTCATCCCGAGGCGCGCCGCCAGCTGAGCGGATGACTCGCGCGTTCCGGCGACCCGCGCCATCGACCGCAGCTTCGACGCGAGCGCGGCGACCATCGGCACGGGGTCGGCGCCCGAGGCGAGCGCGTGACGCAGCGCGACGAGTGCCTCACCGTAGCGTCCGGCGATCGCGGTGTCGGCGACGGCGAACGCGGATGTCTCGACCCGGCCGCCGTAGTAACGCTGCACGATCTCGGGTGTGATGTCGCCATCCACGTCAGCGATGAGCTGCTGGCAGGCGGCCGCGAGCTCGGTGAGGTCGTCGGCAAAGGCCGATGTGAGCGCCCGGAGAGCGGGCGGCGCGATCCGGCGCTGCGCGGCCTGGAACTCGCCCGCGGCGAAGTCGTAGCGGTCGGAGTCACGCTTGACCGCCGCACACGCGATCTCGACTCCCCCGCCCTGCCCACTGCGGATCGCGTCGAGCAGTTTCTTGCCGCGGACGCTCGCGCCGGTGTGGCGGAGCACGACGGTGGCGCCCTCCTGCGGCTGAGCGAGGTATGAGATCGCCTCGGCGAGGAACTCGTCGGTGCACTTCTCGACACCGCCGACCCGTACGAGCCGCGGCTCGCCGAACAGCGACGGCGAGGTGACGCCGAGCAGGGTCCCGGGAGCGTAGGCATCGGCGCGAACGTCCGAGACTTCGAGAGAAGGATCCTCGGCGCGGAGGTAGTCGCGCAGGCCCGCGATCGCTCGCTCGGCGCACACCTCTTCGGGTCCCGAAACGAGAACGATCGGCGCCGGCTCGGGGCGACGCCACGACAGCTGCGGGATGCGGCTTGCTGCCGGCTTCGCCGGGGTTCGAGCCGATCGTGTCGCCATCCCCCCAGCCTACTGACGGCGACCGACAGCAACGGTCGTGGCGAGAACAACGCTGTGCCAAACGAGGGAACAGCACGTCGGCTCACCCGCCTTCCTCGCGCCAGACCTCGAGCCCCTCATCCACGCGCCGGACCAGACCCAAACCGTCGACATCCGTCCGCACGATCGTCGTTCCCGTACTGGTGAGCAGATCCAGGATCTCGGCGCGCGGATGCCCATAGTCATTGTCCGCGCCGACCCCGATGAGGGCGAGGGATGCGTCGACGACCCGGTAGAGATCCGGGTCCTGATCTGCGCTGCCGTGATGCGCGACCTTCACGACGTCAAACGTTCCGCGCACCCGACCCGTAGCCCGGAGAGCACGCTGAGCAGTTGCCGAAATGTCCCCGAGATACAGGCCGCGCGGCATCCCGTCGTCCCCGCGCGCGACGTCGAGCACGAGGCTCAGGTCATTTCCCGGCTCGAACGGCGACCGCCCGGAGCTCGGCCAGAGGATCTGCCAGCGCGCCGACCCGAGCGTGCCCGACATTCCCGCGATGCCCGCCACAGCCCGAGCCCCAGCGCTGACGAGGTCCCGGATCATCCGCTCGTCCGCCGCTTCACCCGGCGGTCCGTGGATCACCGTGCCGACGCGCCCGCGCACCGCATCGACCGCTCCGACGTGGTCCAGGTCGAAGTGCGTCAGAACCAGCAGATCGATGTGCGCTACCCCCACTCGGGCCAGGCAGTCCTCGAGCAACGCCACGTCGGCACCCGTGTCGATCAACGCGACCTGACCACCCGACCGCAAGAGCACGGCGTCACCCTGCCCGATGTCGCACTGGGCGATGCTCCACTCCGCGGGCACCGTCAGCGGCGCAAGCGGTCGATCGAGCAGCACTCCCCCGACGGCAACACCGGATGCCGCAACCACGACGAACGCGATGCCCACCCGCGCGCGTCGGGCCAGCGCTGTGCGCGGGCGGACCACGAGCGCGAACACCACTGCCGCGCTGGCGATGGCGAGTGCGACCGCCCCCACCACACCACCGGGCCACGGCAGATCCGCTCCCGGGAACTCGGCGAGCACCGCCGCAACGCCCGCGATCCAGGATGCCGGAACCCACGCGATCCACGTCAGAAGATCCGCAACCGGCGACAAGAAGCCGAACAGGCACGCCGCGAGTCCGACGAGCGTCGCAACGGGCGCGGCCGGCCCCGCGAGCAGGTTCGCAACGACGCCGTATGCCGGAATCCTCGGATCGATCAGCACGAGCAGAGGCCCGCACGCCAACTGCGCGGCGGCCGGAACCGACAGAGCAATCGCGAGGGGTACGGGCAGGACGCGTGCGAAAGCCGCGGCGAGGGGACGGCTCAGCACGAGCAGTCCCGCCGTCGCCGCAGCCGAGAGCGCGAAGCCGAGCGAGTGCGACAACCACGGATCGCTGATGAGCAGAACCCCGACGGCCAGGGCGAGCACAGCGAGCCCCGCACCCGCCCGGTCCGCTGCGAGGGCGAGCAGCGCGATCGTTGTCATCGCGGCCGCCCGCAACACGCTCGGCTCGGGTGTCACGAGCAGGACGAAGCATCCGAGCGCTGCCAACGACAGCCATATCCGGCCCATCCGGGGCAGCCTGAGAAGACCCGCGACGGCGAAAGTCAACGCAACCACGACAGCGCAGTTCGCTCCCGAGACCGCCGTCAGGTGGCTAAGCGAACTCGTGCGCATCTGCTCGCTGAGCTCATCCGAAACGGCGGAGGTGTCACCGACCGCGAGACCCGGAACGAGCCCGCCGCCCGCCCCGGGCAACGCCGAGGCTCGGTCGACAAAACCCGAACGCAAGTCTGCGGTCACGGCAAGCACGCCCGTCGGTGCCGCGTCGACCTCGAGGACGGTCGCGAAGACGATGAGCACGGCCCGATCGCCCGCATCCGTCTGACGAGCCGAGCCTCGCACGGTCACGGTGCTCCCGAGATCCAGCGCATCCCGCGTCTGCATGTCGGCCAGCACACCGGCGTCGGCCCAGATCGTCAGAGGGACGGATGCCGCAAGCTGCCGTCCGCCAGCCCGTACGACTCGCGTGTCGACCTCGAAGCGCACCGCACCCGCTGTGGCCGGCTCGATCTTGGTGCTCACGGTCGCTTCGACAAGGATGGCGCGACCGCCATCCCCCACGAAGGCGGCCACCTCCGCCCGTACTCCGTCGGCGATCGCGACGTGAGCCGCGACGCATCCGGAGAGAACGATCGAGAGGGACGCGATCAGCAACGCCCAGGACGGGCGGCGCACAATCCCGACCAGGACGAGCGCGAGCAGGGCGCCCGCACCGAGTGCCGCCCATGCGGCTGCGGAAGGAAACACAACCACAACGAGCGCAGCAACCCACGCGGCAACCGCCGGGACGGCGAGCAGGGGCTGACTGCGGGATCTGCGCCCGGCCACGTTCACAGCACGACGAGCGGCCGGAGGGACTCGAGCATCTTCTCGCCGATGCCCGGAACCGACAGCAGGTCATCGACCGCCGAGAACCGACCGTTGCTCGTCCGCCAGTCGATGATCCGCTGCGCGATCGCCGGACCCACCCGGGGCAGGGTGTCGAGTTCGGCAACGGTGGCCGTGTTGAGGTTCACGCGCGCGTCGGCGGTCGTGCCGCCGCCG
Organism: Microbacterium lacus; assembly: GCF_002812805.1. GTDB lineage: Bacteria > Actinomycetota > Actinomycetes > Actinomycetales > Microbacteriaceae > Microbacterium > Microbacterium lacus_A. The sequence continues at coordinate 378,928 of NZ_NMUM01000005.1, read as the reverse complement.
GCGGAGGCCGCGGGTGGCGCCTGGCCCACCACCGGCACGACGATCTGCTCGCCATCGGAAAGGGGCCGCGCCAGGTTCACTCCGGCCTCGTCGGCGTCCTCCGCGAATCCGCCCGCCGCGGCGACGGCGTCGACTAGGCGCGCGCCACCCTCAAGCCGATACAGTCCGGGACGAGCTACGGCGCCCGACACATGAACGTAGAGGACACCCGCCGAAACGTCCTCGCCCGCGACACCCGAGGCCTCCTCGAGTGGCACCACCTCGGGTGAGCTCGTCCCCGACTGCACGATCCCGACCACCACCGTGATGCCCAGCGCAACGAGCAGAACGACGACGACGGCACCCACCATGGCCCGGGCGCGTGGCGAGGCACGCGCGTACGCGTCACCGGGCCCGTCCGGGGAACTGTCGTCGGCGGCCGAGTTCGGAGGGTTGTCGCGCGCCACTCCGTCACGCTACGGATGCCTCGGCCCCCGCCATCCGCTCGCCGCCCACATCGGTGGCACGTCACGCGCCACCCTACGATGGGGAGGACGAGCACCCGCTCACGCTCGTGTCCCACTTTTCGTGCTTCGTGTCCCACTTTCGCTCGCTCTGATCGCCGCTTACCGACAAAAAGTGGGACACATCCCAAGGGCATGTCCCACTTTTCGGCAGCGGTAGCGGTAGCAGCGGGAGCGGCGGCAGCTACACGGGGCGGCAGCTATACGGGGCGGGTCGCGATCGAGACGACCTTCGGCGCACGGACGATGACCTTGACGATCTCGCGGTCGCCGATCGAACGGATGACCTTCTCGTCGGCGCGGGCGAGCTTCTCGAGCTCTTCGGCGCCGATCCGCGCGGGCACCTCGAGGGTGCCGCGCACCTTGCCGTCGACCTGCACGACCGCGGTCACGTTCTCTTCGACGAGCAGCATCGGGTCCGCCTGACGCCACGGCACGAGGCCGACGAAGGGCTCGTAGCCGAGCATCTCCCACATCTCTTCGGCCGTGTGCGGCGCAAAAAGGTCGAGGATCATCGCGATGACCTCGGCGGCCTCGCGCACGGCCGGGTCGGTGGGACCGGCACCCGTGTCGATGACCTTGCGAGTCGCATTGACGAGCTCCATCAGGCGCGCGATGACGACGTTGAACTTCGTCTGTTCGACAAGTCCGGGCGCATCGGCCAGCAGGCGGTGCGTCACGCGACGCAGGGCGCTGTCGCCCTCGGCCCAGATGACGCTCGGGTCGCTGTCCACGTCGTTCGCGACACGCCAGGCACGGGCGAGGAACTTCTGCGCACCGCCGGTCGAGACATCCTCCCACTCGATGTCGTCCTCGACGGGTCCGGCGAACGCGATCGCGACGCGCACGGCGTCGGCGCCCGGGGACTCCATGCTCGCGGCGAATTCGACCAGGTTGCCCTTGCTCTTCGACATCTTCGTGCCGCCGAGCGTGACCATGCCCTGGTTGATGAGCGACGAGAACGGCTCGGTGAAGTCCACGAGGCCCATGTCGAACAGCACCTTGGTGATGAAGCGCGCGTACAGAAGGTGCAGAATCGCGTGCTCGACGCCGCCGATGTACGAATCGACCGGCGCCCAACGCTGAGCCTCGCGCGGGGCGAACGCCTTCTCGTCATTTCCGGGCGACAGGAACCGCAGGAAGTACCACGAGCTGTCGACGAACGTGTCCATCGTGTCGGGGTCGCGTCGAGCGGATGCCCCGGTGGCGGGGTCGACCGTGTTGACCCAGTTCTCGGCGGCACCGAGCGGCGAAGCGCCCTTGGGCGTGAGGTCCAGCCCCTGCACGTCGGGCAACCGGATCGGCAGCTGGTCTTCGGGGACGGGCACGATCGAGCCGTCGTCCATGTGCAGCATCGGGATCGGCGTTCCCCAGAATCGCTGGCGCGAGATCAGCCAGTCGCGCAGGCGATACGACTTCGCCGCGCGTCCCTTGCCGGATGCCTCGAGCTGCTCGATGCTTCGCGTGATCGCCGTCCGCTTCGACAGGCCGTCGAGGGGGCCGGAGTTGATCATCCGTCCCTCGCCCGTCAGGGCGACGCCGGTGCGCGCGGGGTCGATGTCGTCGAGACCGGATGCGTCGGCACCGGGATCGATCGGCACCCCCTCGTCGTCGAGCTCGATCACCGGGATCGCACCCGTGATCGGGGCCGTCGTGTCGACGACAACCGTGATGGGCAGGTCGAACGCGCGGGCGAAGTCGAGGTCGCGCTGGTCGTGTGCCGGGACGGCCATGACGGCACCGTGACCGTAGTCGGCCAGGACGTAGTCTGCGGCCCAGATCGGCAGGCGGGCGCCGTTTACGGGGTTGATGGCGTAGCGGCCGAGGAACACGCCCGTCTTCGGGCGGTCCGTGCTCTGACGCTCGATGTCGGTTGCGCGGCGCACACCGTCGAGGTACGTCGTGAAGCGCTCACGAATCTCGGGCTCGGCGTCGGCGACGAGCTGCTGGGCCAGGTCGGAGTCGGGCGCGACGACGAAGAACGTCGCGCCGTAGAGAGTGTCGGGGCGCGTCGAGAACACCGTCACGGTGTCGGGGTGCCCCTCGATCTCGAAGTCGATATCGGCACCGATCGAGCGGCCGATCCAGTTCCGCTGCATCTGGATGACCTTCTGCGGCCAGAATCCCTCGAGCTGGTTCAGGTCATCGAGCAGGCGGTCTGCGTAGTCGGTGATCTTGAAGAACCACTGCGTGAGCTTCTTCTTCTCGACCATCGCGCCGCTGCGATCGGACGTGCCATCCGGCAGTACCTGCTCGTTCGCGAGCACGGTCTGATCCACGGGGTCCCAGTTGACCAGCGCATCCTTTCGGTAAGCCAGCCCGCGCTCATAGAGCTTCAGGAACAGCCACTGGTTCCAGCGGTAGTAGTCGTCGTCGCTCGTGTGGAGCACGCGGCTCCAGTCGTACGACGTGCCGAACGCGCGCAGGCTCGTCTTCTGCTGGCCGATGTTCGCGTAGGTCCACTCGCGCGGGTCGACGCCGCGCTGAATCGCCGCGTTCTCGGCGGGCAGACCGAACGAGTCCCAGCCGATGGGGTTGAGCACGTTGTAGCCGCGGTGGCGCCAGAAACGGGCCACCGTGTCGACGTAGGCGTAGTTCTCGGCGTGGCCCATGTGCATGTCGCCCGACGGGTACGGGAACATGCCGAGCACGTACTTGCGCGGCCGCGTGTCGGCATCGCCGCCGGCCCGGAACGGGTCTTTCGCCTCCCACGCAGCCTGCCACTTCGCCTGGATCGCGGCGGCGTCGTAATGCGCGCCATCGGCGGGAGCGTTGTCGGTGGGAACGGTCTGGGACACAGAAAACCAATCGAGCGGGGGGTTCGGGATGCGCGCAGGCGCTCTTTCCAGGTTACCGGACCCGTCTGCGCCGCTCGCCGGGCGGTGGATGAGCGCGCTCGCCCTACCAACCGGCGGGCAGAGTGGCGCCCAGCGCGGCGAGCGGTGCGCGCGCCTTGATGCCCACCTCGCGGACTTCCTCGACGGGCACGGACGACCAGGTGATGCCGCCGCCCGCCCCGACGACGGCGTGGCCGTCACGCATGACGATCGAGCGGATGACCATGGCGAGATCGAGAGTGCCATCGAGGCCGATCCACCCGAAGCATCCGGCGTAGATCCCCCGCTCCCCCACCTCGAGCTTCTGCAGGATCGTCATGGCCGAGAGCTTCGGCGCCCCCGTCATCGAGCCGGCAGGGAAGGCGCGATCGAGGAGCTCACCCACCGTGCTGCCCGGTCGCAGTTGCCCCGAAACCGTGCTGACGAGCTGATGCACGTGCGGGTAACTCTCCACCGCAAGCAACGCGTCGACCCGCACCGTACCCACCTCGCACACTCGTGACAGGTCGTTGCGCATCAGATCGACGATCATGACGTTCTCGGCACGCTCCTTCTCGCTCGCGAGCAGGTCGCGGGCCAGGGCGGCATCCGTCTCCGGGTCGGCGCCCCGCGGCCGGGTGCCCTTGATCGGCCGCGTGCGTACGATCCCGTCGCGGACGCCGAGGAACTCCTCGGGGCTCGCGCTCAGCAGGCTGACTCCACCGATGCGGACGAACCCGCCGTGATGTGCGGGGCTCGACGCGCGCAGCCGGGCGTAGACGGCGACGGGAGAGTCGGATGTCTCGACCTCGAACCGCGTCGTCAGGCACAGCTGATACGCATCACCCGCGCGGATCGCGTCATGGCACTGCGCGATCAATACCTCGTACTCGTCGGGGGTGTGTCGCGAGGTGGCAGTCCTCGGTGAGGGGGACTCCGGCGCGGACTCTGGCACGGTGGGCGCGGGCGGCGCGGGCAGGGGCATCGCGCTCGCGGCTGCTCCGATCCCCTCCGCCCACGACGCAAGCTCCCGGGCGGAGGCAACGGCCCACGCCCGGCGGCTGGCGTGATCGAAGGCGAACCAGGCGCGGGCGCGCATCCACGCATCCTGATCGACTCCGCCCCGGTGCGCGTCGTCCGAGGTCTTCCGGGCCGGAGCACCGGCGCGCTCGGCCGCCGTGTCGTACGCGAACCAGCCGACCCAACCGCCCCGGAACGGGCCCGCGGGCCACTCGCGGTCTGCGGTCTCGGCGTCGCCGAAGGCCCCGGCCAGGCGAACATCTCGCACCTCGTCGGCGGTCGCGGGCACGCCGTGACCGACGAAGCTCCACCCCGAGTCCGCGTCGGTGCCGGCGTCCAACCAGAAGACGTTCGGATGCGCCGATTCCAGCGTTGCGAAAACCACGGCTGGCTCGATCCAGTCGGTGAGCGACTCGACGTCGAGATCCTGGGGCACGCACCCAGGGTACGGGGACCTGGGCGTCGTAGGCTCGACGCGTGAACGAGTTCCTCTCGTGGCTGCTGGACGCGGTCCAGAGCGTCGACCCGGTGTTGCGCACATTGCTGGCGGGCGTCGCGATCATGCTCGAGACGAGCATCCTGATCGGCCTGATCGTTCCCGGCGACACCATCGTGATCGTCGCTGCGACTGCGGTGTCGTCGCCGCTCGAGGGCGTCTTGCTCGGGATCGCCGTCGTCGTTGGGGCGCTCATCGGCGAGAGCATCGGGTTCTGGATCGGTCGATGGCTGGGCCCACGCATCCGCGCCTCTCGTCTCGGCGCGCGCATCGGTGCGAAGAACTGGGAACGGTCGGAGCGCTACCTGCGCCGCCGGGGTGGGCCCGCGATCTTCCTGTCGCGTTTCCTCCCCGTACTGCACTCGCTCGTACCGTTGACGGTCGGCATGACCGCCTACCCCTTTCGGCGCTTCCTCGCGTGGACAGCGCCCGCCTGCATCCTCTGGGCAACGCTCTACGTCTCCGTCGCCGCGGCCGCCGCCGGCACGTATCGCGAGCTCGCTGACACGGTGCACTTCGCCGGGTACATCTTCGTGGGCGTGATCGTGTTGTTCATCGTGCTCGTGTTCGTTGGCAAGAAGGTCATCGAACGTATCGAACGCCGTCACCTTCACGACGAGGATGCTCCGGAGGGCATGAAAGACTGAGGGCGATGCCCACTACGACGCAGGCCCCCGCTTTTCCCGCCAAGATCCTCTGGCTGGCAAGACTCGAGCACCGATTCCACGCCTGGCGAGAGAAGCGCGCCCGTCGGCGCGGGTTGAGCGCCAGCATCGTCCCCTTCCCGGGCTACGGCGGCGAGGGTTGGGTGCGCGTCGTCGGACGGGTCTTGATCGTTCGCCCGCCCCGCGATACGAAGTCGGGCGAGATCAGCAGCCTGCGCGGCTGGCGCAGCTTCGTCAGCATCCCCGTCGGCTACTCCGAGGTGAAGATCACGGTCGCCGGGCGCACCCACACGGTGGTGTCTGACCGCGGCGGCGTGGTCGACACGGTCATCCAGGCCGAGCTCGAGTCCGGATGGCAGACCCTCGAACTGTCCGTCGAGAACAGCGACCCCGTCGAGGCGCGGGTGTTCATCGTCGGCTCGGACGTGAAGTTCGGTGTGGTCTCGGATGTCGATGACACCGTCATGGTCACGGCGCTGCCCCGTCCGCTCATCGCCGCCTGGAACTCGTTTGTCGTCGACGAGCACGCTCGCCTGCCCGTGCCCGGTATGGCGGTGCTGCTCGAGCGCCTGGTACGCAGCCATCCCGGCGCCCCGATGATCTACCTGTCGACCGGCGCATGGAACATCGCCCCGACGCTCACCCGCTTCCTCTCCCGCCACCTCTTCCCGCCCGGCGGAATTCTGCTGACCGACTGGGGCCCAACCCATGACCGGTGGTTCCGGAGCGGCCGTGAGCACAAGCTCGACAACCTGCGTCGGCTCGCGACGGAGTTTCCGCAGGTCCAGTGGCTGCTGATCGGCGACGACGGTCAGCACGACGAGTCGATCTACACCGAGTTCGCGAAGGACCACCCGGGGCAGGTCTCGGCGGTCGCTATCCGTCGCCTTTCCACGACCGAGGCCGTGCTGGCCGGTGGACGTCAGACGGTCGACGATCACTCGGATGCTCAGGCCCCGTGGGTCACGGCGTCCGACGGCGCGGGCATCCTGGACAAGTTGGAGCGCGCGGGCCTCGTCTGAGCCGCGCCATCGCCATGTCGGCGCCCGCGCGTAGGGTTTGAGGTATGTGCGGACGCTTCGTGGTGACCAGACCCCCGGCCGATCTGACGGCCCTGCTCGATGTCGACACGGTGGCCGAAGACCTGCCCGCGCCCTCGTTCAACATCGCGCCCACCGACCGGGCGGTTATCGTCCTCGACTCGGCAAAGACTGACCCCCCGACCCGACGCCTCGAGGCTGCGCGCTGGGGCCTCGTGCCGAGTTGGGCGAAGGATGTCTCGATCGGGTCGCGCGCGTTCAACGCGCGTTCCGAGGAGATCGAGGACAAGCCGATGTTCCGTGGTGCGCTTGAGAAGCGCCGCGCGATCGTGCCGACCTCCGGCTACTACGAGTGGAAGGTGACGGACGACGGCAAAGAGCCGCACTATATCCACCCGGCGGACGATTCTCCCCTCCTCATGGCGGGGCTCTACGAGTGGTGGAAGAACCCCGCCGCTGCGGACGACGACCCGGCGCGCTGGGTGCTCAGCTTCACGATCCTGACGCGCGATTCGATCGGCAACCTCGGCTCGATCCACGACCGCATGCCACTGTTCGTCGACATGGACCACGCCGAGGCCTGGCTCGATACCGACACCGACAACATCGGCGACGTCCTCGACGCCGCGATCGACGCCGCACCCTCCGTCGCCGCGACGCTCGACAATCACGTCGTGGGGCGCGCCGTGGGCAACGTCCGCAACAACGGGCCCGAACTCATCGAGCCGCTCGCGTCGTAGATCGCCTCTCGGTCGTTGAGCGAGCGTAGCGAGTCGAAACGCCCTCCCCGCTCTCGATCGAGCTGTCACAGACTGCTGCATATTGTGCCCAGATCGAGCGTTTCGTGACAGTTCGGCGAATACCGCCGGCCGTTGAGCGAGCGCAGCGAGACGAAACGCACGCACGCAGGCGTGGTCAATTTCTCATGTTCTTCTCATCTGCGAAGGCCTGATCCGGGAGCTTTTCGGGGGTTCAATGTCGGTGGTTGGTCGGATGATGAAGTCATGACCGAATCCGCACTGACCGCCCGCCTTCGGGCTGATGCGCGGATGAACGTGGTGCTGCCGAAGCTGATCGAGATCCGTGCGGCGAAAGCCCGGTTGGATGCCGAGGAAGCCCGTGCGCTGGCGGAGGCGCAGGCGATCGCGGCGGACTGGACCGAAGAAGCCGACAACAGTCGCGTCGGCTCAGACGCCGGGTTCCCGTATCGATCGATCGCGGCCGAGATCGGCGCCGCGCTGCGGGTCAGCGACCGCACGGTGCAACGTCAGATGGGTGAAGCCGCAACCCTCGTGAACGACTACGTCGGGACGCTGGAAGCGTTGGATGCCGGGGTCATCTCCGCGGCGCACGTCCGGGCGATCGTGACGGCCGGGGCCATCATCGAGACCCCGGAAATGCGGGCAGAGTTCGAACAGGACGTGCTGCAGATCGCGGCGGCGGAGTCCGCGACCCGGCTCACACCGTTGGCGAAGCGGCGCGCGGAGTGGTACGCGGACACCACGTTCGAACAGCGGCACCGCCGCGCCGTGGAAGACCGGGCCGTGTGGGTGACCGATGTCGAGGACGGCATGGCAGAACTGAGGGCTCTGCTGCCGGCCGTTGTTGCGCATGGTGTGCACGATCGGCTCAGCGAAATGGCACGTTCTGTCATCGACGCCCGCGAGGGTGAAGCCAAAACCGAAACCGAAACCGACGACATTCGCACGACGGACCAGATCCGTGCCGACATCCTCGGCGACCTGCTCCTCACGGCCGCCCCGACCGCCCACGATGGCGGACCCACCGACCTCGGAGCCATCCGCGCCACCGTGCAGATCACCGTCCCCGTCATGTCGCTGATCGAGAAGCGGATCACCGACCCCTACGAGACCGCGTTCCTCGTCGGACACTCCCCCATCGACCCGCAAACGGCATGCATGCTCACCGAGGGGGCGGCCGGGTGGGACCGGATCCTGACGCATCCGATCTCCGGTCAGGTCCTCGCCGTCGACAGGTACCGGCCCAGTGAACAGCAACGCAGGCACCTCACCGTCAGGGATCAGCACTGCCGGTTCCCCGGCTGCCGCATGCCCGCCAAACGCTGCGACGTTGACCACACCCTCGACCACGCCCACGGCGGGGTGACCTGCGAATACAACCTCGCACTGCTCTGCGAGAGACATCACATGCTCAAACACCACACCGCCTGGACCGTCCGACAACTCCCCGGCGGCATCCTCGAATGGACCAGCCCCACCGGCCGGATCTATATCGACACACCCATCAGCACCATCGAATTCGCCCCCGACCCCGAACACGAAATACCCGAACCATGGGCACCCGACACAATCACGCGAGTGCCCGAAGAGCTCGACCCCGACGACATCGAATACGACAACCTCGAATTCGACCCCCTCGAACTCATCCCCTTCTGACCGCACCCGCGAACAACTCCCGCCCGTTGAGCGAGCGCAGCGAGCCGAAACGCACGCACGCATGCACCCACGCACCCACGTTTCGACTCGTCGCTACGCTCCTCGCTCAACGAACGAGACCCCGCGCGTTGGACCAGCGCGTCAGCAGACACTGCAGGGCAGGGCGCCCGCTATCGCCGAGCTCAGGCGCAGCGCGACTACGCGGGTCGCGGCCTCGTCCAAACGCTCGGCAGACAGCGCCCCCGATGCGACCGCACCCGCGATCCCGTCGATCACCGCATTTGCCCGATCCACCGACGAGTACGCGACACCCAAAACCATGTCGTTTCCGGCGACGAGAGCCGCGACCGCATTCGCGACCGGGTCCTGATACGCGGCGACTCCGGATGCCTCGAGCATCGCCATGTCGTCCGTGATCGCGACGCCGGTGAACCCCAGCTCGTCACGCAGAATGTCGTGCCAGGCAACCGACAGCGAAGCCGGGGCAGCATCCACCGAGGTGTATGCGAGATGCCCGAACATCACCAGCTGCGCCCCGGCGTCGATGCCCGCCTGAAACGGCAGCGCCTCACCGGCGCGCCACGCCTCAATTGACATGTCGGTCGACGGAATCGTGCGGTGCGAGTCGCCGGGAGCCGCGCCGTGACCCGGAAAGTGTTTGAGCGTCGAATCGACGAACGACGCCTCACCCGACACGGCCGCCGCGACGCGGAGTGTGGCGGCGGAGGCATCCGTCCCCAACGAGCGGCGATAGATGAACGAGCCGGGATCGTCGGTGTAGTCCGCGACAATTCCGAAATTGACGTCGATACCGGCGCGTTCGACGAGCGCCCCGCGCCCCGAGAAAGCCGTGGCCGTCGCCTCGGGCGGCGCCGATTTCAGCGTCAGCGACGACGGAAAGTCGTCCCACTTCAAACGCCGAACGTCTCCCCCCTCCTGGTCGACGGCCAACAGGGCGGGCAGCGTCGGATCGAGCGTGGCGGACTGGGCGAGCGCACGGAGCGCCGACTCGGAACCCGAGACGTTCGCGCCCATCACGATGAAGCCGCCCGCGCCCGTCTGCTCCATGTAGGCGCGCACCGCTTCGGGATCGGTCGAGGGCAGATGGCCCATCACGAGTGCGCCCGCCTTCTGGCGTGGGCTCATTCCCGCGACGATGGCGGACGCACGCTCGGCCAGCGCCGCATCGTCGCCCGCAACAACTCGAACCGAGGCGGACGAATCCGTGGCGGTCGGCGCCGCGGACGGTGAATCGGAGGCCACCGCGGCGGAGGATGGCACCGGTGAGGCAGAGGCGGACGCGGATGCGGAGGCCCTCGCAGTCACCTTCGGTGAGGTGGCGCCCACGGCAGCCGCGGACGGAGCGACGCACAGCAGCGCGACAGCCGCCACCACAGCGGTGAGAGTTCCGCGCCGGTGCATCACCCGTCCAGCTTAGGCGTGGTGATTCGGCGCCACGCAGTGCTGTTGTATGGTGCATACATCTCCACCGATTCGGAGCACCATGGCCGTTTCACCCCCGCCGCCCGCAGGTTGGTACCCCGACCCGTCCGACGCCCGTCAGCGACGCTGGTGGGACGGACTCTCCTGGTCGAACCAGACGTCGCCCGTACCGTCGGCGCCCGGGGCACAACCGCGAGCACTGCTCCACGCCGAGTCCCCGACTCCCCCGACACAGACAAGCATCCCGCCGTACGCGACGCCGCAGTACGCGCTCGTCCCGACCGGATCGGGCCCGTCCGCACAGGCGACGACGCCCACACCGGCGTCCCCCGCATCCGTCTATCGCCCCCTCGTTCCCGGCACCGGGGGTCAGCTGGGTTCGGGATACACCCCACCACCGGTCGGGGTCTGGCGCTCCCCCGCAGACACCCGGCCGCTCGTACGCGGCATGGGTGACGCGATCCGCGTCGTCTTCTCTCGTTACGCGACGTTCGATGGCCGCGCCACGCGCGCCGAGTTCTGGTACTTCACGCTCTTCTCCACGCTCGTCACCGTCGGACTCGTGTTTCTGAGCATCGTGCCGATCTTGGGCTACCTCGCAGGCCTCGGGTTCTTCGTCTGGGGCCTCGGCATCCTCATCCCGACCGTCGCGCTCTCGGTGCGGCGCCTGCGCGACGCCGGTTTGCACTGGGCCTGGATCCTCTTGTCCTTCGTGCCCTTCGGCGGCGTCGCGCTCATCGTGCTGTGGTGCCAGCCTTCGAAGTACCCCTGATCAAACCGCGACGCCCGACGAGCCGCCGAACAATCCGCCCAGCCGACCTCAGGTCCGCTCGGTATCCCGAGGCAGCGCCAACGCGATCTGCTCGGGCAACGTGAGCGGCGCCTTCGTGACGATGTCGTGCACGAACGCGAGCTTGTGACGCACGGGGCCGACCAGTTCGAAGGGGTACAGGTCCGCCGAACCCATGGAGCGGTTGATGCGGTTGAACGCCTGACTCATCCAGTCCCAGTCCGTCAGCAGGCGCTGGATCGGCTCGTCCCGATAGCTTTCCAACGGTTCGACGTCGGTGTCGCGGTTCGTCACACCAGCGTCCAGATGGATGCCGATCGCGGCGGCCGTCTGGAGCGTGCCGGTGATGTGGAGATAGTGGGCGAACGTCTCGGCGAAGTCCTCCCACGGATGCATCGTGGCGTACTCCGAGATGAACGACGCGCTCCACCCCTCGGGCGCTCCACGCGAATAGTGGCGAGCGATCGCGTCCTGGTAACTGGCGCGCTCATCGCCGAACAGCGCCCGGCATCGATCCCAGGCCGCGTCATCCGGCAATAGGACGTTCTGGAAGTAGTGGCCGACCTCGTGCCGCAGGTGACCGAGCATCGTCCGGTAGGGCTCACCGAGCCGCACGCGCAGAGCCTCGCGCCGATCGTCGAGGCTCTCGGCCAGGTCGATCGTGATGATGCCGTTGGCGTGTCCGATCACGACCCGCTCGCCGGACGACAGGCTCGACACGAGATCGAACCCGAGCCCGCCCTTTTTCACATCCCAGGGCACGATCGGCAGCCCGAGCTCACCGAGCTGCAGAATCAAGCGGCGCTTGGCTTCCTCGGTTTTGCCGAGCTTTTCGAGGGCGATGGTGTCGTTGCTGTCCGGCTGGCGGCGCGTGAGGCGGCATGCGAAGCACTTGCCGGCTGCGGCATCCTCACGCACCAACCAGTTGCAGCCCCATCCGCGATTCGAGCAGGTGTACCAGGTCACGCCCTCGATGACGGCGTGACCCTGACGTGCGCCGTAGAAGGCACGGTCGAGAAGATTGAAACCGAGCTCGCCCTCGCAGTTGGGGCACGTCAGCGTGCCCAGGAAGACGAAGTGGCGACAGTGCGGACAACGCGGGGCAGAGCTCACGTGTTCACCGTAGTGCCCCCGCCGCGCCTCGGAGGGCCACGATCGGGAACGCCGCGATCAGGGTGCGTATCGAACAATCCCGCCAGGGATCTGTCCGTCGAAGATCTTCGACAGGGTCACCAGGCTGAACCCGCGATCGAGCAGGCCGTCCAACACCTGAGGCATGACGCGGCCGGTCGCACCCTGAATGTCGTGCATCAACATGATCGAGCCGACGCGGGGGGCGCTCACGGAATACGACAGCAGGTCGGCATCGGAGCGCCCGGCCCAGTCGCGCGTGTCGACGCTCCACAGGATCGCCGGCATTCCCGCTACGCCCAGCACTCGATCGCTCAGCGCACCGTAGGGCGGACGGAACGTCGAAACGGCCTGACCCGAAAGCGAGCGCAGCAGGTCGCCCGTGGACTGCAGCTCAGCGGCGATTTGTCCGTCCGGCAGTTTCGTCAGATCCGGATGATTCCAGGTGTGGTTGCCAATCTCGTGCCCCTCGGCCGAAACCCGCCGCACGGTGTCGGGTCTATTCTGGGCGTTGCGACCGAGCATGAAGAACGTCGCCGACGAGTGCCGATCACGGAGGGCGTCGAGGATGCCGTCTGTCAGCCCGCTCGGCCCGTCATCCAAGGTGAGGGCCATACACGGGACGAGATCGCACGGCGTTCGATCGAACGCGGCACCCGCCGTCCCGGGGCCGGCGAACGGACCCTGCGCATCCGCGATCAGGCGTCCGAAATCCGTGAGGGCCGGATCGTAGGATTCCCGCGGCAGCGACACCCAGACCGGATGCGCCGCGTCAGGCGTCTGCCAACCCGCAAGCCCCTCGAGTTCGGGCGCTGTGAAGCCCACCGGCAACGGCACGACGAGTTCGCCACCCACGAAAGAGGCATCCTGCAGCGCATTCCCGAGCGAAGCGCGTTGCTCGTCCGACGGCGGACCGACCGCGATCAGGCTCAGTCCCCCGGCGGCGCGACGAGCGATCGAAACCACGTCTTCCCACAGCACATCGGTCTCACCGATCAGCGCCGCACCGTCGCCCACGGCGCCGGTCGCGACATCCGTGTAGAGCGTCGTGATCTGGTCCATCTCGACAGCCGTGGCGGAGCCGCGCACGACTCGGAGGCGTTCGCCGAACGTAGATCCCGCGGCGTGCACGATCTCGCACACCACCACCGTGTGCGAGTCGGTCGCGGTCCCCAGCAAGTCGGCCGCCGGGAGCGCCGTGACGCCGGCGACACACCCGCGCTCACCGAGCGCAGCCTCGACGCCGAACACCTGCGGCTCGTACACGACCCCGACCGCCGCGGACTGCTCGCCGATAGCGGCCCGCACCGTCGCCTCGATCTTCTCGTTCAGCGGCTGCGCGCCGGGCAGGTACGCCCAACGCGCCTCGACACGCACCGCATCGTTGCGGATCCGCTGCGACGCGAGCGCGATGCCCGCGGGGTCCACCGGTGGCGGCGGCGCCGTCAGCATCCTTCCGACGACCGGCCACTGAACGGGCGTCCACGACGGATCAGTGTCGGGTGCACAGGCCGACAGACCGACGACTCCCGCGGCGACGAGCACCGTCGCGAGAACCTTCCGGCGGATCACCCGGTCACCCCGATCTGACTCACGTCGATCTCGGCGAGGAGTTCGGCGAGTTCGGCGTCGTACCCCTGACGCGGACCCGACACGAAAGTCAGCAGGGCGTCGCCCGACACGACGACGCCGACGATGAGTTCGCCGTCCGCGGTGTTGGCGTGCAGCAGTTCTTGGCCCGCGACCGTTCGCTCGCGGCTGAGGGCATCGAGCGGTCGCGGGGCGATGTCCCCGAGGGTCACGACGGGGTCACCCGCATCGCGGACGGCCAGATCGACCTGCATCCGACCGTCAGGGCTCGTGAGTGTCACCCGGGACTCATCGGCGAACGTGGGCCGCATCGCCCACCCGGCAGGCACGGGCACGGATGCCTCGACACGCTCCCCACGAATCGTGGTCGTCATGTCTTCTTCCGCGACGAGCGTCGTGGCCGCGACCCAGATCGGGGGCAGCAGAGCGACGACGGCCACGCCCAGCATCGCCGTGACGACCGCCGTCAACACAACGACGCCGAGCGCGCGTTGTACGGAGCCTGTCGCCACGTCGAAATCTTCTCGAACCGCCGCGCGGTTGCTCGGTAAGCGCGCCGGACAAACGTTGCGAGTTCGAGTCTCGTGGCGAGCCGCCGCGCCTCCCCGATTCCCGCCATTGTCCGACCTAGAATCCGGATCGGGGAGCATCGACCGGCGAAATCCGGTGGATCAGGGGCAAGAAGAGGTCACGAGGAGGGGAATCGTGTTCCAGCAGACGAAGGACAGGCGCCCAGCGCAGACGTCCCCGTCCACTCGCCCGGACGACCGCGAACCCCGGCGTGAACGGGCCGGCGCACGGCGTCGTCGACTTGTCGCGCTGCTCACGAGTGTCGCCGTCGTGTGCACACTCGCGGCGTTCGGGATCGGGGTTACGGCTCAGACGCGGGCGGAAGCACGTCTGGTCGAGCTCGATGAGCGCATCACCCTGCTGCAGTTGCGCCTCCAGGATCACCTCGAACAGGTCGACGAACTCACCGCTCGCGCAGCCGAACGGCGGGCGCAGAACGACGACGCGCGGGCCGCACTGGGTTCGACGGAGGGGTTTCTCGAGTGAGGGCCTCGTCCTGGACGCTGATCGTGGTGTCGGGCATCGCGGTCTTCACGATCACGCTCGGAACGATCAAAGTCGCCGAGCTGAATGCCGTGGCCGACGTCCGCGAGTCACGGATGCTCGCTCTCGAAACGCAGATCACGGATGCCGAGGCATCATTGACTGCGCTGCGCACAACGATCGACGAAGAGAACACCGAAGCATCCGCTCTGTCCGAAGCGGCGGCCGCGCGGGTCACCTTCGTCGAGGCGATCGCTGCCCTCCGGACCGCCCTCGACACGGCCGCGAACAAGGTGGATGTGGACTCGCAACGCCAGGCCGCCCTGGACGCGCAGGCCACCGTGACGGCGGCGCCCGCCGACGCCGGGACTTATGCCGAACCGACCGCAGCCGTCCAGCGCGCGACGAGCGAGGTCGACGCGAAGGTCAAGGCCTACGAGGCTGAGTTACGCCGGAAGGCCGCCGAGGCAGCAGCGCGGTCATACTCCGCTCCCGTGACTCGCGGAACGAGTTCGTCGCCCTCGACAGGGGGTGGCAGCGCCGGATGGTTCGCCGAGATGCGCGCGATCCTGAACAACGTCGGCGGCGGAGGCTATGCGCTCGTCGAATACGACGGCAATTGCGGCGGGGTGACGGCTCCCGCGTGTGCGAGCAGCAACGGGACGATCATGGTGTCGTCCGCGGTCGCCAACTGGCCCTACGTGACGAAGGTCTGGGGCATGACGCACGAACTCGCGCATCAGTATCAGTTCCGCGTGTGGAAGCAGATGACCGCGTCGCCCTCGTACCAAACCTTGTTCAACAAGAACCCCGAGCTGCTCGCCAACTGCATGGCCGCCACTCGCGGCGCAACGCAGGCATCGGGTGGATGCGGACCCGCACAGCTCGGCTGGGCGGCGGGTATCTGGCAGGGAATCGTCGCCGGCTGACCCCGGGTTAGTCGCAGCCGACAAGGTGGCGGTCGCGAGGATCAGGCGAAGGAATCACGCAATAGCCGTGCCCAGCGATTCCGCGGCAGCTCTGGACGGAGCGCCGCCAGACCCGTCGCGTACTTGCTGACCGAGGTCGGGCGGTGCCCCAGCCGCCAGAGCAGTCGGTCGACATCCGATGCCGCGGACCCGGATTTGGTCTCGACGATCGCGAGGTGAGGCAGTCGAAGGGCGCGGCCGTCGGCCTCGATCCATTCGAGGTCGGTGTCGACCGTCGCCCGGGCGACCGCATCGGCGGCAAGTAGCGTCGCGCGGCGATACCGCGTGGCGAGGATCGGGCCGAGCTCCGTGACCCGGCCGGGTTCCACACCCACGGCCGCGAGGGCCGACGCGACATCCGTCCGCGCACCTCTGGTCAACAGATCGGCGGCCGAGGGCGGGTACTCGGTGCGCTCCTTGACCGTCGCGCCGCGCGCGCCCCGGGTCTTGATCTCGAGAAACGCGGTCCCGACATCGGTGTACCGGCGCGTCCGGACCTTGAACCGACGCCGCCGCGGATGCGCGGCCATCCGAAAGCTCAGCAGATCGGGGGTGTCGAAGTAGACCGAGTGATAGCCGAAGCGCCGCTCGCCATCGATCTCGAGAACACGTGTCTGCTCGTTCAGGTGCCCGAGCACGGCCGGCAGTTCTGCCCGCGGCACGACGTACTTGCGATCCACGCGGGTCATGAGGGAGGCCTCGGCCACCAGATCATCCAGTCCGATCGCCTCGAAACGGGCCAGGGCGTCGGCGCCGGGCATCAGCGCACCGCCAGGGACTCTGCGGCCGGCGCGTCGGCGAACGTCCGCCCTGGGGAACGTCGCGGTGCCCTGCGGACGGCGTCGCGACGAAACCGCACATCGACGGTGGTCGTGTCGTTCACGAGGTCGAGTCGCTGCACGGTCAGCGATGTCACGGTGCATTCCAAACGCTGCTCGAGCTCGGCGCGCAGCGCATCTTCGTCGGTGATGGCGCGGTCGACGTCGACGATCTGATGCCTGCTTCGAGCGAACAAGGCCGGGTGGTCCGCACCCCACATCACGACGAGGATCAGCACGACGAGGGTCCCGGCGAACCACGGAGTGCTCTGCGGCAGACCACAGATCAGCCCGATCGCCAGGGCCGCGAAATAGTAAGCGACCTCGCGCTGCGAGATCTCGGACGAGCGCAGGCGGATGATCGACAGCACGCCGAACAGTCCGAGCCCGAGACCCAGGGCCACCTCGGCTGTGCCGAGCACGGAGGCGACGGCCAGCACACCGACGTTGACGCCGAGGAACGCGACGACGAGGTCGCGGCGGCGGTGCCGGCGATAGTAGATGCCGAGGCTCAAGAGGAGCGCGGCGATGAGGTCGATGCCGATGAGGACGATCGTCGAGGTGGTCATGAGGTTCTCCCTGCCAGGTGTGGGTCTTCTTCCATCCGAACAATGGGTGCTATGCGTTTGTTATGCGGCGCCTCTGCTCCGTTGTTGTCTTCGTCGTCGGGTGCTGCCTTCTCGCCGGAGCGAGCACGACCCGCCGCGAAGACGAATGTTCGCTGTGCCTGGTAGGCGGTCACGAAGAGGATCCCCTCGGTGATGACCTTGGCGAGGAGAAGCGGCAGACCTGCGTCAGTCAGGAAGGACATCCACACAACGTTCGACGCCAGCAGAGCTGTCGCGAGCAGCCCATAGCGGACCCCTTGGCGCCAGAGGGCGCGTCGTCCGCTCTGGGCACGGAAGACGACCCTGCGGTTCATCGCGAAGTTCACCGTCGCGCTCAGTAGCCGCGCGGCGATCACGGACGGGATCAGCAGCCCCGTGATCGAGACGAACACCACGAGCGCGACGGTGTCGAGCAGGAACGCCAGGAAAGAGGACCCGGCGAACCACACGAGCGGGACGAAGACTCGCAGCGAGTCGACCACGGGACGGAAGTGACTCGTCGGATTGTGCGGTTCGTAGACGGTCGCGATCGATAGCTCGCGGACACGCCATCCGGCCTCGTGCAGCCGGAGAAGGACGTTCTGCTCGTACTCGAACCTCTCCCCCACCTGATCGAGGATCCACGGCAACATGGCATCCGGGATGCCCCTCAGTCCGGTCTGCGTGTCGCTCAACGACCAGCCGGCACCGAGACGAAAGAGCACACGCGATGCCGCATTGCCCAGACGGCTGCGCAGGGGTACCGGGCCGGTGAAGCCGCGGCATCCGAGCACCATCGTGCGATCGTCGCCCGCGGTGACCGCGTCGGCGACACGCAGAATGTCATCGACCCGGTGCTGGCCGTCGGCGTCCGCCGTGACGATCGGTCCCGATGCCCCGATGTTCAGCAGATGACGGAACACGCTCTTCAGGGCCACGCCCTTCCCTCGGTTGCGGGGATGCGACAGGACCACACCGCCCGCGGCTCGAACGGCATCGAAGATAGGCGCATAGCGCGGCCCGCTGCCGTCGTCGACGACGAACAGCTCGAGACACGGACGCTCGAGGAGCAGCCCTTGCACGACGCGGACGAGAGCGTGGCCTGGTTCATAGGCGGGGATGACCACGATCATGTCGTCACTCGGTCCCGTCGGAGCCGGCCACGTACAGGATGTCGCTGGTGCCGCGCTCGCCACCGTTGGATGGCTGATTGAGGACCTCGCCGTTGAAGTACATCGTCGATGAGCCCCCACCGTCGAGGTTGTACGCGGTCGTCGCGCCGAGCGAGAGCATGATGTCGGCGAGCTCTGTCAGCGTGACGCCACGGCTGTAACCCGCGTCGCGTCCGTCAACGACGACGAACACGAGGTGGTTGTCATCGATGACGCCGACCGCCGTGCGGGGCTGCTCTCCTTGAATGGAGTGATTGCCGAAGTTCGTGTCGATCTCGACGTCTTCGATGCCCTCGATGACCGCCCCGTCGGACACGATCGCCGGACCGAAGCTCAGGGTGTTCCAGGCGCCGTCGGCGAGGAGCTCATCGGCCGTGGTCGTGGTCTCGTCGTACACCGAAATGGTGCCGTCCGTGTAGAACACGAGGCCCTCTCGGGCAGGCTCGTCACGGTAGACGACGCCATTGCGGATCACGATGCCCGTGTTACGGAACCCGTAGTAGTCACCGTTGATCGCGAAGACCGCGTCATTGTCTTCCGCGATCCCGCTGGTCGTTTCGGTGATGTTCTCCCCGAACTGGTTGTTGGCGAACGCGGATCGCAGGTCGGTCGCGTCGCCGAGCACCACATCCGCGACGTAGTACGTCACCGTGTCGTCGCCGGTGCCCGTGACGACCGTCGAGATCGTCACGCTCGTCTCGCCGTCGCTGTACGCCGTGTCCGTGAGTGTGACCGTTCCGGCATCCGTCGTGTCGGTCTCGGTCGCGTCCGTCGAGGTCTGGGCCGCCTCGTATGCCGATACGTCGGAGATCTCGACATGCGCGATCAAGAATCGATCGGCGGCCCAGGCCGCGCCGCCACCGAGGACGAGCACGACCGCCAAGGCCGACGAGATGATGATGGTCCGCGTCTTCCGGCTGAGTCGCCGGCGGCGGTTTTCGGATCGTGAAGGTTTCATGAGCCCAGAAGTATCCGGGGACTCTTGGCCAGCTCTATTCGCTCCCTATGCGTCGATGATGTACGGCGCCCTGATACCGGGACCCATAACTCGTTCATCACCTTCGCTGACGGAAGCCACATCAACAGCCGCTGTCATATCTGCATGGACGCCACCTCTCGCCTGCCCCGCCGCACCGCACTGATCGCCGCGGCCGTCGTGCTCTCCGGAAGTCTCGCGCTCGCCTCATGCAGCGCCGCGACGACAACCTCGTCTTCGACGACGACCTCGTCGACGTCAACGGAAGCCTCGGTGGACACCGATGTGTCGACAGCTGCCCTCTGGGATGCCTCGAGCCTCCACGACGTGTCGCTCGAGGTCGACGAAACGACGATCAGCGACGCCATCCAGGAGTATCTCGACACGGGAGAGAAGGTCTGGATCGAAGCGTCCGTCACGATCGATGGAGTCACCTACGAAAGCGTGGGTCTGAAGCTGAAAGGCAACTCAACCCTTCGGGGTGTTTCGACCGACGCCGATCCGGCGACGCTCCCGTGGATCATCCGTCTTGACAAATTCGTCGACGGGCAGACGCTCAACGGAGAGACCGACATCGTGATCCGCGGCAATGTGTCGGCGTCCTCACTCAACGAGGCCGTCGCGTTGACGCTGCTGGATGAGACCGGACTCGCGACCGAGAACGCCACGGCCACGCGCTTCACCGTCAACGGCGGTACCGCGCAGCTGCGCCTGGCGGTGCAGAAACCGTCGGACGGCTGGCTCGAGCAGGAGTACGGAACCACGTCGGGCGGGCTGTACAAGGCCGAGACCGGCGGCGACTACAGCTACCGCGGCGAAGACCCCGACGCCTACACGGATGTCTTCGACCAGGAGGCGGGCGAGAGCGACCTGACACCGCTCATCGACTTCCTGCAATTCATCAACGAGGCCGACGACGCGACATTCGCGGCCGAGCTGTCACAGCATCTCGATGTCGAAGCGTTCGCGACATACCTGGCCTTCCAAGAGCTCGTCGACAACTACGACGACATCGATGGCCCGGGCAACAACTCGTACCTGTACTACGACGCCGACACGGGCCTGATGAGCGTCGTGACCTGGGACCTCAACCTGACCTTCGGTGTGCGCAATTCGGGCTTCAGGGGCGGGGGTGATCAGGGCGCAGACCGCCCTGTTGCCCAGGGCGCGCGCGGTGCCGCCGGCGGCGGCGGCGCTGGTGGCGGTGCTGGCGGTGCTGGCGGCAACATCCTGTCGGAGCGGTTCCTCGAGAACGAGACCTTCGCGGCGCTCGTCGAAGACGCCAAGACCGAACTCACCGAGACGCTTGTCGACTCCGGGAAGGCGACGGCGGTCTTGGATGTCTGGACGGCGCTGCTGCAGTCCGAGGCATCCGACCTGATTTCGGAAGAGACGCTCACCGAGGAGGCCGACGCGATCCGCACGTACTTCGAGTGACCCGCGGGTTCTCTAGGGCGCGAGCCACACCGTCGAAGCCGGAGCGACGACGTCGGGCGTCGCGTTCGGATCGCTCGCGAGCACAACCGACAACCCCGCGGCATCGAGCACGTACGGCTCGTCTCCGAAGTTCGTCACGACCTGCCAGCCGTTCGGCCGGGCGAAGCGCAGCACATCGGCGCGCCCGGTCTCGATCCAGTCGAGGCTCTCGCTCGCCTGAATGTCCGTGCGCACGGCAAGAGCACGACGGTAGAGGGTGAGGGTCGACTCGCGGTCATCGATCTGGCGATCGACCGCATATTCCCCCATCCATTCCGGCTGTGGCAGGTGTGCTTCGCCCGACCCGAATCCGAAGGACGGACCGCATGCCTCCCACGGCAGTGGCACGCGGCATCCGTCCCGTCCGAGGTCGAACCCGGGGCTGCGGAAGAACGTCGGGTCCTGGCGCTGACCGTCCTCGATCTCGGCGACCTCGTGCAGACCGAGTTCTTCGCCCTGATACAGGTAGGCCGAGCCGGGCAACCCCAGCACGAACAGCGTCGCCGCGCGAGCGCGTCGTTCGCCGCGTTCGCGGTCGAGTTCGGGCTCTCGCCCGCCCGAAAGGAGCCATTCCTGCCCGTGCTTGCGGCTCGGGCGCCCGTCGGCACCCCGCTCGGCATCCGGCAGTCCGTATCGGGTCGCGTGGCGAACGACGTCGTGATTCGACAGCACCCAGGTGCTCGACGATCCCGAAGCCCCGGCCAGCTCGAGGTTCGCGGTCACGATCTCGCGAAACTGCGACGCATCGAAGTCAGCCTCGAGCAGGTCGAAGTTGAAAGCCTGGCCCAGGCTCTCCGAACGGGCATACAGCGGAACCCTCACCCGATCGACCCACGCCTCGGCGACAGCGGTTCGCGGGGGGTCATACGAGTCGAAGACCGTGCGCCATTCGGCGTATACCTCGTGCACGTCGTCCCGGTCGATCGTGGGGTGCTGTCCGTCCCGAGGCATCGCGTCCAGTTCGGCCTGAGACGGCAGCACCTCGGCGAGGTCCTTCGTGAGCATGTGGGCAACATCGATCCGGAATCCATCGACCCCGCGATCGGACCAAAACCGCAGTGTCTGCACGAAGTCGGCGCGCACCTCCGGGTTCGACCAGTTGAGGTCCGGCTGCTCGACCGCGAAGTGATGCAGGTACCACTGACCGTCGGGCACACGCTCCCAGGCCGGCCCCCCGAAGGCTGAAACCCAGTCGCTCGGGGGAAGCGAGCCATCCGGTCCCGTCCCCTCGCGGAAGATGTAGCGCTCTCGCGCGGGCGAACCGGGCTCGGCGAGCAGCGCCTCCTGGAACCACTCGTGCAGGTCGGACGTGTGGTTCGGCACGATGTCCACGACGACGCGAATGCCCCGTGCGTGCAGCGTGGCCACCATCTCGTCGAAGTCGGCGAGGGTGCCGAGCTTCGGATCGACGTCCCGATAGTCCGCGACGTCGTACCCACCGTCTGCCAGCGCCGACGGATAGAACGGGCTCAGCCACACGGCATCCACCCCGAGTTCGTCGAGATAGTCGGCGCGGGATGTGATTCCCGCGATATCGCCGAGGCCGTTCCCATCCGTGTCCGCGAAACTGCGCGGATAGACCTGGTAGACCACGGCCTGGCGCCACCACGGCGCGGCATCGGGCGACGCGTGGGCGCGAAGGTCGGGGATCGGGGAGACTGCCTGGCTCATCAGAGAACGGGTCCTTTCATCGAGGTTGTGCGGTGCGGTGCGGGTTTCTGTCCCGCGTCGCCGGGGCGTCAGCCCTTGACGGCGCCCTGGGTCACGCCCTCCATCACCCAGCGCTGGGTGAAGAGATAGACGACGATCGCCGGCGCCATCGCCATCAGGTACGACGCGAACGAGACGTTGTAGTTGTTGCTGAACTGCGTCTGGAAGATGCTCTGGACGACCGGGAGGGTCTGCAGCCCGGGGTCCGAGATGATCAGCGACGGCATCATGAAGTCGTTCCACGAGGCGAGGAAGGCGAAGATGCCGACCGTGGCACTCATCGGAGCGAGCAACGGGAAGATCAGCCGCCAGAACGTCTGCCAGGTGGACGCGCCGTCGATCCGAGCGCTCTCCTCCAGCTCCGCCGGGATCGACCGCAAGAAGGCCGTGAAGAGCAGGATGCTGAAGCTCAGCTGGAACATGATGTGCAACAGCGCGACCCCGGCGGGGTTGTCGAGGCCCAGCAGTCCGGTCAGCTGGATCTGCGGCAGCGCGACGACGGGGAACGGCAGGAACATCGCCGCCAGCAGGTAGTAGAACGAATACCGGAAGAGCTTGCGGTCCCAGTTTCGAGAGATCGCGAAGGACGCCCATGCGGCCAGCACGATCGTGCCGACCACGGTCCCCGCCGTGATGAGCACCGACACCGTGAAAGCCAGCGGGAAGTTCGTGAGGTTCCAGGCGGTGACGAAACCCTCGACGCTGAACGGGTTCGGCAGCGAGAACGCATTGCCGTCGACCGCCTGCGACTGCGTCTTGAACGCCATCGAGAGGGTCACGTAGAGCGGAATGAGAACCGTGATGGTGCACAGCGCGAGCACGATTGTGTTCGACCAGTTGACCCGCTCCATGGCGGATCGACCACGGCTGGCCTTGCGCGGCGAGTCGCCCGCGAGTGTTCGTTCGGCGTCGATGTCCTCGACCGCCAGGGCTGGTTGAACAGTCATCAGAACACGTTCCTTCCGCGCGTCAGCCGCAGCTGAATGAGCGAGATCGCGACGACGATGACGAAGAAGATCGTCGCGTTCGCCATCTGGTAGGCGTAGTCGCCACCGGTGAAGCCCGTCACGATCGTCATCGCGATGCTTCGGGTGGAGGTACCCGGACCGCCGTTGGTCAGACCGACGATGATGTCGTAGGCGTTCAGGAAGTTCTTGAAGCCGAGGATGACGTTGATCACCACGTATCCGGCGACGAGCGGCAGGGTGATGCGCCACAACTGCTGGCGCTTGCCGGCACCGTCGAGTTCGGCCGCCTCGTAGACGTCGCCGGGGATGGACAGCAGCCCGGCGATGTAGATCAGCAGCGTGCCCGGGATCGCCTGCCACGCGGTCACGATCACGACGGCGACCCAGGCGAGGTCGGGGTTGGCGAGGATGCTCTCGCTCAGCCATCCGACTCCCACGGCCTGCCCGAGGGCCGGCACCGAGTTCGAGAACAGGAAGTTGAAGACGAACGCGATGACGATTCCCGAGATCACCATCGGGATCACGAAGATCGTCCGGAGCGCGGTCTTGAAGCGGATGCGCGAGGTCAGTCCCACCGCCAGCAGGAACGCGAGCACGTTAACCGCCAGCACCGTCACGGTCGCGAATCCGAAGGTGAACAGGTAGCTCTGCAGGATCGCGGGGTCGGAGAAGAGCGCGATGTAATTGATGAGCCCGATGAACTCCCAGTCGCCGAACCCGATCGAGTTGGTGAAACTGAAGAAGATCCCGACGATCGCCGGCAGGGTGATCGCGAGGCTGAAGAGGATGAGGCTCGGCAGGAGGAAGAAGTAGTAGACCCCCTCGACCTTGCGCCGCTTTCGAGGCACCTTCGTATCCGCGGGTGCGGCGGTGCGCCCGCGGGTTTTTGGCGTGATCAGAGTCGCCGTTGTCGTGGCCATGTTGTGTGTCGCTTCCCTTCGTTGGGTATCGCGTGAGCGTTGTTACTGGCGCAGCGCGAGTCGCGCCCAGTCGGCATCCATGACGCGCAACGTGCGCTCGGCATCGGCGCCCGTCACGATGCCCTGCATGTAGTTCTCGGTGGGGATGGTCAGCGGAATGGCCTTCGACGCGCCCTGGTAGAAGCGGGCCTCGTCGTAGAACTCCTTCATGCCGATGATCCGCGGATCGGTGACGGGTGCCGCATCCGTCGTCGTGCCGTAACCGAGCTGCGCCGCGTTGTAGGCATCCATGACGTCCTTCTGGAACAGGTACGACAGGAATTCGCGCGCTTCTGCCTGATGACGCGAGGCCTCAGGGATCCACGCGGCCAGGTCGATGTTGACGCGCACCTCGAGGTCGTCCGGGTCATCCGTCATGGGCAGCGGGAACGTGCCGAGGTTCATGTCGGGCGACGTCTTCGCGATCTCGCCGAACGCCCACGGCCCCTGCAGGTACATGGCCGCCTGCCCCTGCGCGAAGGCGAGGTTGCCGTCCCCGTATCCGCGGCTCGCCGCATCGGGGTTGGTGTACGTTTCGGCGAGCATGGTCATCCGGTCGACCGGCTCGAGCAGGGTCCGCTCGAACGAGACGGGGGAATCGGGACCGACCTCGGTGCCGAGTTCGTTCATCTCGTCGTAGAACGCCGCGACGTCGACGCTGCCGCCGACGGTGTAGTCGAACCATCCCTGAGCAACCGTCCAGGGGTCCTTGAAGGTGCCGTAGAACGGGGTGATACCGGCGGCCTGCAGCTGGTCGCACACCGCGATCAGCTCGTCCCACGTCTGCGGAACCTCGAGACCCTGCTGCTCGAAGATGTCGACGTTGTAGATGACGGATGCCGCCATGACCGAGTACGGCAGCACGCTCGTGCGCCCGGGGTAGGTCGCGTACTGGTCGACGAGTTCTTGCACCTCCGGCAGGATCCGGTCGGCCTCGGGCATGTCGCTCAGGTCGCTGAGGGCGCCGCGCTCCATGAAGCGCGACATCTCCATGTTGTAGTTCAACAGGCCGAGATCGGGCGGGTTGCCGCGCAGAAAGCCCGCCTGCAGGTTCGAGGAGGTGTCGAAGACGACGCGCACGTCGTCCTGCGACGAGTTGTACTCCGCGATCAGCTCGCGAAAATACGGGATCGCCTCGGGCTTGCTCAGGTGGAACCGAATCTCGGTGGGCCCGCCCGATGAGCATCCTGCGAGCGTCCCGCCCGCCAGAGCGATTCCCAGCGCGGCTACCGTCAGACGTAGCGCATGTGACCGTATTCTCGGCACGTCATCGTCCCTTCTACCGCCTCGTGGGCGGTCGTACGTCTTTGTACACCGATTAGATTTATCTACCGAATCAAGTCGATGTGGACAATAATGCAGGGAAGCACCCGAAAGGTCAAGACCCTTGTCACAGCCCTCCGAGCGGGTTTCGGCCCCGCGCCGCGCCAGCCTCGACGCACTGCTCCACTACGCGTGGGACGCCGAATCCTTCACCGCGGGCGAGGCGATGCCAGCGGTCGGCCTGACCCGTTCCACCACGATCGACGCGCTCGACGAATTGGTCGAACGTGCTCTGATCAGGGAACTCCCCAATGCCCGCGAGGTGGGCGACTACAGCAAGGGCCGACCGGCACGCCGCTTCGAATTCTGTGCGGACGCCGGCGTGGTCGTCGGACTCGATGCGGGTCGCGCGCACGTGACGACGACCATCGCGGACTTGCGCGGCGCAGTCCTCGCACGTGAACATCTCATGCTCGACGACGACTCCATCTCCCGACGTCGCGCCGTGATGGCGACCGCGGTGGACGATGCGCTCGGGGTAGCGGGCCTCGAGCGTGGCGACGTCATCGCCCTCTGCGCCGGCGTTCCGGCCCCCGTGGATTCGGAGGGCGTCTCCCCCACGCATCACGACGGTTTCTGGCAGCGGATGAATCCGGACCTGATCGACATGTTCCGCGCCTGGGTTCCGCTCGTACGCGTCGAGAACGACGCCTCGCTCGCGGCCGTCGCCGAGGGCAGCCTGGGCGTTGCCCGAGGATGCCGCGACTACGTCACGCTTCTCGCCGGCGAACGCCTCGGAGCGGGGGTCGTCGTGGATGGGCGCCTCTTGCGAGGCGCTCACGGCGGCGTCGGCGAGATGATCGCCTTCGACCAGGTCTCGGGCGTCGAGGGAGCGTGGGGACTCGGGTACCGGGCAGCGGAGTGGGCGCGCGAGGCCATCGCCGCGGGTGAGGTACCGCTGGAGCATCCGCTGGTCGGTATTCCACCGAGCGAAGTGACGGGACGTGTCGTCTTCGAGCTCGCGGCTTCCGGCGACGAGTTCGCCCTGACCATCGTGGACCGCGTCGGCCAGATGCTCGCGCGCGTCACCGGCGTCTTCGCGAGTCTGCTCGACCCGCGGATGATCGTCATCTCTGGCGCCGTGTCCGCCGGCATCGCGGACGTGCTCGTTGCCGCCCGGGCCGGACTCTCCGGCGCGCTCCACGTGCCGCCGCCTGAGCTCGTCGCATCCAACCTCGGAGGCGATGTCGTCTCGACGGGCGCCGTCTCGGCAGCCATCGAGCTGGCGCGTTCGGGCATCCTGGCCCTCACACCGCTGGAACGCTCTCTCGCCGTCTGACCCCGCGAGCACCGCTCGTTGAGCGAGCGCAGCGAGTCGAAACGCACTGAGCGGCGGGCACCTCAGCCCGCGGCGCCACCCTCGACCGCCACGATGCGGTGGTCGGCGTCGTGGGTCAGCTCGGTCCGTAAGAACAGCTCATCGACGCGCAGGTGCAGGTCGAGCCGAGCGAACGCGGCGATGCGCAGCTCCCCCGCGCCGACCGTAACGTCCAGCACGTGTCCGCCGTCGAGCCGGTCCTCGGCCAAGAAGTGCAGGTGCAGTCCAGCAACCGCGATGCCCTGATAGATCCGCGGCGCCCAGAACCCCACCAGCGTTCCGGTCCGTTCGGTCAGCACGGTCTCGACCTGCTCACGAGTCACCTCGGTCAGAGGCGGAAGCGGGTGGTGCTGTCTCGGCGTCACCCGCACGCGCACCGAGGCCATCATCCCGTCGATCCGCACGGTATGGAACAGGTTCCGACTCAGCAGCACTCCTTCGACCTGCGCGGTCAACCCCGCGAGATCGAGCATCTCGACCCGCGTCGAGATGACGTCCGGGAGGGGCGCGACATCCACGAACGGCAGGATGTCCGTCTCTGCCATCTGCGTCGGCGGACCGTCGACGGTGCACTCGTACGCCCGCCCGTCGACGATCACCACTTCGCCGCCGAGGCGGTCGCAGCATCCGATCCCGAAGTCACCGGCGCGGAGCGCGTCGGCCACAGGCATCCCCGTTTCATAGGCGCCCGCCAAGAGCGCATCCAACACGGCGAACTGCGTCACGGCATCGTTCGAGAGCAAGGTCACACGAGCGACGTTATCGCGGGCGCCCGATAACCGAGGAGACCCGCGCGAGCCCGAGCCCGACCTCAGAACGCGTCAGCTCTTCAGCTTGCGCAGAGCCGAGCGTTTGTGCGCGGCCTGTTTCCCGCTTTTCTCGGACTCCACGATGTACGCCGGCTCGTCGGACGTCGCGGTGAAGTGCTGACCGGCGAACGCGAAGTCGCTCGTTTTTCGCTCCACCACCGTTCCGCGGGTGCGTCCCTGCGGAGTGCCCCAGCTCACGCGGTCACCGGTCGAAAGTTCCTCGGCCACATTCGTTCCTCGCTCCCACTCACCGTCGCCTCATCGTTTCAGAGCGGGGCGAAAAAGGTCAGGTATTGACGGGATAACGACCCGTGTGCCGATGAAATGACAAACGCCCCGCGAGGAGGCGCTTGTCGAAATGTTGTGGACCTGAGGGGACTCGAACCCCTGACCCCCTGCATGCCATGCAGGTGCGCTACCAGCTGCGCCACAGGCCCAAACACTACCCCGGACGAGCCAGGGCAACCCCGCTAGATTACTACATCCGAAGCGTCCACTCGAATCGGGACGGATGCCGCAACCGCGCGGAACGCGCGAGGCCTACTCGGCTGCCGCGGCGGCCGGGGTCGGGAGCTCGATCGGAATGACCGGGCAGTCCTTCCACAGACGCTCGAGCCCGTAGTACACGCGCTCCTGCTCGTGGAAGACGTGCACGACGAGGTCACCGAAGTCGAGCAGGACCCAGCGGCCCTCCTGACGTCCCTCACGGCGCAGACGCTTGACGCCAGCCTCGTGCAGTCGGTCCTCGATCGCGTCGGCGATCGCACCGACGTTGCGCTCGTTGCGCCCCGTGACGAGCAGGAAGGCGTCGACGAGCGGGAGCGGGCCCGAGACATCCAGTGCGACCAGATCCTCGCCGCCCTTGGCATCGGCGACGGCCGAAGCGATCTGCACGAGTTCACGTGCTTGTTCAGTTGCGGGCATTAAAGAGCACCATTCACGAAAGCGAGGATGAGGACGCCCACGAGCGCGAGCGCCAGAACGCCCGCCGTGATCGCCAGGGAGAAAAGGAGTCGGCCGCCCTTTTCGGGCGCCGGCGGGCGGATGATTTCGCCCGTGCCGCGCACCGTGCTGATCGCGGCACTCGCGGCGATGGGCGTCGGCGAGGACGAAGCGGGCAGTTCACCGTCGATGAGAACCGAATCGACGTCTTTGCCGTCCGTCGAACGCGGGTCGCCACCGGCGGATCCGAGACCGTCGGGCAGATGGAACGTGCCCGTGATGAGCACCTCACCCGTCGCATTCACGGGGCCGGACAGCGGGGGCATGTTGGGCGTCTGCGACAGGATCAACGCGCTCGACGCACCGATCGCCCCCTTCGACGACGAGTTCCGGACGATGAGCTCATCGAACGAAGCAGGCAGCTTCGTCGAGATCTCTTCGTCCTTCAGCAGGTGTGCACCGAACTGCGGGTCGACCGTCGCGACGGGCGCCGCGTCGATGCCGCGTGCGTTGTCGTCGTCGTGCGAGCTGTCGTCACGGGAAGAATCGGATGCCTCGGCATCAGGGTCCTTCGTCGCATCCGCCTTCTTGGCATCCGCTTTCTTGCCATCGGACTTCTTGTCATCCGACTTCTTGTCATCCGACTTCTTGTCATCCGACTTCTTGTCATCGGACTTCTTGTCCTTCACCGCGGGTTCGGCAACTGCAGCGCCGGAGGCGGCGGGTGCCGAGAACGGCGTGTACCGCGCCGGGGCGGGCTCGCCGAGAGCCGAGACAGGCATCTGGGCGGCGATGACATCGGGCGTGATGACGGGGACGGACGCCGTGCGGATGCGCTCCTGCTCGCGCGCCTGCCGACGGGTCAGGGGCGAGACGCCCAGATCGACGTGGGCGTCGGGCATGGGCGCCGGCGGGGTGAAGGCAGGAGTGGCTGCGCGCGCGAGCGGGGCAGCAGGCGGCGGAGTGGCCGCGACGTAGGTGTCTTCGTCGATCTCATCGTCCGCGTTCGACGCCTCGTTCTGAACGGGAAGTGACCCGGTCGCGTGCAGTTCGCGGAGCTTCTTCCGCGTCAGCGGCTGCTCGGGTGTGCTCATGCGTTGCTCCGATAGAGATGATGCTTGCTGATGTATTGAACGACCCCGTCAGGAACGAGATACCACACCGGGTCACCCCGGTGGACTCGCTCGCGACAGTCCGTCGACGAAATCGCGAGTGCGGGAATCTCGAGTTGACTCACGACCTCACTCGGAAGTCCCCCGGTGTCCAGGACATGTCCGGGGCGACTCACGGCGACGAAGTGCGCGAGGTTCCACAGCTCATCATGGTCCCTCCAACTGAGAATCTGCGCTACCGCGTCCGCGCCCGAGATGAAAAAAAGGTCTGCATCGGGCCGTAGCGTCCGAAGATCGCGCAACGTGTCGATCGTGTAGGTCGGGCCACCACGATCGATATCGACGCGGCTGACCGTAAATCCCGGGTTGGAAGCGGTCGCGATGACCGTCATCAGGTAACGATGTTCGCTATCGCTGACTTTCTGCTTCTGCCAGGGCGTTCCCGTCGGAACGAAGATGACCTCGTCGAGGCCGAGGTGGCTTGCGACCTCGCTGGCGGCGACCAGGTGACCGTGGTGGATGGGATCGAACGTGCCGCCCATCACCCCGATCCGGGGCCGCTCCCCTGCGTCCGTCGTCATGCCCGACCTAGTGGCCGCTCGCCGTCCCGTGATCGATTGCCCCGTGATCAGCTGCCGTGCCGTGGCTCTGGGCGAACGCCTGAGCCTTGCCCGCGTGGCGGTTCGCCACGTCGCGGTAGGAGAAGACCACAAGACCGAGAGCTGCGAAGACCGCGATGGCGATGAAGAAGAAAACCACCGTCTCCAGCGCGACGTTGCCGTGGTGACCCTCTTCGGCCGCGGCCAGGATCGTCGTGACAAGCGTCATTCTCATGCTCCGTTCGGGTGTGGGCGTGTCGTGCCAGTCTAGAGAACTATCGGCGGGTCTGCCCGGCACCGCGCGCGAGCCACTTGGTGCTCGTCAATTCGGGAAGCCCCATGGGTCCCCGCGCGTGCAACTTCTGAGTCGAGATTCCCACCTCGGCACCGAAGCCGAATTCGCCACCGTCGGTGAATCGCGTGGATGCGTTGGCCATCACAACCGCGGCGTCCACCTCGGCCAGAAACCGCTCGGCGTGAGCGTCGTCATCCGTGATGATCGACTCGGTGTGACCGGTCGAGTATTCACGGATGTGCGCGAGCGCGTCGTCGAGGTCCTCGACGACGCGGATCGAGATATCCAGAGTGCCGTACTCGGTAGACCAGTCCTCGTCGGTCGCGGGGACGACATCCGAAACCAGAGCGGCAGTTCGCGCGTCGCCGTGCACCGTCACCCCCTGCTCCCGAAGTGCCGCGGCCACGGTCGGCAAGACGCGCTCGGCGGCAGACCCCACGACCAGCACGGTCTCGACGGCGTTGCACACGCTCGGGCGCTGCACCTTCGCGTTGACGACGATGTCGCGGGCCCACTCGAGCGGCGCCGACTCGTCGAGCACGATGTGCACCACACCAGCACCGGTCTCGATGACGGGAACGGATGACTCGGTCACAACCGTCTCGATCAGCTGAGCGCTGCCCCGGGGAACGAGGACGTCCACGAGCCCGCGCGCCTGCATGAGCTCGCGGGCACCCTCACGGCCGAAGTCGTCGACGGTCTGGATGGCTTCTGCGTCGATGCCCCGGTCGGCCAACGCGGTGCGCATGATGTCGACCAGAGCGGCGTTGGACTTCTCAGCAGCCGACCCGCCGCGGAGTACGACCGCGTTGCCGGAACGCAGCGCGAGGGCCGCGATGTCGACCGTCACGTTCGGCCGAGCCTCATAGATCGAACCCACGACACCGAACGGCACGCTGACCTTCTGCAGCACGACGCCATTCGGCAGCACCCGCTCATCCAGCAGCCGGCCGACAGGATCCGGAAGATCGGCGACGGCGCGCACGGCCTCAGCGAGGGCGGCTACGCGCGAAGCATCCAATCGCAGACGATCCTGCAACGACTCCGACAGCCCCGTCGCGCGACCGCGCGCCAGATCCTCGTCGTTCGCGGCGATGATCCGATCGGATGCCTCGTCGATCGCGTTTGCGATGGCCCGGAGCATGCCGGCCTTGTCGCCGTCACCGAGCAGACCGATGCTGCGGGAGGCAGACTTCGCCAGGCGCATCCGATCGCGGGCCGTCGTTTCACCCCAGGTGTCCGAAGAAGACTCGTCGCCAGGGATGCTCGACGTAGCGCTGGAGGCGGTGCTGGTCATCAGCCCAGTGTATCGACGGGCTCGGCGCTGCCGGCGGGGGCGTCGGCAGCCGCAACGGGCAGGTTCGCGCTCGTCGGCGCTGTGCGAACGGGACCGGTCGGTGTCGCGGGGGTCGCCCGCGGGTCGGGCTCGAACCAGGTTCCGATGGGGGCACCACTCAGTGCATCCGCGACGCGGGCGGCACTCGTGACCAGCACGCCGACGCCGGCCGCCGTGGCGAGACGTGCCGCCGAGACCTTGGTGGCCGCTCCCCCGGTGCCGACGCTATTGACGACGACGGATCCGAACTCGTACCCGCTCAGATCGTCGCCGAACGTCACACGCTCGATCGCTCGTGCGCCGGGCTGGCCGGGGGGCCGCGTGTAGAGGTTCTCGATGTCGCTGAGCAGCACAAGCGCATCGGCGCCGATCAGTTCGGCGACCAGCGCCGCAAGGCGGTCGTTGTCGCCGAATCGGATCTCGTGCGTCGCGACGGTGTCGTTCTCGTTGACGATCGGCAGGATGCGCAGGCCCAGGAGCCGCTCCATCGCCCGGCGTGCGTTCGAGCGGGGCGTGGCGTTCTCGAGGTCGCCGGCCGTGAGCAGCACCTGCCCGGCAAGCACTCCGAAGCGGTCGAGACTCGTCTGGTAGCGCCACATGAGAACGTTCTGCCCGACGGCGGCAGCGGCCTGCTGCGTCGCGAGATCCGTAGGTCGACCCTCGAGGCTCAGGAGCGGCAGCGCGGTCGCGATGGCACCCGACGACACGAGCACCACTTCGGTGCCTCGTGCGTGAACGTCGGCGAGGGCCGAAACGATGGCATCGATCGTTGCTGCCTGATCCCCGCTGATCGACGACGAGCCGACCTTGACGACGATGCGCTTTGCCGAGGCGATATCGGCGCGGTGCAGGGTACTCACGCGTCCCCCTCGACCTCGCCACGTTCCACGGCGGCGAGCCGCTGCACCTCGAACTCGGCGCGGGCGTCTGCCTTGGCATCCATCCGCTCGTGATAGCGCTCGCGGCGCTGCGACGTGGTGCGTCGCGTGTTCATGTCAAGGCGGGGGTCCATACCGCGGGGTGCGGTCATGAGTTCGGCCGCGGAGCTCAGCGTCGGCTGCCAGTCGAAGACGACGCCGTCGCCCTCGCCGATGACGACGGTCGAACCCGGCTCGGCGCCGGCACGGACAAGGCCGTCTTCGACTCCGAGCTTCGCGAGACGATCGGCCAGGTAGCCCACGGCCTCTTCGTTCTGGAAGTCGGTCTGCTGCACCCAGCGCACGGGCTTGTCGCCCAGCACGCGATAGATGTTGCCGTACGTGCCGCCCTCGACGCGGATCGTGTAGTCCTTCTCTTTTTCGCCCCGCGGACGCAGAACGATGCGTTCGGGTGCGGGCTTCGCGGCCAGCTCGGCGCGGTGCTGGGCAACGACCTCACCCAAAGCGAAGGTCAGCTCACGCAGGCCCTCGCGGGCGACGGTGGAGATCTCGAACACGCGATAACCGCGCGACTCGAGCTCGGGCCGCACGAAGTCGGCGAGCTCGCGCCCCTCGGGCACATCGATCTTGTTCAGGGCGATGAGCTGCGGGCGCTCGAGCAGTGGCAGCTGATCTTCGGGCACGGGGTACGCACCCAGCTCGGCAAGGATCACGTCGAGGTCGGTGAGCGGGTCGCGACCGGGCTCGAGGGTCGCGCAGTCGAGCACGTGCACGAGTGCGGTGCAGCGCTCGACGTGACGGAGGAATTCGAGACCGAGACCGCGGCCTTCACTGGCGCCTTCGATCAGACCGGGCACGTCGGCGACGGTGAAGCGCACCTCGCCGGCCTGGACAACACCCAGGTTCGGATGCAGCGTCGTGAAGGGGTAGTCGGCGATCTTGGGGCGCGCGGCCGAGATCGCGGCGATCAGGCTGGACTTGCCGGCCGACGGGAAGCCGACGAGCGCCACATCGGCGACGACCTTCAGTTCGAGGAGGACATCGCCCTCCCACCCGGGCGTGCCGAGCAGCGCGAAACCGGGAGCCTTGCGCTTGGGCGAAGAGAGGGCCGCGTTTCCGAGCCCTCCGATTCCTCCGGGCGCCACGACGAACCGCGTTCCCGGCTCGACCATGTCGATGAGAAGCTCGCCCGAGGCATCCTTGACGACCGTTCCGACGGGAACGGGCAGCTCGACATCTTCGCCCGCGGCACCCTGGCGGAGATCTCCGGCACCGAAGGCACCGTTGTTCGATGTGCGGTGCGGCGAGTGGTGGTACGACAGCAGCGTCGTGACCTGGGGGTCTGCAACGAGGACGATGTCGCCGCCGTTGCCGCCGCTCGCGCCATCCGGTCCCGCCAACGGCTTGAACTTTTCGCGACGAACCGAGACGCAGCCGTTGCCGCCCTTGCCCGCGCGCAGGTGGAGCGTCACCCGGTCGACGAATGAGACCATCGTGCACTCCTTTCGAAAATGGTCAGGGGGCGAGCCGAAGCCCGCCCCCTGACCGAAAAATGAATCGCGACGCTCGCGCTGTTACTCCGCGCCGACGACGATGTTGACGACCTTGCGGCCGCCCTTCTTGCCGAACTCGACCGAACCGGCCTGCAGCGCGAACAGCGTGTCGTCGCCACCGCGACCCACGCCGGCGCCCGGGTGGAAGTGGGTGCCACGCTGGCGGACGATGATCTCGCCGGCGCTGACGACCTGGCCACCGAAGCGCTTGACGCCCAACCGCTGGGAGTTGGAGTCGCGACCGTTACGGGTGGAGCTTGCGCCCTTTTTGTGTGCCATCTCGAATCTCCCGCGCTTACTTGATGCCGGTTACCTTGACGCGCGTGAGGTCCTGACGGTGCCCCTGGCGCTTCTTGTAACCGGTCTTGTTCTTGAACTTCTGGATGATGATCTTGGGGCCGCGCAGCTCGCCGAGAACCTCGGCGGTGACGGTCACCTGAGCCAGCTTGTCGGCGTCGGTGGTGACGTTGTCTCCGTCGACCAGGAGCACCGCGGGCAGCTCGATCTTGTCGCCGAGCTTGGCCTTCTGACGATCGAGGACGACGATCGTGCCGACCTCGACCTTCTCCTGGCGGCCACCGGCGCGCACTACTGCGTAAACCACTTCACACCTGTTTCTCTGGGGAACCTTGTGGTTCCTAATCTCACGGAAGACTCTGCTCCACGGGGCGCGGCATCCCGTGAGATTCCGAACTACCCGTGGTGCGGTGCGGAAGCTTCGCTCTCGTCGCGCCGCACGCAGAGCGGCAGCACGTGACGCACCAAGGGTCGAGTCTACCCGACGGAACCGGATGCGGCAAAAGCATCCGCCCCGCGCGTCGGGCATAGGATCTGCGGATGTCCATCCTGATCGACACGGCACGGTGGCCGGCCCACGGAAGACTCTGGGCGCACCTCATCAGCGACGCCAATCTCGACGAGCTGCATGCCTTTGCCTCGGCACAGAATATCCCCCGCCGCGGCTTCGATCTCGACCATTACGACGTTCCCGAAGACGCCGTCGATCGGCTCATCGCGGCCGGTGCGCGTCATGTCACGGCGCGGGAGCTCGTCCACGCACTCCGAGACTCCGGACTCCGGATCACGGCCCGCGAACGACGGTACGGACGCTCCCCCGGTCATTGAGCGAGCGAAGCGAGACGAAATGACACACGGGGTGCGTTTCGTCTCGCTGACGCTCGCTCAACGAACGATGTCGGTCATTGAGCGAGCGGAGCGAGACGAAATGACCTACTCGTCGGCGCTCGGCATGGTGACGGGCGTACCCGTCACGATCCCGGTCGACACGCGACGACGCTGACGTCCCTGACCAGGCGCCTTCGGCTCGGGTAGAGCCTGCAGCACGGAGTCGAGCAGCTGGTCTTTCTCGGACTTAGGCGCGACCGACCGCTGTTCGGAACGCTGGTCACCCCGCTCGCCCCCGCGCTCAGCGCGGTCGCCGCGCTGTTCCGGACGCTTGCGACGCTTCTTCCGTTCGCCATCCCCGGCCGGAGCGACAGGACCCTCGGGCAGGACGATCTCGAGCGACTCGAGAGTCTCGATGGTCTCGCGCACTTCCTCGACCGTCGCGACGGCGGTCGCCGGCGCATCCGTCGACTCGGCTTCGGGTGCAGCACCGAGGGTCGACGCAGCGATCTGGGCAAGAGCCGACTTGACGCCCTCGGTGATGACGTGGGTTCCACCGTTGCCGCCGTTGCCGTTGCCACCGCTGTTCGATCCGTTGTTGCCGCCACGCGGGCGACGGTTGGAGCCGCCGTTGTCCCGAGACGGGGCAGACGACGATGAGCGGTGCTTGACCACGGGGTCGTGGTGCACGATCACGCCGCGACCCGCGCAGACCTCGCAGTTCTCGCTGAACGTCTCGAGCAGGCCGAGTCCGAGCTTCTTGCGCGTCATCTGCACGAGGCCAAGCGAGGTGACCTCGGCGACCTGGTGCTTGGTGCGGTCGCGGCTCAGGCACTCCACGAGCCGACGCAGCACGAGGTCGCGGTTCGACTCCAGCACCATGTCGATGAAGTCGACGACGATGATCCCGCCGATGTCGCGCAGCCGCAGCTGCCGGACGATCTCTTCGGCCGCCTCGAGGTTGTTCTTCGTGACGGTCTCTTCGAGGTTTCCACCCGACCCGACGAACTTGCCGGTGTTGACGTCGACGACGGTCATCGCCTCGGTGCGGTCGATCACGAGCGAGCCACCCGAGGGCAGCCAGACCTTGCGGTCGAGGGCCTTCTCGATCTGCTCGGTCACGCGGAACTCGTCGAACGGGTCGCGGTCACCCTCATAGGGCTGAACACGCTCGAGCAGGTCGGGCGCGACGGACTCGAGGTACGCCTCGATCGTCCGCTGCGCCTCTTCGCCCTGGATGAGCATCTTCGTGAAGTCTTCGTTGAAGACATCCCGCACGATCTTGACCAGCAGGTCCGGCTCGGAATGCAGCAGAGCGGGGGCTTGCACGGTCTCGAGCTGCGAAGAGATGTGCTCCCACTGGCTCGTGAGTCGCTGCACGTCGCGCGTCAGCTGGTCTTCCGTTGCGCCCTCGGCCGCCGTGCGGACGATGACACCGGATGACTCGGGCAGAACTTCCTTGAGGATGCGCTTCAGGCGCGCCCGCTCGGTGTCGGGGAGCTTGCGCGAGATGCCGTTCATCGAGCCTGCGGGGACGTACACGAGGTAGCGGCCCGGAAGCGAGATCTGGCTGGTCAGGCGGGCGCCCTTGTGACCGACCGGATCCTTCGTGACCTGCACGAGAACGCGGTCGCCGGACTTGAGCGCGAGCTCGATGCGACGCGGCTGGTTGCCGGTCTCGACGGCATCCCAGTCGACCTCGCCGGAGTACAGCACGGCGTTGCGTCCGCGCCCGATGTCGACGAACGCCGCCTCCATGCTGGGCAGAACGTTCTGCACACGACCGAGGTACACGTTGCCGATGAGCGAGGCGTCCTGGTTACGGGCGACGTAGTGCTCGACGAGGACGTTGTCCTCGAGCACGGCGATCTGGATGCGCCCGTTCTTGGAGCGAACGATCATGTCGCGGTCGACCGCTTCACGACGGGCGAGGAATTCGGCCTCGGTGACCACGGCGCGGCGGCGGCCCGCCTCGCGACCGTCACGACGCCGCTGCTTCTTGGCCTCGAGTCGCGTCGAACCCTTGATGCGCTGGGGCTCGGTAATGACCTCGACGGCACGGGGCTGACGCACCCGCACGACCGTGGAAGCATCCTGCGGCTCGTTGGTCTCTTCTCCGGCTCGACGGCGGTTGCGTCGGCGCGACGTGCCCTGCGACTCGCGGGGGTTGCGCTCTTCCGGCTCGTCCCGCTCGGAACGATCGTCGCGATCGGACGCGGCCGCGGGAAGCGGCACGATCTCGGGCGCATAGAACATGAGCTGAGTTGAGACCTGCGAGACGAAGACCTCGGGCAGCAGCCCCAGCGCCACGGCGGTGGGGATCTTCGGCTCGGGGTCCGGCTCGGGCTCGGCCTGCGGCTCGGATGCTTCCGGGGCGGGAGCCTCGGGCTCAGCAGTGGGAGCCTCGGGCTCAGCCGCTCCAGCCGCCGGGCCAGCGGGCTCAGCCGCGGGAGCTTCGGGCTCAGCCGCGGGAGCTTCGGACTCAGTCGCGGGAGCCTCGGGCTCGGCGGGTGACTCCTCGGGCTGCGAGGCAGCGTCTTCGGCCGCGGGCGTTGCTTCGTCGAACGACGGAGCACCCTCGGGTTCAGCCGGTGCACCCTCGTCGACAGACGGGGCACCCTCGTTTAGCGGCGCGTCCTCCACGTGCGTCACCGGCGGTTCAGCCGGTGGCACTTCCTGAAGGTCGTTGCGGTCATTGTCATTGTTGTCATCAGCCATCGCTGGCGCACTCCCTGGCGGGCGACATCCGCGCGTCACCCGGCGAACTCTCGTGCAACACCGCACCGGCGGTGCCGCGAACTCACTCGGTCTGCAGCAGGCCCGCGGCTCGTGCTGCGAAGGGCGATCATCGCCCGAAGTCTTCGTCGATGCCCGTCCGGCGCGGCCGGCGAGGCATCTAGATCTCATTATCGCATCATCCGAGGGGTAATGTCGGCCCCGCGCCGTGCACGATGGCCTCGTGTCACGATTCCCGCGGCGATATCTCCGGCCGCACCCACGTTGATCCCGCAGATTCCGGTGTCATAATCCGAGGCATGGCAACGCCCTCCCAGACGCACACCCGACCCGTCGCCCTTGCGGTCTGGCTCATCATTGCGGGCGCGATCGGCTGGTGGGCTGCGTTCCAACTCACGCTCGAACGCATCCATCTGCTCGCCGACCCGAACGCGTCACTGTCGTGCGACTTCAGCGTCTTGGTCCAATGCCGCGCCAACCTCGAGTCGTGGCAGGGGATGGTATTCGGATTCCCGAACCCCCTGATCGGCCTCGGTGCGTGGGTCGCCCCGATCGTCGTCGGCGTCGCCATCCTCGCCCGCGCGCGCTTCGCGCGTTGGTTCTGGTGGTTGTTCGAGGTCGGAATGATCTTCGCGATGGGCTTCGTCATCTGGCTGATCGGCCAGAGCATCTACATCCTGGGCACGCTCTGCCCGTGGTGCATGGTGACGTGGGTCGTGACGATCCCGACGTTCTTCGCCGTGACGCTGCACATCTTCCGGTCAGGGATCGTGCCCGTGCCGTCCGGGATCCGCAAAGCTGCCGACACGCTCATGGGCTGGGTGCCACTGATGGCGGTCGTCAGCTACGCGATCGTTGCGATCCTGGCGCAGCTGCGCCTCGACGTGCTGAACAACCTGTTCTGAGCGCGGCATCCGCGTTTCGACTCGCTGGCGCTCAACGCCCGAACCCAGCCATCCGCGTTTCGTCTCGCTGGCGCTCGCTCAACGAGCGACAGGACGCAACATGCCGTACTCACTCGCGTGGGCACGGCATGTTGCGTCCTGTCGGCGCGGTTGAGACCTGCGAGGTCAGGTCAGGCGAACCAGATGCCGAGCTCGCGCGCGGCCGACTCGGGGCTGTCCGACCCGTGCACGAGGTTCTGCTGCACGGCCAGGCCCCAGTCACGACCGAAGTCACCGCGGATGGTTCCGGGTGCGGCGCCCGTCGGGTCGGTCGTGCCGGCAAGCGAGCGGAAGCCCTCGATGACGCGGTTGCCCGCGAGGCGGATCGCGACCGAAGGCCCCGACATCATGAATTCGACCAGGGGCTCGTAGAAGTGCTTGCCGGCGTGCTCGGCATAGTGCTGCTCGAGCAGGTCGCGGTCGGGCTCGACGAGCTTGATGTCGACGAGCGCATAGCCCTTGCGTTCGATGCGGGCCAGGATGTCTCCGGTCAGGCCTCGTGCGACTCCGTCGGGCTTGACGAGAACGAGCGTCTCTTCCGTGGTCATTGTGCTTCTCCTTCCGGCGCCGCAGCGCGCGTTCGTGCTTCGATTCTCGGTCCTTGAATGGTCGCGTACGCCCACATGCCGCCGAAGATGAGGGCGATCAGCAGCATGGCGGGCACGAGGAACGCCGACAGGGCGACGATGGCCTGCAGCACCCACCCTGTGGCGATACCGGCCGGTTTGTGGACGAATCCGGCGGTCGCGACCATCACGACCGCAACCACAGTGCCCGCGACGATTCCGACCCAGTCGGGAATGCCCGCCGGGAGCACCTTCAGCCCGAAAATCACGAGGCCGCCGAGAAAGACGATGATCGCCTCGAACCCGAGGACGACCGACGCGAGCTGAGCGGTCAGACTGCGCTTCTGCCGCGGGCGACGCTGCCGCGGTTGTCGCGCGGCACTCACGACGCTCCCCCGCTCTTCCACCCCTCGCTGGCCGCGAGCGACACGGCCTCACCGGCGAGCACGACCGATCCGGCGACGATCACGGCGCGACGAGCGGATTCTCCTGCCCAAGCCCGCGCAGACTCCGCGGCGTCGTCGAGGTTCGGGTGCACGCTCGCGTGCAGCCCCGCCGCCTCGACGATGTCGGCGAGTGCGTCGGGGCTGTCGGCCCGGTCGGAATCGGGTGCCGTCACGAAAACCTCCGTCGCGATGGGCGCGAGGGCCGCGACGATGCCCGCGGCATCCTTGTCCCCGAGAACTCCGAGGACGACGCCCCACTCGTCGAAGTCGAACGAGGCGCGCAGGGCTTCGGCCAGGGCACGCGCGCCGTGCGGGTTGTGCGCCGCGTCAACGAGCACGGTGGGGTTGGTGCCCACGAGCTGCAGGCGGCCGGGCGACGTGACCGCCCCGAGGCCATCGGCCAGGATGTCCCCCGCGATCGCCTGCGTCGCGCCACCGATGAGCGACTCGACGGCCGCGATCGCCAGGGCCGCGTTGGCGCCCTGATGAGCGCCATACAGAGGCAGGTACTCGTCGTCGTACGTGCCGACGAGTCCGCGTACCGAGATCAGTTGGCCGCCGACGGCCAGGCGATCCGACGTGAGGGCGAAGTCCTCGCCCTCGAACGCGATGGTCGCGCCGCGAGCGGCCGCAGCGGCACGCAGCACGGCGACGGCTTCGGCGGGCTGCCGGGCCGAGACGACCGCCGCGCCATCCTTGATGATTCCGGCCTTGACCTCGGCAATCTTCGCGATCGTGTCGCCCAGTCGATCGGCGTGGTCGAGGTCGATCGGTGCGAAAACCGCGACATCCCCGTCCGCGGTGTTCGTGGAGTCCCACGACCCGCCCATTCCGACCTCGAGCACCAGTACGTCGATCGGTGCGTCGGCGAATGCGACGAAGGCCAGCGCCGTCAGCAGCTCGAAGAATGTCAGGGGCTCTTCGCCCGCCTCGACGAGCTCGGCATCGACCAGGGCGACGAACGGAGTCATCTCGTCCCACGCGTCGGCGACGGCCGCGTCGAGCACCGGGAATCCGTCGATCATGATCCGCTCGGTGAACCGCTCGAGGTGCGGGCTCGTGAACAGTCCCGTGCGCAAGCCGTGCGCGCGCAGCAGGCTCTCGATGATTCGGCTCGTGCTCGTCTTGCCGTTCGTGCCGGTGACATGCACGACGCGATAGGTGCGCTGCGGGTCGCCCAGGTAATCGAGCAGGCGCGCGGTGCGCTCCTTGCGAGGCTGCACCCACCGCTCCCCCGCACGCGCGAGCAGCGCCGAGTAAACCGCATCCGCTCGCGCGCTGTCCTCGGGCGTGTTTTCTTGGGTCTGGATCTCGCTCATGCGCGTCCCTCCGCTCGGGTCACGGCAACGGTGAATGCTCCGACGTTCGCGAAGGCGCCGGCGTCGAAGGATGCCTTGTGCTCAGCCTTGGCCTTGTCTCCCGCGAAGCTGCGTGACGAGCCGCGGAGGGTGTCGCCCTTTGTGCCGAGAAGATACTCGACCGCGAGGGTCTCGCCCGCGACATCGGCGGTCTCGAAACCATCCGACACGGCCCGCGCGTCCGCCTCGTCGTCGAAGGTGACGACGAGATGGATGCGGTCGCTCACGTCGAACCCCGCGGCCTTGCGAGTGTCTTGCACGGCACGGATCACGTCGCGCGCGAGCCCCTCGGCCTCGAGCTCGGGTGTCGTCGTGGTGTCGAGCAACACGAACCCACCGCCGGGCAGCAGCGCGAGCGCCTCACCCTCGGGGCGACCCGTGGTCTCGAGCGCCAGCTCGTACTCGCCGGGCTCGAGGGCGATGCCCCCCGCGACCACCGCGCCATCAGACTCCGACCAGTCACCCGAACGCGCGGCCTGGATGGCTCGCTGGACATCCTTTCCGATGCGGGGGCCCGCCGCACGGGCGTTGACGGTCAGCCGGTGCGTGATGCCGTAGTTCGCCGCCGTGTCGGCCTCGAGCTCGATCAGCTCGACGCTCTTGACGTTCAGCTCGTCGCGCAGGATCTCGTCGAATTGGGCCAGCGCCGAAGCATCCGTCACCACGACCGACAACCGCGCGAGCGGCAGACGAACGCGCTTACCCTCGCGCTTGCGCAGGGCGTTCGCGACGCTCGAGACCTCTCGGACCGCGTCCATCGCGGATCGGATGTCGGGCGCCGCGGGGAACGCGGCCGCGTCGGGCCAGTCCTCGAGGTGGACGCTGCGCCCACCCGTCAATCCCTGCCACACCCGCTCGCTGACGAGCGGGATGAGCGGCGCCGCGACGCGCGTGAGCGTCTCGAGCACGGTGTAGAGCGTGTCGAACGCCTCGGTC
This sequence comes from Microbacterium lacus, assembly GCF_002812805.1. GTDB lineage: Bacteria > Actinomycetota > Actinomycetes > Actinomycetales > Microbacteriaceae > Microbacterium > Microbacterium lacus_A. The sequence goes on along the minus strand of NZ_NMUM01000005.1, from coordinate 336,054 downwards.
GTGGTCGGGTCGGACGGGTCGACGCCCACCCAGAAGCGGTCGCGCGAGCGCCGGATGTACCAGTTGGTCAGCACCATTGCGAAGTCGCGCAAGCGCGCGGCCGCTGTCGTCGAGTCGAGACCCTCCAGGTCCGTCGCGACGTCGCGGACCAGCTCGCCGAGCAGCGCCAGGATGTATCGGTCCAGGACGTCGGTCGAGTCGGTGCGCCACGAGGCCGTGTAGCCCCCGGCATCCGTTTCGCCGTCCGTTCCCGAACCACCCGCGAACGCGGCATTCGCATACGTCGAGAAGAAGTACCACGAGCTCCACAGCGGCAGGAGGAACTCCCGCACGCCCGAGCGGATGCCCTCCTCGGTCACCACCAGGTTGCCGCCGCGCAGCACCGAGCTCGACATCAGGAACCAGCGCATGGCGTCGGATCCGTCGCGGTCGAGCACTTCCGAGACATCCGGATAGTTGCGCAGCGACTTCGACATCTTTTGCCCGTCGCTACCGAGCACGATGCCGTGCGCCGAGACGGCCTTGAAGGCCGGGCGATCGAACAGAGCGCCCGAGAGCACGTGCATGACGTAGAACCAGCCGCGCGTCTGCCCGATGTACTCGACGATGAAGTCGGCCGGGGCGTGCGAGTCGAACCAGTCGCGGTTCTCGAACGGGTAGTGCACCTGGGCGAACGGCATCGAGCCCGAGTCGAACCACACGTCGAGGACGTCCTCGATACGGCGCATCGTCGACTGCCCGGTCGGGTCGTCGGGGTTCGGGCGCGTCAGCTCGTCGATGTAGGGGCGGTGCAAGTCGACCTCGCCCGCCTCGTTCCGCGGCAGACGACCGAAGTCGCGCTCGATGTCTTCGAGCGAGCCGTACGCGTCGACGCGCGGGTGCTCGGGGTCGTCGCTCTTCCAGATCGGGATCGGCGAACCCCAGTACCGGTTGCGGCTGATCGACCAGTCGCGCGCACCCTCGACCCACTTGCCGAACTGTCCGTGCTTGACGTTGTCGGGCACCCACGTGATGTCTTCGTTCAGCTCGACAAGGCGATCGCGGAAGTCCGTGACCCGCACGAACCAGCTCGAGACGGCCTTGTAGATCAGGGGGTTCCGGCAGCGCCAGCAGTGCGGGTACGAGTGCTCGTAGCTCGCCTCGCGGACGAGGCGCCCGGCCTGGCGCAGCAGGCGGATGAGCGGCGTGTTCGCGTCCATCCACAGGTCGCCCGCGACATCCGTCACGGCGGGCAGGAACCGTCCGCCGTCGTCGAGACTCAGGATCGTTGGGATGCCGGCGGCCTCGCTGACCCGCTGGTCGTCCTCACCGTAGGCCGGGGCCTGGTGGACGATGCCGGTTCCGTCGGTCGTCGTGACGTAGTCGTCGACGAGGATGCGCCAGGCGTTCTGCGTACCCCAGATCTCGGCGTCGGCGTAGTAGTCGAACAGCCGGTCGTAAGACACATCCTCGAGCTCGGCGCCCGTGATCACGCGCTCCACGGCCTCGGCAGCGGCGGCAGCGTTCTCGTAGCCGAGGTCCTTCGCGTAGTTACCGAGCAGGTCGGCCGCCAGCAGGTAGCGGTGCGCTGCTGCCTCGATCGGGTCGTCCGCCGCGCCATCCGGCGTGCGGTGTACATCGGCCGCACCCGCAGGGCCCGCGGGCAGGACGACGTACCGGATGTCGGGGCCCACGGCGAGCGCCATGTTGGTCGGCAGCGTCCACGGCGTCGTCGTCCACGCGAGCGCGCGCACGCCGGTCAGACCGAGCGCCTCGGCCTTCAGCCCGACGAGCGGGAACGTGACGGTGACGGACGGGTCTTGACGCATCCGGTAAACGTCGTCGTCCATGCGCAGCTCGTGCGTCGAGAGCGGCGTCTCGTCGCGCCAGCAATACGGCAGCACGCGGTAGCCCTCGTAGGCCAAACCCTTGTCGTAGAGGGTCTTGAAGGCCCACAGCACGCTCTCCATGTAGGAGGTGTCGAGGGTCTTGTAGCCGTTGTCGAAGTCGACCCAACGTGCCTGGCGGGTGACGTAGTCCTGCCACTCATGGGTGTACGCCAGCACCGACTCACGCGCCTTGGCGTTGAAGGTGTCGATGCCCATGGCCTCGATCTGCGCCTTCTCGGTGATGCCGAGCTGCTTCATCGCCTCGAGCTCGGCGGGCAGACCGTGCGTGTCCCAGCCGAAGACGCGGTCAACCTTCTTGCCGCGCATGGTCTGGAAGCGCGGGAACAGGTCCTTCGCGTAGCCGGTCAGAAGGTGGCCATAGTGCGGCAGGCCGTTGGCGAACGGCGGGCCGTCATAGAACACCCACTCCTCGGAGCCGTCGCGCTGGGCGATGCTCGCACGGAACGTGTCGTCGTCGCGCCAGAAGTCGAGGACATCGCGCTCGATCTCGGGAAAGCGGGGGCTCGCGGGAACCGCATCGGCGGCGGGTCCGAACGCTGAGGGCTGGGGGTAGGTCATGGCTTCTCGCAGGTGCTGTCGTGTGCTTCCTGCCGGGACGACCCGCTGCAACCTCTCCCCTGCGGGAATGTGATCCAGTCGAGCCGCGGTACCACCCTGCTTGCCGCTATGCGCAGCCACTTTCACAGCGGCTGTGACGGGCCTGCCCCGCTCGGTTCTACTGAGGACCCCGTGTTACAGCTGGGAGCCTGTTCTTCCGAGAGCTCCCCGGTGATGGCCGGATCGATGCTCGTGCGTCCAGTCTAACCGGCGTCGGCCCCGGGTGTTCCGGCGTAGGGGTGAACATCCGGGAGGAACCGTGGGACGGATGTGACCGGATGAGGCACCTGAGTCGGTCTCGGCGCCACACGAACCTCTCGGATGCACGGGTTGCGCGATATCCGACCCGGCTCTCGCGCTACTGTCGACGGATGGCCCGCCGCGAAGAGCACCCGTTCGCCCCGAGGGTCTCGGCCCCCGATCTGCCGAGCGAACTCACGGCCGGGCGCGGGTGGGATCGCGACGGCGAATACTTCCAGCAGCAGTTCACCGGCTTGGACGAGACGACGGATGCCTCGCACTCCGAGATCTCCGAGTGCCGCCTGACCGGCGCATCCCTCGACGCCCTCACCCTGACCGGTGCAAGCCTGGTCGACGTCGACATCGACCAACTGCGCGCGACGACCGTGTCCGCCCGCGGGGCGCGGCTCCGGCGCGTGCGCTTCACGGGCGGCCGGATCGGCACCCTTGACCTCGGTACGGCCGACATCGACGAGGTCGAGCTGCGGGGCATCCGCATCGACTACCTGACGCTCGGTGGCGCCCGCATCGAGGACCTGCTGATCGCCGACTGCGTCATCGGCAGCCTCGATCTGCCTCAGGCCACGGCAAAGCGCGTGCGTTTCGTCGACACCCGAGCGGACGAGGTCGACGCCCGCGGACTGCGCGCCGAGGATGTCGACCTGCGGGGACTCGAGATGCTGTCGCTGACCGATGCGGCCGCGCTCCGCGGCACGACGCTCAGTGCGACGCAGGTCGAGCGCCTCGCGCCGGCGCTCGCCGCGGCACTCGGAATCCAGGTCAGAGACTGAGGTGCTGCTCGAAACACCGCGCCTGACCCTGCGGGAACTCACCGACGAGGATGTAGCCGCACTCCACCGGGCACTCGGCGATCCTGTCGTGATGTCGGCGTACGAGCACGGCTTTGAACTCGACGAGACGCGCGCGTGGGTGCGACGCCAGCGCGAGCGCTACTCAACGGATGGGTTCGGTTTGTGGGGTGTCGTGCTGCGCGAGACGGGCGAGCTGATCGGCGACTGCGGCATCACGACGCAGCAGATCGAGGACGACTCGGTGATCGAGGTCGGCTACCACCTCGCCCGCGATCACTGGCATCAGGGCTATGCGGTGGAAGCCGCCCGGAACTGCGTCAACTGGGCGTTCGCAACGCTCGATGTCGACGCTGTGTACGCGAAGGTGCGGGACACCAACCTCCCGTCCATGAACGTTGCTATCCGCCTCGGGATGACGGTCCGCCGCCGCTTCATCACGCGCTACCGCGACATAGACATGCCGCACCTCGCGTTCGCTGTATCGCGGTCGACGTGGATGGCGGACGAGCCGCGCCTACAGGTCTAGGGCCACGGCCGCCAGGGCCGCGTTCTGGTTGCTTCACGCCAGGTGCAGTCGCTGGGCCACCGCCCGCATGATCAGATCCTGCACCTCGTGCCACCGCTCAATCACCTGCGTGTAGCCCACCCGGATCACGTGGTATCCGAGCAGCCGCAACGCCGCGTCATGAGCGATGTCCACCTCCCGCTGAGCCCCGACGTGGTGCCCGCCGTCTATCTGCAAGACGAGCCGGTCTCCGATCAGCAGGTCGACGCGGTGTCCCGCGATCCAGACCTGCCGCCGCAACGGCTGACGCAACCACAGCAGGCGCGGGACGACAAATGTCTCGAGCCCCGAATCCGACCAGGGGCTCGCCAGCTCCAGCATTTCGCGAGCGGCGGCGGGTAGAGGCATCCGTCTGAGTGCTTCGGGTTCGACCAATTGCAGACGCAGCGCCGATTCCCAGACCGCGAGTGCGGCTTCGCGCGGCTGACACAGAGAGACGATCACGAGCACGTTCTCGATCGGGTCTTCGAGCGCATCCGGATGCCTCGGCACCACAGGCTTGTGCCAGTGCACGGTGGCACCCGGGATGTCGATCCGCCCGGCATGCTGAGGCGCGGCGACATGAGGCTGCTTCTCCTCCAGAACCCACAACCCGAGTCTTCGGGCAGCGGTCACGCAGGTGAGAACGACTCCCCGACGCGCCGCGGCAACCAGCATCGGATCCGCCCCGGGGGACGCGACCCAGCCCCGGCGCACCCGCTCGATGTGCCCTAACCCCAGCGCGCGACGCAGGACATGATCGCTGACGCCGAGCTCACGCAGCGCGCGCACCCGCATCACGCCTCCACTCGCTCGAACCTGGTCCGCCACACCCACCCGCTGAGTCTGGAGCCGCCGCAGGACCCCACAGGGAGGTCGCGGCGCTTTCGAGCAGGATGCCCCCGCGCCCTCGCGCTGTGGAGGAGACATTGCTCGTACCACCGGTCTCCGTTTCGGAGGAGATCTCGCGTTCGGAGGATGGAATCAGCGGAAAGCATCCTCCGCAACCGGGATCTCCTCCGATACGGGGCGGGCGCGGCAGGGCAGCGCGGGATCGAGGCTGATCAGGGACCGACCGGATGCCGGGGCCACGCCCCGCGCGATAAACTCGACCGACCCACACTCAGGCACGCACACACCGTGCCGCACATATCGAGGAGACACCCATGGCCGAAGTACCCGACAAGCCGGCGCTCGAGGGCCTCGAGAACAAGTGGGACGCGAAGTGGGGTGACGCCGGCACCTACCTCTTCGATCGTGCAGCGGCCGGGGCATCCGGTCGCGCAGGCGTCTACAGCGTCGACACTCCCCCGCCGACCGCGAGCGGAAGCCTGCACATCGGGCACGTCTTCAGCTACACGCACACCGACGTCAAGGTGCGGTTCGAGCGGATGCGCGGCAAAACCGTGTTCTACCCCATGGGTTGGGACGACAACGGCCTGCCGACCGAGCGCCGCGTGCAGAACTACTACGGTGTGCGCTGCGACCCCACGCTCCCCTACGACGCCGAATTCACGCCCCCGTTCGAGGGTGGAGACAACAAGTCGAGCAAGGCAGCAGATCAGATCCCGGTCAGCCGCCGCAACTTCATCGAGCTGTGCGAGCGCCTCACCGTCGAGGACGAGAAGACGTTCGAAGACCTGTGGCGGAGCCTCGGGCTGAGCGTCGACTGGACCCAGACCTACCGCACGATCTCGGACGACACGATTCGCACGAGCCAACTCGCGTTCCTGAAGAACCTCGAGCGCGGCGAGGCGTACCGCGCCCTTGCGCCGACCCTGTGGGACGTCGACTTCCGCTCGGCGATCGCGCAGGCCGAGCTCGAAGACCGCGACCAGCCGGCCGCGTACCACCGCCTCGCGTTCCACAAAACAGACCGCACGGGCGACGTCTTCATCGAGACCACGCGCCCCGAGCTGCTCGCCGCCTGCGTCGCGCTCGTGGCGCATCCGGATGACGAGCGGTACCAGCCCTTGTTCGGCACGACGGTCACCAGCCCGCTGTTCGGCGTCGAGGTGCCGGTGCTCGCGCATCCGCTCGCCCAGCAGGACAAGGGCTCGGGCATCGCCATGATCTGTACGTTCGGCGACGTGACCGACATCATCTGGTGGCGGGAGCTCGATCTGCCGAACCGCACGATCATCGGCCGCGACGGCCGGATCATCGCCGAGGCTCCCGACGCGTTGACGACGGATGCTGCCAAGGGCGCGTATGCGGAGATCGCGGGCAAGACCGTGTTCAGCGCCAAGAAGCGCATCGTCGAGCTGCTCGCCGAGTCGGGCGAGATGGAGGGCGAACCCAAGCCCTTCACGCACGCCGTGAAGTTCTTCGAGAAGGGCGACCGGCCGCTCGAGATCGTGTCGACCCGCCAGTGGTACCTGCGCAATGGTGCCCGCGACGCAGAACTGCGCGACAAGCTCCTCACCCTCGGCAACGAGATCGCTTGGCACCCGGACTTCATGCGCGTGCGGTACGAGAACTGGGTGAACGGCCTCACCGGCGACTGGCTGGTCTCGCGTCAGCGCTTTTTCGGTGTGCCGATCCCCGTCTGGTATCCGCTGGACGAGAACGGTGAGCGTGACCACGACCGCGTGCTCACCCCGGATGCCTCGCAGCTCCCCGTTGATCCCTCAACGGATGTTCCCCCGGGCTACAACGCCGAACAGCGCGACGTGCCGGGCGGGTTCACCCCCGAGCTCGACATCTTCGACACCTGGGCGACCTCGTCGCTCACCCCGCAGCTCGCGGGTGGCTGGGAACGCGACCCCGAGCTGTGGAACCTCGTCGCGCCGTTCGACCTGCGACCCCAGGGCCAGGACATCATCCGCACCTGGCTGTTCTCGACCCTCCTCCGCAGCGCCCTGCAGGACGGTCGCACGCCGTGGACGGATGCCGCGATCTCGGGCTTCATCGTCGATCCCGACCGCAAGAAGATGTCGAAATCGAAGGGCAACGTCGTCACGCCCGCCGACATCCTCGTGCAGCACGGGTCCGACGCGGTGCGGTACTGGGCGGCGTCGAGCCGCCTCGGAACGGATGCTGCGTTCGATCCGCAGAACCCAACGCAGATCAAGATCGGCCGCCGGCTCGCGATCAAGGTCCTGAACGCGGCCAAGTTCGTGCTGTCGTTCCCGGTTCCGGAGGATGCCGAGGTCACGCACGCGCTGGATGCCTCGATGCTCGCGACCCTCGACGGAGTCGTCCGCGACGCAACGAAGGCGCTCGAGTCGTACGACCACGCACGTGCCCTCGAGTTCACCGAGTCTTTCTTCTGGACGTTCTGCGACGACTACCTCGAGCTCGTCAAGGAGCGCGCGTACGACCGCACGAACGAGGGTCAGGCATCCGCGGCCCTCGCGCTGCGCATCGCGCTCGAGACCGTGCTTGCTCTTCTCGCGCCCGTGCTCGTGTTCGCGGCCGAAGAAGCGTGGTCGTGGTTCCACGACGAGTCCGTGCACACCAGCCCCTGGCCGACCGTCGCGGATCGCCCCGGTGACCCCGCGGTGTTGGTCGCCGCGAGCGAGGCGCTGACGGGCATCCGTCGCGCCAAAACCGAGGCAAAGGCTTCGCAGAAGACCCCGGTCGCCCACGCGACGATCGAGGGAACGGATGCGACCATCGCCGCCCTGCGTCTGGCCGAGGGCGATCTGCGCGCCGTGGGCCGCATCGAAAACATCGAATTCATCCCGGGCGAGACCACTCGGGTCTCGGCCATCGAACTGGCACCGGAGGCCTGACATGCAACTCGGAACACGATGGACGGCGGGCCAAGAGCCCCCCGCAGCCGTGCCCGCGGCACTTCGCCCGGCGATCGCCCAGGTCGAAGAGGCCACCGGCCCCGCTCAGGCAGGCGCTCCCCAGTCGCGCTGGACGCTGACGTGGCTCGAGGGACGCCCGATCGCCGAGATGGACTCGGGGGTCATCGTCGAGCTGAACGCCGACGGTGAGGCCGTCGTGCGTCACGACCCGGACGACGAATTCGGCTGAGCCCCCGCCGTTTCGGTTCGTCAGTGCAGGCGTAGCCCCACCGAGTGCGCGCGAACGATACAGTCCTCGCGCGCGGTTGTGACCGCGCCACCGCCAGACCGGACGCTCCGGACAGCCTCGGCCCGACGCTCAACACGTCGAGCGACATAAGACTCGAGAGCCGCGGCGACCCAGAGCATCCGTCGTTCGAGAACAGTGGGGCGGATGCTTCGCACCGGAATCCGCGCGGTCGTGACCGCGCTCATCGACTGACACCCGGTTCGATGAGGGGGAAGACATCCGCCCGGATCGTGTACAGCCGTACGCCCTCGCCCCGCTGATCGCGGTACGCCTGCACCGTTTCGCCGATGAGTGCCTCGATGCGAGAGGAGAGGTCGTCGAACTGCTCCCGCGTCAGACGCGCCGACGCCGTGGTCAGCAGGCCCGGCTCTTCATCTTCGTCGGAATGCATCGACGCCGAGATGAACTGCATGAGCTGCTCGTGGCGCTTGCGGTAGAACTCCGAGGTGACGATCTCGGTGGCCGCCCGGCCCGCGGGGGTTTTCGCGGCATCCGGGTTGGACATCGATACGGTGCCACGCGGGCGCTCCCACCATCGCTCCCGCGCCGTCCCTCTCTCGGGGACCTCCCGGATCAGGTCGTGCTTGGCGAGTGCACGCAGGTGGTAGCTCGTGACCCCCGAGGACTCCCCGAGCTGCTCACCGAGCGAACTCGCGGTTTGCGGACCGAACTGGCTCAGGATGTCGTAGATCTCGATGCGCAACGGATGCGCCAGCGCGCGCAGTTCTCCGACGCTCAGAACCCGGACTTCGCGGGTGGGCGCCCCGGCATCCGCGGATGCGGCGGGAATTTCGGGCTCTGGTCTCTTCGGCATGATGCAAAGATACCTTTGCAACTGTTTCTTTGCAAACGTATCTTTGCGATTGACCGAGAGCCCCAGCGCGGCGAACCCCCGAGGCACCGCGACACCCGGGATACGCTGGCTGGATGGTCTTTGATGTCTCGAATCCCCTGCTCTCCCCCAGCACCCTCCCGTACGAATTGCCCGACTATGCGGCCATCCGTCCCGAGCACTATCTGCCCGCCTTCGAGCAGGCTTTCGCCGCTCAGCGCGCCGAGATCAACGCCATCACGTCCACCGCCGAAGAACCCACCTTCGAGAACACGCTGATCGCGCTGGAACAGAGCGGTGACCTGCTCGGCCGCGTCGCCCACACGTTCTACACGGTGTCTTCCGCCGACGCGACGCCGGAAATCCAGGAGATCGAAGAGACCCTCGCCCCCTTGATGGCAGCTCACCAGGATGCGATCCAGCTGGATGGTCGGCTCTTCGATCGAATCTCGGCGATCCTGGAGCAGATCGATGACCTCGATCTGAACGCCGAGCAGAAGTTTCTCGTCGAACGTCACCACCGGGAGATGAATCACGCGGGCGCCGGCCTCGACGCCGAGGCGAAGGACCGGTTGACGACGCTCAACCAGCGGCTCTCGGTGCTCACCACGACATTTGAGAAGAACCTCCTCGCCGACACGAACGATCTCGCTGTGGTCTTCGAGAACGCAGCCGAGCTCGACGGCCTGAGCGCGGGCGAGATCTCGGCTGCGGCACAGGCGGCCGCCGACCGCGGGCGAGACGGCGCATATGCGATTACGTTGACGCTGTTCACGGGGCATCCGTACCTCTCGGTGCTGACGAACCGTGACAGCCGCCGCCGCATCATGGAGGCGTCGCGCGCTCGTGGAAACCGCGGGAACGCGAACGACAACGGCGCGGTCCTCACCGAGATCGTCCGGCTGCGAGCCGAGCGCGCTGCCCTGCTCGGCTACGAATCCCACGCGGCGTACATCACGGCCGACGAGACCGCCGGGTCGCCCGAGGCCGTGCACGAGCTGCTGCGTCGCCTCGCGGTTCCGGCCGCGCGCAACGCCGAGCGCGAGCGCGGCGAGCTACAGATTCTCGCGGATGCGGAAGCCGAGCCGTTCGCGATCGAAGCCCATGACTGGGCGTTCTACACCGAAAAAGTGCGGACCGCGAACTTCGACATCGACACGGCCGCCCTTCGCCCGTGGTTCGAGGCAGAGCGCGTGCTGCAGGACGGTGTCTTCTACGCCGCCGAACAGCTCTACGGCGTGCGCTTCACCGAGCGCCCCGACTTGCACGCGTACCACCCCGAGGCTCGCGTCTTCGAGGTGCACAACGCCGACGACTCCCCCGTGGGCCTCTTCGTGCTCGATCTCTACACGCGCGACTCCAAGCGCGGCGGGGCATGGATGAACTCGATCGTCTCGCAGTCAGCGCTGCGCGGCACGCGGGCGGTCGTCGTCAACAACCTCAACGTATCGAAGCCCGGAGCGGGCCTGCCAACCCTCCTCACGCTCGACGAGGTCACGACGCTCTTCCACGAGTTCGGGCATGCACTTCACGGCCTGTTTGCGACCGTGACCTATCCCCACTTCGCGGGAACCAACGTGCACCGCGACTTCGTGGAATTCCCAAGCCAGGTCAACGAGATGTGGATTCTGTGGCCCGAGGTTCTGCGCAACTACGCCCGGCACGTCGAGACGGGCGAGCCGCTACCGGAAGACATCGTCGATCGCCTCCGCTCAACCGAGACCTTCAACCAGGGCTTCGCGACAAGCGAATACCTCGCGGCGACCTGGCTCGATCAGGCCTGGCACTCCCTCTCCGAAAGCGCCGCTGAATCCGTCACCTCTGTGGCCGACTTCGAGAGCGAGGCGCTGGCCAACATCGGGCTCGACCTCCCGGCGGTGCCGCCGCGCTACGCCTCGACCTACTTCGCGCACGTCTTCTCGGGCGGTTACAGCGCCGGGTATTACTCGTATATCTGGAGCGAGGTGCTCGACGCCGACACTGTGCAGTGGTTCCGCACGCACGGCGGCCTGCGCCGCGACAACGGCGACCGGTTCCGCCAGCGCCTGCTGGGCGTGGGTGGCTCGAAGGATCCGCTCGAGGCCTATCGAGACTTCCGGGGGCGGGATGCCGACATCCAACCGCTCCTGTCGCGCCGGGGCCTGGACGCCTGAGCGCCCGCCGATCAGGTCAGGTCAGGCGCTCTTCTTCGCCCGGTTCATGACGAGTGTCGGCGCAGCACCATCATCGACCGCGGCACGGGTCACGATGACCTTCGCGACATTCTCGGTCGATGGGATGTCGAACATGATCGGCCCGAGCACATCCTCCAGAATCGCGCGCAGACCACGGGCACCGGTCTTACGACCGACCGCCAACTCGGCAATCGCCTCGAGCGCGTCCTTTTCGAAGTCGAGCTCCACGCCGTCGAGCTCGAACATGCGCTGATACTGCTTCACGAGCGCGTTGCGCGGTCCCGTGAGAATCTCGATGAGCGCCTCGCGGTCGAGCTGGGACACGGATGCCACGACGGGCAGACGTCCGATGAACTCGGGGATGAGGCCGAACTTGTGCAGGTCTTCGGGCAGGACCTCGCTGAAGAGGTTCTGGTCATCGTCCTTCTCGTGCAGGCGAGCCCCGAAGCCCACGCCGTGACGGCCGACGCGCGACGAGATGATCTCTTCCAGCCCCGAGAAGGCACCGGCGACGATGAACAACACATTCGTCGTGTCGATCTGGATGAACTCCTGGTGCGGGTGCTTGCGACCGCCCTGCGGCGGAACCGACGCGACCGTGCCCTCGAGGATCTTCAGTAGCGCCTGCTGCACACCCTCGCCCGAGACATCCCGAGTGATCGAGGGGTTCTCGGCCTTGCGGGCGATCTTGTCGACCTCGTCGATGTAGATGATGCCCGTCTCGGCGCGCTTCGTGTCGAAGTCGGCGGCCTGGAGGAGCTTGAGGAGGATGTTCTCGACGTCTTCGCCGACGTATCCGGCCTCCGTCAAGGCAGTTGCGTCCGCGACCGCGAACGGCACGTTCAGGCGCTTCGCGAGAGTCTGCGCGAGATAGGTCTTGCCACAACCGGTCGGCCCGAGGAGCAGGATGTTGCTCTTCGCGATCTCGACCTCTTCGGCGCGCTGCTCGGCCGACTGAATCGTGCCGTGGGCGCGCACGCGCTTGTAGTGGTTGTAGACGGCGACGGACAGGGCGCGCTTGGCATCCTGCTGCCCGACGACGTACTCCTCGAGGAACGAGAAGATCTCACGCGGCTTCGGAAGATCGAAGTCGGAGACGACGCCGGTGCCGGCCTCGGCCATCCGCTCTTCGATGATCTCGTTGCAGAGTTCGACGCATTCGTCGCAGATGTAGACGCCGGGACCGGCGATCAACTGCACGACCTGCTTCTGGCTCTTGCCACAGAAGGAGCACTTGAACAGGTCTGCGCTTTCGCCGATGCGGGCCATCGGGCTCCTCCTCATGCATGCCCGGACAACCGGGCGGGACAATAGTGCGAGCCTAACAACTCGCCCCGACATCCGGTCGTATTGACAGGGTGCCGGGGCGAGCCGGTAACGGACTACTTTGTGAGTGCCGCGGGAACGCGCTTGCGTGTCGTCAGAACCTGGTCGACGAGGCCGTACGCGACAGCGTCGACACCGCTCAGGATCTTGTCACGATCGATGTCGCGGTTGACCTCTTCGCGGCTCTTGTTGCTGTGCTTGGCCAGCGTGTCCTCGAGCCAGGTGCGCATGCGCAGGATCTCGGCAGCCTGGATCTCGATGTCGGACGCCTGCCCGTGACCCGCCTCGCCCATAGCGGGCTGGTGGATCAGGATGCGGGCGTTCGGCAGAGCGAGACGCTTGCCGGGAGCGCCGGCCGCGAGCAGCACGGCCGCGGCGGAGGCCGCCTGGCCGAGCACGACGGTCTGGATCTGCGGCGACACGTACTGCATGGTGTCGTAGATCGCCGTCATCGCGGTGAACGAGCCACCGGGTGAGTTGATGTACATGATGATGTCGCGGTCGGGGTCCTGGCTCTCAAGAACCAGAAGCTGGGCCATGACGTCATCCGCCGAGGCGTCGTCAACCTGGACACCCAGGAAGATGACGCGGTCCTCGAACAGCTTGTTGTACGGGTCCTGGCGCTTGTAGCCGTAGGCCGTGCGCTCCTCGAACTGGGGCAGGATGTAGCGCGATCCGGGGGCCTGGATTCCGCGGTGCGCGAGACCCTGTGCCGCGGCCGAGCCGAAGGTGGGGATGTCCATATTCATGCTTCCTTGTCTGTCCTTCGGATGGCTCAGATAGCCGTTCCGCCGCCACCAGTGACGTCGGAAAGGTGCGCGCGGATGTGGTCGACGAAGCCGTACTCGAGGGCCTCATCGGCGGTGAACCAGCGGTCGCGGTCACCGTCTTCGTTGATCTGCTCGACGGACTTGCCCGTCTGCGCTGCCGTGATCTCGGCCAGGCGGTTCTTCATCGAGACGATGAGCTGAGCCTGCGTCTGAATGTCGCTCGAGGTGCCGCCGAAGCCACCGTGGGGCTGGTGCAGCAGCACACGCGCGTTGGGCGTGATGTAGCGCTTGCCCTTGGTACCGCTCGTGAGCAGCAGCTGGCCCATCGAGGCCGCCATACCGATGCCGACCGTGACGATGTCGTTCGGCACGAACTGCATCGTGTCGTAGATCGCCATGCCGGCGGTGATCGATCCACCGGGTGAGTTCACATAGAGAAAGATGTCCTTGTCGGGGTCTTCCGCGGCGAGCAGCAGGATCTTGGCGCAGATCTCGTTGGCGTTCTCGTCACGCACCTCGGATCCCAGCCAGATGATGCGGTCCTTCAGCAGCCTGTCGAAGACACTCGTTGCCATCAATGGTTCGGCCATCGTTGCTCCCATTCGTTGTACGTCTGCGACGAATCTACCGGCGCGGATCGGCGGCTTCGCCCGTGTTCGCCCTGGGCAGAGCGGGTATCGCGGCGCGCTCCCCCGCGGGTTCCCGATTGGTTCGATCTGGGGGCCCGACAGAAGCCATTCCGCGCCGAGACACCCCGATTGCGGCGAGACACCCCACGCCACAGGGTGTTTCGTCCCAAATGGGGTGTTTCGTCAACGGCGGGGCGCGCAGCCGGTGAAACAGAAGAGGACGGATGCCTCGGGGCATCCGTCCTCTTCGTGTTTCGCTGTGGCGATCAGGCCTTGTCGGCGGCAGCCTTCTCGGCCGCGGCCTTCTTGGCCGGAGCCTTCTTCGCGGGGGCCTTCTTGGCGGGCTTCTTCTCGGCCTCTTCGGCCTCGATCACGGCGTCCGCCTCGGCGGCGGCATCCGCGATCTCTTCGGCCTCTTCGACGACCTCTTCTTCGGCCTCGAGCTCGTCCTCATCCAGTTCCTCATCGTCCACGGCGATGAAGCCAGACAGGTCGACGGGCTTGCCGTTGGTGTCAACGACGGTGACCTTGCCGAGCGCGACCGCGAGGGCCTTGTTGCGGGCTACCTCACCGACGAGCGCGGGCAGCTGGTTGCCCTGCTGGAGCGCCTGCATGAACTCCTGCGGAGCCATGCCGTACTGCGCGGCGGACTGGATGATGTACTGGCTCAGCTCTTCCTGCGAGACCTGCACATCGGCGTCCTCGGCGAGCTTGTCGAGCACGACCTGCGTGCGGAACTGCTTCTCGCTCGCTTCGGTCACCTCGGCGCGGTGCGCGTCGTCTTCGAGGCGACCTTCGCCCTCGAGGTGCGTGTGCACCTCGTCCTCGACGAGCTGCGCGGGGACCGGGATGTCGAGCTGCTCCAGAAGCGTCTCGATCAGCTTGTCGCGGGCGGCCGAACCCTGCGTGAAGGCCGACTGCTGGCCCACGCGCTCGCTCAGGCTCTCGCGAAGCTCGGCGATGGTGTCGAACTCGCTCGCAATCTGCGCGAAGTCGTCGTCTGCCTCGGGCAGCTCGCGCTCCTTGACGGCGGTGACCGAAACGACGACCTCGGCCTCTTCGCCGGCGTGGTCGCCACCGACGAGCTTCGACCGGAACGTGGTCTCTTCGCCCGCGGTGAGCGAGTCGATGGCCTCGTCGATGCCCTCGAGCAGTTCGCCCGAGCCGACCTCGTACGACACGCCACCGGCGCGGTCGATCTCGGCGCCGTCGATCGTGGCGACCATGTCGAGCTCGACGAAGTCACCGGTCTTGGCGGGGCGATCAACCGTGATGAGCGTGCCGAAGCGGCCGCGCAGGCGGTCGAGCTCCTCGTCGATCGCGGACTCGTCGACCTCGACGGCGTCGACCGTCAGGGTGATGCCCTCGAGTGGCGGCAGCGTGACCTCGGGGCGAACGTCGACCTCGACCTCGACCTTGAGGTCTCCCGAGAAGTCCTTGTCGCTCGGCCACTCGACGATGTCGGCGGAGGGGCGACCCACAACGCGGACGTTGTTCTCGCTCACTGCCTCGCGGAAGAAGCGATCGAGCGCCTCGTTGACGGCGTGCTCGATGACCGCACCGCGGCCGACACGCTGGTCGATGATCGGGGCGGGTACCTTGCCCTTGCGGAAGCCGGGGACCTGGATGTCCTCGGCGATGTGCTCGTAGGCGTGCGAGATGCTGGGCTTCAGCTCCTCGGGCGTGACCGTGATGTGCAGCTTCACGCGCGTGGGGCTGAGCTGCTCGACGGTGCTATTCACCATGCTGGTTGTTCTCCTCGTGATTGATCGCACGCGCGATTGCGCTGCGGGTCAGGGTCTGTGTGGATCGTCCGTCGGGGCGACAGGATTTGAACCTGCGGCCTCCCGCTCCCAAAGCGGGCGCTCTACCAAGCTGAGCTACGCCCCGGGGTGGCCCCGCGCGTCAACGCGGGTACGAAACGACCCCCAAGAGTCTAGCCGAGTCACTCACCGCGCCGTCGCGGCCAAGCTACCCGCGGTCTCACGTCTGCTGATCGGGCACCCTCGGCGATCAACCGGGCACCCTCGGTTGCTGAATCGGGCACCCTCGGTCACTGAGCCTGTCGAAGTGACCCGTCCGACCCGACGACCCTGACAGCACCGCCTCCGCGTTCCGGTAGACTTTCGGATGCCGCGCCTCACCGCGGTGGATGGACCAACAACTGAATACACCATTTTTCGGCATAATTCCGCCGAAATTCGGGGCTGTAGCTTAGTGGTAAAGCCTCTGTCTTCCAAACAGATGATGCGAGTTCGATTCTCGTCAGCCCCTCCATCGCCCCGATGTTCGGCCGCAGGCCGAGCGGCGGGGCAATCGTGTTGTGGGGAAGCGAACGGTGGTGGGCCCACGCCGCCAGAGGCTCCGCGCGTCGCGCAGCGACGGGTGGAGGGGCGGTGGGGACGATTCTCGTCAGCCCCTCCATCGCTCCGACGTTCGCCCGTGGGAGGCCTCAGGCCGGCGCAGCGTCCGCGTGTTCGGCGGAGAGCATCACGTACACCTCGGCGTTCCGCAGCAGACCGGCACGCTCCTCGTCGGTCAGAGCCCGCCGAACCTTTGCCGGCACGCCCGCGACGAGCGAGCCATCCGGAACGACCGTGCCTTCGAGCACCACGGCACCGCCCGCGATGAGACATCCGGCACCGATCACGGCACCCGACAACACGACGCTGCCCATACCGATCAGTGACCCGTCCCCGATCGTGCAGCCGTGCACCACGGCATTGTGACCGACCGAAACGTCGCGGCCGATCGTCACCGGATGACCGCTGTCGACGTGCACCGAGACGTTGTCCTGGATGTTGCTGCCCGCGCCGATCGTGATCGTGTCGCGGTCTGCACGCAGGATCGCGTTGTACCAAACGCTCGCGCCCTCATCGAGCCTCACGGCTCCCACGACACGCGCTCCGGCCGCAACGAACGCGGACTCATCGAGCGACGGGGTACGTCCGGCGACGGACAAGACGGATGCCTCGGGTGAAACGGTCATGAATCCGACCCTACGACCTCGGGCCCGATGCCCGTGGCACCCATGATCGGTCCGCTATCCCGGCACCCCGGCCTCGATCGCGTCCCGCAGCGCAGAGGTGTAATGCGGAGCGAGCGAGTCGAGGAACGACACGGTCAGGTGATCCTCGTCGCGGTAGACATTGGCCCCGCCGACGACCGGGAAGCACGTCGTGTCGTCGCAGAACACGTCGGTGAAGTCGAGCGGGGTGACCCCCGCTGTGCCTTCCGCGGCATCCTTCAGCGGATCCTGGTCGGTCAGCAGTTCGTCACGGGCACCGTCGCAATTGCCGACACCCTGGGTGCGCAGGCACTTGTTCGGGTCGTTTTCCCACACCGGGTTGTCGACGACGGTGACGACGGGAATGCCCCGGTCGAGCATCCCGCTCCATGCCTCGCGGTACCCGGCAACGGCGGCATCGTGGACACTGTCGTACCCCGCAGAGGAGTAGGGCGTGGTCGAAAGTCCCGCGGTGAAGACGACATCGAAGTCGCCGTTGTCGAGCACCTCAACCGCGTTCTCCCGCCAATCGGCGCACGCAGCGCCGAACGCACCGGGCGTCGACAGAGGCGTGGTGCTCCAGGGGCAAGCGCCCTTGAAGAGCGTGGTGAGGTGCCATCCGTTCTCGTCGGCGATGCGCTCGAACGTCGACAGCAACTGGAACGCGTGGCTGTCGCCGATGAGCGCAACACGGGGCGCATCCGCCGCATCCGATCCGAATTCGCAGGTGACGGCTCGCGAATCGTTCAGCTGCACGAAGCACTGTTCGTCCGCGGGCAAGTCCGCGGCCGCGAAACCGGGCGCGGGTAGCACCTGGTCACCGAAGTCCACGTCGGCACAGGCTGGATCGAGCACGCTCGCCGCGCCGAAGCACTCGGGCGGGTCGGAACGGAGTTGCTCGATCGCCGCAACACCCTCGCGGTATGCGGGCGCGTTGATCGCCCATGCGCCGGCCGCCGTCGCGCCCACCAGGATCATCGCGACGAGCGACGCCCAGAGCGTCACGCGCGGCGGGCGCTTCGTGAGAACCTTCCAGGCCCGCGCCGGATCCTCGACGAACTTCTTGGTGAGCCAGGCGAGCACGAAGCACAGCGCGAGCAACGCGACACGGTGGTAGATCGTCAAGCCCCAGAACGGGACGGATGGCGCGATCACGATCAGCGGCCAATGCCACAGGTAGAGGCTGTATGAGATGTCCCCGACGAACTGCGCGGGACGGATCGACAGGACGCGGGTCGGGTACCACCACCGCGTGGTGTTCGACGCGGCGATCACGGCAGCGGCACCGAGCGTCGGCACGAGGGCCATGTACCCGGGGTACGGCGTCTGTCCGTCGAACTGGAATGCGGCGTACAGCAGCGCGACGATTCCGGCCCACCCGAGCACGAAGCTGCCGATCGCGTTGCGGATTCGCAGCATCGGGACCAGGGCGATGAGCGCTCCTACCCCGAACTGCCACATGCGGGTGAAGGTGATGAAGTAGGCCGGCGCCGGGTTCGTGATCGTGAAGATCACGCAGAAGACGAAGGATGCGAGGGTCACGACTCCGAGCGTCGTGATGATCGCGCGCCGCCGAGCGCCCTGGAAGAACTTCACACCGAGCCATGCCGCGAGCAGCATGATCAACGGCCACAGGACGTAGAACTGCTCCTCGAGCGACAGCGACCAGTAGTGCTGGACCGTAGTCGGCTCCCCCGTGAGCGCCAGATAGTCCGTGGAAGCGAAGGCCAGATACCAGTTCTCGACATAGAAGGTCGACGCGATGATCTCGCGAATCTCGTTCGGCAGCGCCGACAGGGGGAACAGGTAAGGCGAGGCCACGACGATGGCGCAGAACAGCAGAACCAACAACGACGCGGGCAGGAGACGCCGCGCCCGGCGGGCCCAGAACTGCGCGAGTCGCACGCCGCCCGTCGCCTCGAGCTCGCGCATGAGGTGACCGGTGATCAAGAACCCGGAGATGACGAAGAACACGTCGACGCCGACGTATCCGCCCGAGAGACGACCCGGCCAGAAGTGGTAGAGCACCACGAACAGCACGGCGATCGCCCGCAATCCCTGGACGTGCGGGATGAAACGCGAGGGCTCTGCGTGTTCGGGCGAACGATCCCGCCGTTCGCGTCGGAGCATCTGCGACGGAGCGCCCAGATTCTGCGGGCCGAGTTCATGGTCTGCGGAGGGCACCAGACGACGCTACCTGCTCGCGCGTCGGATGCCCGCCATTGCCGCGTGATTCCGCCACTAAGCCGAGCCTCAGCTTGCTTGCGGAATGTCTGAGGCTGAGTAGCGTTTACCCCAGAGTCGCCGCGAACATCGCGGCCGGAGGGACCAAAATGACGAAGATTCAGACCGTTTCCACAACCGTCAGCGACCCCGATGTGTCGGCTGCCGCCGCCCAGTTCCTCTCCCCCGTCGTCCTCGGCCTGCAGGCCCTGACGATCAACGGCAAGCAGGCGCACTGGCACGTGCGTGGCAGCAACTTCATCGGTGTCCACGAACTGCTCGACACCGTGGTCGCGAACGCGGGCGGCTGGGCAGACCTGGCCGCCGAGCGGATCGTCGCGCTCGGCCTGCCGATCGACGCACGCGTCGCCGCCGTCGCCACCAAGGCGGGCGCGACCGGCGTTCCCGCAGGATTCGCCAAGTCGGATGTCGTGATCCCCGCGATCATCGCCGACATGGACGCCATCCTGCTCGACGTGCAGGCGGCGATCGACGGCCTCGACGAGGTCGACCTGACCAGCCAGGACGTCGCGATCGAGATCAAGCGTGGCCTCGAGAAGGACCGCTGGTTCCTGTTCGCTCACGTCAGCGAGTAAGACCCCCGCGCCTCAGGCGCAGATGCGAGGGCCTCCGGGAAACCGGGGGCCCTTTCTCGTGCGGCCCGCGCGGATCAGAAACCCCAGAACCTGCGCCGAGAGGACGCAACATGCCGTGCCCCCGAGCTTACGCACGGCATGTTGCGTCCTCTCAGTGGGTGAGGCGGGCGAGCGAGACGGCGCAGCGCGCGAACAGGCGAGCGGATGCCTCAGGCCCGGTGCGTGAGCCGGCCCGCGATCATCGTCGCGGCGACGCGCATGCCGCGCAGTCCCGCGCCGTCAGCGACTCGGGGATCCGCCTCGCACAGGGCGAGGTCAGCGACCGCGCCGGGTTCGATGCCCACGGCATCCGGTCCCGATCCGCGCTCGGTCGACGCCGCGCGCGCCAACTCGAATGGCACCGACTGCTCGGGGTGCCAGGCCGGCCGGTCGTCGTTCGTCCGGTAAACGGCCGCCGCGATCGCGGTCCAGGGGTCGAGCGCCGAGACCGGGGCATCCGATCCGAACCGCAGCTCGGCGCCCGCGTCGGCCAACGCACGCAGGGGGTACGCCAGCGCGGTCTGCGCCGCCCATTCGTGCTCGGCGATGTCGCGGTCATCGACCGCGTGGGCGGGCTGCACGCTGGCCGCCACCCCAAGTCGCGCGAAGCGGTGCAGGTCGGCGTGGGCGAGTAGCTGCGCGTGCTCGATCGTGCCGACCGCGCCCGTCCGGGCAAACGCATCCAGGGCGTGCGAGTTGGCGACATCGCCGATCGCATGCACCGCGGACTCCAGCCCCCCTGCCGTTGCGACGTTCATCAGCTCCAGTAGTTCCTCGGGCGGGACGGTCATCACACCATGGTCGCCGTGCGTGCCGGGGTACGGGTGCGAGCAAGCCGCGGTCCGGGTGCCGAGTGAGCCATCGGTGATCACCTTGAAGGGCCCGACGCGCACCAGATCGGATGCCGAGCCGCGAACGGCATCGCCGGTGCGCAGTCCCTCGGCCACGGCGCGCGGGAGATCTGCCGGGTAGATCCCGAACCGGATGCGGAGCGCATCGAAACCAGCCGCCAGACGGCGGGCCCAGGCATCCTCGTTCCACGCCATGTCCAGGTCGACCAGACCGACGATCCCCCGTGTCGCCGCCCCGCGCGCCGCTGCATCGACGAGGGCATCGCCGCGGTCGGGGTCGACCAGGTTGAGGCGTCGCGAAATCTCGAAGGCCGGGAGCTCCCTCAGGACACCCGAGCCGAACGGGTCGTGTCCCTCGCGACGCAGAGCCGCCGTGTTGAGCCACACGGAATGCACATCAGCGTTGATGAGGTACGTCGGGACATCGCCCGTCGCGGCATCGAGCAGCAGGCGTTCGGGCTCATCCGCCCAGAGCGCGTCTCGGTATCCCGTGCCGACGCGGCGTCCATCGGCAAGGATCGGTGCCGCCGCCATGATCCGCGCCGCCTCCGCCGCCGAGCGCGCGTGGTCGAGCGGTTCGCGGGCGGCCCGAAGCGCCCACTGAGTGAGATGCACGTGGTGATCCCACAACCCGGGCATGAGCCACCCGCCATCCGCGTCGAGCACGGCCACGGATGCCGGATGCTTCAACGCTCCGGCAGGCGCGATGTCGACGATCTGCCCGCCCGCCAGTACGACATCGTGCGGATCGTCGCCCAGGGGTAGAGGCATCGCGGCGCCGACGATGCGCGCGTTCGCTATCACCCCGACGGTTTCACCCACGTTCACGACGGATCGCCCCCGCTTCGCTGATCGGCTGTGGCCGATGTCCCGACGGATTTCGCGGCCGCTGCCTGCGCGTCGCGCGCCCGACGCATCTCGGCGGCGAGCGGCGGGTTCGGATGCGCCCCACCCTCCGAAAGTTCGGCGATGATCGTCTCGACGACGTCACCCGGCCGGTTCTGGCTGAGCTTGCGCTTCGCGACGACCCGCGTCGGTGTCAGACGGAACCCGACGGTGCCCCGTTCGAGACGCTCGATGAAGGCGGGATCGTTCGGCGGCTGCCACATGCCCCGGGGCTCCGGCATCCGCGACTCGAACCGGTCGACGAGCGCGTCGAGAACGCGCAGATTCTCGTCGGTATCGAGGATTTCGGGGACTCCGGTCAGGTGCGCCGAGACGAAGTTCCAGGTCGGGACGCTCGCGACAGGTCCTGATGAAACGCTGCCATACCAAGACGGCGAGATGTAGCCGTGCGGTCCCTGTACGACGACGAGCAGCTCACGCTCACCCAGTCCATGGATCAGGTCGTCAGGCTTGCCGACGTGCCCCACGATGGTCAGGTCGTCGCGCGACGGATCGAGCATCACGGCGTAGTGCGATGCGACCAGCCCGTCGGCGGTGTCGCTGACCAGCGTGACCCACGGGTTCTGATCCACGAGCCGTCGCAGCTCGCCGACGTCGGTCATCGCGAAGGAGGGGTTCTGGCGCACCCGCCCAGCCTAGATCGGCGGGCGTGCCTTGCGTTCCGCTGTCACAGAACGACGTCGGGACCACGCGCGAGGGTCGATCTGTGACAGCGGAGCCGGACCGATACGCGTCAGCGCTGGTCTTGCGGGCACCAGTAGAGCTTCCGTCCGCCGACCTCTTCGAGCACGATCTCAGTGCCGCAGAGGCGGCACGGCAGGCCCGCCCGGTGGTACACCCAGTGCCGATCGTCGCGGTGCGCCATGGCGCGGCGGTACGAGTCGGGGTCGAGGTCGTCCATCGTCATCATCTGGCCGGTTTCGACACCGATCGCGAGCAGATGCGTCCAGTCGCGCCACAGCTCGCGCACGATTTCTTCCGGCACGTCACGTCCCGGCGTGTGCGGATTCAGGCGCGCGCGAAAGAGCATCTCGGCGCGGTACACGTTGCCGATACCGCTGACGATCGACTGGTCCATCAGCAGTAGCCCGATCGGGGTCGGCTTCTTGCGTACCGCGGCGACGAAGCGCTCCTCGCCCTCGGCGAGGTCATCCACGAGGGGGTCGGGGCCGAGCTTGGCGATCGTCGCCGCGACTTCCTCGGGCGTCTGCAGGGCGCACGCGGTCGGGCCGCGGAGGTCCGCGCACGTCACCTGGGTCATCAGGCGAAGGCGCACCTGTCCCACCACGGGCGGTGGCCACTCGGAGCCCTCGTCCGCGAGCCCCGTGGTCTGCTCCGACATGCGAACGTGCACCCGAGCACGACGCGGCGCGCCGATCGAGGTCAACGAGTTCTCGCCGGCTGCATCGAACACGGGGTCGTCGAAGACCGGGGCATCCAACTCCGTCCCTCGCTGATTCGTCTGCCCCATGCGTCCGTTCGCCGCGGCGATCGTCGGGTCCACGACGATCTCACCCGCGAAGTCCCATGCCCCGTACATCCCCAGGTGCACGCGCAGCCACAGGTCTTCCTCGAACTCGAGGAACATCTGCTTACCCACGGCCCGCACATCCGTCGCCGTCCGGCCGTCCAAGACCGCGGCACCCTCGACAAATCGCCCCTGCGGGCTCGACGCGAAGACGCGCTGACCGACGAAGTTCCGCTCGAACTGGCGCGCGATGCGGTGGACGGAGTGTCCTTCGGGCATCAGCCAGCCTCGGGATCGAAGGCGTCGATGTCTTCGCCCCCGCGGTTCTCTCCCGCCCGGCCGTTCTCGGGCGAGGTGGCGCGCGGATCGGGCAGGAGCGAACCGTCCGCCTCGTAGGCGGCGATCTGGCCGATGCGGCGCACGTGCCGTTCTCCGAACGTGAAAGGGGTCGCGATGAAGATGTCGATGAACTTCGCGGCCTCTTCGAACGTGTGTTGGCGCGCACCGATCGCGATCACGTTGGCGTCGTTGTGCTCGCGCGCGAGTTCCGCGGTCGCGACGTTCCAGACCAGTGCGGCACGGACGCCCTGCACCTTGTTCGCCGCGATCTGCTCTCCGTTGCCGGAACCGCCGAAGACGATGCCGAGCGTGTCGACGCCATCGGCCTGGTCGCGGACGACCGCCTGGGCGGCTCGGATGCAGAACGCCGGATAGTCGTCGAGGGCGTCGTACTCGAGGGGGCCGTGGTCCACGACGTCGTGGCCCTGATCGCTCAGGTGGTGCTGCAGGCGGGTGGAGAACTCCAGTCCCGCGTGATCGGTGGCGATATGGATGCGCATGGGCTCAATCCTAGGGACGGGCCGCAAGGCGAGCGGTCAGGGCGCGATCCCGGATGCTGCGGGCTTGAATCCCGCACGGATGTTCTCGCAGCACCCGGGGCGACACACATCGAACCAGGGCCCCAGTTTGGTGACGTGCGGGCGCTCGGACGTCGGAGTTCCCTTCAGGCGCTCCTCGATGAGGTCGACCAGGCCGGCAACGTACGCCGGATCGACACCGGGGGTCGGGGTGCGAACGGCAGCGAGACCCGCTTCCGCCGCGGCATCCATCGCCTCGGTGTCGAGATCCCAGAGCACCTCCATGTGGTCGCTCACGAAGCCGAGGGGCACGATCGCGACGGCGCGCGCGCCCTCTGCGGGAAGTCCCTCGATGACGTCGCACACATCGGGCTCGAGCCACGGCTGCGAGGGCGGGCCGGAACGGGACTGGTAGACCAGCTGCCACGGAACATCGGCAGCATCCGGGATCTCTTCCGCGATCTGCGCCATCACGTATGCGGCGACCGCGAGGTGCTGGGTCTCATAGGCGCCGCCCTCACCCCACTCCCCGTCGCGCGGGCCGGATCGCCGCGCGTCGTCCATCGGCACGCTGTGCGTGGAGAACAGCACCCGGATCTCGCCCGGCGCGATTCCATCCGCGAGGAACCCGGCGACCGCGTCGCGCACGCCGGCGACGAACGGGGCCACGAAACCGGGGTGGTCGAAGAACTGGCGGATCTTGTCGATCGTCACCGTTCCCCCGAGGCCCGTCTCGTCGAGCACGCGAGCGAAGTCCTCGCGGTACTGACGGCAGCTCGAGAACGAGCTGTAGGCGCTCGTGGCGAGGGCGAGCAGTGTGCGGTGCCCCGCGGCCTCCGCGGCGATGACGGCCTCATCGAGGTAGGGCGCCCAGTTGCGGTTGCCCCAGTAGACCGGCAGATCGATGCCGCGCCGGGCGAGCTCGGCCTCGAGCTTCACCTTCAGCTCACGATTCTGCGCATTGATCGGGCTGATCCCGCCGAAGTGCCGGTAGTGATGCGCGACCTCTTCGAGTCGCTCGTCGGGGATGCCTCGTCCGCGCGTCACGTTCCGCAGGAACGGGATCACATCGTCCTGCCCCTCGGGCCCGCCGAAGCTGGCCAGCAGGAGCGCGTCGTAGGCGACGGGCACTTCGACGTGTTCCGGCCCGCCGGATGCAGCGGGCGATGCGTAGAGGACGACGAGGTTCACATCTGCGGGAGTTGCGCTCACGACATCCATCCTCGCACCGCGTCGGACCGAGGGAGCCCGTTCGCACGACCCGCTCTCCGTAACCTGCCGGAAAACCTCGACGCCTACACTTACGGCGAGGAGGCACGATGACGTCTGTCTCGGAGTTGGATTCCGCGACGACCGCGCTGGTAGACCGCGTGGTCGCCACGCTGAGCGGACGCAGGGTCGCCGTACTCACGGGCGCCGGAGTCTCCACGGATTCCGGAATCCCGGACTACCGCGGCAACGGCGCCCCCGTCCGCTCGCCCATGACGGCCCAGCAGTTCATGGCCGATGAGTCGGCGCGGCGCCGCTACTGGCTCGGCGGACACCTCGGCTGGCATGCGTTTTCGAGCGCTCAACCCAACGCGGGTCACGAAGCGATCGCCCGGCTCGAGGCAGACGAGTTCGCCACGGGCGTGGTGACACAGAACGTCGACGGTCTGCACGTGCGCGCGGGCAGCGGCCGGGTCGTCGAACTGCACGGCACGATGCGTCGTGTGTTCTGCACACACTGCGGGCAGGTCTTCGACCGGCGAGATATCTCCGAACGCATCGAGATCGACAATCCCTGGGTCACGATGCCCGAGAACATCCCGCTCGGGCCCGACGGCGATGTCCTTCCCTCGTCCACCGATGGGTTCATCGTTCCGGACTGCTCGGTCTGCGACGGGCTCCTCAAACCCGACGTGGTGTTCTTCGGCGAGTTCATCCCGGCGGAGAAGTTCCGCGAGGCCGAGCAATTGCTGAAGACCAGCCAGGCCCTGCTCATCGCGGGTTCATCGCTGGTCGTGAACTCGGGCATCCGCCTGGTGGAACGGGCGCGCAGGCGAAGGCTTCCGGTGATCATCGTGAACCGCGGCGCTACCCGCGCCGACAACCGCGCGACCCTCAAGATCGACGCCGGAACCAGCGAAGTACTCGGCGCACTCGCGGCTGGACTCGCGGCTACCCGCTGACTCCTGGCCGTAGGCTCGGAGTCGTGACCGATCTGATCCTCCTCCGCCATGGTGAGACGGACTGGAACCGCGAGCGCCGTATCCAGGGTCTGAGCGATATTCCCCTGAACGAGACCGGCCGCGTGCAGGCACGCGCCGCGGGAGAGTTGCTCCGCATCGAACTCGCGGACGCCTGCCCGGTGGTGATGGTCTCGAGCGACCTGTCCCGGGCGGTCGAGACGGCCCAGATCATCGCCGACGCCCTCGGGGTGCCCGGTCCGCGGAAGTATCCGGGCCTGCGTGAGCGGGGCTACGGTGAGGCCGAGGGGGCACTGGTCGCCGAGGTTCCGACACTCTTCGGCTCCGCCGAGCGCGACCTGATCCCGGGCGCCGAGTCCTCGGCCGATCTGCGGGCACGGGCATTGCGAGCCCTGGACGAGATCGCGACGGATGTCGAACGCGACATGCCCGGGGCATCCATCATCGCCGTCGCGCATGGCGCACTCATCTTCGAGGTCGTGCGTGTGGCGAGCGACGGCGCGCTCCCTCGACCGGGCGAGCGAATCGCCAACGGCTACCCGTTCCGATTCCAGCTCGACCCCGGCGGCACTCCCGACGGCCGCGCCATCCGCCTCGCGACGGATGACGCAGGCGCCTCACGCGACGGTTTCCCCCGGGAGACCCGCGTTTGAGCCCGGACTCGGGAACCGCCGCTAGCCTGAACGCGGAGGATGCCGTGAATGATTCTGCTGACCCGCCCGAGAGCGCTGACGAGCCGACACCCGCTCGTGATGCACAGACGGAGCGTGGCCGCAGTCGCCGCGAGTTTCTTCGTGCGGGTGGAATCGCTGCGGCCGGCTTCCTCGTGGGCGGCGCGGCCGGCGGTGCCGCGGGGGCAGCTATCGGGAGCTCTCTGGCCAACCAGAACTCATTCGGCGCTCTGGACCCACGCGAGGTCCCCGGCTTCGATCATGTGGTCGTTCTGATGGGCGAGAACCGCTCCTTCGACAATCTGCTGGGCTGGCTGTACACCCCCGAAAACCTTCCCCCGGGCGAAACCTTCGAGGGCCTCGCCTTCGGCGATTATTCGAACCCCGATCCGGCCGGGAACCGGGTCGCCGCGCACGTCTACTCCGGCCCGACCGACGTGATCATGGGCCAGCCGAACCCCGATCCGGGCGAGGCGTTCCCCCACGTCAACACCCAGCTCTTCGGCACCGTCGATCCCGCATCCAACGCGGAGCTCTGGCAGAACCCGATGAGTTCACCCTTCAACGCCCCGAAGCCGGGCGCGAAGCCCACCATGGAGGGCTTCCTGAAGGACTACCACGTCAACTACGAAGAGCTCCATAAGGGCAAGAAGCCGACGGCGGACGAGGCGAATCAGATCATGGGCGGCTTCTCGCCCGAGATGCTGCCCGTCCTGTCGACTCTTGCGCGCGAGTTCGCCGTCTTCGACCACTGGTTCGCGGCCGTGCCCAGCCAGACCTACTGCAACCGCTCGTTCTTCCACGCGTCGACATCCCATGGCTTCGTCACGAACCGCGGCGGGGGCGGCTACGAGAAGTGGCTGGATGCGGCGCCCCGTGACACGATCTTCAATCACCTCGATCGCGCGGGGATCAGCTGGAAGATCTACTTCGACGAGATGCAGCTCGTTTCGCTGACGGGCGTCATGCATGCGCCGGTACTCCAGACGCACTGGCGCACCGAGCACTTTGCGCACATGTCGGATTTTTACCAGGATGCCGAGAACGGCACCCTGCCCGCCTACGCGTTCATCGAGCCGCGCATGATCTACAACCACAACGACTTCCACCCGCCCTTCGGCGCGCTTCGCAGCGGCGAGGTCGACGGCACCGAGGTGGTGGACTCCGCGATCTCGGACGTCCGCGCGGGCGAGGCGCTCGTCGCCAACGTCTACGACGCGATCAAGAAGAGCGCGACGCCTCAGGGTTCGAACGCGCTCAACACCCTTCTGCTGATCACTTTCGACGAGCACGGCGGGACCTACGATCACGTTCCGCCGCCAGCCGCGACGCCCCCGGACGCCGATGCACCCGAAGGCGAGATGGGTTTTCGGTTTGATCGTCTCGGGGCACGCGTGCCCGCGATCGCCGTGTCGGCCTACACCCGCTCCGGAACGATCGTCCATGACGAGATGCATCACGGATCGGTGATCGCCACCCTCTGCCGGCTGCACGGTCTCGAGCCGTTGACACGGCGCGACGCGGGCGCCAACACCCTGTTCCCCGTCGTGAATCTCGAGGTACCGCGCGATCCGAAGTCGTGGCCGACCGTGCACCCCATGTACTTGCCTCGACAGATCGACGAAGAAGAGATCGAAGACCTCGCACACGGGTCGCAGAAGGACAAACCGCTGAGCCCGCCCGGAAAGGGGCTCCTCGGACTCCTCCTCGCCAAGTACGGCGACGGGTCCGAGCCAGAGCCGCAGACGTATGCCGACGCCTACCGGGTGGGCACCACGCACGGCCTCGGACTCTTCTACCCGAAGATCACGTAGGGCGTTTAAGTCCGCGCCGACGCAGTCTCATCAGCTCGCTCAGCACCACTCGGAGCCGCTGAGCAGGATGCGTAAAGCGGAGCGTCGAATTCGGGTAAAGTCACCGACTATGGGCAAGCTCGATCACGCCGACCTCGCGCTTCTCAGCGCCCTCGCCGACGACCCCCGGGCGACCGTCGTCGCTTTGGCCGAGCGCCTGAGCCTGTCGCGCAATACCGTTCAGGCGCGGATGGCGAAGCTCGAGAAAGCCGGCGTGTTCCTCTCCTACGAGCGGACCATAGCGGCGCACACCATCGGGTACCCGCTGCAGGCTGCGATCTCGGTCATGCTGCGACAGAAAGAGCTGCCCGAGATCGCGCCCCAGCTCGTCGAAATCCCCGAGATCATCCAGGCCTACGGCCTGAGCGGACAGGTCGACCTGCTCGTCCATGTCGCCTGCCGCGACGCCAGGCACTTGTTCGAGGTGGACGCACGCATCCTCGCCATCCCCGGCGTCGAACGCACCGAGACATCCCTCGTCATGGGTGAGGTCATCCCCTACCGGCTGCGCCCTCTCATGGACTTGGCACGACAGGAACGTTAGGCACGGGTACGACCGTCGACGGCGTACCCAGCCGGACGAACACAACACCCGCGACGATCAGCGCACCGCCGATCACCTGAACGGATGACGGTTGCTCGCCGAGCACGAGCCAGGCGATCACGATCGCGAACAGCACCTCGGAGAGGCCGACGAACGATGCCACCCGCGAGCCGATCTGCGTCACCGCCAGCACACCCAGTCCGTAAGCGAGCGCCGTCGCGATCAGCACGACCCAAATCAGCGGCACGTACCAGGGGACGGTCAGCCCGCCCAGGATGACGTCGACGGGTGGCGCGGCGAAGGGCAATACGCCCACGAGCGAAAGGCCGCCCGAGAAGAGCGCACCGACCGCGAGGCCGGCGGCCGCGAGCACGAGCGGGGGGAGCCCGTCGCCGGCTCGCTCGCTCAACAGGAAGTAGCCGCCGAGCGACACGGCCGCACCGAGGGCGAAGAGCACGCCGAGTGCGTCGAACGTCGCGCCGCCGATGTCGATCACGAAGACGAGTCCGACGATGCTCACGGCCGAGCCGAGCAGTACAAGGCGGCCGGGCGCACGACGCGTGCGAATCCACGCGAGTGCCACCAGCAGAACCGGCGCCAGGTATTGCACGAGCAGCGCGACACCGACGGGCATCCGTTGGATTGCAGCGAGATAGAACAGCTGGCATCCGGCGACACCCGTCGCACCGAATCCCACAATGATCAGAGCGTTGCGACGCAGGATGCCGGGGTCACGGCGGAGAGCAAGAATCAGGACCGGCAACAAGACGATCGCCGCTCCGCCCATCCGAACCGACGCCGCGGCTCCGGTGGACCAGCCCGCCTCGATGAGCGGCTTGAGCAACGGCCCGCTCGACGCGAACGCGAGCGCGGAGGCGAGCCCGGTCAGGATGCCGATCGCGCGGTGGTCCGGGCTCGTCGTAGGCAGGGGGGCCGTCAGGCTCTGGACCATGTGCGTCCGTTTCACACGAGAGGGATGTCAGGAGTAAACCTGCCATACACTGATGACGAGGTTGACTGATGTTCTCAGACAATACCGTCAGGAGTCAACATGGTTTTTATCCATGACACCCGATCCGCCCTGCTCGCCACGGTAGACCTGGTGAATACGCACCCGAGCACGTCGAGCGAGGGCGAAGACGCCCTCACCACCGTCGCCGATCTCGACGAATTCTTGAGGGTGCACCCGTACACCGGAGGCATCCGTCACGACGAGGCCGAGCTCGCCGAGATGCGCGACATCCGCGGTCGGCTGCGTGCCCTCTGGGACGTCGACCGCGACGGCGCCGTACCCCTCGTCAACGCGATGTTGGACGATGGCGGTGCGCTCCCCCGCCTGGTCATCCACGACGACTACGACTGGCACGTCCACGCCACCTCCGACGAGGCGCCGCTCGCAACACGGATCCTGGTGGAAGCCGCGATGGCATTCGTCGATGTCATCCGCTCGGACGAGTACGCGCGCGTTCGACTGTGCGACGCGGATGACTGCCGGTCGGTCTACATCGATATGTCGCGCAACGGCTCGAAGCGCTACTGCGACACGGGCAATTGCGGCAATCGCATGAACGTCATCGCGTACCGGAAGCGTCAGGCCGATCGAGAAAGCGCCTGATCGCTTCGGCCGCCACGGCCGGGGTCTCGTAGTGGATCAGGTGCCCGACATTCGGGATCTCAACGAGCTCGGCATCCGCGAAGAGCTGCGCGAGGCGACGCTCGGCCTCGATCGGCGTGATGTCGTCGCGCTCGGCCGCGATCAGCAGCGTCGGCTGCACGATGCGCGCGGCGAACTCCGACACATCGTGTGACACCGAGGTCACGAACGCGTCGCGCAGCATGTCTCGGTCGGCGAACCGCGAGAAGTACGTGTCGTGCTGGTCGTGGATGAACGCGCGCAGCTCGGGATCTTTCGTCTTCGCCATCGACACACTCATGACGCGGACGATGACCTTGTTGCGCAGGAGGGCGTCACCCAGGCGCGCAGGAAGGCGCGCCCCGGCCCAGTAGTAGAAGATCGCGAGCCGCGTCAGAATGCCGCGCGGGCCCTCGAGCGCCGGGGCGCCGATCGGGTTCACGAGGATGACGCATGGCGCCGGCATCCCCTCGGCGACAGCCGCCGACACGACGATCGATCCGAACGAGTGCCCGAGGATGATCGCACCCGGTGCGACCGCATCGACGAACCCACGCAGCCACTTAACGTAGGCGGCGAGATCGTGCTCGATGCCGGGTAGTGGCGGCGTCTCGCCGAAACCCGGGAGGTCGGGCGAGATGACGCGGATACCGGGCAGGTGTGCGACGACCGGCTCGAGCCCGTGGTGTTCACCACGGAAGCCGTGCACCGCGATCACGGTGGTCTCGGCATCCGACGGACCGTACTCCCAGTAGGCCGTGACCGCACCGCCCACCGGAACCTCGCGTCGCACGACGGGTGTCGCCGCCAAGAGGTCGGCATACGGCTGGGGGGCGCTCACTCTGCGAGTCTACGGATGGCTCGGGCCACGACCGCGCGGCGCCCCGCGTTGCGGTACCCGGCATCGCGGTGAGCCTGGCGGTCGATGTCGGTGCGGGGCCATAGCGTGTTGGCATGTCGCAGGTCCTTCCCGAGCCGCTCTTCGGCGACGATTTCTTCGCCCCCGCTGCGCCGCGCTGGTCGACCACGTTGGGTGTGTTCGACCTCGAGACGACGGGCGTAGACGTTACGACCGATCGCATCGTGACAGCCCACGTCGGGGTTCTTGACGCCAGTGGCACCGTGACGAGACAGCGGTCGTGGATGGCCGACCCGGGCATCGACATTCCCGAGGGCGCGACCGCCGTGCACGGCATCACGACCGCGTTCGCCCGGGCGAACGGGCTTCCCGCAGCGCAGGTCGTGGCCGAAATCGTGACCGAGTTACGGGCGATCTTCGACGCTGGCATCCCCGTCGTGGCCTACAACGCGCCTTACGATTTTTCGCTGCTGAAGTACGAGGCCCTGCGGCATGGCATCGAGCCGATCCTCGCGCCCTCACCCGTGATCGATCCGCTCGTCGTCGACAAGACGTT
The DNA here is from genome assembly GCF_002812805.1 of Microbacterium lacus. GTDB lineage: Bacteria > Actinomycetota > Actinomycetes > Actinomycetales > Microbacteriaceae > Microbacterium > Microbacterium lacus_A. The sequence goes on along the minus strand of NZ_NMUM01000005.1, from coordinate 303,942 downwards.
CGACCGGTACCGACGGGGAAAGCGCACGCTCGACGCGGTCGCGGCCCACTACGACGTGCTGCTCGAGGCGGCACACACGGCGGCGGACGACGCGATCGCGGCGGGCCGCGTGGCGCAAGCCATCGCCGCCCGCTACGCCGACCGACTGCCCCTGAGCGAGCACGAACTGCACACGCGCCAGATCTCGTGGGCACGGGCGCAGGCCGAGAGCCTGACCGAGTACTTCATCAAGGTCGGTCGCCTCGAGCCGAGCGAGACGCTCGACGGCGCCTGGCCCATCCGCTGAGGCTCTGATCTCGCCCTGACCCGCGGGCAACGCGAAAGGCCCCGCCGAAGCGAGGCCTTTCGGAACGTCGTTGCGACGTCGAAGTTACTTGCCGAAGCCCTTGAAGCGCTGGTTGAACTTCTCGACGCGGCCGGCCGAGTCCATGATGCGCTGCTTGCCCGTGTAGAACGGGTGCGAGGCCGACGAGATCTCGACGTCGATGACCGGGTACTCGACACCGTCGAGCTCGATCTTCTTGTCGCTCGACACGGTCGAGCGGGTCAGGAAGGTCTCGCCCGAGGCGAGGTCGCGGAAGACGACGGCCTGGTAGTCGGGGTGAATTGCAGTCTTCATGGGGTGTTCCTTGCGGCGATGTGCGGAAGAAGAAGTCTCTGGTGCGCCGATCCAGCGTTGGCACCAAGGACCGATCTTATCAGACGAGACCTGTGACGGTTGCCTCAGCCCGCGGCGCGGGCCGTGTAGCGGCCCTCGTCGAAGCGCAGGTTGATGGGCAGACCGAACGTCTCGGTCAGATTTTCGGCGGTGAGTGCTTCCTCGAGCGGTCCCGACGCTACAGCCGAGCCATCCCTCATCAACAGCACGTGGGTGAAACCGACCGGGATCTCTTCGACGTGGTGCGTGACCATGACCATCGCGGGCGTCGTCGGCGCCTGGGCGTAGCCGCCGAGGAGCGTCAGAAGCTCCTCTCGGGCGCCGAGGTCGAGGCTCGCGGTAGGTTCATCCAGCAGCAGCAGCTCGGGGTCGGTCATGACGGCACGCGCGATCTGGACGCGCTTCTGCTCCCCGTCCGAGAGCGTCCCGAAGGTGCGATCCGCGAGGTGGTCGAGGTTCCATTCCGCGAGGACGCGCAGCGCGCGGCGCTCGTCGATGTCTTCGTAGTCCTCGCGCCACCGGCCGAGAACGGCGAAAGCCGCGGTCATGACGGCATCGATCACGCGCTCATCCGCGGGCATCCGGCGAGCCATGGCCGACGAGGCGAAGCCGATACGCGGGCGAAGCTCGAAGACATCCGTTCGCCCGAGGCGCTCCCCCAGCACGTGGACCTCGCCACTCGTGGGATACATCACCGTGTCGGCGAGCTGGAGCAGAGTCGTCTTGCCCGCACCGTTGGGACCGAGGATCACCCAACGCTGGTCGTCGTCGACGCTCCAGTCCAAATGATCGACAATGTCGCGACCGTCTCGGCGTACGACCACATCATGGAACTGCAGGACCCCGGCCATTGCCCCAGCCTATCGGGCCATCCGCCCGCTATCGGGCAGCGACAACCTACCCGCCGACAACGCGCGTATAGAGGTCGTGGGTCTCGGCGGCGATGCGATCCCAGCTGAAGGATGCGGCGGCTCGTTCGCGTCCCGCTCGCCCATACTCCGCGGCTCGGGCCGGATCGCTGACGACCTCCGTGAGGACATCCGCGAGATCGCGCACGTACCGTTCGGGGTCAACGGGTGTACCCGAACCATCCTGCAGTTGTTCGATCGGGACGAGTCGACCCGTGACGCCGTCGTCGACGACCTCGGGGATGCCGCCCGTCGCCGTTCCTACCACGGACGCACCGCAGGCCATGGCTTCCAGGTTCACGATCCCGAGGGGTTCGTACACGGACGGGCATACAAATGTCGTCGCGGCGCTCAACAGCGCCCGCAATTCGCGTCGCGGCAGCACGCGGTCGATCCAGACCACGCCGCCGCGTTCTTGCTGCAGACCCCGGACGAGCGATTCGACCTCGGCGAGAATTTCCGGAGTGTCGGGCGCACCGGCGCACAGCACCAGCTGAACGTCGGGCGGCAGCAGGGCGGCAGCGCGGAGCAGGTACGGCAACCCCTTCTGCCGGGTAATGCGCCCGACGAAGACGACCGACGGGCGGTCGGGGTCAAGGCCCAGACTGCGCGCGAGATCGGGATCATCGAGCGGCGCCCACTCGTCCACGTCGATGCCGTTGTAGATGACGTGCACCTTTTCGGGATCGAGCGACGGGTAGCTGCGCAGGATGTCCGCACGCATACCGCCGCTCACAGCGATCACCGCGGCGGCGGACTCGTACGCCGTCTTCTCGATCCAGCTGGAGACGGCATACCCGCCGCCGAGCTGCTCCGCCTTCCAGGGGCGCAGCGGCTCCAGGCTGTGCGCCGAGACGATGTGCGGGATGCCGTGCAACAGCGACGCCGTGTGGCCCGCGAAATTGGCGTACCAGGTGTGGGAGTGCACGACATCCGCGCCCGCGACATCCCCGACGATCTCGAGATCCACGCCCATCGTCTGCACGGCGGGGTTCGCCGAGGCGAGTTCACCCGGAACGGCATATGACGTCGTACCCGCTTCGTCACGCGGAGCACCGAAGGCTCGAACGCGCACGTCCATGCGGGTTCGGAGCGCGCGCACGAGCTCCGTGACATGAACGCCGGCACCCCCGTATACCTCAGGCGGATACTCCTTGGTGACGATGTCGACGCGCATGCTTGCAACGCTAGTCGCCGCAGGAAGTGGGGCATAGTCTGTCGGCATGGCTACACCGCCGAAGGTATTCGGAATCATCCTCGCCGGCGGCGAGGGTAAGCGCTTGATGCCACTGACGGCAGATCGAGCCAAGCCCGCGGTGCCCTTCGGGGGGCAGTATCGCTTGATCGACTTCGCGATCTCGAACCTCATAAATTCGGGGTTGCGACAGCTCGTGGTGCTGACCCAGTACAAGTCGCACAGCCTCGACCGGCATATCTCGCAAACGTGGCGGATGTCGACGATGCTCGACTCGTATGTGACCTCGGTGCCGGCGCAGCAGCGCCTCGGCAAGCGATGGTTCTCGGGTTCGGCCGACGCCATCCTGCAGAGCCTCAACCTGATCAACGACGAAAAGCCCGACATCGTCTTCGTGATCGGCGCCGACCACGTCTACCGGATGGACTTCCGGCAAATGCTCGACGCACACATCGAATCCGGTGCCCGGGCGACCGTCGCCGGTATCCGTCAGCCGATCTCGCTCGCCAACCAGTTCGGCGTCATCGACGTCGACAAGGCCGACCCGACCCGCATCCGGGACTTCCTCGAGAAGCCCCAGAACCCGGAGGGCCTCGCGGATGCGCCCCACGAGGTACTCGCCTCGATGGGCAATTACATCTTCGACGCGGACGCTCTCATCGAGGCCGTCGAGGCGGATGGCGAACTGACCACGTCGAACCACGACATGGGTGGCGACATCGTGCCGTACTTCGTCGGACGCGGCGAGGCGGGCGTCTACGACATGAAGCGCAACGACGTACCCGGGTCGACCGATCGCGACCGCGCGTACTGGCGCGATGTGGGCACGATCGATTCGTTCTTCGACGCGCACATGGACCTGATCTCAACGCTCCCGATCTTCAACCTGTACAACACGGATTGGCCCATCCACTCGCAGACGGTGAACTCCCCGCCGGCGAAGTTCGTGCGCGACTCGGTCGGGCGCATCGGCAACGCGATCGACTCGATCGTTTCGCTCGGATCCGTGCTCTCGGGTACCCATCTGGAGCGCAGCGTCGTCGGCCCGTGGGCGCTCGCAGGGGGCGGCTCGACGATCACCGATTCTGTGCTCTTCGACTACGTCCGGGTCGGTTCGGGCGCTCGCATCCATCGCGCGATCCTCGACAAGAACGTCGAACTCGCGCCGGGAGCCACCGTCGGGGTCGATCGCGAGCGTGACCTCGCCCGCGGATTCACGGTGACGGATTCCGGGATCACGGTCGTCGGCAAGAACGTGCGCGTCGACGCCTGACCCGGCGCGGCACGGCGGTACCGGTGCGCCGCGCTAGCCTCGTGGGGTGAGTTCAGACGCCACCCGCCTGCTCGTCGTCCTGGACGCCGATTCCACGCTGATCCGCAACGAGGTCATCGAGTTGCTCGCCGACGAGGCGGGACGCGGACCCGAGGTCGCCGCTGCGACGGAGGCCGCGATGCGCGGCGAGGTCGACTTCGCCGAGAGTCTGCGCACGCGTGTTGCCGCCCTGGCCGGGGTTCCGGTCTCGGCCTTCGGTCGCGTGATCGCCCGCATCGAACCGACTCCTGGCGTTCGTGAGCTGATCGCCGCCGTCCACGAGCGCGGCGGCCTGGTCGGGGTCGTATCCGGAGGGTTCCACGAGATCCTCGACACGGTCGCGCCGGCGCTCGGCGTGGACATGTGGCAGGCGAACCGTCTGGTGCAGACGGACGGGATACTCGCGGGCACCGTGGACGGTGCCATCGTCGACAGCGCAGCGAAGGCCGACAGACTGCGCGCATGGGCGACGCAGCACGGCGTGCCACGCGGACGCACGATCGCGATCGGTGATGGCGCGAACGACCTGACGATGCTCGCCGTCGCCGGGCTGGGACTCGCGTTCAACGCCAAGCCGGCCGTTCGTGCCGCCGCACCGCTCGTGGTCGGTCGCGTGGACCTTCGCGAGGTCATCCCGCTGCTCCCCCGCTAGCGACCCACCCCTCGCGCGATGTCCGTGGTGCGGCGTAGCTTCTCGGCATGGACATCATCCTCGTACCGGGTCTCTGGCTCGATGCCTCCTCATGGAACGACGTCGTTCCGACCCTGACCGACGCCGGTCATCGCACCTATCCGCTGACGCTCCCGGGAACCGGTGCCCCTGCTGCCGAATCTGCAGACATCGGCATCGCCGACTGGGTCGCGGCGGTCGTCTCTCAGATCGACGCATTGCCCGGTGACGTCGTGGTGGTCGGTCACAGCGGGGGTGGCAACGTGGCCTACGGAGCACTCGACGCCCGCCCGGATCGCGTCGCGCATCTCGTCCTCGTGGACACCGTGCCGCCCCCCGACGGCTCGATCATCTCGGAGTTCGAGGTGGTGGACGGCGTCATCCCGTTCCCCGGGTGGGACAGCTTCGACGAACCGGATGTCGCGGATATCGACGAGCCCACGCGCCAGGCCTGGGCGGCTCGTGCCCTGCCGGTGCCGGCGGGCGTGCCGATGGATCCGATTCACCTCCACGATCTTCGCCGCCGGACACGCCCCGTGACCGTGCTGAGTGGGCCGTACGACGAGGTGGCGCTGCGCGCGATGCTCGAGCAGTGGCCGGCATGGGGAAGTGAGTTCACCGAGCTCGACGATGTGCGCGTCGTGCACCTGGGCGGCGGGCACTGGCCCCAGTTCACGCAGCCGACCGCGGTAGGGAATGCCATCCTCGGCGCCATCGGGCGCTGAGGGTTATGCCCCAACTGAGGTCAGTGGCCCATTCCCAGACCGCCGTCGACGGGAATGACCGCTCCGGAGATGTAGGCGGCGTCGTCCGATGCGAGCCACGTGACGACACCGGCGACCTCGTCGGGGGTCGCAAACCGACCGGCCGGAATGCTGCGCTTGTACTCGGCCTTCGTCTCGTCGGGCAGGGCCGCGGTCATGTCGGTCTCGATGAAGCCCGGGGCGACGACGTTCGCCGTGATGCCGCGACCACCGAGTTCGCGCGTGAGCGAGCGCGCGAAACCGACGAGACCGCTCTTCGACGAGGCGTAGTTGACCTGCCCGGCAGATCCATAGAGTCCGACGACGCTCGAGATCAGGATGACCCGACCCCATCGCGCGCGCAGCATGCCCTTCGATGCCCGCTTGACGACACGGAACGCGCCGCCGAGATTCGTGGAAACCACAGAGTCGAAGTCGTCCTCCGACATCCGCATGAGCAGCGTGTCTTTTGTGATGCCCGCATTCGCCACGACAACCTCTACAGGCCCGAGCTGCGCCTCGACCTCGGTGAACGCGGCATCCAGCGAGGCGGAATCGATAACGTCGGCGCGGACCGTCAGCGTCCCCTCCGGCCCCTCGCCCGACCGGGCCGTCACGGCCACGCGGTGCCCTTCGGCAACGAAGCGCTCGGCGATCGCGCGACCGATGCCGCGGTTTCCGCCGGTGACGAGGACGACGCGTTCGGTGGTCATGGCACTCCTGTGGGTCGGGATGAGACCGCTCCACCCTACCCAGGCACCGCCTCTCCTGAGACACCGTCCCCGCCCGGACACCGTCCCTGCCCACACCGTCCCTACAGATACACCGCCGCGTTGACATCCGGGCGCGGGCGCTGCGAGTCTGAGGTGTACCGACGAGAGGCTTTCCATGACTTCCACCCCGCCCTCAGGCGATCCCGGCAACTATCCCCCCGCACCGCCCGTGTCACAGGGATACCCCGCCGCTCCCCCGACCAACGGATACCCCGCGGCGCCGGGCTACGGCGCGTACGCTCCCGCCGCGAAGACGAACACCCTCGCGATCGTGTCCCTCATCAGCGCCATCGTCGGGTTTGTGCTGATCCCCTTCGTGCCGTCGATCGTTGCCGTCATCACGGGTCACATGTCCCTCGGTCAGATCAAGCGCACAGGCGAGCAGGGGCGCGGCCTCGGGCTCGCGGGCACCATCATCGGGTGGGTCGGCGTCGGGCTGTGGGTGCTCGCGCTGATCGCCCTCCTGGCATTCCTCCCGTTCTTCATCACCATGGTCGAGAACTCGCCCTCGTCCTACTCCTGATCGGGACTCGTTCACGAGCCCGGTGTCGTCCCAGCGGCGTACGCTGGTCAGTACCGTGAAAACACCCGCCGAATCACTGTCATCGACCTCTCTGCCGCGCGCTCCGCGCGACGAGGCCGCGGCACGCATGCGGCGGTACATGTGGACCATGGTGATCCGCGTCTCGTGCTTCGTTTTGATGGCTGTTGTCACGCCCTATGGCTGGTACACCTGGGTGTTCGCGGCGGGCGCGATCTTCCTCCCGTACATCGCCGTGATCGTCGCGAACGTCGGGTACGACTCGAGCGCGCGGGCGGAGCCCGTCCAGCGGATGCTTCCCGCGCCGGTTGCCCCCGCATCCTCAGCGGATGCGCCCCGGTCCGAAACGACGCCGGGTGTGATCCTTCTCACCGAGACACCGCGGTCCGAGGACACGCGCTGATGTCGATGCTCGGCGGCGGGCAGGAGCCCGGCGGAACACCCTGCTCTCGCGCGGGCTGTCGAACGGATGCATCGTGGCAGGTCATCTGGCGGAACCCCCGGATCCATACGGCCGACCGGCGAAAGGTCTGGCTCGCGTGCGACGAACACGCCGAGTACCTCCGCGACTACCTGGCCGCGCGTGACTTTCCCGTCGAGCTTGCCCCGTTCACTCCGCAGTCGGACGCGTCGCAAACGGACGCGCCGCAGGATTCACCTCGCCCTGTGGCTGCCGAGGGCGGCTGATGACCCAGAAACGCAGCATGCAGAATCTGCCGACGGCGGGCCGCTGGGCGATCTACGTCTCGCTCGCGGTCGTGTTCGCGATCGCGTGCGCCTTCTTGTCGAACTGGCAGTTCACGCGCAACCAGGAGCGTTCGGCAGACCTCGCGCTGATCGAGGCCAACTACGACGCGGAGCCGGTACCCGTGTCATCCGTTCTCTCGGGCACCTCCGACTTCGACCCCGAGACCGAGTGGTTGCCGGTCTTGCTGGAGGGGCGGTACCTTCCCGACGAGCAACTGCTCGCTCGGAACCGGCCTCACGGCGGTACGAGCGCCTTCGAAGTGCTGACGCCGTTCCAGCTCGAAGACGGACGCATCATCATCGTGAACAGGGGCTGGGTTCCGCCCGCATCCGATAGCTCGGACCCGGCCACCGTGCCCGCTCCGCCGTCCGGCGAGGTCACCGTCACTGCTCGGTTGCGCCCGAGCGAGGCGGCGCCCGCCTCCGGGCGTGGCGCTCCCGAGGGCCAGGTGCCGGTCATCGACCTGACCGCTGTTGCCGAGCTCACCGGCACCGAAACCGTCACGGCCGCGTACGGCCTCATGGTTTCCGAAGATCCCGAACCCGCCGAGCGTCCGACGGCGCTCACCTCGCCGACGGAAGATCCCGGACCTTACCTGTCGTACGCGATCCAGTGGATCCTGTTCGCCATCATGGGCTTCATCTTCATCGGATACGTCATCAAGACAGAGATCGCTCAGCGGCGCGAAGACCGCGCAGAGGCCGGTGAGGACGATCCGGAACGGGATGCCTCCGCCCCTCGCGCGCCGCGGCCTCCTCGTGTTCCCGCGCGGCGACGCGACGCGGACACCGACGCCGAGGATGCCATCCTCGACGCGGCCACCCGCTGACTGGCCGCGAGGTAATTGCTCAGGCGAGCGAGACGAGGTCCGCGTACTCGCGGTTCCAGATGTCTTCCACGCCGTCCGGCAGGATCAGCACCCGCTCGGGGTTCAGCGCCTCGACCGCTCCCTCATCATGCGACACGAGCACGACCGCACCCTCGTAGTGCGAGAGGGCGCCGAGGATCTCTTCACGCGACGCCGGGTCGAGGTTGTTCGTGGGCTCGTCGAGCAACAGCATGTTCGCGGACGACACGACGAGGGTCGCGAGCGACAGACGCGTCTTCTCCCCACCCGACAAGACCCCGGCGGGCTTCAGCACATCGTCACCCGTGAAAAGGAACGATCCGAGCACCTTCCGCGCTTCGGTCGCCGTGATGTCGGGTGCGGCGGACATCATGTTCTCCAGCACCGACCGGTTCACGTCGAGGTTCTCGTGCTCCTGGGCGTAATAGCCGACCTTCAGACCATGACCGGGCTCGAGCTGTCCGGTATCGGGCTTGTCGACACCCGCAAGGATGCGGAGCAGAGTCGTCTTTCCCGCGCCGTTGAAGCCGAGGATGACGACCTTGGACCCGCGGTCTATGGCGAGATCGACATCCGTGAAGATCTCGAGCGATCCATAGGACTTCGACAAACCAGTGGCCATCAAAGGCGTCTTGCCGCACGGGGCGGGCTTGGGGAATCGCAGCTTGGCGACCCGCTCGACCTGGCGAACCTCGTCAAGGCCCGACAACATCTTCTCGGCGCGCGCGACCATCTGGTGCGCAGCGGCGGCCTTTGATGCCTTCGCACCGAAGCGCGCGGCCTGCATCTGCAGTTGCGTCGCCTTCTTCTCGACACCGGCGCGCTCCTTCTTGCGGCGCTCCTCGTCTGCCACCCGTTGACGCAGGTAGTTCTTCCAGTTCATGTTGTAGATGTCGATGACCTGGCGATTGGCGTCCAGGTAGAACACGCGGTTGACGGTTTCGCCCACGAGCTCGACATCGTGGCTGATCACGATCAGTCCGCCCTTGTAGTTCTTCAGGAACTCGCGCAGCCAGACGACGCTGTCGGCATCGAGGTGGTTGGTCGGCTCGTCGAGGATCATCGAGTCGGCATCCGAGAACAGGATGCGAGCCAACTCGATGCGGCGACGCTGTCCACCCGAGAGCGTGCTGAGCGGTTGGTCGAGCAGCCTGTCGGGGAGCGACAGATTGTGCGAGATCGTCGCCGCCTCAGCCTCGGCCGTATACCCGCCGAGAGCTTCGAATCGCTCCGTCAGGGCGCTGTAGCGGTTCATCGCCTTCGCCGCGACGGCCGAATCGTCGTCGCCCATCGCGAGGGCGGCTTCGTGCATGTCGATGGCCAAGGTACCGAGTCCGCGTGCGTCGAGGATGCGTGTGCGCGCGAGCATCGTCGGGTCGCCCGTGCGGGGATCCTGCGGGAGGTAGCCGAGCTCACCGGTGCGTTCGACCCGCCCGTCCGCGGCGGGCAGATCCCCCGCCAGGACTTTTGTGAGGGTCGTCTTTCCGGCACCGTTGCGGCCCACGAGCCCGATCTTGTCGCCGGGAGAGACGCGGAAAGAGACGCCCGACATGAGGATGCGGGCGCCCACGCGGATCTCGAGATCGTGCACGGCGAGCACAGCGGATGTCCGTTCCGTCGGTGGGGTGGGTACAAAAGAGGCAGAGGTGCCAAACCCCTAGTATAAGTCGGGAGCGCGCACCCCATCGCGATAGAGCGTCCGCTGCTCCGCTGCCTGCTGTCCCGACGCCTAGGAGTCTTCATGACCGCCCTCGCCCCCGCCGCCGGCTCACGCCGAGTCCTCGCCGACATCATCGCGCGACCCTCCACTCGCGCCCGGGCTTTCGCCATGGATGCGACGCTCGTGCTTGCCGGTGTCGCCGTCGTCGCACTCCTCGCAAAGGTCTCGTTCTACATCGGCCCCGTGCCCATCACGGGCCAGACGCTCGGCGTCATCCTCGTCGGCGCGGCGCTCGGCGCCCGCCGCGGTGCCGCGAGCCTCACGTCCTACATGCTGCTCGGCTTGGCCGGCCTTCCGATCTTCGCCGGACCTGTCGCCGGACCCGCGTATGTCCTCTCACCGTCCTTCGGGTTCATCGTGGGCTTCATCCCCGCGGCGTTCGTCGCGGGATGGTTCGCGCAGCGCGCCTGGGACCGCCGCCCGGTTCTGGCCTTCGTAGGATTCGTCGCCGCGAGCATCATCCCGTTCCTCGTGGGCGTGCCCTACGTGGCGCTGATCCTCGCCAACGTCGTCGGGTCGGATGTGTCTTTCGCCTCGATCATGGGCGCGGGCGTGCTGCCCTTCATCGTTCCCGGACTGATCAAGGCCGCCTTCGCCGCCCTGCTGGTCCCCGCGGCATGGCTTCTCGTGCGCTCGCTCGATCGTCGCGCGCGCGACTGATCCCTGGCCCGCAAGCTCCGGTGCTCCCTTCGACCGGCTCAGGGAGCGTGAGCCGGACCGGCCACTGAGCCCGTCGAAGTGACCAGCCAGGCCCCCACCACGTTGCGTCCCGAGTGTCAGTGCCTCTCCGTAGCATTCCGCCATGAATACGAACAGTGCGGACACCCGCATGCGAGACATATTGGCCCGGTTGGACGAGGCCTCGCGGGCTGCCGCGCAGGCGGAGGCAGCGCAAGCGGACGTGTTGGCGGATATCGCAGAGGCGGGGATACGTCAGGCCGAAGAAAGCGGCGCGACCTCGTGGCGTGAGGCCGAGGAGCCCCTCCGGGCGTTGGCCGAGCGGGTGGGCGCGGCGGTGAATATGGACGCTCGAGAGGTGCGACGGCTCATGAACGACGCCTTGCTCGCGAGGCGGGCCGCCGAAAAGACCCGGCACTCGGCCTTCTTTCGTCAACCGGTCGGAGCCTCTACCGGTCACTGAGCCTGTCGAAGTGAACCGCTGCGTCCGCGACCATCAGTCGCTTCGACTCGCTGAGCTCGCTCGACGATCGACACGGACTCGGTCCATCCGCAGGCCGGGCACCAGAGCGAATATGGCGATGCCGGCCGCCAGCACGAAAACCGCGGGAAACTCCCACCCCGTGCCCGACAGGCCCGTGAATACGAGTCCCATCACGGCGATCGTCACGGCGGCGCCCGTGGAATCCGAGATCGACAACGCCGAAGAGTTGAATCCCTGGTTCCGCGGCGTCGAATAGGCCAGCGTCAGTACGGTCAACCGTGAATAGATCAAGCCGACGCCCGCGCCCGAGAACGTCCACCCGGCGATCAGGATCGCGGGATGCGCGACCGTCACGGCGCAGACCGCGGCCGTCAGCGTTGCGACCGTCAGCAGGGTGCAGCCGATGATCACGATCCGCCGATTGCCGATCCGATCGCCGTAACGACCCTGGATGTCCGCGCTGACCGCCCACGCGAGTGCAGCGGTCGTGAGCCCGAGACCCGCCCACGTCGGCGAGAACCCGTACCGGTCGATCATCAAGTACGGGACATAGACCTCCGCCCCGAACAGCGCGCCCGCGATCAAACCACGAAGCAGGATCACGCTCGGCAGACCGCGACCCACGCGAAGCGTCCGGGCGGGAAGAAGCGGTCGCGCCGCAAACCCGATCAGCACGACAGCCGCGACCGCGACAACGGGGGCGGCGACGCCGAATCCCCCGGACATCCCGAGCAGAAGAACCGCCGCGGCAACCAGCACCGCGAGCCCCAGGCGCCCCCAGAACCCGCTCCCGGCGGGCTGCGACGTCCGCATGTCCAAGCCGTTCAGCCGCACAGCCACCGCGGTGAACGCCGCAACCGTCAGCACGGCCACTCCGAAGAAGACCCACCGCCAGTGCAGGTACTCCGTCACGGCGCCCGCGGCGAGTGGTCCGATCAGAGACGGCACGACCCACGCCGCCGCGAACGCCGCAAAGACCCGGCCGTGGATGGCGGCCGGATAGATTCGCGCGACGACGACGTAGAGCGCCACCGTCTGGCCGCCGGTACCGAGGCCCTGCAGCAGCCGGCCCACGACGAGCGTCTCCATGTTCGGCGCGATCCCCGCCACGATCAGCCCCAGCAGGAACAGCGCGATGGACGCATACAGGGCGACCTTCGGCCCGGATCGATCCGACCAGGCTCCCGTCACCACCATCCCGATGACACCCGTCGCGAGGGTTCCCGCGAACGCCAGCGCGTAGAGGGACTCACCGTTCAGCTCGTCGCTGATGATCGGCATGACGGTCGTCATCGCCAGGGACTGGGTCGCCGCCAGGAAGATGAGCGCGACAGCGCCGAGGGTGACCCAGATGAGACGGGGATCCCAGACGGACGTGGGCTCGCTGGCGTGGGGCGACGCGTTGACGGTGCCGCTCACTTCTCGATCAGAGCCCCGATCCTCTGAACGGCTTCCGTGAGCACCTCGGGTGAGCAGCCGATGTTGAGGCGCACGTGTCCCCTGCCCTCGACCCCGAAGGCCGGTCCGTAGTGCAACGCAACCTTCCCGTCGCGCAGGATCTTGACGCCGGGGTTGTCGCCCCATCCGACATCCGACAGATCGACCCACGCCAGGTACCCCGCATCGGGCGCGACGTAGCGGGCACCGTGCACGTGCTCGTTCAAGAGCTCCCCCAGCAACCGTCGGTTTCGATCGATCGCGGCGAGCATACTGTCCAGCCACCCATCACTTTCGGGCGAGAACGCGGCGACTCCCGCAAGAGCCCCGAACAGACCCGTCCGCCACTCGACCTCGGCCGGCAGACTCCGCACGACCTCGAAGCGCTCCGGATCGGTCGCGATCATGAGCGCGCACTTCAGCCCGGCGAGATTGAACGCTTTGCTGGCGCTCGTGACGATGTACCCGACGCGAGCGGCGGCGTCGGATGCGTCCAGAAACGGCGTGAACGTCACCTCCGGTTGCGCGAGCGGAGCGTGAATCTCGTCGCTCACCACCACGGCACCGAACTCCTCGGCGATCTCGGCGAGACGGGCGAGGGTCGCTCGGGAGTGAACCGTCCCGGTCGGGTTGTGCGGGTTGCAGAGCAGAACCGCACGTGCACCGTCGCGCAGCGCCGTTTCGATGCCGGCAAGGTCCAGCTCGAATCCGCCGTCTCGTCGCAGCAACGGAACACGCTCGACGACGCCACCCGCCTCGGGAATCGCCTCATAGAACGGCGGGTATACCGGCGGCGTCACGACCACGCGGTCGCCGGGAGCGATCGATCGTCGAAGAATCTCGACCACGCCCATGATCACGTCACCGGTCGAACGGATAGCGCCGGCTGCGACATCCCATCCGAATCGTCGCGCGGCGAATGCCGCGTACGACTCGCGAATACCCGAAGCAGGCGAGGTATAGCCGGTGTCACCAAGCTCTACAGCACGTGAAAGCGCGGCCGTGATCGCGGGCGCAAGCGGAAAGTCCGTCTCGGCGACGAACATCGGCAGAACATCCGCAGGGTACCGACGCCACTTGACGCTCGACCGCTCGCGCAGCATCTCGAGGGTCAGCGCTTCCAGGGGGACGACAGTCACCCTGCGAGCTTATCGACGCCGCGAGAACGGAACGTCGATCGTCACGATCAGATCGAGAAGCCGAGTGCCCGCATCATGTCGCGGCCGTCGTCGGTGATCTTCTCGGGACCCCACGGCGGCATCCACACCCAGTTGATGCGGAACCGCTCGACGACATCGTCCAGTGCCTGCGCCGTCTGCTCTTCGAGCACATCGGTCAGCGGGCACCCGGCGCTCGTCAGCGTCATGTGGATCACCAGGGCGTCGTTCTCGTCGTCCCAGCCGAGGTCGTAGATCAGTCCGAGGTCGACGACATTGATCCCCAGTTCGGGATCCATGACGTCTTTGAGCGCCTCGGAAACCTCGTCGTACTTCTCAGGAGCGAGGGTCGCGGTCATGGATATATCCTAAGCGCCCGCGGGCGCGGCGGACTCGGGTGCGGCGTCGAGGAAGCGGTCGTAGCCCTCGTTCTCGAGTCGGTCGGCCAGCTCGGGTCCGCCCTCCTCCACGATCCGGCCTGCGACCATCACGTGCACGAAGTCCGGCGCGATGTAACGCAGAATGCGGGTGTAGTGCGTGATGAGCAGCACACCCAGGTCGGTCTCGGCCTTGGCGCGGTTGACGCCCTCGGAGACGATCTTGAGCGCGTCGACGTCGAGGCCCGAGTCGGTCTCGTCCAGCACGGCGATGCGGGGCTTGAGGAGTTCGAGCTGCAGAATCTCGTGGCGCTTCTTCTCGCCACCCGAGAAGCCCTCGTTCACGTTGCGCTCGGCGAACTTGGGGTCCATGCGCAGATTCTTCATCGAGGAACGGATGTCCTTGAGCCAGGTGCGGATCGCGGGCGCTTCGCCGTCGATCGCGGTCTTCGCCGTCCGGAGGAAGTTGGTGACCGTGACGCCCGGGATCTCGACCGGGTACTGCATCGCCAGGAACAGCCCCGCGCGGGCACGCTCGTCGACGCTCATCGCGAGGACGTCCTCGCCGTCGAGCGTGATCGAGCCGGACGTGACGGTGTACTTCGGGTGACCGGCGATCGTGTAGGCCAGGGTCGACTTTCCGGAGCCGTTGGGGCCCATGATCGCGTGGGTCTCGCCGGTGCGGATCGTGAGGGTGACGCCATTCAGGATGGGCGTGACGCCGGCATCCGTTTCGACGGTGACGTGCAGGTCGCGAACTTCAAGGACAGACATGTATGTGGGTTCCTAACGAACTCGGCCGGTCAGACGGCCACGGTGGAAGCGGGATCGATGAGTACGTCGTCGCCGTCGATCTGGACGACGAAGACGGGGACCGGCTCGTAAGCCGGGAGGTTCAGGGGGCGACCCGTGCGGAGCGAGAATGCCGAGCCATGCGCCCAACATTCGAGCGTCTCGCCCTCCACGAAGCCGTCCGAGAGCGAGATATCGCCGTGGGTGCACACGTCCCCGATCGCGTGAACGTCACCGTTGCCGTCGAGGACGACGGCGATGGCAACACCATCGAGTTCCACGCGCTTGGCCGTGTCCTGCTCGAGCTCGCTCAGGCCACAGGCACGCTGCAGGGTCACGCGAGGCCCTCGGCGAGCTCCGCCTCGATCGCAGCGGTGAGCTCTGCCTCGAGGTCCGGCACACGAAGTTTCTGGACGATCTCGGCGAGGAATCCGATGACGACCAGGCGCCGTGCCTCGTCTTCGCTGATGCCCCGCGCCTGGAGGTAGAAGAGCTGCTCGTCGTCGAACCGTCCGGTCGCGCTCGCGTGCCCAGCGCCCTGGATGTCGCCGGTCTCGATCTCGAGGTTGGGGATCGAGTCGGCACGCGCACCCTCGGTGAGCACCAGGTTGCGGTTGGCCTCGTAAGAATCGGTGCCCGTGGCATCCGGTCCGATCAGTACATCGCCGATCCAGACGGAACGCGCGCCGACTCCCTGGAGCGCGCCCTTGTAGAGCACGTCCGCTCGCGTCTGGGGACCGCGGTGGTGGACGTAGACCTGGCTCTCGAGATGCTGGCCGGCGTCGGCAAAGGACAGGCCGTAGACCTCGCCCTCGGAACCGGCGCCCGCGAGATCGACCGACGGGTTGACCCGCACGACGCCGCCGCCGAAGCTGACGACCGAGTGACGCAGGCTCCCGTCGCGCTCGACGCGCGCCTGGTGCGCCGCGGCGTGCACGGCATCGTCGTCCCAACGGTGCACGGAGACGACGTTCAGGCGGGCACCCGGACGAACGATGATCTCGACGTTCTGAGCGAACGCAGCGGATCCCTCGTGGCGCAGGATGACTGTGGCGCTGGAGTTCTCGCGCGCTTCGATCACGACATGGGCGTGGGCGCGGAGGGATGCGGCCGCGCCGATGAACTCCACAACGACGGGCTCGTCGAGCTCCTCGTTCGCAGGAACCGCGAGGTAGAGCGCCTCGGCCGATCGTGACCACGCGATGGCGCTCGGAAGGTCCTCGGGTTCGAAAACCTCACCACGGGGCGCCTGTCCCACGGTCAGGCCTGCCGCCGCGAGAGGGCCCGTCACCGAGATGCCAACGGCACCCGCGTCGCCCGCGACATCGTCGAAGAGCGGGGCGAGGCGCCCGACGGGCGTCTGCTTCCAGTTGACCTCGCGGCCGGTGGGCCGAGCGAAGTCCGCGGGGGCGAACGAACGGGGACGCGCGGAGCGCGTCTGAACGGGGATGGTGCGCGCAGTCGTCTGCCCCCATCCTCCGTCGGTGTGGGGCACGTTTCCGGGCACCTGGCGGGGGGTGGTCGTTGTCGTCGTCACTCGCCGACTCGTCCTTTCATCGTCGGTCGAAGAATCATCCGACGCTTCCTTCCATGCCCATCTCGATCAGCTTGTTCAGCTCGAGGGCATACTCCATGGGCAGTTCGCGGGCAATCGGCTCGATGAATCCGCGCACGATCATCGCCATCGCCTCGTCCTCGGCCATGCCGCGCGACTGCAGGTAGAACAGCTGCTCTTCGCTGACCTTCGAGACGGTCGCCTCGTGTCCGAGTTGGACGTCGTCCACGCGGATGTCGATGGCCGGGTAGGTGTCGCTCCGCGAGATCGTGTCGATCAGGAGGGCGTCGCAGCGGACCGTGTTGGCGGAGTGATGCGCATTCGCGTCCACCCGAACCTCACCGCGGTACCCCGCGCGTCCGCCGCCACGGGCGATCGACTTCGAGACGATCGAGGACTGCGTGTAGGGCGCCATGTGGATCATCTTGGCGCCGGCGTCCTGGTGCTGGCCCGGACCGGCGAAGGCGACCGACAGCGTCTCGCCCTTCGCGTGCTCGCCCATCAGATAGACAGCCGGGTACTTCATCGTCACCTTGGAGCCGATGTTGCCGTCGATCCACTCCATCGTCGCCCCCTCGTGCGCGACCGCACGCTTGGTGACGAGGTTGTAGACGTTGTTCGACCAGTTCTGGATCGTCGTGTAGCGAACGCGGGCGTTCTTCTTCACGATGATCTCGACGACGGCCGAGTGCAGCGAATCGCTCTTGTAGATCGGGGCGGTGCAGCCTTCGATGTAGTGGATGTAGCTGTCTTCGTCGGCGATGATCAGGGTCCGCTCGAACTGACCCATGTTCTCGGTGTTGATGCGGAAGTACGCCTGCAGCGGGATCTCGACATGCACGCCCTTGGGAACGTACACGAACGACCCGCCCGACCATACGGCGGTGTTCAGGGCTGCGAACTTGTTGTCACCCGAGGGGATGACGGTGCCGAAGTACTCCTCGAAGATCTCGGGGTGCTCGCGGAGCGCGGTGTCGGTGTCCATGAAGATGACACCCTGCTGCTCGAGGTCCTCGCGGATCTGGTGATACACGACCTCGGACTCGTACTGGGCGGCGACACCGGAGACGAGGCGCTGGCGCTCCGCCTCGGGGATCCCGAGCCGCTCGTACGTGTTCCGGATGTCTTCGGGAAGGTCTTCCCAGGACTGCGCCTGCTTCTCGGTGGACCGCACGAAGTACTTGATGTTGTCGAAGTCGATGTCGCTGAGGTCAGCGCCGAACGTCGGCATGGGTTTGCGACCGAAGAGCTCGAGCGCCTTCAGACGGCGCTGCAGCATCCATTCGGGCTCAGCCTTCAAAGCCGAGATGTCACGAACCGTCGCTTCGCTGAGGCCGCGCTTGGCGGCAGCCCCCGCAGCGTCCTTGTCGTGCCAGCCGAATTCGTAGACTCCGAGCCCCGCTAGTTCGGGGCGATCGATCAGGACATCAGACATGGTCACACTCTCCTCTTGGCCGCAACGGTTTCATCCGCCCCGGCGATCCATCCGTTCTCTGTGTGCGAGAAAGGAGTCCGCCGCTTCCGGGCCAGGCTCAGGGGCACACGGTTCGCGCGCCTAAACTGTTGACAGTGCGTCGAGTGCTTTCGCACGCGCGCCGCAACCCCTCGATTCTACAGGGTCGCCCCGTCCAGCGGGCCGACCATTGCCCGCGCCCGACCCGACGCGGGACCGCTCAGGAGGCGATCCGCTTGTCGCAGGAACCCGGACCCGCGCAGAAGTTCTGGCGGATGCTCCCGTCGAGCATCGATCGTCGCGTCATCTTCGCGGCTTGGGCCACGTTCGTCGTCCAGGTCGCGATCGTCGGTACCGGCGGACTCGTCCGGCTCACCGCTTCGGGACTCGGATGCCCGACGTGGCCACGATGCACGCCCGAATCCTTCATCAATACGCCGGAGATGGGCATTCACGGGGTCATCGAGTTCGGCAATCGCCTGCTCACGTTCGTGCTCGTCGCCGTCGCCGTCATCACGTTCCTCTTCGTCGTGCGTATGCGGCGCACTCGCCCCGATCTATTCTGGCTCGCACTGATCATCGGCCTGTATGTGCCGATCCAGGCGGTCATCGGTGGAATCACCGTGTTGACGAACCTCAACCCGTACGTCGTCGGTCTGCACTACTTCGCGTCGGTCGTGCTCGTGGCGTTCGCCACGGTGTTCGTCGTCCGGGTCTACTCCACGCCCGGACCGCGCGTACCTGCGGCGCCTCGCGGACTCGCCATCCTCGCGCATCTCACGTCGGTCGCCGTGGTGATCACCGTCGTCGTCGGGATCCTCGTGACCGGCGCGGGCCCCCACGCCGGAGATGCGGGTGCTGCGCGGAACGGGCTCAACCCCGAACTCATGCAGCACCTCCACTCGTGGCCCGCCTACGCGACACTCGCCCTGACGCTCGCTCTGCTCGTCGGTGGCTGGCGCCTTCCCCTCCGACGCTGGGTGCTGCTGCTGCTGGCCGTCGAGGCGGTGCAGATCGCCGTCGGGCTCTGGCAGGCACGCACGGGGCTCCCCATCGTGCTGGTCAACATCCACATGGTGCTCGCGGTCTTGCTCGTCGCGGCGATGACGGCAGTCGTCATGCATCTGAAGGTGCCGACGACCGCAATACGCGCGGAGCGGGACGAGTCCGCGGCACCGGCATCCGTAGCCACTTCGTAGACACGTTCGGGCGCCGGATCGGTTCCCCCCACAGCGAACCCATAGGGTTCGGATAGGCCGCGCACTAACGGGACAGGAAGAGTCTCTGCGTCGGCGGTGTACGCCGTCCCACGAACAAGGAGAACTTATGACCGCCCGTCCCCGCCTCGTCCGCAGCGTTCCCTACTGGGTCCTCGTCGTCGGCTCCGTAGCAGCCGGTGGTGTCGGCCTGTGGCTCACGCTCGACAAGCTCGGCGTGATGACAGACACGATCCTGGACGGAAGCGCCACCGGTGTCGAGGTCTATGTGGGTCAGTCGTGGGCCGTCCTCGGCTCCATCCTGATCGGCGCCGGTCTGATCGGACTGGCGTTCGCCCTCACCCTCGCGGCTGGCGCGTCCCTCGTGAAGCGTGCCGAGCCCGTCGTAGTGGTGGCCGACTCGTTCGATGACGTGGACGACATCGATGACGACCCCCAGGACGACTTCGAACCCGCCACCGCGGAAGGCGTGACCGCCGATGAGGCCGCCCTGGACGCCGATGTCGCCACAGCAGCCGACGAAGAGGTCCCGCCCGCCAAGAGCTGAGCGTTCCACGCCACCCCTCGTTGGGCGTCGGTAATTCGGCCAGCGTCGGAGCGGAGGAGCTTCCCTGCCCCGACCTCGGCCGAATCTCCGACGCCCGCGACAACCTACGCGGCGAGATGGAGCCCGGCCGCGACGGCCCGCGCGATCATGTCCTGGACTGTCGGCCAATCGTCGATGATCTGTTCGTAGGACAGACGAATGACGTGGTACCCCGCAGCCATGAGGGCCGCATCGTGGGCAATGTCGCTCGTCCGCTGCGATCCCACATGGTGTCCCCCGTCGATCTGCACGACGAGCCGCTCGCCGATGAGAAAGTCGACGCGGTGGCCCAGTATCCAGATCTGCGGCAAGATCCTGACCCGCAACCATCGCAGCCGTATCGAGAACAGCGTCTCGAGGCCAGAACCCGCGAAGGGAACGGCGCGCTCGAGAATCCGCCGCGCACGTCGAGGGAGCGGCAGCCTCATCAGTGCGGCCCGCTCAACGAGGCCCTGACGCAGCGCTGACTCCCAGATCGTCATCGCTGCCTCGTGCGGCTGGCACGCCGCGACGAGCGCGAGGACATTCTCGACCGGATCGACGAGTGCGTCAGGATGCCTGGGCACAACCGCATCCGCCCAATGCACCACGATTCCATCCGGCGTGCCCCCTCGGCCATGCGGTGAAACCGCAACGTGATACTCGGGCTCACGCAGAACCCAGAGCCCGAGTCGGCGAGCTTGGGTGATGCACGACAGGACGACTCCATCCCGGGCCGCAGAAACGAGCTCACGATCGGCTCCTGGGAGGGCGACCCACACCCTGCGGACCCGCACGAGGAGCCCCTGCGCGACGGCTTGCGCAATCACATACGGCGAGAAGCCGTCGTGTTGCAAAGTCATCGAGCGCGCCACTCCCCCGCACTTTCGGACCGCGTCGAGAAGGTCGACCGTCGCTGCCGAAGCCCGGGAATTCTGCGCCGTCATGCCTGAAAGCATGCGACGCACGAGATCACTGCAGTGCTGCATCCGCCCAAATTGTGAACTGAGCGTCTTTTGGCAGCCTGTGGACGACGAACCGACCTCGTCCAGCTTCGGAGATCCGGCGACAGTCGGAGGAATGCGATCGAGACGGTCCGACGCCGACCGGATATCCGACGCTATGGCGTTTCAGGCTAGAACGGCAGCAGCGGGTCGACCGCAATCGCCACGAACAGCAACGTCAGGTACGTGATGGATGCGTGGAAGACACGCATCGGCGCCGGCTCGGTACCGCGCACGGCCCGGTTGTAGAGCCGGTGCGATTCGTAGATGAACCAACCGCCGAAAACGAGAGCGGATGCCGTGTAGACGATCCCCATCTCGGCGACCGGGATGAGCAGCAGCGAGCATGCGACGGTCGCCCACGCGTACAGGATGACCTGCAGCCCGACCTGCGCACCGCTTCGGGTCGCCCCGAGCATCGGAACGTCGACCTCTTCGTATTGCGTCTTGTACTTCATCGACAGCGGCCAGTAATGCGGAGGCGTCCAGAGGAAGACGAGCGCGAACAGGATGAGCGGGGTCCATGTCAGCGAACCCGTGACAGCCGACCAGCCGATCACGACCGGGAAGCACCCCGCGATGCCGCCCCAGACGATGTTCTGCTCGGTGCGGCGCTTGAGGATCATCGTGTAGATCACGACGTAGAAGAAGATGGCCGTCGCCGACAGGATCGCCGCCAGGGCGTTCGTCGTCAGCCAGAGCCAGAGCGTCGAGAACACCCCGAGCGACCACGCGAAGATCAGCGCACCGCGCGGCGAGACCTCGCCGGTCACGAGAGGTCGGTTCACCGTCCGCTGCATGTGCGCGTCGATGTCGCGATCGAGGTACATGTTGAAAGCCGCAGCAGACCCCGCACTGAGCGAGCCGCCGATGACGGTGGCGAGCACCAGCCACAGGTTGGGGAGCCCGTTCTGGGCCAGGATCATGACCGGCACGGTCGTAACGAGCAACAGCTCGAGAACACGGGGCTTCGTCAGGGCGACATAGGCACGCAGCGTGCGTCCGAAAGACCGCGGAACAGCGGACACCGGGGATGATTCGGATGCCGGGGCGTCAGGCGTCCTCGTAGTGTCCATCGCTCCCCGCTCGGCGCTCGCAAATACACCTCAAGTCTATGGCATTGCTTCGCACCCCCTCCCCGCCGACTGGCACCGGTAACACACCGGGTCATACGAACAGCCGCGCGAGGATGCCCCTTCGCTATGCTGGAAAGACATGAAATGCGCCCTCGCGCCCTCCCCCGTGAACACCACCGAAAAACGATTCGGCGTGTGCCCGAGAGGCGGCAGAGGCGCTCTCTACGACGAAGGGCGGTCCGGTGTCGGAACTGCGTTGGGACGAGATCGACAAGCAGGCCGTGGACACCGTCCGCGTGCTTGCGGCAGATGCGGTCGAGAAGGTGGGCAACGGTCATCCGGGAACCGCGATGAGCCTCGCCCCCGCGGCGTATCTCCTCTACCAGCACGTGATGCGACACGACCCCGCCGACCCGCACTGGCTCGGACGCGACCGCTTCATCCTCTCGGCGGGTCACTCCTCGCTGACGCAGTACGTCCAGCTCTACCTCGGTGGGTTCGGCCTCGAACTCGATGACCTGAAGAGCCTGCGGACGTGGGGATCCCTGACCCCCGGTCACCCCGAGTACGGCCACACAGATGGTGTCGAGATGACCACGGGTCCCCTCGGTCAGGGCCTCGCATCCTCGGTGGGCTTCGCCTACGCAGCGCGTTACGAGCGTGGCCTGTTCGACCCCGAGGCACCCGCCGGCGAGAGCCCCTTCGACCACTTCGTCTACGTCATCGCTTCCGACGGAGACATCCAGGAGGGCGTCACGAGCGAGGCATCCTCGCTCGCTGGTCACCAGGAACTCGGCAACCTCGTCGTCATCTACGACGCCAACCAGATCTCCATCGAGGACGACACCAACGTCGCCTTCACCGAAGACGTCGCCGCGCGCTACGAGGCCTACGGCTGGCACGTCCAGACGGTGGACTGGAAGAAGACCGGCGAGTACGTCGAGGACGTCGCCGAGCTCTACTCCGCGATCGAAGCCGCCAAGGGCGAGACATCGCGTCCGTCGCTGATCGTGCTGAATACGATCATCGGCTGGCCGTCGCCCGGCAAGCAGAACACCGGCAAGATCCACGGATCCGCGCTCGGCTCGGACGAACTCGCTGCGACGAAGCGCGTCCTCGGGTGGGACCCGGAGCAGAGCTTCGTCGTTCCCGACGAGGTCATCGAGCGCAACCGCGCCCTCGCCGACCGCACCGCTCCCGAGAAGGCGCGCTGGCAGGAGGCGTTCGACGCATGGGCCGCGGCTCACCCCGACCGCAAAGCGCTGCTCGAGCGCATGTTGGCCCGCGAGCTGCCGGCCGACATCACCGACGCCCTGCCCGTCTTCGAAGCAGGCAAGGATGTCTCGACTCGCGCCGCATCCGGAACGGTCATCAACGCCCTCGCGGCAGAGCTGCCCGAATTCTGGGGCGGTTCCGCAGACCTCGCCGAGTCGAACCTCACCACGATCAAGGATGCGAAGTCCTTCATCCCCGAGGAGTGGTCGACGCACGAGTGGAGCGGCAACCCGTACGGCCGGGTCATGCACTTCGGCATCCGCGAGCACGCGATGGGCTCGATCATCAACGGCATCGTGCTGCACGGACCCACGCGTCCGTTCGGCGGCACGTTCCTGATCTTCAGCGACTACATGCGCCCGCCGGTCCGCCTGGCGGCGCTCATGAACATCCCGAGCCTGTTCGTGTGGACGCACGACTCGATCGCCCTCGGCGAAGACGGTCCGACGCACCAGCCGATCGAGCAGCTCGCAACCCTGCGTGCCGTGCCGAACTTCACGCTCGTTCGTCCCGCAGACGCCAACGAGACTGCCGCGGCGTGGCTCGAACTGCTGCGTCGCCACGGCGGCCCGGCCGGTATCGCCCTGACCCGCCAGAACGTTCCGACGTTCGAGCGCGGCGATGGCGAGGCATCGGGTGACACGTTCGCCTCGACCGACGGTGTGGCGCGGGGCGCCTACATCCTCGCCGAGGCACCGAACGGCACGCCCGACGTGATCCTGATCGCGACGGGATCCGAGGTTCAGATCGCCGTCGCCGCCCGCGAGGCGCTCGCGACCGAGGGCATCAACGCCCGCGTCGTGTCGGCACCCTCGCTGGAGTGGTTCGACGAACAGGATGCGGCGTACCGTGCGCACGTCCTCCCGCCCGAGGTCACGGCACGTGTTTCGGTCGAGGCCGGTATCGCGCTGCCCTGGCGCAGCATCGTCGGCGACCGCGGTCGCTCGGTCTCGATCGAGCACTACGGCGCATCCGCCGATTACAAGACGTTGTACAAGAAGTTCGGCTTCACGGCCGAGGCTGTCATCCAGGCGGCACGCGAGACCATCGAGGAGAACTCATGACAACCCCCACCGCAGACCTCTCGGCAGCGGGCGTCAGCATCTGGCTCGACGACCTGTCGCGTCAGCGCATCACGACCGGCAACCTGCAGGAACTCATCGATACGCGGAACGTCGTCGGCGTGACGACGAACCCGACGATCTTCCAGGGTGCGATCTCGGCAGGCATCGGCTACGAAGAGGCGATCGACGCCCAGCGCGCGGCCGGCGCCACCGCCGATGAGACGATCTTCTCGCTCACGACGACCGACGTGCGCGACGCGTGCGACATCTTCCGCCCGATCTTCGACGCCACCAACGGCGTCGACGGCCGCGTGTCGATCGAGGTCTCGCCCGATCTCGCGCACGACACCGACGCGACCATCGCGCAGGCGAAAGAGCTGTCGGCCGCCGTCGACCGCCCGAACGCCCTCATCAAGATCCCGGCGACGAAGGCGGGCCTGCCCGCCATCACCGAGGTCATCGGATCGGGCATTTCGGTCAACGTCACGCTGATCTTCAGCCTCGAGCGGTACGCCGATGTCATCGACGCATACCTCGCAGGGCTCGAGAAGGCCCAGGCCGCCGGGATCGACCTCGCATCGATCGAGTCCGTCGCATCGTTCTTCGTCTCTCGCGTGGACACCGAGGTCGACAAGCGCCTCGGCGTCATCGGCACGGACGAGGCTCTCGCGCTCAAGTCGAAGGCCGGCATCGCCAACGCCCGTCTCGCGTTCGAGCTATACGAGAAGAAGTTCGCATCGGATCGCGCCGCGGCGCTGCTCGAGGCGGGCGCTCACGCCCAGCGTCCGCTCTGGGCATCGACCGGTGTCAAGGATCCGAACCTGCCCGACACGCTCTACGTGACCGAGCTTGTCGCTCCCGGCACCGTCAACACGATGCCCGAGAAGACGCTTCAGGCGACCTTCGACCACGGCGCCGTGACCGGCGACACCATCACGACCAACTACGCCGACGCACACGACGTCATCGACGGGCTCGCTGCGGTCGGCATCGACATCGACGACGTGACCCAGGTGCTCGAGGATGAGGGCGTCGAGAAGTTCATCGCCTCGTGGCACGACCTGCAAGAGACCGTCACGAAAGCCCTCGCCGGGGCACCGGAGTCGGCACGATGAGCTTCGAGATCCACGTCTCGGGGGCCCCGAAAGAGGCCGTCGAGCGGGTCGTCCCGACCCTCATCGCCGACCTCGTGGCATCGGGGATCACGAGCGGTGACGCGAGCCTCTGGGGCCCCACCGCCGAGGCCGAGGCATCCAAGCGTCTCGGATGGGTGCAGGCCGTGACGGTCTCGCGTCCGCTCGTCGCCGAGATCGAGGCGCTCCGAGAAGACATGCTCGCCCGTGGTGTCGACCGCTTCGTTCTCGCCGGCATGGGCGGATCGTCGCTCGCCCCTGAGGTCATCACGCAGACGTCGGGCGTCCCGCTCGTCATCCTCGACTCCACCGCCCCGGGTCAGGTGCTCGCGGCGCTCGACGGCGATTCCGAGACTGGAGGGCTCGACCGCACGGCGCTGATCGTGTCGTCGAAGTCGGGCGGCACCGTCGAGACGGACTCCGCGCGTCGCACCTTCGAGGCCGCCTTCCGCGACCTGGGAATCGACCCGGTCGAGCGCATCGTCGTCGTGACCGACCCCGGCTCCCCTCTCGATGTCTCTGCGCGCGCGGCGGGGTACCGCGTCTTCAACGCCGATCCCACGGTCGGAGGCCGCTACTCGGCCCTGACGGCGTTCGGGCTCGTGCCCTCGGGTCTGGCCGGTGTCGACATCGGCGAGCTGCTCGACGAGGCCGACGCCACACTCCTCGAGGTCGCGATCGACAGCCCCGAGAACCCCGCCCTCGTGCTTGCCGCCGCCATCGCGGGAACCAACCCGCGCCGCGACAAGATGGGCCTGATCAGCGACGGAACCCACATCGTGGGTCTGCCCGACTGGATCGAGCAGCTCGTCGCCGAGTCGACCGGCAAGCAGGGAACGGGCATCCTCCCCGTCGTGCTGTTGCCCGTGTCGCCCGAGCTCGACGAAGACCTGCCCGACCTGCAGATCGTCCGCCTGGTCGACGACGCGGAGCACTTCCACCTGTTCGAGCGTCACCCGGGAGAGGTCCTCGTCAGCGGTTCGCTCGGCGCGCAGTTCGTCGTGTGGGAGTACGCGACGGCGATCGCCGGCCGCCTGCTCGGCATCGACCCGTTCGACCAGCCTGACGTGGAGTCGGCAAAGATCGCCACGCGCGGTCTGCTCGAGGCACGTCCCGAGCCCACTCCCCCGGCGTTCGTCGTGGACGGCGTCGAGGTGCGCGTCAGCGACCCCGAGCTCGCCGCCTCCGGCACGATCGCCGGAGTCCTCGACGCACTGTGGTCGCGCTTGCCCGCGGACGGTTACGTCGCGGTTCAGGCCTACGTCGACCGCCTCGCGATCCCGCAGCTCTCAGGTCTGCGCGAACTCGTCGCGGCCGACTCCGGTCGTCCGACGACGTTCGGGTGGGGACCGCGATTCCTGCACTCCACGGGGCAGTTCCACAAGGGCGGGCCCGCCGTCGGCGTCTTCCTGCAGATCACCGAGCGCACGGATGTCGACCTCGAGATCCCGGGACTCCCGTTCACCTTCGGCCAGCTGATCGAGGCTCAGGCCTCGGGCGACGCATCCGTACTCGCAGACCACCAACGTCCCGTCGTGACGCTTACGCTCACCGATCCCACGGTCGAGGTCCTGGCGCTCTTCGAAGCCGCCCAGTAGAACCAGAGAGGCACACCCGTATGCCCATCGAGATCTCGCGCGGGCACAATCCGCTGCGCGACCCGGACGATCGTCGCCTCAACCGCATCGCGGGCCCGAGCGCGCTCGTCATCTTCGGAGTGACAGGCGACCTGTCGCGCAAGAAGCTCATGCCGGCGGTTTACGACCTTGCGAACCGCGGCCTCCTGCCCCCGGGGTTCGCGCTGGTCGGATTCGCGCGCCGGGACTGGGAGGACCAGGACTTCGCAAAGGTCGTCTACGACGCGGTCAAGCAGTACGCGCGCACACCTTTCCGCGAAGAGACCTGGCGCCAGCTTCTGCAGGGAATCCGATTCGTCTCGGGCGAGTTCGACGACGCAGAGGCCTTCAGCCGTCTGCGGGAGACGGTCGAACGCCTCGATGTCGAACGCGGCACGATGGGAAACCACGCCTACTACCTCTCGATCCCGCCGAAGGACTTCGCCATGGTGGCGAAGCAGCTCCGGGATTCGGGTCTTGTCAACGAGAACGCGGACGCGGACGACGCGTGGCGGCGTGTGGTGATCGAGAAGCCGTTCGGGCACGACCTCGCGTCGGCTCGGGCTCTGAACGCCGCGCTGGAAGTCGCCTTCCCGGCGGATTCGATCTTCCGCATCGACCACTACCTGGGTAAGGAGACGGTTCAGAACATCCTGGCGCTGCGTTTTGCGAACGAGCTGTTCGAGCCGCTCTGGAACAGCAACTACGTCGACCACGTTCAGATCACGATGGCTGAGGACATCGGCGTCGGGGGCCGCGCGGGCTACTACGACGGAATCGGTGCGGCACGCGACGTCATCCAGAACCATCTGCTGCAGCTGCTCGCGCTGACCGCCATGGAAGAGCCCATCTCTCTTTCGGCACACGACCTTCGCGCCGAGAAGGAGAAGGTCCTGGCCGCGGTGCAGCTTCCCGCGAACCTCGCCGAAGCGACGGCCCGAGGGCAGTACGCCGGCGGCTGGCAGGGTGGCGAGAAGGTCGCCGGGTTCCTCGAAGAGGATGGGATGGATGCGGCGTCGACGACCGAGACGTTCGCCGCCCTCAAACTCGAGATCGCCACGCGCCGGTGGTCGGGAGTCCCGTTCTACCTACGCACGGGGAAGCGGCTCGGCCGCCGCGTCACCGAGATCGCCGTCGTGTTCAAGAGGGCACCCCAGCACCTGTTCCTGCGCAGCCAGACCCTCGAGCTCGGACAGAATGCCCTCGTCATCCGCATTCAGCCGGACGAGGGCGTCACGATCCGCTTCGGCTCAAAGGTTCCGGGCGCCGGCACGCAGGTGCGCGACGTCACGATGGACTTCGGTTACGGACACGCCTTCACCGAGGCGAGCCCCGAAGCGTACGAACGTCTGATCCTCGATGTCCTTCTCGGCGAACCCCCGCTGTTCCCGAGGCACGAAGAAGTCGAACTCTCGTGGCGGATCCTCGACCCGGTCGAGGAATTCTGGGCCGCACAGGGCGGACCGCTCGAGCAGTACAGTCCCGGATCGTGGGGCCCGGCCTCTGCCGAGAAGCTGCTCGCCCGCGACGGACGAGTCTGGAGACGCCCATGATCATCGAAATGCCCGACACCACTGTCAGCCAGATCGCGAAGGCCCTCGTCAACGCGCGCGAGGAAGGCGGAGTGGTCGCGCTCGGCCGCGTGCTGACGCTCATCATCGCGACCCGGCACGGGCTCGAAGAAGATGCGATCGAGGCGGCGAACGACGCGTCGCGCGAGCACCCGATGCGCGTGATCGTCCTCCTGACGGACGACTCCGGAGAGCCGCGGGTGGACGCTCAGATCCGGGTCGGCGGCGACGCCGGCGCGAGCGAGGTCATCGTGCTGCGCGCCACCGGCGACGCGGCGTCGAACGAAGAGAGTCTCGTCACAGGTCTCTTGCTCCCCGACGCCCCTCTCGTGGTCTGGTGGCCCGATCAGCCGCCGCGAACCCCCTCCGAGTCGCCTTTGGGGCGAATGGCGCAACGCCGGATCACGGATGCATCGACCAGCCCCCGCGCCGCCGACCGCCTGTCCAACCTCGGTGAGAACCATGCGCCGGGCGACACGGATCTCGCGTGGACGCGCCTGACGCATTGGCGCGAGCAGCTCGCGGCCGTGCTGGACCAGCCGCCGTACACGCCGGTCACCTCGGCCATCGTCCGCGGTGCGAGCAGCTCGCCGTCGACGGCGCTCCTCGCCGCCTGGCTGCGTCTGAAGCTCGATGTCCCCGTGATGTGGGAGTACATGCCTCCCGAGGAATGGCAGGAGGGCATCAAGTCGGTGGCGCTCCAGCGCGAGAGCGGAGACATCCTGCTCGAGCGGTCCTCCCCTGCCATCGCGTGCCTGACGCAGGAAGGCCAGCCGCAGCACGACCTGGTGCTTCCGCGACGTACCCTGCGCGAATGCCTCGCGGAAGAGCTCCGTCGCCTCGATCCCGACCTGCTGTATGGTCGTGTGATCACCGAGGGCTGGGAGCTGTTGGACCCGCCCGTCAGCCGGGAGCCGCATGTCGACTGAGAACCTCACCGATCGTCGCGTCGTCGTCAGCGCTGACAGGGACACGGTAATGTCGGTCGTCGCGCGACGCATGGTCGAGAAGCTCACCGTCCTGAGTGTCGAGCGTCCCATCGTGCACGTGTCGCTCACGGGTGGACGTGCCGGTGTCGCCGTTCTTGCCGCGATCGCCGAGCAACCGGGCATGCGACTCGTGGACTGGTCGCGCGTGCATTTCTGGTGGAGCGACGAACGCTACGTACCCGAGTCCGACCCGGATCGGAACGCCCTGCAAGCACGTCAGGCGTTGCTCGGCCAGCTCGATGCGCCTGCCGAGAACATGCATGAGATTCTCGCGTCCGACCGCTCGGACTCCCCCGAGGCCGCCGCCGAAGCCTACGCGACAGAGCTTGCTCGCTTCTCGGCGTCGGATGACGCAGAAGCCGGCGCGTGGCCGAGCTTCGACATCTGTCTTCTCGGCGTCGGGCCGGACGCCCACATCGCGTCCCTTTTCCCCGACCGCCCGGAAATCGGAGTCACCGATCGGGCCGCCGTTGCCGTGCACGACTCACCCAAAGCGCCGCCGGTGCGGGTGACGCTGACGCGCCCCGTCCTCAACGCTTCGCAGCGCGTCTGGCTCGTCCTGACCGGGTCTGAGAAGGCCTCGGCGCTCGGACTGGCTCTCGCCGGCGCAAGCTACACGAGTGTGCCCGCCGCGGGGGCGAAGGGTCGGCACCGCACGCTGTTCTTCGTCGACGCCGATGCCGCCGCGGAAGTTCCCGCGGAACTCATCGACCCCGACTGAGAGATCTGAAGGGGTTCAGTCCAGGCCGCGACGCTCGCGCAGGGCACGAAGCGCATCGTCGAGAAGCGCGGCCGCCTCTTCGTCCGTACGACGCTCCTTCA
This sequence comes from Microbacterium lacus, assembly GCF_002812805.1. Taxonomy (GTDB): domain Bacteria; phylum Actinomycetota; class Actinomycetes; order Actinomycetales; family Microbacteriaceae; genus Microbacterium; species Microbacterium lacus_A. The sequence goes on along the minus strand of NZ_NMUM01000005.1, from coordinate 273,562 downwards.
CATAGGCGAGGTGCGTCTTGTACGGCTCGGTCTTGGCCAGAGCCGGTGGGTTGGCCTTGTCACGGCCGGCCGGAAGACCAGAGTGCGGGCTGTCGATGGTGTCCGGAATCTCGTCCTCGGGCACTCCGGCGGCAAAGTAGCGAACCGTCTCATTTCCCAGGGCGTCCCAGTACGGAACGGCGACCCGCTCGGCGTGGTACCCGTGGTCCTGCTCACCCATGGGGCCAGCGCCCACTCGGGTGCCCCGGATCGCGTTGCCGCCTGTAGCCATGTCAGATCCCCTGGAACTTGGTGATGAGGCCGAGTGCGACGATCGCAACGAACCACGTCAAGGCGAGAACGATGGTGAATCGGTTGAGGTTCCGCTCCGCGAGGCCCGACGAGCCCAGGGACGATGTCATACCGCCGCCGAACATGTCGGACAGCCCGCCACCGCGCCCCTTGTGCAGAAGGATCAACAGCGTGAGCAAGAGGCTCGTGATGCCGAGGATCACCTGCATCACGAATTCGATTATCTCCACCGGAAAAGCCTTTCAGAGCACCCGTCGGGAGGGCGCAAGTTCGTAAAACAGCCAGTCGTCAAACAACGGCGTGCTCAAGTATAGGCGCGAGCCTAGACACCTACATGCTTCTGATAACGGATGATGGCCGCGAAGTCGTCGACCTTCAGGCTCGCGCCTCCGACGAGAGCCCCGTCGACATCGGGCTCACGCATGAAACCCGCGATGTTGCCGGCCGCGACCGAACCGCCATACAGAATGCGTGTTGCCGCTGCCGGGTCGGCTCCGAGAGTCTCGGCGACCACGGCGCGAAGCTTCTCGCAGACCTGCTGAGCCTGCTCGGGAGTAGCGGCCTGGCCCGAACCGATGGCCCACACCGGCTCGTACGCCACGACGACCTCGGAGCCGGTCGCGACATCCGTGAGGGCCGTCTTCAACTGCGCTACCGGGACGGCGCTCGCACCATGGGTCTCGAGATCCTCGGCGGTCTCGCCGACACAGATCACGGGGACAAGGCCGTGCTTGATGGCGGCTTTGACCTTGGCTGCGACCACGTCATCGCCCTCATCGTGGTACTGACGACGCTCGGAATGCCCGATCAGGACGTACTCGCAGTCGAGCTTCTTCAGGAACTGGCCCGAGATCTCACCGGTGTAGGCGCCCGAATCGTGGACCGAGAGGTCCTGCGCGCCGAGCGAGAACTCGATCTTGTCGGCCGAGATCAGCGTCTGCACACTTCGCAGGTCGGTGAAGGGCGGGAACACGGCGACCTCGACGGAGCTCGCGTCGTGCTTGGCGTCCTTCAGAGCCCAATCGAGCTTCTGCACCAGCGCAATGGCCTGCTGGTAGTCGAGGTTCATCTTCCAGTTGCCCGCGATCAGCGGCGTACGCCCCTGGCGCGAGCCGCCTTGTGTCACTGTTCCCATCCGAGGACCTCCAGTCCGGGGAGCTTTTTACCCTCGAGGAATTCCAGGCTGGCTCCGCCGCCCGTCGAGATGTGGCCGAACTGATCGTCCGAGAATCCGAGCTGACGCACGGCAGCAGCGGAATCCCCGCCACCGACCACGCTCAGACCGTCGACCTCGGTGAGGGCTTTGGCCACGGCCTTCGTTCCGGCGGCGAACGCCGGGATCTCGAAGACACCCATCGGGCCGTTCCAGAACACCGTCTTGCTCCCCCGAATGAGCTCGGCGAAACGAGCCGCGCTCTGAGGACCGATGTCGAGCCCCAGTCCGGAAGCACCGAACGCCGTGTCTTCGATCGCATCGGCAGCGGTCACGACGTGCTCGGCGTCCGCACCGAACTTCGACGCGACGACGATGTCCGTGGGGAGCACCAGCTCGACGCCCGTGTCCTTCGCGGTCTGCACGTAGTCGCGAACGGTGTCGAGTTGGTCCGCTTCGAGCAGACTCGAACCGACCTTCAATCCCTCCGCCGCGAGGAAGGTGAAGAGCATGCCGCCACCGACCAGAATGCGATCGACGCGCGGAAGAAGGTGCGAGATGACGCCGAGCTTGTCGCTGACCTTCGATCCGCCGAGCACCACCGTGTAGGGACGGTCGGGCTTCTCCGTCAACCGGTCGAGGACATCCAGTTCCGTCTGGATGAGCAGACCTGCTGCGGATGGCACGAGCTCGGCGAGTTCGTAGACGCTCGCCTGCTTGCGGTGGACGACACCGAACCCGTCCGAGACGAGGGCGTCGCCAAGTGCTGCCAGGCGTTCCGCGAACGCGCGACGCTCCGCCGCATCCTTCGCCGTCTCGCCCGGCTCGAAGCGCAGGTTCTCGAGAACCGCGACATCGCCGTCTTCCAGGGCCGCAACGGCCTCCCGCGCAGACTCCCCCACCGTGTCACGCGCGAACGCGACCGGCTTGGCGAGGAGTTCCGACAGGCGTTGCGCGACCGGCTCCAGGCTGTACTTCGGATCGGGCGTACCGTCGGGTCGACCGAGGTGCGAGCAGACGACGACGCGAGCGCCGCGCTGGATGAGGGCGTTCAGGGTCGGCAGCGACGCGCGCACGCGGCCATCGTCCGTGATCTTCCCGTCCCGCAGGGGGACGTTCAGATCACAGCGGACGATGACACGCGTGCCGGCGAGCGACCCCAGCGAATCGAGGGTGCGCAGGGGCATCGACAGACCTACAGACGCTCGCCGACGTACTCGGTGAGGTCGACGAGGCGGTTGGAGTAGCCCCACTCGTTGTCGTACCAGCTGGAGACCTTGACCAGGTTGCCGCTGACGTTGGTGAGCTCGGCGTCGAAGATCGACGAGTGCGGGTTGCCCTGGATGTCGCTGGAGACGATCGGGTCCTCGGTGTACTCGAGAATGCCCTTGAGACGGCCTTCGGCCGCGGCGGTCTTGTAAACCGCGTTGATCTGGTCGACCGTCAGTCCCTCCGTGGGCGTGACGATCGTCAGGTCGACGATCGATCCGGTGGGAACCGGAACGCGGTACGACGAGCCGCTCAGCTTGCCCTGAAGTTCCGGCAGGACGAGGCCGATGGCCTTGGCCGCACCGGTCGACGCGGGGACGATGTTGATCGCGGCGCCGCGCGCACGGCGCAGGTCGCTGTGGGGGCCGTCCTGCAGGTTCTGGTCAGCGGTGTAAGCGTGGGCCGTCATCATGAACCCGCGCTCAATACCGAAGGCGTCGTTGAACACCTTGGCGAGGGGCGCGAGGCAGTTGGTCGTGCACGACGCGTTCGAGATGATGACGTCGGTCTCGGGGTTGTAGGTCTCTTCGTTGACGCCCATGACGATGGTTGCGTCGTCACCCGTGGCGGGCGCCGAGATCAGAACCTTCTTCGCGCCGCCGGCGATGTGCTTCTTGGCGTCTTCGGCCTTCGTGAAGCGCCCCGTCGATTCGATGACGATGTCCACGCCGAGCTCGCCCCAGGGCAGGTTCGCGGGGTCGCGCTCTTCGAAGACACGGATCTTCTTGCCGCCGACGGTGATGGAGTCCGCGTCGTACGTGACGTCTTCGGTCAGAACTCCGCCGACCGAGTCGTACTTGAGCAGGTGAGCGAGGCTCTTGTTGTCGGTGAGGTCGTTCACCGCCACGATTTCCAGGTCAGCGCCCTGCGCGAGTGCCGCGCGAAGGTAGTTGCGTCCGATACGGCCGAAGCCGTTGATGCCGATCTTGACAGACACGGTGTCTCCCGATTCTCATGGCGCGGGGCGGCGCCTTTAGGTGCGCGGATACGCGCGTTTTCGGATGAAAGGAGGACGCCGGACCCTCGACTCAGCGAGGGCTCAGCGGCGTCCTCGCCTTCGTCACGACATTACCAGCAGACCCGCAGTCTTCTCACGGGCGGTCTCAAAGCGCGTCTGAACGTCTGCCCAATTGGCGATGTTCCAGAAAGCCTTCACGTAGTCGGCGCGGACGTTCTTGTAGTCCAGGTAGTACGCGTGCTCCCAGACGTCCAGGAGGAGAAGCGGAACCGTGCCCGCGGCGAACTGCGACTGCTGGTCGAAGAACTGCTGGATGATCAGGTTCTGACCGATCGAATCCCAGAACAGTCCGGCCCAGCCGGAGCCCTGCACGCCGAGCGCGGCGGCGGTGAAATGAGCCGTGAACTTGTCGAACGAACCGAAGTGGTCATCCATGGCGGCCGCGAGTTCGCCGGTGGGCTTGTCGCCACCGTTCGGCGAGAGGTTGGTCCAGAAGATCGAGTGGTTCGTGTGCCCGCCGAGGTTGAACGCGAGGTCCTTCTCGAGCTTGTTGACGAACGCGAAGTCGCCCTTGTCGCGGGCCTCGGCCAGTTGCTCGAGCGCCGTGTTGGCGCCCGTCACATAGGCCTGGTGATGCTTGTCGTGGTGCAGCTGCATGATCGAGGCACTGATGTGCGGCTCGAGTGCGGCGTAGTCGTAGGGAAGTTCGGGCAGCGTGTAAGTCGCCATAGTCGTATTTCCTCCTGTCGGTGCCACGCTTCGCGCGGCGCGGATGACGTTCTCATCCTAACGAGGGGCAACACAGAGGCCAGGGACTTGCTTCCCGATCCGGAACATGGATCGGATCGCTGTCGCGTCGCCTCTGCGTTCGATCAGGCGTCGACGTCGACGGGGATCCCCGCCTCGGTCCCGGGGATGCCCTCGTCCTCGGCACGCTTGTCGGCCATCGCGAGCAGGCGACGGATGCGGCCCGCGACAGCGTCCTTCGTGAGTGGCGGATCGGCATGGTGCCCAAGTTCGTCGAGACTCGCCTCGCGGTGTGCGAGGCGCAGCTCGCCGGCCTCCCGCAGGTGGTCGGGAATTCCGGGTCCGAGAATCTCAAGAGCTCGCTCGACGCGCGCGCACGCAGCCACGGCAGCTTGGGCCGAACGTCGCAGGTTGGCATCGTCGAAGTTCACGAGGCGGTTCACTCCCGCGCGAACCTCACGCCGCTGGCGCAACTGCTCCCACTCCGCCGCCGCGCGCACGGCACCCATGGCCTGCAGGATGGCACGAATGGCCTCTCCGTCACGCACGACGACGCGGTGCACACCCCGCACCTCGCGGGCCTTCGCCGCCACGCTCAGACGATGTGCGGCGCCGACGAGCGCCATCGCGGCTTCGGATGAGGGGCAGGTGACTTCCAGCGCCGCCGAGCGGCCGGGATCGGTCAGGGTGCCAGCGGCGAGGAAAGCTCCGCGCCAGATCGCGGCGAGGTCTTCGCGGGATCCCGTCGTGAGCTTGTTGGGCAGACCGCGTACGGGACGACGACGCTGATCGAGCAGGCCCGTCTGACGCGCGAGTGTCTCGCCGCCCTCGATGACCCGAACCACGAAATGGCCCTCCTGACGAGAGGAGGATGCTTGGACATGCCCGAGCTCGGGACGAACACCATAGAGCTCGACCAGGTCACGCGCTGTACGACGCGCGAGCACCTCGGAGTCCAGCTCCGCTTCGATCGCGATCCGGTTCGCGATGGAGTGCAGTCCGCCCGAGAAACGCAGCAAAGACGTCACTTCGGCGACGCGCGCCGTTGCCCGCGACTCACGGATGGTCACCAGTTCGGCCTTGACATCGGCGGTGAGTGGCAACCTGCGCTCCTCGGATCGGGTCGAACGTGAACCCGCCTAGCCTACTCGCGACCGAGATCCCGATGCTTCACTCGCACGGCGACCCCGGGCACGGAGGAGAGCCGAGCGGCCAACTGCTCCGCCATGGCGACCGAGCGGTGTTTGCCCCCGGTGCACCCCACGGCGACCGTGGAATGGCGCTTGTTCTCGCGCTGGTACCCGGCCAATACGGGCGCCAGGGACAACGCGTAGGCATCCAAGAATTCGGTCGCCCCCTCTTGTGCGAGCACGAAGTCTCTCACCCGTTCGTCCTGACCGGTGAGGTGGCGAAGATCTTCGTTCCAAAAGGGGTTGGGGAGAAATCTCATGTCCGCCACGAGGTCCGCGTCCGGCGGAACCCCGTACTTGAAGCCGAAGCTCTGCACGGTGATCGCGTGGCGCGCGGAACTCTCCTCCAGGAACAGCTCCGACACCGTGGTCGCGAGCTGGTGGATGTTGTAGGCGCTCGTGTCGATGATCAGATCCGCGCTCTCGCGGATGGGAGCGAGACGGCGACGCTCCCGATGGATCCCGTCGAGGATCGTGCCTTCGCCCTGCAACGGATGCGGCCGACGGACCGCTTCGAAACGGCGCACGAGAACTTCGTCGGACGCATCCAAGAACACGAGCCGGACCTGGCGGCCCTTGCGGAGTGCGCTCATCACGTCGGGGAGGTCCTCGAAGAGCCCTCTTCCGCGCACGTCCACAACCGCGGCGACACGGGGAAGCGCTCCGGCGGCGAGGCCCGTGATGTCGAGCAACGGCCGCAACATCTGCGGCGGCAGGTTATCGACCACGTACCAGTCGAGGTCTTCGAGCGCGTTGGCGACTGTCGACCTGCCCGCCCCCGACATGCCGGTGACCACCAGGACTTCCCCCGCGCTGCCGTCCGTATCCGTCATCGCTCCGCCCCGATTCGCCCTTCTTCTAGCCTACTGACTCGGCGAGGGGCGGGACGCTCGCGCCCTCGACGGCTGCTGACACCTCCGCGGCATCCTGCAGCCGCGACTGAATGGTCGCGGCGAGCTTCGGCCCGATGCCCTTCACTTCGGTGATCTCATCCGCACTGGCGCGCTTCAGAGCCGCGACGGAACCGAAGTGCCTCAACAGGACCCGAATACGTTCGGCGCCGAGTCCGGGGATCTCGGCGAGGACGCTCTGGATGTCTTTGCGGCGACGGGAACGCTGATGTGTGATCGCGAACCGGTGAGCTTCGTCTCGCAGCCGCTGCAACAGGTAGAGCGCCTCGCTCGTGCGCGGCAGGATGACCGGATACTCGTCGCCGGGAAGCCAGACCTCTTCCAACCGCTTCGCGATGCCGCACAGGGCGATCTCTTCATGCCCCGAGTCCGCGAGGGCTCGCGCCGCGGCCTCGACCTGTGGCCGACCGCCGTCTACCACGAGGAGCTGCGGCGGGTACGCGAAGCGGGGGCGTTTGCGCGGCGCGCCCTCCACCTCGGGCTCTTCGGGCCGGTCGAGGTAGGCCAGTCGACGCGTCAGAACCTGGTGGATGGAGTCCGTGTCATCCGTCGTCTCGGCGATCGAAAACGACCGGTACTGGTCTTTACGCGGCAGCCCATCCTCGAAAACGACCATCGACGCCACGACGTTGGACCCGCTGAGGTGCGACACGTCGAAGCACTCGATCCGCAGGGGCGCCACGGCGAGGCCCAGCGCCTCTTGCAGGTCTGTGAGCGCCTGGCTGCGGGCGATGTAATCGCTCGTGCGGCGCGTCTTGTGCAGCATGAGCGACTGTTGGGCGTTGAGGTTCGCCGTGCGCTGCAAGTCCGCCTTGCGTCCCCGCTGCGCGGTCTGCACCGTAACGGGTCGCCCGCGCTTGTCGCGCAGCCACTCCTCGAGCTCTGTCGCATCCGAGGGGAGCGTCGGCACGAAGACGCGGCGCGGGATGTCTGCTGCCGGGGCGTCGCCGTAGGCGCGCTGCAGGACCTGATCGACCAGATCGCCGCCCTCGATGTCGAGTTCTTTCTCGATCGTCGACGCACGCACGCCACGGATGCGTCCACCTCGGATGACGAAGTGCTGCACGGTCGCGGCAAGTTCGTCCTCGGCGATGCCGAACAGGTCCGCATCGACGTCCTCACCCAGCACGAGCGCGCTACGCGAGAGCACCGCGTCCACGGCCGCGAGCTTGTCTCGATAGCTCGCCGCGCTCTCGTAGTCCATCGCGGCCGACGCCTCGCGCATACGGGCAGACAGCTGCGTCCGGAACCTCTGATCGCCGCCGGACATGAACGCGACGAAGTCATCCACAATCGCCCGATGCTCGTCGATCGTCACCTTCATCGAGCACGGCCCGCCGCACTTGCCGATCTGACCGGGGAAGCAGGGACGCCCCGTCTGCATCGCTTTGCGATAACTCGAGTCGCTGCACGTGCGGATAGGGAAGACCTTGATCATCAGGTCGATCGTGTCGTGCACCGCCCAGATCTTCGGATACGGTCCGAAATACTTCGCCCCGGAGATCCGCCGGTTGCGGGTGACGACAACGCGCGGAGCCTCGTCTCCCAGCGTGATCGCCATGAAGGGGTAGGACTTGTCATCGCGGTAGCGCACGTTGAAGGGCGGATCGAATTCCTTGATCCACATGTACTCCAGCTGCAACGCTTCGACATCGCTTCCGACGACGGTCCACTCGACGGACGTCGCGGTCGTGACCATGCGGCGGGTTCGCTCGTGAAGGGTGTGCAACGGCGCGAAGTAGTTGCTCAGCCGCGACCGAAGATTCTTCGCCTTGCCGACATAGAGTACGCGCCCGGAAGCATCCCGAAACCGGTAAACGCCCGGATTGGTGGGGATCTCGCCCGCCCGGGGACGATACGGGAGCTGCGGGCGGGACGACGCGGCGGCCACGGCTACCCCGCCTTGCGCTGCTCGCGCTGTCCCAGCACCTCCGCCAAGAAGGCGCCGGTGAAGCTGTTCTCGTTGCGGGCCACCTGCTCGGGCGTGCCCGTCGCGACGATCTGACCGCCGCCGGAGCCACCCTCGGGCCCGAGGTCGATGACCCAGTCCGCGGATTTGATGACATCCAGGTTGTGCTCGATGACGATGACCGTGTTGCCCTTGTCCACGAGACCGCCCAGTACCTCGAGCAGGCGCCGGACATCCTCGAAGTGCAGGCCGGTGGTCGGCTCGTCGAGAACGTAGATGCTGCGTCCATTGCTGCGGCGCTGCAGTTCGGTGGCGAGCTTGACGCGCTGCGCCTCTCCCCCACTGAGTGTCGTGGCGGACTGGCCGAGACGGACGTATCCGAGCCCGACATCGACCAGTGTCTTGAGGTAGCGGTGGATCGCCTGGATCGGCTCGAAGAAGTCGGCCGCCTCTTCGATCGACATCTCCAGGACTTCGGCGATGTTCTTGCCCTTGTAATGCACGGCGAGGGTGTCGCGGTTGTAGCGCTTGCCGTGGCACACCTCGCAGTCCACATACACGTCGGGCAGGAAGTTCATCTCGATCTTGATCGTGCCGTCACCGGAGCACGCGTCGCAGCGTCCGCCCTTGACGTTGAAGCTGAAGCGACCGGGCTGGTATCCGCGCACCTTCGCCTCGGGGGTCTCGCTGAACAGCGTGCGAACGCGGTCGAAGACGCCCGTGTATGTCGCCGGGTTGGAGCGCGGCGTGCGGCCGATCGGGTTCTGGTCGACGTGCACGACCTTGTCGAGATCGTCCAAGCCCGTGACGCGTGTGTGCTTGCCGGGAACCGTGCGGGCGCCGTTCAGGCGTGACGCCAGCACCTGATACAGGATGTCGTTGACGAGCGACGACTTACCCGAGCCGCTCACGCCGGTGACGGCGGTGAGTACCCCGAGCGGGAAGTCCGCGCTCACGTTCCGCAGATTGTTCTCGCGCGCACCGACGACCGTGATCTTGCGATTCTTGTCGATCTTGCGGCGCTTGCGGGGCGTCGGGATCTCACGGCGCCCGGCGAGGTAATCGCCGGTGAGCGAATTCTCGTCGGTCAGGAGCGCCTCATACGGGCCGGAGTGGACAACCGTTCCGCCGTGCACGCCGGCCAGCGGCCCGATGTCGACGACCCAGTCCGCGGCCTGGATGGTCTCTTCGTCGTGTTCGACGACGATCAGCGTGTTGCCGAGGTCGCGCAGGGTCTCGAGCGTTCGAACCAGACGACGATTGTCGCGCTGGTGTAGCCCGATCGACGGCTCGTCGAGGACGTAAAGCACGCCGGTCAGGCCCGAGCCGATCTGCGTCGCGAGTCGGATGCGCTGAGCCTCACCACCGGAGAGCGAACCGGCCGAGCGACCGAGGTTCAGGTAGGTGAGTCCGACCTGCAAGAGGAAGTCCAAGCGCACACGGATCTCGCGCAGGACCTGCGCCGCGATCTTCGCTTCACGATTCGTGAGCTGCAGCGTCTGCATGAACTCGTAGGCATCGGACAGGCTCAGCCGTGTGACATCCGCGATCGAATGGCCGTGCACCTGTACGGCCAGCACCTCGGGCTTCAGGCGGGCGCCGTCACACACGGGGCACGGGACTTCGCGCAGGAACTCTCCCCAGCGGCCACGCTGCGTGTCGGACTCCGCCTGCAACCACTGGCGCTCGATGTAGGGCACGACGCCCTCGAACCCAGAGGCGTAGCGCATCTCGCGCCCGTAGCGGTTCTTCCACTTGACGGTGACCTTGTAGTCCTCGCCGCGCAGGACCGCCTCGCGGACCTCTTCCGGGAGCTTCCGCCATGGCGTATCGAGCGAGAAGTCCAGGTCGCGGGCGAGACCCTCGAGAAGGCGCTCGTAGTACTGGAAGAGTCCCTTGCCCTGAGTGGTCCAGGGGACGATGACACCTTCTCGGATCGACGCGGACTCGTCGCCGAGCAGCAGATCCACGTCCACCGCCATCCGGGTGCCGAGCCCCGAGCACTCTGGGCACGCGCCGAACGGCGCATTGAACGAAAACGTCCTCGGCTCGATCTCGGTGAGTTGCAAGGGGTGACCGTTGGGGCACGAGAGCTTTTCGGAGAAGCTCTGCCAGGCTTCGTCGCCCTCTTCGTCAACGAAGTTGACCTGCATCACTCCGCCCGCGAGCCCCAGCGCGGTCTCGACGGAATCCGTCACACGCCCGAGGATGTCGGGACCCGCCACCAAGCGGTCGACGACGACCGCGATGTCGTGCTTGTAGCTCTTCTTCAGCGCCGGCGGCTCGGACAGTTGGATCAAGTCACCGTCGACGATCGCGCGAGAGTACCCCTTCGCCCCAAGCTCGCGGAACAGGTCGACGAACTCGCCCTTCTTCTGGGTCACGATGGGAGCGACGATCTGGTAGCGCGTACCTTCGGGCAACTCGACGAGCTGGTCGGCAACCTGCTGAACCGTCTGTCGTTGGATGACCTCGCCGCACACCGGGCAATGCGGTACGCCGATGCGCGCCCAGAGGAGGCGCAGGTAGTCGTAGATCTCGGTGATCGTGCCGACCGTCGACCGCGGGTTGCGGTTGGTCGACTTCTGGTCGATGCTGACGGCCGGGCTGAGGCCCTCGATGAAGTCGACGTCGGGACGATCGACCTGACCCAGGAACTGGCGCGCGTAGGCGCTCAGCGACTCGACGTAACGACGCTGCCCCTCGGCGAAGATCGTGTCGAACGCGAGGCTCGACTTACCCGATCCGCTCAACCCCGTGAAGACCACCAGCGAATCACGCGGAATCTCGAGGTCGACGTTCTTGAGGTTATGAACCCGAGCGCCTCTGACGCTCAGTTTCGACGACGTAGCAACGGGGACGATAGGCACTCGTCAAGTGTAGGAGCGGCCACCGACACCGGCTTCGCGGTTCGCGGTGAGCGGATGTCTGAGCCCGAACGCGTGCGCACACCCGTCACTGAATTCAGGGCCTTCCGCCGCGGCCGGCGAACGGGCCGAGCGCGTCCCGCAACGCCGCAAGACGTTCCGCGTCGAGCCCAACGGACGCCATTACCTGCGTCGGCACCTCGAGGGCGCGCGTGCGGAGCGCCGTGCCCGCCGGGGTGAGCGCTATCCGCAGCATCCGCTCGTCGTCCGGTGATCGATCCCTGCTGACCAGGCCCTGCGACTGCAGGCGCTTGATCAGAGGCGACAGGCTCGCGGGCTCGAGGGCGAGTTCTTCGGCCAGCTCGCCGAGCGATCGAGGCGCGCTCTCCCACAGGGCGAGCATGACGAGATACTGCGGATGCGTCAGCCCGAGCGGCTCCAGGATGGGCCGGTAGATCGACACCACGTTGCGCGCCGCCGTGACGATCGCGAAGCACACCTGGTTGTCGAGGCGCAGCAGATCGTCGGGAGTTGGCATGCACCCAGTCTAGCGATTACTTAGTACACTAATTGTTATGACCCACAAGACCCCGCTCCGGCAACGCATTCGCGAAGCGGGCGGGCTGTACCAATGGTTCAACGCATCGCTCATCCGCGTCGCGGGCCCCGCGGCAGTCGGACCCTACGACGACGTCGCGCCCGAGCCGTCCGGTCCCGCCCCGTGCCCGATCTGCCACGCACCGATGGACAGTCACACCATCGATCGCTCCGGCCCGAAGCCGCTGCTGCACTGCCCGTAGCTGCGGGTCAGGCCGTAGCCGCGGCTCAGGCCATAACCGCGGGTCTGGCCGTAGCCGCGGGTCAGGCCGTAGCCGCGGGTCAGGCCGCGACCGCGGATCAGGCGTGCCCGGCGCGCTCCATCGCCCGCAGCTCGCGCTTGAGGTCTTGGACCTCGTCGCGCAGACGCGCCGCGAGTTCGAACTTCAGCTCCGACGCGGCTGCGAGCATCTGCGCGCTGAGGTCGCCGATCGTCGCCTCGAGCTGATCCGCGCCCTCGGCCGCGATCCCCTGGTGGCCCTTCGTGCTGAGCGATCGGGGGGTCGGCGCCTTGCCTTTCCCCCGCCCGGCCTCGCGCTTCGAGAGCATCTCGGCGGTGTCGGCACCTTCGCGCGCCAGCACCTCGGTGATGTCCGCGATGCGCTTGCGCAACGGGGTCGGATCGATTCCGTGCTCGAGGTTGTACGCGACCTGCTTCTCGCGGCGGCGGTCCGTCTCGTCGATCGCCTTGCGCATCGAGTCGGTGATCCGGTCGGCGTACATGTGCACCTCGCCGGACACGTTTCGAGCCGCGCGACCGATGGTCTGGATCAGGGATGTCCCGGACCGCAGGAACCCCTCTTTGTCGGCGTCGAGGATCGCCACGAGCGAGACCTCGGGCAAGTCGAGCCCCTCACGGAGCAGGTTGATGCCGACCAGGACGTCGTAGACACCGGCTCGCAACTCGGTCAACAACTCCACGCGACGGAGCGTGTCGACATCGGAGTGCAGGTAACGCACGCGCACGCCGTGCTCACCCAGGAAGTCCGTTAGCTCTTCCGACATCTTCTTCGTGAGGGTCGTCACCAGCACGCGCTCGTCGCGCTCGACGCGCAGCCGGATCTGCTCGAGCAGGTCATCGATCTGTCCCTTGGCGGGTTTGACGATGATCTGCGGATCGACGAGCCCCGTCGGACGGATGATCTGCTCGACGATGCCGTCCGCGATGCCCATCTCGTACCGACCCGGCGTCGCCGACAGGTACACCGTCTGGCCGACGCGGTTCTTGAACTCGTCCCACCGCAGGGGGCGATTGTCCATCGCGCTCGGGAGGCGGAAGCCATGGTCGACGAGGGTGCGCTTGCGTGAGGCATCCCCCTCGTACATCGCCCCGATCTGGGGAACGGTGACATGGGACTCGTCGATCACGACGAGAAAATCATCGGGGAAGAAGTCGAGCAGGCAGTGCGGTGCCTCTCCTGGCCCGCGGACGTCGATGTGCCGGGAGTAGTTCTCGATCCCGGAGCAGAAGCCGAGCTGCTGCATCATCTCGAGGTCGAACGTCGTGCGCATGCGCAACCGCTGGGCCTCCAGCAACTTGCCCTGACCCTCGAGCTCTTTCAGACGCTCCTCGAGCTCGGTCTCGATCGTGCCGATCGCGCGCTGCATGACGTCCGTTCCCGCGACATAGTGCGAAGCGGGAAAGATCGGGACGGCGTCCAGCTTCTCGAGGACATCGCCGGTCAGCGGATGCAGGCGGTACAGCGCCTCGATCTCGTCACCGAACAATTCGATGCGGATCGCATACTCCTCGTAGACCGGAATGATCTCGATCGTGTCACCCCGCACGCGGAAGTTGCCGCGCGAGAAGTCGACGTCATTGCGGTTGTACTGCATCGAGATGAACTTGCGGATCAGGGCATCGCGGTCGTAGCGCTCCCCCACCTGAAGCGCGACCATCGCGCGCAGATACTCCTCCGGGGCACCCAGACCATAGATGCAGGAGACCGTGGACACCACGACCACATCGCGCCGCGACAGCAGCGAGTTGGTCGTCGAGTGACGGAGCCGCTCGACCTCGGAGTTGATCGAGCTGTCTTTCTCGATGAACGTATCGGTCTGCGGAACGTACGCCTCGGGCTGGTAGTAGTCGTAGTACGAGACGAAATACTCGACGGCGTTGTTGGGCATGAGTTCGCGGAACTCGTTCGCCAACTGCGCGGCCAGGGTCTTGTTGTGCGCCAGGATCAGAGTCGGCCGCTGCACCTGCTCGATCAGCCACGCCGTTGTCGCCGACTTGCCCGTACCCGTTGCGCCGAGCAGCACGACGTCGGTCTCGCCCGCATTGATGCGCTGAGCGAGATCCGCGATGGCTGTGGGCTGGTCACCCGAGGGCTGGTACTCGCTGACGACCTCGAACGGCCGCACGCTGCGCGTGGTCTGCATGCTTCGAGCCTAAGCGGGGGCTCCGACACCGGCTCTGCTGTTCGCGCTCCGCGCACGCCGGAGAGGAGCGGCGGAATCAGGATGCGACGCTCAGCCGCTCCCAGAGGGCGTCCGTCTGCTCGAGTGTGTGCTCGATCGTGCCGGCCGTATCGATGACAACGTCGGCGATGGCGAGCCGCTCGTCGTCGGAGACCTGCGATGCGATGCGACGCGCGGCTTCGTCTGCTGTGAGGCCGCGCTCCGTGACCAAACGGGCGGCACGCACGTCCGCCGGTGCGTGCGCAACCACGACAAGGTCCCAGGGGTCGCCCGCCCGGGCTTCAGCAAGCAGTGGAACGTCGTAGACCACCACGCCGTCGGGATCCGCCTCGCGCGCCTCGGCGAAGCGTTCCTGGGATCGGATACGGACGGCGGGATGGACGATGCGGTTGAGTCGAGCGACAGCGGCATCGTCGCCGAACACGATGGCACCGAGCGCCGCGCGATCCAAAGATCCGTCAGACCGGATGACGTCGGTGCCGAACGTTTGTGCAATGTGCTCGAGCACTACGGATCCAGGAGCCTGAACCTCGCGCACGATGGCGTCGGCATCGACGATGACGGCACCGTGTTCGGCAAGACGACGGGCGATCGTCGACTTGCCCGCCGCGATGCCTCCCGTGAGTGCGATAAGGGGCATGGATCGAGCATGCCATGCCCGAAAGCGACGCGAGCACGCGACCCCGCAAACCTCAGGATCGGCTCAAGACGCGACCTGAAGACGACCCTGAGCGCGGACTGAGCCGCCCTTGAGACTCACCCCCTAACGTCATATCTGTCGCACCGAGCGGGTCGAAGATGAGGACCGCGAGCCGCGACAACGTACGAATAAACAGCACGAGAAAACGACGCGGGGGGCGTTGGATTCTCGGGCAGCAGTAAAGAGAAGAGCGAGAGCCGGGGGGATCTCGCTATTCGATACATCGGTGCCGGCGCCAGCCGTCCGACCACGTCGCTCGCGACCGCATGCCTCTGAGTCCTGACGGGTTCAGCACGCCATGCAACGACACACGTCTGGGGAGACGTCGAGCACAGGGACTGGACGGCGGCGGGCCCGTATGTACCAACTCGTCGCGCGCGAGACCACCCGAATCGGTCTCAGCCCGCGGCATCCACCCCTCGACAGTTAGGACACGAATGCCTGGGGAAGCATTCAGAAGAGTCTTCTGGGATATCATCACCGAAGTCAGCGCACCTTCCGTCACGCGTGCCTGGCCAGGAGGGGTGTTGGTGTCGAACTCGGGCGTCGCGGTGGTCATCGAGGACGACACGGACATACGCGTGCTGATCTCGCAGGTCCTCGAGCAGGCCGGATTTGTGGTGCACGCGGCATCCTCTGGCATGGACGGGATCGAGCTGGTTCGAGAGCACCAACCGGTCGTGACGACCCTCGATGTCAGCATGCCCGGAATCGACGGCTTCGAGACGGCCAAGCGGATTCGCGAGGTCAGCGACACCTACATCGTCATGCTCACCGCCCGTGCCGACGAGATCGACACGTTGCAGGGACTCCAGGCCGGGGCTGATGACTACGTCACGAAGCCTTTCCGCCCGCGAGAGCTCCGAGCCCGCATCGAGGCCATGATGCGGCGACCGCGCACCGCGGCACCGGCCACGGTCACCCCCATCGAGTCAGCGCCCTCCGCGGTGGCCGCGGCAGCAGCGGCGAACAGCACACCGACCGCTGCGTCGCAACAGGATGACTCCGACGGATGGTACGAGCACCGCGGTCTTCGCCTTCATCCCGAGATGCGCATCGCCATGGTCGACGGTGCAGAAGTCGAATTGACGCGCAGCGAGTTCGACATCATGGCGGACCTCCTCTCGGCCGGCCGCCGTGTCGTCGGCAAGGACGACCTCGCACTCATGCTCCGTGGCGAACGATACGCGGGCGGGAGCGGCTTCGTGAGCGAACACGATGTGCGCGCGATCGAGGTACACGTCGCGAACCTCCGGCGCAAGCTCGGCGAATCTGCGGCGAAGCCGCGCTGGATCGAGACGATCCGCGGCGTCGGCTACCGCCTGACATCTGCCTGATCACTATCGGCGCCTGAACTTGTTCGGCGCCTGAACTCGTTCGGCGTCTGAACTCGTTCCGTGCGGGCTCGGACTCAGACGGCGCCGGCGATCATCACGGAAGCATCCGGACTCGAAGCCGAGCGCACGGCCGCGTCGTTCGCCGCTGTCAACAGCGCCTCCGAGTCGTAGCCCGCGATGTCGCTGACAGCGATGCCCACACCGAGAACGGGAACCACCGACGTTCCGATCGACCCGAAGTCGTCCAGCAGACGACGGTGTATCCGGCTTGCGACGCGGCGCGCGTCCCCAATCGAGGACGGTTGCAGAGCGATGACGATGCCCGTCGATCCCGCGTGGCCGACGATCGCCGAGGTGGGCGCGTAGCGACGCGTACCGACCCGCCACGCGTGCGCGATGTCCTGCGCCTCGACGGTGCCGAAGGCGGTCGCGATCTGGGGCAGATCAACGAGTCGGACCGAGATCACAGCGATCCGCTCGCTGAATGCCGCGGCCCGGTGTGTCAGGTCGCCGAACAGCTTGGCGAACGACTCGTCGTCGTACAGCCCGTCGGAATCCAGGAGCAGGGTCGTGCTGTCGCCGCGCCCGCGCAGGCGTGCCTGCCCGGACCGAAGCACCGACATCGACACGACGGCCACGATCGTCAGGATGATGGTGAGGAACGACGTCGTGATCGATCCGAACCACGTCAGGAAGAATTCATCCGTCGGGCCTAGCAGCGCGAAGACGATGGAGCGTGCGACGTAGTACAGGCTCTGCGCGCCGAGCACGAGCGTCAGCGCGACCGTGGAGGCACTGCGCCCCATCGCCGCACGACGCGACTCGACCGCACCCAAGCCCGCCAGGACGGCGAGAGCGATGAACATCACGAGCGCTCCCGCCCAGTCCCCGCCGTCCGGTCCTGCGACGAGGGTCGCGATGAACGCCGCAGCGGCAGACCCCGCGACGATCCATGCGGAGACTTTCAACGAGCGACCGTTGTAACTGCGGGACCCCACCCATAGGCAGCCTGTTCCCACGACGAACGACGCGTTACCGATCGCGATGGCGAGTCCCGCCTCGCCCGAGGCGACCCAAGCCAGGTAGCAGAGGGTCGTCAGGATGGCCGCGATGAAGGCGAGCGACCAGATCCGACCGGCGCCCGTGTCGCGTCGCAGCACGGTGTCGAGGACGAACTGCACCCCCGCGACGACCACGACGACCGCCGTGCAGATCGAGATCGAGAACATGTCGAAGACCATCAGGCTTCTCCCCGCGGGTCGGTGGCGGGCAGTCGGACGATGAACGTCGCTCCCTCGCCGGCTCGTGTCTGGACGGTGATCTCGCCGCCGGAGGCGCGCACGATGTCTCGCGTGATGGCGAGCCCCAGCCCGCTTCCGTGCGTCGTCGTCTTGCGGACGGCATCCGCGCGGAAGAAGCGCTCGAACAGACGCGGCAGCTCCTGCTCGCTGATACCCGGGCCGTCGTCGCGGACGATGATCCAGGCGTGCAGGCCGTCGGAAGTGAGACCCACCTCGATGTGACCACCGTCGTCGTTGTACTTCACCGCGTTCGAGAGCAGATTGTCCATCACCTGACGGATACGGTGCGGATCCGCATACGCCATCGCGGGTTCGACGCCGGAAGCATCGATCGTGATGCGTCGCTCCCCCGCCGGAGGAATGACCGCCTCGATCGACGCCATCACCACCTCCGCCAGATCCGACATCTGCGGTGTGACGGTGAGGTCCACGCCCTGTCGGGACGCTGCGGACACGGTGAGGATGTCGGACACCAGTTCGAGCAGACGGGTCGCGTTGCGCTCGGCGACCTCGAGGCTTCGTCGTGCCGTCGGCGCGAGGGAATCTTCGTCCAGGGCGAGGTCGAGGTATCCGATGATGGACGTCAACGGCGTGCGCAGCTCGTGCGATACGGATGCCACGAGGTCTTCGCGCGCACGAAGGGCGAGCTCTTCCGTCGTCACGTCGCGAGAGATCACGATGGTGCCGGCATCCTGACCGTTGACGTCCTGGATGCGACGAGCGGTCATGCTCAGCGCGCGACGGGAGTCGTCACCCGGTTCGCCGTACCAGACCAGCTCGTTCTCGAAGAGCTCGCCTGCGCGAGCGCGGGCCAGGGGCATCTCGTCGGCGAGCATCCGGGTGACGCCATCCGCGCCGAAAGCGGCGGCTTCTGCACCCTTGGACCTCGCGCGTTGAAGCCGAGCGTGCGCCTCGTTCGTGACGGCGAGCGAACCGTCCGGTGAGATACGGATCACACCGAAGTCGACCGCGTCCAGAGCATCCGTGACGATGTCTTCCTGGCGCCGCGCTCGCTCGACCGAACGCTCCAGGTTGCGGGTCTGTTTGTCGAGCAGCTCGCGCTGAGCCCACGAGCGACGTGATGCCAGGTACGCGATGGTTGCGACAGCTGCGACCGAGACCGGCAACAACAGAGTCGTCGCGGTCAGCACATTGCTCGGGCTGATCGCGAGCAGGACCCAGAAGAGTGCCGAGACGCTGGTCACCGCGAGCACGGTTCCGATGAGTCCGTACATGTAGGCGATCCACATCGCCGGGAACGCCCACAGCAGCCCCAGTCCGGACTCGGGCGAGGCGTAACGCAGGATCGCGATCGCGACGATGTCCGCTGCGGGGATGACCGCGGCCACTATCGGGGGGAACCGGTTCCAGGGCACGACGAGAGCGGCGCCGGTCGCGGCGAACACGACGACCATACCCAGCACCAAGGCATCGATATCGCCAGCTTGGCCAAAGGCGATGATCACCAGCGCACCGAGCAGAACGATGCTGGCGAGCAGAACCTGATTCTGCAGCACCGTGCGTTCGCGAACACTGTCGTGTATACGCGACCGACGCGCTAGTGCGGCGTCGGAGGTCATTGCTGAAACTTACCGCGCCGGGGGCCGCCGAAGTGCGAGCCACGCAGACCGCTACCCCCGCTTCGGCGCAACGAAATCCCTCGAATCTGGCGTGACCGACGCGTCCTGCATTTCGTACTGGGCCACCAGCTCGCGTTCCCGGGCATGCGGGGGAAGGAAGAACGCCACCAGGCACGCGCCGAGTGCGATCGCGATGGCGCCGACGAGGTAGGCCGCGAGAGCGCCCGAGACCAGGCTGTGACTCGCCGCGGCGAGAATCTCCGTCTTGTACTGCGGGTACTGATCGGCGACGTGCAGCGCCGAGGCGAAGGATGCCTGGAGCGCCCGCGTGACGCTGTCGCTGATCTGCGAGGCCTCGGAACTCGCGGCGATCGAACGCGCGAAAGCAGCCGCGAAGCCGCTCGCCAGAATCGCGCCGAGCAGGGCCTGCATGATGGAGCCGCCGAGGTCGCGTTGCAGATCGGAGGTCGCAGAGGCCATGCCCACGCGACGGACGGGCGTGCTCTCGGTCAGAGCGCGTGAGGCGGGCGTCATCGCGAACGCCGCTCCCGCACCGATCACGAGGAATCCGAAGCCGATCAGCGGGTACGGCGTCTGTTCACGCCAGAAGAGCATGGTCACAAATCCGACGAACACGAGCGCGTAACCGACGAGCATCGTCACCCGAGAGCCGTGCGAGGTGACCAGGCGCGCCGAGATCGGGGCGATCGCCAGCAGTCCGAGGGCCGCGGGAACGACCGCGAGCCCGGCCGCGAGGGTGTTGTATCCGAGGATGTTCTGCAGAAACTGCTGACCGACGAACATCGCCCCCATGAGCGAGCCGAACACGATGGTCCCGGCGGCGGCCGGCACCCAGAAGAGGCGCCGCCGCGCGACGCGCAGATCGTAGAGCGGATGCTTCGTCACGGCCTGACGCCACCCGAACAGCACCAGCAGAACCAGTGCCGCGACGAGCAGGACCGCGCCGGTGAGCACCTGACCGGGCGCGAAGACCATGCTGATGCCGAGCACCAGCGCGGCGATGGCGAGAGTTGCGAGCACCCCGCCGCGATGGTCGACCGGGTCGCTGGATTCCTTCACGTGAGCGGGCACGAGGATGACGACGAGTACGAGCGCCACGGCCGCGAACGGCAGAGCGAGCAGGAAAGCCGACCCCCACCAGAAGATCTGCAGGAGAAGACCCGCGAGCACCGAGCCGACGACCGTGGCCATGGCGCTGACGCTCGACCAGAGGGCGATGGCGCCGGTGCGTTTCGGACCGTTGGCCCACAGCGCCGTGATGAGCGAAAGTGTCGTCGGGTACGCCATCCCCGCGGCGATCCCCGTGAAGATGCGGGCGACGATCAGGAGCTCGACAGAGGGCGCGAAGGCCGAGAAGAGACTCGCCACGAGCGTGAGCGCAAGCCCCAGCATCAGCAGCTGTTTCCGGCCGTAGCGGTCCGCCAAGGCCCCCAGGTAGAGCACGGACATCGCGAGCCCGAGCGAACACCCGAGCGCCACGAGATTCAGGGATGTCTGACCGGCACCGAACGCGTCACCGATGTCCGGCAGCGCGATGTTCGCTGCCGCGAGGTTGATGTTGCATACCAGCGCCGCCAGAATCAGCGCGGCGAGCACCAACGGTGCGCGCCGGGGGGTGTCCGCATCCGGAGAAGCGGGGGCGGACGGCGGTACGGCATCGGTCATGGCATCACGTTATCGCCCGCCCGCTCCCGTCATTGCGCAGACCGGTCGCGTATACAGGTTGCATGAGTGCACAATCAGCCCCCGCATCCGATTCCCGTCCTCTCGCTCTTGTGACGGGCGCCTCGGGCGGCATCGGCGGTGCGATCGTGCGGGACCTCACACGCACGCACCGTGTGATCGCCGTCGGACGGGACGTCGATGCGCTGACGCGGCTGGCCTCCGAGACCGGAACCGAAACACAGGTCGTGGAATTGACCGATGCCGCGGCGGTCGAGCGGCTGGCGGCCCGACTGGATCGTCTCGATGTTCTCGTGCACGCCGCCGCAATCGCCGACGTTCGGTCGGTCGAACAGGCGACGGAGGACGACTGGGAACGACAGCTGCGTATCAACGTCATATCGCCCGCGCTGCTCACTCGGGCGACGCTGCCGCTCATTCGTCGCGCCCAGGGCACGGTCATCTTCATCGGGTCGGGATCGGGCACGCGACCATCGGCCGGCAGCGCGATCTACACCGCCTCGAAGTTCGCCCTCCGCGCGATCGCCGATGTGCTGCGCCTGGACGAGCAAGAGCACCGCGTCCGCGTCGTGACGGTCGCGCCGGGACCGACGGATACCGCCATGCAGCGCACCATGGTGGCAGAGGCCGGCGGCACGTACGACCCCGAGGTTTACATCCGGCCGGAGTCTGTCGCCCGCGAAGTGCGGCACGTCGTGGACGCACCGGCCGATGTGCAGATCACGGATGTCGCGGTGCGGCCCCGCGTCGAGGTGCGCCGGGGCTGAAGCGAACGCCGCAGGCGTTTCGACTCGGCCCTTGGGGCCTCGCTCAACGACCACAGGGGCCGAGGCCCGAAGGCCCCGACCCCTGTCGGTTGTTGCGAAATCGCGGCTTAGCGGCCGGCGAGCTTCTCGCGAAGAGCCGCGAGCGACTCGTCGTCAGCAAGCGTACCTGCTCCGGCCGACTCGCTCGAGAACGACGACGACGCGGATGCCTCGGGCGCCGCAGCCTCGGCCTCGGCGGCCTTGGCGACGAGAGCCTTGTGGTGCTCCCAGCGAGCCTGGGCAGCGGCGTACTCCTGCTCCCATGCTTCGCGGGCGGCGTCGAAGCCTTCCTTCCACGCCTGCGTCTCGACGTCGAAGCCCTCGGGGTACTTGTACTCGCCGTTCTCGTCGTACTCGGTCGCCATACCGTACAGAGCCGGGTCGAACTCGGTACCGAACGGGTCGATCGAGTCGTTGGCCTGCTTGAGCGAGAGCGAGATGCGGCGACGCTCGAGGTCGATGTCGATGACCTTGACGAATACCTCTTCGCCGACCGAGACAACCTGCTCGGCGAGCTCGACGTGCTTGCCCGACAGCTCAGAGATGTGCACGAGGCCCTCGATGCCGTCCGCGACGCGAACGAACGCACCGAACGGAACGAGCTTGGTGACCTTACCCGGCGCGACCTGACCGATCGCGTGGGTGCGGGCGAATACCTGCCACGGGTCTTCCTGCGTCGCCTTGAGCGACAGAGAGACGCGCTCACGGTCGAGATCGACCTCGAGGATCTCTACGGTGACCTCCTGGCCGACCTCGACAACCTCGCTGGCGTGCTCGATGTGCTTCCACGACAGCTCCGAGACGTGCACGAGGCCGTCCACGCCACCGAGGTCGACGAACGCACCGAAGTTGACGATCGACGAGACGACGCCCTTGCGGACCTGACCCTTGTGCAGCGCGTTGAGGAAGTTCGTGCGCGACTCCGATTGCGTCTGCTCGAGCAGCGCGCGGCGGCTCAGAACGACGTTGTTGCGGTTCTTGTCGAGCTCGAGGATCTTCGCTTCGATCTCCTGGCCGAGGAACGGCGTGAGGTCACGGACGCGACGCAGGTCGATGAGCGAGGCGGGCAGGAAGCCGCGGAGTCCGATGTCGACGATCAGACCGCCCTTGACGACCTCGATCACCTGACCGGTGACGACACCGTCGTTCTCCTTGATCTTCTCAACGTCGCCCCAGGCACGCTCGTACTGAGCGCGCTTCTTGGACAGGATGAGGCGTCCCTCTTTGTCCTCTTTCTGGAGAACAAGAGCCTCGACAGCGTCGCCGAGCTTGACGACCTCATTGGGGTCGACGTCGTGCTTGATGGAAAGTTCGCGCGAGGGGATGACACCCTCGGTCTTGTACCCGACGTCGAGGAGGACCTCGTCGCGGTCGATCTTCACGACGGTGCCTTCGATGAGGTCTCCGTCGTTGAAGAACTTGAGGGTCTTCTCGACCGCGGCCAGGAAGTCTTCAGCAGATCCGATGTCGTTGATCGCGACCTGCTTGGGAGCCGTGGCGGTCGTTGCGGTAGTCATGTAGTGGGTTGTCCTTGTTGGTTGTATGGTCGGGCTCCGACCCTGATCCCAACGCCATATGGACGAACGGATGCCCGGGGCCGGGCGAAGCGGATTTCTTGTTGCCGCGCATGCGCGGCGAGAACGTCACAGAAGTGACAGTCAAGGGTATCAGAACGCCGCCGTCGCCCGCAGTGTGCCCGCTCTTCGTCTAGAGACGTATCCCGGGCCAGCCGAGATTGCCGGTGCCGAGCAGCAGCACGAAGACTCCCACGAGCAGGAGGACCACCGACATCACGGCTCCGGAATCGCGCTCGATCCAATCCTGGAATCGTTCCATCCGGGCGCGCACACCTCCGCGCGCAACGGAGAACAGCACCGTGATGCCCGCGACGGTGGACACGGAGGCGGCCACGAAGACCGCCAACATGATCACCAGGACCCAGAGGGGCGGGTCCTCGTGGCGGACGCGTGTTGCCGCGGCGGCGGTGAGCAGAAGCGCCTCGGGATGGATGGCGAAGCTGGCCCCGAGCGCGACGGTCAGCGTCGGCGTGAGGTTGCGTACACCGCGCACCAGAGGCGACGAGCGCGGCGGCGAGGTGCGACGCCGCACGATCTGGATGATTCCGAGCACCACCATGAGCACACCGGCGACGATCTCGAGCCAGCCGATCAACGTCTCGTCGCCGAACTTCGGCAGGCGCACGGCGTGCAGCACACCCGCGAACAGTCCGACGATCACGAGCAGAGCGGCCGCGTAACCGATCGTGATGAGCCATCCCGGACGTGAAGCACCGGCGGAGAGGACGACGATGATCGTTGTGACGATCGGAATCGTCGTGAAGGCCACGGTCAAACCGAGCGCGATGAGCACCAGCCATTCGGCCACCGTCGCGCTCCTTCCCGGGTCTCAGGGTCACGTCGAGAGACAGGCCCTCGGCAAGTGTGCCAGGACGACGGCGGATCAGGCGCGCTCGACGTCCACCCAGGCCATCATGTCCTGACGCACGCGCCTCGGATCGACACCTGCACGGGGGGCCAACTCGGCGATGTACTCGGCGACGAGCGCCGTGGCTGCAGCTCGCGTGATGCGCGCCGTTCCGGCGTATCGAGTCCGCAGCACCGAAACGACCCAGGCGACGTGCTCGGGCCGGATCGTCACGCCGCGTCCCAATGCGCCCGCCACAGCGGCTCGTGCTCGTTCGTCGAGGCTACGGCGTGTGAATCCCGCAAGCACCTGTGGATCGAGGCGCCCCGTCGCCAAGAGCGCCGTGATCGTGTCGCTCAGTTCAGACCAGGTCACGAGCGGGAGGGCGGGATCGACCGCGCGCAGTGCTCGAATGGATGCGGGGGCACGTGCGTCTTCGACGCGCTCCGCGTGTCGGGGATGGTTCACGGCACGGAGTCGAACGGGGCGAATCAGGTCGTCGCCGACTTCCTCATCCACCGCTTCCTCATCCACCGCTTCCTCATCCACGGTGTCGATCACGTCTTCGTCGTGAGGAGCATCCGCCTCGTCCTCTTGAGCAGCGGCAGCAGACTCGTCCGGCGCGGGCGACTCGTCCTCCGACGCAGCATCGTCCGCCACGTACTCGGCGAGCACGCGTGCGGCGAAGAGAGCGAGGGGGACGGTGGCGAGTTCGCGAACGATCGATGCCTCGTCATCGGCCCCGACGGTCTGCAGCAGGCGCGCGGCTGTGTCCAGGGCGCGGTACGTCTCTGCCGCATCGAACGGACGGATGCGCGCCCAGGCATCCCACACCGCCTGCAGCTCGCGTGCGTAGCCGGCGAGGGCGTTCGCCGTCGCTTCTTCACCGGAGAAAGCCGGCGCTCCAGCGAGCACGCCGAGCATGCTCACCAGGTCACGATCGACGATAGGTCCGGCGTCGATGCCGCGCGCGCTGGCGTGATCGGCGAGCATGCGATCGAGGTAAGGCCCCACGCCCACCACGACGAGCTCGAGGGCATCGCCCACCAACGCTCTGTTCTCAGTCCCCACTGCGGTCCCTGCCTTCGGCGGCCCCGGTCTCCGCCCCGCGGCGAAAGTCTCCGACGAGGTGGCTTTGGGTGTGAGTGTAGCGAGGCTCAGCGCGACGCGCCGAGACATGGCACGCACATCTTTGCCGCCGGCACTCGCCGCAGACGTCCCTCGACGATCTGCTCGCCGCAGCGTGCGCACCGACCGTAGGTTCCCGCTTCGAGTCGTTCTCGCGCGTGCTCCAGCTCGATGAGCTCGGCCAGGTACTCACCGCGCAGTCCCTCGGCCCGCGACCACTCCGTGATCAGCGTCGACCCTTCCGGGTCGTGCTCGTCGTCCGTCCACTCTGCGCGTGCACCACGGATGCCGATCAGTTGCGAGTCGACGAGGTTCAGCCGCGCGGTGATCTCGTCGCGTCGAGCGCTGATGAAGGCGGCGTAGTCGGGTCGCTCACCCTCGGCCGGTGCCGCGGCCCCCGTTGTCATCCCTCCACGATAGGTCGGTGGACGACGACGAGGGCCGCCGGTCGCAGCTGGGCGACGTATCAGCCGCGGAGCGCGCGGAGCCCGTCGATGAGCGGCGTGGTCGGGCGACCGATCAGCCGCGCCAGCGTTCCGTCCGTGCCCGAGAGCACGCCACCGGCGATCGCCTGGTCGAGCCCGACGACGAAGCCCACCGTTCCCGAGTCCGCGCCTGCGGCCTCGAGCCCCGCTGCAAGCTGCTCGCTCGTCAGGCGCTGGTACGTGACCTCGCGACCGAGAACGACCGATGCCGCCGCGGCCAGGTCGTCGAAGGTCCATGCGACATCGCCGGCGAACTCGTAGACGTTTCCGACATGTCCCTCTTCGACGAGCGCCACGGCGGCGCCCGCCGCGTAGTCGACCCGACTCGCGCTCGCGATGCGCGCATCCCCCACGGAGGACGCGATCACCCCGGACTCGGCCGCACGCTCCAGGTCGCCCGCGTAGTTCTCGGTGTACCAGTTGTTGCGGACGATCACGGCGGGGAGCCCCGACGCCGTGATGGCCTCTTCCGTGGCGCGGTGGTCGGCTCCCAGCGCCCAGTCGAACGTCGTGGCCTGCGGGGCGCTCGTGTAGACGATTCGCTCCACCCCTGCCGCGGTCGCCGCTTCGATGACGTTGAGGTGACCCGCAACTCTCGCGCCAGGAGCGGAACCCGAGATGAGCAGGATCCGATCGATCCCCTCGAGGGCCGCCGCGACGGTGCCGGGCCGGTCGTAATCGAGTTCGACCGTACGGACGCCTCGCGCCGCAAGATCCTGGATCCGCTCCGGATTACGGGCTCCCGCGACGATCTCCGCGGAGTCCACTCCGCGAGTGAGCAAGGACTCGACGGCGAGTCGGCCGAGATGTCCGCTGGCGGCGGTGACGAGATAGGTCATGTGATTCCCTTTCATGCGACGGATGTCTCCTGTGCCAACATCTCCCATCGCAGCGCGCATTCCATTCATGGGGTACCCACCTTTCGGTAAGGTACCTACATGAGCGTAAGTCTTGCGGACATCCGCACTTCAAGCGGCGACGCCGTATTCACGGACGGGTGCCCCACGCGCACCGTGCTTGACCATGTGATGAGCAAATGGGGCGTCCTCGTGCTGCTCGCACTGAGCGAGGGGACCCGGCGGTGGGGAGTCCTGCGGCGCGAGGTCGAGGGGATCAGCGAGAAGATGCTCGCCTCGACCCTGCGCACGCTGGAGGCCGACGGACTCGTGAACCGGCAGTCCTACCCCGAGGTCCCACCGCGCGTCGAGTACGCGCTCACGGATCTCGGCCGAGACATGATGGAGCGCATGCTGCCGCTCATGGACTGGATCGCCGTCCACGCGCCCGCGATGCTGTCGCGAGCCGAGTGAGTCGGATCAGCCCTTGACGGCGTCGGCGATCGGGGTAGAACCCGCGTTGAACTCGATCGTCTGACCGACCGTTGACGGGTCCGCGAGGACGGCGGCGATGACCGCCGCGACGTCCGCTCGCGCGACCGTCCGCGACTCGCCGCCGACGTCGATGCGTCCCGTCGGCGGGTCGAGCGTCAAACCGCTCGGGCCGAGGATGGTCCAATCCAGCCCCGTCTGCTGCAGATGTTCGTCGGCGGCGGCCTTCGCCTCGGCGTAGGCGAAGAACGAGTTGTCCGCGGGTACCCCGTGATCGGGCCCGGCACCGAAGTACGACACCATGACGTAGCGCTTCGCCCCGGCTGCGTCCGCCGCATCCATCGAACGGATGGCGGCGTCGCGATCGATCGCGTACGTCCGCTCGGGGTCTCCCCCGCCGGCGCCCGCCGCCCAGACGATACCGTCGTGGCCGGCGAACAGCGCGGCGAGTTCTGCGCGGTCGAGGCTCTCGACATCGGCGACGACGGCGGTCGCGCCATCCCCCTCGACATCGGCTGTGTGCTCAGCGTTGCGGATGACGGCCGAAACCCCATCTCCGCGTGCGGCCAACAGCGGGGTGAGCAGGCGGGCCACCTTGCCGTGACCGCCGATGATCAGAATCCGGGACATGCGAGCCTCCTCGATCGTTCGGAACGATCCAGCCTATGCGCGCCCCGCACCCAGGGGGCCGGTACCGGCATACCGTGGGGGGATGCGCGTGTCATCCGCCATCCGTGCCCCGCACCGAGCACCCGTTCTGCAGGTCGCCAAGTCAGCTGTTGCAACGGTCTCGGCGTGGCTGATCGCGGACTGGATCGTTCAGGGTCCGCCCCCCGTCTTCGCCGCGATCGCCGCCCTGCTGGTGGTGCAGCCGAGCCTGAACCAGTCGTTCAGCAAGGCCATCGAGCGGAGCGTCGGGGTGATCGTCGGCGTCGTCATCGCGTCGGCGCTCGGGATCGCCTTCGGCGAGTACACCTGGGTCATCCTCGTTTCGATCGTCGTCGCGCTGATCGTCGCCTGGCTGGCCCGCGCGACCTCGGGAACCGCAAACCAGGTGGCGATCAGCGCGCTCCTCGTCCTCTCTCTCGGCGCCGCGACTCCGGGATACGCGCTGGACCGCGTGCTCGAGACGATCATCGGTGCCGCGATCGGAATCATCGTCAACGTCATCCTGGTCCCGCCCGTCGCGGTCGCTCCCGCCCATCGCGCCGTGGATGCGCTTGGCGAAGAAGTGGCCGCATCCCTCGAGCGTCTGGCATCGGCCCTTGAACATCCGCGTTCACGAGCGGATCTCGAAGAGCTCCTGCTGACCGCCCGGCTGATGCGGCCGATGCGCGACGCGGCCGAGAACGCGATCGCGGCGGGGCGCGAATCCCTGACCCTGAACCCCCGGGCGCGCCGTCACCGCGAAGAGCTGGCGAGCCTCGGTTCGGTGCTCGATCGCCTCGGACCCATGGTCACTCAGGTCATCGGGATGACCCGCGCCTTCTATGACCACTATGACCCGACGATCGCCGACGAGCCCACCGTCCGGGCGATAGCCGACCAGTTGCGGCGGGCCGCACATGACGTCCGCCTCGACCTCAGGGGTGTTGACACCGCCCCGACGGAAACGATCGATACGGGCGACGCCACGGGCCCGGCGCTCACCGCTCCTTTGGCGATCCCCACCCCGTCGCCGGATCACTGGATACTGATCGGTTCGCTGCTCGAGGATCTGCAGCGCATACACGCGACGCTCTCACGCGCCGTGTAGCGCCCCGGCGGAATCTTCGAGGTGGGCATCCATCTCGGAGACGATCTTTGCGACGGCGACGCGACCGGCACGGTTGGCGCCGATCGTCGAGGCCGAGGGGCCGTACCCGATCATGAACAGGCGCGGTTCGTCGGTCGCGCGACTGTCGGCAACGCGGATGCCGCCGCCCGGAACGCGGATCCGCAGCGGTGCGAGGTGGTCGAGAGCGGCACGAAAGCCGGTCGCCCACAGGATCGCGTCGGCCGCGACGAACGACCCGTCCGGCATGCGCACCCCGTGCTCTTCCATCGACACGAACATCGGATGCCGCACCAGCACACCGCGCGCCTCGGCCGCCCGCGCCCAGGGTGTCCAATGCATCCCGGTCACAGAGATCACACTCCCCGGCGCGAGCCCCTGGCGCACGCGTTCGTCGACACCGGCGATCGCCGCGACGCGCGCGGGGATGTCGAAGTCGTCGTCGATCCATTCCGGCTCGCGGCGCGTGACCCAGAACGTGTCGGCGACGTGTGAGAGCTCGTCGAGCAGTTGGATCGCAGACACCCCTGCCCCGACGATCACGACCCGTTGACCTGCGAACTCATCAGCCGACACGTAGTCGGCAACGTGGAGCTGGCGTCCGCGGAAGCGCTCCTGGCCGGGGTAGTGCGGCCAGAACGGTTTGGTCCATGTGCCCGTGGCGTTGATCACGTAGCGCGCAGAATAGGTCGCCCGTTCCGTCCGCACCCGCAACCGCCCGTGCGGATCGTCGTCTTCGCGCTCGATCGCCCGAACGGGCTCGGGGCGATGCACGCGCAGGTCGAAGCGCCGCTCGTACTCGGCGAAATAGTCGGGCAGGATGTGTCGGCTCGCGGCCGTCGGATCCGCGGGCGGCACGGCAAACCCGGGCAACTCGTGGATCCCGTTGACCGTCCCCATTCGGAGCGACTGCCAGCGATGCTGCCAAGCACCCCCGGGTCCGTCGTTCGCATCGAGGACGACGAACGTACGCGCGTCCGGTGACGCATCCGACGCGGAGGTGTCGAGCGGGACGAATCCGCGGCGCCTCAGGTGGTAAGCAGCCGACAAACCGGCCTGACCCGCACCGATCACGACGACGTCGACGGCCAGCGCTTCCACGCCCATGCGAACCTCGGCCGGCCGCGCGCTATTCCAGCGTCAGTTGAGGGCGCGCGTCGACGACGGGATGAGCCCGTCGGCGTAGAGGTCGATCGCAACGTCCTGCAGGGCCGTCAGGGCGACCCGCTGCGTCATCGGACCGTACGAGATTCGCGCCACCCCGAGCGCCTCGTACTCGGCGGCCGAGAGTGAGCCCGGCAGCCCGATCACGCTCAGCTTGCCCGTGCCGAGGCCTGCCACGAGCTCGCGGGTCGTCTCGGCATCGAGGATTCCGGGTACGAAGACGAGGCTCGCGCCCGCGTCCAGGTAGGCCCGCCCACGCTCGATCGCGTCGGCGATCGATGCTTCACGGGGACGATCTCCCGCGCGGACGAAGGCGTCGGTGCGCGCGTTCAGGACGAAGGGAACACCCTCGGACTCGCCCGCGGCGATGATGGCGCGCACGTTCGCGACGGACTCGTCGAGCGGACGCAGCCGGTCTTCGACGTTCGCGCCGACGACACCCACGCCGATGGCGCGTCGCGTGGTTTCGCCCGCGTTGCCGTAGCCCGCGTCAAGGTCAGAACTGACGGGCAGATCCGTCGCGGCGACGATGCGCCCCACCATGTCGAGCATGACGTCCAGGGGGATGTTCTCGCCGTCCTCGTAACCGAAGGTCGCCGCGATCGAGTGCCCCGCAGTGGCGAGGGCCTTCGTCTCGGGCAACGCCGCGACCGCCCGCGCCGATACGACATCCCACACGTTCACGACCCGGAGGATCTCCGGTGCGGTGTGCAACTGCTCGAGGGACTGGGCCTTTTCTACCTGGTTACTCATGCTTCCACGCTAACGCGGGCCCGCGGGTGACGGGCCGAGCACCCCGCGGTCGCTGAGCCTCACGCGCGGTGGCTGAGCCTCACGCGCGGTCGCTGAGCCTGTCGAAGCGACCAGCCGGGCCTACCACCCGTTCGAGCCCGGCACACCCTTGAAAGGACCGGCTATGGCCGCCGTGATCCATCCGCCGTAGAAGCCTCCCGGTTGCGGGACGACGCGCTCGCCCGCAACGGTGCAGGCATCCATCTCACCCGCATACAGTGCGACGCGGTCGGACAGAACCTCGAACCCGGCCGAGGGATTCGGGTAGTTCCAGGCCGCACGGGGCACGACGCGTTCGCCGCCACACACATCCAGGTATCGCGCCGCTCCCTTCCATTCACAGAACGACGATCCCGCGGCCGGTACGAGGGCCCCCTCGGTGAAGTCCACGATCGGCACGTAATAGACGGGCGGATGACTCGTCTCGAGCACGCGCACGACATCGCTGGTGTCGAGAATCCGGACACCGCCGAGGACGATCGTCACCGCCGCGTCGACCCGCTCGACTCGGGGTGGGCGCGGGTAGTCCCACACCGATTCCTGTCCGGGGGCAACGGGGTCGGGTGTGGGACGGCGCATCCGTCAACGCTAACGGCCCCCGCACATGCGAGGGCGCTTAGTGTGGCGACCATGCCTGTCGACTTCACCGCCACGACCGTCCTGATCACGGGCGCGAGCTCGGGCATCGGTGCCGCGTTCGCCGACGCTCTCGCCGCGCGCGGTGCGAACCTCGTCCTCGTGGCCCGCCGCGAGGACCGCTTGAACGAACTTGCGGCCGAGCTCGGCGCGCGGCATGGGATCACGGCGACGCCGATCGCGATGAACCTTGCTCGTGACGAAGCGGCCGCCGAGTTGCACGACGAACTGGAACGCCGCGGCATCCTGGTCGACAGTCTGATCAACAACGCCGGTTTCGGGATGCGCGGTGACTTCGTGGACGCCGATCACTCGCGGGTCGCCGAGATGATCCAGCTGAACGTCTCGACCCTCGTCGCCCTCACACACGCCTTCCTCCCGCGGCTCGTCGCCGCCGGGCGCGGCGTGCTCGTCAATATCTCGAGCGTCGTCGCCTATCAGCCGACCCCGCATATGGCGGCGTATGGGGCCTCGAAGGCTTTCGTGCTGAGCTTCACCGAGGCGATCGCGTACGAGACCCGCGCCTCGGGCCTGCGCGTCCTCGCCGTGAGCCCGGGCGCCACGGCAACCGAGTTCTTCGAGATTGCGGACGCTGAAGACATGGCGAAGGGCCGCGTGCAATCCCCCGCGCAGGTCGTCACGACCGCGCTGCGCGCACTCGATCGTCGCCGCACGCCGCCGAGCATCGTCTCGGGCGGCACGAACGCGGTCGCCGCGACGCTTGCGGGCGTGTTGCCTCGTGGTCTCGTCCTCGACGCCAGCGGACGCCTGCTCGCCTGAGCTCAACAAGCGGGTCAGGTCAGCAGCGGCGCCAGGCGCTCCGCGGTCGGCGCGAGCAAACGGATGACCCCGGATGGCTCCTCCACTCGATGGGCGGGGCCCGAGAAGCCCAACGCGCCGGCGAGCGCCCCAGCGGCATCGCGGATGGGCAGCGCGAGACATCCGAATCCCGGCACCAGCTCGCCGATCTGGCGCGTGACTCCGAACCTGCGGATGTCAGCTGCCGCGGCAACAAGGTCCGCCGATTCTGCGCGCGCCGCCGCGACCCCACCCTCGGCCAGCAGCAGACGTCCGAGCGCGAACCGGCCGGGATCGCGAGCGAGTCGCACGGGATCTCTGAACGGGAAGTCCGGGTCCGGATCGACCAGACTCACCCGCCCCTCGGGGTACAGCACGACGTGCACTCCCCCGCGAACGTGGTCGCGGGCGGCGGTGAGCAGATCCCGCGCCGCCGACGGCAGCCGCACGGGCGCCGCCACAGAAGCGAGATGAACGACCTTGGCGCCGAGCGCGAAGCCGGAGAGATCGGGGGTGCGCACGAGAAAGCCGTCCTGAACGAGCAGATTCACGAGGCGGTACGTCGTTGCTTTGGGCAGTCCCAGCGCGTCCGAGATCTCGCGGGCCGTCGCCCCCGCACCGAGCTCGGCGACCGCCTCGAGCAACGTCAACGCACTGTGGATCGCGCGGGGTTGGCGGGCCGACAGATCGTCCGTCGGGTGGGGGTCCGAGCGAATGCGCGATTCAGGCATCCGTCGGTCTCCGCGCGACCCCGCCCAGTACTTCCGAGGCGACCGGTTCGTCGTAGGCGCCGATTCCGGCGAGGGATGCCTCGCCCCGACGTCTGCGCCAGGCCACGACGAGAGTCGCGACTGCCGCCACCATAAGCGCCAGCGGTGCGCCGGGGTTTCCGCGTACACCCTCGAAGACCAGATACGCGACGAGCCCCGCCGCGAGGAGGAGGGCCGAGGCGAAAGCGGCCAATCCGGCCCGGAAGGTCAGCTCTCCGATTCTGCGCAAGAAGACGGGGGCCGCGACGCACACGAGGACGTAGGCGCCGATGTAGCCCGCCGCAGAGACGGCGATGACCGCTTCCATCGCGTCCCAGAGCCCGACGCCCGCGAGCACGGCCGCTATCGGAGCGATCGCGACAACCGGCACCGCGACGGCGATCGCTCCGATCGGCGTACGAAAACGCCGGTGCACGCCGCCGAGAGCACGCGGTGCGATCCCGTCTCGCCCGAGCGCGAACAATACGCGGGTCAGCGCGGTCGTCGAGGCGATCGCGCACGCGAGGAAGGATGCGGCGATGCCCAGGTCGATCAGCACACCCAGCTGCGCGACCCCGTAGGCGCTGGCGAGGGCGTTGACCGGCGAATCACTGCCCGCCAATTCCCGGCCGAGAGCATGGAACCCGGCGACCTGCGTGTACGCGGCCAGCAGGTACAACCCTCCCGCCAGCAGCACCGTCGTCACGATCGCCCGCGGGATGTTGCGCAGCGGCGCGCGCGCCTCGACGCCGAGTGTCGCAGCGCTCTCGAAGCCGACGAAGGCGGTCAACGCGAGCACCGCGCCCGCGGCGAAGCCCGCGATCGAAAAGCCCTCGGTCGGAACCAGGGCCGAGACATCCAGGGGTCCGATCTGCACCAGGAGCACGACGAGGAGCACCAGGATGATGACGACCGAAACGAGTTCGACGACGAGGGCGACCCGCGACGAGACGCGGATGCCCCGCACGAGAACGAGAGCCAGCACCGTGGCCTCCGCCGCGAGCACGGCCGCGACGTCCCACATTCCACCGAAACCCGGCCACAGCCCCCGGAGCAGCATCGTCAGGTAGTGCGCGCCGCCCAGCAGGGCAAAAACGGAGATGAACGCGTAGCCGATGACAATGGCGGCGCCCGCGGCGAGCGCCGCCCCCGAGCCGAGCCCTTTCGAGACGAAGGTGTACAGCGACCCGGCCGCGGCCATCCGCTTCGTGAACTGGTTGATCGTCGAGGCGACCATCAGGGCGACAAGACCCGCCGCGAGCATCGCGGGGACGGTGGCGACGCCGGCCACCCCCGCGACCAGCACCACCACCGTCGTCGCGGCCGCGGACGGTGCAACGGCGGCAACCGACTGCGCCAACACATCGGCGAACGAGACACTTCGCCGGTCGAGGCCGTCGAGAGGAGACCGCGCACCGAAGTCGCGGACGGGAGCGGGACGCGCAATCGCCCGATCGAGTGCCGTCACGTCATCTCCTTCCCGCTGCGGCTCACGGTACGCACGGCCGGTTGCCACAGCGCGTCCCGCGTGTTTCGACCGTGTGTCACCGAATGAGACGCCGCCGGGCGGGCGTCCCACACCGCAACGGAGAGGTTTCACACGGTCGAGACGGCCAGGCAATCGGCCGCCGCCAAGCTCGGGTCAATCCGCGCACCTCACGACAGATCCCCCCACAGATCGGACACCCCATGACCAAACTCGAGTCCCCCGGAGTCGAGGCATCCGCCAAGCGCACCCTGAAGGGTTCGCTCGGCGTGACCGCCATCGTCTTCATGGTCGTCGCAGCGGCCTCTCCGTTGACCGTCATCGGCGGCGCGGCTCCGCTCGGCATCCTGATCGGCAACGGAGTCGGATTCCCGGCCCTCTACGCGATCAGTGCCGTCGTACTCGTGCTGTTCTCGGTCGGCCTCGCAGCGATGACGCGGCACGTGCCCAAGCCCGGTGCCTTCTTCACGTACGTCGGGTACGGCCTCGGTCGCTCCACGGGCCTGGCGAGCGCCTGGATCGCGATGCTGACGTACACGACCATCCAGGTGTCGGTGTACGGATACATCGGGTACATCCTCTCCGTCACGATCCAGTCCCTCGGCGGGCCGCTGCTGCCCTGGTGGCTGTTCTCGCTCGGTGTCATCGCGCTCGTCGGAATCCTCGGGTACCGTCACATCGACCTCTCGAGCAAGGTTCTCGGCGTCCTGCTCATCGCCGAGGTCGGCATCGTGCTGATCCTGGTCGCGGCCGTCATGTTCACCGGTGGTGAAGACGGCCTGAGCCTCGCGCCCTTCGAGCCCGCCAACGTCGTCAGCGGCTCGCCCGGAGTCGGCCTGATGTTCGCGATCGCCGCCTTCATCGGCTTCGAGGCCACGGCGATCTTCCGCGACGAAGCGAAAGACCCGAACAAGACGATCCCCCGGGCCACCTACGCGGCTGTCATCGGTATCGGCGTCTTCTACACACTCGCGTCGTGGGCACTCATCATGGCGTGGGGACCGGATGGCGTCGTCGACGTCGTCGCCGAAGACCCGGGCACCTTCATCATCACCACGATGGCGCGCTACCTCGGCGTCGCGGGCGAGATCGGCGTGAACATCCTGCTGATCACGGCGATGTTCGCCTGCGTCCTGTCCTTCCACAACGTCGTCACGCGCTACCAGCACTCCATGGCGAACGCCGGCGTGCTGCCCGACCGCCTCGGCTCGGTGCACGCCAAGCACCTCTCGCCCCACGTGTCCTCGCTCGTGCAGACTGTCACCGCGGTCGTGCTGATCGCGGTCTTCGCGGCGCTGAACCTCGACCCGGTCCTGCAGGTATTCACCTGGTTCGCCGGCGTCGCCACCCTCGCGATCGCGATCCTGATGGCGCTCACCTCGGTCGCGGTGATCGCGTACTTCGCGAAGACCCGCAAGGACCGTCGCCCGTGGAACACGATCATCGCCCCCGCGCTCGGGCTGCTGGGGCTCATCGCCTCAGCCATCTTGATCGCCGCGTACTTCCCGATCATGGTCGGCGACGTGGATGCCGAGGGCACCCCGGTATTCGGGGCCGTGAGCTGGTTCCTGCTCGCCCTGATCGTGATCTTCCCGGTCCTCGGCTACGTGCAGGCGTGGTGGATCAAGAAGAGCCGCCCGGCCGCCTACGCCAAGCTGACCGACTCGATCGCCGGCTGACCCCCGACCACAACCCCGGTCGTTGAGCTTGTCGAAGCGACCCGCCCCACCCAGGAGACACTCATGAGCATCACCGACATCCAGACATCCGCCGCCTACGTCGCACCCGAGGCCCCCGCCCACCCGCTGTCGTCGCTCTCTGTCGTCGAGATCGAGGCCGTCCGCACGGTCGTGCTGGGATGGCCGGACTTCACGACCACGATGCGCTTCGCCTACGTCGGGCTCGAAGAGCCCACCAAGGGCGAGGTGCTGGGCTGGGACGCCGGCGACGCGCCGCTGCCCGACCGTCGCGCGCGGGTACAGCTGCTCGACATGGCGACGGGACGCTCGACCGACTCGATCGTGTCGATCACGACGGGCGAGACGCTCTCGAGCACGGTCCTGGACGGCTCGAAGGGACAGCTGCCGATCCTCGACGCCGAATTCGAGGACGTCGGACTGATCCTCGCCGAGGACGAGGGATGGCTCGCCGCCCTCGCCGCGCGCGGGCTCTCGATCGACCAGGTCGTCGCCGTCCCGCTCTCGGCCGGCCACTACGGGTACGTCGCGGAAGAGGGACGCCGCATCGTCCGGTCTTTCGTCTTCCGTATGGACCACCCGTCCGACCACCCCTGGGCGCACCCGGTCGACGGTCTCACCGCCTACATCGACACGGCCGACCGCCGCGTGATCGAGATCATCGACACCCCCGGCCTCGCGGTGCCCGAGACGCACGGCAACTTCGACGACCCCGAGCTGCAGGGGCCGCCGCTCGAGGGTCTGAAACCGATCGTCATCACGCAGCCCGAGGGGCCGAGCTTCTCGGTCGACGGCGAACACGTCTCGTGGGGCAACTGGAAGCTGCGGATCGGCTTCGACATGCGCGAGGGCCTGATCCTGCGCGAACTCTCGTTCGCCGACAAGGGCGTGGACCGTCCGGTCATGTACCGCGGATCGATCAACGAGATGCTCGTGCCGTACGCCGACCCGCACCCGAACCGTTTCTGGCAGAACTACTTCGACACCGGCGAGTACATGTTCGGCCGCTACACGAACTCGCTCGCGCTCGGCTGCGACTGCGTCGGCGAGATCCAGTACTTCGACGCCGTGCTGCCCGACGAGCTCGGGATGCCCCGAACGATCGACAACGGCATCTGCATGCACGAGGAGGACTTCGGCACCCTCTGGAAGCACACCGACATCTTCACCGGATCGCACGAGGTACGCCGCTCTCGGCGCCTCGTGATCTCGTTCTTCACGAC
This sequence comes from Microbacterium lacus, assembly GCF_002812805.1. Classification (GTDB taxonomy): domain Bacteria; phylum Actinomycetota; class Actinomycetes; order Actinomycetales; family Microbacteriaceae; genus Microbacterium; species Microbacterium lacus_A. The sequence continues at coordinate 236,134 of NZ_NMUM01000005.1, read as the reverse complement.
GGTCGGCAACTACGACTACGGCTTCTACTGGTACCTCTACCTCGACGGCACGATCGAGTGCGAGGCCAAGCTCACCGGCATCCTGTTCACGTCGTCGTTCCCGGGTGATGCAGAGGACGGCACGGCCTACCCGTTCGCGTCGCAGGTCGCTCCGGGGCTCGGTGCCCCCTACCACCAGCACCTGTTCTCGGCGCGCCTCGATATGACGGTCGACGGCCTGTCGAACGTCGTCAACGAGATCGACGCCGTGCGCCTGCCCGTGTCGGAGACCAACCCGGCGGGCAATGCCTTCACCAAGAAGGTCACGCCCATCATGTCCGAGGCCGTTTCGGGCCGCGTCGCCGACGGTGCCGTGAACCGGGTGTGGCAGATCGCGTCCACCGAGAAGACGACCGAACTCGGCCAACCGACGTCGTACGTGCTCTTCCCGACCGAGACGCCGACGCTGATGGCGGATGGCTCGTCCTCGATCGCCCGGCGCGCCGAATTCGCCACGAAGAACCTGTTCGTGACGAAGTACGACCCGGCCGAACGGTACGCGGCCGGCGACTTCGTCAACCAGAACCCCGGCGGCGACGGAGTGACGGCCTACATCGCGGGCGACGAGCCGCTCGTCGGCGAGGACGTCGTGCTGTGGCACACGTTCGGGCTCACGCACTTCCCGCGCAACGAGGACTGGCCCGTCATGCCGATGGACTACGCCAAGTTCACGCTCAAGCCGTACAACTTCTTCGAGCGGAACCCGACTCTGAACGTCCCGGCGCCCGCCATGTCGGATCACTGCTCGGCGGGAACGGGTCACGCGCACGAGTCCCACTCGGCGCACGACGCGGGTCACGCGCACGAGTCTGCCGCCCACGGCGCGCACGACGACCACGCGTCGCACGGCCACTCGTCGCACGGCCACTGAACCCCGCGCGTGGGTGAGATCCTGCACCTCGGCGCACTCGCGCCGGCGGCGATCGGGGCGTGCTGCATCGCCGCCGATCGCCGCCGGGCACGGGCGCCCGAGCTCGCCGCATCCGTCCTCATGCTCGTCGCGATGCTCGACGTCGTGCTGTGGGGCGTCGTAGCGCCAGCCGCGTGGGCGGCGGTCCTGATCGTCGCGGCGATCGGGTTGGCCGCCCTCCGCGGCCGGGCAGCGCGTGTCCGAGCTGGCGCGAGTGTGCCCGTTCCCGCCGCGAGAGTGCCCGTTCCCGCCGCGAGAGTGCCCGTTCCCGCCGCGAGAGTGCCCTCCACGATCATGACGGTGCACGCAACGCTCGGCCTGGTCGTGATGGCCACGCTCGTGCTCGCGATGATTCCGGATGCCTCGGCCCCGGTCGCAGCGGCCGCGCACCACTCGACGGGGGCCCCGTTCGGACTGGTGGCCGCGGCATCCGCTCTGCTTTTCGGTCTCGTTTCGGTGATCGCCGCCGGGACGCCACATGATGGCGAGGCCCGCGCCTCCGTGCTCGAACGCGGCCAGCTCATCGCGATGGGAGCCTCCACGGCGGCGATGGGCGTGGCACTCCTCGCCTGAGCGCGTCTCCCCGCGAGACAAAAGATCCCAGCTGGCGCATGATCGACGCATGACGCGCAACTGGACACCCCTCGCCATCGCCTACCTCGCGCTCGCGATCGCGGGGTTGATCGGCACCTGGATCTTCAATGCGCTCGCGATCATCCAGCTGCGCGACTTCATCGGCGACCTCGTCTCGAGCGGGCCGGCGGTCTCGTCGATCACCGTCGACCTGCTCGTCGTGGCCGTCGCCGGGTCCGTCTTCATCATCATGGAGGCGCGCAGGCTCGGGATGCGTCGCGCCTGGCTGTACATCGTCCTGTCCGGGGTGACCGCGTTCGCGTTTACCTTCCCGCTGTTCCTCGCGATGAGACAGCGGCGTCTGACCGCCCGAGTGCTCGAGGCCTGATCGGCGCAGCGGATGCGAATCGTTAGGCTCGTGTGGTGACCGACAATTCCGCCGACTCTGGCAAATCCGCCGAATCCGGCAAGCCCGCCAAGAAACCCCGCACTCCCCCGACGACGTCCCGGATGATCCTCTGGGTGGTCGGTGGAGCGGTCGGCATCTACTGGCTCGGTTCCGGAATCATCGGCCTGATGTCCGGCGGCAGCTGAGGCCCCTAGAAGGCGACCGTTGTCGGATCCAACGCCACGACGCGGTCATCCCCGTCCGCCGGGTCACCCCGTCCGTCGGTGTTGTTCGTGACGATCCAGAGTTCGCCGTTGGGGCCCTCCAGCACCGAGCGCAGACGCCCGTACGTCCCCGCGAGATGCACGGTCGACGCGCTCAGGTCGTCGAGCGGCACGACCCGCAGCGAACGGCCGCGCAGGTTCGCGATGTAGATCGAGTCGTCGATCACCGCGAGTCCGCTGGGACTCGCGGCATCCGTAGGCCACTCCTGAACAGGATCCACGAAGCCCCGATCCGCGCCGCCCGCTCCCTCGACGTCCGGCCATCCGTAGTTCGCCCCCGGCTCGATCAGGTTCAGCTCATCGACGGTGTCCTGCCCGAACTCGCTGGCGAACATCCGCCCGTCGGCCGCCCATCCCAGTCCTTGAACGTTGCGGTGTCCGAGACTGTAGACCGGCGACCCGGCGAACGGGTTGTCGGTGGGAACTCCCCCGTCGGGATCGAGGCGCAGGATCTTGCCCGCGAGGCTGTCCGGGTCTTGTGCCGATCGGGGCACTCCGGCATCCCCGGTCGTGATGTAGAGAGCGCCGTCCGGTCCGAAGGCGATCCGGCCGCCGTTGTGGACCCCGGCCTTCGGGAGCCCGTCGATGACGACATCTGGGGTGCCGAGGCTCAGCGAACCGGGCTCGCCCTGCAGCGCAAACCGCTGTACGCGGTTCCCGTCCTCCGCGGTCGAGTACGCGTACAGCGCGCTCTCGTCGGGAGCCATGGCGAGACCCAACAGGCCGCCCTCGCCTCCGCTCACGACGCCTTCGATCACGCCGATTTCCCGGATGTCTCCGCCGGGAGTGAACTCGAGAATCCGAGCCGAATCTCGTTCCGAAACGAGCGCAGAGTCGCCGATGAGCGCGACCGACCAGGGCGCCGCAAGCCCCGTGACGACGTCTCGTGGGCCCGCCGGCTCGGCGGCGGTAGCACTCGGCGTAGCCGCGACCGAGGGGGTCGACCGTGCGGGCGGTCCGGCAACACATCCGGCGAGCGCAAGTGTGCTCATCGTGACGAAAGCAACAGCGATCATCCCGCGACGCAGAGGCCGCATCGATCGCGTATCGGTGATCGTGGTCACGGGCTTCGGCACCTCCGGTCGCATTCCTCCACGCTAACCCGGGAGTACGCCCGCGCGGCCTGACTGCCAGACTGAGGACGTGACCCAGCGCCTGATGTTGCTCGACACCGCCTCGCTGTATTTTCGCGCCTTCTACGGCGTGCCCGATACGGTCAAGGCGCCCGACGGAACGCCCGTAAACGCCGTCCGCGGGCTGCTCGACATGATCGGCAAGCTCGTCACGACGTATCGGCCGACGCATCTGATCGCGTGCTGGGATGATGACTGGCGTCCGCAGTGGCGAGTTGATCTCATCCCGAGCTACAAAGCGCATCGCGTCGTTCAGATCGTCCCGGGCGGCGCCGATGTCGAAGAAGTGCCCGACCCGCTCGAGGCTCAGATACCACTCATCCGCCGCGCACTCGGAGCCCTCAACATCCCGATCGTCGGCCGCGCCGACCACGAGGCCGACGACATCATCGGTTCCCTCGCGACCCAGGCGACCATGCCCGTAGACATCGTGACCGGTGACCGCGACCTCTTCCAGCTCGTCGACGATGCATCCGACGTCCGGGTGATCTATACCGCACGCGGCATGAGCAACCTCGAGGTCGTGACCGACGCCATCGTCGTCAAAAAGTACGGCGTTCTTCCGGAGCAGTACGCCGATTTCGCGGTCATGAAAGGGGATGCCTCGGATGGGTTGCCCGGGGTCCCCGGCGTCGGCGAGAAGACAGCGGCGACGCTGATCGCCGCGCACGGCGACCTCGCGGGAATCCTCGCCGCGGCGGAAGCGGGTGAGGGAATGTCGGCCGGTGTCCGGGCCAAGCTCCTCGCAGCGCTTCCCTACCTGGCCGTGGCTCCGCAGGTCGTCGGAGTGGTGCGCGACCTCGATCTGGACGACGATCTGCCCGAATCAGGCGGCGAACTGACGTCCCCGACCGAGGAGCAACGCACCGAGACACTCGCGCTCGCCGAAAAATGGGCACTGGGAACCGCGATGGACCGCGCGCTCGCGGCGATCACCGCGATCACCGATTCAGGAAGCGCGCCCACTCGGTAGCCGCGACATCGCGGCGAGCATCAGAACCCCGTACGCGATCGACAACACGAGAAGCAGCACGAGCGCGCCCGTCCACCCGTCATTGACCTCGTGCAGAGCACCCATGACCGGCGCCGCAAGAGCCGCGACGGTGTAGCCCGCGCCCTGAACGAAAGCGGACATCCCGGCTGCCTCGGCATCCGAGCGCGCGACCGCGACGAGTGTCGAGAAGATCACGACGAAACCTCCGGCATGCGCGATCGCGCCGAGGGACGCCCACAGGATGAACTGCGCGGGCGCGACCGGCATCCCGACGGTCAGAGCCAGCCAGCAGGCGCAGATCACGAGCGCGGGCACGATCGGCGCGAAGCGTCGCGCCAACAGGGGAACGACGAACGCGCCGGCGATTGCCACGCCCTGGAACACGGATGCCAGAGTGCCGGCCGTCGTCCGATCAACCCCGAGTTCGTCGCCCAGAATCGTCGGCAGCCACGTCGTCAGGCCGTAGTAGATGGCTGCCTGGCAGGCGAACGTGAAGGCCAGCAGCCACACGATCGGACGACGGAGGATGCCGCTTCGGCGCCCTCCTGGCACGGGGAGTGGTCCCGTCAACGTCTCGATATCGGAAGCGCGACCCTGGGTCCGATTGGCGGCGCCAGCCCAAGGTTCTCCCGAATAGCCGGCGTCCGCGCCGCGAGCCCGCCGCAGGTGCACCGCCCAGAGCAGGATTCCGGAGACGGTCACCACGATCCAAGCGAGGAGCGCCAGCGGCCAGCCGAGCACGCCCGCCAGCGGCGCCGTCGCCAGAGCAGTCAGCAGCGATCCGGCGTTCAACATCGCGACGTACGCCGCCGTTACAGCACTCACCTGCGTGGGCGGCACATCGCGACGGATGATGACGGGCACCACGACGTTTCCGACCGTAATCGCGGCGCCGATGACGAGCGACCCGGCCAGCATCCACCCGAAACCCGGAATCGCACGCACGAGCGTCCCCAGCATCACTCCGACGAGGGTCAGCAGTAGGGCGAGTTCCGCGCCCGCCCGGCGGATGACGAGGGCCGCGACGGGTGTCAACAGGGCGAACATCAGGACAGGCACCGTCGTGAGCAGCCCCGCGCTCGCCGCGCCGATCCCGAGATCGTCCTGGATGTCGCGCAGCACAGGTGTCGGGGCGATGATCGGCCCCCGCAGGCTCAGCGCCGCGACCAGGATTCCGACGACGACGAGCCACGGAAAAGCGCGCCGGGCAGATGAGGCGGCGGGCCCCGTCATCGAATCAGACCTGTCACCGACTCAGTCTAGGCAGCGCGGCCCGGGCATCTAACGTGCCCGTCCCGTCCACTCGCGGAGGCGCGCGAGGGGCCACGTCGTGACGATGCGCTCGGCCGGAACCCCCGCCGCCTCGGCACGTGCGGCACCGTAATCGAGCAGCGACAGTTGACCGGGCGCATGAGCGTCCGAGTCGATCGAGAACAGGCATCCGATTTCCAGCGCGAGTGCCAACAGGTCATCGGGCGGATCCTGGCGCTCAGGACGGGAGTTGATCTCGACGGCAACGCCGCTCGCGGCGCACGCCTCGAACACCGCACGGGCATCGAATGTCGAGGGCGGTCGGGTTCCTCGTGCGCCCTCGACGAGCCGCCCGGTGACGTGGCCAAGCACGTCGACGCGAGGATCGGATGCCGCCGCCACCAGTCGTCGAGTCATCGCCGGCGACTCCATCCGCAGCTTCGAATGAGCCGAAGCGACCACGATGTCGAGCTCGTCGAGCAGCGCGGGCTCTTGGTCGAGTGCGCCATCGTCGAAGATGTCGACTTCGATGCCCGACAAGAGCGTGAACCCCTCGCCCGACATCCCGGCGACAACTGCCAGCTGTTCGCGCAGTCGTCCGGGTGAGAGGCCGTTCGCCACACGCAGTCGGGGTGAGTGATCGGTCAACGCCAGGTACTCGTGCCCCAGGTCGCGCGCGGCCTGCACCATCAGATCGATCGAAGCCAAACCATCCGACCAGTCGCTGTGCGCATGCAGATCACCCTTCAGCGCGGCGCGCACCTCTCCCACGGTGGGGACGTCGTAGCGGGAGCGCAACTCGAGAAGATAGTCCGGGACCTGGCCAGCCATGGCCTGACCGATGACGGCGAGAGACGAATCGCCGATGCCCGCGATCCGCCGCAGACGCGTCGGATCCCGCAGGATCTCATCCGAAAGATCCGCCGCAGCCTCCGCGGCAGAACGAAAAGCCTTGGAGCGGTATCGCGATGCTCGCTCTCGCTCGAGCAGCGTCGCGATCTCGTTGAGGGCGGCTACGGGATCCACGCGATCACCCTACGCCGAGCCCCCGACACCCCCGAAGGCCTCAGCTGAGTTCGCGCGAAACCTCGCCCCAGCGCGCGAGCAGATCCCGGGCCGCACCCGAATCGATAGCGGATGCCGCGCGTTCCCGCTCCTCGGCGAGTCTCTCGACGATCGGGCGCTGAACCTGAGCCGAGTCGTGCGATAGGCGGTACGACACCAGACCGGCTGCCGCGTTGAGGAGGACGATGTCGCGAACGGGGCCCTCCTCCCCCGCAAGGACTCGGTGCACGACCTCCGCGTTGTGCGCAGGGTCGCCACCTTTCAAGTCCGCGATCGCCGCACGCGGGATGCCGAGATCGCGCGGATCGAGATCGTGTTCGTGGATATCTCCCCGGCTGACCTCCCAGATGCGGCTGTGGCCCGTCGTGGTGAGTTCGTCCAGCCCGTCATCGCCGCGGAAGACGAGAGCAGTCGCTCCGCGGGTCTGGAACACACCCGTGATGAGGGGCACGCGATCCAACTGCGCGACGCCGACGGCGTTCGCCTCGGCCCGCGCCGGGTTGCAGAGCGGACCCAAGATGTTGAACACGGTCGGCACGCCGAGTTCGGCTCGCGTCGGTCCCGCGTGCCGAAAGCCGGGGTGGAATGCCGAGGCGAAGACGAAGGTGATCCCGGCTCGCCGCAGGGTTTCGGCGACGGCCTCGGGCGCGAGGGTCAGCGACACACCCAGCGCGCCGAGCACATCCGACGAACCGGAGGAAGAGCTCGCGGCGCGGTTGCCGTGCTTGATGACCGGGACTCCGGATGCGGCAGCCACGATCGATGCCATCGTCGAAACGTTAACGGTTCCGAAACGATCTCCACCCGTGCCCACGATGTCGAGGGCGTCCGAATTGATCTCGAGAGGCATCGCCGCGTCGAGAACCGCGTCGCGGAACCCGACGACCTCGTCGACCGTCTCGCCCTTTGCTCGGAGGGCGACGAGAAACCCCGCGAGCTGCGAGGGGCTCGCCTCGCCCGCCATCACCCGTCCCATGGCCCAGGTGGCCTCCGACACACTGAGGTCACGTCCGGCCAGCAGCGCCGAGATGAGGTCGGGCCAAGTCGTCGCATCCGTCATGACTGCGATCCTAACGATGGGCCGCGCTGACCATTCACACAGCCCGCGCCACGTGCTTTCTTAGGAGATCCTAAGTCTCGATCGGGGCTATCGAAAGGGTGCGCGTGCGATCCTTCGCCCTCACGATCGGACATAATGGACCTGTGACCACCTCTGCGACATATGCCCCGGCAGTGAGGACGATCAAACGTCCGGATCCTGTCGCCGTTGGCACGATCGTGTGGCTCGGTAGCGAGGTCATGTTCTTCGCCGGGCTCTTCGCGATCTACTTCACCCTTCGGAACACCTCTCCCGAGCTGTGGGCCGAAGAGTCCTCATTGCTGAACGTGCCGTTCGCGCTCGGCAACACGATCATCCTGGTGCTGTCCTCCGTGACATGCCAGATGGGTGTGTTCGCCGCTGAGCGCAACCAGCCGTACACGGTGGAGAAGAACACGTTCTGGCAGCGCTGGGGAATGGTCGAGTGGTTCTTCCTCACCTTCGCCCTCGGCGCCATCTTCGTGTCGGGCCAGGTGTGGGAATACGCGCAGCTCGTCGCGGAGGGGATGCCGATCGAGGCGAACTCTTACGCGTCGGCGTTCTACCTCACCACCGGCTTCCACGCCCTGCACGTGACGGGTGGGCTCGTCGCCTTCCTGCTCGTGATCGGCCGCGCCTACGCGGTCAAAAATTTCGGCCACAAAGAGGCCACGAGCGCGATCGTCGTGTCGTACTACTGGCACTTCGTCGACGTCGTGTGGGTCGCCCTGTTCCTCGTGATCTACTTCCTGAAATAGAGCGGAGCCACACCCGAATGCCTCGTGAGAAGAAGCGTCGTTCCGGTCGGCGCAGCCCGCTGGCCGCTGCCGGCCTGATCGGACTGGGTCTCGTTCTGACCGGCGGGCTGTACGCCGGTGCATCCGCCGCCATGGCGTCGACGACCGATACGGCCGCCACACAAACGCTCACCGTCGAAGACGGCAAGAAGCTGTTCCAAGCCAACTGCGCCACCTGCCACGGTCTTGACCTGCAGGGTACGGAAAACGGACCGAGCCTGTATGGCGTCGGCGCCATGGCCGTCGACTTCCAGGTCGCCACGGGTCGTATGCCGCTGCAGATGCAGGGACCGCAGGCCCCGCAGAAGCCGGTTCAGTTCACCGAAGACCAGATCGCCGCAATGTCCGCGTACGTCCAGTCGGTTGCCCCCGGGCCCGAGATCGCTACCGGGCGTGTCCTGGATGGCGAGGGCGATGTCGCACACGGCGCCGAGCTTTTCCGCGTCAACTGCGCCATGTGCCACAACGTTGCCGCAGCCGGTGGCGCGCTGACCGAGGGCAAGTACGCGCCCTCGCTCGACGGTGTCGACCCGCGCCACATCTACGCGGCCATGGTCACCGGCCCCCAGAACATGCCGGTGTTCAACGACATGAACCTCTCGCCCGATGACAAGCGCGACATCATCTCGGCTCTGCTGTGGATGGAAGACAACGCGGGTGCCGGCGGACTGACGCTCGGCTCGCTGGGTCCGGTTTCTGAGGGCCTGTTCATCTGGATCTTCGGGATCGGCGGACTCGTCGCGCTGACCGTGTGGATCACCGCGAAGTCCAACTGACTCGCGCACGCATCGAGAACTTTTAGCACGAGGAGCAGCATGGCAAACGAGATCGAGGCAGCGGAGCACGATCGGGGGCCCCAACCTCCGGCGGGGCTCGCGGTTGCCGTGAGCGATCCCGTACGCAACCCGGGCCTCCCGCCGCACCGCGCGCGCGTGACGGACCAGGATCCCGCGAAGATGCGGCAAGCCGTACGCACCGTCTACTCGCTGTTCTATCTGTCGATCGCCGGCAGCATCTGGGCCGTCGCGGCCTACATGCTGTTTCCGATCGAGGACGGCACGGTCGTCGCGATCCGCAACAACAACCTCTTCATCGGCATCGGCATCGCGCTCGCTTTGCTGGCCATCGGCATCGGGGCCATCCACTGGTCCAAGGCCGTCATGTCCGATACGGAGCACATCGAGGCGCGCCATCTGACGCGTGGCAAGGAATCGACGCGCGCGGCGGCCGTCCAGGCACTCACGGTCGCGAACGAGGAGTCCGGATTCGGACGCCGCACGATGATTCGCAACTCCCTCATCGGCGCCCTGATCGCCTCGGTCGCACCGGGCATCGTCCTCTTCCGCGGACTGGCACCCGAGGGCGAGAACCCCGTCGAGCTCCTGAGCCACACGATGTGGGAACCGGGCATGCGCCTTGCCCGCGACCCCTCCGGCGTTCCCATCAAGGCTTCCGATGTCACGCTCGGCTCTGCTTTCCACGTGATCCCCGAGCCGCTCGCAGAGCTGGGGCACGACGAGGGCTACCTCGAAGAGAAGGCCAAGGCGATCGTGCTGCTGATGCGCATGGAGCCCGAAGAGCTCACCGAGACCGCCGAGCGCGCGTCGTGGTCGTACGACGGCATCGTCGCGTACTCGAAGGTCTGCACACACGTCGGATGCCCCGTCGCGCTGTACGAACAGCACACTCACCACCTGCTCTGCCCCTGCCACCAGTCGCAGTTCGATGTGGCCAACGGCGCCGCGGTCATCTTCGGACCGGCCGCCCGTCCTCTGCCGCAGCTGCCGATCGCGGTGGACGACGAGGGCTACCTCATCGCACAGAGCGACTTCCATGAACCCGTCGGCCCGAGCTTCTGGGAGCGCCATTGAGTACCTCAACCGCAACTGAGGAAAAGAAGGCCCCCCTCGGCGGACGTTTCGTCGGCGGAGCGGCCAACTACATCGACGAGCGCACGAGCGCGTCGGGACTGGTCAAAGAGCTCAGCCGAAAGATCTTCCCCGACCACTGGTCGTTCATGCTCGGTGAGATTGCCCTCTGGAGCTTCGTCGTCGTCCTCCTGTCGGGGACTTTCCTGACGTTCTTCTTCGACGCATCGATGGTCGAGACGCACTACACCGGGGCCTGGGCTCCGATGCGGGGCATCCCCATGTCCGCGGCGATGGAATCCACGCTGGCCATCTCGTTCGACCTGCGTGGCGGTCTGCTCGTCCGCCAGATCCACCACTGGGCCGCGCTGGTCTTCGTGGCCGGTATCGGCGTGCACATGCTCCGCGTGTTCTTCACGGGCGCATTCCGCAAGCCGCGCGAGCTGAACTGGGTCGTCGGATTCATCCTCTTCATCCTGGCTATGGCCGAGGGCTTCACGGGATACTCCCTCCCGGATGACCTGCTCTCGGGCAACGGTCTGCGCATCATCGACGGCATGATCAAGGGCATCCCCCTGATCGGCACGTGGACGTCGTTCCTGCTGTTCGGCGGCGAGTTCCCCGGAACCGCGATCGTCGGACGCCTATACGTGCTGCACATCTTGATCTTGCCGGCGCTCGTGGTGGCCTTGATCGCCGTCCACCTGCTCTTGATGATCATCAACAAGCACACGCAGTTCGCGGGCCCGGGTCGCACGAACGAGAACGTTGTCGGTTACCCGATGGTCCCCGTCTACATGTCGAAGATGGGTGGGTTCTTCTTCATCACGTTCGGTGTGATCGTCTTGATCGCGTCGTTCGTGCAGATCAACCCGATCTGGAACTACGGTCCCTACGACCCCTCCCCCGTTTCCGCCGGTACCCAGCCCGACTGGTACATCGGATTCGCGGACGGCGGTCTGCGCCTCGTTCCCCCGCACCTCGAGTCGGTCTTCTTGGGCCACACCTGGTCGTGGAACATCATCCTGCCGCTGGCCGTGATCGGGATCTTCATCCTGCTCGTCCTGATCTACCCCTTCATCGAGGCGTGGGTCACGGGCGACAAGCGCGAGCACCACATCGCCCAGCGTCCCCGCAACGCGGCGACACGCACGGCGATCGGTGCGGCCGGCGTGACGTTCTACGCGGTCCTGTGGGCCGCGGCATCGTCCGACATCATCGCCACCCACTTCTGGGTCTCGATGGAAGGCGTCATCCACACCCTCCAGGCTCTGCTGATCGTCGGCCCGATCATCGCCTACTTCGTCACGAAGCGCATCTGCATCGCGCTTCAGCGTAAGGACCGCGAGATCGCGCTACACGGCTACGAGTCGGGTCGCATCGTGCGGTTGCCCGGCGGCGAGTTCATCGAGGTGCACCAGCCCGTCGACGAGTACGAGCGCTGGAAGCTCACCTCGCACGAGACGTTCGAGCCGTTGGTCGTGCGCCCGAATTCGCGCGGACAGATTCCCTGGCACGAGAACATGCGCTCCGCGGTCTCGCGGTGGTTCTTCGAGGACCGCTTCGCGCCCCTCACGCAGTCCGAGATTGACGCGGCGGTTGCGCACCAGCACCACGCGCTCGGCCACATCGAGGACGAAGAGATGGCGGAGATCCAGGGCGCTCACGAGCGCGCCGGACACCCGGATGCGCCTCTGCACCCCGACACCACGGGGAACGTGCCCGAGACCGCGGTTCGTCCGACGACGATCGTGGCACCCGACGAGCCCGAAGACGACGGCAAGAAAAAGTAGGACGAGAGTCCGAATCACGGATGCCCCGGCACCGCCCTTCGCGGGTGTGCCGGGGCATTCGCGCTTTCGACACTCTTGCCGCCGCTTCGGCGGACTTCCTGCGTCAGTTGGCAGCTGCGCGTCTCACTCCGCCGCTGTGCTCGCCGTACGGTCGAGGGATGACCGACGCGATCACGTACTTCTCCGCTCGACTTGCCCATGAGACGGACCCTTCCGATGTGTACGCCGCCCAGCGTGCCGGTGAAGATGTGGTCCTCGTCGATGTCCGCGGGGACGAGGCCTGGGCCCAGGGCCGGATCGTCGGCGCCGTACACGTGCCGTATCGCGACATCCCCGAACGCATCGCCGAGTTCGATCCGGCCGTCCCGGTCGTGGTCTACTGCTGGAGTCCCGGATGCAACGCCGGCAGCAAGGGTGCGCTCGCGTTTGCCCAGCTGGGCTACTCCGTCCGGGAGATGATCGGCGGATACGAGTACTGGGTGCGCGAGGGGCAGCCGACGGAGAACGATGAAGGCCCGCTGCCCCGCACGTTCGACCCGCTCACCATGGTCGTGAGGCGCGGCTGATCCAGACTCGTCGCGAGGAGCGGAGTCAGGCGATGGCAACGTCCTCGGCGAAATGGTCAGCCGCCGCGCCGGCGAAAAGCGGCCGCCCGTCAAGAACTTCACCGTCAACGAGATCGCATACGACCGCCGTGACGTTGTCGTGGGTTCCTGCCTCGATGGCCATCGCAACGAGAGCGTTTGCGGCCGTGTCGGCGGCCGTATGCGCGCTCAGCACATCGTTCAGGACATCGTGGGGCAGATAGTCCGAGATGCCGTCGCTGCACAGCAGCCACCGATCTCCGGCGCGCGGCTCTAGCCGGGTCACCGTCAGCGCGTCGCCGTCTCGCGGATCACCCTGGAATGATGCGGTCACGATGTTCCGTCGCGGGTGCGTCAGTGCATCGCGCGGCGAGATCAATCCCGAATCGACCAGGTGCTGCACCCACGAGTCGTCGCGGGTCTGCCGTGAGAGTGACCCGTCGCGCAGAAGATATCCACGCGAGTCGCCGACGTGAGCGAGGAACAGTCCGGAGCCCGACAGAAACAGCCCGGTGAATGTCGTCGCCATCCCGCAACGACCGGGTCTTCACGCACCCGCGCCCCGATGTCCCAATTCGACCAACGCAGCAGGGCAAGAACCCGATCGACGCTCTCGACATCGCGCGATGATGAAGCGACACGATGAATCAGGGCCCGCGGCCGCGATCTCACCCGCGGGACCCCCGCCGACGCCATCCGCCACAGCAGCGGCGAAGGACGCCACGAACGCCGCATCCTCGTTGCCGGACCGACGAGGTCCGATGTCAGAGAGGACGGCCGCGCTCAGTGAGAGCGCCATCAATGGGCGAAATAGCCTCGGTAGTACTCGTAGACCCAACCGACGATCGCGACAAGGAAGATGGCGAACCCGATCGGCACCAGCCACGAGCCCACGGCAAGGCCGATGATCGCGACGCCTGCGGAGAATGCGAGCACGATCGGCCACCAGGACCAGGGGCTGAACTCACCGAGCTCGGGGTCTCCGTCGTCGACATCCGAGGTCAGGATGTCTTCGGGCAACTCGCCGCCCTGCGACTTGTGGACGCGCTGCAAGTACCAGGCGACGAGTGCGGCCATCAACGCGCTGAAGACGAGGGCTACCGACCCGACCCACTCGATCGCGTTGTACCAGTTGCGGTCGGGGTAAGCGACGATGTTCCACACGGTGTAGACCACACCGATGAGGAGGAAGAAGGCCGACAGCAGCCACCACAGTCCGACATTCGAACGCACGTTACTTCACCTCTCCGGCCGCAAGATCGACCGTCGGAGCATCGGGGGCATCCTTGGCGGGACCGACACCGACCGGGAGGCCGGCCTCGGGGTGGTTGAGGTCGAATGCGGGGCGCTCGCTCCGGATGCGCGGAATCGACGTGAAATTGTGGCGCGGCGGCGGGCACGAGGTCGCCCACTCGAGCGATGCGCCATAACCCCACGGGTCGTTGACGGTGACCTTGGGGGCCTTGCGCGCCGTGATCCACACGTTGAGGAGGAACGGCAACATCGAGACAGCCAGAATCATTGCACCGATCGTCGAGACCTGGTTCTGCCAGGTCCACCCGTCGGCCTCGGAGTAGTCCGCGTATCGCCGGACCATGCCGTCGACACCCAGCCAGTGCTGGATGAGGAAGGTCATGTGGAACCCGATGAACAGCAGCCAGAAATGCACGTATCCCAGGCGCTCGTTCAGCATCCGCCCCGTGAACTTCGGCCACCAGAAGTAGAAGCCTGCGAACATCGCGAACACGACCGTGCCGAACACCACGTAGTGGAAGTGCGCGACGACAAAGTACGAATCCGACAGGGCGAAGTCAAGCGGCGGCGACGCGAGGATGACGCCGGTGAGACCACCGAAGACGAACGTTATGAGGAATCCGAGCGCGAAGACCATCGGCGTCTCAAAGGTCACCGAGCCGCGCCACATGGTGCCGATCCAGTTGAAGATCTTCACACCCGTGGGAACCGCGATCAACATCGTCATCAACGCGAAGAACGGGAGTAGGACCGAGCCGGTGACATACATGTGGTGCGCCCACACCGCCACCGACAGCGCGGCGATGGCGATGGTCGCGTAGACGAGGGTCTTGTAGCCGAAGATCGGCTTGCGCGAGAAGACCGGGAAGATCTCGGACACGATTCCGAAGAACGGCAGCGCGATGATGTACACCTCGGGGTGACCGAAGAACCAGAACAGGTGCTGCCACAACAGCACGCCACCGTTCGCCGGGTCGTAGATGTGAGCGCCGAGCACACGGTCGGCGGCGGCGGCCAGGATCGCGGCGGCAAGAACCGGGAAGGCCATCAGAACGAGCAGGCTCGTGACGAGGGTGTTCCAGGTGAAGATCGGCATGCGCCACATCGTCATGCCCGGTGCGCGCATCGTGATGATGGTCGTGATGAAGTTCACCGCGCCGAGAATGGTGCCAAAGCCACTCATTCCCAGCCCGAGCATCCAGAGATTACCCCCCACCCCTGGCGAGAACGTCGCGCTCGCGAGTGGTTGATAGGCGAACCATCCGAACGATGCGGCGCCCTGCGGGGTGAGGAAGCCCGACACCGCGATGGTGGAGCCGAAGAGGAAGAGCCAGAACGCGAACGCGTTCAGACGCGGGAACGCGACGTCGGGCGCGCCGATCTGAAGGGGCATGATGACGTTCGCGAAGCCTGCGAAGAGCGGCGTCGCGAACATCAGCAGCATGATCGTGCCGTGCATCGTGAACAGCTGGTTGTACTGCTCCTTGGTCGGGATGACCTGCATACCCGGCGCGAACAACTCGGCACGGATGATGAGAGCCATCACGCCGCCGAGGAGGAAGAAGATGAACGAGGCGATCAGGTACATGTACCCGATGGTCTTGTGGTCAGTGGAGGTGATCCACTTGACGACGATGTTGCCCTTCTGCTCCACGCGCGACGAGCTCAGCAGCGCCGCTTGGCGCGGCGGGAGAGTCGTCGCTCGTCCGGCCTCCTGGAGTGGGAGAGTCGTGGCCACGGTGATCAGCCTTCCTCGGTGCCGACGACGTCGGCTGTATTTCCACCCGTGCCGGGCAGGTTGCTGTTGCGGTCGTAGTCGGTGGTGATGTCACCGGTCTGACCCGCCGCGCGGAGGGAGTCGACGTAGTCCTCGTACTCGTCTTCGCTGACGACCTCGACGTTGAAGAGCATGGCCGAGTGATACTCGCCGCAGAGCTCGGCGCACTTACCGGCGAAGGTGCCCTCACGTGTCGGTGTGAAGGACCAGTAGTTCTCATGCCCGGGATACATGTCCTTCTTGTACAAGAAGTCGATGACCCAGAAGGAGTGGATGACGTCACGCGAGAGAAGCTCGATCTGCACCGTCTTGTTCACGGGGAGAACCAGGGTCGGCAGCGCTGCCTGATCCACGTCGCCGTTCGCCGCGGGGACCGCTTGGACACCCTGAGTCCATACGGCGTCCGAGTTGTCTTCTTCTTCGCCGTTGTACTGGAAGTCCCAGGCCCACTGCTTGCCGATGGCAGAAATCGAGACATCCGGATCTTCGTACTGCGTCTCGAGGATCGTCTGGTCCCGCGCGGTGAACGCGAACAGGCCCAGGACGAGAACGAACGGAACGAGCGTGTAGAAGATCTCGATCGGCATGTTGTACCGAAGCTGGACCGGCAGGCCGGTCTGGCCCTTGCGGCGCCGGTAGGCGACCATCGCGAAGAGCGTCAGGCCCCACGTGATCACACCCACGACGAGCAGGACGATCCAGGAGTTGACCCAGAGACCCGACACCATCTCGGTGCGGTCCGTCGCCTGCACGCCATCGTCCGTGAAGCCCGGGAGATACCCGTTCAACTGGGTAGTCGTACATCCTGCAAGGAGGAATGCTGCCGTAATCCCGACCGGGATAGCGGCCCAGCGGAGGCGGCGTTTGGGGCGCACGATTCACCTTTCGGACGCGGGTGTGATTCGCCCAAGTCTAGGGCAAGCTCACATGCGATTCAGGACACTCACCCAGCGCGCGCACCGATCGTGATGCGCTCGTGAGGCTAGTGGAAGCTGTCACCGCAGGCGCAACTGCCCGCAGCATTGGGGTTGTCGATCGTGAAGCCCTGCTCCGAGATCGTGTCTTTGAAATCGATGGCTGCGCCATCGAGATACGGGACGCTCATGTTGTCGACGATGACCTCGACGCCATCGAAGTCGACGGTCTCGTCGCCGTCGAGATAGCGCTCGTCGAAGTAGAGCTGGTAGATGAGTCCGGAGCATCCGCCGGGCTGAACGGCAACGCGAAGACGCAGGTCGTCGCGACCTTCCTGCTCGAGCAGGCTCTTGACCTTCAAGGCCGCGGCCTCGGTGAGATTGACGCCGTGCGGGCGGGCCTCGGTGGTCGTTTCGTTGGGAACGATCGTGGTGTCTGTCATTGTCAGTCCTCCTGCGCCGAGTCTACCCGCGGCCTCGGTCATCGAGGGCGCGCAACAGCAACGCTTCGCTCAAGATCGCGTGGCGGAACGTCTCCAGATGCAGGGATTCGTTCGGGCTGTGCGCCCGCGAATGCGGGTCCTCGACCCCGGTGACGAGGATCTGCGCTTCGGGGAACTCGCGGACAAGATCCGAGATGAACGGGATACTGCCGCCCACCCCGATGTCGACGGGGTCGACGCCGTATCCCTCGGCGAAAGCATCCCGCACCGCCGCGACGGCCCACCCGGACGTATCGACGAGGAACCCGTCCCCGAGGTCGACGTCTGAGAAGGTCAGCTCGGCCCCGAACGGCGCGTTCGCGCGCAGGTGCGACTCGAGAGCGGCATAGGCATCGGAGGCCTTCTGGCCCGGTGTCACGCGGGCGCTGATCACGACCGAGACCTCGGGCGAGAGGGTGTTCGAGGCCGCTTCGACGCTCGTGAAGTCGGTGCCGATGACCGTGATCGCGGGACGATTCCAGATCCGCGACAGGATGTCTCCGGCACCGGCCGGCGAGACCCCCGGAAGAAGTCCGGCCTCTTCACGCAGAGTGCTCTCGGAATAGTCCGGCGTGTCCGCCTCACGCACCGTCATCCCGTCGACGGCGACCGTGCCGTCCGCATCCCACAGCGTCGACAGCAGCTTGATCGTGGCGAGCATCGCATCGGGCACGGCTCCGCCGAACATTCCGGAGTGCGAAGCGTGGTCGAGGGTTCGGACGCGCATCGTGAACCGCGCGTTGCCTCGCAGTGACACGGTCAGTGCTGGAGTGTCGGAATCCCAGTTTCCCGAATCGGCGACCACGATCACGTCCGCGCGGAGGGCATCGCGATTGTCCGCGAGGAACTGTGCGAAGGAGCGGGACCCGTACTCCTCCTCACCCTCGACGAAGAGGACGACACCGAGCTCGAGCTCACCCTCCGTGCCCGCCCGCAGCGCCCGGAGCGCCGCGATGTGCGCCATGATGCCGGCTTTGTCGTCGGCCGCGCCGCGCCCGTACAGGCGTCCGTCGCGAACGGTCGGTTCGAACGGCGGCGAGTCCCAGAGCGCGTCATCGCCCGGGGGCTGGACGTCGTGGTGGGCGTAGAGAAGCACCGTCGGGGCATTCCCGCGTGCTGCCCGCGCGGCCAGGACTGCGGGCTGACCTACCTCATCCGTTCCGGGGATGGCGGCGCGCAGGATCCGCACCTCATCGAACACTCCCGTGTCCTCGGCGAGGCGCGCGACCGCACTCGCGCTCCGCTCGAGCTGGGTCTGATCGAACGCGGGCCAAGCGATGCCCGGAATACGCACGAGGGCGCCCAGGTCGGCGAGTGCCGGAGCGATTCCATCCTCGACAGCGGTACGGAGTGGGGACGAGGGGACTTCCGATGCGTGCATGCGGGTAATCTTATGGGCGAGTACAACTCCGCCGACCTGCAAGGAAACATCGTGGCCAACTCCCCCGCCCCCGTGCCGAGCGACGAGGATTCCGCCGCGGTCGGTGCCGGAAAGGGGCGCGCCACCCCGACGCGCTCCGAGCGTGAGGCGATGCGTCGACGCCCCCTCGTGGCCGACACGAAAGAGGCCAAGCAGCGTGCCCGCGCCGAACTCGCGGCGAAGCGCGATCAGGCTCGCGCCGGTATGGCCAAGGGAGACGAACGCTACCTCCCCGCCCGCGACAAGGGGCCGCAGCGCAAGTTCCTGCGCGACTACGTCGACGGAGGATGGCACCTCGCCGAGTTCGTGATGCCGGCCATGATCGTCGTCATCCTGCTGACCTTCATCCAGAACACCTACATCCAGTACTACGCCTTCATCGCACTGTGGGGCTTCATCCTGCTCGTCGTCCTCGACATGGTTCTGACGGGGTGGCGCGCCAAGCGAGCCATCCGCACCAAGTTCGGTGCCGACAAGCTCGAGCGCGGCACCGCCTGGTACGCGGCGATGCGTTCGATGCAGATGCGCTTCCTGCGTCTGCCGAAGCCGCAGGTGCGTCGCGGCGGCAAGCCCATCGCCTGACCCGCCCCCGCTCTCGCGCGGCGATCAGCCGCGAGCGAGAGCGCGGTTGATCTGTCGGGCCCAGAACGGGCCGCGGTAAAGAAACGCGGTATAGCCCTGCACGAGGGTGGCCCCCGCGTCCAAGCGCTCACGCACATCCGCGCCGCTCTCGACGCCGCCGACCGAGATCACGCAGAACTCGGCGGGGACCGATGCTCGGACGACGCGAAGTACTTCGAGCGAGCGATCACGCAACGGTGCCCCCGAGAGCCCGCCCGCGCCCGCAGCCTCGACGACAGTGGGGTCGGTCCGGAGGCCCGCACGCGAGAGCGTCGTGTTGGTGGCGATGAGTCCGTCGAGCCCGAGCTCGACCGCGAGAAGTGCGATCGCCCGCACCTCTTCGTCGTCGAGGTCCGGGGCGATCTTCACGAGCAGCGGTGTGGTGCCCGCCGCATCCTTGACCGCGCGCAGCAACGGCGCGAGCGTCTCCACGGCCTGCAGGGTGCGCAGGCCCGGCGTGTTCGGCGACGAGACATTCACGGCGAGGTAGTCGGCGAGCGGCGCCAGGCGCGTCGCACTGCGCACATAATCGGCCGTCGCATCCGCGACATCGACGACTCGGCTCTTTCCGATGTTGATGCCGATCACCGGTCGGTCGTGACGCCGGCGGAGCTTCGCGATGCGAGCGGCTGCCGCATCCGCTCCCCCGTTGTTGAATCCCATGCGGTTGATCACAGCTCGATCCGGGATGAGTCGAAACAGGCGCGGGCGGGGGTTGCCGTCCTGCGGGATCGCCGTCAGTGTGCCGACCTCAACATGCCCGAAGCCGAGCGCGCCGAGCCCGAGAACCCCGACCGCGTCCTTGTCGAACCCGGCGGCGACACCGAAAGGCGAGGGAAAGTCGATGCCGAGAGCTCGCGTCCGAAGCGTTGGCGCGGGGCGTGTCACTCGGCGGACCAGAGCGGAGAACGGAGTAACACCCGCGGCACGCACGACCCGCATCCCGAGGTGATGCGCCGTCTCGGGGTCGAACCTCGAGAGCACGACGGAGAAAAGAAGGCGGTACATCCCGCCCCCCTCTGACTCACGCACGAGGCACGTCGCCGTCGAACCCCGGAGCCGCGACGCGATCCGCGCGCAGATCGTCGATTGCCGTCTCGAAATCGTCGAGCGACTCGAAGGCCTGATAAACACTCGCGAACCGCAGATAGGCGACCATGTCGAGGGCTCGGAGCGGACCCAGAATCGCCAGCCCGATCTCGTTCGTGTCCACCTGGGACGCGCCCGTCTGCCGCACCGCTTCTTCGACCTTCTGCGCGAGCATGGCGAGATCCGCCTCGGTCACGGGGCGACCCTGGCACGCCTTACGCACACCCGACATGACCTTCTCGCGACTGAACGGCTCGATGACCCCGGACCGCTTGATGACATTGAGGCTCGCGGTCTCGATCGTCGAAAATCGACCACCGCATTCGGGGCATTGCCGGCGACGACGAATCGAGAGCCCGTCATCGCTCGTGCGCGAATCGATCACGCGAGAGTCGGGATGCCGACAGAAGGGGCAGTGCATGTGTCGTGGTCCTCGCTAAAGGCGGAGTCGTTGAATGGCAGCGTCGTTGAATGGCAGCTTCAGATCGTGGATGCTTCGGAGTCTGCTGCGACCGGCGCGAAGCGCGCGGTCACGGCCTCACCGTGCGCGGGCAGGGCCTCGGCTTCGGCCAGCGCGACGATCGCGTCGGCCACGCCGGCCAGCGCATCACGGTCGTACGCGATGATCTGCTGCGCCCGCAAGAACGTCTGCGCTCCGAGCCCGGCCGCGTAGCGCGCCTGACCTCCGGTGGGCAGAACGTGATTGCTTCCCGCGAGATAGTCCCCAAGGCTCACGGGCGAGTTCGGTCCGAGGAAGATCGCACCCGCATTGGTCAACTCGGGCAACAGCCCCTCGGGGTCGCGCGTCTGGACCTCGAGGTGCTCCGGAGCGTAGGCGTTGCTGAACGCCACCGCAGCAACCAGATCGTCCACCAGCACGATCGCGGACTGTGTGCCCGCGAGTGCCGTACGCACCCGCTCCGCGTGCCGCGTGCGCGATGCGACATCCTGCACCGCCGCGCGGACGGCCTCGGCCAGGTCGGCCGAATCCGTCACGAGCACTGCTCCGGCCTGTTCGTCGTGCTCGGCCTGACTGACCAGATCAGCCGCAACCAGTGCCGCGTCGGCCGAATCGTCGGCGATCACGAGGATCTCGGTCGCACCCGCCTCGGAGTCGGTACCGACGACGCCCGCGACGTGACGCTTCGCCGCGGCGACGTAGTTGTTGCCGGGGCCCGTGACCACGTCGACCGGTTCGAGAGCGATGTCCGCAACGCCGTAGGCGAGCGCAGCGATCGCGCCCGCACCACCGATCGCGTAGACCTCATCCACGCCGAGCAGACCCGCCGCCGCAAGGATTGTCGGGTGCACCTTGCCGTCACTGCGTTGGGCGGGCGAAGCGAGCGCCACGGCGCTGACTCCGGCGACCTGGGCGGGGACGACGTTCATGACGACGCTGGACGGATAAACCGCCTTGCCGCCCGGCACATAGACGCCGACGCGGCGGACCGGCTGCCAGCGCTGGGTCACGCGTGCCCCGGGAGCGAGTTCGGTGACGACCGGAGGCGGGACCTGCGCCGCCGACGCGCGCCGAACGTTCTCGATGGCGCGTTCGAGCGCATCTCGCACATCGGCATCGAGTCCGTCGACCGCCGCGTCGATATCGGCGCGCGGAACCCGGAGCGTGTGTCCGGTGACACCATCGAACTTCTCGGCCTGCTCGCGCAGGGCGGCTTCGCCGCGGTCACGGACGTCGGCGACGAGTTCGCCAGCGACGCGCAAAGCGTTGTCGCGTGCTTCGGTCGCGCGCGGAACGAGGGCCGCGGCATCGCTCGCGGCAGTGCCGCGGAGGTCGATCGTGCGCATCCTCCCAGGCTACCCGGCGGATCAGCCCCGGGTGACGCCCGAGACGTCGTAGAGCACGCCGACGCGCCCGTCCTCGTGCTGCACGACGAAGCTCGATCCGCGATCCGCGATCACGAGTGCCCACGCCGTCGGCCCGATCCGGAACAACGCGGCCCCGGTGCGCTCGTCGACCACGTCGCGCTCGACCGGCGACAGCGCCCAGAAGGGGCGCGAAGCCGCTGCGGGTGCCGCATCCGTCACCGGCTGCGCGCCGGTGTCCGTCGCTCCGCGCGCGTACGCCGGGGTCGGGCTCCAGCCGCCGGTGTCGACAACGCCCGTGTCACCCGTGGACGGCTCGGCGTCGTCCACCGCATACGAGCCGATCGGGTAGGCGCCGGTGGCCTGCGCGGCCCCATCCCCCGAAACGGGAGCGTAGGACTCCGGCGTCGGCTCGGGGCGGGGGCGGGCCACGACGGCACGCACGGCGCGGGCGTTGCGATGCGCGGGTGCTTCGGGGCGTCCCCGGAAGTCCTCGTCGAACGGCGCGATGAACGGCGCGAAGACGGTGAGCAGAACGAGGGCCAGGAAGACGATCAGCTCGACCCATACGACCCACGTCGTGTACCACGGGCCGTCATCGACCACCGTGGCGATCGTGTTCCAGATGTACGAGAGCCAGATGACGCTCGAGACCGAGAAGGCGACGGATGCGAACTGGTCGACGCCGAGCGACCCCACGCGTCGAATCCCGTCGGGCGAGAAGCGGCGCAGCGTGATGAGGAACACAGCCACCGTCGGCGCGCCGATAGTAAGCACCCAATCGATACCGCTCATCCAGACGGAGCTGAACGGTGCACGAACAACGGAGAAGAACGAGACGATGAATGCCACAGCCCAGAGCCCGAGGATCGCAACCTCGCGGATCGTGAACGGGCCGACGCCGTATTGAGGTGCCTCTTCGGGCTCGCTCTCGGTCGCCGCGTCGAAGTCGGCGTCATCCGTCGGCGTCGGGTCCGGCTCCGTCGCCGAGACCGGCGAAGCTCCGAGATCCCTCTCGTCGTCTGTCAGGTTCTCGTCGGCCATAACCATCCCCTCTCGTGCGACGCCGTCGGCGCCCCGGCTACCTTACCTCGCGCACATACGCTCAGCCCAGGCATCCGGGTCCGAGCAGAGACTTCAATTCTCCGTAGAGATCCGCGGTCACCTTGACCGGAAGCGGCACGTCGAAAACCTTCGCGACGTCACCCTTGGTCAGCTTCATGCGCACCTCGGTCTGGCCGCGGTGTCGCTCGAGCACCACGGCGAGATCGGTGATGACCGCGTGTGTCGCGCGATGCTCGGGCACGATGAGCTCGAGCGCTCCCCCGGCGTCCACGGCGCCCAGATCGGGCACCATCGCCGAGACGGCGTGCAGGTTCAGCCCGTCATCGCGACGAGACACCCTGCCGCGCACGACCAGGATCGCATCGGCCTGCAGCAGCGGCTGGTACTCGATGTACGTCTTGCCCATGAACATCACATTCACTTCGCCGTTGAAGTCCTCGACGGTCACCATGCCATAAGGATTTCCGCTCGATTTGGCGACGCGGTGCTGCACACTCGTCAGGAGTCCTGCGACGGTGACCTGGTCGCCGTCGCCGAGATCCTCGGCGGAGAGCAGATCGTGGATCGTCGTGGAGGCGTGTTTGGCGAGCGGCATCTCGAGCCCAGCAAGCGGGTGATCCGACACGTACAGCCCGAGCATTTCGCGCTCGAAAGCCAGCTTGTCCTTCTTCGTCCACTCGGGCCGATGCGGCACGGTCTTCGAGCCGTGCTGGGGCTCATCGAACAGGCTGTCGAAGTCGAAGCCGTACTGGCCGTTGGCCTCGTTGCGCTTGACGTCGACCGTCTGCTCGATCGCGTTCTCATGGATCTCGAGCAGGGCGCGCCGTGTTGCACCGGTCGAGTCGAACGCTCCCGCCTTGATGAGCGATTCGATCGTCCGCTTGTTCGCGACCTGGAGGGGAACGCGCTGCAGGAAGTCGTGGAACGAGGTGAACGGCTCCTCGCCACGGCAGGCGACGATCGCATCGACGACGTTCGCACCGACGTTGCGGATGGCGCCGAGACCGAACCGGATGTCGTCGCCGACGGCCGCGAAGTAACGGATCGACTGACTCACGTCGGGCGGCAGGACCTTCATCCCCATGCGGCGGCACTCGTTGAGATACACCGCGAGTTTGTCTTTTGAATCCCCGACGCTGGTCAGCAGGGCCGCCATGTACTCCGCGGGGTAGTGCGCCTTGAGGTATGCCGTCCAGTACGAGATGAGTCCGTATGCCGCGGTGTGCGCCTTATTGAAGGCGTAGTCGGCAAACGACTCGAGGACCTTCCACAGGGCGTTCTGGGCGGCCGGCGAGTATCCGTTCGCCGTCATGCCCTCGAAGAAGTCTGCCTGCTGCTTGTCGAGCTCGGACTTCTTCTTCTTACCCATGGCGCGACGGAGGATATCTGCCTGGCCGAGCGAGAAGCCAGCGAGCTTCTGCGCGGCCGACATCACCTGCTCTTGATAGACGATCAGACCGTAGGTCGTACCGAGGATCTCGCTCAGGGGTTCTTCGAGCTCGGGATGGATCGGCGTGATCGGCTGCAGGCCGTTCTTGCGGAGCGCGTAGTTCGTGTGGGAGTCGACGCCCATCGGGCCCGGGCGGTACAGGGCGAGGACGGCTGAGATGTCTTCGAAGTTGTCGGGCTTCATCAGACGCAGGAGCGACCGCATGGGCCCTCCATCGAGCTGAAACACGCCCAGCGTGTCGCCCCGCGCGAGAAGCTCGTACGACGCGGCGTCGTCGAGGGTGAGGTCTTCCAGCACGAGCCGCTCGCCGCGGTTAGCCTCGATGTTGTCGAGCGCATCGTCGATGATCGTGAGGTTGCGCAGCCCCAGGAAGTCCATCTTGATCAGGCCGAGCGACTCGCACGCGGGGTAGTCGAACTGCGTGACGATCTGGCCGTCCTGCTCCCGCTTCATGATCGGGATGATGTCGCGGAGCGGTTCGCTCGACATGATGACGCCGGCCGCGTGCACGCCCCACTGGCGTTTGAGGTTCTCGAGCCCCACGGCGGTATCGAAGACTGTCTTCGCTTCGGGATCGGTCTCGATCAGCGTGCGGAATTCGGATGCCTCTTTGAACCGCGGATGCGCCTTGTCGAACATGCCCTCGAGGGGCATGTCCTTGCCCATGACCGCTGGGGGCATGGCCTTCGTCAGCCGCTCCCCCATACCGAAGGGGAAACCGAGAACGCGTGACGCATCCTTCAGCGCCTGCTTGGCCTTGATCGTGCCGTACGTCACGATCTGCGCGACCCGCTCGTCGCCGTACTTCTCGGTCACGTACTGGATGACCTCGCCGCGGCGACGGTCGTCGAAGTCGACGTCGAAGTCGGGCATCGAGACGCGCTCGGGGTTCAGGAACCGCTCGAAGATCAGTCCGTGCTGGAGCGGGTCGAGGTCGGTGATGCGCATCGCGTACGCCGCCATCGAGCCGGCACCCGAACCACGACCGGGACCGACGCGGATGCCGTTGTTCTTGGCCCAGTTGATGAAGTCGGCGACGACGAGGAAGTAGCCGGGGAATCCCATCTGCACGATGACGTCGGTCTCGTACTCGGCCTGTCGGCGCACCTCGTCGGGGATCCCCGACGGGTAGCGGGCCTGGAGCCCGCGCTCGACCTCTTTGACGAACCAGGACTGCTCGGTCTCACCGTCGGGCACCGGGTAGCGCGGCATGTAGTTCGCGCTGGTGTTGAACTCGACCTCGCAACGCTCAGCGACGAGCAGCGTGTTGTCGCAGGCCTCGGGGTGGTCGCGGAAGATCTGCCGCATCTCGGCCGGCGTCTTGACGTAGTACCCGTCGCCGTCGAACTTGAAGCGCTTGGGATCGTCCAGCGTCGATCCGGACTGCACGCACAGCAGGGCGGCGTGGGACGTGGCATCGTGCTGGTGCGTGTAGTGCAGATCGTTGGTTGCGAGCAGCGGGATGTCGAGGTCTTTCGAGATCCGGAGCAGGTCGCTCATCACGCGCCGCTCGATGCTGAGCCCGTGGTCCATGATCTCGGCGAAGTAGTTCTCTCTGCCGAACAGATCCTGGAACTCGGCGGCAGCCGCGCGGGCGGCGTCGTACTGGCCGAGCCGCAGCCGGGTCTGCACCTCGCCGGAAGGGCAACCGGTGGTGGCGATGAGTCCCTTGCTGTACTTCTGCAGGATGTCGCGGTCCATGCGCGGCTTGAAGTAGTAACCCTCGATACTGGCGAGGGACGACAGCCGGAACAGGTTGTGCATGCCCTCGGTGCTCTGCGAGAGCAAGGTCATGTGCGTGTAGGCACCCGAGCCCGAGACATCGTCGTCGCTCTGGTCGGGACCGCCCCATTTCACGCGCGATCGGTCGCTGCGGTGAGTGCCGGGCGTGACGTAGGCCTCGACGCCGATGATCGGCTTGATGCCGACATCCTTCGCGGCCTTGTAGAACTCGTATGCGCCGAAGGTGTTGCCGTGGTCGGTTATCGCGATCGCGGGCATGCCCTGACGTGCCGCCTCTTGCACGAGCGGGCCGACGCGGGCGGCCCCGTCGAGCATCGAGTATTCGCTGTGCACATGGAGATGAACGAAGGAGTCGGCTGCCACTCGTCCACACTAAGGGGCGCCTCCGACATCGTCGGCGGGTCGCACCGAAACCGACCCGGCTACGCCAGATCGAGACGCATCAGGACCCTCGGAAACCCGTTCACCACCGAGTCGGTGTCGGATACCTTGGAGAATCCTGCGCGTTCGAACAGCGCCCGTGTGCCCACGTAGGCCATCGTCAGGTCGACCTTCTCGCCGTCATTCTCGACCGGGTACGCCTCGACGGCGGGTGCTCCCTGCGAGCGGGCGTAGTCCACGGCTCCGCCGACGAGATCGTGCGCGATACCCTGACCCCGGTGGCCGGGGCGCACCCGCACGCACCAAAGCGACCAGACATCCTGATCGTCGATACGGGGGATCTTGCGGTTCCGCGCGAACGAGGTGTCCGCCCGCGGATGGATCGCCGCCCACCCGACGACCTCTTCCCCGTCGTACGCCAGAACACCGGGCGGCCCCTCGCGCACGAGCTCGGCAACGCGCTCGCCGCGCGCCGTGCCCCGAAGCGCGAGGTTCTCTTTCGACGGGATGCGGTAGCTCAGACACCAGCAGACATTCGCATCGGGGCGCTTGGGGCCCACCATGATCTGCACATCTTCGAACACCGTCGCGGGCCGCACGTCGATCGCCATGACCGCATTCTGCCCCGGGCCT
Organism: Microbacterium lacus; assembly: GCF_002812805.1. Taxonomy (GTDB): domain Bacteria; phylum Actinomycetota; class Actinomycetes; order Actinomycetales; family Microbacteriaceae; genus Microbacterium; species Microbacterium lacus_A. Next base: position 208,724 of record NZ_NMUM01000005.1, on the reverse strand, counting down.
GCGACATTCGGCAGGACCCCGGCTCATCCGGCCTGCAGAACCTCGAGCGCGTGGGCGAGATCGGCCGGATAATCCGAGGCGAAGGTGACCCAGTCGCCGGTCGCCGGGTGATGGAACGAAAGCTGTCGAGCGTGCAGCCACTGGCGGGTCAACCCCAAACGGGCCGACATCGTCGGGTCCGCACCGTAAAGCGGATCGCCGACACACGGATGCCTCTGCGCGGCCATGTGAACGCGGATCTGGTGCGTGCGCCCGGTCTCGAGATGAATCTCGAGCAGTGAAGCACCACGGAATGCCTCGAGCGTCTCGTAGTGCGTGACCGAATCCTTGCCATCCGGCGTGACGGCGAATTTCCACGAGTGCGTGGCGTGCCGACCGATCGGCGCGTCGATCGTGCCGGACAAGGGATCAGGATGCCCCTGCACGACGGCGTGATAGATCTTCTCGACCTCACGCTCCTTGAAAGCGCGCTTCAGCGCCGTGTAAGCCGCTTCGGACTTCGCGACGACCATGAGCCCACTCGTGCCGACATCGAGCCGATGCACGATGCCCTGCCGCTCCGCGGCGCCGGTCGTGGCGATGGTATATCCGCTCGCGGCCAATGCCCCGAGGACCGTCGGCCCTTCCCATCCGACGCTCGGATGGGCCGCGACACCCGCCGGCTTGTCAATCACGACGATGTCATCGTCGTCGTAGACGATGCCGAAGTCGGGCACCGCCATCGGGACCACACGAGGTTCCTCGCGTTCTTCCCAGTTGACCTCGAGCCAGGCTCCGCCCGACAGGCGGTCCGATTTTCCGACGACGCGACCATCCACACTGACGCCACCGGATTCGGCAACCTCTGCCGCGAAGGTGCGCGAGAACCCGAGCATCTTGGCCAGGGCCGCGTCGACCCGGGTGCCCTCCAGACCGTCGGGCACGGGAAGACTCCGCGCCGGCACCGCTAGGCCCTCGAGGGGTCGTCGGTGCCGTCCGCGACAGCGCCGTCGGGTCGTCGTGGGGCCCCGACATCCGGGTCCGCGATCGGGAATAGGGAATCGCGGTCGGTGCCCACGCCCTCGATCGAAACGGGACCGCCGGCCGTGGACTCATCGCCCGCGGCCCCGTCAGCAACGCTTTCGTCCGGGGATGTCTCGGCGCGGTCTTCCCGACGTTCACGGGTGCCGTCCATGTGCAGTCCGAGCAGGACGAGCAGGGCGATCCCGATCATGTCGCAGACGATGAAGATGTCGGCGACGTTGTAGGTCGCAGGCATCATCCACGGCGTGGAGATGAAGTCGACGACATGGCCGACCGGGAAGCCCGGGTCACGCAGCAGACGATCGGTGAGATTGCCGAGAACGCCGCCGAGCAGCAGCCCGAGGGCCACGGCCCAGAGCCGGGAGCGCACCCGCGTGATCATCAACCAGACGATCGCGATCGCGACCGCGGCCAGCGCGATCGTGAAGACCCACGTGACACTCTCGCCCAGCGAGAACGCGGCGCCCGGGTTGAAGACCAGGACGAAGACGAGGAACTCGCCCAGAATCTGGACCGGATCACCCGGCGTCAGATTCTGCAAGGCGAAGAACTTGCTCAACTGATCGGCGGCCAAGGCCACCACCGCGAGAGTCGCGATGATGGCGATGGCCGCCGGTCGATTGAGAGGCTTGCGCGGCCCCGCGGATTGCTCGGGTGCGGGACTCGGTTCGGTCAAGGTCTAGAGACCGATGGCCGACACGGGCGTCGAGCCCGACGTCGAGCCGGACGTCTCGAGGTCGCGCAGCTGACCCTCGATGTAGCTACGCAGCTGGGCGCGATAGTCACGCTCGAACTGACGGAGCTCGGTGATGCGACCCTCGAGTACCGTGCGCTCCTTCTCGAGGCGGGCGGCCTCTTCGCGCTGCTTGGCCTCGGCTTCGGCAACGATGCGCGATGCGGTTGCCTCAGCCTCTCCGACCAGCTTGTCGCGCTGGGCGATGCCCTCGGCGACGTGCTCGTCGTGCAGACGCTGCGCGAGCTCGATGATTCCCGCGCTGGTGCTTGCGCCGGCGTCATCGCTCGAGGGAGCGGGCTTCGGCGCGGCCGCGACGGGAGCCTCGACCTCGGGCGCGGGCTCAGCAGCGGGTGCTGCGGCGGCCGGCTTCTCGCCGGCCTCGTAGGCCTCGAGCTTGGCCTTCAGCTCTTCGTTCTCGGCGATCGTCTTGCGCCACTCGACGACGATCTCGTCGAGGAAGTCGTCGACCTCTTCGGGGTCGAAACCCTCTTTGAACCGGACGTGCTGGAACTGCTTGGTAACAACGTCATCGGGGGTCAGAGCCATGGGGGATCCGTCCTGTTCATCTCTGCTGGTCACGGCGTGGCTGCGCTGGGGCGCGAAGCCATCAGCATAGCTGAGCCATCTCGGTGTCGCGAGAGCGGGCCGGGTGCGTCACGGCACGGTCAGCCCAGCCGAAAGCGCCGGTTTATGCCGCGCCGGCGATGGATCGTGTGACGCTCAGCAGGATGAAACACAGGAAGATCGTGAGCGCGAAAGCGAGATCGATCGCAACCGGTCCGATACGGAGCGGCGGGATGAATCGGCGAAAAAGCCGGATCGGAGGATCCGTCACGGTGTAGACGATTTCAGCGAAGATGAGCCCGGCACCCCGAGGACGCCATTCGCGATTGAAGACCGGGATGTACTCGAGAATGAGTCGCCCCAGCAGCACGAACACGTACAGCAGGATCAGACCGTTGAGGATCGACGCAATGAGCCTCAGCAGTTCCACGTATACAGACTACGACGCGGAGAAGGGCGCGGCGTCCGGGTCGGCGTGCGGGATGCCGCCGTCACCCGAAACCTCGACGTGCTCGGGCGAGAGCAGGAAGACCTTGCTCGTGACCCGCTCGATGCGTCCGTACAGTCCCAGCGACAGTCCGCTCGCGAAGTCGATGAGGCGGCGCGCGTCGGCGTCGCTCATCTGCGAGAGGTTGATGATCACGGGGATGCCCTCGCGGAAGTTCTCGGCGATCACCTGGGCGTCGCGGTACTGCTTGGGGTGCACCGTGAGGATCTCGGTCAGTCCGCCCGCTGCGGGCTGGTGGACGGCCTTCGGACGAAGGGGCGTCACCGTGCCCTTGGGCTCGACGGCGTGCACGCGCGAGTGCTGCTGCTGCGGCTCGTCGACGACTTCTTCTTCGTCGGCAAGACCGAGGTAGACCATGGTCTTCTTGAGCGGGTTCGACATCGCATCCTCCGTGTTGGCTCGTCTGTTTCGAGGTTAACCGCGGGCGGGTCGGTTGCCCGTGATTGCGGACCCGATCCGCAGGTGTGTCGCGCCGACGGCGATCGCTTCTTCGAAATCCCCCGTCATCCCGGCGCTGATCCAGGATGCGTCGGGCACCACGGCGCGGACCCGTGCGGCGTGCTCGGCCAAGCGTGCGAAGGCCGCGGCGGGATTCTCGTCGAGCGGCGCCACAGCCATGACGCCGCGCAGCCGGAGTCCGGCGCATCCGGCGACGTGTTCGGCGAGGGCCACGACGTCCGACTCATTCGTTCCGCCGCGTCCCGCGTCGGCCGTCAGATTGATCTGCACGAGCACGTCGAGCGGCGGCGTCCCGGCGTCCGCGGCGCCACTGAGAGCGTCGGCGAGCTTGGTCCGATCCACCGAGTGAACGACGGATGCGGCGGCCCGCACGGCACGCGCCTTGTTCGTCTGGATCTGCCCGACAAAGTGCCAGCGCATGTCCGCGAGGTCCGCGAGCTCAGCACGTTTTGCGGAGATCTCTTGCTGGCGGTTCTCACCGACGTCTCGGACGCCGAGGGCGTGCAGATCGCGCACCAGCTGCGCCGGATGGAACTTCGTCACGACGATCCGCGTGATCTCAGCCGGGTCGCGTCCGGCCGTCCGGGCCGCGGCTGCGACGCGTTCGTCCAACAACGCCAGTCGGTCCGCGAGAGGGGCCACTTCGGTCATGCGGCACCTCTCGCGGGCCGCGGCATCCGTTGCGGGATACCGCTACTTCAGGAAGTCCGGGATGTCGAGATCGTCGTCACCGAACGCGGAGTCGAAACCCGCAGCCTCGGGAACGATCGGGCCGGACGCGGAGCCGACCGAAACCGACTCGCGCACGGGGGCCTTGACCTCGGCTGCCTCGTCGGCCGTGGCGACCGGCAGGGCGGGCGCCTGTCGCTGAGCGACGACGGGCTCGCTGCGCTGCAGGGGTTCTCCGCCGTCGAATCCGGCCGCAATCACCGTGACGCGCACTTCGTCGCCGAGCGTGTCGTCGATGACCGTACCGAAGATGATGTTGGCCTCGGGGTGCGCCGCCTCTTTGACGAGCTGCGCGGCATCGTTGATCTCGAAGATTCCCAGGTTCGAGCCACCTTGGATCGAGAGCAGCACACCGTGCGCACCCTCGATCGAGGCCTCGAGCAGCGGAGATTCGACCGCGAGCTCGGCAGCCTTGATTGCGCGATCCGCGCCGCGGGCGGAGCCGATACCCATGAGGGCTGATCCCGCTCCCTGCATGACCGACTTGACGTCGGCGAAGTCGAGGTTGATGAGACCGGGAGTCGTGATGAGGTCGGTGATGCCCTGGACACCGGCGAGAAGCACCTGGTCTGCCGTCGCGAACGCCTCGATCATCGAGATTCCGCGATCGCTGATCTCGAGCAGGCGGTCGTTCGGCACCACGATGAGGGTGTCGACCTCTTCCTTGAGCTTGGCCACGCCCGTGTCGGCCTGCGTCTGACGACGGCGTCCCTCGAACGAGAACGGCTTCGTGACGACACCGATCGTGAGGGCGCCGATCGACTTCGCGATCTTGGCGACGACGGGTGCGCCACCGGTGCCGGTGCCACCACCCTCGCCCGCTGTGACGAACACCATGTCGGCGCCGCGCAGGGCCTCTTCGATCTCTTCGGCGTGGTCCTCTGCCGCACGGCGTCCCACCTCGGGGTCGGCGCCGGCGCCGAGGCCGCGGGTGATCTCGCGACCGACATCGAGCTTGACATCGGCGTCGCTCATGAGGAGCGCCTGCGCGTCGGTGTTGATCGCGATGAACTCGACACCGCGCAGCCCGAGCTCGATCATGCGGTTGACGGCGTTGACGCCGCCGCCGCCGACGCCGACGACCTTGATAACGGCGAGGTAGTTCTGGTTCTGGCTCATGCCGGCCTCCGTGTCGCGAACCTGGGTGAAACCTTCAACCTCAAGTAGAACTGTAAAGAAATGCCCGGTATGCATTTCCTCTGTTCACACGGTAGGCCGGGGCTCCGCAGGCGCCCGCAGGCGCGCGGCGTGTCGCGGCACACGGACGAAAACCTCAGGTGCAGAAGCTCGCAGCAGCGAGAGTCAGCGGACGACGACGGATGCGGGCGACGAGACGTCGTACACCGACATACCAGGCCGAGCAGCCATCGCCCGGTCGAGATTCACGGCCTTGAGCGCCGTCTCTTCGACAGCTCCCCAGACGACCTGGGCGCCGCTCGCGAGCGTGAGAGTGACATCGTCGCGCGTGGTCGCCGCGATGCGCGCCACCTGGGTCGCGATCGCTTCCGGGAGGGCGCGCATAACGAGTCCCGCCGACTCGAACGCCCCGGATGTCGTCCCGCCGGCGATTTCGAGGATGGGGCGACCGTCCGGTGGGTTCGGGCTGGTCTCCAGCGCCACGCCGGCAGCATCGACGAGCGTCCACCCGGCATCCGTCTGGATGACCCCGATGGGTGTGCGTTCGACGATCCGCACCACCAGGTCATGCGGCGGGCGTGCCTCGAGCGTGTACGACTCGACCAGGGGGAAGGCCACCAGCGCGGCCTTGACGGCGCTCGCATCCACGAGCGGCAGGGGCGTCCCGATCTGGCCGGTCAGGGCCTCCTCGACCGTCGTCGCGGGCAACGAGGCCGTGCCGACGACCTCGATCCGCTCGACCGCGAACAGCGGGCTATAGGCCGCGCCGACGCTGCCGACGATCAGCATCAGCACGGCGGCGCTACTCACGAGCCACACGAGACGACGACGCCGGCTGCGGACAGTGAAGCGGCGCACCTCGCGACGCAACGCGCGGCGACGTGCACGTGCGGCACGCCAGACGTCACGGATTCCCGTGCGTCGGGGAGCGGCATCCGGGGCCGTCTGGTCTTCACCCCGTTCAGGGGTCGCCGCCTCGTCTACCGCCGGCTCGCCTCTCGGCGACGGTTGCGCGTCGGATGGAGCAGGGCCGACGGATGCGTCTTCACCCAGACTCTCGTCGCTACGAGGAACGGTCGCTCCGTCGTCCCTCGAACGCTCGTCGCCCCACGAACGCGGCTCATCCCACGAACGCGATGTGCGCTTCGAGCCTGCCCCGGATGTCTCGGGCGCGGGAAGCGGCGGGGGCCGACGCATCCGTCAGTCCGTGACGCCGGCCGGCGCCGTGTGCGAAAGAGCTTCGAGCAGCTGCGGAATGATCAGGTACACGTTGCCGCAGCCGAGGGTGATGACGTAGTCGCCCTCTCGCGCCACCGTTGCCGTGTAGTCGGCCGCCTCTTGCCAGTCCGCAACGTACGCGACGTGATCGGGGGCCGCGAAGGCGTCGCGGACGAGGGCGCCGGTGACACCCGGGATGGGATCCTCGCGGGCACCATAGACGTCGAGCACGACGGTGTGGTCTGCGTACTCCTCGAGCACTTCGGCGAACTCGCGATACATCTGCTGCGTGCGGGAGTACGTGTGCGGCTGGTGCACGGCGATGATGCGGCCCTCGCCGATAACGGTCCGCGCCGCAGCCAGGGCTGCCGCCACCTCGGTGGGGTGGTGCGCGTAGTCGTCGAAGACGCTCACCCCGCGCGTGACGCCGTGCAATTCGAAGCGCCGGATCGTGCCCGCGAACCCCTCGACCGCGCGCAGGGCGGGCTCGAGCTCGTACCCGAGCGAGAGCAGCACAGCGACGACACCCGCGGCATTGATCGCGTTGTGTGCACCGGGGATCTCGAGCCGGGCCCGCTCCGTCGCGCCGCGGTAGGTCAGCGCAAACGACACCGGGCCGTCGGTGGTGATGTCGGTGACACGCACGTCCGCACCATCCGATTCCCCGAAGGTGATGACGTTCGGATGCGTGAGGCGGGCGGTGACCCGCAGCGCCCCGGGGTCGTCGGCCGAGATGACGACGCTCTCGCGGGCCGCGTCGGCGAAGCGCGCGAAGGCGTCATCGAACGCGTCGTTCGTTCCGTAGTGGTCGAGGTGATCGGGGTCGACATTCGTGATGAGGGCGATCGACGTGTCGTACAGCAGGAACGTGCCGTCGGACTCGTCCGCCTCGACCACGAACAATTCGTCGACGCCCGTGCCGCTCGAGGTGCCGAGCTGCGCGATCACTCCCCCGTTGACGAAACTCGGATCGGCGCCCAGCTCGTGCAGAGCGGTGATGATCATTCCGGTCGAGGTTGTCTTGCCGTGCGCGCCGGCGACCGAAACGAGACGGCGACCACCGATGAGCCAGTGCAACGCCTGCGAACGATGGATGACCGGCATCCCCCGCTCCTTCGCGAGGACGTACTCGGGGTTCTCGGGCCAGATCGCGCCGGTGTGGATGACGGTGTCGGCGTCGCCGAGATTGGCAGCGTCGTGCCCGACATGCACGCGCGCCCCGAGCAACGCGAGCTGACGCAGCGCGTCGCTGTCGGCGCGGTCGGACCCCGAGACCCGGATGCCGCGGGCCAGGAACATCCGGGCGAGCCCAGACATCCCGGATCCACCGATGCCGATGAAGTGCGCGGCGCCGATGTTGTCGGGAATCGGCAGGCTGAGGTCGGGTCGAATCATGGCCCGATAAGTCTAGGTGCGCGGGTCAGAATCGGGTGGCGTGGCGCGCGGCGTTGACTCTGGCATCGCGCGCTGACGGTCGCGAACGGGAACGGGCGGGCCGTTGCGGTGTGAGAGCGTGCGGGATCGCACGGCGAGGGGCTCGTGGCGACTGTCGGTGCGTGCTGTGACGCCCAGGGACCCCTGGGGAGGCCTATGCGGGCGCCAGCCCGGCGGCTGTAGCGACGCGGAGCTTGCGGAGGTTGTGGCAGATCGTGTGGAGTAGCCATTCGCCTTGGGCGCCGGCGAGTCCGCGTAGCCGGAGCTGTCCGGCGTTTTGCCGGGTCTTCATCTGCCCGAACGCGGGTTCAACGATGGCTTTGCGGCGCGCGTAGTCGGTGCGGCCCTGCTCGGTGCGCAGCGCGTGCGCCATCCGCTCCCGCCGGCTCGCGTCCTCTGGGGCCGGGTCCGGGGCGCCGGCGGTAGGGAAGCTCTCGCCGTGACGTTGCCGTCCCGTCGCGATCAACACCTGTGCGTCCAGATCGTCGGCGGCTTCGAGGTTGGCTTCCGAGCAGTAGCCCGCGTCAGCGAGGACGACCTCTGGGGAACGCTCGATTCCTGCCGCGTCGAGGTTCCGTAGGGTCTGCTCGGCCATCGGGACGAACTGCTGGATATCGGTGGCCTGCTGGGTGACCTCGGCGCTCAACACGATCTGGTGGCCCTCATCGACAACGGCCTGCGCGTTGAACGCGTAATCGAAGCCGCGGACCGTCTTCATCATCCGCGCCTCAGGATCGGTGAAATTGCGTTGCGCTTTCGGCTTCGGCGCCGCCGTGTCCACCGCAGTCGCGACGGCCGCGTCGGCCTGCTCAGGGGGCTGACCGGCGGCGTCGGCCTTCTTCCGCGCCACGGCTGCCGCCTTCTCGGCGGCGTCGGCCTCGATCGCGTCCTTCGCGGCACGTAGTTTTGCCAGGCGCCCCTCACGGCGGGCCAGCTCCGGGGCGACCTCGTCCCCGCGCCGGTCCTGGCCGAACTGCTGATCCTCGGCCTCATCGACCGCCTCCGCCTCGGCGAGCAGCGCAGCGACCTCGGCTTGGAGCTGATCGATCTTCGGCACGATCCGGTCATAGCTCATCGCCTTATGCCGCGACGCGTTCGCAGCCAGCTTCGTGCCATCCAGCGCGACCCGCCCCAACCGCACCAGCCCCGCCTCCGCGCAGACCCGCAGCACCTGCAGGAACAACCCCGGCAGGGCATCCAGGTGACGCCGACGAAACCGGGCCAGCGACCGGTAGTCGGGCGCCTGGTTGCCCGACAGCCACCGGAAGGCGATATCGCGCTTGCAGCGCCGCTCCAACTCACGAGACGAGGTCACGCCCGTCGCGTACGCGAACAGCAGCAGCTTCAACATCATCCGCGGGTCATACGGAGGCGCACCCGAGGCGGACGCGTACGACGCGTAGACCGGCGTCAGATCCAAGAGCTCTTCGACGACCTCGGAGATGAACCGGGCCTCATCATCCTCGTCCAGCCAGTCATCCAGACTCGGCGGGAGCAGGAAACACTGCCCCTGGTCATACCCACGGAACGTCTTGCCCGCACCCGCCGGTGCAGCCGATCCCGGCGCCCGCGCCTCACCCGGCTCGACCTCGAACAGACCCTCCAGGCTGGCAGTCACCGTCATGAATCGATTCTCCCAGCACCCCGCGCTATCCACCGGATTCACCCCGGCGCGTTAACGGAAGGATCTGACCCACGCACCTAGACGGCGCCAAGTACAGCCGCCCCGCCGAGATCGTCGCCGAACTCACCGGCGGTCTCATCTTCGACCCCGTCGCGTTCCTGAACCTCGACGAGAAGAAGCAGCGCGACGCTCTGCTCGCGAAGGTCGACCTGCCTATCGACCTCGACGAACTGGCACGGCAGAAAGCAGGCGCGGAGTCGCGGCGAGCAGACGCCGGGCGAGAGTTGAAGCGCCTGCAGGGCGCCCTCCACTCCATGCCGAAGCCCGCGGCCGACCTGCCGGCCGAGAAGGTCTCCGCCACGGACATCCTCGACGAGATCCGCGAGGCCGACGCCCACAACCGATCCGTCGAGCGAGCGAGACTGAACGTCAGCGCGATCGAGAACCAGATCCGCGACCTTGAGGCTGAACTCGTCGCGGCGCGGGCCGCGCTCGACGAAGCTGCCGAGACATCGCTTGCGGACCTCATCGACACCGAGCCGATGCGCGCCCGCCTCCGTGACGTCGAGGACATCAACGACGCCGTGCGCGCAGCGGCCGAGTACCACGAACTCGAGGCGCAGCTCGCCCGAGCTGCCGACTACCACGCCGCCGCGCAGACCAACCTCGACGACATCGACGCACGAAAGCGCGCCGCGCTCGCCGAGGCCGTGTTCCCCGTCGACGGCCTATCGGTCGACGAAGAGGGCATCACGTTCAACGGCATCCCGTTCTCGCAGACCAACTCCGCGGCCCGCCGCTCGGTCGCATTCGCGATCGCCACGGCCGGGAATCCGAAGCTGCGTCTCGTCATCGTCAAGGACGGCGACTTGCTCGACGAGAAATCAGTCGAGGCGATCGAGGCGATGGCCGATGAGCGCGGGTACACGGTACTCATGGAGCGGGACCGCGACCAGTCCCGGGCGATCGGCTTCACGATCGTCGACGGCGAGCTGCAGGACGCCGCGGGATGAGCTGGCGCGATCGCATCATCGACGCCGGTGATAGCCGAGAGTCCTGGCTGCGGGCACGCTACGACATCGTGGGGGCGTCTGACGCGAAAGCGCTCGCGCGCGAGTCATCGGTCGAGTCGGTCCTCAAAAGCAAGCTCGCCGATCGTGCCTGGCTCGGCAACGCGTACACAGCGTCGGGCCAGCGATGGGAGCCGATGTTGCTCGCGTGGGCTGGCATCCCGGGCAACACCGCGTTGATCCATTCGGAACGCGAGCCCGGGCACGCATGCACACCCGACGGCATCCTCGAGCTACCGAACGGCCGGGTCGGCCTCGCAGAGGTGAAAGCGAAGCACGGCATCATCGTGACCGGTCCGACTCTTGCCGAGTGGAGGCAGGTCGCGTTCCAGCTCTACTGCTTCCCCGAGGCCGACTGGGTCGAGTGGGTGTGGGGCGAGATCCTCCGTAACGGTGAACTCCGCCAGGGCAACCCGAAATCCATCCGCATCGAGCGGGACCATCCGAAGATCGTCCAGATCCAGTTGAAGCTCATTCCGCTGGCCGATGACCTTCTGTTCGCGCTGCGCGCCGCGCGCGCGTTCGAGAGAGAGCTGAGCGCATGAGCGACGAAGTGAAGGAGACCATCGCCGAGTTCGAGCGCGCGGCTATCGCTACGGGCGAGTGGCGTGGCACCGTCGTCGAGTTCTCCGATGACCTCACCGTGTGGGTGCCGTTCATGGTCCTCACGGAGGACGTGACGCATCCGAAGTACGCGCGGGCGACCGTCTGCCGCAAGGGCGTCAAGATCGACACGGTCGTCACGATCGGCTGGGACGAGTCCGTTCCCGATGCCGCCACGGAGGAAGGCATGTTCTGGCTTTCGAGGTGGCTCAAGGCACCCCACGCTCTGTTCGGCGCCGCGGCCGTCCGTGCCGCGCTCCGCCGCGCGTTCCGTGACGTCATCCAGGATCGACAGGTCGCCGAGGAGAGCACGTGGGTGTCGCCGGTCGATTCGTCGCCCGCGCCGGCTGCCAAGGAGCCGGCCACGGACTACGCCGCTCTCATTCGGGACGCCAAGACGGCAGAAGACGTGAACACCATCATGGGATGGGCGAAAGAGTCCGGAGACTTCACCGACGTGATCCGCACGGTCGGGCTCACCCGTGTCGGCGTGCTCGCGAGGGAAGCGAAGGCGGCCACGTGAGCATCGTCGAGGTCATCACCGCCGCCGGCGAGATCGTCGAGTTCGACACGACGAACCCCCCAGAGCTCGAGCAGCTCATCGTCGTCCTCGGAGAGAGGCTCGAGCAGCTGCCCGGAGAGCTCGCGGCGCTGAACGAGGATCGCTACGCGAAAGAGCGGGCCCTGCTCGCGAAGATCGAGGAGCGACGCGCGCACTACCTCGACGAAGGGAAGACCGCCACGTACGCGCGGTCCCGTGCGCTCGTCGACGCGATGGATGAGCGGCTTGCGCGTGACAACGCGAAGGTCGCCTGGCACTACGCTGCCGACTCACTCAAGGCTTACACGACGCGCTTCAACGGCCTGCTCAACATCAACAAGGCGAACCACGCCGCGATGATGGGCCACCGGTGAGCACGGTCGCGCCGATCGAGGGCACGGACATCGACCTGTCGTGGGTCGACCTCGAAGAAGAAGTGCCGTGCGAGGTACCTGGATGCTCGAACGAAGCCGCGTGGAACTACCGATGCAAGGCGTGCGGCAAGCGGAACCTCGTTTGCGAAGCCCACCATCGCAGGATCGGTGCTCAGAGCGCGTTCGGGATGGTGTTCAAGTGCTCGTCGTGTAACGGCTCGTGGAAGCCGCTCTCCGAGACGTTCGACATCATCCCGATATGAGCGCTGCGGTCACGCCGAAGACACGCTGGATCGTCGTCGCGCGGGACACCGACGCGCAGGGTGTCCCGCGCTGCCAGTGGTGCGGGAAGCCCGTGCTCATCGACTGGGGCCACTACTCGCTGCAGCACCGTCGCGCTCGCGCGATGGGTGGCTCGCGCCTCGCCGACACGAACCAGGCCCACAACCTCGTGCTCGTACACGGATCAGCGACCACCGGATGCCACGAGCACATCGAAAGCCACCGCGACGAAGCCCGAGAGCGCGGCTTCAACCTCCGGCAAGGCACCAACCCCGCCACCATCCCGCTCGTCGACTGGCGCGCACGGAGGTGGCTTCTCAGCCCCGACGGGACTCGCGTCCTGCTCGCCCCCGAACCATAGGAGGTGCCCCCGTGGGCACGAACTACTACGCCCACTGGACGCCGCCCGGCGCTCAGAACGTCACCATCCGCCTGCACATCTGTAAGTCGCTCGTGATGTTCAACGGGCAGGTCTTTCCGACGTGGACGGCCTGGAAAGACTTCCTGACGCACGGCACGAAGTTCGAGACTCTGACCATCGTCGACGAGCACGGCAAGGAGCACGAACTCGGCGAGTTCGTCCGCGGCGTCGAGTCCACCTCGCGCGAGTCACGACGCCGCCAATACGACTTCGAGGTCCACGACCCGGACATCGACACGACTCACTCGTGGCTCGATCCCTACTTCTTCTCGTTCCACAACGGGGAGTTCAGCTGATGCGAACGACCGTCTACGTCGCCCATTGGCCACAGCTCGGAATCGTGAAAGTCGGCCAGACCATCCTCCCCTCGAGGGTGCGCCGGCACGAGCGGAACGGCGCGCAGATCCTCGCGCTTATCCACAACGCGACGACAGACCTCGAACACACTCTCCTCGCGGTCGCCGCGAAGCTCGGCCCCCGCGCTTTCAAAACATGGCGGGACGCCGTGCCGACGCTCGGAGCCGGAGGGATCGGATTCACCGAATGCTTCGAGCTGGGACCGGGCGCGATCACAGACCTGATGGAGGCCGTCCACAATGCGGATTCGCAGCACTAAGCCCGAGTTCTGGAGGTCTGAGCGCGTCGCCTCCGTCTCCTGGGACGCACGACTCGTGCTGAAAGGGCTCGAATCGTTCGTCGACGATAACGGGGTCGGCAGGGACGATCTGGCCCTGATCGTCGGTGACCTGTTCCAACGCGATCTAGTTCGCGACTCCTCGCGAACTGTCGCGAGGGTCTCGGAAGCCCTCACCGAGCTGTCGGGAGCGGGTCTGCTGCACCGATACGAGGTTGACGGCACGAAGTTGCTCTACCTGTCCTTCTGGGAGTCGTTCCAACGAGTCGACAAGCCTCAGCCGGGACGAATGCCCAGGCCAGACGGTACTTACGACTACAAGGAGTCGATCATTCGCGAGCCAGGCGCGAACATTCGCGAAGCCTCGCGAGCCCTCGCGCCTGGAACAGGGGAACAGGGGAACAGAGGAACAGAGGAACAGAGGAGAGGGGGCGGCGCTACAGCGCCCTCTCCGTTCTGCCATCACCACCCCACGGGAACCGACAAACCCTGCAAGGCGTGCGCCAACGCGCGGATGCGATTCGAAGCGACGAAGCGCGACGAGAAGTCGCGGCCGACGCCCGTCCCGCCTCGAAAGGGCGAGGTCAGCGGCATGTGCTCACAGCACCCGGACTATCCGCTGCCGTGCGACCGATGCGAACGAGACCGAAAGGCGGCCTGACGTGGAACCCATCGAAGCGAAACATCCGGCTGTTTGCCCCGAATGTGGTCGGTTCATCCAGGTCGGCGACCTGATCGTCCGAAACGCCGACATGCGGTGGGTACACGCCACGTGCCCGGTCGAGGAGAAACGACCGGTGTGCCCGGACTGCTTCACCGAGACAGCACTCAACGGAAGGTGCATGTGCCCATGACCACTATCAGAACCACCGACGACCTTGAGACCGTGCGTGACGCCCTCGGTCGAGCCATCACAGGCCGGGCCCACTTCGTCGACCGAGCGGTGCTGCAGCGGCTCATCGCAGACCTCGACCAGCAAGCCGCGCTGATCGAGCGCGGGGGAGTCGTGACAGACCCGGTCGCGGCCGCTGTCTCCGCGCGACGCGCCTACGACCAGGAGGTCTCGGACAGCATTCGCGAAGGGCGGGCATCAGGAGCGAGCTTCTCGGCTGCGTTCCTCGCCGCGGAGAACCGACTCAGCGACCAGCAGTTCCACGTCTACATGGACCAGTACCGACAAGCCAGCAGGAGCACACGATGAGCGCATGGCCCGACAAGATGACCGTCGCCCCGATCGGCGAGTGGCCCGGTCTTCTCACGAAGACCCGGAAGTCTTCGCCGTTCCGCACGACGCTGACGGAGACGCTCAAGCTCCTCGACCGGGAGACATGGCACCTCGCGGCTACTGATGCCCAGATCAGGACAGCAGAGCTGCTCATCGCGGTCCCGGCCGGCCAGTTCCGCATCGACGGTCGGCCGCGCGCCGACGCCCGCCCCGAGCATCCCGGCGTGATCTTCTCGATGGACTCCCGCCACGGCCGCCTGTCCTACCCGTGCGACACGTTCACGACATGGCAGGACAACCTCCGAGCGATCGCGCTCGCGCTCGAGGCGCTCCGGAAGGTCGACCGCTACGGCGTCACGAAACGCGGCGAGCAGTACCGAGGATTCCTCGCACTCGAAGCGACGGCGGCGCCCGCCGGGTTCGCCACGGCAGAGGACGCGCTTCGGTTCCTGCGAGAGATCAGCGGCGTCGCCGCGGACGTTTACGAAGCACCCGAGGTTCACCTCCCGCGGGTCATTCGTCGAGCGCGGCGCGCGGCGCACCCCGACATGGGCGGCGACGCAGACACGTTCCAGCGGGTCTCCCTCGCGGAGGCCAAGCTCCGAGAAGCCGGACGGCTATGAGCGACAAGGCGGTCTGTCCCGCCGATCACGCGCACGGAGCGAACGGAACCTGCTACGTCAGTCACTCGTGCGGCTGTGGGGACTGTCGGCTCGGTCGAGCGGAGTATGAATACTGGCGCAAGCGCATCCGTGCCGCGGGCCGGGAACTCCTCGTCGACGCGATCGGCACACAGCGCCGTCTCCGAGCGCTGGGAGCGATCGGCTGGTCGGGACGCCTCATCGCCGAGCGGTATGGGTTCTCGCAGTCCCTGATCAGCCATATGTACACGGTCCGGCGTGTGCAGACGGCTACCGCGCATCGCATCGCGGCGATCTACGACGACCTGTGGGCGACCCCACCGGTTGCCCGGTCCCCGCACGAGCAGAGCGCGATCACCAAGGCGAAGAGGTGGGCGCTCGAGAACGGTTGGCCGCCCCCTCTCGCTTGGGATGACGACACGATCGATGATCCGAACGCTGTCCCCGCCGAGGACTGGGAACCGATCATCGGCATCACCGTCGGTTTCCTCGCGCGTCTCGACGAAGCACTCGTCGAGGCCGCGATCCGAGGCGAACACCCACGGCTGTCCCCACGGGAGCGGCGCGAGACCGTCAAGCGACTTCACACTCGCCAGTGGTCCAGAACCCGCATCGCCAAATGGATCGGATGCAGCCCCAGAACGGTCGAACGCATCGGCGCCGACCTCGAACTAAGCGGCTACGACCAGGCGGAGATCGCCGCCGCCTGAACCAAACCGCACACCACACAGGGTCGCCTTCGGGCGGCCCTTCTTCGTGAAGGAATGATGTGACACCCCTCATCCGAATCCCGAGCGAATCGCCAGTCACGGCCGTCGATCACTTCGCCGGGATCGGATGGGGCGTCGCGTGCCATCGCCTCGGCATCCGAGAGTACGGGGTTGATATCAACCCGACAGTCATCCGAACCCGCACAGCGAACGGCATGCGGACGATCTATCGGAACGTGTGGGCGGGACTTCTCAACCCTGGACTCGTGCCGGCGCACCGCCTCTACAAAAGCTCACCGCCGTGCCAGACGTTCAGCATGTCAGGCGGTGGCGAAGGACGCCAGGCGCTCGAGGACGTCTACCAAGCCATCGACGACGAGCGCTGGAAGAGCGCGTCCCGTCTGCTCGAGCTGAACGAGAAGATGGACGAGCGAACCGCCCTTGTCCTCACCCCGCTCGCGCACATCTTCCAGCATCGCCCCGAGCTCGTGGCGCTCGAGCAGGTCCCACCCGTCTTGCCGGTATGGCGCAGGATCGCAAGCGTGCTCCGCACCCTCGGGTACTCGGCATGGTCGGGACTCATCAGGTCGGAGCAGTACGGAGTCCCACAGACCCGCGAACGCGCGATCCTGCTCGCACGACTGGACGGGCCCGTGAAGCCACCCAGTCCCACGCACTCCCGCTACTACCCGTCACACCCGGAACGGCTCGACGAGGGAGTAGCCCCGTGGGTCTCGATGGCCGAAGCGCTCGGATGGGACGCGAACGAGCTGGTCGGCTTCCCACGCCTCGGCGATGGCCGCGAAGTCGTCGAGATCGACGGTGTCGAGTACCGCGAGCGGGATCTGCGCCCGGCGTCCGGCCCCGCGCTGAACGTCACGGGAAAAGCGCGCTCATGGGAACGCTTCACAGCAGAACGAGGATTTCTCGGAGCTGGCCGCCAAGCAGGCGAAATGGTAGGCCAACGCGTCCGCCCGATTGCAGAGCCCGCTCACACGATCACCGGGAGCGGCACCGCCGCATGTGTCTTCAACAGGCCAGCGACGACGATCGCTGGGGACTCGCGCGTATGGGCGCCGGGACACAAGGTGAACGCATCCGACCTCGAGCGCCGATCCGACGCGCGCGAACGCTACGGCGACCGTGCCGGGTCCACCGCGATACGCGTGACGCTCGAGGAGGCCGCAGCGCTGCAGTCTTTCCCGCCCGACTTCGTCTGGCGCGGGACTCAGACGGCGCGTTTCCAGATGGTTGGCAACGCCGTACCTCCGCTCATGGCCGAAGCGATCCTCGCGTCTCTCATCGCTGAGCCCGCTGAGTTGTCCGCGTGGGACAACGTCTTCGCGGAGGTGGCCGGGTGAGCGATCGACTACGAATCGTTCCTGTCGATCTGCGCCACGCCCAGGAGTTCGTCACCGAGCATCACCGGCACCACTCAGCGCCGAAGGGTCACAAGATCAGCGTCGGCGTTGCACGCGGCGAGCTCCTCGTCGGAGTCGCGATCCTCGGTCGGCCTACCTCCCGAGTAATTCAGTCGAACTGGGGCTACACGCTCGAGGTGAAACGCACCGCGACCGATGGCACACGCGACGCGAACAGCATGCTCTACGGCGCAGCCAAGCGCATAACCTTCGCGCTCGGTTACGACCGGCTCATCACCTACACGCAGGACGGCGAGACAGGAGCGAGTCTCCGCGCCGCCGGCTTCCGCGTCATAGCTCAACGACCACCTCGCGGCGGTTGGAGCATGCCCAGCCGACCCCGAACCGAAACCGGCCCCACAGGGGTCGCCCGAACTCTCTGGGAGATCACTTCATGAGAATCCTGACCGTACAGAACCCGTGGGCGCACGCCATCATCCACGGCGGCAAGGACGTCGAGAACCGCGGACGCTCGCTCGGCGGCTACCGCGGCCCCGTCGCGATCCACGCCGGCCTGACCAAAGCGGACGCCGCCGACACCCCGCAGTGGGAACTCCTCATGGACATCTGGCGCCGCGAGGGCGACGACTACCAGCTGCACTTCGGAGCGATCATCGGCGTCGTCGAACTCGTCGCCGCACACCACGTCACCACGAGTTCCCTGCCCGGCAAGGTCGGCGCCCCGGTCTGCTGGGACAACGCCACGCCCACCGGGCAGCTCTGCTCGAAATGGGCGGAGAGCTTCGACGACGGATGGCACCTCGAGCTGGCGAACGCGCGGCCGCTGCGCGAACCGATCCTCTTCAAGGGTGCGCTCGGGCTGCGTGGACTCGACGAGCAGACGATCACCGCTATCGAAGCGGCCCTGTGAACCCGTCGTGAGCGGACGTCGGCAGGACGAAGCCGTTAAGCAGGCCATCCGGTCAGACCCGAGCCTGCTCGACCCGACACAGTTCGTGCGACTCAAGACGGGGCGCGTGGAGTGCGTGCTTTGCCGACGTTCGGGAACCGAACGCTCCTTCGTTGGCCTGCCTGACTTCCGCGAACGGTACTGGTGGCAGTCCTGGGCGCCCTGGCAGTACGGCTGCATGATCGCGCACACCTACCGGTGCACGTGCGGTCGCGCGTTCCCCGCCTACAACAACCTCTGGCGCCACATCGGCGGGGAACGCCCCGCCGGCTGGGGCCGCCAAGACGGGCTCGAGCACCGCGCCCTCGACCTTCCCGAAACGGAGACACCGTGATCCTCGGCGTGGACTTCTCGATCACCGGTACCGGCCTCGCCATCCTCGGCGACAACGGCGCGACCGACACATGCACGATCAAGCCACCAAAGGACGACGGCACGGTCCAGTCCATCGCGGAGCGGCTCACGTTCATTGCCGACAAGGCGGAGGCATGGTCGGATCTCGCCCGAGGCGACTTCCTCGTGTTCGAAAGTCCCCTGCACCACGCGCCGAGCGCGCATCGCGGGAAGATCCTCGGCGGGTGGTGGATCACCGCGGCGAGACTCGCGCGGGCCGTGAATGACTCGGCGCTGGTCGTGTCACCCAAGACCCGCGCGAAATACGCCACGGGGAACGGGAACGCGGACAAGAAAGCCGTCCTCGAGCAGGTCCGCGCCCGGTACCCGCAGTTCGTGGTCCGCAACGACAACGAGGCCGATGCCGTCGCGCTCGTCGCGATCGCCGCTCGCATGCTCGGCCGCCCCATCGACCCCGACCTGCCCGAAACCAACCTGTCTGCCCTGCAGGCGCTCAACAAGGAGAACCAATGACAGCACCGGTCCCCGTGACGGTGTACAGCAAACCCTCGTGTGTCCAGTGCACCGCAACCAAGCGGCACCTGGACAGGAAGCACATCACGTACGAGGAAGACGACGCCACGACCGACGGCAACCTCGCCGCGATCCTCTCGCTCGGCCACAAGGCGGCGCCCGTTGTCGTGATAGCCCCAGACGGGCCCGGCTCCGAGCTCTCATGGGCCGAATACCGACCCGACCTCATCGACGCCCTCGCCGAGAACCGAATCGACGACATCCGCAACGCCCTCGACAGAAAGGCCACCTGATGGCGAACGAAACGATTCTGACCGTGGTCGGCAACCTGACCGACACGCCGGACCTCCGCTATACGCAGAGTGGGCTCCCCGTGGTCAACTTCACGATCGCGTCGACGCCGCGGAACTTCGACCGCGCGTCAAACGAGTGGAAAGACGGCACCGCCCTGTTCCTCCGGTGCTCAGCGTGGCGCGAGTTCGCTGAGCACGTCGCGGGCTCGCTCACCAAGGGCATGCGTGTCATCGCGACCGGACGGCTCACGCAGCGCTCATACGAGACAGCTGAGGGCGAGAAGCGCATCGCGATGCAGCTCGAGGTCGACGAGATCGGCCCGTCGCTGCGGTACGCGACCGCACAGGTCACCCGAGCTGCTCGCAGTGATGGCTCGGGCGGCTCGGCGGCGCCGGCGCAGACGACGGATTGGGCGGCAGCTCAGCCCGGCGGGGCGCCGGCGGGAGAGGCGTGGTACGCCGGAGACGAGACCCCGTTCTGATGGGTGATCCGAGACCACCGAAGCACCGGGTGTTCAACGACGACGAGAAGTGGCTCGAGCAGTTCCTCGTGAAGTTGAACCGGAAGCCGGCGAAGTGCTGCGCCGGATGCCGGCGCGGAACAGCGACCCACCCGGGCCCGTGCAGCGACGTCGAGTGCCAGTGCCACGTCAATCCGCCGCGCGCGTGCCGTGCGTGCGGGCGCACCTACTCCGCCCCCGATATGGAGTTCCACGTCCAGCAGGTCCACGGAGGGCAGGAAGGTTCCCACTATGAGTGACCGCGTATGTGTCACGAACGATCTGGACCGCGTACCGCTCGGCGAACGGCCCTGGCCGTGTCGCCGGCGCGGCGTGCATTACGCGGCGTGCGAGGACCAGGCAGAGTGCGGTGGCTGTGTGCCGCGCTCCGCCAGCGTCGGGTTCCTGTGCGACGTGTGCTGGGCGAAGCTGACCGATGCGCTCGATCGCGTCGGGATGCTCACCCTCCACCTCCGCTCGATCGACTCGAACGGGCAAGCGCTGGGGGAGAAGGTCTCGCGCTCGATTGACCAGTCGATGATCGTGCCGGACTCGTGGATCGCCGCGGACGAGCTCATGGACGCCCTCGGCGCTCCGACGATCCCGTCGACCGCGTCCATCGACGAGACGTTCCTGCTCGTCGACGATGCGATCGCGCCGTGGAACAAGAACACGGAAGAGATGGTGAACACGCGCGAGGGCGCGAAGCGCGCGGTCGTGCTCATCCGCCGGATGCAGCGCGCGCTCCGCCGATGGCCCGACAGCGAAGCGGAATGGAGGGCGATTCCGTACGTCCTGTGTCCAACGTGTCTTCACCGAAATCTCTATCGAAAGGCACCGCTGGAGTATCTCGACGAGATCCTCGTCGTTTGTGGGACGAACGGCTGTGACTATCAACGTGAGTGGTTCGAATGGTCCGCCCTGCACGCGCCCATCTTCCAGAGCATCGAAGACGACATGAAGCGTCGTGAGCGCGAAGAACGCAGGAAAGCGAGAGCCGCGTGAGTGGTCGCGGATGCTCAGTCGACGGTTGCGATCGACCGCACAACGCGCGCGGCTGGTGCCGGATTCACTACAGGCGGTGGCTTGCGCGTCAGAAGCCGGATTTTCAGTTCCGGCGCGAGCGGACTGTCGCCGATCGTTTCTGGGCGAAGGTCGCGAAAGCGGGAGACTTCGACTGTTGGGAGTGGACAGCAGGGTTCACGCCGGACGGGTACGGGCGGTTCCGATACCAGAACAGCATGGTCGGCGCACACCGCATCGCGTGGATGCTCACTCACGGGTCGATGCCAACCGAACGGGAGATCGACCACCGGTGCCACAACCGATCGTGCGTCAACCCACGGCACCTTCGCGAAGCGGACGACTCCATGCAGTCCGCCAACCGTGCCGGACCGAGGATCGGCAACGTCTCGGGACACCTCGGCGTATCCCGATTCGGCACAAAATGGCGCGCGCGCGTTCAGCGTCACGGCATCACTCACAACCTCGGCATATTCGACGACGCGGAGGCAGCCGCTGAGGCCGCCTCCGCCAAGCGAGCCGAACTCGACGCGGCGTGGGCCGCATGAAGGAGGCTCGCCGCATGAACGAGATCGAGCTGGCATGGACGCTCACCCTCGGAGCGCTCGGAGTCGCTGTCGTCGTCGGCGGGCTCACCGTGTGGGTCCTGTCGATGGTCGCACGCACCGCGCGCGGCGACTTCGACAACGACTGACCCAACACCGCACGACCCAGGGCCCCCGGCATCCGCCGGGGGCCCTTCCTGATTCCCCCGAAGGACTGACATGACCACCTGGATCGACACTGACCCCGAAGGATTCCCCCCGGGCACGTACATCGTCAACCACCCACCGACCTGCACCGCCCCCGACGCCTACGTCAAGCCGGTGTGCTCCCAGTGGACCCAAGAGATCCACTTCCCCGACATCTGGGCACTGCCCCCGACCGGGTCCGTGTCGCTCCTCGAGATCGCCGTCGTCGCGTCCACTGCGGTTGTGCTCGCCGCGCTCGTCCTGCTCGTCGTCAAGATCAAGGACCACCCCAGCGATGCGCCTCGCGATCGCTGATCCGCCTTACCCGCCGATGTTCTCGGAACGCCGAGACCGCGAAGGGGGACCGCTGCGCGTCACGTCCCGCTCCCGAGCGCGGCGTTGGTACGGCGACGGACCACGGTCTACGACGGACTCGCCGGCGGCGGACTTCCACCCCGAGGCCGGAACATGGGACGACCTCACCGAGCACCGCCGGCTCCTCGAGCGCCTCGTCGACGAGTTCGACGGGTGGGCGATCGCCACGACCCCGGATGGGCTCGGCGCGTACCACCCGCTGCCGATCGCCGCACGGATCATGGCGTGGCATCGCCCCACCGCGATGCCAGGCGGCGGCCGGCTCATGTCGCGGTGGGAACCCGTGATCGTCCTCATCCCCGAGGAACGCCGCGGCCGCGCCGGCATGCGCGTCTCAGACGTACTCACGGCCAACCCACCCACCGCCGGCTTCGTTGGCGCGAAACCCCCCGAGTGGACCCGATGGGTGCTCGACGCCCTCGGATACGAACCCGCGACCGACGAGCTCGTCGACCTCTTCCCCGGTTCAGGTTCGGTCGCCGCGGCCGCCGACGGCATGCTCGCGCTCGCCGGCGCGCACCACAACCCCCGAGAGGAACGACCGTAATGGCAGGAGCAACCTACCTCTGCGGAGGTACGAGCGGCGGACCGTGCCCACGGTGCGGATTCGACACCGAGAAGGGCTACGACCGCGCCCGAGTCTGCATGGAGCAGGACGGCGGATGCGGATGGAGCGACTACGAGCCCGAGTTCTGCGCCATCCCGCCCGAGGGTTGGTGGTGCTCACGCGACCCGAACCACGACGGACCGTGCGCCGCCCGCGAGAAGCAACGCTGGCGCGACAGCCAGGGCGATACGTGGTTCGTCGGTAGCGACGGTCTCATGCACTCGTACGAGACCGCGCCGTTCCCCCGCGAGCACGTCGAGAAGAAATGGGGCCCATTGATGCCCGTACACACGGATGGGAGCACGACATGACGCACGACGCCGCATTGAAGGCCATCGACGGAGCGATCTACCGTTCATGACCGAACCGACAGTTGATGTTGTGGGGTTGCGGGCACTAGCCGAGAAAGCGCTAGATCCGATCGCGGGGACCGTTCCAGTGCGGAGCTCGAAGCAGAGGAAAACGTCATGCAAAAGAGGTCCCGCTGATGGCTAACGGATTGCCGTGGGTCCGGATGGACACCGACACCCACGATCACCCGAAGGTGGTCGAGTTCATCGACGAGCACGGGCAGAGAGGACTAGCAGCCATCGCCGTGTGGAAGTTCGCGATCGAGTACAGCGGACGCCACGCAACGGACGGACTCATCAAGAAAGCCGTTCTGGCCCGTATTCACGGGAATCCCGCAATCGCCCGCCTTCTCGTTGACGGTGGATTCTTCGAGACCTTCGAAGGCGGATGGCGGGTCAAGGGGTACGACGAACACCAACCCACAAGAGAGACCGTCGAGACGATGGCCGCAGCGAGATCCGAGCGTGCCCGTGCCGCAGCTAACGCGAGGTGGGGCAATGGGTGATGCGGTGAGCAATGCCCGAGCATATGCGCTGAGCATGCATGCGGACCATGCGATGCCGAATGCCACGGTACGTACGGTACGAGACGGTACGTACGGAACGGCACGTCTCCAAGACCAAGGAACACAATCTCAAGTTCCTAATCCGCCGACCCCTGTGGATAAAGGCGTTTCGCTCACTCTCCCGACAACTGTGTGGGGCCGTCTCGCCACCGTCGCCGACGACCGGGGTGTCTCAGTCCAGCAACTGATCGTGACCGCGTTGCGCCCGTACCTGTCACCCCAAACCCTCGAAACCCGCATCCGAGACATGGCCCGTGCAGGACTCACCGACCAGCAGATGTGTGAAATGACCGGCCGGGACCGGGCGTTCGTTGCCCGCACACGTCGGGCCGCAGGAATACCAGCCAACAAGGCCAATTCGAGGCACAAGGTAACAGGAAAATGACCAGATCAGTAGTAGAATTGGGACAGCCCCGAGGAGTGCGGAAACACTCAACTCGGGGCCTAACCCAAGCAATCGACGTAACCGATTGGAGGGCTGCCATGGATTCTATCCGTGAATGCTCAGTAGACGGATGCCCCAGGACTAACCGCATTGTTCGTGGGCTGTGCAGCACGCATTACGCGCGATTCCTGCGGCATGGAACGCCGGGCGAAGCCGCAATCAAGCCAGCCTCATGGGAAGGCATGACCTGCGGGACGTGCGGCGTCGAGATCGAGCCTTACTTGGATCACGACGATGGGGGACCAGATGCCTGAGAACGAGGCGCACGAGTGCGTGTTCGTGGAGGAGCAGGAGCCCTCGGGGCGGCTCGTACTGCCGCCGTGCGTGGTCTGCGGCTACAGCGCGATGGATGCGCTGTCGCAGCTTCGAGCCGCGCGGATGGGGTGGATGACGGCCACCGTCACCCGCTCGACCTTCAAGAGGCACGACCTGTATTGCACCGTCTGCGAAGAGGTCGCAGTTGGTTGCACCGACGAGAGGGCATGGGAGTTCGCTGAGCAGCATGCGCACGGACTCAATGGTGACGCCGGGGATCAAGAGATTCAGAGGAGCGAGTGATGGGCAAGCCCTTCTGTGACTACGCCCAAGGATGCACAGTCGCCGACCACTGGGTAGTCCGGGGGGACGAGTACGAACAGCACTTCGAGCACATAGCCCCGACGCCGATCGATCTCGAGATGAGGAGCACAGACGCATGAGCGCTGATGTTGTGGGGTTACGGGCACTAGCCGAGAAAGCGCTGAGCGAGAAGTCGTTTCGCGTCGGTCGGAGGACAAGCTACGGCTCTGAGGAGCATTCGGCGGTCTATCTCGATGACGCGAAGCGGACGCTCGATCCCCTGTTGGACGAGATCACCACACTCCGAGCCGAGAAGGACGCGGCTGTTCGCGAGATGCATTCGCGTGAGCTCCATCACTTCGAGGAAGAGCAACGCTCAGCGCAGCTTGAGGCCGCTCTCGCTGACCGGGACGCACGGATCGAAGCGGCGCTGGTGATTCTGACGAACTACATCGACCCAGACATGCATGTTCGTGACGCAGTTAAGGCCCTCTCCGGTCCTGCTGTTCCTGTCCCGCAGGACAACCCCGAAACCACACGCGACGCGAACGACCCATATACACGGATGGAAACGGAAATGAGTGAGTGGGTTACCGCGCCGGATGGTGAGGAGTTTCGTCGCGGCGCCTGCCAGGGTCACGGCTGCTGCACAGCGAAGCTTCACGAGCACGGCTGCTTCGCTGATTACGACGGCAGTAAGTGCGATCACCCCGAGGCCCACCAATCGACCGGGGAGCAAGCCGAATACCTCTGCTACATCTGCGGAGAACGGCCCCAGGAGCAGGGCGGAGTTTGTTCTGACGAGTGCGAGACCAGCGTAAAAACCGAATCGACTGTTCCGTCCCCTGATGTCCGACCGAAGAACGGAGAGAAACCATGACGTATTTCATCGACAGCTCGGATGGCGGATGCTACCGCGACGCTGACCAGCACGACCCACTCCCGAGCTACATCGGCCCGTTCGCGACGCGCGATGACGCGGAGATGTTCATGATCCAAGCGGCTCCCCTCTGGGGCTCGTATCAGATCGGGAAACTGACGGACCCGCCCGCGGCTGGTGGTGTTAGCCCGACCGCACCCGACGAACGCGAAGCGCTAGCGACCGCTGTTCTGGATGGACTGCTGGCTTCCACGACGGTCCCATTCACACGAGAGTCCGCGGCGGTGATGTGGGTAGTCGAGTCAGTCGAGCGCGCGGGTTTCCGTCGTTCTCGTGAAGCGACCACAGAACCCCAACCCATCACTGACAAGGCGATCGAGGTCGCGGCGAAGATCCTATGGATCGCGCATCAGGACGACCCCGAGTGGGGCGCCCGCGTCGTCGATGACGTGTTCTCGCCCGCTGACGACTGGCCCGACGACGCGCTCCATTTCGGCAATGTCGCCCGGGCCCTTCTCGAAGCGGTGGAGGCTTCACGGTCACCCAAAGACAACGGGGGTAGGTCATGAGTGAGCCGATCGCACTGCGAGTACCGAAGTCCATGCACCCCGACGATGTCGTGTGGGCATTCCGATATGGGGTCGCGTGGGCGCGTTACTCCGTGCTCAGCGATGCATCCGCGATCCGCCGCCACGGCCTGGCATACACAGTGCAGTTCGCGAACGTACACAAGCTAGCCGACCGTGTGCGGCGCGAAGCGACCCGCAGACTACGCGAACGCATCGCCCAGCGGTCACCCAAACCCACAGCGGAAGGCGGACGAGATGCCTGAGACACCCAGCTACCTACACCTCGAAGACGGCTCAACGTTCCCTCGACCAGCGCTAGATGCGGACGAACACCACAGCCCCGCCCACGCGATCAAGTGGAATGGCGGAGGAACACTCAGCCGCGAGCAGGAAACATGGCTGGCGTCGTGCGCGGACGCTTACGGATACCTGATCACGAATCCCGAGATCGCACGCCGCAAAATCCCGATGATTCGCCGGGCACTCGCAGCTTCACGGTCACCCAAACCCACAGAACACACGAACGGGAGGATGACGTGACGACCCTTCGCGAGGCGCGCATGAGCACCATCCTCGAGAACGACACAGAACCCGAGGTCTGGAAGCCTGTGGTCGGGTACGAGGCGTGGTACGCCGTCTCGTCTCAGGGCCGTGTAATGCGTACCGGAGCGGCCCCCGGGGCGACGGTGGGGATGATCCTCGCCACACCACCTGACTCGAATGGTCACCCCCGGGTGAATCTGTCAGCTGGCGACGGCGTGCAATCGAACGCGTGGGTCCACAGGATGATGGGCGACGCATTCCTGCCCAATCCGAACGGATTCCCCGTCGTCCGCCACCTCAACGACATCCCAGACGACAACCGAATCGGCAATCTCACTTGGGGAACGCAATCCGAGAATATGTACGACGTGGTCACCAACGGGCTGCACGCGATGGCGAACAAGACCCACTGCGACCGGGGGCACGCCTTCACGGAAGAGAACACTCACACCTACCGCGGCCGCCGCATCTGCAGAAAGTGTGTCATCATCCGCACGGCCGCATACCGCCGCAGAAAGCAGATGCGCGAGTGAGCGACGGGCCTAACGAGCTCGATGAGGCGCTGGTTCCGCTGGACGTGCTCGAGGCGAGGTTCAACGTCTCACGCTGGACGATCGACCGATGGCTGAAAGCCGACAGCATCGAGCGCCACGTCTACTCAGGGGGCAAGTTTGTCCGGTGGGGAGACCTGCCGCTGAACCACCCCGAAACGACACGCTGGCGCCGCGCGAGCTGACCTGCTACACGCGTGATACGGTCATTTATAGGTTGGCGTATCGCCATCCGCAATCTCGCCCCGCAGGCACAGCCGCGGGGCATTTTCATGCCCACGGTTCGGGGGAATCAAGGGGTGCATGAAAGGCCCGAGGGCGCGCGGCATCCCCATGCCCGCGTCCTCGGGACGACCTCACGGGAGGCGCGATGAGCGATCAGACCAAGCGCGCCCTGGACGAAGCAATCTCCGCCCACATCGCCGACGAAGTCGAGACCGGTGTGATCGTCACGGGCTACGTGCTGCATGCAAGCTACGTCAGCCACGAAAACGTGGGCCGCGGAACGCACGGTTACTTCGCAGAGTTCGCCGAGGACCAGCCGTACCACGTCGCCTACGGGCTGGTCCAGATGCTCAGCGACAAGATCGCAAGCGACTTCGACTACGGCAACGATGCCGACGAATGAAAGCGGCGTGGAACGGCTCAACACGCAAAGAGACGCTGCCGCCCGACTGGGAAACCGCAATTCGCCCTCGCATCCTCAAACGCGACGGGTACCGCTGCCAGCACATCCGGTACGACACAGGGCGCAAATGCGGAGCGTTCGCGAATCAGGTCGATCACATCCACGATCGCGACGATCACCGCGACTCGAACCTGCAATCTCTCTGCCAGCACCACCACCAGATCAAGTCCAGCTCGCAAGGCGGCACCGCAGCTGCAACTAGGCGCCAGGCTGCAAAGAAACGCCGACACCCGGGCCTACTGCCCTAGACGGCTGAGCGTCGCAATCCCGCGGGTCAGATGGGGGACCGTAGCAACAGGCGCAAAGATCCTCGACGGGTATCGCCGGCCGTCTGCCATCCCGGCCAGTGAATCCCGCAACCCTGGCAGACCTTCATCGGGACTTCGAACCGCGTTTCGCAAGATCGGTCCGAGCGCCACGGCCAGGACGGTTCGCCATCCACTTGTCGATCGTCTGGACCCGCCATCCGCGGATGCCCCCGATCGCAACATCCGCCGGCGGCATCTGACCGTCATCGGCGTATGACTTCACTGTCGAACGCTCGAGGCCCGTGTGAGCTGCAATCTCGGACAGACCGAGGTAATGACGTGTCATCTTGCAAGTATCCCACGTGGGGGTAAAGTTACCCCTGCTGATTCGATTCCCTTCGATCCAGCAATCGCCCCGGCACTCTCGACAAGTGCCGGGGCACCTTCGTTCCGGTTCACTTCGGGTCCAGCTGAATGACGACGTGATCCCAGAGGATGCGAGCCCACTCGAGCAGCGACGGGCGTCCGTCAGGCACGAACCGGACGCTCACGGTGCCGTCGTCATCACGCTCTCGAGGATCGCAATGACGGCCCGCGCATCTGCAACATCCCCGGCTCGCGGACGCTGCAACGACCGCCGCGTCCGCGCGATCGCGACGTCCACCGACATCCACCGCGGTGCAATCTGCGGTCCGTCGAGCGTCTCGAGATCCCGTGCAACATGCCCGGCACCACCACCTATCACCGCGACCAAACCCGTCGCCAAGTCGAGCACGACCGGACCGCGTGCAATGTACCGAATCGGCGCGCGGCGACCCGCGAGCTTCACAGCGACGCCCAAAGCGTGCGCTGCAACTCGAGCGCCCCCAGGTGTCGCAATGAGTCCCGGCCGCCGTACATGCGCCACTCTCCGCCAGCCTCACGAACCATGAGCGTCGACTCGATACCGGGCTGGGCCTGTCGTACCGACGCGGAACGCGCGCCCGCGTCATCCCACGTCAGATACGGTCCGTCGACCTCACCATCGGGTGCGTGCGAGAACAGCACTCCAAACTGGCGAGACTTGCAATCTCCGGCATGCCCCTTCGCGTCGCGGCACACACCATGCGCGCCGACTCGCCGCCGACATTGCGACATGATCCTGTCGACGAACTCCCGCGACGTTTCGGGCGATCCCGTCGCGCGCCGCATGGAACGCAATTGCCGCTCCTCCCACAGATCCTTCGCCGATGAACCGAGCTCGTCCCAGTTGAGCGGACGCCGCAATGCAAGTTCCGCGGCCTCACTGTCGGTCACGGCATCCGCGGACGGTGCAATCTCCGGCGCGCTCTCGAGCACAACCCAGTAGCGGAATCGCTCACCGGGGCGCGACGGCCCGTCCGCGTACACATCCGCGAGAGTTGCAACTGAGTCCCGAGTGAACCCGACCGGACCCGGCACCTCGAGCGTCTCGCCGATCAGCGCCGGACCCCAGTATGTCGGGTCTTTCACGATCGCGACCCGCTCACCGGCGGCATGCGCCCGCTCGAATTCACCGCGACGGACTCGCTTGATTGTGACTGTCGATCCCATAATGCAATTCCCTTCGATCTCGCGAGGCTCGACCCTCGCCGTTCGGCGCAATCTGCGCCCGTGTCCTGCCCGGTCACGAACCGGGCGCCGGCGGACCGGTCAGGACTTCCACTGAGGATCGGACCAACGGTGCACCCCGTACCGGGACGCAATAGTTGCAAGTAGCCCCGGGTGCAACTTGCCCCCGCGCAGCAACGCACCGTCATAGTTCGACTGATAGACCGTCACCTCGACACCCTCGACCCGGTACGTCGAGAACGGATCTCCGAATACCGGCACGATCCCGTTCTGCACGTGCACGATATCGACGTCGAGCCCGTCGAGCTCGAGCGGGACGAACGGTGCCCGTACGGCCGCGCCCCACTCGATCCCGTCGAGCGGCGCAATCGTCGCAGCTGCGCCGCCGCCGGGCGCGATAAGCGCAAAAGGTGCAACTACTCGATCCCCGATCATGCCGCTTCTGCCCATACGCCCGGCTCAATCTCGACCCATCCGTCGTCGTCCGCCTCGAGCTCGACCCCGGCCGGCTCGACCGCGTACGGCGCGACGCGCGCGCCCTCGACGGGCACCGCGGGGGGTACGGGCACCGGCTCGACCGTCGCGGCCGGCCGGCGGGTGACGATCGTGTGTATCTGCTGACGGGTGAGTCCGACGGCCGCGGCTGTCTCGACTTTCGACGCGCCCCGCTCGATCGCCTCACGTATCAACGTGTCGCGCCACTCGAGCATCCGCGCGAATTCGCGCAGCTGCGACAGCGTGTAATCGGCGGTCTCGAGGTGCCCGCGCTCACCCTCGACCCGCTCGCGCTCGACCCGCTCGCGCTCGACCCATTCCGACAGCGTGAGGCGCTCGATTTGGTCGCCCCTCGAGTCAGACTCGACCCATTCCCGAAATTCGGCCGTGACGTACGGGCGGACCGTGTGCCACGGGCCCGTATAGGCGCCCTCGATATCGAGACCGCGGAACGTTTTCCCGCGGCGCGTGGCGCGGTCGACCGCGGCACGGTCCCATATGTAAGTGCCACCCCCGCACGCGTCATAGAAGCGTGATTCTTGCCGCGCGAGATACCCCCGCCACGACTCGAGGTCCGCGGCGCTAGTCATGCGCGCACCCCCTCGAGCGTGTCGGCGATCCCGCGCCGGATGCCGGCGAGAGTGCCGGCCGCGACGCGCACGCCCCCGCCGGGCACGTCGACCCGCGCGGAATACATGCCGTGCACGTTGCGCGGCTCGATTAGCACCCCGCGGTACTCGCGATACCCGCTCACGCGCGCACCCCCTCGACCGCGTGGGACTCGAGCACACGGCGCGCCAGCTCGAGCGCGGACGGCTTACCGTCCCATACGTCGTCCGGCACGTCGTCCCACTCGACCGCGTCGACCGCGCAACCCTGCAGGGACGCGGCGCGCGCCGTGATATCCGCGTAATGTGCGTCGCTGATCGCGGTCCATTCCGCCGTATGGCGCGACTTGACGACGTCGACCAGCCATCCCCACACCGTCGAGATATTCGCCGCCGGCACGAGTCCGAAACCCGGCACCTCGACCGCGTCACCCGTGCGCGCCGTGCGCGCCGCCTCGACCGCGTCGAAAGTCCGAAGTAGTACCGCGTCGGAAACCCGCGCCGATAGCGCCCGCACGGCCGGCGGAACGTGCGCTAGGTACGGGTTCACCGCGCCACCCTCGAGCGCCCTCGACCCGGTCACGCGGACTCACCCCGAATAGCTGCAATCGCGGCCGCCGGCCACACGTAATCGACATCGAGCGCCGTCAGAATTGCGCGGGATGTCTTGACCATCGCGACTAGCGTCGCGTGCGCCTCACGCGCGGTCGACCCGATCGACCCATACCCACTATCTGTGAACGGGTGCCCACCGCGGCCGGACTCGCCCGCGCGGGTGACCATAAGCGCATACCCGCCTAGGCCCTTATCGACGCCCACACTGTCACCCGGCGCCGTGACGCCCGCCGCCGTACCGTACGCCGCGATAATCGCGGCTTGCACGGCGAGATCCGCGCGTGTGATTCTTTCGCCCATGATGTTTCCCCTCGATCCGGCGCCCCTCGACGGGCGCCCCATGCGGGTGCCGACTGGCACCCCGTGCGCGTCGCGGGTGTTGCACCCGCGCCCCCGGCTCGTTCCGGTCCGCGCCCCACGCCTAGCGGCGTGTCAGCATCGACTCATCCGCGACACCCTCGACACCGTCCGCCCGACGGATTACCCATAGGGTGCCGGTGTCATACCGGCCGCCCGGATAAGGTCGCACCGTCACGGCCGGCCGCGCCCCGTAGTCGCGCACGACGGGCCCGACACCCGCGCGCACCGTGCCCACAATCACCGCGGCGCCCCGCTCGAGCGTCCGCCCGGTCACAGTTGCACCGCCGGCACCGCGTCGACCTCGACCGGCACCCCTAGGTAGTGCACCGCGTCGCGCGCCCGCTGCGCCCGGGTGAGCGCCCTACGCGCCCGCCGGTGTGCGCCGTCATCCTCGAGCCATAGAGCGGCCGTGAGCGCATCGCGCGCATCGTTCACCGCATCGGCCGCGGCCACCATATCCGCGAGAGTCGCCGGGCGATACTCGACGGCCATCACAGCGCCCGCAGCGTCACGGCGCGGCGCGTACGGCTCACGACAGCGACTTGCGATGACTGGTCGACACACCCGGCCGGTAGCGCGGTGAGGCGCTCGACCGTGTCGAGAATGTCGCGCACGTCATGCCATCCGGGCATTGCCGCTAGGGCGCGATACATTCCGCGGCGCCCTGCCCGCGTCTCGTGAATCGTTCCGGTGACTACTCGCATGTTCGTTCCCCTCGATCCGGCACCCCCTCGACGGGGTGCGATATGTCCACTATACCCCCACACGGTGGGAACGTGTCAAGTATCCGCACACCGGCGCGCCGTACCCCTCGAGTGCCCCTACCCCCTCGAGCTCTGCGCCACCCTCGAGCACCCGCGCCACGCCCGCCATGCCGGCCACCCTCGAGCGCCCCACCCTCGACACCCTCGACCGCGCAGCACACCGCGCCACCCTCGACGCCTCGAGCACGTGCACACCGTGCACACCGCTACCCCGTGCCCATGCCGCGACAGCAGACACCGCCCGCCTGTCACCCCGGCACCGTGCCCCCACGCTTGGCACCCCTCGAGTGTCAAGCGACGCGACACCCCCCGACGCCCGACACCGCGCCGGTGTCAACCGACTTGACGCCGCGCACCCCCTGAGGGGGGTGGGGCCCCCTGCCCCCACCCTTCCCCCGCCCGCAAGCGTTCTGCCTCTCGCGGTGCGCGCGGGTCTGGGGGGTACTGATCCGGCCCCAGGCCACGGTGCGCGCCGAGCCGAAACGGCGTTTCGCCTTCGCAGGTTGGGCATCCTCGAGCGGGCTCGCTGAGCATTCGTGCGCTCGCCTCACGGGCCGAGACCGACTCGACTGAGCATTCTGTTCAGATCCGGGCCGTTGCCGAGGCATTTCAGAGCTTCCCGCTCGCCGAGCGGGTTGGTTACAGCCGGATCAACCCAGGAGAACGTCATGTCTGACGCACCCATCCCGTCCATCGGTCGAATCGTCCACTACACGCTCTCCGAGAGCGACGCGGAGGCGATCAACCGTCGCCGTGACGACGCGGTCGCCGCGGCACACAACCCGCGGCACGCTGACCGTCAGAAGCCGATGGGCGAGCAGGTCCACTTCGGGAACCCCGTCCGTGAGGGCGACGTCTTCCCCATGATCATCGTCCGCGTGTGGGGAACCACAGCGGAGTCGGTCGTGAACGGCCAGGTGCTGCTCGACGGCAACGACTCGCTCTGGGTGACGTCCGTCGGCGTCGGCGAGGGCCCGCGCCGGTTCGTCTGGCCGCCCCGCGTCTGACCCGAAGGCTTCGGCCGCTGAGCCTCGATCAGCGGCCACACTCTTCCCTCCTCGATTCGGGGCGGGCTTCCGTTCCGGATGGAGATTCCCATGCTCAACGACCAGATCTCGGCGGTCGCCTGATGGCCGGCAACGGCCCGCCCGCGAACCCGACGCGCTCGAGGTCGCGGGACACGGTCGTCCGCGACATGATCAAGTCCGACGGCAAGATCGGCGGCTTCGATCTGCCCGACGACGTGCTCCCGGTCGATAAGGAGACGGGGGAGCGGGAGCAGTGGCACCCGCAGACCGTCCGCTGGTGGAACAACTTCCGCGAGTCGCCGCAAGGCACCCGGATGGTCACCGCCGTCGACTGGGACTACCTGCTCGACACCGCGCTCATGCATCACGTCTCGTGGATGAGCGGCGGGAAGAACTCGGAGCGCTTCGCTGAGATCCGGATTCGGGTCGCGGCGTTCGGCGCGACGCCGGCCGACCGCATGCGCCTCCGTCAGGAGATCGAGCTGCCGCCCGAGCAGTACCCCGCGGGCGATGGCACGTCGCCGAACATCACGTCGATCAACGATCGCCGTGAACGACTGACAGGCTCGTAAGTGCCCCGGCGGCTCATCCGGCACCGTGACCACGACCGGAACCGGTCGCTTGGGTGGATCGCTACGTGGTGGATCGAGTCGTTCGTCGTTCACGGCCGTGGCGGCGTGCAGGGCATGCCGATCACCTACGGCGACGAGTACACCGGCTTCATCGTCGATTGCTACGGCATGGACGCGGCCGGCAAGAGGTACTACAACTCGGCATTCTTCTCCCGCCCGAAGGGCACGGACAAGTCGGGCCTCGCGGCCGCGCTCGTCCTGTTCGAGGCGTTCGGCCCCGCGCGGTTCGCCGGCTGGGCCAAGGGTGGCGAGACGTACGAGTTCCTCGGGCAGGTCTACACCTACGCACCGGGCGAGCCGATGGGCAAGGAAGTCCGCAACCCGGTCATCAAGATCATGGCGACCGAAGAGGGCCAGACCGGCAACGTCTTCGACAACGTCTACTACAACCTGAACACCGAGGGCACGCCCCTCCACGTGCTCAAGACCGCGTACGGCGTCGACGTCGGCAAGACGCGCATCATCCTCGCGACCGGCGGCACAATCACGCCGACGACATCGGGCGCCGCGTCGAAGGACGGTGGCCTCGAGACGTTCGTCGTCTTCGATGAGACGCACCTGTACGAGACGCCCACGCTGCGCGACATGTACTCGACCGTCTCTCGAAACCTCGACAAGCGCCGCAAAGAGGGCACGTGGTTCATCGAGACCACGACGATGTACGAGCCCGGCGCGGAATCGATCGCCGAGGACACCTACTTCCTCGCCGACATGATCGAAGAGGGCAAGGCGCGCCGCCCCAAGCTGCTGTTCGATCACCGCTGGGCGGACGTCGAGTCGATCGAGAAGATCAAGGTCCCCGACCCGCTCTCGCCCCGTGGCGAGAGGCTCGAGACCGAGGAAGAGTACATCGACCGGCTCCGCGCCGCGTTCATCGAAGCGTTCGGCGACGCGATGGCGTGGCAAGACGTCGAAGACATGATCGACTCGCTGTTCGACATCCGCCGTGCCGAAGAGGACACGTACCGCTTCTTCTTCAACGCGGTCGTCGCGGGGAAGAACGCGTGGATGCGGCCGACGATCTGGTCCAAGATCGGCCTCGAGCACCTGATGGCCGAAGCGAAGGCCGCCGGCACGAAGCTCGGCTGGCTCCCGCCCCGCGCCGGCGACATGATCGCGCTCGGCTTCGACGGTGGTCTCACCTCCGACGCGACCGTGCTGATCGGCTGCAGGATCTCCGACGGGTACATCTTCCCCATTGGCATCTGGGAAGCGCCGGACTCCAAAGAGGCGAAGCACTGGCAGGTCGACCACCAAGAGGTCGACGCCGTCGTCGCAGCGACTTTCAAGAAGTACAAGGTCGTCGCGTTCCTCGCAGACCCGCCCCACTGGCGCGACTACGTCGACAGCTGGGAGAACAAGTTCGGCGCCGACCTCAAGGTCAAGGCCACCGATGTCAAGCCGATCACGTTCGAGACCGCGCGCCACACCGAGATGGCCCGCGTCGTCGAGCGCACCGAGACCGCGATCAAGACCGGCGAGCTCCGCCACGGCAATCACAAGGCGCTCACCCGCCACGTGATCAACGCCCACCGATGGAAGCGCGCCGCCGGCGACGTCATCGGCAAGGACCGCAAGGGCTCGATGAAGAAGATGGACGCCGCCGTGGGCATGTGCCTCGCGGTCGAGGGCCGCGCCCGATACCGCAAGCAGTTCAAAGACACAGCAACGGGCGTGCCCCGACGAGTCAGATAGCAGGGAGGTGGTCCGATGCTCGAGTTCACGAGTATCGCGGGGTCGGACGACTGGTGGCTCATTCGCCTCTGCAACCAGCTCGGCGAGGGTCTGCCGCGCATGCACAAGATCACGCAGTACCGCGACGGTAACGCGCTGATCCCGGACAACATGTGGGAGGGCTCGCGCGAGGGCTACATGCGCCTCATGCGCCGCTCGCGGCTCCACGTCGCCGAGACGATCCGCGACGCCCGCACGAACCGTCAGATCGTCATTGGCTTCCGCACCGGCGCCGCGAACGACGACGCCGGCGACAAAGCGGCCATGAAGAACTGGAAGACGTCCAACATGGGCGTCCAGGCACGGCCTTTCTTCAACGACACCGCCGACTACGGGTCCTCGTACATCCTGACCCGCCAGGACGAGAACAACTTCCCCCTGTTCCAGACCCGCAACGGGTGGAACACGGCGACCGAGCCCGACCCGTCCCGCCCGTGGCTCACCCGATTCGCCGTCGTCGTCACCTACGACGCCGTCAACCAGGAAGAGATCGCCGTCCTGTTCGGCCAGGGCTGGTACCGCGTGGCCGTCCGCCGCTCGGCGTTCGCCACCCTCCCGACCAACGGGACGAAGTGGGTAGTCAACTCCGACTGGAACTGGGCCGGCGACCGCGTCCTGACGCCGTGGACCCGACGGAACCTCATCGTCCGGAACCAGACCGTCGACGGATTCGGCGTCTACGAGAAGCACCTCGACACGATCGATCGCATCAACGAGATCACGCTCAACGCGATCACGCTGATCATCACCCAGTCGTTCCGCCAGCGATCCGTCATCGGCGACCTCCCCACGCACTTCCCCGAGGGACACCCCCAGGCGGGCCAGGAGATCGACTACGACGAGATGTTCAAGGCCGGCCCCGCCGCGCTCTGGATGCTCCCGATGAACTCTCAGATCATCGAGTCCGCCGCGTCCGACGTCCGACCGATCTACGCCGCCCGAAAAGACGAAGTCGAGACCCTTGCATCGCTCACCGCGACGCCTCAGTACGTCTTCCAGTCCGACAGCGCGAACCAGTCCGCCACGGGCGCCGAACTCGCCCGCGAGCAGCTTGTCTTCGCCGTCAACGCGATGAACGACCAGGCCGAAGTCTCCCTCATCCACTCCCAGTCGACCGCGTTCGAGATCCTCGGTGACGCACAGCGCGCAGAGGTCACCGACCTCGAAGTCATCTGGGGCAAGACCAACCCGGCCACGATGGCCGAGCGCGGTGAGGCGGCACCGAAGTTCAAGGCCGGCGGCGCCCCGCAGCGCTGGATCGACGAGCACATCCTCGAGATGACGCCCGCCGAGCTCGAGCGCGCAGCCACCGACCGCCAGGACGACGCATTCCTGGTCTCGCTCGCCGCGCCCGCCACGGCCACGGCCGCCGCGACCGTGAACCCCGGAGCACAGGGTGGCGAGTGACGAGCGCACCACGCTCATCGTCGATCGGTACGCCGCTCAGCAAGCGACGCTGATCACGCAGCTGGTCCGCGCTCTGCTCGGAATCTGGGCACCGTTCGTGTGGTGGGGCCGCCCCGACATGGTCAACGCCTACGCGGCCCGCTCAGCGGTCCAAGTCGACGTCGCGCTCAGCCAGACACGTCGACAGGCCCGCGCCTACGCGGTGGCACTGCTCCGCGAGCTGGACGCCGCGCCCGGCCGGCTCCCTGACCCGATCGACACGTATGAGCGCGGCGGCACGCCGATCGTCGAGGTCTACAAGCGGCCGGCCCGGCAGCTCGAGCACGCTAAGCGGATCAAGAAGCCCTCGGACGAGCAGATTCGGGCGTTCGAAGATCGACTCACCTCGATCGTCGCCGACGACGTACGAATCACGGCGCGCGACGAGATCCAGAAGGTCAACGAGGCCGCACCGAAGGTGATCGGCTACCGCCGGGTGCTGCACCCCGAGCTGACCAGGAC
Source organism: Microbacterium lacus (assembly GCF_002812805.1). Classification (GTDB taxonomy): domain Bacteria; phylum Actinomycetota; class Actinomycetes; order Actinomycetales; family Microbacteriaceae; genus Microbacterium; species Microbacterium lacus_A. The sequence goes on along the minus strand of NZ_NMUM01000005.1, from coordinate 170,932 downwards.
GGGCCCGTGCGGTCTGTGCATCGTCGCAGCGTCCCGGTTCTACACGGTCAAGGATCTCCTCGAGCTGCACGGCGGATGCGTCTGCGAGACCCTCCCCATCACCGCCGACTCCGATCCAGGTCTGCGCCTCAACCGCGCCGACCTCGACGCGATCTACGCGGCCGCGGGATCGAACTACGCCGAAGACCTCAAGCGCATCCGCGTCACCGTCCGCGAGCACGGCGAGCTCGGCCCCATCCTCGTCCGCGAGGGGAACAGCTTCCGCGAGGTCGACGACGTCAACCGCGAATCCAAGCGCCGCGAGTTCACCCCCTACAAGCGGATGACGCAGCGCGACGACGTCACCCAGTGGTCCGCGATGCGCGCCACCTCCGAGCGGTCCATCGAGATTCTCGAGGCCGCGCGTGACGCCGGCACGAACCTCGTCGACATCACCGGCGGCAACTCGCCAATCCCGGTGAAGGACATCGAAAAGGCGATCGAGTTTCACCGCTCGCTTATCGCCCGCGCGGCGCGTCACGCCGCCTGAACTTCCCGCGTCAAGCGGGCAGACCCATCCCCGATCCGGGCATGGGAATCGCTTCCGATATGGAGGAAACCCCATGCCCCCGTGCATGCTCAACCGCCGCCCGCCGTGGATCGTGTTCGTCGATCCCGACCCCACCGGCAGCAGCAAGCCGCCCGTCCCGTCACCCCCGCCGGGCACCCAGACTCCCGAGGAATTCCTCGCCGAGCACGGGTTCCCGAAGGACACGGCCGTTGACGACATGACCCCCGAGCAGGGTCGCGCCTACTGGCGCAACATGTCCAAGACGAACCAGAAGGAGGCGGAAGCCTTCCGGAAGCTGGGCAAGACACCCGACGAGATCCGAACGATCCTCGCCGACGCCGAGACCGCTCGGCAGGCCGCGCTCACGGCCGATCAGAAGGCGATCGAAGACGCGAAGCAGACCGGGTTCTCCGAAGCTCGCGAGAAGTTCGCTCGCCCCGCAGTTCACGCGATTCTCGTCGCCCGCACCAAGGGCGCGAAGGAATCCGACGAGGACGCCGCCACACGCGTGAGCGGTCTCCTCGATGTGCTCGACGTCACGAAGTTCGTGAACGCCGAAGGAGTCCTCGACGCCTCAAAGGTCGAGACGTTCGCTCAGTCCATCGCTTCGAAGGACAGCAACGACGGGACACCCGGCGGCGGTCTGCTGCATCAGGTTCTCGGCAGTTCGACGCCTGGCCAGCAGCAGTCCGCGGGTTCCGTGGACGCCTACCGCAAGCAGGCGCGCGAACGCATGGCCCCGAAGCAGTAACCCAACCACCCACCACTCCACAGGAGGCACATCATGGTCGATTTCCAGACCACGACGAGCACGGTCGGGAAGAAGCTCGACACACGCTGGCGTGCAGGTAAGCACGGCCAGGAGTCGGCTCGTCCCGGGCAGCTCGACCCCACGGCATTCACCGCGGGTACCCACTACAACATCGGCGGCGCGACCGACAACGTCATCCCCTCGGGGACCGCAGTCGCCCTGCTCGCGAGCGGCCTGTATGGCGCTTACAACTCGACGGCAGGCAGCGCGGGCGACCCGCGTCGCAAGCTCGCCGGGTTCGTCAACGACGACTACGGCGTGGAGCTCGCACCCGCCGGCGCGTCGACCACCGGCGCCAAGCCGACCTTCGCCCTGCTCGTCCACGGCATCGTCAAGAAGTCCCGTCTGCCCATCCAGGCGCAGGCGACGACCCTTGCCGCGGCCGAGGCCGTGACGGGCTCGTTCATCTACGTGGAGGACTGAGGACATGGGCTTCACACCCAACTTCCGTACCCCGGTTCAGCTGACGGGTGTCGCTCGCGCGGCATTCGATCTGCAGGTCGGCCAGTACATCACCGACGGTCTTCTGCCCGTCAACGAGACCTACGACATCAACTTCTCGTTCGGTGTCACCCAGGCGGCGCTCCCGCCCGCGGCCTCGTTCCGTTCGTTCAACAGCGAGTCGGACGTTGGTTCGCTCGGTGTCAGCGAGTCGCGTTCCGGCAAGCTGCCCCCGATCAGCCGCCGGCTGCACGTCGACGAGTACCAGCAGCTGACGATGTACCAGTCGTCGGATGACCTCATCGGCGCCGAGTTCGAGCGCTACGCGACATCGCTGGGCCAGGCGTTCGCGCTGCGGTTCGTGATGGCGCAGGCCGAAGCGATCACGGCCGGCAAGGTCACGATCGCCGAGCGTGGGCTCACTTTCGAGGTCAACTACGGACGCAAGGCGGGCCTCACGGCCAACGCGGCGACCCCGTGGTCGACCATCGCGACGGCGGACCCGCTGACCGACATCGAGGGCCTTCGCGCCGTCTACGGACGTCGCATCGGCCGCATCGTGCTCAGCCGCCAGGCGATGGGCTACCTGCAGACGAACGCGAACATCATCAAGATCGCGATGCAGCGCGGCTCGGACCTGCCCCCGCGGATCTCGGTCGAGGACGTGCGCGCGGTGTTCCGCGACTACGGCCTCGGCGAGATCGTCGTCAACGAGGAGGTCGTGACCAACTCGGCCGGCGCAGAGGTCCCCCTCTTCGCCGCGGACAAGGTCATCATCCTGCCCGCTGCCGGCGCGGTCGGCCGCACCGATCTCGGTGTCACCGCGGAGTCGATCCGCACCGACACCGGCATCGCCCAGTCCGAGCGGCCCGGCCTCTTCGCCGGCGCGCTCGAGTCGGACGACCCGTCGGGCTACGACGTGCTCGTCTCGGCGATTGGCCTGCCGATCCTCACCGACGCCAACGCAACCGGCGTCATCGACGCGTTCTAGGACGCGTCACAGGGGGCGCATCCCTACCCGGGGTGCGCCCCCACCCCGAACACCTGACTGGAAGGTCTGTGAAGTGACCACGATCATCAAGCACGTCTCCGCACGGCACCCCGAGACGATGGAACTCGTCAACTTCGTCCCCGGCGACGAACTGCCCAAATGGGCCGAGTCCGTCATCACCAATCCCGTTGTGCTCGGCGAGTACAACGTCCCCGACGACGGCGCCGGCGCGGCCGGTTCGTCCGACGACACGACCGGCGAGAAGCCGCTCGACAAGATGTCCAGCGCCGAGCTCAAGGCTCTCGCGAAGACGGTCGGCGCGCCGCAGACGGGCAACAAGAAGGCGCTCATCGAGGCGATCACGGCGAAGCGCGCCGAGGCGGCCAAAGCGACCGATGAGTCGTCCGACGACTCCGCCAGCGGCGAGACCGACGAGCGCGGCACGCTCGTGGCAAAGGCGAAGGAGCTCGGCCTCGAGGTCACCGACGAGACCACCGACGTCGAGCTGCAGGCGCTGATCGAGAACGCCACACAGGAGTAGGTCATGGCGACGCTCCCCGATGTGGCGGCCAACACCGCTCCCGCGCACTACGCGGGCGATCTCGAGGCACTCGGGCTCACCACCCCGTTTGTCACGGGCAAGCTGAACGAGGTCGTCGACCTCATCAGCGTGCGGTGGGGCTCGATCGTCGAGGAGCGCCTTCGCACCGGCAAGCTCCCCACGCGCCTCTACAAGGCCGTCGTGTGGCGCGTCGCATCCCGTGTTTTCGAGAACGTCGAGGGTCTCAAGAAGGAAACCGAGGGCGCCTACGGGTACGAGCGGTCCGCCGCCGTAGCCTCCGGCACCCTCTGGTTCACCGAAGACGACGAGCGCGACCTCACGGGCACGGTGCAGCTCAAGAAGTCAGGCGGTCGCATCGGCACCGCGACACTCCATCCGCACCGGCCCGGTTTCCTCGCATGAGCCTGCTCGACCGGCGCGCGCCACACGTCGTCTACGTCCAGAACCGCAAGACGGAACGCGACAACGAGGGCAAACGCATCATGGTCGACGTCGGTCCGCGCATTGCCGTGCGCTGCATGCACGAGCCCGTCCGCGACTGGTCATCCGCCGAAGAGACGCCGACGCTCGGTCTGCAGGTCACCGACCTCAAGATCATCCGCTCCCGGCTGTGGCCCGGCGACATCCACTCCCATGTCTACTTCGACGGCGGGGTGCACGAGACCGTCGGTGCACCGCAGGCACATTCCGTGTCGCGTCGGACCCGGCACCACCGCATCACTGTGCGCTGGATCGCAAAGGAGGAGTGACATGGCCTCCGCATTCGTGAATCAGAACGTCCGCGTCGTCACGGCGCAGATCGCCGGCGAGAGCCAGTCGATGGACACCGCGGCGGGCCGGATTCTCCTCACCGCCAAATCGCTCGCGGCGCAGCACCGTGACACCGGCAACTACATGGACAAGCTCCGTGTGGTCGACGTCCCGGGTGAGAGCGGGACTGGGCGCACCGTCAAGGATCGCCTCGTGGTCGCTGACGACGCGGCTGCAGCGTCGATCGAGTGGGGCCACATCGTCCGCTTCCCCGGTCAGCGGCGAGCCAAGTTCGTGCCGGGCCAGCACATCATGCGCCGTGCGCTTGCCGCCACGGGAATGAGGTAGCGCTCATGCCGGGCCTGCTCCGCGCCGACCGAATGTTCCAGACGCTGTTCACCGAGATAGCTGCCGGCATCGAAATCGATTCTGCTCCCGAGGGCATCACGGTGGCCGCCGACCTGGACATCGGCTCCTTCATGGAGATTCCGTTCCTCACTCATTCGTCGAACTACGCGCGCGATCGGAACGGCCCGCACCTCTGGACCGTGACGCTCAGCGCCAGCATCTTCCTCGAGCCGCTCGGTGCACTCGACGTCGTGAGTGCCATCGACGACGGCATCTGGTCCTGGGACTACCCCCTCAACGGCATCGTGTCCGGAATCGGTGCCGTCGAGTCCATCGACGAAGAACTCTCCGCTTTCTCACGACTGGGCGGCGAGGTCCAGATGAAGAACAAGGTCGTGACCCAATACGTGGGCTCTTGGCAGCTCACCGTCCAAAACCGCTAATCCCTTCTGCGCGCGCCGTCCGGCGTGCGGGTCTGCACACCACACAGGAGGAACCGTGTCTGTCGACGCAACCAAACTCGTCATCCCGGGGCACGGGACTGTCTTCCACGCCCCCGTCAACACCCCGCCGCCGGCGAACCCGCTCGTGCTGCCCGGAGGCTTCAACCTCCAGGCAAACGGCCCGACGCCCTGGGCGAACCTCGGCCACACCTCGAAGCAGAACACCATCGCGTTCACGAAGGAGGGCGGCGAGAAGGAGTCGATCGACACCTTCCTCGCGGACGCCGTCCGGACGACGTCGACGGGTGTGACCTGGGGTGTGAACGTCGCTGCCCTGCAGTTCGACGCCGACAACCTCGATCTCGCCTTCAACGGCGAGTTCAACCCGGATACGGGTGGCTACATCGTCGCGTCGCCGGCACCGATCAGCGTGGCCCTGTTCCTGTACTTCCAGGACACCACCGGCTCGCTCGGCTTCTGGCTGCCGAACACCGAGGTCTCCCTCGGTGACGCCCCCTCGGTCGACACCGCGCAGTTCTTCGAGCTGCCGCTCGCGGTCTCGATCCTCTCCGCCGACGGGGAGACCATCCCCGCCGTCAACGGCCGCGCCGGCCTGTTCGAGATCTTCAAGTCCGGTCTCGTCGCGCCCACGCCGTAACCCAAGATCCACCCCCCGGGTGCAGTTCGCAGACCCGCCCGGGGGGTGGCACCACCACAGGTCTGCTCTGCCCGAAAGAGGTCTGCCATGACAACTCCCGCCAAGCCCGCGTCCGCTCGCAAGCCGGCGGCGCCGCGCGCGACAACTCCGCGCCGCCCGCAGGATCGCAAGCCGCCGGCCGCGAAGCCGACCGAGCCGGCGCCCGAAGAGAGCATCGAGATCGACCCGGTGAAAGAGCGCGAAGCGGCCGAGCGCCGCGCCGAGCTGCTGGAGGACATCCCGGAGCTGCGCCCTGCTGCCCGTTTCCGTCTGCGCCACCGCAACGACTTCCACAACCTCGTGCTCGAAGCGAAGAAGTCGGGAGCGTTCGAAGGCGGCAGCGATGACAGCGAGCTCGACTTCGACATGGACAAGCCCGAGGACATCGTGCGGTTCCAGAAGCTCCAGGAATTCGTCGTGTCGATCGACGAGTGGGCGGAGACGATCGCCGAGGACATCGACGCCTACACCCTGTGGTCCGAGGGCAAGACCGAAGAGACCTTCATCGCCCTGTTCGTCGAGTACCGGGAGGCGCTGGGGGAATAGAGGCGCTCCGAGACCTCGTCGACGAGCTCGACGAACTCGGGGCGCTGCGCGCCGACCTCCAGCAGTTCTACCAAATCAACATCGACGACGTCTGGTCGGGCGAAAAGGATGCACGCCACGTGCTGATCCTGTCGCACCAGCTCGTCCTCAACCCGCACTCGCGGGTCTTCGCAATCCGCGGCGGTAGCCCGGACCTGCAGGGGTGGGACGCAGCGACAGTCACTGCCGTGCGGACTCACAACCTCATCGCCGCGCTCCTCACTGGGCTCTCCGGCGGCAAGCACGACGAGTCGATCTTCATTGACTACCCGGGACGCAAGCCCGAAGAGGACGAGATCCATTTCGCGACGATCGCTGATTTCAGCGAGGCGATGTTCAACAAGTTCATGTCCTGAGAGGGGTCACGCATGGCGTTCAGCCCCGGCCGCAACGTAGGACGAGTCTCGATCCGCGTCGTTCCCGACACGACCAAGTTCCGTGCCGAGCTCAAGCGTGATCTCGACAGGTTCGCGCGCACGACGACCATGAAGATCCGGGTGGACGGTGTCCGCCTCGACAACCGCGAGATTCGGGCGTCCATCGAACGCCAGATGCAGGAGTTCAAGGGGCTCGACCTGCAGGCGAAGGTCGAGGTGATCGTCGACAAGGCGCGACTCAAGAAGACCGCGCTACGCAAGTCGATCCAGGCCCAGTTCGACGACTTCGAAGACATCCGCGTCAACATCGCGGCGCAGATCCAGAACGTCGAGCGTTTCGAAAAAGAAGTGCGCGACATGGTGCAGCGCGCGAACCGGAACAAGGTTTCAATCGGTGTCGCCGCGCACACGGCCGCCGCGGCCGCGCAGATGCGATACGTCTCGCGCCCCCGGTTCGTGGACCTCTTCGTCCGGGTGAACAAGACGTCGGTCGCTGCAGCGCTCACGACACTCGCGGCCCTGTCTGGCGCGCGCCTGTCGTGGAAGTGGATCGACGATCTCGCGCAGAAGATGGGCGACCTCGATAAGAACCTGCCGTCGCTCCTCGGCTGGACGACCGGAATCACGTCACTCGTCGCGGCCCTGTTCGGCGCCACGAGTGGGCTCGTCGGCATCGGTGGTGGTCTGTTCTCGATCCTGCCGGCCCTCCTCGTCGCGCCGGGCCTCTTGATCAACGCACTCGGGTCTCTGACGGTCCTCATCGTCGCGCTCAAGAACGCGGGCAGCGAGCTGTCCGTGCTCAAGGACGACATGAGCGAGCTCGGCGACATCATCAACGAGACCTTCTGGACTCGGGCACGGCAGCCGATCATCGACCTCGTCCAGGGGCTCATGCCCCAGCTGCGTGTGGCGTTCCGTGACCTCGCGGAGGGGATGGGCGACTTCACGGCGGCCATGTCCCAGGCTTTCGGCGAGGAACTCGCTAACGGCCGCCTCGCGTCGATCTTCTCCGGCATCGCCGAGGGCTGGCGAATCCTCGGGTCTGGAGCGAGCGGGTTCGCCGGCGCGCTCGTGTCGCTGTCGCAGATCGCCGCGACCTACACGCCTCGCCTCGCGTCGTGGTTCGTCCGTCAGGCGAACACGTTCGACGCGTGGCTCGAGTCGATCGCCAACGACGGCCGCCTCGGCGACTGGATGGAAACGGCCATCGACTCGATGTACGACCTCTGGGACGCCACGACCGGCGTCGCGGGCGTCCTGACCGGCATCTGGCGGGCATCGGAAGCGGCCGGCGGCGGCGGGCTCAAGGGCTTCGCGGAGCTGATGCAGGACTGGAAACGCGTCACCAACGGCGCCGAATTCCAACGTGGCCTCACCGCGATCTTCCGCGGCTCGAGCGTGGCGATGTCCGCATTCGGGGACGCGATCCGCGCCATCGGGCGGCTCGTCGCGGACCTCGACAAGCAGTTCGAGAGCTTCATCGGCTCCGCGGGCATCTTCCTCGGTGGGCTCGTCGGGGCATCCGCGAACGCGCTCAACTCGCCGGTCGTCGGCAAGGGACTGCAGGAGTTCTCCGACGGACTGATCACCGCGCTCGATCGGATCACCCCCTCACTCCAGCCAATCGCCGACACCTTCGGCAATTTCCTCGGGCTGCTCGGAGAGCTCGCGTCCACAGTGCTCCCGGCCGCGGCCGGAGTCCTCGCGGACCTGATGCCCGCTATCGACGGCCTGATCCAGGCTGTGAAGCCCGTGCTCGAGCCACTCGCCACCGCACTCACCAGCATCTCGGAGGTCCTCGGCCCCGCGATCTCGGGTCTCGTCGAGACACTCACTCCAGCGCTGCAGGAATCGTTCAACTCGCTCGCCGACGGGCTCGTCTCAATGGCGCCGTCGCTGGCTTCGCTAGTCGATTCCGTCGGGCCCTCCCTGGCCGCCGCGCTCGAGGGATTCAACGCGATGCTCGGGCCCTACCTCAGCTTCTTCTCGGGATGGCTCAACCTCCTTGCGGGGGCAAGCGAGGCTCTGAGCAACCTGTCCTTCCTCTGGGACGACAACCAGCTCAAGACCGTCACCGACGGAATCATCGAGCGAGGTGGCTGGATCGGTGACGTGTTCACCTGGGCGAACGAGTTCGACGTCTGGTTCGACTCTCTCGTCGGGCGATCGGGCGCGGTGGGTAGCGAGTCGGGTCAGGCGTTCGTTGATGGTCTCAATGAGAGAATCCGCACCAACGACTTCAACCCGCTCGATGATTTCGACCCCAAGATCGGCGAATTCGAAACGAACGGAAGCAGCGCCGGAGGCGGGTTCTCCCGAGGACTGACACAAGGTATCTCCGGCGGGATGGCGGCGGCTATCGAAGCGGCCCGCTCAGGCGGCTCCGCAGGAATGGGCGGCTTCGGTTCCGGAGCAGGGTCCGGCCAGCCCGGAGCGCTCTCGCCATTCCAGTCCCTCCAAGCGGCCATTGGTGGCGTGTTCGCAGGAGCTAGCGGGTGGCTCGTCAACGCGGGCTCCTCGATCATGGGTGGCCTGCTGGCAGGTCTCCGGTCCGCATACGAAAGCGTCAAGTCGTTTGTCAGCGGAATTGCGACCTGGATCGTGGCGAACAAGGGTCCGATCTCGTACGACAAACGACTTTTGATTCCCGCCGGTCGGTCGATGATGCAGGGCCTCAACGCGGGGCTCCGGAGCGGATTCGTCGAGGTTCAAGCGAACGTGCGCGGCATCGCCGACAACATCGCGGGTCAGTTCGGTACCGCCAGTGGCAACCAGTCGCGGGACAGCGCTGCCGGACGGCCCATCAACGTCACCATGCCACTTCTCCCGGGCGAGACCCCTGAGGAGCAGCGCGACAACCTCGTGAGGACGCTACGCAATGTCTGACCTCATGCTCGATATCGATGGTGTCCGCTTCGACGGAATGCCAAACGGCCTGCGGTGGATCGCCAAAGACGGGCTGGATGGTTGGTGGGACTCGGCGGAGACCACCGAGGAGTCGGAACTGCTCGGCGATGACGACGGTGAGCACGAAGACGTCGACGTGTTCGTCGGGGGGCGTCGCGTGAACCTCGACCTCTGGGTCGAATCGTCTTCGTCCGACTGGGCCGAAAAGTACGTCCGTCGCTGGGCAAGCGCGCTCTCCAAGAAGCGCGACCTGCGTTTCCGCGTATTCCACGCGGGGGAGTGGCTCAGTTTGCGAAATGCCCGCATCCGCGGAAAAGCCACCGTCATGCCGCAGCGCTTTGCGATGAATCGCACACGAATCCAGATGACCGTGCGTTCCGCTGACCCGCGGAAGTACGGAGCGCCCGACCATGCATCTATCGACGCCACCGCTTCGGTTTCCGGCGGTCTCGAGTTCCCGTTGATGGATGGGTCGCTCGACTTCTCGACCGGCGACGACGTCGACTTCCCCGGAGTCTTTCGCATTGAGAACCCCGGGACTGCGCCTTTCTTCCCTTGGTTCAGGGTCACTGGCCCGATGGACCGGTTCACGATCACCACAGAGACGCACGTCATCGAGTACGACGGTCCCGTCGAAGCGAACGAGGAACTCATCCTCTCGCCCCACATCGGCGGCCGGGCCCTGCTGGACGGGGTGGACGTGTCACACAACATGACGCGCGCCGACTGGGTCCCAGTCGATGGCGGAACCACACGCGGATACCTGCTCACGCCCGAAAACCCGCGCGCTGGCGCACAGCTGACTTACGAATTCTGGCGCGGCACCTACTGGTAGCCGCGCACCAACCGGAGAAGGAGACTCATGGGTACCACGGAGATCAGCGCGGGCCTTGTCCTCGACCGGAACTCGGCGGGCAATGGCACGCCGGCGGTTGGATTCCGGCGAGCACTCGCAGCACTGTTCCGTCAGTCGAGTCCCGGTGTCGCCACGCCAGGACGGCTAGGCGAGGACCACTTCGTTGTGACGGGCAAGACGAACATGTCCTACGACGTCACCGGGGGCGGCGTTGTACTCGTTCGCTCCAGCGCGCAGGGCGCCTATCTCGTTGGCTCCTACCAGACGGTCAACGTCACGACCGATCCCACCGGCGGGACGAACCCTCGGTGGGACCGGATCTACGTTCACCAGCCCGACCCTGGCCTTGACGGTCCATCGACCGTGCCGGGCGCCATCATCGGCGTGGCGGTCGGCACCCCAGCGCCTTCGCCCGAACTTCCCGCGCTCCCCGCCGGCGCACTCGAGTTGCGTAGGAAGCTCGTCGGCGCGAGCGCGGTGAACACGATCGATGGCGCAGCGTTCACCGACCAGGCCCCAGTAACCGGCCTCAACCTCGGCGGCGCGCTGCCGATCGCATTCGGTGGCACGGCCGCGACCTCAGCCATCCAGGCGCTCCAGAATCTCGGCATCTACGTGCAGCCCACCCAGCCTGCCTACGCCGACAACCGCGTCTGGATCAAGGTCCCCTCGTAACCACCTTCGAATCGAGAGGGGGCCCGCATGGGCGCTCAAGGCGCGATGGTGAACAGCCAGTACGCGATCGAGATACACACCATGATCGCCGGCCAGAACTACGGCGCGAATCAGTCCACGGGCTACTTCGAAGCACGCCTCGTGAAAACCACCGGGACGAACTACACCGGCTATTACAGCGGCACGGGCGGTGCTTCGTGGGAAGCGTGGGCGGGAGGCGGCTACTGGGCCGGCACCACGCGTTATGACTTCCGCGGACAAGGTGCAGGTTTTTACGTCGTCCTCGGCTCCGACTATTTCGTGATGAATCACGACGCCAACGGGAATCTGAACTACTCGTACTCGGCTCGAGCATCAATGCCGAACCCGCCAGGCGGTAGCGCCACAACTCCAACCGGCACGGACGCCGTAGCGCGCATCCCGAAAGCGCCAGATGCGCCAACAATGGTCGCGCTCGACCAGATCACAGCGACGTCGATGCGTGCGCGGTTCGCCGGTAACGGCGACGGCGGCGGGGGCATCTCCGGATGGCAACTGCAGTATTCATCTCATCCTGCATTCGCCGACGGCGGAGTCGTGATCGGCAGCAGCGGGACGAGCATCCTCAACGCACTGACACCCGCGACCGACTACTTCGTACGTGCTCGCGGCCTCAACGCCTACGGCGCTGGACCCTGGTCCGCACCAATCAGCGCACGGACCCTCTCGGGCGCCCGCCTCGGCCGGGGCGGTTCATTCCCGGGCGTCGAGGTCTACGTCGGCAAGGGCGGCTCGTTCGTCCTCGCTGAGGTGCTCGTCGGCAAGTCCGGATCTTTCGTCCACGCCGAATAGATCACCCACACACCGCGCCCGCTCCCGGCGGGATCTTCCGCACGCTCAAGGAGGCAGTCATGAAGCTCATCAGGCCCGCCAAGAAAGATTTCAGCAACCCGTGGAAGCCGGCCGGCGCCCCGGTCACAAGAGCCACTCACCGGGGTCTCGACTTCGGTTGGGGGAGCGGTGACGAAATCACCGCGGCCGCCCCAGGCAAGGTCGTCGCCGTTTACAACGGGGGCGGCTACAACGGCGGCTGGGGAAACCGCGTCGTCATCGATCACGGGAACGGGATCTTCACCTCGTACAACCACATGGCCACGAACACGATCCAGGTGCGCGTCGGCCAGCAGGTCGGTGCGGGTGCGTTCCTCGGACGCATGGGCGCGACGGGCGAGACAGGTAAGCCGCCGGCGAAGCACCTCCACTTCGAGCTGATGCTAGGAGGCTCGGGACCGGCGAACCGGGTTGACCCGGCGCCGTACTTCGGCATCGACCTGCCCGGCACCGCTACCCCGGCCGCGGTCCCCGGAGGCCAGCGGACCGTCCGGCGAGACCTGACGTCGCCGATCATGGGTCGCCTCAACCCGACCCTCTCGGGCGAGGTTCGCCAGCGACTCGCGCCGGGCGTCCTCGGCAACTTCGACGGTTTCATCCGCGGGCAGCAGGTCGACCAGAACGGCCACAAGACCGAGGTCTGGTTCCGCGGCGCGTTCAACGGGAATTACTTCTGGGCTGGCAACTTCCAGGAGACGATGAACGGCCTCGGCGTCGCGGGGCTCGCCGACCTCGGCACCTTCGGCGGGGCATCGCCGGCACCCGTCCCGCTGACGCAGTTCGTGCGCCTGGACACCGGCTGGTTCTTCTACAACCAGCTCGCGAACGCCCTCGCCGGGAACTACGCGAAGTCACAGATGCTCGGCGCGGGCGACTACCGCGTGCTCGAGGTGAACCCCGCCGGCCCGATCCGGGTGGACAGCCCGAAGGGCATGGTCTGGCTGGGTACGAAGAACACCCGCCCGCCGGTGGTCTGGAAGTAGGCGGTGGTGCGTAAAAACTTCCAGCACGCGCCCGCCCGCCGGCGCCCGCTGTTGTGGCCCCCGATTGTCGTGCTCGTCGTTGGGTGCGTTCTCCTCGCCTGGGAATTGAGCGCGGTGTTTCCCGCGCTCGGCGCGCGATGAACCTGCTGAGGGCAATTGGGCGCGCTTCGATCTGGCACTCGTCGGCGATCCCGGAGAACGAGAAGAAGTACCGCAACCTGAAACGGGTGTGGCTCCCGATCTACGACGTGATCGCCATCATCGCGGGAATCCTCGCCTTCGTATTCGGTTCCCGACTGCTGTACCGGCTCCTGGGCCCTGAACTCGTCGACACGGTCGGACTCGTCTACTCGGTAGTCGCCCTGGTCTGCTTGTTCGGAGTTGCATTCCCGAAGCTCTGGGCCGTGGAGATCGCAGGGAAGATCATCCTCGTTGGCCTGGTCGTCGGATACATCGCAGCGATCATGTTCTACTCCACGCCCGCTCCAAACGAACCGCCGCCCTGGTTCATCGTTGCGATGCTCGCGTGGGGGCTCCCGATGGCGCTGTTTCGGCTCAGCCTTCTGGGAGAGGAGCAGGTCACCCGCCACCTCAAGCGTCTTCCTCGGCGCGCCGAATTGAGCACTGCATGACTCCCGAGATCGTCGTCGGCCTGTTCGTGCTTATCGGAGGCGTGATCGCGACAGTCGCGACGCTCGTGGGCGGCATCCTCCGCAACCGGTCGGAACGGAGCGTCACCACCGCGCAGACAGCGCAGGCCGACCTCGCCGCCCGGTTCGACGACGCATCTGAACTCTCGAAGTACATCGACGAACGAGTCGAGCTGAAAGTAGCCCCCATCCGCAAGGAACTCATCGAGGTGAAACGCGAGTCCCACGAAATGCACGACGCCGTACGTGCTCACTTCACGCAGCTGTGGGCGTGGGACCAACGCGGCCGAGTCGGCCCCCTTCCCCTTCTGCCCGCGAAGATCCTCACGAAACTCGGCCTCGGTCATCTCCTCGAGGACGAATGGCAGACCGAACCCAATCAGACCTAGGAGGTCACCATGAACATCAGCCAGTACGGAAAGAGCATCGCCTATATTCTTGCGTCGCTGTTCGGCATCCTCGCGGCCGCCGTCTCGGATGGCATCGTCACGCTCGAAGAGGCACTCAACATCGGCATCATCGTCATCGGTGCGATCGGGGTCTACTGGGCACCCAACGTGCCGGGCGGAGCACTCGCCTACTTCAAGGGCGTTGTCGCGTTCCTCGTCGCGGGTCTCGTCGCGGCCGTGGCGTTTGCGACCGGTGGGATCAGTCCGGCTGAGTGGCTGCAGGTCTTCGTCGCTGCTCTCGCTGGCATCGGTGTCGTCATCATTCCGAATGAGACCGCGAAGTCCCTCCCCGTGGCGAACGCCTACGTCGAACACCCCGCGGTCTGATCGCCTGTGGCGACCTACCTGATCGGCGGCCGGCTGGTAGCCGGGGGCGGGCGCGCGGCCGGTGAGATCACCGTGCGCGCGCTCGTCCCTCGGACGGTCTCCGTTGAGGTTGTCCTCAACGACGCTGGGTCGATCGAGGCGAATGTCACCACCCCTCAGATCGACCCAATCACCAAAACCGCTGTCGACCTCACGACCGAGCTCGTCTCGGGACGTGACTTCCTCGGCCTCGTCGTCAACGACACGATCGTCGAGTGTGGGCCGATATGGGGCGACCCGAACACTCCGCCGTTCCTGTCTACGCTTCACGCTGACGGCTTGCTCTCATACTTCGATCACCGCACCGTTCTGCCGGTCCTCACCGGGGGGCAGTTGCCGCGGGACGTCACATCAAAGTGGGTAGGGCTCAGTCTCCGCACCATCCTCAAACGGCTGGTTCAGCAGGCGATCTCCTGGCCGGGCGCAGGGCTCCCGATCGACTTCGAGCCCGACTTTTCTGGCAGCCACGAGCGTGAGTACCCCGGCACGGACCTCACATTCGTTGGCGATGCGATGCGAAACATCGCTGCTGTCGATGGCGGGCCGGACTTCACTCTGCGTCCGAAATGGGGAACAGATCGCCGACATGTGCGCTGGGATCTGCTCACCGGGAACCCGGAGCTCACACAGGGCGGCCACGACCACCTCTGGGACGTTTCCGCGCCGACGCCTCACGCGAAACTCCGCTACATCGACCGGGATGCGCGCGAACTGGCGAGTCATTCATACGTGCAAGGAGTCACCCTCCGAAACCTGCAACGCGACCCATCCTTCGAGGATGATCCGTCGCCGTGGCGCGCGGCAAGCAACGCCTCCGAGCCGGTGTTTCTCAGTGGCGGAACACACGGCGCCAGGTACGCGCAATGGTCCGCGGCTGGCGCGGGATCTTCGTACCTCGACGGCGGAGGCGGCACGACCGTCGAAGCCGGCGACAAACTCACGGTGAGCGCCGATATCGGTGCGGGAGCGACCCGCAATGCCCGACTCATGCTGCGCTTCACCGACTCGGCCGGCACAATACTTGCCGACGTCTATTCAGGAGCGGCCTCCGCTCCGGCGGTTGGTTGGGCGCGTCACGTCCTGTTTGCCACGGCCCCGGCGGGGTCCACGTCGGCGAGGCTCTACATCGAAGGACAGGCCACGGGCGCCGCGCAGACGTTCCGCGCCGACTCCGTGATGTTCACCACCGGGTCTGAACAGGTGCCCTTCGCTGTGGAGGAGATCCAGCTTGAGGCTCGCGCCTCGAGCACCGCGCTGCTCAGCGCTGGCTTTCCGATGCTGGAGGCCGTCGAGTCGCGGAACAGTGTGCTTCGTGCTTCGACACTGCAGGCGTACGCGGATGAGGGTGTAGCCCGAGGTTCCGGGCACGTCGAGACGTTCGAGATCGTCGCCCGCCGTGACCGCGTTCCCAAGCTCGGCACGTACTGGCCGGGCGACTACGCGCTGGTCCGGACCGCGAAGACCGCACGGCTCCCAGCAGGCCGTTACCGGGTCCGAATCGTCCGAGTCGCGTTCTCCAAGACGGGGATGGTGACCCTCGAATGTGCGCCGGAACGGATCGCTTCCGGCTATCCCGTCCCATCAAGCAACCGCACATGGTTGCGGGACAAACTCCGAGCGCTCGCTGGGCGCATCGCCGAATCCAACAGGGGAGCATGATGCCTACCATCAGCCAACAGGTGCCGATTCTCGACTCGAGTGGTCAGCGCGCCAATGGCTTCGTGAGGGTGTCCGCGTCTCGTCCGTTCGATACCGCACAAGGACACATCACGACGGCATGGGCGGCCGCTCTCGTCAAGGACGGGATAGCGACGATGAACGGCGCCCCCTGGTATCTGCCACCCACTCCCGAGGGAGTCTTCCTGCAGCTCGAGCAAGAGCTCGATGGGGAACAGACCATCAAGTTCCGCGTCTATGTGCCCGACCAGGAGTACATCACCTACTCAGAGCTGCTTTCGAACCGTGCGGGCATCGCGCTGGGGTGGGGGTACTACGCCTGGGATCTGTCCGGCGAGGCGGACTTCCCACCGGAGGCGCTCATCGGTGACCTCGGTTACGACTCAGTAAGCGGAGACCTCTGGAGGAACGACGCATGACGAAGATTTGGCTCGGCAACCTGATAGGCCCCGAGGGGGAAAAGGGCGAGCCGGGATCGGCGAACCCGGGCCCCCCGGGCCCTCCCGGCCCACCCGTATCCGTCGAGGGTGCAAACGTCGGAGACGTCTACACGCTCACCGGCCCGGAGACCCCGGGTTGGGCGGCACCGACTGCCGGTTCCGGCATCGAAAACGCCCCACAAACGTGGCCCGACGCGTTCCCGCCCTCCATGCACACTCACCCGGCCACCGGCATCAACGACGCGACCGCAGTCGGCCGGAACGTGCTGACAGCCACGACACAGCAGGCGGCACGGCAGGCGATCGGCGCGGGAACCGGGAACGGCACGTCTGACCTCAGGCTCGGCACCGGTCCGACCGACGCTGCACCGGGAAACCACGGACACGGCGCATCGGCGGTGGCGTTCACACCCGTCGACAATCTCACAGCGACCGACGTTCAAGAGGCGATCCGGCAGGCCGCGCAGACTGGCGGAGGCACAGGCACCGGGGGCGCGTCCGAGGTGAAAGTCGTTCGCTTCGCTTCGGGCCAGTACCCAGCCCTTCCCGCGACGAAACCATTCGGTGTGAGCCTCGTGTTGTTCAAGGGCCCGGTCCAGCCAACGACCGCCAACGTGTCCGGCGGCATCCCGACATATCTCGGCGACGGTGCGAATCAGATCATGGCTGACTACGAGTACCGGGCGCTCACGTGAGCACGCCGCTCGCGAACGTCAGGTACGCGTACGACGCGCCCAACAAGAGGTGGCTCGCGCCCGGGCGTGAGCCCCTCTTGGCGCAGAGCACTGTGCGCGACGGGTTCGTCGAGGGCTGGGGGTACCCGTCCTGGGAAGACCATTTCGAGGGGACGTCGCTGAACAGTTCGGTTTGGAACATCCGGAACAACTACCAGGAAGCTCAGTCTCGCGAGACGATGCGAACCGGGAACATCGTTGTCGAGAACTCGTGCGTGCGGCTGATGTCGAAGCTGGAAACGTACAACGGCCGCGAGTACACCTCTGGCTACATCGACACCATCGGCAAGTGGTGGCGCAGGTTCGGGCGGTGGGAGATGTACGCCAAGATCCCGATCGAGCACAACATCTCACGCGGCATGTGGCCGGCCTTCTGGCTTCGCGATCAGACCGGCCAAGGCGAGATCGACATCATGGAGTCGGCGGGCACGCCCAACGAGCACCCTTCGTCCTATCCCACGGGGCAGGGGCGATTCTCGTCATCGTTCTACCGGACGACCGGTGTGCGGACCAACGGCAGCCCGTACCAGTCGAGGATCTACACGAACGCGAACGCCGGTGACGGAAAGTTCCACAAGTTCGCGTTCGAGTGGACTCCGACTCGCGCCACATTCCTCTTCGATGACCGTGCGCTGTGGACGCTCAACGAGACGGAACTCGAGCCGTTCATGCCGGGCTTCCCCTCGGGGGGAAATATGCGGATCGACACCTTCATCGGCACCAACTGGATCGGCTACCCGACACCCGAGGGAACCATCTGGCCCCGGTCTTTCGACATCGACTACATCAGGTATTGGAGTCTGCAATGAGCATCATCAGAAAGTGGTCCGGAGACGGTCTCAGCGCGGGAGCGCTGACCACAGGTAGCGTCGGCACGGGCGACGCCGCATGGTCGAGCGTCGTTGCAGGGCACACCATCGAGGCTGCCGGAACCAGGTCGCCGCGCATCGCGGTTCCGGACGATGCCGTTGCGTACTACACGCGGTGGCTCGCCCTCGGAAACCTCAGCACGTGGGCAGCTCGATACGCATTCCGGTGGGCGTCCGGCGCCCCGGGCGGATCGATCGGTCTCATCGAAGCTCGGGACTCGGCCGGCAACCAGGTCTTCCGCATCGAGATCAACACGAGCGGGCTCGTCCGAATTCGCAACGCTTCTGCTGCCACCTGGTCTCAGACCACCGGTGGACTCGTCGCTGCTCAGGACTACCGGGTCGAGGTGTACGGGGGAAGCGGGACGCTCAACCTCCGCATCTACCAGGGTGATTCCACGACGCCGTACATCAGCCAGTCCTCCGCGGTCGAAACCGCGACGGTCGACGAGATCCGTTTCGGTCGGCACTCAGGACAGACCCTCACCGGGGAGCGTCGCGACGACTTCGCAGTGAGCGATACCGCTGCGCTGATCGGCCCGCCGATCCCGCCGAGCGTGGATGCAGGCCCGGCACAGAATGTCGCGGCCGCGGCGACCGTGAACCTGACCGCGACAGCGGGCGGCGGCGGTTCGATCTCGTCGTACGCCTGGACATTCGTCTACCCCACGAGTGGCGCCCCGACTCTCACCGGCGCCAGCACGTCCAGCGCGTCCTTCACCGCCGGCGCGGCAGGCAACCTCTACATCCTGCAGTGCGTCGTGACGGACAGCGAAGGCGCAACGGCAACGGATACCGTCGAGGTGCGTGTTCCGGTTGCTGGCGGAACGGCTATAGCGCCACTGCCCGTGAACGGATCTGGCTCGAGCGGCTGGACGATCGGGGGCGGCTCGAGCACAGAGGGCGCAGCGCTCGCGGACTCCAACGACGCGACGTACGTCGCCTCACCGACAGTGACGGGCGTGGAGACGGCGCGGCGCTGGCGGCTGAGCCCGTCGGCGGCGAAGACCAGTGGTCAGGTCGCGGTTCGACTGTCCACCGACTCGGGTACCGCGAACGTGACTGTCCGGCTCGTCGAGGGGTCGACGGTGCGTCAGACCTGGACTCAGGCGATCACCTCGGTGGTGACCGAGTACACGTTCAACCTGTCGTCCCCCGCTATGGCAGCGATCGGTGATTGGGCGAACCTCTACGTCGAAGTCGGAGCGACTAGCTGATGACCGCCGTACGGGTCGCCCGGGTCGGGCTGCAGGAGCAGCCAGGGCTCACGACGGTCCGCGTCGGCAAAGTCGCGCTCACCGGCCTCGCGCCGGCTGCGGTCAAAGTCCGCGTCGAGAAAGTGGCGCTGACGGGCACCGCGGCCGTCGCGGTCAATCCGATCGCGGCGATCACCGCTGAACCCGAATCGGTCGTCACGCTGACCGCGAGCCTCACAGGCGGGGGTAACCCCGATTCGTGGACGTGGCGGCGCGTGTCGGGCAACGCGGTGACTCTCACTGGCACCGGTGCGTCCCGGACACTGCGGGCACCCTCCGGCATGCCACCAGTAGGCGGCAGCGTCGTCATCGGAATCATCGCCACCGTCGGGGGAGTGAACTCGCCCGAGCGCACCGTCACGATCACAACGCTGCCGCAGATCCGTTGGCAGTACCAATCGGGTGCGTGGGTCGGCAGTCGTTCCCGCATCGAGCTCTAAGAAAAGGACGCCTCATGGCTGTAGTCCGCGTCTCCGGAGTTTCTCTCCGAAACGTTCCCGAGACATCTGTGTCCATTTACCGGCCCGGGCCGGCCAAACGCGCTCGCGCGCGCGCAGCACGATCGCAGCCGCGGTCTAGCGGACGTAGCCGGTAGAGCGGGGGAGTCATGGTCAACATCAACCTCACCGCATTCCGAACGATGTTGGGTGCCCACGGGCCAGCCGGCGAGGGAACCGCGGTCATCGACTACTGGGCAGGCTCAAGCCCGTACGTGTCGGTCGACGGCCACATCGTCACGTTCCCGGACCCGATCAAGGTGCCCTTGACGGGCGAAGATCAGGTCATCGAGCTCGAGCCGATCGTCGGCTGTTGCCTCCGCTGGTCGCTCCAGATCGACGGCATCGCCACAGGGCTCGAGGTCTTTACCGAGATGCCCACCGCTGACGCTGACTTCGGCGACCTCGCCGTTGTCGACCCGGACACGTTCCAGGCCACCGGCGAGACAGTCACGGCGTGGGAGGCGGTAGTCGGACAGGTCGAGACGCTGCGCGCACAGGTCGCGGACGACGCCGCAGCCGCCGCCCAAGACCGGACCGCCGCTGGCACGTCCGCATTCAATGCCGGCTCGTCCGCGGCCGCCGCGCAGTCCAGCGAGGGTGACGCTGTCACCGCACGCAACGAGGCTCGGGCGGCTCGTGACCAGGCTCAGGTCTATGCCGCGAATACGGTCGCCCTCCAAGATGATGCGGTCGAGAATCTCGTGCTCACGGGACCGAAGACCAGGGCCGCCCTGAACGGCACTATTGGGGATGTTGCTGTGCCGAACGCAGGTGGCACGCTGGGGACGGAACTGATCGCGAACGGATCCTTCTCGACTGACCTCACCGGTTGGGCAGGAACGAACTGGGCGTGGCTCAGCGGAGCAGTCAAGCACACGCCTGGATCGGAGGCGGCGCTGATTCAGGCCGCAGCCACAGCCACGCTCGAAACCACCTACGCGGTGACATTCACCATCTCAGGGAGAACCGCAGGCGACGCCTACCTATACTTCGGCGGCGGCTACGTCTTTCCGACTGCGAGCAATGGCACGTTCACCGGTTACATCACCGCGACCTCAGCCGATGCTCTGCGGATCATCCCGTCGTTGGCGTTCGACGGTTCGGTCGATTCTGTGAGCGTGCGCCCACTCGTCAGCACCCCTGCACGGGTCGACTCCCGCACCGAGTTCACTAAGCCGATCAAGCTGAACGCCGGTATCGAACTGCCAGTCGGCGCGCCCGTCAGCATCGGGTACGAGGCACTCCGCGAGACTGCCACGGGTACATACAACACCCCGTCATCGAACATCGGGATCGGATACCGGGCTGGGAAGAACACCGACACCGGGCACGTCACGGCTGTTGGTTACCGGGCCGGGGAAGCCAACACGGACGGCGTGTTGACCGCGTTCGGCAAGTGGGCCGGAATGTCGAACACCATCGGACACACCACCGTCTACGGCAATGCAGCGGGCATGTCGAACACCACCGGGAACATCGACGCATACGGTGACGAGGCTGGTGCTGACAACACGACAGGGACCATCGCTGTGTTCGGCTATTACGCCGGCCACACAAACGTCACCGGGACGGTCAGCGCCTTCGGACATCAAGCCGGTAACGCCGCCGACCCCGCGGCCATCTACTCGGCCTTCGGCCACCAAGCTGGACAGCGGGCTACCGGGACTGGCGTGACGGCATTCGGGCATCAGGCGGCACAGGTCGCAACCACGGGACGGGTTACCGCGGTCGGACACGAAGCTCTCCGCAGCACCTCGACAGGCCACGCGGTTGGCCTCGGATATCGGGCGGGTGTCGCGAACACGTCGGGCGCTGGAACATTCATCGGCTACCAGGCTGGGCTCGCGACAACGACGGGTCGAGTCACAGCAGTCGGTTCGAGTTCCGCGCTTGAGATGACGACAGGCAATGGCCTGTTTGTTGGGCATCAGGCAGGCTACGGGCTTACCCCCGCGAATGCGCCGAAGACGGACCAACTTGCCGTGCTCATCGGAGATTTCGCGAACCGCAGCGTTCCCTCCGCAACGTTCCTTGAGGGATACGTCGGCGTGGGCTACGGCGCAGTGGTAGGCGCCAGCAACACCGTCGCGGTCGGACGAGATGCGAACGCTGGACATGCGTCCTCGGTCGCCCTCGGCGCGAGTTCGCAGACGTCCGCAGTGAATCAGGTCATGGTGGGAGACAGAGACATCGAGTCAACTCGCACAGGCGGCGGCATAACGCTCAAGTCCCCAGACGGCACCCGGTACAAGGTCACCGTAGCCAACGGCGGCACGTTGGCGGTGGCAGCGGCATGAGCGAACTAGAGAGCCTCGCGCTCCTCATCGCGGACCTGAATCTGCAACTCCGCGCAGCACAGGCCGAGAACGCCGCGCTACGCGAGCGGCTCGACACCCACCCGCCGCAATAGAACACACTTTGGGCCTAGTCCCAACCACATCCGCCCCCTCCCCGCACGAGCTTCGGCTCGACGCGGGGAGGGGGCGATTCGTCGTTCAGTCGGCACGGTCGACCGCGTTCGCCCACACCCATGTCCGATGCTCCGTGTCGCCGACGGAAAACTCGATTCCGACGGCCTTCTGTGTCCACCGGACCGCGCGAGCTCGGACCTGGACGGCGTGCCCACCGAACCGGACCCACGCGAGAACCTCGAGCGGCTGAGGCGACGTCGTCAACGGGTACACGTCCAGCCGGAGTTCCTGCTCGCTAAGGGTCTGCAGCGGCTTGTTGGCTGAGACGGTCTGCAGGATGCGTTCGTCCATGCGCTTGTCGATCTGTGCGGCGTATCGCTTGTTCGTGCCCACCGGCGCCCCTTCCCCGTATCAGGCGCCGGCCTCGCCAGGAATCGATGCTAGTCCGCGATGGCGACACCCATCCACCCGCACCCACGGCAGCGCACCGCGGGCCCGTCGTCGACCATCACAGTCGAGCACGACGGGCAGCACGGCTGAGTCCCCACCTCATCCATGCGAGCACCGTACGTGAATGTCGGACGCCGCCTGCAGAGTTATCCACATGACCCCGACCGGATTCCTCCACACCGAGACCTCGCCCGCGCAGCTGCTCGACTTCGAACGGCAGTGGCCGCGGCACTCCGGCCGCAAGGAATCCGCGATCATCAGCGAGCTGCAGCTCGACCCGGCGCGCTACTACGTCCTGCTCAAGCGCGCAGCCGAATCACTCGAGGGGCAGGCCCACGATGGCCTCACCGCGCATCGGGTGCTGCGGCTATCTCGTCAAGTGCGCGCCGGCGGGACGTCTGTGCCAGCGTGAATCGGCGGCTGCGGAGGGTAGCTCGAGGCGACTCCACTCGAGGCCGGGGCTGACACGAAACCGGTCTCCGCGTTACGGCGCAGCGACGCACGCACAGCCCGGACTATCAGGACGACGACGAGCGCGACGACGGCCAGAACTACGAGCATCAAGACGATAAGCAAAGCGCGAGCCACTTCGACCTCCCCAGATCCGTGATCCTCGGAGTGTAGCGCGCAGCGGGTAGCACGCGTCTACCCCTTCACGGCCGGCTCGAGCTGCCGGAGCGTGCGTACGCCGCTGAGGGTCCGCCCGATCGAGTCGGCCATGTCAATGTGCGCGTCGGGCTGCAGATGCCCGTAAACGCCGACCGTCGTGGTGATCGACTCGTGTCCCAACCGAGCCTGAATGTGCGCGAGCGGTCGACCATCCGCGATCAGCCAGGACGCGTGCGAGTGGCGGAGGTCGTGCAACGTGGGGCTTTTCGTGATCGGGGTAAGCCCGTACTTCTCGCACAGCTCGGGGTCCTGAGCTTTCAGAACCGCGGGCACCCACGTGGTCGTCCGGAACCGCCCGTACCAAAGGTGCTTGCCGGAGAGCTCGCCGGCGAAGATCAGATCAGATCGCGGCCCCGGCTCGCCGAGCGCGTGAACGACATCCATCGTCATCGAGACGGTGCGGCGCGCTGCGCGTGACTTCGGGTGCTTCAACACAGGTGCGCCGGTCGTCGACTTCTTCCACGCCTTGTCGACACGCACGGTCGGGGGGTGCGCTGTGAGATTCAGGTCGGCCCATGTGAGTGCGGTGGCTTCGCCCCAGCGCAGCCCCGTGGATGCCAGCAAGAGGATGAACGCTTCCCACCGGGGCGGGATGAAAGCGAGGATCGTCGCGAACTCCTCCGGTGTCAAGAAGACGCCCTCGTGCTTCTGCCCACGAGACAGACGGGTCCGGTACGCCGGGTTGTCGGGCCGGAGACCCTCTTCCACCGCGGACGCGAAGATCGACGACAGCAGGGCGTGATAGTTCCGGATGGTCTTGGCAGACAGCAGCTGCCCCGACCGACCTTTCATCGAGGACGGTTGCTTTTCCTGCCACGCCACCCAACGTCCGATGTCACCCTTCTGGACGGCGTCGATCGGATAGTCGCCCAGGACCGGCAGGAAGGAACGTTCAGCGATTCGCTGGTAGCCGTTGCGAGTGCCCGGCTCGATTCCGGTGAGCAGACCGGAGTCCTCGTCGAGGTAGCGAGCGGTGAACTCGCGGAGCGTAGGCACGCCTACATCGCGGTTGCGTCGCGTCTCGAGCACCTCGCGCGCGGCCGCGCCGCCGATGCGGTCGACGAGCTCGCCGAACTGATCAGCACCGCGCTTGTCAGGGAACGATTCCTGCGACATCTTCCCGTTCACGCGGAACTGGACCCGCCAGGTGACGATCCCCGTGGCATCCGAACGTCGACCGGTAACACTAGCCATTTCAAGCCTCCACACGACCTGTTTCGGCGAGATTTGAAGGTCGATGTAGGCGAAAGTGTAGGCACGGCCTCCGACATTCGCCGGAGGCCCGCTTATTCATTGGGGTGAGTAACGGGGCTCGAACCCGCGACATCGGCCACCACAAGGCCGCGCTCTACCAACTGAGCTATACCCACCATGTACCCGTGTGCCCGGGTAACCCAGCAATTGTATTACACCCCTGGGGCGTACGAAGACACGGCGGCAGCCGCAGCCGCACGCGCGCCGTCGCTCGTGGGGCCGGGCTGCGGCACGAAGACGGCCTGGCGGTAGTAGGCCAGCTCCCGTATCGATTCGCGGATGTCGGCCAGCGCGCGGTGTCCGCCATCCTTCGCGGGGGCGTGGATGTACGCGCGGGGATACCAGCGCCGAGCGAGCTCTTTGATGCTCGACACGTCGACGCTGCGGTAATGGAGGAAGCGATCGAGGCGCGGCATGTACTTCGCGAGGAATGCGCGGTCGGTGCCGATCGTGTTGCCGGCGAGAGGTGCCTTGCCCTCGTTCGCGAAGCGTTGGACGTACTCGAGGGCGAGGAACTCCGCCTCGGCGACACTCACGCCGTTGGGGATCTCGTCAAGCAAGCCCGAACTCTCGTGCATGCCCGTGACGAAGTCGTTCATGTGCTCGAGTGCAGACGGGTCGGGCTTGATGACGATCTGGAACCCAGGATCGAGCACGCGCAGTTCGAAGTCCGTGACAACGACGGCTATCTCGACCAGTTCGTCCTGGTCGAGGTCGAGCCCCGTCATCTCGCAGTCGATCCAAACGAGCCGGTCGTTCTCGTGCGCTGGCATTTCGTCATCTTATCCATGGGTATGGACCCACCCGGCGACCTCGGCGGCGAGGCGATAACCTGATCGGGCGCCCTCGTAGCTCAATGGATAGAGCATCGGCCTTCTAATCCGACGGTTACTGGTTCGAGTCCAGTCGGGGGCACAGCCTGGGAGGAGTCCGACGTGGCGATGCCGCTGTGGTTGGCCGATACGGTCGCGAAGCTGATGCAGAGGCTTCCGAACAACATGCCCGCCCGGGCTGATCTCTCCTTCGCCGAGATCCCCGTGACCCTTCGAGACGCGACGATCCACACGCGCCACGGCGCCGTGGATGCCCAGGTCTATGCGCCTTCCGACGGTTCCTCCGGCAAGGGGGTCTACGTGAACTTCCACGGCGGCGGTTTCGTCATGCGGCATCCGGAGCAGGATGACGCGCTGTGCCGCTATATCGCTGCCAACGCTGGGGTCACCGTCGTCAACGTCGACTACATTCCGGCCCCGCAGTCTCGATTCCCCGGACCCGTCGAGCAGGCGTACGACGTCGCGGTGTGGGCAACCTCCATGGAGCGCCCGTGGCTGGGCGACAAGCTGGTCCTGGGTGGACAGTCGGCGGGGGGCGCGCTTGCCGCGGGTGCCGCACGTCTCGCGCTCGAAAGGGGGACGCCGCACGTCAGCCTCCAGGTGCTGATGTACCCGCCGCTGGACCTGACCGTGCCGGCGAAGACCAAGCTCTCGGAGGGTAAAGAGACGCTTCTCGCTCGGATGGGGCCGACTTTCGACACCGCTTACTGTCCTGACGTGGAGCGCCGGACCGACCGATTGATCTCGCCAGCCTCGAGCGCGGACGGTGCGGACTTGACAGGTATTTCGCCAGCGCTCATCGTCACGGCGGAGAGAGACATCCTTCGCGAGGAAGAGATTCGCTACGCCGCGCGGCTAGCGGGCGTCGGTGCTCTGCGCGAGCACATCGATCTACCGAATGTCGGCCATGGGTTCAATCTCAGCGATGCCCCTCGCGAGGTCGTCGAGACGGTTTACGCGGCGATCGCGCGGCACGTGCGGGGCAGTCTGTCCTGACCCCTGGTGCTGTTCTCGGGTCAGGCGTAACGTCGCCACCGTCGAAAGGAGTTCGATGATGAATAACACGACGAAGACCCGCACGATCTGGGTCGCGTTCGGCGAATCCGGTGTGGTCGGGACGATCCGCAAAGATGCAGATGGGTACACCGTCACGATGGCGGCAGCCGAGTCATCCGCGGGGACATATCCCACGATGGATGTCGCGAAGTCCGCGCTCTACTCGCGGATGCGCCCGGGGAGTGACTGGCCGAGGTTCCAGGAACACTGAAGCGGGCGCGGCCGCTTCTGGTCAGCCGTGGGCCGCGGGGGTTGCCCGGTGTGTAGGCCGCCGCTGAGTGTCGAACAATCGCAGGGCGGCATGGCTCGCGGGTCCGATGGCGAGTGCGTAGACAAGGGTGCCCACGCCGACCGTGCCACCCAGCGTCCACCCGATCGCCAGCACCGTGACCTCGACAGCTGTGCGCGCTACCCACAGGGGCCACCCCCAGCGTGCTGAGATGCCGGTCATCAGACCGTCACGCGGGCCCGGTCCGAACCTGGCCCCGATGTAGAGACCACCGGCGAGGCCCACGAGCGCGACCCCGCCCAGCAGCAGAGCACTCGACTGTAGAAGGTTCTCCGGCGCCGGCACTAATGGCAGCGCGAACTGAAGGGCGGTGCCCACCACCAGAATGTTGGCGATGGTCCCGATTCCCGGCTTCTGCCTCAGCGGAATCCAGAGCGCGAGGACGGCGAGTCCGATGATGTTGGTGATCCAGCCGAGACCGATCCCGGTTCGCAGGGCCAGGCCCTCTGCCAGAACGGTCCAGGGATCCACTCCGAGGCCCGCGACGACGACAACGGCCACACCGACTCCGTAGAGAATGAGCCCGAGCAGCAATTGCGTGACGCGACGAGCCCGAAACGGTACGGACGCCGATGCCGAGACGCTCCGTTTAGCTGACGCGCGTGCTGTTGGACCGGTGGAGAGGAACATAATCAAGAGCCAATCCGAATATTGGCCTTTTTGGTAGAGGCCAATCACCGTATGGTGGACGGATGGCCGATTCGCGACTGTCTTCCCGTGCGCTCGTCCAGCTCCTCGGAGAATGGCGCGACAGCGCGCCCGCATACCGGGGGCTCGCCGATGCGGTTCGGATGTTGTGCCTGGACCGCCGTATCGCACCGGGTACGGCCCTCCCCGCTGAGCGCGATCTCGCAGCCCGGCTCGGGTTGAGTCGAACGACCGTCGCCGCCGCATATCGCGATCTGCGCGAGTCCGGCCACGTCGCGAGCTTGCGCGGTTCGGGCAGCGTCGTCCGTGCCGTCGGGCCGATCGCGGACGTCCCGGAGCCGGGGGACGAGGACACGATCGATCTGCACCGGGCAAGCCCAGCGGCCTGGCCGGGCTTGAGCGCACTGTTCGTCGACGCAGCATCCGACGCTCCGCGTTGGGTCGGGCGGTCCGGCTATGACCTCGTGGGTGCGGTCAAGCTCCGTACGGCGATCGCCGACCGCTATACGGCGCGCGGTCTGCCCACAGTGCCCGACCAGATCATCGTCACGACCGGAGCGCAGAGCGCCATCTCGCTCGTGACGGATGTGCTCGTGCGACGCGGGGATCGTGTCGCGATCGAGACGCCGACGTATCCGCACGCCGCCGACGCGCTCCGGGAGGCGGATGCGAGGCTCGTCGCGATCCCTGTCGATGCCGAGTACGGGTGGGATCTCGAGCGTGCCGATCACGTTTTGCGCCGGGCGGCGCCGAGCCTTGCGTACCTGATGCCCGACTTCCAGAACCCGACCGGCGCGACGATGAGCGAGCACACGCGTCGCATGCTGGCCGAATCGGCCGCAGATGCCGGTGCGATCGTCGTCGCGGACGAGACCACCGCGGACCTCAACATCGATCGGCCCTTCGAGAGCCTGCCGTTCGGGTTCGGTCTCGATCCCTCCGTTCAGCGGAACATCGTGACGATCGGATCGCTGAGCAAGACCGTCTGGGGTGGCCTCCGAATCGGGTGGATCCGCGCGGACCTCGACCTGGTGCCGAGGCTCATCGCGGCACGTCCCCGACGCGAGTTGGGGACCCCGGAGTTGGAACAGCAGGTCGCGATACTTGCGTTCGAGCGGTTACCCGAGATCCTGCTGCAGCGTGCCCAGCTTCTGCGTGAGGGCCGCGACACGCTCGTGCGGGCGCTGGCCGAAGCTCTGCCGGAGTGGACAGTGCCGACCGTGCACGGGGGAGTGTCGCTGTGGGTGGGTCTCGGTGCTCCCGTCAGTTCTCCGCTGGCATTGGCCGTTCGGAGCCGCGGCCTGATCCTCTCTTCGGGGCCACGTTTCGGGGTGGACGGCGGTCACGAACGGCACCTGCGAGTGCCGTTCACGGCGCCCCCCACCGAGCTGACGCGAGCGGTGGAGATTCTCGCGGATGCGTGGCCGGAAGCACGCGATCGCGGTCGTCCCGTGACGGAGACGGTGCTCGCGGCAGTGGTGTGACGCTGTCGAGAGTCGAGAGTCGAGAGTCGAGAGTCGAGAGTCGACCAGCATCCGAAGCGGTTCAGCCGCGTCGAGCGGTTTGGCCGTCGAGTCAGCCGTTTCGGAGTGCGCTGATCGCCTCATCGACAGACCAGAACTCCCCGACGGTTCGAAAGCCCTTGACGCCGTCGCGGTAGCGGCGTGCGGACCATCGCGATCCGAGCGTGTGATCGAGCCGGTGCAGATGGCCGACGATGCGCCCTGCCGCATCGAGCACGCGCCAGAGTGCGGGCCCGGCAGGGGTGAGCCGGACCCTGAGAGCGGGGGAGGGTGTGGGGGGTGTGCCGTCGAGGCGGATCATCGCAGGAGCGGTGAGGGTGGGGTTTGTCATTGAGGAACTCCCTTCTGCATCGAATGTATGTTCGACCTCCGACATTCGCGCGGGGCGTCCGTGGGCGGCTTGCTGAACGGTCCTCCCCAGGCGTGTTCCGCACGGCACCGTCCCCGAATCGGGAGCGCAGGCGGCTATGAAGGAGCGCCGCGGAAGATGCTGTCCGGAGAGGGCACCGTGCTCTCGATCGGGAGGCGCACCTCCCGTGCGAAAGGAGTCGGGTCATGAGCGACCACATCACGATCGTCGGCAACATCGCGGGGGATCCGCGGCATACTCAAACCCCCTCGGGCATCCCGATCACGACTTTTCGTGTCGCGAGTTCCCCCCGCCGGTTCGACCGCACGACGGAAAAATGGGTGGACGGCGAAACCAGCTGGTACTCCGTGTCTGCCTTCCGCGCTCTCGCCCTCAACACTGCCGCATCGCTTCAGCGCGGCGAGCGTGTCATCGTCAGCGGTCGCCTCAGGATCCGCACGTGGGACAAGGGTGATCGCAGCGGGACCACCGCCGAGATCGATGCGGAGGCGATCGGACATGACCTGCTGTGGGGTACGACTCGCTTCGAGCGAGCCGGTGCGCGCGAACCGGTCCCCGCCTCGACGAATCAGGGTTCGGCAGACGCCGAGGGATGGTTCGCGCCCGGTACGCAGCGTGACCCTGGACCCGACGAGGCGGTCGCGGACAACACGGAGGGTTCATCGGTGCCCGCCGGATCCCTGGTATCGCACGAGCCGGATCGCGAGCCCGTTCCCTTCTGACACGGCCGGTGTCCGCCGTCGGTGGTCGACGACGGCGGGCGCTGGCAGCGGCGCTTTGCCATCCCGACCTGCGTTGGGCTCTCGACGGGCGCGCTTAGACTTTGCTGGTGCAGCTCCGTCGATCCCTTCGTGCTGTCGCCGGTGGAGTCGCCCTCATCGTCGCCGCTCTGACGCTGAGCGCCTGCGTGCAGTCTCCGGCGCCAGATGACACGCCGACGTCGGCGGCCCCTACCGTGTCCGTCTCGCCGTCGGCGACGCCCACTCCGCCGCCAGCCCCCACACTGCAGCCGGAGGGAACAGCGGAAGACAACCTGCAGTACTTCACCCTCGTCGTCCAACAGGTGTGGGCGGGCCCCGAGCGCATGGCCGGGCGTGCTTACATCGACGCGCTCGTGGCGGCGGGGTTCGATAAGAGCCGGATGCAGGTCACGAAGGATCAGACGGCTATCGGCAACGCGGCAGACAGCATCCAGTTCTCGGTCGCATGGAATGACGCATGCTTGATCGGACAAGCGGGGGCTGCGTTCGCCGAACCGGCGACGGTGGTGGTGCCGATCCTGGAGGGCGGGGCATGCCTCATCGGAGAAACCCGTCCGATCGACTGGTGAGGCCCCGGACCGCCAGTCCAGGACGCGCACGGCGCTGAGTCGACGGTGTACCGCCCGTAGACTGGACGGGACATGGCTGAATATATCTACCAGATGGTGCGCGCCCGCAAAGCGGTCGGCGACAAGGTAATCCTCGACGACGTCACGATGGCGTTCCTCCCCGGCGCGAAGATCGGCGTGGTCGGCCCCAACGGTGCCGGTAAGTCCACGATCCTCAAGATCATGGCGGGGCTCGACATCCCCTCCAACGGCGAGGCCCGGCTATCGGCGGGCTACAGCGTCGGCATCCTGATGCAGGAGCCCGAGCTCGACGAAGACAAGACCGTTCTCGAGAACGTGCAGCAGGGCGTCGGGCCGATCAAAGCTCAGCTCGACCGGTTCAACGAGATCTCGGGCCTGATGGCGGACCCGGATGCCGACTTCGACGCGCTGCTGGCCGAAATGGGCACTCTGCAGGAGGCCATCGACGCCGCCGACGCGTGGGACCTCGACTCGCAGCTCGAGCAGGCCATGGATGCCCTCCGTACCCCGCCGTCCGAGGCGATCGTCTCGAACCTCTCGGGTGGAGAGAAGCGCCGTGTCGCGCTCTGCAAGCTGCTGCTGCAGAAGCCCGACCTGCTGCTGCTCGACGAGCCCACGAACCACCTCGACGCCGAAAGCGTGCAGTGGCTCGAGCAGCACCTGGCCAAGTACCCCGGCGCCGTTCTCGCCGTCACGCACGATCGGTACTTCCTCGACCACGTCGCGGAGTGGATCTGTGAGGTCGACCGCGGGCGCCTGTACCCCTACGAGGGCAACTACTCGACCTACCTCGAGAAGAAGCAGGAGCGTCTGCAGGTCCAGGGCAAGAAGGATGCCAAGCTCGCCAAGCGCCTCGCCAGCGAACTCGAATGGGTGCGCAGCAACGCCAAGGGGCGCCAGACCAAGTCGAAGTCGCGTCTCGCGCGCTATGAAGAGATGGCTGCCGAGGCCGACCGCACCCGCAAGTTGGACTTCGACGAGATCGTCATCCCGCCGGGACCGCGACTCGGCCAGATCGTCCTCGAGGCCAGGAAGATCCAGAAGGGCTTCGACGGCCGCAGCCTGATCGATGACCTGAGCTTCTCGCTGCCCCGCAACGGCATCGTCGGCATCATCGGCCCCAACGGTGTCGGAAAGACGACCCTGTTCAAGTCGATTGTGGGCCTTGAACCCCTCGACGGAGGCGAACTCAAGGTCGGCGAGACCGTCGAGATCTCTTACGTCGACCAGACGCGTGGCGGCATCGACCCCAACAAGTCCCTGTGGGAGGTCGTCAGCGATGGCCTCGACTGGATCCAGGTCGGCAAGGTCGAGATCCCCTCGCGCGCCTATGTGTCGCAGTTCGGCTTCAAGGGCCCCGACCAGCAGAAGAAGGCCGGCGTCCTCTCCGGTGGTGAGCGCAACCGCCTGAACCTCGCACTCACGCTGAAGCAGGGCGGCAACCTGCTGCTTCTCGACGAACCGACGAACGACCTGGACGTCGAGACGCTCGGCAGCCTCGAGAACGCGCTCCTCGAGTTCCCCGGATGTGCCGTGGTCATCACGCACGACCGGTGGTTCCTCGACCGCATCGCGACGCACATCCTGTCGTACGAGGGGACGGAAGAAGAGCCCGACAAGTGGTATTGGTTCGAGGGAAACTTCGAGGCGTACGAAGAGAACAAGATCGAACGCCTCGGCCCCGACGCGCTGAACCGTTCGAGCTCGACGTACCGCAAGCTCACGCGTGACTGACCCCACGACCACGAACCCCAGCGGCGTGCGGCTGCACGTCCCGATGCCGCTTCGTTGGGGCGACCTCGACGCGTTCAACCACGTCAACAACACGTCGATGCTCAAGCTGCTCGAAGAGGCACGCATCCGCGCCTTCTGGCGGTCGACGGGCGAAGACGGTGAGAATGCGCCATCCACCGCGGTCCTCGACTCCGGGCTCGAGCACGGCGTGCTCTCGCTGATCGCACGGCAAGAGATCGAGTACCTTCGCCCCGTTCCGTATCAGCGGCGACCGTTGGACGTGCAGATCTGGTTCGGCCGGATCGGTGGCTCGAGCATCGAGATCTGCTACGAGGTCTACAGTCCGCTCGGGCCCGGTTCCGGCGACCACGAGAAGCAGGAGCTGTATGCACGCTCCTCGGCGGTGCTGGTCATGGTGGATGCCGAAAGTGGGCGCCCGCGACGTCTCACCGACGAGCAGCGCGCTGCCTGGACGCCGCATCTCGGCGAACCGATCGTCTACGCGCGCCGCGGTTGATCCTGTTCGCTGAGCTTGTCGAAGCGACCCGTCAGTACGCGTCGCTGAGCCTGTCGAAACGGTCCTAGGACGCGTCGGGAACCCGGATGACGATCTCCTGCGCCGACGTCGCGACGAGCAACCCGTCGCGCGTGTAGATGCGGCCGGTCGCAAGACCTCGGCCGCTGCTCGCGCTCGGCGACTCCTGCACGTACAGCAGCCACTCATCGACGCGGGCGTGCCGATGCCACCACAGCGCGGCATCCAGACTCGCGACCTTGATGCCGGGACGGGTCCATGCGATGCCGTGAGCCCGCATCACCGACTCTTGGATCGTGTGGTCGGAGATGTATGCGAGCGCTGCGCGATGTAGCGCCGGGTCATCCGGCAATCGTCGCCTGGTCCGCACCCATGCCGCGTTCTCGGGGCGAGCATCGGCGTCGGGGTGAAGATAGATCGCGGGCAGAACATGCCGCACCTCGACGGGGCGGTCTGTCAAGAGACGCTTGGACATCGGATGCGCCTGATCGGCGCCCGGGGGCAGCTCAGACAGCGACTCGGGGTCGGGGATTCCCTGCGGCATCGGCGTTGCGTGTTCTAGCCCCGCGCCCGCCGTCTGGAAGGACGCGATCATCGAGAAGATCGGCTCGCCCTCTTGGAAGGCTTGGATGCGGCGGGCCGAGAACGAGCGTGCATCGTTGATGCGGTCGACCGAGAACGTGATGGGCTTCATCGAATCGCCGGGCCGCAGAAAGTAGCCATGGAGGGAGTGCGCGAGACGTTCTTCGGGCACCGTGCGCTGTGCCGCTATGACGGCCTGTCCCAGCACCTGCCCGCCGAACACGCGTCCGCCGGGCATCGGTTCGGATTGCCCGACGAAGATGTCCTCGGTCGTCCGCGCGTCGCCGCCCTGGAGCGACAGCACGGTCAGGAAGCGATCCACCGGGTCGTCCGAGCGGAGGGTGGGAACGGCTGAATCAGTCACGAATATCCTCCCGCGGCATGGGTGCTCCGCCGCCTTGATAGCTTAGAGGGGATGCCGCAGACCCTCAGATTCCCCGATTCCGAGGCGCGCGACGACTTCCTGACCTTCACGTCCCGTGCCTCTCGCTTGAGCGACCCCGAGGTGCGGCTCGAAGCCTCCCGCGGCACACTCGCCACCTGGGCGCCGATCCTGGTGCCTCGCGGTCTGCTGGACCGCACGCCGACGATCCTTGCCCTGCGCGCGCTGCCCGTCGATCCCGAACTCGTCTGCGATCTTGTTGTCACGGCATCGAGTGTCGTGGCATCCACGAGCGACACGACCGCAGCCGAGCTGCCCGCGACCGCCCTGCGCGCGACCTGGGCGGGTGTCTCCGCCCCGCGCGGTGGGTGGACGCCGGTACGAACGATCGACAGCGCGGATGTTGCGGCGCGGGCGCACGAGGGAATGGCGCGGGTCGCCGAGGTCGTTCCGGCCGATGCTGGCGCCGAAGCGGTCCAGCGCGTGCGTTCGGCCGTCTGGAGCGAGCCCGTCGAGGCCTGGTCGGGTCTCTCCCTCGGCGCAGGTTTCGCCGCCGTGGCGCTGGGCTTCATCGTGGGATCCGAACAGGTGCACCTGCTGAAGTCGGGCGCGTGGGCTCGACTGAGCTTCGCCCGTGGCCACGTGTTGGTGCGTGGCGCGACGATCACCGTCTGATTCGGACGCGGATTCAGACCGAGGCCGCGGCCGCCCGACCTGCTGCGCGGCCTGAGAACAGGCATCCGCCGAGGAACGTTCCCTCGAGTGCGCGGTAGCCATGGACTCCGCCACCGCCGAAGCCGCTTGCCTCTCCTGCGGCGAATAGTCCGGGAACAGGTCTGCCGCCCATGCCCAGCGCGCGCGACTGCAAGTCGGTCTCGATCCCGCCGAGTGATTTGCGCGTCACGATGTGCAGCTTGACCGCGATCAGGGGTCCCGCCGATGGGTCGAGGATGCGGTGGGGTGAGGCAGTGCGGATCAACCGGTCGCCGCGATATGCGCGGGCCGACCGCAGCATCGCGATCTGCGCATCCTTCGTGAAGTCGTTCTCGATCTCGCGGTCACGTGCTTCGACTTCTCTCCGCGCGCGCTCCACGTCGAGGGCGTCCCCGCCCGGCAGAGCCGCCATCCCGGCAAGCAGTCGGTCGAGTGAGTCTGCGACGATGAAGTCCGCGCCTCGGTCCAGGAACGCCTGTACGGGGTCGGTCGGACCCTTCGCAAGTCGCGACCGAACGAGCAGCCCCAGGTCTTTGCCGGTCAGGTCGGGGTTCTGCTCGCTCCCCGAGAGAGCGAACTCCTTCTCGATGATGCGGCGTGAGAGCACGAACCAGGAGTGATCGTGCCCGGTTGTGCGCAGGTGCGCGAGCGTGCCGAGGGTGTCGAAGCCGGGGAACAGCGGCACGGGAAGGCGATTGCCGGTTGCATCGAGCCACACCGACGACGGTCCTGGGAGGATCCGGATGCCGTGATTCGGCCAGACGGGATCGTGGTTCTGGATCCCCTCGACGTAGTGCCACATCCGGTCGTCGTTGATCTGGTGCGCCCCAGCCCGTTCTGCGACGTCCAGCATCGCGCCATCGACGTACGCGGGGACCCCGGAGAGCATCTGCGCCGGCGGAGTTCCGAGGCGCTCGGGCCACCGACTCCGCACGAGCGCGTGGTTGCCGCCGATTCCCCCGGAGGCGATGACGGTCGCGCCGGCCGTGATGTCGAACGATCCGACGATCTCTCGGGACGATGCCTCGCCGCGTGGCGTCCCTGAAGGGGCGAGTACCTCGCCCACCGCGCCGACGATGCCGCCGTCGTGCGTAACCAGGTCAGTCACTCGGTGTCGCGCGAGCACCGTCGCGCGTCCCGCCGCCTCGCCACGTTCGACCCGGGCCTGGAACGCCGCCACGAGGGCGGGGCCGGTGCCCCAGGCGATGTGGAAGCGCGGGACCGAGTTGCCGGGACCCATCGCCGTGTACCCGCCGCGCTCCGCCCAGCCGACGACAGGAAAGAGGCCGATGCCCAGTTGGCGTAGCCACGCACGCTTCTCGCCCGACGCGAACTCAACGTAGGCCTCGGCCCAACGCCTGGGCCAGGCATCCTCTTCGCGATCGAACCCGGCGGTTCCGAACCAGTCCTGCCGAGCCAGGGCGAGTGAGTCCGTGATGCCCATACGCCGCTGCTCGGGGGAGTCGACCAAGAAGAGCCCGCCGAACGACCACCATGCCTGCCCGCCGAGGTTGCTGCGCGGCTCTTGATCGACGATCGTGACCGTCTTGCCCGCGTCCAGTGCGTGCGCTGCCGCGACGAGTCCGGCGAGACCCCAGCCGATTACAAGGACGTCGGTGCTATGGGTTGTCTTGGCCATGGCGACTCCTGTGTCGATGGACCCGCGCGTGGCGGCGGGGGCGTGCTCAGTTTTCGGGCGGCGGCGATTCGTGAGTGGGTGCCTTCGGAACGGGCGGATGGTGCGGGCCCGCCACGCTCGCGGTGAATGCCGTCCGTCCACCACTCGGCGGACCGATCGGTGACGCCTCGAATGTGTTGACCATAGCCATCGCGGCGCGCTCGAGGTAGTCCCACAGCGTCGCCTCGTGGAGCGGCGGCAGGTCGAGTTCGTCAAGCGAGGCGCGCATGTGCCTCAGCCAGCGGTCCCGCGCGTCGGGATTCACGTGGAAGGGGTTGTGGCGGGCGCGCAGGCGCGGATGGCCGCGACGCTCGCTGTACGTCGTCGGGCCGCCCCAGTACTGCTCGAGAAACAGGGTCAGTCGCTCGGCCGCGGGGCCGAGGTCTTCTTCCGGGTACATCGGCTTCAGGACCGCGTCGGTCGCGACGCCTCGGTAGAACCCGTCGACGAGGCGGACGAACGTTTCGTGCCCGCCGACCTCGTCGTAGAAGCTCAGGGGCAACGCATCCATGTCGTCCGTCATGTCGTGCCGCCTGTCTTCGGGGTCGTGTCGTCGTCCGGGTGAGTGCTGTCGCCAGCGGTGTTTACTCCCGCCGAACCGTCGGGTGCCGTGTCCGCCGGGGGCGCCGTCTTGCGGGTGCGCTTCGGCTTCCACACCGGGCGCTCCGGCATCGGCGCTGCTTCGGTTGTGACCGGCGTCGGGCGGGTCTTCGGGGGGTTCGCGCCGCGCACGCGCTGCGCGCCCTCGAGTCCCGTCAACACGATCGAGTTGAGCTGGGGGAGCGTAAGACCGAGGCCATCGATCGCGTGCTTGAGACGCATCCGCAGCTCACGCGCGACATCGTCTTTCGCGTTGGCGCGCGTCTTCATGACCAGACGGATGACGAGGGCGTCACCCGAGACCGATTCGAGACCCCACACCTCGGGCTTCTCGATGATGCGGGTGCGCCACTTCGGCTCCTTCGCGAGGTCCTTCGCGGCCTCGAGCATGGCCGATTCGACCTCGTTGATGTCGGCGTCGACCGGCACGGCGAGGTCGATGATGACCCGCGACCATCCTTGCGACATGTTGCCGATGCGCGTGATCTCGCCGTTGCGGACGTACCAGAGCGTGCCGTTGACGTCACGGACGTGCGTGATGCGGACGCTGACGTACTCGACGATGCCGGTCGCGAGACCGAGGTCCACGACATCCCCGATACCGATCTGATCCTCCGCGACGATGAAGATACCGTTCAGCACGTCCTTGACGATGTTCTGCGCGCCGAAGCCGAGTCCCGCGCCGATCGCCGCCGTGAGGAGGGCAAGCGAGCCGAGTGCGTTCGGGGCAATCGCGTTGATGACGAGCACGATCGCGACAATGCCAACAGCCACGTTGACGATGTTCTGCAGGATCGACCCGAGGGTGCGGGTGCGCTGAACGAGGCGGACGGCGGCCAAGGGGGAGCGTTCCAGAGCCTGGGTGTCGTCGACGTTGGCCTTGTTCTTGGCCCCGTTTACGATTCGCGTCACCACGCGTCGGATGACGATACGAAGGATCCACGTCAGCAGCAGCGCTCCGATGATGACGGCCACGACGTTGAGCGCGCGGAAACCGGCGACTGTCAGGCGCTCGAGGAGTTGCGCCCACCATTCGGGGTTGGCGACGGTCTCGTCGGCGGATGCGAAGGCGAACATCCTCCCGATTCTACCGGCGGGCACTATGCCGTTCCTGTGACGCCCAACCGGTGAGCGAGGATCACGGCCTGTACCCGATCGCGCGCGCCCATCTTGGCCAATACCCGCCCGACGTGGGTCTTGACGGTCGATTCACTCACGAACAGCGCGGTGGCGATTTCTGTATTCGTGAGCCCCTGGCCGATCGCGGCGAACACGTCGCGTTCGCGCTCCGTGAGTGTGGCGAGTGCGACGACATCCGCGCCACCACCGGAGGCAGCGGGCAGATGTCCGCCGAACAGTTCCAGCATCCGTCGGGTCACGCGTGGCGACAGTGTCGCGTCGCCCGAATGCACGGCACGGATGGCTGCCGTCAGCTCGCTGGCCTGAACGTCCTTCAAGAGAAAGCCGCTCGCGCCCGCGGCGAGCGCGCCGAACGCGTACTCGTCGAGATCGAAGGTCGTGAGGACGATGATTCTCGAGTCGGGATGCTGCTGCACGATCTGCTCTGTCGCGGCGATGCCGTCGAGCCGAGGCATCCGTACGTCCATCAGGACAACATCGGGGGTGAGCTCGCGCACCGCCTCGATCGCCTCGGCACCGTTCGCGGCCTCGCCGACCACGACGAACTCCGGCGAGGCCTCGAGCACCATGCGGAAGCCCATCCGAATGAGCTGTTGGTCGTCGACGAGCAGAATGCGGATGGGCGTGCGTTCACTCATGCGGTGGCTCCAGGGGGATGCGGGCGCGGAGTCGCCAATGGTCGGGTGAGATCATGCCAGCCTCCAGGTTGCCGCCGAGATGGGCGAGGCGCTCGCGCAGCCCCAACAGTCCGAGACCGCCGCCGCCCGATGGTTCGTCTGGTCGCGAACCGTCGTTGTCGACGCTCAGGGTCAGCTCGTTCTGCGCGTGGACAACCTCGACGCGGATGAAGCGCGGGTCGTGCGCGTATCGCATGGCATTGGTCAGTCCCTCTTGCACGATGCGTCGAATG
Organism: Microbacterium lacus; assembly: GCF_002812805.1. GTDB lineage: Bacteria > Actinomycetota > Actinomycetes > Actinomycetales > Microbacteriaceae > Microbacterium > Microbacterium lacus_A. Next base: position 132,016 of record NZ_NMUM01000005.1, on the reverse strand, counting down.
GCTTGACGGACCATGGGTGGGCAGTCGGCGACTCCGGTCAGCGAGAGGCTGACGGGGAACCCCGCGTTTCGCGCTGCATCGACCAGGTCCTCGAGTGAGCCGTCTTCGATCGGTGCGAGCGGAGCATCAGCCGGACGATCATCGCGCAGCACTCCCAGCATCATCCTCATCTCGGCGAGCGCATCCCGTGCCGTGGCGGCGACGGCGCGCGATGCCTCGCGTGAACGCTCAGGGTCGGATGTGACGCTCGCCCCCTCGGACAGGGCGACGATGACGGTGAGGGAGTGGGAGACGACGTCGTGCATCTCGCGTGCGATGCGGGTACGTTCTGCGGCTGCCGCGAGCTGCGCCTGCTGATCCCGCTCGACGAGCAGTTGTCGCGAGCGGTCGATCAGGGCCTCGAGGTACCGCTTACGATTCCCGACGTTCGCGCCGACGAGCGTACCGAGCAACAGGGTTACGCCGAAGCTGATCGCGATGTTGAGCAGCAATGTCAGATCGGTGTACCCCGTGAGGGTGCGAATTGCGATGTACAGGCCGAGCGCGACCACCCCGGATCCGAGTGCGATCCAAGCCGCGCCTGCGCTGCGATAGACCGCGATCGAATAGATCGCTACAACGGTGGCGGGGCCGCTGATCGTGTTGATTTCGTCCGGGCCGAGCAGCAGAACGGGCGCCAACGTCACGATGAAAACGGCGACCGGCCACCGTCGGCGCCAGACGAGTGCGACGCAGCCGAGGATCGCTAAGCCGATCATGAGAGCGAGGAGCATGCCCGTCGGCGGATTCTCGCGTTCCGCCCGGATCGTGAGCGTTGGGGCCGACAACAGGAGGGCGAATACCGCGATCAGGATGTCGGCGAAGAGTGGGTGCCTCGCCCAGAAGCGCCGAAAGACACCGGGTGGTCGCGGCAGACGCAACTCGTCCTCGGCCGGGCGGGTGCCCGGGCCGAGGACGAGTTCGCGTGCTGCGGACATCGATCGACTCTACGCGTCGCGCGTCTTCAGAACCGCGATCCCGCCGACGAGCGCTGCCGCCGCCCACGCGACGATCGTGATGACCGCGGGGACCGTGTCGAGCGCATTGCCGGACATTCCGCCCGAGAGGAACAGCGACTGCCCGGCGTTCGAGGGCAGGTAGCTGGCCAGGTCGTGAATCCAGGCGAACCCGTCGACGCGCGGGAAGAAGCTGACCAGGAGAGGTGCGACGAACACCAGTCCGATGCCGATGGCCAGGGCGCCCGGCCCGTTGCGGATGATGAACCCGATGCCGACCCCCATCATCGCCATGAGAGCGAGGAACAGGGCTGCGCCGAGGAGCGGCATGAGCGCCGTCTCGGGTTCGCTGAGATCGAGCGCGTTCGTGGTGAGGATCGGTGCGGTCACGATCGCGATGATCGCGAACACCACGATGCTCGTGACGAACATCGTCACCCCGACGACGAGTGCCTTGGCGAGAACCGCGCCGCTGCGCCCAGGTGCCGCGGTCAGGGTGGAGCGAATCATCCCGGTCGAGTATTCGCCCGTGACGGTGATGGAGCCGAGGATGACGGCCAGCAACTGGGTCAACACCGTGCTGAAGACGATGACCTGCACGGCGACGGCGTTGCCCTGGGGCATCCCCGCCTCCGCATTGTCGAGGGCGAAGCTCGCGTACGACGCGGCCATCAGCAGGCTGAGACCGACGGAGAGGATGAGCACAAGGGCGATGGACCACCACGTGGAGCGGATGGTCGTGAACTTCAGCCATTCGGAGCGCACGAGACGCACGAAGGAGAGATGGATGCGGGGGTCGGCCGCCGCGGGGGTGGTGGTTTGCGCGGCGGGTGCTGTCGCGTTCAGGGTGCTCATGCGATGTCCTTCGTCTTGTACTCGACGTCTTCGCCGGTCAGGCGCAGGTAAGCGTCTTCCAGGGTTCCCGAGGCCGGGGTGAGTTCGTGGAGCGCGAATCCGCGCGATGCGGCGAGGTCGCCGACGGTGGCCGCCGTGACGCCGACGATATCGAGCAGGCCGGGCTCGGACGTCGTGATGGTGATTCCGTCCGCGGCGAGTGCCTCGGCGAGAGAGGAGGCGTGCGGGCTCCGCACCCGCACGGAGTGCTGGGTCCACTGCGAGACGAGGTCGGTGACGGGCGCGTCCGCGAGCACCTTGCCGCGGCCGAGCACGATGATGTGGTCGGCCGTTACGGCCATCTCGCTCATGAGGTGGCTGGAGAGCAGCACCGTGCGTCCTTCGGACGCGGCGTGGCGCACGAAGCGACGCACCCACATCACGCCCTCGGGATCGAGGCCGTTCACCGGCTCGTCGAGGATGAGTGTGTGCGGGTCGCCGAGGAGCGCCGCGGCGATGCCCAGGCGCTGGCCCATGCCGAGCGAGAAGCCGCCGGCGCGCTTCTTGGCAACCGAGGTGAGTCCGGTTATCTCGATCACTTCGTCGACACGCGAGCGGGGGATGCCGTGGGTGGCGGCCATCGCACGCAGGTGGTTCTTGGCGCTACGACCCGTGTGGACGGCCTTCGCATCGAGGAGTACGCCCACCTCGGTGAGCGGCGAACGCATGCCCGTGTACGCGCGGCCGTTCACGGTTACGCGGCCCTTCGAGGGACGGTCGAGGCCCACGATCATGCGCATCGTGGTGGATTTGCCGGCGCCGTTCGGGCCGAGGAATCCGGTGACTTTGCCGGGTTGGACGGTGAAGCTGACATCCGAGACCGCGTGCTTGGCCCCGAAGTCTTTGCTGAGATTCTCTGCAACGATCATGTGCTTCACGCTACGGAAGAACCCTCCGTCGGCACGTCCGCCTCCGGAGGGTTCTTCTGGTGCTGTGGCCTAGTACCGCGGTACCGCGCCATCGGTCCCGCGGGTCAGGCCGCGTCGCGCTCCTGCACCGCGATCGCCCGCTCGACACCCGCGAGGTTCTCCTTGACGAGACGACGGAGCGCCGCCGGGGCATCCGCGTTCGCGTCGAGCCAGGCGAGCGTGGCGTCCCGCAGCGCAGCATTCGCGAGAGGAGCCGGGTAGAGGCCCGTGATCAGGTACTGCGCGATCTGGTAGCTGCGCTCCTTCCAGATCGGCAGAAGCATCTCGAAGTACGGCGTGACGAACTCTTCGAGCAGTTCGACACCGGCCGGATGCGTGAACCCGAGCGCCGTCGAACGCACGATCGTATTCGGCTGGTCGGAACGCTCGACGAGCGAATCCCAGGCGGCGAGCTTGGCTTCGACGTTCGGCAGGGCGGCCTTCGCCTGAGCGGCGAGCTCGCCACCCTTGGACGTGTTGTCCTGCGCGAGCGCGTCTTCGATGTGCGCAGCGGTCGCGAAGCCACCCGCTGCGAGCGAGATCAGCAGCTGCCACGACAGGTCGGTGTCGATCTCGAGTCCCTCGAGCACGGTCTCGCCGTCACGCAGGCGACGGACCTGCTCCCACTGCGTCGCACTGGAGGCCGCTGTGGCGAACGCGGTGACGAACTGCAGCTGGCTGTCGCTACCGGGCTCTGCCTGACCGGCGAGTGCCCAGAGGCCATCCGCCACACGCTCTCGGGTCGCCGTCCGCTTTTCGGGCGCGACGTACGAGTTCGCGGCGAGCTGCAACTGGGCCAGAGTCGTGCGCACCGTCGTCGATTCTGTCTCGGAGCCGATGTTCAGCAGCACCAGATCGACGTAGTCGGTCGCGGAGGCCTCGGCATCCCGCGTCTGATCCCACGCGGCGCCCCACACGAGCGAGCGGGCGAGGGGGTCGGAGATGTCGCGCAGGTGCGCGATCGCGGTGCCGAGCGAGCGCTCGTCGAGGCGGATCTTGGCGTAGGCCAGGTCGTCGTCGTTGAGCAGCACGAGGTCGGGACGCGCAATGCCGGCGAGCTCGGGAACTTCGGTGAGTTCGCCGTCGACATCCAGCTCGACCTTGTGAACGCGGGTGAGGGCGCCGTTCTGGAGCGAGTAGAAGCCGACGCCCAGTCGGTGCGGACGGATCGTCGGGTAGTCGGCGGCGGCCGTCTGCGCGATCGCGAAGCGGGTGATGGTGCCGTCCGCGTCCTCCTCGATGACCGGCGTGAGCGTGTTGACACCGGATGTCTCGAGCCACAGCTTCGCCCACGAGCCCAGCTCGCGACCGCTCGTCTTCTCGAGCTCCACTAGCAGATCGCCGACCTCCGTGTTGCCCCACTGATGCTTGTCGAAGTACGCCGCGACACCGGCGAAGAACTTCTCGATGCCGACCCAGGCCGCTAGCTGCTTGAGCACCGACCCGCCCTTGGCGTACGTGATGCCGTCGAAGTTGACCTGCACGTCGTCGAGGTCGCGGATCTCGGCGACCACGGGGTGGGTCGAGGGCAGCTGGTCCTGGCGGTAGGCCCAGGTCTTCTCCATGGCGTTGAAGGTCGTCCACGCCTCGGTCCACTCGGTGGCCTCGGCGGTGGCGATCGTCGATGCCCACTCGGCGAACGACTCGTTCAGCCAGAGGTCGTTCCACCACTTCATCGTGACGAGGTCGCCGAACCACATGTGCGCGAGCTCGTGCAGGATCGTGACGACGCGGCGCTCCTTGACGGCATCCGTCACCTTGCTGCGGAACACGTACGTCTCGGTGAACGTCACGGCGCCCGCGTTCTCCATGGCGCCCGCGTTGAACTCGGGCACGAAGAGCTGGTCGTACTTGGCGAAGGGGTAGGGGAAGTTGAACTTCTCCTCGTAGTACGCGAACCCCTGGCGCGTCTTCTCGAACACATAGTCGGCGTCGAGGTGCTGCCAGAGACTCTTGCGGGCGTAGACGCCGAGGGGGATGACGCGGCCCGAGGCGCTCGTCAGCTCCGAGAACGTCGACTCGTACGGGCCCGCGACGAGGGCGGTGATGTACGACGAGATCCGCGGGGTGGGCTCGAAGGTCCATGTCGCGGTGGCCTCACCATCCGGTCCCTGAGCCTGTCGAAGGGTCGGCTCGGGGGTGGGGGAGTTGGAGACGACGGCCCAGGCAGCGGGCGCGGTGACCGTGAACTGGAACGTGGCCTTGAGGTCGGGCTGCTCGAACACTGCATACATGCGGCGGGAGTCCGGCACCTCGAACTGCGAGTACAGGTAGACCTCGCCATCGACGGGGTCGACGAATCGGTGCAGTCCCTCGCCCGTGTTCGTGTACAGGCAGTCCGCGTCGATCACGAGCTCGTTGTCGCGCTCGAGACCGGTCAGGGCGATGCGCGAGTCGGAGTACGCCGCGGCCGGGTCGATCGAGCGGCCGTTGAGCGTGATCTCGCGAATGTCCTTCGCGATCAGGTCGATGAAGGTGTCGGCGCCCTCCGTTCCCGTGAACCGGACGACGGTGCGCGAGCCGAAGATGTCCGGCCCGCGGGTGAGGTCGAGCGTCACTTCGTATGAAATCCCGGCCCCTGAGCCTGTCGAAGGGTCGACGACGGCGCGGCGCTCCTGCGCCTCGATGCGGGTGAGGTTTTCTCCAGGCACAGCGTTACTCCCGTGGGTCGTGGGCGATCGGAGCCGCACGCGCTGCTGGCGCCCGCGGCATCCGTCCAGCCTACTGACGCGCGAGGGTGCCCGTTCGTGATCGCGAGGGTGCCCGTTCCAGCCGCGAGGGTGCCCGTTCGTGATCCCGAGGGTGCCCCTTCCGGAGTTAGGGCTCCCGGACGACGTGGCTGCGGGCGTGCTCGATCGCCGCGGGAAGATCGACGAAGAGGTGATTCTGGTGCCGGAGCGACCCCAGCACCCCGACGGTTCGGAAGAGCTCGACGTGCCCCTCTCGCACGCCCTTGATCAGCACGGTCACGCCGCGGCGCTCGAGTTGTTGCACGATCTCGCCGAGCACGTGGGCGCCGGTGGCATCGACGAGTTCGAGCTGAGACATCCGCAACACCACGACCGACACGTCGTCGAGCGACGTCACCTCGGCCAGCACCCGGTCGGCCGCGGCGAAGAAGAGCGGGCCATCGAGACGGATGATCGCTATGCGCTCGTCGCCGGGTTCCGGGTCGCCGAGGATCGGTTCGCGCTGGACGCCGGTCGCGCGAGCGAGCCCACGGAGCGCGAAGATCGCCGCGACGATCATGCCGATGACGACGGCGACGATGAGGTCGACCGAGACCGTCACGATCGCCGTCACGATGTAGGCGACCGCGTCCGCTCGTGTCGAGCGCAGGATCGAGCGGGCCGTCGCGAGGTGGACCATCCGGATGGCCGTGACCATGAGAACGCCCGACAGTGCGGCGAGCGGGATCGCGCCCACGGGGCCCGCGACCGCCACCACGACGAGCAGCAGCACAAGCGCGTGCACGATTGCGGCGAGGCGCGTTCGAGCCCCGGCGCGGACGTTGACGGCCGTCCGTGCGATGGCCCCGGTAGCGGGCATCCCGCCGAACAGACCTGATCCGATGGAGGCGAGTCCCTGTCCGAAGAGCTCACGGTCGGGGTCGTACGGTCCCGTGTCGGCGAGGGATGCGGCGACCCGGGCGGACAGGAGGGACTCGATCGCTGCGAGGGCCGCGACCGTGAGAGCCGGGAGCAAGAGGCTCGAGAGGGTACCGATGTCGAGTGCGGGCAGGCTCGGCACCGGGAGCGAGGCAGGAAGGGCGCCGATCACGGCGAGGGGGTCCGACACGACGAGCGTCAGCAGCGTCACCAGGATCACACCGACGAGTGAGCCGGGGATGGCCGGATGCAGGCGGGGGAGCAGAAGCATGCATCCCGCGACGATCACGACGGCGCCGAGCGCCCAGAGCAGGTAACCGAGATCGGCCGAGGCCAGCGCGTCGAACGCCGCCAGGACCACATTCGTGTGCGAGCCGCCATGCGTCGCGGGTCCGGTCAGAGCGGGCACCTGCTGCAAGAAGATGATGACGGCGATTCCGAGGGTGAAGCCCTCGATGACCGGCCAGGGGATGAACGACACCGCACGGCCGAGCCGAGCGATCCCCGCGATCACGACGATGACCCCCGCCATCAAGCTCACGATCGCGACGGCGCCCATACCGTTGGACGCCACGATGGGGGCGAGCACGACGACCATCGCGCCGGTCGGTCCCGATACCTGCACGTTCGACCCGCCGAAGACCGCGGCGATGACACCCGCGACGATCGCCGTGATCAGGCCCGCCGCGGCGCCCGCGCCCGACGATATGCCGAACCCGAGAGCCAGTGGAAGCGCGACAATGCCGACCGTCACGCCGGCCAGCAGGTCGCGGCGCCAGCTCTTCGGGACTTCCCGGTAGTCGGCACGTGATGGCAATAGCGCGCGCACAGCATGCAGCGCGCGGATCATGAGGATGCGCCGAACGACGGCAGCTCGGCGACGTCGTCAGCGCGCGCACCGTCCTCGGCGACCAGCGCGGCGAGGAGTCGACGGGCGATAGCCAGGAGTTCTGCGACCTCGGGCCGCGCGAGGCGGTAGTAGACATTGCTGCCGCGGCGCTCGGACGTGACCAGTCGGTGCCGTCGCAGCACCGACAGGTGTTGGGACAGGTGGGAAGCCTCGAGCCCCGTGCTCGTCTGCAGGTAGGCCACGGTGTGTTCGTCGCCGTCGGCCAGCAGCTCGAGCATCCGGATGCGTAATGGGTGCGACAGGCCCTTGAACAGCCCCGCCTTGACTTCGTAGAGCGGCCGTTGCGACTGAGGTAGTGACATGATCAATCCATCATATCGCGCGAAGGGGCACCCTCGCGGGTGAAACGGGCACCCTCGCGGGTGGAACGGGCACCCTCGCGCGGTGGGTAGGTTGGGAACGTGGCTGTAGAGCGGGTGACGGATGCTTCGGACCCGCGCCTTGCGGACTACCGCGACCTGACCGATGTCGCCCTCAGGCGGGTGCTTGAGCCCGAGGGCGGGCTGTACATCGCCGAGTCCGCGAAGGTCCTCGCGCGCGCCCTTGTTGCCGGGCATCGCCCGCGGTCTGTCTTGACGCAAGAGAAGTGGCTCGGTGACGTCGAAGACCTGCTGGGAGCGGACGACGCGACCCCCGTGTACGTCGTGGATGCCGAGCTCGCCGAGAGCGTGACCGGCTACGCCGTGCACCGGGGGCTGCTCGCGTCGATGCATCGGCCCGCAACTCCCTCGGTACAAGAAATTCTCGCCGACGCCCGTCGGGTCGTCGTGCTGGAAGACCTCGTCGATCACACCAACGTCGGGGCCGTGTTCCGCGCCGCCGCGGGCATGGGGGCAGACGCCGTGCTCGTGTCGCCGCGCTGCGCCGACCCGCTCTACCGGCGCAGCATCCGGGTCAGTATGGGAACGGTCTTCCAGGTGCCGTGGACGCGCCTGCCGGCCTGGCGTGAGGGCGCTGAGCTGCTGCACGAGGCAGGGTTTCACATCATGGCGCTCGCCCTGTCTGAGGATGCCGTGTCGCTCGATGACTTCGTCGAGAACCCGCCCGAGCGCGTGGCAATCGTGCTGGGCGCGGAGGGCGACGGCCTCTCACGCCACGCGATCGCCGCAGCCGACTCGACCGTGACGATTCCGATGACCGGCGGCGTCGATTCGCTGAACGTCGCCGCCGCCAGCGCGGTCACCCTGTGGGCCCTGCGCATCCGCTCGTAAACCCGGCTACCGAGTCCGACTGATCAGACGGTCTTCCCTGGCTGCGCGTTCGGATCTTGCCCGGGCGCGAGGATTTCCATCGGCAGCGGTTCGGGGCGCTTTGCCGTGACGTTGTCTCCCGACGACTGGTGCCGGAGGCGCCGCAAGACCCACGGAACCAGATGTGAGCGAGCCCACACGAAGTCCCCGACGCGCGCGGTGCGCCAGGTCGTGCTCGGGAACGGGTCGGGCTGCATGGGGACGAGGTCGTTCGAGACGTTGAGCGTCCGGAGCACCATGCGAGCCACTTCGTGATGGCCGAGGGGGTTCAGGTGAAGGCGGTCGGCGTCGAAGAAGCGGGCGTCCTGGATCTCTTTCAGCCCCCACTGGTCGGCGACCACGCAGTCGTACCTGTCGGCGATCGCCCGAAGGTTCTCGTTGTAGATCGCGATCTTTCCCCGCATGGCGCGAAAGACCGGCTGCCAGCCGACGTCTATTCCCGTGAAGATGACGATCGTCGCGCCGCTCTGTGAGAGCCGTGCAACGGCGTCCTCGAACTGCGCGGCGACCGCGTCGGGGTCGGCGCCGGGACGGATGATGTCGTTTCCCCCGGCACACAAGGTGACCAGGTCGGGCTTGAGTGCGAGGGCGGGTTCGACCTGTTCGGCGATGATCGGCGCGATCAGCCGCCCGCGCACCGCGAGGTTGGCATATGCGAAATCGGGCACCTGCGAACCCAACACCTCGGCGACACGGTCCGCCCACCCGCGGTACCCGCCGTCGAGTCGCGGCTCGGGGTCGCCGACGCCCTCGGTGAACGAGTCGCCGATCGCAACAAATCGACGCCACGGGTGCGTCGGCTGATCCGTCGCATCCGGGGTGGGAAGGTTTTCGGGTTCGTGCGCGGGCATAGGACCTCCTCGCTTGTCGACCGTTTTCGACCATACCGCGCGGGGCTGACATCGCTGGGGCCGTCGAGCTCACTGCGCGGGGCCGGGTGTCGGCGGGTTCGTCTATCGTGGTCAGTCGTGCGTTCGGGCGAGCGGATGCCGATGCGGGAGGGGTGTGCAGGTGATCGAGGAGCAACCCGGTGCGCACGTCGGCAGCTTCGCGGCCGAGCACCTGTCGCCCTCGTATCCGCAACGCGCGCCCTGGGGTACGGCGCAGGCGCTGCGCGCGTGGCAGGCCGAGGCCCTCGACATCTACTTCGCGCTCGACGGCCCCGACGGTGTCGGAAATGGTCCGCGCGACTTCCTCGCGGCGGCGACGCCGGGCGCAGGCAAGACGACGTTCGCCCTCCGTCTGGCGACCGAGTTGCTCCGTCGTCGGGTCATCTCCCGCATCGTCGTCGTCGCCCCCACCGAGCATCTGAAGACGCAGTGGGCGGATGCTGCGGCCCGCGTCTCGCTGCGGCTCGATCCGAACTTCAGCAATCGGCACGCCATGCCGTCGAGGCAGTACCACGGCGTCGCCGTGACCTACGCGCAGGTGGCGGTCAAGGCATCCGTCCACGAACGCCTGATCATGGATGCGCGCACGCTCGTCATCCTCGACGAGGTCCACCACGGTGGCGACGCGCTGAGCTGGGGTGATGCGCTGCGTGAGGCCTATGGCCGCGCGACCCGCAGACTGCTGCTGTCGGGCACACCCTTCCGGAGCGACACCGCTCCGATCCCGTTCGTGGAGTATGCGCCGAACGAGAAGGGCATTCGCCTCTCGCGTACCGACTACAACTACGGGTATCGCCGCGCGCTCGAAGACGGCGTGGTGCGGCCCGTCATGTTCCTCGTCTACGCCGGCAAGATGCGCTGGCGCACGCGTGCCGGCGACGAGATGGAGGCGTATCTCGGGCAGGACAACACGAAAGACATCACCGCTCAGGCCTGGCGGACGGCGCTCGACCCGAACGGTGACTGGATACCCGCCGTATTGCGCTCCGCCGATCGACGCCTGACGGAGGTGCGCGAGCAGATTCCGGATGCCGGGGGGCTGATCATCGCGACCGATCAGACCGCGGCGCGCGCCTACGCCGCGATTCTGGAATCCATCAGCGGCGAAACGCCGACGGTTGTGCTGTCGGACGAGGCCGAGGCATCCGCCCGCATCGAGCAGTACGCGAACTCGACGTCGCGCTGGCTGGTGGCCGTACGCATGGTGTCGGAGGGCGTCGATGTGCCGCGCCTCGCCGTCGGGGTCTATGCGACATCCGCGTCGACGCCCCTGTTCTTCGCGCAGGCGATCGGACGTTTCGTGCGTGCGCGGCGCCGTGGCGAGACCGCGAGCATCTTCCTGCCGAACGTGCCGCAGTTGATCGCGCTGGCCGGCGAACTGGAGCGTGAGCGCGATCATGCTCTCGATCGCGACAGCGACGGCGATGACGAGTGGGCCCTCGACGAAGACGCCATGGATGCGGCCGAGCGCGAAGAATCCGCGTCTGACGCCCTCACGCAGGAGTTCACATACCAGGCGCTCGGATCCTTCGCCCACTTCGACCGCGTCATGTTCGACGGGCGAGAGTTCGGCCAGCTCGCCGTCCCCGGCACCCCCGAAGAGGAGGAGTTCCTGGGTCTTCCGGGTCTGCTCGAGCCCGAGCACGTGCACGAGTTGCTGATGCAGCGCCAGGCGCGGCAGGGCAAGCACCGGAGCGTCCGCGAGGCCGCCGAAGCGGCGTCGGGCGATGAGCGTGCCGCGGATGCACCTCCGCCTGCCCTGCACCGGACCCTGCGCGAGCAGCGCCAACTGCTGAACAGCCTGGTCGGCCTGTACGCGCGTCAGGCGGGCGAACCGCACGGACTCGTGCACGCCGAACTGCGGCGTATCTGCGGCGGTCCCGCCGTGTCGCACGCGACGGTGGCCCAGCTGCAGGCGCGCATCGAGGTCCTCCGCCGCCGCGTCCACTCCTGATCGCGGCTCGCCTCACCGAGTCCGCTTCGGAGGCCCGAAATGCTGGCAATACCGGCGATCGGCGGTCGTCGATGACCGGCGGTGGATAGCGTTGAGCGGGTTCCCACCCTCTCTACTCCACCGTCCCCGTCGTCCTGGAGGCCCTATGAGCGCGCCCGCGCCGACACCGACCGCCGCCGACAGGCGACGATGGATCCGGTACCTCGTCAACGAACGTGCGGAAGCGAGCGTCTACCGGCACCTCGCCGCGCGACGCGAGGGCGAAGAGCGCGAGATCCTGCTGGCACTCGCGGAGGCCGAGGGGCGGCACGAGGCGCATTGGCTGGCGCTGCTCGGCGGCGAACCTGCGCGCCTCCCGAAGGCTGACCTCGAAACACGCGTGCTCGGATGGATGGCCCGGCGCTTCGGATCGATCTTCGTGCTCGCTCTCGCACAGAACGCGGAGGGCCGGTCGCCGTACGACAGCGATGCGGCGGCGACGCCCGCGATGCGCGCCGACGAGAAGATCCACCACGAGGTCGTGCGAGGCCTCGCGGCGCGAGGGCGGCGACGGTTGTCCGGGACTTTCCGCGCGGCGGTGTTCGGGGCGAACGACGGCCTGGTCAGCAACCTCGCCCTGGTCATGGGTATCGGGGCGACCGGCGTGGCACCGCAGTTCGTACTGTTCAGCGGCATCGCGGGACTGCTCGCCGGCGCACTGTCGATGGGAGCGGGGGAGTTCGTGTCCGTCCGGTCGCAGCGAGAACTGCTCGCGGCAACCGAACCCAACGGGTACGCGGATGATGTACTGCCGGACCTCGACCTCGACGCCAACGAGCTGGCGCTCGTGTATCGCACGCGAGGAATGGCGATCGGCGAAGCCCTCGAGCGCGCTCGCCTGACGGTGGAGGCGGCGCGCGCCGCGGACCGCTCGACGCCGTTCGCGGTTCCTCGGGAGGCCGCGGGGGAACACGATGTGGTGGGCGGCGCGTGGGCAGCGGCGGGCTCGAGCTTCCTGTTCTTCGCGTCGGGCGCGATCATCCCGGTGCTGCCATGGATCTTCGGACTGTCGGGCGTCGCCGCGGTCGCGCTGGCCCTGGCGCTGGTGGGAATCGCCCTGCTTGCGACGGGGGCGATGGTGGGGCTGCTCTCGGGTGGACCGCCACTCCGACGCGCGCTGCGCCAGCTCGCGATCGGGTTCGGCGCTGCCGCGGTGACCTACGTGCTTGGTCTGGCGTTCGGCGTGTCGATGGGCTGATTACCGCCCGACGACGACCCGGTCCGCGTCCAACGCAAGCCCCGGGATGTCCTTCTCCAGCGAGCGCAACTGCCACTCGGTGCGGAACAGGGCGAGCCGCTGCGTCTTCCGCATCACGATCTCGCAGTCGCGTCGGGACGCCAGGGCGGCAGCCGTATCGGCGTCGACGAGTCGGGCGACGGTGTACGGCAGGTCGGTCAACCGAATCTCGACCCCGAACTCCGAGGCCATGCGTCCCGAAAGCACCTCGAACTGCATCGCACCGACCGCGCCGAGCACGGGATTCTGGGGTCCACGCTTCTCGGAGTCGAGGAGCTGCACGACACCCTCTTCGGTCAACGCCGTGATGCCCTTGCGGAACTTCTTCGCGGTGCTGACGTCGACGGGCGACGCGAGCGCGAACAGCTCGGGGGTGAACGAGGGGATGCCCTCGAACTCGACCCGGTCTTCCGAGTAGAGCGTGTCGCCGGGTCGCAGGTGCGTGGCGTTGACGAGCCCCACGATGTCGCCGGGCCACGCGGTGTCGACGGTGTCGCGTTCTCGACCGAACATCTGCAAGGCGTACTTCGTCGCGAATGGGCGGCCCGTCTGTGCGTGCACGACGGACATACCTCGCGTGAAGATTCCCGAACAGATGCGCATGAACGCGACCCGATCGCGGTGTGCGGGGTCCATGTTGGCCTGGACCTTGAAGATCTGTGCGGAAAAGGGCGCATCGACGGGACGGGGCATCCCGTTCACGTTGATTCGCGGCGTCGCCGAGGGCGCGGCACGGCAGACGAAACGCAGCAACTGCTCGACGCCGACATTGCGGACGGCGGCACCGAAGAACACGGGCATGCCGGTCAAATCCGCGAAGGCCTCGGCGCGGAACTCTCCACCGTCGAGTTCGACCAACTGTGCCTCTTCGACGGCGGTCTGCCAGTCGTCCCCGAGCATCCCGGCGGCGTCCGTCGCGGGATGCAGCTGGATCCGCGGAAGATGAGCGTTGCCGTCGACGTGCTCGAACGTGAGGAGTTCGCCAGATACGACATCACGCAAACCGAGGAAGCGTCCGGCCTCACCGACGGGCCAATTGAGCGGCATCGGCTGACGCGACGTGACGCGCTGGAGCTCGTCGAGGAGGTCGAGGGGGTCACGGCCAGGACGGTCCCACTTATTGACCATGACGATGATCGGGATGCCGCGGTTACGGCACACTTCGAATAGCCGGAGCGTCTGGGCCTCCATGCCCTTCGACGCGTCGATCAGCATGACTGCCGTGTCGACGGCGGAGAGCACCCGGTAGGTGTCCTCCGAGAAGTCCGCGTGGCCCGGTGTGTCCACGACGGTCACGACGACGTCCTCGACGATGAACTGAATCGCCGCCGAGCTGATCGAGATCCCGCGCGCCTTCTCCATCTCCATCCAGTCGGAGACCGTCGAGCGTCGCGTCGACTTGCCGTGTACCGCACCCGCCTCGGAGACGGCGTGCGCGTTCAGCAGCAGCGACTCCGTCAGAGTCGACTTGCCGGCGTCGGGGTGGGAGATGATCGCGATCGTCCTCCGGCGCTTCGCCTCGTCGACTACGCGCCGCTTCGCCTCGTGGACCACGCGAGGGTCCGCCGGACGATGGTCGGCAGGTCCGGTCTTTTCTTCAGATGTCACGATGCTCTCGATTTTAGGCGACGGGGGCGGTGCCGCGCTCCGCGAGCGGGCGTTCAACGAAGAAGGCCCCGGATCTGAAATCCCAGATCCGGGGCCTTCTTTACCGCTGTGCGCGAGGGGGGACTTGAACCCCCACGCCCGTTAAAGGGCACTAGCACCTCAAGCTAGCGCGTCTACCTATTCCGCCACCCGCGCATGGGTGAGCTGCTTCCGCAACCGAGGATCGAGACTATCACGACTCGGCCGACTACCCCGACCCGGGTAGCGTGGTCGGCATGCCCGGAGCCGATGCGTCCTCTTCGCCGTCCCCCTCCGGGCAGCATTTGCCCGAAGTCGCCCGGATCGCGCGGGATCTGATCCGCTTCGATACCTCGAACTGGGGTGGCGGTAGGGCGAACGGCGAGCGCGAGGCGGCCGAGTATGTCGGTGCGTACCTGGAAGCCCTCGGGCTGGCGGTCGACTATTTCGAGCCCATCCCGAAACGCACGAACGTCCACGCGCGGATCCCGGGCCGTGACGCGTCCAAACCTGCCATGATCCTGCACGGGCACCTCGATGTCGTGCCCGCTCCGCCCGAGGGTTGGAGCGTCGATCCCTTCGCCGGTGAGGTGCGCGACGGAATGCTCTGGGGCAGGGGAGCGGTCGACATGAAGGACATGGATGCCATGATCCTGACCTCGATCGCCGACATCCTGCGCGCGGGGCGACAGCCCGAACGCGACGTGATCGTCACGTTCTTCGCCGATGAAGAGAACGGCGGTGTCGAGGGCTCGCAACTTGTCGTCGATCAGCGTCCCGAGTGGTTCGCGGGCGCGACCGAGGCGATCAGCGAGGTCGGGGGCTACTCCATCTCGGTCGACGACCACCGTGCGTACCTGCTGCAGGTGGGCGAGAAAGCCCTGATCTGGATTCGGCTGATCGCTCGCGGTCGCGCCGGCCACGGATCGCGTCTGCATCCCGACAACGCCGTCACGCGCTTGGCCGAGGCAGTCGCTGTTCTCGGCCGCACGCAATGGCCTGTGCGGCTCACGGCGACGACGACACAGCTGCTCGAGGGTCTCGCTGCCCTCACCGGAACCGACACGAGCGACCCGGACATGCTCGCGGCGCATGCGGGCCCGGCCGAGGGATTCCTGCGCTCGACCTTTCGTACGACGACCAACCCGACCGGGCTCACCGCCGGCTACAAGCACAATGTGATCCCGGACCATGCCGAAGCCCTGATCGATGTGCGCGTACTCCCGGGCACGGAAGACGCGGCGCTCGCAGACATCCGGCGCATCATCGGTGACGACATCGAGATCGAGATCGTGCACGCCGACATCGGCCTGGAAGTCCCGTTCTCCGGTTCGTTGGTCGACGAGATGGTCGCCGTGCTCGGCGAGCACGACCCGGGCGTACCCGTCATCCCCTACCTGATGGGAGGCGGCACCGACAACAAGGCCCTCGCGGCACTCGGCATAGCCGGTTTCGGTTTCGCGCCGTTGCGCCTCCCCGCCGACCTGGACTTCACCGGTATGTTCCACGGGATCGACGAACGCGTGCCGATCGAATCGCTCGAGTTCGGGCAGCGCGTGCTCACCGATCTGATTCGCCGATACTGACTTACGGATGCCTCGGTCAGAGGCCATCCTCATCCTCCCGTCACGACCCCGCACCGGAAGTTGCCCATGCAATTCATCGAAGCCCTCATCCTCGGCGTCGTGCAGGGACTCACCGAGTTCCTGCCCATCTCGTCGAGCGCGCACCTGCGCATCCTCGGCGAGTTCCTGCCGTCGGCGACCGACCCCGGGGCGACCTTCACCGCCATCACGCAGATCGGCACCGAGGCCGCGGTGCTCGTGTACTTCTGGGGCACGATCGTCCGCATCATCTCGCGCTGGGCGCAGTCGCTGGCGGGCAAGGTACCCCGCAACGACCCTGACGTGCGGATGGGTTGGCTCATCATCATCGGCTCCGTGCCGATCGCGGTTCTCGGATATCTGTTCCAGGACACGATCCGCGGCACGTTCCGAAACCTCTGGCTCGTCGCGATCGTGCTGATCGTGTTCGGTCTGCTGCTCGGTGCCGCGGATTACTGGGGTCGCCGCACGCGCGAACTGAAGGACCTCACCTACCCGCACGGTCTGGCGCTCGGATTCGCTCAGGCGCTCGCGCTCATTCCGGGCGTATCGCGCTCGGGCGCGACGACGACGATGGGTCTGACGCTCGGCTACACCCGTCCCGCGGCTGCCGAGTACGCCTTCCTGCTCGCCGTGCCCGCCGTGTTCGGGTCCGGGTTCTACGAGCTCGTGCAGAGCTTCGAGGGCCCGAGTGGCCCCTACAGCCTGTTCGACACGGTCGCCGCGACGATCGTCGCGTTCATCGTGGGCCTCGCGGTCATCGCGTTCCTCATGCGGTACCTCAAGCGCGGCAGCTTCCTGCCGTTCGTGATCTATCGCCTGCTGCTGGGCGGCGCCCTGATCGTTCTGCTGTCGATGGGCGTGCTGCAGCCGTACTGACCCGCGCCCATTCATCCGCGAACGGACGCAACACGCCGCGAGAACACGAGCCGTACGGCGTGTCGCGTCCGTTCGCGAGTGGCACGACGAGACGGTGAGTGATCGGCGGGCGCGTTAGCGGCGAGCGTCAGCGGCGCGGATCGTCGCGGCCGGGCTTGGACGGCCCGTCGCCGCCCCGGCGCAGGTAGCGCTCGAACTCCTGAGCGATGGCGTCGCCGGATGCCTCGGGCGAGTCCCATGTGTCGCGGGTGCGCTCGAGCTGGCGGATGTACTCCGTCATCTCTTCGTCGTCGGCGGCAGCGGCGTCGATGGATGCCTCCCACGTCGCCGCCTGGGTCGGCAGATCGCCCCGCTCGATCGGAGCACCCGCGACATCCTCGAGACGATCCAGCAGAGCCAGCGTCGCCTTCGGCGAGGGAGTGTGTCCCGCCACGTAGTGCGGCACGCTCGCCCAGAGTCCGACGGCCGGGATTCCGGCCTCTTCGGCCGCGGCCGAGAGGACCGAGAGGATGCCGACGGGCCCCTCGTAGGTGCTGCGTTCTAGCCCGAGGCTCTCGCGGATGCGTTCGTTGTCGGTGCCGGCGAAGACCGAGATGGGGCGCGTGTGCGGTACATCGGACATCATCGACCCCAGGCCGACGATGCCGGTGATGTCTTCGCGCAGGGCGACGTCGACGAGCTCGGCGGCGAACGCCTGCCACGCGCGGGCGGGTTCGACCCCCGTCAGCAGCCACAGCTGCGTGCCGCGCGTGCGCTGGGCGGGTCGGAGGATCGTCGCCTCGGGCCAGCGCAGCGAGCGTCGCCCTTCGGCATCCATGGCGACCGACGGACGCGTGTACTGGTAGTCGAAGTAGAGCTCGGGATCGACCGAGTGAACGGGTTCGAACTCGCCCGCTCCACGCAGCACGCCGAGGGCAGCCGACGCCGCCTCACCCGCGTCGTTCCACCCATCGAATGCGACGACGAGCACTCTGCGTCCGAGACCTTCCACCGCGCCTCCTCCCACCGCGCCTCCTGGGCGTGCGGCCCACGCGAGGACGGATGTCGCCGCGAGGAATCTCTCCAGGATAGGCGTTCAGGCTCGGGGACGGTCCAGGCTCGGCGCGGCGCCCTCGGTAGCATGGGGCGGGTGACCCATCCCCATCCGCGTGCTGTCCTCTGGGACATGGACGGAACCCTTGTTGACACCGAACCCCACTGGATGGCGGCCGAGACGCCGCTCGTCGAGAGCTTCGGGGGGACGTGGTCGCACGAACAGGCTTTGCAGCTCGTCGGCCTCGGACTCGAAGACGCGGCGCGCATCTTTCAGGCCGCTGGCGTGCGGATGAGTGTTCCGGAGATCATCGATCGTCTCACCGACGACGTATTGGCTTCGCTCGCGGCCGGCGGGGTACCGTTCCGTCCGGGTGCGCGCGAGTTGCTGATGGCGCTGCGCGAGGCGGGTATCCCCACGGCCCTCGTGACGATGTCGATGCGCCGGATGGCGACGTCGATCGTCGATCTGCTCGACTTCGACGCCTTCGATCTGATCGTCGCCGGTGACGACGTCGAACGCCCGAAGCCGTTCCCGGACCCGTATCTGAAGGCCGCGGAGCTCCTCGGCGTCGACATCAGCGACACGGTGGTCATCGAGGACTCCCCGAACGGGGTGCGCTCGGCGGTCGCGGCGGGCTGCACCGTCATCGGCGTGCCGAATCTCGTCTCGCTGGCGGGTACCGGTACCTCGGTCATCATCGAGACACTGGCCGGAATGGGCGTCGCGGATGTCGCACGTATGCATGCCGAACGCGGCCTGCACGCCGGGCACGTCGCATGACCGGCGCCGAGCAGCACGAGGGTCCGCGCACGTCCGGGCCGTTCGGCGCGGGTGATCGGGTACAGCTGACCGGTCCCAAAGGCCGCCTGCACACCATCACCCTGCGTGCCGGCGGCGAGTTGCACACGCACCACGGCGTTCTGCGTCACGAAGCACTCATCGGGCTGCCGGATGGTTCGGTCGTGGAGAACAGTGCGGGTCACGAGTACCTCGCGCTCCGTCCGCTCCTGCGCGATTTCGTGATGTCGATGCCGCGCGGTGCCGCGATCGTCTACCCGAAGGATGCGGCGCAGATCCTCGCGCAGGCGGACGTCTTCCCGGGCGCGACGGTCGTCGAGGCGGGCGTGGGCTCGGGCGCGCTGTCGCTGTGGTTGCTGCGGGCGATCGGCCCGGCCGGGCAGCTGGTCTCGTTCGAGCGTCGCGCGGACTTCGCGGAGGTTGCCCGGGCGAACGTCCAGACCTTCCTCGGCGAGGAGCCGCCGACCTGGCAGGTCGTCGTCGGCGATCTCGCCGAGGAGCTGCCCGCGGCGACCGAGCCCGCGAGTGTCGATCGCGTCGTGCTCGACATGCTGGCCCCCTGGGAGTGCATCGGTGTCGTTGCCGAGGCGCTTCGACCCGGCGGCGTCGTGATCTGCTACGTCGCCACGGCGACGCAGCTCTCGCGTGTCGCCGAGTTCTTGCGCGGCACGGCGCTGTTCACCGAACCCGAGTCATCCGAGACCATGGTGCGCGGATGGCACGTGGAGGGCCTTGCGGTCCGGCCCGACCATCGGATGGTCGCGCACACGGGCTTCTTGATCTCGGCTCGCCGTCTCGCTCCCGGAGCGATCGCGCCTGAGCAGAAACGCCGCGCCTCGAAGTCGAGCTACGGCGACGAAGACGTGGAGCTGTGGACACCGGGTGCCGTGGGCGACCGCGATATCACCGACAAGAACCTGCGCAAGCGGGTGCGGGAGGCGCAGCGTGCCGCCGACGCGCGGCGGATCGGTGACGGGACTGTCGACACCGCTGCAGACGATGGCTCGGACGTTGACTCTGACGCTGGCCCGGGCACTGCGCCTGACAGTGACGCCGAAGCGCCGACCGTAGACTGATGCCCGTGCGTAAATTCCTCGTAGCCGCGGTCGCGGTCGGTCTCGTCGGCGTCGGACTCGTCGGGTGCTCGTCGGCCGATTCGGCGGACACGTCGTGTGTACGGCCCGCCTCTCCGGAGACCGAACTGCCGGCAACCGTGACGGGCGCCTTCGGCTCCGAGCCCGAACTGGACGCGTATACCCCCGTGATCACGGACGAGACGGTCTGGACGGATCCCATCGAGGGTGACGGACTCGCCATCTCGGCGTCTGATCAGCTCGTGCTCGCAGACATCGTGCTCTTCGACGGGTCGACCGGGGAACGCCTCGGCGCGACCCTCTTCGACGGCGACGCGGCGCAGGCGCGCCCGCTGTCGGAATGGACCACGACGTTTCCGGGGCTCGAGGATTCCCTCGTCTGTGCCCGGGAGGGAAGCCGTGTCCTGACGCTGATGTCGAGCGCTTCGTTGCCGGCCGAGTCCGCGGCGAGCCTGGGCCTGACCGAGGACGGCACGGCGATCCTGTCCGTCGACCTGCAGAAGGTCTATCTGCCGAAGGCGGACGGTGCCGATCAGTTCGTGACCGAGAACGGCCTGCCGAGCGTCGTTCGCGCTCCCGATGGGCGTCCGGGCATCATCGTCCCCGACAGCGCCCCGCCGACGGATCTGAAGGTCGAGGTCCTCAAGAAGGGCACGGGCGCCGAGGTGACCGGGGACGTGCCTGTTCGCGTCGCGTACACCGGTGTGCTGTGGGACACGAAGGAAGAGTTCGACTCGTCGTGGGGCACAGCGCCGGTTTCGTTCTCGCTCGACCAGGTCGTGGAAGGGTTCGCGGAAGGCCTTCGCGGACAGACGGTCGGTTCGCAGGTGCTGATCGTCGTGCCGCCCGAGCTCGGCTACGGCGACCAGGCGAGCGGTGCGGTACCCGCGGACTCGACGCTCGTGTTCGTGGTCGACATCCTCGGACTCGACCAACTGCCGGAGTGATCCCGCGCCCCGTCTGGGGTTCCGTGCCCGCGCCTAGGATGGGTCCGTGCCGGAGAAGATAGCGCCCGAGGAGCGACTGCTCAGTCTGACCGTCGCGCTCATGGCGCACCGGTACGGGCTGACGAAGGAGCAGATCCTCTCGTCTGTTTCGGGGTACCGCGAGGCGCGCGCGGAGGGTCGCAGCTCCGACGCCCTCGAGAAGATGTTCGAACGCGACAAGGACGCTCTCCGCGACCTGGGCGTGCCGATCCACACGGTCGGGGATCACGCCGATCCCGACGACCTGCGCGAAGCCCGTTATCTGATCCCCAAGGCGGAATACCTGCTGCCCGAGGACATCACGTTCACGCCCGCCGAGGTGGCAGTGCTGAACCTCGCCGCCGCGGTGTGGGGCGAGAGCTCGATGTCGGCGGACGCGAGTGCCGCCCTCCGCAAGATCCGCGCGCTGGGAATCGATGTCGACGAGCCCATCATCGGGTTCGCCCCGCGCATCTCTGCGCGCGACCCGGCGTTCGGCCCGTTGCGTCAGGCCAACGATCAGGCGCGCGTTGTGCGGTTCACCTATGTCAAGCCGGGCGACGACGTTCCGCGTCTGCGAACCGTCGAACCGCACGCGCTGATCGAGTTCGAGGGTCGCTGGCACGTGCACGGCCTCGACCGCGATCTGGGGCAGACGCGCACCTTCTTGCTGTCGAGAATCGTCGGCGACGTCGTGGTGACCAAAGAAGGGTTCGATCCCGAGGCGCGCCTGGGTGCGGGGGAGCGTGCTCGGCTGGGACTCGAGAGCGTGTCGGCGCAGAACGTCGCCGAGTTGCACGTGCAGGATGCGACCGAGGCCGCCGTCCGTCTACGTCGGCGAGGCACGCGCGACGGAGACATCCTGCGCGTTCGATTCGTCGATATCCACGTGCTTGCCGATGAGCTCGCCTCGTATGGCCCCGAGGTACGTGTCGAGTCCCCGCCGGAGTTGCGCCGCGAGGTCATTGCGCGGTTGCAGCGAACTCTCGAGGCGCACGGGGTGAGCACATGAGTCCCGACAAACCGCTTCTTGCGATCGACCGCGTCGCGATCGTGATGAATCTCGTCCCGTACCTGGTGGAACGCGGACCCGTCTCGGTCACCGAAGCCGCTCGCGAGCTCGACGTGGCGCCCGATGTCCTGCGTAGCTTGGCCGAGGGGTTGGTCGTGATCGGCCTGCCCGACGGCATGCACAACGACCTGTTCGACATCGACTGGGACCTGCTCGACGAGCATGACGAACTGCAGTTGCTCAACACCGTCGCCTTCGAACGGGCCCCGCGACTCACGGCCCGCGAAGCTGCGGCGCTCCTGGCAGGGCTGCAGCTCGCGGGCGCAGCTCCGGGAGTCGCTGCGCAGGGTGTCGTGCCGGGGCTCATCGCGAAGCTCTCGCGCGGCGCGAGCACAGCGCCCGCCGAGTTGACGGTTGCGGCACATCCGGCGGACGAGGTGCGATCGGCCGTCATGGACGCGCTCGATCGCGGGTTAGCGGTGTCGTTCACGCATCAGAAACCGGATGCTTCGCCCACGACGCGCACGGTCGACCCGGTCAAGATTCTGGTCAAGGACGACCAGTGGTACCTGCGCGGCTGGTGCCACATGCGACGGGACATGAGGACGTTCCACCTCGAACGCGTGAGCGATGTCGTCGTCACCGACATCCCCGCCGGTGCCCACGATGATCCCGAGGCGAGCATCTTCGGCACAGCGGACGGCCCGCTCGAGGCGACCATCCGGTTCAGCTCGCATGTCGCTCCTCTTCTCGGGCAGTTCTTGGACCACGCCGTGGTGAAGGCCGAGGGCACGCGGTCGAGGGCGGCGCTTCGGGTCGCCGATCCCACGCAACTCAAGCGGCTGGCTGCGCGCCGCGGGGGAGAGGTCGAGATCGTTGCACCGGACGAAGCGCGCATCGCCGCTGTGGAGTGGGCGCGCGCCGGGCTTGCTCAGTACCGGTAGGTCGTCGCGCCTTCAGGTCTCCCCACACACACGCGGGGTAGACTGAAACCTGCGCACGTTCTGGCGATACGACGGAGAGAGCACATGCTAGGAAACCTGACTGGATGGCACCTGCTGATCCTCCTCGCCGTGATCCTTCTTCTTTTCGGTGCTGCCAAGCTTCCCGCGCTGGCGCGCAGCATGGGCCAGTCCGCCCGGGTTTTCCGGGGCGAGATGAAGGCTATGAAGGAAGAAGACGCGGCCTCCGAGACCGCGAAGTCAGACCAGACCGCCGCACCCTATCCGCCGTCGGCTACGGGGCTCACGCCGCCCCCGCCGGCTGGAAGCCCCGAAGCCAAGCCGTAGTCGAGCGTGGTCACGACCGACGCGGGCGCGACCGTCTCGGAGGACGAACCGCGCCGCGATAAGCGGATGTCTCTCGCGGCGCACCTCGTGGAGTTGCGCAAGCGGCTGATGATCGCTGCGCTTGCGCTCGTAGTCGGCATGGTCGTGGCCTTCTTCATCACCGGGCCGATCATCGATCTGCTGACGGTCCCGATCAGACAGATCGCGGAAGAAGAAGGCCGGACCTACGTCCAGCTCAACTTCGACACCGTCACGGGCGGGTTCGACCTTCGTCTGCGGATCTCGTTCGCGATCGGCCTGTTGATCTCGGCTCCCGTGTGGCTCTGGCAGATCTGGGCGTTCATCATGCCCGGTCTCACTCGCAAAGAGGTCCGTTACACCTGGTCGTTCCTCGGAGCGGCGATCCCTCTCTTCTTCGCGGGCTGCACGCTCGGTTTCTTCCTGCTGCCTCACGTCATCGAGCTCATGGCGAGCTTCGTTCCGACGGGGATGGCTCAGTTCTACAAGTACGACATCTACTACGACTTCGTGTTCAAGTTCCTGCTCGTGATCGGCGTCGCGTTCGTCTTGCCGGTCTTCCTCGTGGCGCTCAACCTCGCGGGGATCATGAGCGGTATCGCAATCCTGAAGGGCTGGCGGGTGGCGGTCATCATCTCCACGACGTTCGCCGCACTGGCGACCCCGGCGGCAGACATCGCCTCCATGCTCCTTCTTGCCGGAATGATGATCATCCTGTATCTCGCCGCGGCTGGACTCTCGGTACTGTTCGATCGACGTCGCAACAAGCGCCAGCCTCTTCTGCCAACGCCCGGGCTCGACGGGTGAGTCCCTCGGCGGAGATCCCGTCCCCGGCGGAAAGGTTCGCCGCGGCGCGCGAAGCGCAGCGTCACCCCGTCACCTCAGCCTTTGCCGAAGCTCAGCCGTTCGACCTCGATCCGTTCCAGATCGCCGGATGCCAGGCGCTTGAAGAGGGTCGCAGCGTGCTGGTCGCCGCCCCGACCGGCGCGGGCAAGACGATCGTGGGCGAGTTCGCCATCCATCTCGCAATGCTGTCGCCCCGTGGCAAGGCGTTCTACACGACGCCGATGAAGGCGCTCTCGAACCAGAAGTTCCGTGAGCTGCAACAGGTCTACGGAGCCGACCAGGTCGGGCTGCTGACGGGCGACACCAACATCAACGGCAACGCCCGGGTCGTCGTCATGACGACGGAGGTGCTGCGGAACATGCTCTACGCCGACTCGCCCGCACTGCGCGATCTTGCGTTCGTCGTGATGGATGAGGTCCACTACCTCGCCGACCGCTTCCGCGGTGCCGTGTGGGAGGAAGTCATCATCCACCTGCATCGCTCGGTGCGGCTGGTCTCACTGTCGGCCACCGTGTCCAATGCGGAGGAGTTCGGTGACTGGCTCGACACGGTCCGCGGCGACACCGAGGTCATCGTGTCCGAGATCCGGCCCGTTCCCCTGGAACAGCACGTGCTGGTACGAACCGATCTGCTACCGCTCTTCGACGACCGCGCGGGCATTGCGACCGCCCAGGTCAATCAAGAACTCATGCGGATCCGTTCGCCCAAGGGCCCGAACTTCGAGAACAATCGCCGCGCACAGAGCATGAACAGCGCCCGCCAGACCGGTCGTTACGAGCAGTCGCGGGGGCGTCCTCACAAAACTGGTCAACGGTCGGCTGGTCAACGGTCAGGCGGTCAGCGTCCGGTTCGGCCGAGTAACGTGCAGCGCATCGAGCGGATGGACCGCCCCGAGGTGGTCGAATTGCTCCGCCGCAACAATCTGCTGCCCGCCATCTTCTTCATCTTCAGTCGCGCGGGGTGCGAGCAGGCCGTGGCCCAGGTCCGTCGCGCGAACCTCCGTCTGACGACGCCCGAAGAACGAGCCGAGATTCGGGCTGTCGTGGAGGATCGCACACGCTCGCTCCCCGACGAGGATCTTGCCGTCCTCGGCTTTTGGGAGTGGCGCGAGAATCTCGAGCGGGGCGTCGCGGCGCACCATGCCGGCATCCTGCCCGCTTTCAAAGAGGTCGTCGAAGAGCTCTTCCAGCGCAAGCTCGTGCGGGCCGTGTTCGCGACCGAGACCCTTGCGCTGGGCATCAACATGCCCGCCCGCACCGTGGTGCTCGAGAAGCTCGAGAAGTTCAACGGCGAGGCGCGCGTCGCGATCACGTCGGGGGAGTACACCCAGCTGACCGGACGAGCCGGGCGGCGGGGAATCGACGTCGAGGGCCACGCGGTCATCCAGTGGACCGAGGGGCTCGACCCGCAGGCGGTTGCGGCGCTCGCGTCGCGACGCACGTATCCGTTGCACTCGAGCTTCCGCCCGACGTACAACATGGCCGTCAACCTGATCGACCGGTACGGTCGAGCACGCGCCCGCGAGCTGCTCGAATCCTCGTTCGCACAGTTCCAGGCCGACCGTGCCGTCGTGGGCCTCGCCCGCCAGGTGCGCGAGCAGGAAGAGTCGCTTAACGGCTACGCGAAGTCGATGACCTGCGATCGCGGCGACTTCGCCGAGTATTCGGGCATCCGGCGCGAACTGAGCGATCTCGAGAAACAGAACCGCGGAGAGTTCCTCGGTTCAAAGGGTGCGCGCGAGCGCCGGCAGACTCAGATCCGCGATCTGCGCACGCGGATGCAGAGACATCCGTCGCACACCTGCCCGGATCGTGAGGCGCACGCCCGCTGGGCCGAGCGGTACTGGAAGCTCAAGCGACAGATCGATAAGACCCGACGCGAGATCGACACCCGCACGGGTACGGTCGCGCGGCAGTTCGACCGCGTCACCGATGTGCTCGCCGCGCTCGACTACTTGCGCGTGGGGGAGGACGGCGGAACCACGCTGACCGCTGCGGGGCGCACGATGCGCCGGATTTACGGTGAACGCGACCTTCTTGTTGCTGAGTCGCTGCGACGTGGTCTGTGGGACCGGTTGGATGCGCCGTCGCTGGCCGCCCTCGCCAGTTGCCTCGTCTACGAACCGCGCCGCGACTCGGCGGGCCCGGGCGAGCACGGGCTGCCCGGCGGCGAGTTCCGCGTCGCCTTGAGCGCCACGGAAGAGCTCTGGTCTGACCTGGACGACCTCGAGCGCGAGCATCGCCTGCCGGGATCAGAGCCCCTCGCCACGGGTCTCGCCCGCGCGATCCGCGCCTGGGCGCGCGGGATGCCCTTGGACCGTGTTCTGGAAGACGCCGATATGGCTGCGGGAGACTTCGTGCGGTGGTGCAAACAGTTGATCGATCTGCTCGATCAGCTTTCGATCGTGGCCGACGGCGAGTTGGGACGCACGGCACGAACCGCGCTCGATGCGGTGCGGCGCGGAATCGTTGCCTACTCGGGTGTCTGAGCTCATGCCCCGGCCCCTCCTGCCGCTGTGGGCCGCCGTCCTCACTTCGGTCGCGGGCGGGTTTGCGCTCGATCTGGCCTATCCCGACGTCGCGTGGTGGCCCGCAGCTTTCGTCGCCGTGGTGCTTGCGCTCATCTCCATCATCGGACGGGGGGTTTGGGGTGCTGTCCTGGTGGGGTTCGCTTTCGCGGCTCCGTTCTTCCTCTCGAACCAGGTTTTCACGGCGCGGTATCTCGGCCCCGTTCCCTGGCTTGCACTGTCGTTGTTCGAGGCGGCCATCACCGCCGTACTGACCGTCTTGATCGCGTTGGCCTATCGCTGGCTGCCCCGTGTGCTGCCGGGACTGTGGTCACGCCTGATTGCGCTGCCGGCCCTCGTCGCCGGCTTGTGGTGCGTACGCGAACTGGTCGTCGGGACGTGGCCGTATGGCGGGTATCCCTGGGGCCGGGTGGGCATAACTCAGACAAACGGGCCCTTTGCGGAGGCCGCGTCCTGGCTGGGCGTCACAGGATTGTCTTTCCTGGTGGTGGCAGCCTGCGCTGCGCTGATCGAGTACGCGCGCGCCGCGAGGTTCCGAGATCTGCGTACCGCGGCGCCCACGGCGGTGGTCATCCTGCTGATCACCGTTGCGCCGCAGTTTCCGACCACAGACGCGGGGACCCTGCGTGTGGGATCCGTTCAGGGGAACGGTCCGTCGGGCTACTTCGACGGTGCTCCGGCGAATGCGGTACTCGCCGCGCAGCTCGCCGCCACTCGGCCGCTCTATGGCCAAGAGATGGACGTGCTGCTGTGGCCCGAGGGTGGCCTGGACTCCGATCCGCTGAACAACTCGGACACCGCGAGAACGCTCGACAACGTGTCCGAGCGTGTCGATGCGCCGCTGATCGTGAACGCCGCCACCGAACGCGACGGACTGTTCTTCAACACGTCGATACTGTGGAAGGCGGGGGAGGGCGCGGTTGCCACGTACGACAAGAGACACCCCGTGCCGTTCGGTGAATACGTTCCGGACCGCTGGTTCTACCGCCTGTTCGCGCCCGACCTGATCGACCTGATCCAGCGCGAGTACACACCGGGCACCGATGCGCCGCTCTTCGATGTCGATGGAGTCGGTGTCGGCCTCGCGATCTGTTTCGACGTCATCTACGACGAGGTCATCTGGAACGGGGCCCGCGAGGGCGCACAGGTGTACATGTTCCAGACGAACAATGCGGACTTCCGGGGGACGGACGAGAACGTGCAACAGCTCGCGTTCGCCCGCATGCGCGCGATCGAAACGGGTCGGGCCGTGGTGAACCTGTCGACCGTGGGCACGAGCCAGGTGATCGCGCCGGACGGCGTTGTGATCGACGGTCTTCCCGTGGACGAAGCCGGATACATGCTCACCGAGGTTCCCCTGCGAACCGGACTGACTCCGGCCGTGGTGATGGGCGACGCGGTGCCGATCGGGATCGCGGCCGCGAGCCTGTTGTCGCTCGCGGGACTGGGGCTGTTGCTGAGAACGCGCAGGCGCGCGGTGTGAGAACTGTCGGCCAGACATGAAGAAGGGACCGGATGCCGAAGCACCCGGTCCCTTCTCGGTGGCGTGTGGGCTACGCCCCGAGCAGCAGGCTGTCGGGGTTCTGGCCGGCACCGCGCCGTGCCCGCAGGTACGCGAGGCGTTCTTCGAGGAGTTCCTCGAGCTCGGCGCGTGAACGACGCTCGAGCAGCATGTCCCAGTGCGTACGCGGAATCTTGTCGGCGCTGTGATCGATCGTCACGGCCTCGTTGTCAACGACCAGTGCGGCCTCGGCACCGCATGTGCGGCACTCCCAGGCTTCCGGTGCCTCGGCGTCCGCCGCGAACACCAGCTTGGTCTCTCGTTCGCACACGGTACACGCGTAGGTGTACTCCGTGCGTTCCATGAATACGACGCCCTCTTCGCTCTGTAGGCTCTGGGCGCCGAGACGCATGCCCCGTAGGCTGCGATCTGCCATCGTGTGGTCTCCTCGGCGTGTGTATGACGGAGTCGTATGACTCCTTCCTCCGGTATAACGCCATGACCTGGGTGGATCATCCGAACGGGCCGTGCCGCCGGGGCATTCCCAGTCAACGCACAGAGTCACGGCCTGCGCGAGTGACGTGGCTACCTCAATGCGTCGAGCGCGACGTCCGCCCTATCGGTGACGATCCCGTCCACTCCTCGTCGCACCAGGCGGCGCATGTCCGCCGGATCGTTCACGGTCCAGACGTGCACCTCTACGCCCGCCGCGTGCGCGGCACGGACGAGCCGCGGTGTGAGGACGCGAAAGCGCCCGTGGCGTTCGGGGATCTGGATGGCGTCCAGTCCCGCGAACAGTCGAGTAGTGGCGCGCGCGGGAAGGATGGCCAGCGCGGCGACGAGCCGGCCGATGGTGGCGGTGCCAGCGGATGTCGCGGGTCTCACGGCTCCGGCGGCAGAGCGTGCTGTGGCCAGCGCGGCGCGACGCCGCCGGTCCGAGAAGCTCGTGAGCAGGACCCGCGCGCCGTGCTCGGCGACCTCGCGTCCGACCGAGGCAGCTGCCGCCGCGGCTTTGACGTCGAGATTGAAGCGGAGGGTGGGAAAGGCCTCGAGCGCCTGGCTCAAAGTCGCGAGACCGCCGCGCGATGCCATCAGGTCCTGGAGTTCGCCCAACTCGACATCCGCTATCGGGCGGGGGTCGCCGGCGACGCGTTTCAGGTCGTTGTCGTGGAAGAGGACGACGGCACCGTCGCGGGTGACATGGCAGTCGGATTCGACGTACAGGACGCCTGTGGCGTGTGCCTGCGCCAGGGCCGCGAAAGAGTTCTCTACGATTCCCTCACGCGCCGTGCGCGGCGTGACGAGCCCGCGATGAGCCAGCACGCGGGGCGTGCGCGCACTGGCGAACCAGGGGTGGCTCACGAGAGACGGTCAGGCGAGCGGAGGAACGCGACCGCTCGGCGCCGGGGGAGCGGGCTGCTCGGGTGTCGCCGGCTTCACACCGAAGGCGCTTGTGATGCCACTGAGCGCAGCGGTGAACTCGCTGGGAATGATCCAGAGCTTGTTCGATTCACCCTCACTGATCTTCGGCAACATCTGCAGGTACTGGTAGGCCAGGAGTTTCTCGTCTGGGTCGCCTACGTGGATGGCGTGGAAGACGGTCTGGATCGCCTGAGCCTCGCCCTCGGCGCGCAGAACCGCCGCGGCTTTGTCTCCCTCGGCGCGGAGGATCTCGGCCTGGCGAGCGCCCTCGGCGGTCAAGATCGCAGATTGTTTCGTGCCCTCGGCCGTCAGGATGAGAGCGCGTCGGTCACGCTCGGCACGCATCTGCTTCTCCATCGAATCCTGGATGGAGGCGGGCGGGTCGATCGCTTTCAGCTCGACGCGACCGACGCGGATGCCCCACTTGCCGGTCGCCTCGTCCAGCACGATGCGCAGCTTCTGGTTGATCTCATCGCGGCTCGTCAGCGCTTCTTCGAGGTTCAGGCCTCCGACGACGTTACGAAGCGTCGTGGTCGTCAGTTGTTCGACGGCACCGAGATAGTTGTTGATCTCGTAGGTGGCCGCGCGGGGGTCCGTCACTTGGAAGTAGATGACCGTGTCGATCGAGACGACGAGGTTGTCTTCGGTGATGACGGGCTGCGGGGGAAACGATACGACCTGCTCGCGCAGATCGATCAGGGGGCGAACTCGGTCGATGAACGGCACCAGCACGTTCAGCCCCGGCATGAGGGTGCGGCGGTAGCGCCCGAGTCGCTCGACGACTCCCGCGGAGGCTTGCGGAATGATGCGGATCGACCGAGCGATGACGACGACGACGAAGATGAAAACGACGAGCGCAAGCGCCCATCCGATCGCGGTGGGGATGATGTCCTCGATCATGCGGGGAAGTCCTCCTGGATTGCTTGCGTTGTTTCGACCGGCTGCACGATGGCGGTGGCTCCATCGATCAGCGTGACGGTGACCGCGACGCCGGGGGTGATCTCGATCGCCGTCGCTGCGCGGGCCGTCCACGTTTCGCCATTCGCGAGGCGGACCTGCCCGCCCATCGGACCGACGGTGGAGACGACGACACCGAGCATGCCGCGAAGTGCATCAATATTGCTGAGCGCAGGATCCTCACCCCGCCGCAGGCGTCGCAGCAGGGGCGGCCGGAGCACGAGCAGGAGAAGAGCGGCGACAGCGGCGGCGATGATGACCTGCAGCCAGAGTGGCGCACCCGCGAAGTCCGAGGCCAGGCCAGCGACACCGCCGAGTCCCAGCATCAGGAAGGTCATTTCGAGCGTCAAAGTCTCGATCGTGAAGAAGACGAGGATCAGAACGATCCATCCGATCCACGCGAACTGCTCGATGTTCTGGATGAGTTCCATGGGAAGCCTCCTCCTCAACGAACCTAGCACGCGGTAGTGCCCGAAAGGCCGGGGGACTTGCCGTAAGAACGGGCGATCAACGCCCACTTGGTAGGGTCGAGAACGTCTCACCCCGCCACCCCAGGAGTACGCATGTCACAGCCCCTCGCACCCGGTTCGCTCGCAGGAAAGCGGGTGCTCGTGACGGGCTCATCCCGCGGAATCGGTGCCGATACGGTCCGATACCTCGCCGAGGCGGGCGCGGACGTCGTCATCAACTTCCGCAACAAGGCGCCCCGGGCCGAGAAGCTCGCCGCTCAGGTCCGCGAGCTCGGTGTTCGCGCGCTCGTCATCGGCGCGGACCTCACCGACGCCGATTCGGTCGGCACGATGTACGCCGAGGTGGAGCGGGAGTTCGGTGGACTCGACATCCTGGTCCTGAACGCCTCGGGGGGCATGGAGAGCGGAATGGGCGAGGACTACGCGCTCCTGCTCAACCGTGATGCCCAAGTCGGTGCGCTGCAGCGCGCACTGCCGCTGCTCGGTGCGGGCTCACGCGTCGTGTTCGTGACGAGCCACCAGGCCCACTTCATCCGTACGACGCCGACGATGCCCGAGTACGAACCCGTCGCTTTGTCGAAGCGCGCGGGCGAAGATGCGCTGCGTGAACTCATCCCCGATCTGACGGAGCGCGGGATCGAGTTCGTCGTCGTTTCGGGCGACATGATCGAGGGGACCATCACGGCCACCCTGCTCGAGCGGGCAAACCCCGGCGCCATCGCCTCGCGGCGCGAATCCGCCGGCAAGCTCTACAACGTGGGCGAGTTCGCCGCCGAGATCGCGCGCGCGGCTGTCGATCCGATTCCGGAGGACAACACGCGCCTCGTCGGGGACACCACCGACTTCGGCTGACCTGCCGCACGAAAAAGCGCGCATCCCGTCGTCGGGGATGCGCGCTTTTCGCGTGTTGCGAACGATCGGCTACAGCGACTTGAAGCTGAACGCGCGGACGATCTGAATGATGCCGAGCACGACGAGCGAGATGCCGAGCAGCCACCAGAGCACCACGGCGCCCCAGATGGGGGAGAAGAGCAGAACGATGCCGGCGATGATGCTGATGATCGCGAAGAACACCGTCCAGCCCTTCGATGCCGAGCCGCCGAGGGTCGTGAGTGCCACGACGCCTTCGACGATCCACATGATGCCGACGAGAATGCCGAGGAACAGCGCGAGCCACGCAGCGGTTGCGCCGAGGTTGAAGAAGGCGATGATGCCGGCGATGACGTAGATCACGCCGAGCACAATGTGGCCGACGCGTGCCCAACCGCCCATCGACTTCGAGAAGATGCCGAGACCGGCATATACGAGGCCGCCGACGATTGCGTAGACCGCGATGATGGCGGTGACGACGATCGCGGTGCGTCCGGGCCAGACGAGGATGAGGATACCCACGATGAGCGCGATGGCACCGCTCAGGCCGAGGGCGGTGCGGATGCCGTTGACGGCAGCCTTTTCAACGGGAATGTCGGTGGACATGGGAGTGTCCTTTCTGGGAAATACCTGTGAGACACCAGGTTAGCGCTGTCATGGCGTCGTGCACAGGTAGTCGGCGAGTGCGTGTCGTCTGACTTTTACGACAGCAGGAACGCGACGATCAGCAGCACCGGGATGCATCCGATCGTCGTCAAGAAAATCGTGTCGCGCGCGATGCGTTCGCCGACGTCGTAGCGCTGCGCGAAATTGAAGACGTTCTGCGCGGTTGGCAGCGCGGCCAACACGACGACCGACAGAACCTGGTCGCGGGGGAGCGCGAACACGAACTGCGCGAGCGCCCACGCGACGAGCGGCATCGCGACGAGTTTGAGCCCACTGGCCAACAAGATGTCGCGGCGGCGCCCTTTCGTCGTCAGCACCCGGGCCCCGGGCAGGGAGAGGCCGTACGAGATCAACAAGATGGGAACGCATGCGCCCGCGATCAGTGCGATCGGCTCCCACACGACGGGTGGCAACTGGATCCCGGTGAGCGCCACGACGACACCGAGCGCCGCGCCGATGAGCATCGGGTTACGGGCTGTCTGCCTGAGGATGCGCCCGACGGATGGCGCCGACGCGCTGGTCGACGCGTCGAGCAACACGAGAGCGATCGGCATGAAGACGAGCAACTGGGCGAGGATCACGGGTGCCGAGAATGCGGCGTTGCCCAGCAGGTAGAGCGCGATCGGAATGCCGATGTTGTTCGCATTCACGTAGCCGGAACCGAGCGCACCCACAACGGTGTCTCCCAGCCCGCGTCGCCAGAGCAAGCGAGCGAGGACCGCGTAGACCGCGAACATCGAGATCGCTGTCAGCGCCGAGACGGGCAGGAGCGCGGAGAACAGCGTCGGTATATCCGCCTCGGCCAGGACCACGAACAGCAGGAATGGCGAGAGAACGAAGAAGGTCAGACGAGACAGGACAAAGCGTGCGTGCTCGCCGAGTAGTCCCTGTCGTCCGAGAACATAACCCAGCGCGATGGCGAGTCCGACGACGGCGAACCCGGTGAGGATCCCACTCACTGCGTACGGCTTCCGCCGGGGAGGCGCAGTGCGTGGGGGAGTGTCACGACTCGAGCGTAACGATTTGCGACGATCCGCTGTGTCGCGGACGAGGTGCGCTCGGATACGCTGTGGCTCGGACTTGCCCCAACCGGGCACGATTTCGGAGCCCGATCGGGCGTGACGGGAGGCTGACGTGGCGATCTTCTCGCGAGGATTCGGTGAGCGACGACGTGAGAGCGATCCGCGACTCCCGCCGGGCCAGTACCTCACCGCTGACTTCCCGGTGCTCTCTGCCGGTCCGACGCCCCGGATCGACACGGGGGAGTGGGCCTTCTCGATTGGCACGGAGAAGGGTGTCGTCACCAACTGGACGTGGGACGAGATCCACGCGCTGCCGATCGAGGATGTGCACACCGACATCCATTGCGTCACACGCTGGTCGAAGTTGGAAACGACGTGGCGGGGTGTTTCGCTCGACACGCTCTTCGCCGGAATCGACACAGCCGATGAATACGTCATGGTCCACTCCTACGGTGGCTATACGACGAACCTCGCTCTCGAAGATCTGCTCGGCGGTAAGTCGTGGATCGCGTTCGAGTTCGACGGTGAGCCGCTCGATCCCGAGCACGGCGGCCCCGCACGGCTGCTCGTGCCGCACCTGTACTTCTGGAAGAGCGCCAAGTGGGTTCGGGGCATCACGCTGCAGGCGCACGATGACCCGGGATTCTGGGAGCAGAACGGGTACCACACCCACGGTGACCCCTGGACCGAGGAACGCTATTGGTAAACCCTCGTACGTGGGCCGTCGCGCAGGTTGCGGACGTCACGAAAGTCACTCCCAATGCGCGGGTTCTGGGCATCGATGTGCCCGGATGGCCGGGCAATCTTCCGGGTCAACATGTCGACGTCCGTTTGACCGCGGAGGACGGCTATCAAGCGGTGCGCTCGTACTCTCTGGGCACGTCGGGTCAGGGCGAGCGGATCGAGCTCGCGGTGGACGCGCACCCTGAGGGCGAGGTGTCGCCGTATCTGGTGCATGACGCGCAACCAGGGGACCACGTCGAGATCCTCGGTCCGCTCGGCGGGTACTTCGTCTGGCGGGACGAGGATGCGTCGGCTGTTCAGCTGATCGCGGGGGGATCGGGGATCGTGCCGCTCCGTGCCATCGCCCGCGCCCGGGCTGCCGCCGGCACAGGCCAACCGTTCCGCTTGTTGTATTCGGTCAAGTCGCCGGAAGATGCGATATATCGCGATGATCTGATGATGCTGGGGGAGCAGGGGATCGATCTCACCTGGGCGTTCACGCAGCATGCTCCCGCGGGCTGGCCGGGTGTCGTCGGACGACTGAATGCCGAAACGATCGCCGCGGCAGTCTTTCCCGCGACGGATTCGCCCACGGTGTACGTCTGTGGGCCGACGGCGTTCGTCGAGGTCGTCTCGCGTCGACTTGTCGAGCTCGGCCACGATCCGGCACGCATCAAAACCGAACGATTCGGGGGCGGATGATGGATCCACACAGGCGTGCGGCTCACGCCGACCATGTTGATGGCAATGTGCTGGCTGGCGCTCTGGAGCGTCTGTTCGGTGGCGAACCGACCGGGATGATCGCCGTATGTGGCGCATGCGGAACGGCGGCTCGGATTGCGGAGGCCTGGGTGGAGATCGACGACACCGCGGCGATCGTCCGTTGTCGCTCGTGCACGAAGACTCTTGCCACCCTGATGTTTGCGGACGATCCGCCACGGCTCGTCGTCTCTGCGCTGGGAGAACTCCGGGGGTCTTGAGATACGGCCTTCGTGCCACTCTCGAGGCCTGTGGATAATCGCCGATAATGCACATTATGTCAGTTCGTATGAGAATTGACTGCCGACTGTTCTCCCCGACTGAGCACGTAGGTAGAGGTCAGGTCAGCGCATCCGTCCGCGTTTCCGTCTGCAGCGCAGCCGCCACGAGTGACATCGCTTCTTCCGTGTCGAAGCGCAGGGCGCGAATCTGGTCGGCGAATACCATTGCCGCGCGCTGTGCTTCCCGGTGAGCGGCGTCGCCATGCGGTGCCACGAACGTGCCGTTTCTCCCCCGAGTTTCGACGAAACCGGATGCCTCGAGCTCGCGATACGCCCGCGCAACCGTCCCCGCGGCGATGCCGAGATCTTCCGCGAGCCGTCTCACCGTCGGCAGCCGTTCTCCGGGCACCAGTCTTCCCGTCTCGATGGCGCCGATGAGTTGGATTCGCAGCTGTTCGAAAGGCGGTGTGGCTGCGGCGGTTTCGATCGTCAGGAAGCTGTCCACTCCCCTATTGTGCTGCCGTTTGTACTATTGTGTCAACACATAGTTCAGCGACGCTTAGGCCAGCGGGTTCGTCAAAAGTCTTCGAGGTCCGTCCACTCCTGCTTCGGCTCGACCGGCACAACCCCCGCCGTCGGCGTGTGCCAGCCGAACTGACGCAGACGCGTCGCCTCCGTGGTCATCCTGTCGACGAGCTCGTCATCGACCAGGTCCGCTTCGTCCGTACGCACCTCGTGCGCGATCAGCTGGCTGGCGGGTCCGATGAGGAGCTCGACTCGACCCTGTTCGCCATCTTCTTCCATCGTCGGCACCTCGACGGTGGCCGATGCAGTCACTTGCGACAAAGCCTGTGCGTAGTCCAGCAGTGCGCGGGCGATCTCCGACCCGGTCACGATCGAATCGCCCGCGTAGTGGATTTTGTGCATGTTCTATCTGTATCAATCTCCCGGGTTTGACCCCACCCCCTATCGTCGGGCGCCCCTATCCGCTAGACCGTCTTTCGGATCGTCGAGCGGATGTCGGTTGCGCCTCGTACATTTGCAGGATGACCCGGGTCGTCTACTACACCGCCGCCACGTTCGACGGCTTCATCGCGGATGCGTCCGATTCCCTCGACTGGCTTTTTGCCGTACCGGATGCTTCCGAAGCGGAGGCCGGCATCGACTTGTTCATGGATCGCATCGGCGTCCTCGTCGAGGGGTCCACGACCTACCTGTGGGTGGTGGACCACGATCAACTGCTCGATCATCCGGAGAGGTGGGCGCAGTTCTACGCGAACCGTCCGACGTTCGTCTTCACGAGCCGGGCATTGGAAGCCGTTCCCGGCGCCGACATCCGCTTCCGATCGGGTGATGTCGTCGATACCTGGGCCGAGATTCTCGCTGCGGCCGGTGAGAAGGATGTCTGGGTCGTCGGGGGCGGCGACCTGGCCGGACAGTTCGCCGATGCGGGGCTCCTGACCGAGATCGTCCTGAGCGTCGCCCCGGTCACTTTGGGGTCGGGGCGGGCGCTACTCCCCCGCCGGCTGGAATCGGACCGTCTGAGCCTCGAGGGAGTGCGCCGGGTCGGTCAGTTCGCCGAGCTGACCTACTCTGTGGATAAGTCCCGACGCTGAGCTTCACCCCGCGCTAGCGTGTGGGCGTGCAGCGGCCCGCCCGGATCCTCGTCGTCGCGGCTCTCGCCGCCCTGCTCGCCGCCCTGCTCGCCGGGTGCGCGGCCGATCCGGTGATCGAGCCCACGCCCGCCCCATCCTTCCGTTCCGAGGCCGAGGCCTTCGCCGCGGCGGAAGCCACCTATCGCGCTTATGTCGATGCGCTGAACCAGGTAGACCTCGCCGACCCCGAGACGTTTGAGGCTGTGTACGCCTGGACGACCGGCGACTTGAATGCGGGCGAGCGAAAGCTCTTCGCCCAAATGCATGCTGATGGGGAATCTGTGACCGGCGCGTCTTCAGTTCAGCTATTCCTCCCCACGAGCTTTGACCAGAATGACCTTTCCGTGACCGCCGACGTGTGTCTTGATGTCTCAGGGGTTGACGTCATCGATCAGAGCGGTGGCTCGGTTGTGGCTGCGGACCGAGTGGACATTCAGTCGATGCGCGTCGAATTTCGTCCCAGCGCTGATGGTCGCTTCCTTGTCATGGAAAGTGTCAGCGGCAGAGACGACGGTCCGGCATGCTGATCGCGCCGCTCGTGCTCACACTCTCGATAGGGCTCTTGTTCACGGGCGCCGCGCGGGCCGACGCTTCACAGTGCTTGGGCGGAAGCTGGAGCGGCACATGCAGCGCCACCACGGACGGCTCCCAGGTCGACGTCGGCGCCGGGGTCACCACTCCGGGCAACCCCGGCGCGTCGAACGGCGAGGGCGGGTCCGGCGGCGGTCCCGGCGGTGGTTCGGGCACCACTCCCCCGGCAGCCGAGGAGGAATGTGACTCGGCTCTGTGCCGACCGCTCTACAGCGTCGTGACGCTCCCCGATGTGACCGCCGAAGATCTGCGCTCCTTCATTCCCGCTCTGCCGACGGTCACGGGCGAACCGCTGGGTCTCGGTGTGGTGGGGATGCCGACGAATCTGGTGGCAGCGTCATCCGTCCAGCTTCAAAGCGGGCCGCTGCTGGGGTTCGACGTGACCGTGCGCTTCACGCCAACCGGGTACCGTTTCGATCACGGCGACGGCACGAGCCGCACGACGACGACGGGCGGATCGAGCTGGGCCCGCCTCGGCGTTCCCGACTACACGGCGACCCCGACCAGTCACGTCTACGGCGCCCCGGGCTCATACCGCGCGGGAGTGCGGGTCGTGTACACCGCGGCCGTGAACTTCGGCACGGGCACGTGGCGGCCGGTCACCGGGGCCGTCACCTCCGCTCCGGCGTTCTACGACGTGCGTGTCGTCGTGGTGCGGACGGGACTCGTGCAGCGCACCTGCGCCGAAGACCCCTCAGGCCCCGGCTGCTGACGCCGCGAACGGACGCAACACGCCGTGCGCGTCGCCGATGCGCGGCGTGTTGGGTCCTCTCGCGGGGGTGCCGGCTCAACCGAGCGGAGGAACCGTCACCCACTCCGCATACTTGGCCACACGGCCGTCGCCGGACGACGTGCGCGTGATACGTCGACGCATCCACGGTCCGACATGCGTGCGGTAGTACCTGAGCCCCGTCAGCCCTCCGGCCGCGAGCGACGGGAGTTCCCACCAGTCGGCGGGCGGCGCGAGCCCGAGTGCATCCAGCACCCGAGCAGCCACCCGGTGGTGGCCGCGAGCATTCATGTGCAGCCGATCCTCCGACCAGAACGGAGGCGTTCCGAGGTCTGCGTCAGGCCAGTTGAGTGCCCGGACGATATCGGAACGGCCCTTCGCCCGAGCAAGGACTGCGCGTGACAGGGCATCGCCGCGACGCCGGATCATGCGGCCGAGCGGAAGCTGCTGCGACGGGTCTGCGCCCGAGAGCAGGATGAGCGTCACACTCTCCTCATCGCAGCGCCGGAGCACCTGCGTAAAGGCATCCGCGATGTGCTCGATGTCGGCGCGCGGACGAAGCATGTCGTTGCCGCCGCCGTTGAACGACAGATGCGTCGGCTTCAGCGCCAGCGCGGGCTCAAGCTGTTCGCGGACGATCGGCCAGATGAGCTTGCCGCGGATGGCGAGGTTCGTGTACTCGATGGGATTGGCGGTCGCGTTCGCCCATCCCTGAGCGACCAGGTCCGCCCAGCCGCGCGTCGTGCCGTCGGGGAGCTCGTCGCCGACGCCCTCGGTGAAGGAGTCGCCGATCGCGACGTAACGTACGGATGACACCGACCCAGCCTAGGCGCCGCGATGGTGACGGCGTCCCGCCGCG
This sequence comes from Microbacterium lacus, assembly GCF_002812805.1. Classification (GTDB taxonomy): domain Bacteria; phylum Actinomycetota; class Actinomycetes; order Actinomycetales; family Microbacteriaceae; genus Microbacterium; species Microbacterium lacus_A. The sequence goes on along the minus strand of NZ_NMUM01000005.1, from coordinate 93,190 downwards.
AGGCGCGGCTCACCGAGCCAGCGGGCACAACGACGCAAGAATCGCGCCCGAAGGCCCCGATCGGCGTCTCGGTGACGCTGTTGGGCGGATTCTGCGTCGCTGTGCACACGGAAAGCCGGGAGGGCTAAGCGGCGTGCGGCCCCGGATCTTCGGCGAGCAGCTCGTGCACCCGCGGAATGACACGCGTGCCGTAGAGCTCGATGCTCTTCATGAGCTTGTCGTGCGACAGCGAACCCGAAGCGTACTTCAGGTCGAAGCGCGAGATGCCGAGCGTGCGAACGGTCTGCGCGATCTTCTGGGCCACTGTCTCCGGCGATCCGGCGTACGTCGCACCCTCGGGCCCGACGTCGTGCTGGAAGCGCATCCGGTTGTACGGGGGCCAACCCCGCTCGCGACCGATCGTGTTGTTCAGCTCCTCGAAGCCCGGGTACGCCTCTTCCCACGCCTGCTGGTCGGTCTCGGCGATGTGGCCGGGCGAGTGGACGCCGACCGGCAGCATCTCGCTGCCGAGCGCCGCGAGCGAGCGGTGGTAGAGCTCGACGAACGGACGGAACCGGTCGGCCGGTCCCCCGATGATCGCCAGCATGAGGCCCAACCCGTGCCGCGCGGCCCGCACGACCGACTCCGGGCTGCCGCCCACCCCGATCCAGGCCTTGAGCCCGTTCTCGGTCTTGGGGAACACGTCGGCGTTGTGGAGCGGTGCACGGGTCGTGCCCTGCCAGGTGACCGGCTTCTCTTTCAGAAGCTCGGTGACCAGCCCGAGCTTCTCTTCGAACAGCACCTCGTAGTCGCTCAGCTCGTACCCGAACAGCGGGAACGACTCGATGAACGAGCCGCGCCCGAGGATGATCTCGGCACGGCCGCGTGAGATCGCGTCGAGCGTGGCGAACCGCTCATACAGCCGCACGGGATCGTCGCTCGAGAGCACGGTCACCGCCGTGCCGAGACGGATGTTCTCGGTGCGGGCCGCGATCGCCGAGAGCACGATCTCGGGACTCGTGATCGCGAAGTCACGACGGTGGTGCTCCCCCAGGCCGATGAAAGAGACGCCGACCTGATCGGCAAGCACCGCCTCGTCGACGACGTCACGGATGGTTTGGGCGTCGCTGACCAGAGAGCCGTCGGAGCCGCGGGTGATGTCGCCGAAGGTATCGAGACCGAGTTCGAGAGTCATGGGCACGCCTTTCTATTCACGTGTATGTAACAGGATGCCGCACTCAACCATTCCCGTCGACCCGACGGACTCCGTCTCCGGTCTGGGTCCCATCTCCGGCCCCTGATTCGAGGTCAGCCGCGCAGCAAGGCCGTGCGCAGCGTGTCGAGGCCGACGCCGCCCACGTCGAGCGCGCGTTTGTGGAACTCCTTGATCGAGAAGTCGGTGCCCCGGGCCTCGGCGTAGTCGTCGCGCACCTGCTCCCAGATGCGCTGCCCGACCTTGTACGAGGGTGCCTGTCCCGGCCATCCGAGGTAGCGGTTGACTTCGAAACGCACGAACTCATCCGGCATATTGACGTTCCGACCCATGAAGGCGAGTGCGTAGTCGGCATCCCAGATGCCTTGACCGTCCGGTCGCTCCTTGCCGAGGTGGACCCCGATGTCGAGAACGACACGGGCCGCACGCATCCGCTGTCCGTCGAGCATCCCGAGCCGGTCGGCCGGGTCGTCGAGGTACCCGAGGTCCTGCATCAAGCGTTCCGCGTAGAGCGCCCATCCCTCGGCGTGCCCGGAGGTGCCGGCGAGCAGGCGCCGCCACGAGTTCAACTGGGCACGGTTGTAGACGGCCTGCCCGATCTGCAGGTGATGGCCGGGGATGCCCTCGTGATAGACGGTCGTGAGTTCGCGCCAGGTGTCGAACTCGGTGACGCCCTCGGGCACCGACCACCACATGCGGCCGGGTCGGGAGAAGTCGTCGGTGGGGCCCGTGTAGTAGATGCCGCCCTCTTGCGTGGGAGCGATCATGCACTCCAGCGTGCGGATCTGCTCGGGGATGTCGAAGTGGGTCGCGCCCAGCTCGGCGACGGCTCGGTCGCTTGTTGCCTGCATCCACTCCTGCAGCGCCTGGGTTCCATAAAGCTTGCGCGACGGGTCCTTCTCGAGCAGGGCGACGGCTTCTTCGACGCTCGCGCCGGGGCTGATCTCGTGCGCGATCGACTCCTGCTCGGCGACCATGCGCGCGAGCTCTTCCGTACCCCATTCGTACGTTTCGTCGAGGTCGATGGAGGCGCCCAGGAAGCGTCGGGAATGCAGGGCGTAGACCTCGCGCCCCACGGCGTCTGCCTCACCCGCGGCGGGCGCGAGCTCTGCGCGCATGAACTCCGCCAGCTGGTCGTAAGCGACCCGGGCGGCTCCCGACTGGTCGGCGAGTTCGCGGGCCAGAGATGCCGGGAGTTGTCCCTCCTCGGGCGCGGCTTCGCCGGCGAACTCGGCGAAGAAGCCGTTGTCGGCTGTGTAGCGGCTGATCTGCGTGAGCACCTCGACGACCTGTCGCCGGGCGGGCACGATGCCCTGACGCAGACCTTCGCGGAGCGACGCCGTATAGCCCTCCACCGCGCCCTTGACAGCGCCCAGCCTGCGGGCGATGACTTCCCAATCGTCGGTAGTGGATGTGGGCATCAGGTCGAAGACCTCGCGGATCTCTTGTGCGGGGGAAGCGATCACGTTGAGGTCGCGCAGGTTCCAGCGGATGTCGTGCAACTCCAGCGCCAGACGAAGCTCGCTCGAGAGGTCGGTGCGGGTGATGTCGTCGATCGGATCCGTCGGCTGTGCCGCATCGAGGGCGCCCAGCGTCCGACGGGCCTCGTCGGCGAACCGCGCGTGACCCTCGGGCGAGAAGTCATCGAACCGGTCGGCGTGCTCCGTCCGGCCGATGTACGTACCGAGCGTGGGCGAGAGTTCTGCGAGCGTGTCGACCCAGGATTCGGCGATCGCGTCGATCTGCGTTTGCGTGCGAGTTGCTTCGGTCATCCTTCGAGCCTAGTGAGCGGCCTCGTTCCAGTCCGAACCTCGGCCGATCTGCACATCGAGAGGAACCGAAAGCTTCGCGGCACCGCCCATGCGGGTCCGGACGATCTGTTCCGTGGCGTCCCACTCCCCCGGCGCCACTTCGAGGACGAGTTCGTCGTGGATTTGCATCAAGACTCGCGACCCGAGACCCTGCTCGTGCAAGGCCGCGTGGATGTCCAGCACCGCGATCTTCATGATGTCGGCCGCACTGCCCTGGATGGGTGCGTTCAGCGCCGCGCGCTCGGCGTTCTCGCGCAGCACACGGTTCGGGCTGGCGAGGTCCGGGAACGGCCGACGGCGACCGAAGATCGTGGTGGTGTACCCGTCGATCTTCGCCTGTTCCACCGAAGCGCGCAGGTAGTCTCGCACGGCTCCGAAGCGGGCGAAGTACTCCATCATCAGCTGTTTGGCTTCGCTCTGCTCGATGCGGAGTTGCTTGGACAGCCCGAACGCCGAGAGACCGTAGACCAGCCCGTACGACATCGCTTTGACCTTCGTGCGCATGGCCGAGCTGACTTCGGCCGGCTCGACGCCGAACACGCGGGCACCCACGAAGCGGTGCAGGTCCTCGCCCGAGTTGAACGCCTCGATCAAACCAGGGTCTTCTGATAGATGCGCCATGATCCGCATCTCGATCTGCGAGTAGTCCGCCGTCAGGAGAGCCTCGTACCCCGGCCCGACTTCGAATGCGCTCCGGATGCGGCGCGACTCTTCGGTGCGGACAGGAATGTTCTGCAGGTTGGGGTCGGTGCTCGAGAGACGGCCGGTTTGGCTGCCTGTCTGCAGATAGGTCGTGTGGATGCGTCCGTCGTCCGCGATCGCCGTGTCGAGCGACTCGATGATCTGGCGCAGCTTGGTCGCCTCGCGATGCTGCAGCAGAAGATTCAGGAACGGATGCGGAGCCGTCTCTTGCAGGTCGGCGAGCACGGCGGCATCCGTGGAGTATCCCGTCTTCGTCTTGCGCGTCTTCGGCAGAGCGAGCTCTTCGAAGAGGACCTCTTGCAGCTGCTTGGGCGATCCGAGGTTGACCTCACGACCGATGGTTGCGTACGCCTCTTGCGCGATCCCCTCGGCACGCGCCCCCAGCTCGGCCGAGAACTCCGAGAGCTTGGTGTGCGAGACCGCGACGCCCGCGAGTTCGAGATCCGCCAGAGCCGTGAGGGTCGGCAGCTCGATGTCGTCCAGAACCGCGCGGACCGGCTCGGGCATGTCGTCGGCGAGAGCGTCAGCGACGCGCAGCGTGTACCAGGCGAGTTGCGCGGGAGTCGCGCCCTCGGTCTCGGGAACGAGCTGGGTCGGATCGGACTCCGGCAGCTTCTCGTCCAGGTACCGGTCGACGAGGTCGGCGAGGGTCTTGTCGGGAAAGCTCGGGCGCAGCAGCCAACCCGCCAGCAGCGTGTCGAATGCGAGTCCCCCGAGGGAGTATCCCGCCCGGCGGAGTGCCTTGACCTGCGGTTTGGCATCGTTGGTCACCTTGGGTGCCGGGCCGGCGAACCACTCCCCCAAGGCATCCCAACCGGGAGCATCCGCCGTCCACGTCAGCTCCAGTGCCTCATCGCTCGTCGCGAGACCCACGCGGTGCGGCATCCCCGACTGCAGGGTGACGGTGACACCCACGGAGACCTCAGGTGCGAGCGCGTTGGCCCACTCAGCCGCCTCGACAGCGGTCACTTCTCGCACCGTCGGGGCCGCGACGCCCGGCTCACGTGCGGCTGCGGCCGCGGTCTCTTCGGCGTCCAGCCCGACGGCTTCGAAGACGCGCGGCAACAGGGTGCGGAACTCGAGGCGCGCGAAGATGTCGCGCACCGCCTGCGCGTCGATCGGCTGCATCGCGAGGTCGGTCGGGCCCAGCGGAAGCTCGAGGTCCGTGACGAGGCGGTTGAGCGTGCGGTTACGCCGCACGGCATCGATGTGTTCACGGAGGTTGTTGCCGACGACCCCGCCGACCTTGTCTGCGTTGCTCAGAAGCTCGTCGAGCGAGCCGAACTGATTCAGCCACTTGACCGCGGTCTTCTCGCCGACCTTCGGCACGCCGGGCAGATTATCGCTCGTTTCACCGACGAGCGCGGCGATGTCTGGATACTGTTCCGGCCGGACGCCGTAGCGCTCGATCACCGCGGCGGTGTCGTAGCGCTTGAGCTGAGAGACGCCCTGCACAGACGGGTAGAGAAGCGTGACGTCATCCGTCACCAGCTGGATCGAATCGCGGTCGCCCGAGACGACCAAGACGTCGAAACCCTGCGCCGCACCCTGGGTCGAAAGGGTTGCGAGAACGTCGTCGGCCTCGTAGTCCTCTTTCGTCACGATCGGGATTCCCATCGCGTCGAGGGCGTCGCGCAATAGCGGGATCTGGCCGGAGAACTCGGGAGGCGTCTCGGAGCGGTTCGCCTTGTACTCCGCGTACTCGCGGGTACGGAACGAGGTACGCGACAGGTCGAAGGCGACCGCGATGTGCGTGGGTTTGTGGTCTTTGATCAGGTTCACGAACATCGACAGGAAGCCGTAGATGGCGTTCGTGTGCTGATGATCTTTGGTGGTGAAATTGTCGACCGGGAGCGCGTAGAACGCTCGGAAAGCCAGCGAATGGCCGTCGACGATCATGAGGGTAGGCTTTTCGGAGTCCGGCACCCCCACAGCCTAGCCACCGGTTCGGACAGTCCCCACGGGCGCGACCGTGCCCTCGCTCTTGAAGGAGGGCCCATGTCTGATGCTCCCGCCGTGGACCCGCTCGAATGGGTCAACCGACGCGGATTCGGCGCCTTGGGCGACAAGATGGGAATGGCCTGGGTCGAGTTCTCGCGCGAGCGTGCCATCGCCACGATGCCCGTCGAGGGGAACACGCAGCCCGTCGGCCTCATGCACGGCGGTGCCTACGTCGTGCTCGGGGAGTCGCTCGGCTCGATGCACGCGAACCTGTTGGCCGGACCCGGTCGACTGGCCGTGGGGCTCGATATCAACGCGACGCACACCCGTTCAGCCACCGAGGGTCACGTGACGGGCACCTGCACGCCCATTCACGTCGGCCGCAGCGTGACAGTGCACGAGATCGTCGTGACGGATGAACGGGGCCGACGCCTGTCGACGGTCCGCATCACGAACCTCATCAAGGACGTGCCCGCCGCGCCGTAAGGCCCCCGTGGTCCCTTCGACAAGCTCAGGGACCGCAACGGATCGGTCGCTGAGCTCGTCGAAGCGACCCGCCCGAGATGCGGGCTAAGCCTTTTTCGACGCCAGCTGCTCGATGATCGCCTTCGCGACATCCTGCATCGTCAGACGACGATCCATCGAAGCCTTCTGAATCCAGCGGAAAGCCTCGGGCTCCGACAGGCCCATCTTCTCGTTCAGCAGGCCCTTGGCCCGGTCGACGAGCTTGCGGGTCTCGAAGCGCTCGACCATGTCGGCCACCTCGGCCTCGAGCGTGATGATCTGCTGGTAGCGGCTGAGCGCGATCTCGATCGCCGGAAGCAGGTCGTTCGGCGTGAACGGCTTGACCACGTACGCCAGGGCGCCGGCCTCGCTGGCACGCTCCACGAGCTCTTTCTGGCTGAACGCCGTCAGCAGCACGACGGGCGCCACGTGGTTCTTGTTCAGCTTCTCAGCGGCGCTGATGCCATCCATGATGGGCATTTTGACATCCATGATCACCAGATCCGGACGCAGTTCGGTGGCAAGCTGAACGGCGGTTTCGCCGTCCCCTGCCTCTCCGACGACGTCGTATCCGTTGTCACGGAGGATCTCGACGATGTCGAGTCGGATGAGCGACTCGTCCTCCGCGACGACGACGCGCCTCGGGGTCGAGGGCGTGGGCGCTGAGTTCTGGTCTAGCTCGGTCACGTTTGAATCCTACGGTATGGTCATTCTCGGACGTGCGGGCCGGTGTGGCGGAATGGCAGACGCGACCGACTCAAAATCGGTTGCCCGTGAGGGCATGTGGGTTCGAGTCCCACCACCGGTACTTTTATCGGCCGCCCCGCCCGTCCCCGCGGCTACTCCCGGGTCTGGTAGATCGGGGCGGCGCCGTGGACGGCGTCTCCGACCTTGTGGACACGGATGTCGTTGGTCGAGCCGACGATTCCGGGAGGGGATCCCGAGATCACGACGACCTTGTCGCCGACGGATGCCAGGTCGTTCGAGAGCAGGTAGTCGTCTACCTGGATGAACATGCGGTCCGTGTGGGCGACGTGCTCGACCAGGGTCGACTGGATGCCCCAGGTGAGCGCCATACGGCGGCGAATGGCCGGCTCAGGCGTGAACGCGAGCATCGGGATGTTCGGGCGCAGGCGCGACATACGACGGGCCGAGTCGCCCGACTCGGTGAAGATGCAGAGGTACTTGGCCTCGACGAAGTCGGCGACCTCGATGGCGGCGAGGGTGATCGCGCCACCCTGCGTGCGCGGCTTGTTGGTGAGCTTGGCGATGCGGTCGAGCCCGTGCTCTTCGGTGGAAGCCACGATGCGAGCCATCGTCTCCACGACGACCACGGGGTACTCCCCCACGCTGGTCTCGCCCGAGAGCATCACGGCATCCGCACCGTCGAGGACGGCATTGGCGACATCGGATGTTTCGGCTCGGGTCGGGACGGGGCTGTTGATCATCGACTCGAGCATCTGCGTCGCGACGATGACAGGCTTTGCCATGCGACGAGCGATCTCGACCGCGCGCTTCTGAACGATCGGCACAGCCTCGAGGGGCAGCTCGACGCCCAGGTCGCCACGGGCGACCATGATGCCGTCGAACGCGTCGACGATCTCTTCGAGGTGATCGACGGCCTGCGGCTTCTCGATCTTGGCGATGATCGGGACGTGGCGTCCCTCTTCGGCCATGATGACGTGCGCGCGCTGGACGTCCTTCGCGTCACGCACGAACGACAGCGCGATGAGGTCGGCGCCGATGCGAAGACCCCAGCGGAGGTCGGCCTCGTCCTTTTCGGACAATGCGGGGACGTTGACGGCGACACCGGGCAGGTTGATGCCCTTGTTGTTGGAAACGGGACCCGCGACGATGACCTTGGTCGTGACGACCGTGTCGGTCTTTTCGACGACCTCGACCTTGACCTTGCCGTCGTCGATCAGGAGGAAGTCACCGGGGTTGACGTCCTGAGGCAGCCCCTTGAAGGTCGTCGAGACGATCTCTTTCGTGCCGGGGATGTCGTCGATCGTGATCTTGAAGATGTCGCCGACGGCGAGGTCGTGGGGGCCGTCGGCGAACTTGCCGAGGCGGATCTTCGGGCCCTGCAGATCGACCAGGATCGCGACGGGGCGACCCGCATCCTCCGCCGCCTTACGCACGTTCGCGAAGTTGGTCTCGTGCACGGCGTAGTCGCCGTGGCTGAGGTTCATGCGGGCGACGTCCACCCCCGCGTCGATGATCGCTCGCACCGACTCGTAGGTCGAGGTTGCGGGGCCGAGGGTGGCGACGATCTTGGCACGTCTCATCGTGTGATGCTCCGGTGGGGTTCGGGGTTTTGGTCTGGATGGGACCGGTAACAAAGTCCGAGGGTCAGCCTACGCGGGCTGCAGTCCGATCGCGATGTCGGTGGGATGCACGGGGAATGGCAGTTCGGTTGACCCCATCAGGTAAGCGTCTACACGGGCGGCCGCGGCACGGCCCTCCGCGATGGCCCAGACGATCAGGGACTGGCCGCGACCCGCGTCGCCGGCGACGAATACGCCCGGCGCGGTGGTCTGGTAGTCCCCGTCACGTTCGACGTTGCCCCGGTTGGTGAATCGCGCGCCGAGCTGGTCGGCGAGGTCGTTCTGCTCCGGGCCGGTGAACCCGAGGGCGATCAGAACCAGGTCCGCGGGGATCTCGCGCTCCGTGCCGCTCTTGGGCACGCGACGGCCGTCCACATACTCGGTTTCCGCCACCCGCAACGCCCGCACTTCGCCAGCGCCGTTCGAGAGGAACTCGACGGTGGACGCCAGGTACATGCGCTCACCACCCTCTTCGTGGGCCGAAGAAACCTCGAACAGCGTCGGCGTCATCGGCCAGGGCTGCTCCTCGGGGCGCACGCTGGGCGGCTGGATGCCGATCGCGAGGTTCGTGACGCTGAGCGCCCCCTGGCGGTGCGCGGTGCCGATGCAGTCGGCACCTGTGTCGCCACCGCCGATGACGATGACGTGCTTGCCCTCGGCCGAGATCTGGTGCGGTACCGAATCGCCGGCGACGACCCGGTTCGACTCGATCAGATACTCCATGGCGAAGTGGATGCCCGCGTGGTCACGACCCGGGATCGCCAGGTCGCGCGGCAGGGTCGACCCGGTCGCGACCACGACGGCGTCGTAGCGCGCGCGCAGGTCGTCCCACGAGATGTCGACGCCGATCTCGACGCCGGCACGGAAGCGGGTGCCCTCGTCCTGCATCTGGCGGAGGCGCAGCTCGATGTGGCGTTTCTCCATCTTGAAGTCGGGGATGCCGTAGCGCAGCAGTCCTCCGATGCGGTCATCGCGCTCATAAACGGCGACCGTGTGTCCGGCGCGGGTGAGCTGCTGTGCGGCCGCGAGGCCCGCGGGGCCGGAGCCCACGACGGCGACCGTCTTGCCGGTCAGGCGTCCGGGGGGCTCGGGCTCGACCCATCCGTTGGAGAATGCCTGGTCGATGATGCCGACCTCGACCTGCTTGATCGTCACCGCGGGCTGGTTGATGCCCAGCACACAGGCGCTCTCGCAGGGCGCGGGACACAGCCGACCCGTGAACTCCGGGAAGTTGTTGGTCGCGTGCAGACGCTCGATCGCGTCGCGGCCCTCGCCGCGCCACAGCAGGTCGTTCCACTCCGGAATCAGGTTGCCCAGCGGGCAGCCCTTGTGACAGAACGGGATGCCGCAGTCCATGCAACGCCCGGCCTGGCGACGCAGAACGGCTTTGTCACCCGGTTCGTACACCTCTTTCCAGTCCATGATGCGTACGGGCACGGGACGACGGGGCGCGAGTTCGCGCTCCGTGACTTTGAGGAAACCCTTCGGGTCAGCCACCGGTCACCTCCAGGATGCGAGTCCAGACAACGTCGCCGTCGGGGTCGAGCCCCTCGGCAACCGCCGCCTGACGGGTCTCGAGCACCGCCGCGTAGTCGCGCGGCAGAACCCGCGTGAAGCGCGTGACGGCCTCGTCGAAGTTGTCGAGCAGGTCGGCCGCGAGGGTCGAGTCCGTCTCGGCGACGTGCAACTTCAGCAGGTCGCGGAGGATCTCGACGTCGCCCGAGCCGAGCTCGAGCAGTTCGAGTTCACCGGATGCGAGGGCCTCGCGATTCACGAGCGTGCGGTCGAGGTCGTAGACGTAGGCGGTTCCGCCCGACATCCCGGCTCCGAGATTGCGCCCCGTCGCCCCGAGGATCACGGCGAGTCCGCCCGTCATGTACTCGAGCGCGTGGTCGCCCACGCCCTCGACGACGGCGGTCGCGCCGGAGTTGCGGACGAAGAAACGCTCCCCCACGACACCGCGCAGGAACATGCTGCCCTGCGTCGCGCCATAGCCGATCACGTTGCCGGCGATCACGTTCTGCGAGGCGTCGAACGAAGCACCGCGGGGCGGACGGATGACGATCTGACCACCCGAGAGACCCTTGCCGACGTAGTCGTTCGAGTCGCCCTCGAGGCGCAGCGTGATGCCCGCAGGCATGAAAGCGCCGAATGACTGACCCGCCGAGCCACGCAGGTTGACCACGATCGACCCGGACGGCAGTCCGTTCTCACCGTGCGCGAGCGTCACGCGGTTGCCGAGCATCGTGCCGACGGCGCGCGCGGTGTTGCGGATCGGCAGGTCGATCTCGACCTGGCCACCGTGTGCGATGACGTCCTGCGCGCGCTCGATGAGCTGCACATCGAAGTGCTCGTCGAGCTCGTGCTCCTGTTCGCGCGCGTTGCGGCGAGGCTCGTCCTCGGCGAACGGCGGACCCACCAGGATCGGCGAGAGATCCATTCCGCTCGCCTTCCAGTGCTCCACAGCGCCGTCGACATCCAGCAACTCGTGGTGTCCGACGGCCTCATCGATCGAGCGGAAGCCGAGTTCGGCGAGCAGCTCGCGCACCTCTTCGGCGATGAACTCCATGAAGTTCACGACGAACTCCGGCTTGCCGGTGAATCGCGCGCGCAGAACAGGGTTCTGTGTCGCCACTCCGACCGGACAGGTGTCGAGGTGACAGACGCGCATCATGACGCAGCCTTCGACCACCAGCGCGGCCGTCGCGAAGCCGAATTCTTCGGCGCCGAGAAGCGCGCCGATGATGACGTCGCGTCCGGTCTTGAGCTGTCCGTCGACCTGAACGACCACGCGGTCGCGCATACCGTTCAGCATCAGCGTCTGCTGCGTCTCGGCGAGCCCCAGCTCCCACGGCGTTCCGGCGTGCTTGAGCGAGTTGAGCGGGCTGGCGCCCGTTCCCCCATCGTGACCCGACACCAGGATCACGTCGGACAGCGCCTTCGCGACACCCGCCGCGACCGCACCGATGCCCGACTGGCTGACGAGCTTGGTGTGGATGCGCGCCTTCGGGTTTGCGCGCTTGAGGTCGAAGATCAACTGCTTGAGGTCTTCGATCGAGTAGATGTCGTGGTGCGGCGGCGGCGAGATCAGGCCCACACCCGCGGTCGCGTGGCGTGTGCGCGCGATCCACGGGTACACCTTCGTCGGCGGCAGCTGACCACCCTCACCGGGCTTGGCACCCTGGGCGAGCTTGATCTGAATGTCCTCGGCATGCGTGAGGTACATGCTCGTGACGCCGAAGCGGCCCGAGGCCACCTGCTTGATGGCGCTCCGCCGCTCGGGGTCGAGCAGGCGGTCGAGGTCTTCGCCGCCCTCGCCCGTGTTCGATCGTCCGCCGATGCGGTTCATCGCGATCGCCAGCGTCTCGTGCGCCTCTTTCGAGATCGAGCCATAGCTCATCGCGCCCGTCTGGAACCGCTTCATGATCGACGAGATGGGTTCCACCTCGTCGATCGGCACGGCCGGACGCACGCCCTTGCGCAGACGGAACATGCCGCGGAGCGTCTTCAGCTCCGAAGCCTGGTCGTCGACGAGCTTGGTGTACTCGCGGAACAGGTCGTAGCGACGCGAACGGGTCGCATGCTGCAGCTTGAAGACGGTGTCGGGGTTGAAGAGGTGCGGCGAGCCATCCCGTCGCCACTGGTACTCCCCGCCGGTCCACAAGCGCTCGTGCGCGTGCACCGCGGCGTCTTCCGGGTACGCGTAGGCGTGGCGAGAGGCGTTCTCGGTTGCGATCACATCGATGCCCACGCCCCCGAGCTTCGTCTCGGTGCCCGTGAAGTAGGCGTCGATGAAGGATTGCGAGAGTCCGACGGCTTCGAAGACCTGCGCGCCGGCATACGACGAGACGGTCGAGATGCCCATCTTGGACATGATCTTCAGCACACCCTTGCCGAGCGCGTAGATCAGGTTCTTGACGGCCTTCTCGGGTGTGATGTTCGAGATGAACCCGGCGCGAACCAGGTACTCCACGGTCTCCATCGCCAGGTACGGGTTGACGGCGGATGCGCCGTACCCGATCAGCGTCGCCACGTGATGAACCTCGCGCACATCGCCCGCCTCGACCACCAGACCGACCTTCATGCGCGTCTCTTTGCGGATGAGGTGGTGGTGGATCGCGGCGACCATGAGCAGCGAAGGGATCGGCGCGAGGTCTTTGTTGGAGTCGCGGTCGGACAGCACGATGAACTCCGCGCCGTCCTCGATCGCCTGATCGACCTCGGTGCACATCTGCGTGATGCGCTTCTCGAGCCCCTTGCGTCCGGCCTCGACGCGGTAAAGCCCGCGGATCGTGACGGACGAGCGGCCCGGCAGCGCGGTGTCGACGTGCTGGATCTTCGCCAACTCGTCGTTGTCGATCACCGGGAAGTCGAGCGTGACCGTGCGCGCGTGGTCGGGACCCCACGACAGAAGGTTCGGCTCGGGGCCGAGCCCGATGCGCAGACTCGTGACGACCTCTTCGCGGATCGAGTCGAGAGGCGGGTTCGTCACCTGTGCGAACTGCTGCACGAAGTAGTCGAACAGCAGACGCGGGCGCTCGCTCAGCACGGCGATGGGCGTGTCGGATCCCATTGCGCCCAGCGGCTCGGCGCCGTTCTGGCCCATGGGCGTAAGAAGGATCCGCACCTCTTCTTCCGTGTACCCGAAGGTGCGCTGACGACGAGTGATCGAGGCGATCGGATGCACGATGTGCTCGCGCTCGGGAAGATCAGACAGGCGCACCGTGCCCCGGTCGAGCCATTCCTGCCACGGGTGGAGCTCGGCGAGCTGCTGCTTGACCTCTTCTTCTTCGATGATGCGACCCGCGGCAGTGTCGACGAGGAACATGCGGCCCGGACGCAGGCGCCCGCGGCGCTTGATGCGCTCGGGCTCGAAGTCGAGCACGCCGGTTTCGCTGCCGATGACGATGAGGCCGTCGGTGGTCTCGGTCCAGCGGCCGGGACGCAGCCCGTTGCGGTCGAGGGTCGCACCGACGAGCGTGCCGTCGGTGAAGATCAGGGCGGCCGGTCCATCCCATGGCTCCATCTGCATGGAGTGGTAGTCGTAGAACGCCCGCAGCTTCGGGTCGATGTCGGCCTGCTTTTCGTACGCCTCGGGCACCATCATCATGACCGCGTGCGGCAGGCTGCGCCCGGTGAGCGTGAGCAGCTCGAGCACCTCATCGAAAGACGCGGAGTCGGATGCGCCGACCGTACAGATCGGCAACAACGGCTTGATGTCGCCGAGCAGCTCGGACTCGAGCTGCGACTGGCGCGCCCGCATCCAGTTGCGGTTGCCGTTGACGGTGTTGATCTCGCCGTTGTGCGCGAGCATGCGCAGCGGCTGCGCGAGCGGCCACGACGGGAAGGTGTTCGTCGAATAACGCGAGTGCACGACCGCGAGCTCGGACGCGAAGCGCTCGTCCTGCAGGTCCGGATAGAACGGCTCGAGCTGGAGAGTCGTGACCATGCCCTTGTAGCCGAGCGTGCGCGCGGAAAGGGACACGAAGTACGCGCCGAGTTCGTGGCGCGCGCGCTTGCGCAGGCGATAGACGCGGCGGTCGAGGTCGATGCCCGAGAGCGCGGGAGCGTCGCCGACGGCCGGACGAGAGACGAACAGCTGCTCGAAGGCCGGGCGCGCCGCGTGTGCGAGCTTGCCCAGGTGCCGCTCATCTGTGGGGACCTCACGCCATCCGAGCACGACGAGGTTCTCGCTCGTGGCGATCTCGGCGATGCCGTCCTTGATTGCCTGACGCTCGTCGTCGTCGAGGGGCAGGAAGGCCATACCGACCGCGTACTCGCCCACGGGCGGCAGGTCGAACTCCACCACCGCACGCAGGAACGCGTCCGGGATCTGCGTCAGGATGCCGGCTCCATCGCCGGTACCCGCGTCGGACCCGATGGCCCCGCGGTGTTCGAGGTTGCGCAGCGCCGTCAGCGCCTGCGCAACGATGTCGTGCCCGGGCGTGCCGCGGAGCGTGGCGACCATCGCCAGACCACAGGCATCCTTCTCGAATGCCGGGTTGTACATTCCCTGCTTGGCGGGGAACGACGTGTTGTCGCCATCGTTCGGGCTCACGGCCATGTCAACCGTCCTCACTGGTGGATCTCATGGGACGACGTTGGCCCGGACGCAATTCTTCGTGGCGGTTACTTCGTGGCGACTGAGCTTGTGGCCGTTGCCCCGCCCTCGAGTTCGTTCGCGGGCGGCTCGCTCACGTCCACAAACTCAGTGGTGTTCTGCGATTGTACCTCAGCGCCTTCTCCGACCTCCGCTGCCGCCGGGCCGCGCCCGGGCATGTACGGGCTCGGCTCCATGCCGGTGTGGCGGCGCTTCTGGATGACGATGATCGCGAGCCCGACGACGACGCCGAAGATCGCGGCCCAGACGTTGGTGCGCAGGCCCAGAATGATCTCGCTCGGGTCGATGCGGATGGACTCCCACACGACACGGCCCGCGCTGTACCAGACGAGGTAGAGCCCCAACAGGCGGCCCCACTGCAGCTGGAGTTTGCGTCCCGCCCAGAGCAAAACGAACACGCCCGCGACGTTCCAGATGACCTCGTACAGGAAGGTGGGGTGGAAGAGCGTATCTGGGGCGAGCCCTGCGGGGAAGGCGTCGTTATCCGGGTCGATCTCGAGACCCCAGGGCACGTCGGTCGGCAATCCGAACAGCTCCTGGTTGAACCAGTTGCCGAAGCGACCCATCGCCTGAGCCAGCAGCAGACCCGGGGCCAGCGCATCCGCGTACGTCCAGAAGCGGATGCCGCTCCAGCGGCAACCGAGCCAGGCCCCGATCGCGCCGCCGATGAGCGCACCGTAGATCGCGATGCCGCCCTCCCAGATGTAGAACACGGCGAGGGGGTTCTTGCCCTCTCCGAAGTAGAACGCCGGGTGCGTGAGCACATGGTAGATCCGGGCGACGATGATGCCGAGCACAACAGCCGGGAGCGTCACATCCAGCACGATCCACGGCTCGGCGCCGCGCTTGGTCAAGCGATAGTTCGTCATGATCGTTGCGACGATGATGCCGGCGATGATGCAGAGCGCGTAGAAGTAGATGCGCAACGGTCCGAGCTGGATGAAGCTGACTGACGGGCTCGGAATGCTCGCGAGCACACTCGCATGCACGCTCAGGGCGAAAGAAGGCATGAGCGGAAGTCTAGATCAGCGCGGCAACCCGCCGGAGTCAGGCCCGCGTCACGCTCGGGGCGGCGCGGACTCACTCTGCCGCACGAGGACAGGCAAAAACACCGACACAGGCGAAAATGCGCGGCGTCCGCCTGTTCTCGTGTGATCGCCTGTGCTCGTGTGTGGCTACGCCGTCTGAGGGCGCGCGGTTCCGGCCGAGAGTGCGCGGACGACCCCGCTCAGCCCCTCGACCCCACCATCACGCAACGCACGCACGAGGGCGGTGCCGACGATCGCGCCGTCCGCGTACTCGATGACGCCCGTCACCTGGTCCGGGGTCGAGATGCCGATGCCGACGCAGGCGTGCTGGGCACCGCGCTCGCGCAGGCGTCCGACGAGGGTGCGTGCCGCAGCATCCAGCTCGGCGCGCTCGCCGGTGATCCCCATCGTCGAGACCGTGTAGACAAATCCGGTCGAGTTCTGCACGACGAGGTCCAGGCGCTCATCCGTCGAGGTCGGCGCGGCGAGGAAGATCCGATCGAGACCCGTCCGCGTGCTCGCGGCGATCCATTCGCCCGCGGCCTCGGGGGTGATATCCGGCGTGATGATTCCCGCGCCGCCCGCCGCGAGCAGGTCGTCCGCGTAGCGGTCGACGCCGTACTGCCAGATCGGGTTCCAGTACGACATCACGAGGACGGGGATGTCGATCCGTGCGGTGATCGCGCGGATCGCCGGAAACAGATCCTTGAGCCGGAAGCCGGCCGCCAGGGCCGCCTGCGTGGCCTCCTGGATGACGATTCCGTCCATCACCGGGTCGCTGTAGGGCGGGCCCAGCTCGATGATGTCGACGCCGTTCTCGGCCAGAGCGACCGCGGCCTCGATGCTTGTCTCGATGTCGGGGAAGCCGACCGGCAGGTAACCCACGAGTACCCCGCGGCCCTCCGCGTGCGCAAGCGCGATCGCCTCTTCCACGCGGGAGGTCACAGCTCGATCCCCTCGCCCGACGCCGCACCGTCCGCGTCGACGGCCTCGTCCGGGATCACCGGACTCGCCGCATCCGCGTCGTACAGCTCGAAATAGCGGGCTGCCGTGTCCATGTCCTTGTCACCGCGCCCGGACAGACAGATCGCGATGATCCCGTCGGGACCGAGCTCCTGGCCGATGCGCAAGGCGCCGGCGAGGGCGTGCGCCGACTCGATGGCCGGGATGATTCCCTCAGTGCGGCTGAGCAGCCTCAGCGCCTGCATCGCCTCGTCGTCGGTGGCGGGGATGTACTCGGCACGCCCGATCGCCGACAGCCACGCATGCTCGGGGCCGACACCCGGGTAATCGAGACCTGCCGAGATGGAGTGCGACTCCGTCGTCTGTCCGTCCTCGTCCATCAGCACGTAGGTCTTCGCCCCGTGCAGCACGCCGGGCCGTCCGCGCTCGATGGAGGCCGCGTGGAAGGGCGTGTCGACACCATCACCGGCTGCCTCGACACCGTACAGACGGACGTCGCTGTCATCGAGGAACGCGTCGAACATGCCGATCGCGTTCGACCCGCCGCCGACGCACGCGACAACGGCATCGGGCAGGCGACCGAGCTCGTCGAGCAGCTGCGCCCGCGCCTCTTCGCCGATCACCTTCTGGAAATCGCGCACCATCGCGGGGAACGGATGCGGGCCCGCGGCCGTGCCGAAGATGTAGTTCGTCGTCTCGACGCTCGAGACCCAGTCGCGGTAAGCCTCGTTGATCGCGTCCTTGAGCGTGCGGGACCCGGTCGTGACGGGAATGACCTCGGCGCCCAGCAGACGCATCCGGGCGACGTTCAGCGCCTGACGCTCGGTATCGACCTGGCCCATGTAGATCGTGCACTCGAAGCCGAAGAGCGCTGCAGCGGTCGCGGTCGCGACGCCGTGCTGACCCGCGCCGGTCTCGGCGATGACGCGCGTCTTGCCGAGGCGCTTGGTCAGCAGCGCCTGGCCGAGAACGTTATTGATCTTGTGCGACCCGGTGTGATTCAGGTCCTCGCGCTTGAGGAAGACGCGGGCGCCCCCGGCGTGCTCGGCGAAACGAGGTACCTCTGTGATGATCGAGGGACGCCCGGCATAGGTCGCGAGCAGGTGGTGGAACTCGCGGATGAACTCCGGGTCGGCGATCGCGTCCTCGTAGACGCCGGTCAGCTCGTCGATCGCCGCGATGAGCGACTCCGGCATGTAGCGCCCGCCGAATTCGCCGAAGAACGGCCCCGTGGCCGCGCGCAGGCTCACTTCGACACTCCGAGGGCACTGCCCACCGCCAGGAAATCACGGAGGGTCGCAACCGGGTCACCCGTCACCAGGGCCTCGCCCACGAGGACGACGTCGGCACCCGCATTGCGGTAGTGCAAGACATCCTCGGGCGTCTTCACGGCGGACTCGGCGACCTTGATCGCATCCGCCGGAATGTGCTCGACGAGGCGACCGAACAGGTCTCGGTCGAGCTCGAACGTGGTCAGATCGCGTGCGTTGACACCCACGAGGCGTGCTCCGATCTCGCTTGCGCGGCGGACCTCGTCGAGGTCGTGCGTCTCGACGAGGGGGGTCATGCCCAGTTCGATCACGAGCTCATGCAGAGTCGCGAGTGTGGGCTGGTCGAGCGCGGCAGCGATCAGCAGCACGAGGTCGGCGCCCGCGGCGCGCGCCTCGAACACCTGATACGCCGTCGCGATGAAATCTTTGCGCAGCACGGGGAGCGAAACCGCCGCCCGCACCGCTTCGAGGTCGGCAAGGCTCCCCTTGAACCGGCGCCCCTCGGTCAGAACGCTGATCGTTGCGGCACCGCCCTCTTCGTAAAGGCGGGCCTGCAGTGCCGGATCCGGGATGTCGGCAAGATCGCCACGCGAAGGACTCGCGCGTTTGACCTCGGCGATGATCCGCACGGTGTCAGCGGGCGCGAGGGCCGCCAGCGCGTCGACCGCGGGGGGTACCGAGAGCGCGCGACGCTCGAGTTCAGCAAACGGGAGCTCGACCTCACGAGCGCGCGCATCTTCGACCGCGCCGGACGTGAGATCGGCCAGCATGCTCAATGGACTTTCGGGGCCGACTTGGCGCCACCGACGCCGTAGCCGACGCGCTTCATGACCCACCCGACGAGAAGGCCAACGAAGAGCAGAACGACGGACGCCCACACGATCCACGGCACATCGAGGTAGAAGGCGACCGTGCCGATAGCGACGGCGAGCAGCATGATCACCACTGCTGTCCAGGCGGCCGGCGAGTGTCCGTGACCGGGGTCGTCGATGTCGTGGCTCATGAGGGCTCCTTCGATGGAATGCGCGTCCCAGTCTATCGGGCGCCGACCGGGTACCGATCGCGATCGGGGCACGGTTGCGATCAGCGCGTGGGGTCGGATCCGTGGCTGAGATCGTCCCACGAGTCGATGGCGTCGAGGGGCGCGGCGTGCCCCGCGGATGCCTCGTCCGGCTCACCCGCAGACCGTCCACCCCGGTCACCGCGAGCCGGATCGTCGCCGGAACGCGCTCGAGAGTCCGTGCGGTAGCGACGTCCCGCCTGAGGCCAGGCGTGTGCCGTCGCGATCGCGAACAGTCCGATACCGAACACGACGAGCGACAGGACGAGGGCGATCAGCGGCCATGCCGTGGCCTCGACCCGGCGCACCAGCGCGGCGACCGCATCCGCGCCCGCGATCCCCGTCGCCTCGGTGACAGACGGAGAAATCGCAGCCGCGGTATCGCCGGTGGACGGGGCCCAGAGCAGCACGGTGAGTGCCAGGCCGAGCAGCATCGCCAGAACGGCGGCGGCGTAGGACAGAAAACGACCGGCGATGGACGTTGCCGCGGCGACGGCCAGAGCGGCCAGAGCGAGCGGTGCAAGAACGGGCACGGCGGCCGAACCGCTCACATCCAGCGGAGTGTCCGGGCTCTCCCGAAGCACGACGACGAACCACGGCTGCGTTGATGCGATGAGCAGCAGAGCCCCCGCGGCGAGCAGAAGCAGGACGGTCGTGAATCTCGCGCGGCGCAGCCTCACGCGCCGCCCCGTCCGAGCAGACTCTCTGTTTCGTCGGCGTCACCCGCGGTGACCTCCGCCACGGAGGGTGGGAGGTCGTCCACGGTGGGTTGGAGGTCGTCCACGGTGGGTTGGAGGTCGTCGGCGTCGAAGCAGGTGCGCGTGCCGGTGTGGCACGCGGGTCCGACCTGCTCGACGCTCAGCAGCACGGCATCGCCGTCGCAGTCGAGGCGGGCGCCGCGCACGAGTTGGATGTGCCCGGACGTGTCACCCTTCCGCCAATACTCACGGCGCGATCGCGACCAGAAGGTCACCCGCCCGCTCGTCAGAGTGCGGCGGAGCGCCTCGGCGTCCATCCATCCGAGCATGAGGACTTCGCGCGTGTCGTGCTGTTGCACGATCGCCGCGACCAGGCCATCGGCGTTGAACGCGACGCGGGCGATGCGCTCGTCGAGATCGGATGTTTCCGTATCGCTCACGCGCGAACCTCGATTCCCTCGGCGGTCATAGCCGCCTTGACATCCCCGACCGTGAGCTGCCCCGAGTGGAACACGCTCGCGGCGAGCACCGCATTCGCGCCCGCGCGGATGGCGGGCGCGAAATCGGCGGCCGAGCCGGCACCGCCGGACGCGATCACCGGGACACTGGCGAGCTCCCGCATCAGCCCGACCAGTTCGAGGTCGAAGCCTTCCTTCGTACCGTCCGCGTCGATCGAGTTGACGAGCAGTTCTCCGGCGCCGCGCTCGATGGCCTCGCGGGCCCACTCGAGCGCATCCAGTGTCGTCTCGGTGCGACCGCCGTGGGTCGTGACGACGAAGCCGGACGTCGTCGCATCCGAACGCTTCACATCGAGTGAGAGCACGAGAACCTGCGCCCCGAAACGATCGGCGATCTCATCGAGCAGCGCGGGCCGCGCGATGGCGGCCGAATTCACGCCGATCTTGTC
Organism: Microbacterium lacus; assembly: GCF_002812805.1. Taxonomy (GTDB): domain Bacteria; phylum Actinomycetota; class Actinomycetes; order Actinomycetales; family Microbacteriaceae; genus Microbacterium; species Microbacterium lacus_A. The sequence goes on along the minus strand of NZ_NMUM01000005.1, from coordinate 72,665 downwards.
CGCACCGACGGCGAGCAGCCGCGCGACATCCTCAGCCGTGCGCACTCCCCCGCCGACCGTCAGCGGGATGAAGACCTCTTCGGCCGTCCGTCGCACGACGTCGTAGGTCGTGGCACGTTCGTCGACCGTCGCGGTCACATCGAGGAAGGTGATCTCGTCGGCACCCTGCGCGAAGTAGAGCCGCGCGAGTTCGACCGGGTCCCCCATGTCGCGCAGGTTTGCGAAGTTCACGCCCTTGACGACGCGCCCCGCCGCGACGTCGAGGCACGGAATGACACGACACACCAGAGCCACGTCGTCACAGCCTCGCGGCGTGAATGGCGGTGACGAGGATGGCGCGCGCACCGATCGCGTAGAGCTCGTCCATCACCCGGTTGACGCCGTGACGGGGCACCATGACACGCACGGCGACCCACTCGGGATCGCGCAGCGGCGAGATGGTCGGCGACTCGATGCCCGGTGCGACCGCGGTCGCCTGATCGAGCAGGGCCGCGGGCAGGTCGTAGTCGACGAGGACGAACCGCCGCGCAACCATGACGCCCCGCAGCCGCCGCAGAAGCGTCTCGGTGCCGTCTTTTTCGTCGGGGCCCGCGATGAGCACGGCCTCGGACTCGAGGATGACGGGGCCGAAGATCTCCAGGCCCGCCTGGCGCAACGTCGTACCCGTCGACACGACGTCGGCGACCGCATCCGCGACGCCGAGGCGCACGGCGGACTCGACCGCACCGTCGAGCGGCACGAGATCCACGGCCACACCGTGCTCGTCGAGGAAGCCATCGACAAGCCCCGGGTAGGCGGTGGCAACACGCATCCCCTGGAGGTCGGTGACCGAGTCGAAACGTCCGGGAGGGCCCGCGAATCGGAAGGTCGAGCCGCCGAAGCCGAGCGCTTCAACTTCCTGAGCGCCGGGCATCCGTGCGTCGAGCAGCAGGTCACGACCCGTGATGCCGACATCGAGCGCACCGGAACCGACGTAGGTCGCGATGTCCTTCGGGCGGAGGTAGAAGAACTCGACATCGTTCTGGGGATCGATGACGTGCAGGTCCTTGGGGTCCCGGCGACCGGTGTATCCGGCCTCGGCGAGCATGTCGGCGGCGGTGTCGGCGAGCGAGCCCTTGTTGGGCACGGCGATACGCAACATGGTGATGCGAGCTTTCGGTTCGGGGGTGGGAGGACGGGAACGAATCAGAGATGTCGGTAGACGTCGCCGGTCGTCAGACCCTTCGCCAGCATGAGCACCTGCAGGTGGTAGAGCAGCTGCGAGATCTCTTCCGCCGTGGCCTCGTCGGACTCATACTCCGCGGCCATCCACACTTCGGCGGCCTCTTCGACGATCTTCTTCCCGATCGCGTGCACTCCGCGATCGAGCTGCGCCACGGTACCCGAGCCTTCGGGTCGCTCGGCGGCCGTGACCGTCAGCTCCGCGAACAGCTCGTCGAATGTCTTCACCCTGCCAGGCTACCGGCTCAGTGCACGTGGCGAGCCGCGCCCGCACGGAGCGAGGCGATCGCGGCATCCGGACGCTCCGCTCCGAACACCGCGGATCCGGCGACGAAGGTGTCGGCCCCCGCCTCGGCAGCCTGCGCGATGGTCGACTGCGAGATCCCGCCATCGACCTGTAGCCAGACCTGTGAGCCGCGCCGGCGCGCCTCTTCGGAGAGCAGACGCAGCTTGGGCATCGTGTCCGCGCGGAACGACTGGCCGCCGAAGCCGGGCTCAACGGTCATGACGAGGATCTGGTCGAACTCGTCGAGCACGTCGAATAGCCCCTCGACCGGGGTATCCGGTTTGACGGCGACGCCCGCGCGTGCGCCGATCTGGCGGAGTTTGCGCGCCAACGCGACCGGGTCTGTCGCGGCCTCGAGATGGAAAGTGACGGATGCTGCGCCGAGCTCGGCGTACCCCGGGGCCCAGCGATCGGGGTCATCGATCATCAGGTGCACATCGAGCGGTACCGGGCTCGTCGCCTGGATTCGCCCGACCATCTGGGGCCCGAATGTCAGGTTCGGCACGAAGTGGTTGTCCATGACGTCGACGTGGACGAAGTCAGCGGTGGCGATCCGCTCGAGATCGGCCTGCAGGTTGACGAAGTCCGCCGCAAGGATGCTCGGGTTGATCCGCGGGGCGGAGGGAAGCTCGGTCTGGGGCACCCCCTCATTATGCCGACGGACTCCTCACGACAAGCCACGTCGGCCCTCGAGCACGCCAGTGACCCCGAGAGGACGCGACATGCCGTCGGCGTAGAGGTGCACGCGGCATGTCGCGTCCTCTCGCTGAGCGACGAGAGCGTCGATACCGGCCGATAGGGTCAGGGCGTGGACCCGATTGTGCGCATGCTCGAGACCGTGCTGGACGACGTGCGTGGGCGCGACGCCGGAGGTGTCGCCGACTACATCCCCTCCCTTGCGGCGGCCGATCCCGAGCGGCTCGCCTTTGCGGTTGTGGGCCCGAGGGGGCGGGTGACCTCTGTCGGCGATGACGACGTCGAGTTCACGATCCAGTCGGTCTCGAAGCCGTTCGTGCTCGCGCTCGCCCTCGAAGAGCTCGGGCGGGACGCGGTCCTCGCGCGGGTCGGGGTCGAGCCGAGCGGCGAGCCCTTCAACGCCATCAGCCTCGAGGCGGGGACCGGTCGTCCCGCCAACCCCATGGTCAATGCGGGCGCCATCGTGACCTCGTCTCTTCTCGGGGAGGGCGACGAGTTCTCGCGCGCCGAGACGATCGTCGCGGGTCTCTCACGCTTTGCCGGTCGAACGCTGACCGTCGACGAGGAGGTCTACCGCGGCGAATCCGAGACCGGCCATCGCAATCGCGCCCTGGCCTACCTGACGCGCTCGCACGACATCATCCGTGGCGATGTCCCGACGGTCGTCGAGACGTACTTCCGCCAGTGTTCGGTACTCGTCACCGTTCGGGACCTCGCCGTGATGGGCGCGACCCTCGCGTTCGGGGGCGTGAACCCGGTCACGGGCGAACGTGTCGTGCGCGAGGATGTCGCCCGCGATGTCGTCTCGGTCATGGCGAGCTGCGGCATGTACGACTACTCCGGGGAATGGCTGCTGCGCGTCGGGCTCCCGGCCAAGAGCGGTGTCAGCGGGGCTCTGCTCGCCATCGCGCCGTCGCAGTTCGGGGTTGCCACGTTCAGCCCGCGGTTGGATCGCCACGGCAACAGCGTCCGAGGCATCCAGATCCTGGAGCGCATGTCGGGCGAGTTCGGGATGCATGTCTTCGAGCCCCACGAGGCGATCGCAGCACCTGGCATCCGCATCGACCGGAGCGAAGGACGCGTCGTCGTCCACCTCGGCGGTGAGCTCGCCTTCAGCGGCGCGGAACGGATGATCGGGGTGCTGAGCGACCTCGCCGACGGCGCCGTGACCGATGACACGATCCTGGTCGACGGGAGCGAACTCGCGCGCGCTCATCCCGCCGCGCTGGAGTTGTTGCGTCGCCAGCTCGAGGTGCACGGCGGGCGTCTGCACTTCCTCGACTGACCCAGATGCCCTTCCGCTGTCGCACATCGACGTTTCCACCGCGCCGGAGGGTCGATCTGCGACAGCGGAAGCGCTCACGCGCGACGTCAGGCGTTGCGCTCGAAGAGGGCGATGAACATGCCGTCGGTGCCGTGCCGGTGCGGCCAGAGCTGAACGTGGAGGGCGTCCTCGGATGCCTCGGGCAGATCGATCGGTGCGCGCGAGACGTCACGGACGACCGCACGGGCATCGAGCTGGGTGATCTGGCCCTCCCAGCGCCGTGCGCCCTCACGGGTCACTCCGACGGTCTCGGCGAGGTGCGGTGAACACGTCACATACGCGACGATGCCGCCCGGACGGAGTGCGCGCACACCCGCATCGAACAGTTCGCCCTGCAACGTCGTGAGCTGCGGGACATCCTCCGGGCCCTTCCGCCAACGCGCCTCCGGTCGGCGGCGCAGCGCGCCCAGGCCGGTGCAGGGGGCATCGACCAGCACGCGGTCGTACCCGCCGGCGTCGCGGTCGACGCGCGTGCGGCCATCTTCCTCGCTGACCTCGACGGTCGCGGGGACACCCTCGAGCGCTCGCCGCACGAGTCCCGCTCGCGCCGGTGAGACCTCGTTCGCGTCGACGGATGCCTCACCCCGCGCCTCGGCGGCGAGCACCGCGGTCTTCCCGCCGGGTCCGGCGCACAGGTCGAGCCAACGCTCCCCCGCGCGGATTTCGCGGGCCCGGGTCAGCGCGAGCGCCGCGAGCTGCGAGCCCTCGTCCTGAACGCGGAGGCGCCCGCCCGATCCGATGACGAGAGGTTCGGGGTCACCGCCCCCGGCACGGAAGCCCAGCGGCGAATACAGCGTGCGCACGGCGTCTTCCGGCACATCGGCCAGACCCGTCAGCGCTGCCATGGTGACCGACGGCGAAGCGTTGTCTGCCGCGAGGAGAGCCTCAAGCTCATCGCTGCGGCCCTCGGCGGCGAGAGCCCGACGGAAGGCGCGCACGATCCACGTCGGATGCGCGTGCCCGAGCGAGAGACGCTCGTCGGTGTTCCGTGCCGTGGCCAGCACGCGTTCGCGCCACGTTCCGGGATCTTCCCGGGCGATGGAGCGCAGCACCCCGTTCGCGAAGCCCGTCGCGCTACTGCCGCCGTAGACCCGCACGAGCTCGACGCCCTCGTGCACGGCCGCGTGCGAGGCGACACGGGTCGAGAGAAGCTGGTGCACCGTCATGCGAAGCGCATCGAGCACGGGGGCATCGATCGCGGCCACCTTGCGCCGTGACGCGAGCTCGATGACGGCGTCGTAGTAGCCGCGGCGTCGCAGCGTCCCGTAGGTCAACTCGGTGGCAAGGCCGGCGTCGGCAGATCCGAGGCCCGCACGACCGATGCCGACGGGCAGAAGCAGGTTGGCGTAGGCATCCGACTCCGACACGGCACTCAGGACTTCGTACGCAACGCGACGTGCGGGTTGGATCTTCATTCGCCTGCCCTCAGGTCAGGGGTGCGCAGACCCCGCCACCAATCGCCCGCCGCCATCGCCGGTCGTCCCGCCGGCTGCACGCGATCGACGTGAATCGCGTCCGTTGCGGTGCCGATCAGGATGTCCCGGCCCGCGGCCGCGATTTCGCCCGGGCGCAATGCGATGTGCGCCCCGCCGGAGCGTGCCGTGAGCACCTTCAGACGCTGGCCGTTGACCGTCGTGAAAGCGCCCGGCTCGGGGGTCGTGCCGTGGATGCGCCCGAGAACTCGCTCGGCGGGCTCGTCCCAGCGAACCCGGCCGTCGTCCAGCGTGAGTTTGAGAGCGAACGTGGGCTCGCCCACCTGCGGTGCGGCGGTCATCCGTCCGCTCTCGATGCCGGCGACGACATCGCGCAGGAGTTCGGCCCCGAGCCCCGCGAGGTCGACCAAGACCTCGCCGGCCGTCGCATCCCGCGGCACACGATAGCTGCGCTCGGCGAAGACATCCCCCGCATCGAGTTCGGCCACGAGCTGGAAGACGCTCGCACCCGTGAGTTCATCGCCCGCAATGAGCGCGTGCTGCACGGGTGCCGCTCCACGCCAGCGGGGCAGCAGCGAGAAGTGCAGGTTGATCCAGCCGTGCGTGGGCGCGCTGAGAAGCGGCTCGCGCACCAGGCCGCCGTACGCGACGATGACGCCCAGCTCTGGTTCGAGTGCGGTGATCGCGTCCGTTACGGCGTCGTCGAGGCGCCCGGCACGGATGACCCTGAGCCCCTGCTTCTCCGCGGCCTCGGCCACGGGCGAGGGCGTCAGCACGCGCTTCCGCCCGAGCGGAGCGTCGGGTCGCGTGACGACACCGACGATCTCGTGCCCCTCCGCCGCGAGCACCCCGAGCGAGGGCACCGCGGGTTCGGGCGTCCCGGCAAAGACCAGCCGCATGACGCCTCCTAGAGCTCCGGGTCGGCCAGATCGACCCGCACTCTGAGTGTATTCCGCGGCGCAGTCGTGCTTGATCCACTCTTCCTCGGTCCGCGGCGCCCGCGGAGGGCGGCAGCGACGACGGCTGCCCGCAAACTCGTGGTGACGGCCGCGCCGTGCGCGTAGTCGAAACGCACCAGCACACGGGCCGCAGGGCCGGGGCGCGTCGCCATCGGATCGGCCGGGATCTCGACGGGCCCGATGACCGCTTCCGGATCGAGAGCGACCGCCGCGCGCAGTTCGATAACCGCGCGCTCCACGGCGTCGAAGTCGCCCTCGAGGGATGCCACGCGATACGTCGGGGGCATGCGGAGCGGAGCACGGTCGTCGAGTTCCGCCCGCGCGTACGCCGGCTGCGTCCATGTCGCGAGAGCGCGTCCGACCGCGCCCGCCACCCCGACCAGATGAACGGGCGCACCGGGGGTTGCCAGTGCCGCCGCATCCGACCACCAACGCAGGCACGCCTCGCCGATGCGCAACGCATCGGACATCAGCATCCGGTCGCCGTCGAGCAACACGACGGCGCGGTATCCGCCCGCGGCGAAAGGCTCCGCGCCGCGGGTCGCAATCACCAGCGCCGGCCGATCATCGACCTCCAGCACGGGGTGCGAGCCATCCGAGATGATCACGCGCGTGTCGGGGAAAGCACGCCCGAGTTCGTCTGCCGTGCGGATGCTCCCCGCCGATGCGAGCCGGAACTTCGTCTGCTCACAGTGCGGGCACTGCCATCCCGTTGCGACGCGCCCGCACCACCGGCAGGTGGGTATCGCGCCGCGGCGTTCGGCCTGCAGCGGTCCCCCGCAGTGCGCGCAGCGTGCGGCGCGCCGGCAGCCGTCGCAGATGAGGACCGGTGCGTAACCCGGGCGCGACACCTGCACCAGAACGGGACCATGGGCGAGTGCCTCGCGGGCGGCAGCGAAAGCGGCAGACGGCACGCGCACCCCGGGCCGCTCGCCCTCGCGGGTGGCGCTCAGAACGACGCGTGGTGCGGTGCGACGGGTTGCCGGGAGATCGCGCAGCCAGCCGACCGAGACCAGGCGCTCGACATCCGTCGTTCGGGTGTGTCCCGCGAAGATCAGCGCGCCGCCATCGAGCCCCTGTCGCACGAGGGCCGCATCTCGGGCGTGGACATACGGTGCGAGCGGTTCTTCGAGCAGAGGATCGCCGTCGTTCCAGATCGCAACGAGCCCGAGGTTCGCCACCGGGGCGTACACGGCCGAGCGGTTTCCGATGACGACGGCGGGCGCGTCCGCCAACAGCCGAAGGTAACCGCGATACCGCTCGGCGGCGCTGCGAGACGAGTCGTCGCGCACGATCGCTTCAGCGGGCACCGCGCCTGACAAAGCCCGCGCGAGTTGGTCAAGGTCCCGGTGATCGGGTGCGACGATGATCGCGCTGCGCCCCGCGGCCAACGTCCGGGTCGCCGCAGCGGCAAGCAGAAGCGCCCATTCGCCGACGGGTTCGCCGGTCGCCGTCCGGGCCGGGCGCGGCGGCGCGTCCAGGGCCACACGACCGCCGCCATCTATCGCCCCCCACAACCCCGGGTAGAAGCCCAACGTCCTCTCGGCAGCCGCCACACTGTCTGCGGAGATCTCGGGCACGAGGGGCCGCTCCCCCGCGACCCAGGCCTTCTCGACGCGCACCTGACGTTTGGGGATCACCAGGCGCAGGATGTCCGAGGCCGAACCCGCCGCTCGATCCGCCACGCGACGGGCGAGCGTGTAGAGGCGCTCTGGCAGCAGCCGCACATCCGAGACGACCGTGTCGATCTCGGACAGCGGTCGGTCCGGATCCACGGCCTCGCCACGCTCGACGACATAGGCGTCGACGAGTCGACCGACCGTGCGCAGGGGAACGCGAACTCGCACGCCGGGCACGACCGCGTCATCCATCGCCGGCGGGACCGCGTAGTCGAGCAAGCGGTCAAGTTGCGGCAGCGGCGAATCCAGCAGCACGCGCGCCACCGGACGTCCTGCCACGGTCAGAATCCGGCTGCGGCGCGCAGTTCCTCGACGCGGTCGAGGCGCTCCCACGTGAAGTCCGGCAGGTCACGTCCGAAGTGGCCGTAGGCGGCCGTCTGCGCATAAATCGGACGCAGCAGGTCGAGCTGCTCGATGATCGCCGCCGGGCGCAGGTCGAAGACCTGCGTGATCGCACGGGTGATCTCGGCATCCGGGACTCGCCCGGTGCCGAACGACTCGACGTAGATGCCGACGGGCCGCGCCTTGCCGATCGCGTACGCAACCTGGACCTCGAGGCGGTCCGCGAGACCCGCGGCCACGACATTCTTCGCGACCCAACGCATGGCGTATGCGCCCGAACGATCGACCTTCGAGGGATCCTTGCCGCTGAATGCCCCGCCGCCGTGCCGCGATGCCCCGCCGTAGGTGTCGATGATGATCTTGCGACCCGTGAGACCCGCATCACCCTTCGGTCCGCCGACGAGGAAGGGACCCGCCGGGTTGATGTAGTACTTCACGTCGGGCATGTCGAGACCCGTAGCCTCGAGCACCGGGTCGATGACCTCGGCCTGCACGAGGGCACGCAGATCGTCCTGAGAGATGTCGGGGTGGTGCTGCGTCGACAGCACGACCGAGTCCACCGTCTTCGGAGTCGGCCCGTCGTAGCCGAGCGTGACCTGGGTCTTGCCGTCCGGCCGCAGGAACGGCAGACGACCCTCGCGCCGGACGTCTGCGAGACGCTCCGCCATCCGGTGCGCGGTCCAACTGGCCATCGGCATCAGCTGAGGCGTCTCGGTCGTGGCGTAACCGAACATGATGCCCTGGTCGCCCGCGCCCTGCTCGTCGCGCGGATCGGCCGATCGCTGTTCGCGCTGTTCGAACGCCTTGTTGACTCCCGCCGCGATGTCAGATGACTGCGCGCCGATCGACACGCTCACACCACACGAATCGCCGTCGAAGCCGGTCTCGCTCGAGGTGTACCCGATGCGGTTCACGACCTGACGGACGATCGCGGGGATCTCGACGTACGCCGAGGTCGACACCTCACCCGCGACGTGAACGAGACCCGTCGTGACGAGCGTTTCGACCGCGACGCGCCCGACCGGATCTTCCGTCAGGATCGCGTCGAGGATGCTGTCGCTGATCTGGTCGCAGATCTTGTCGGGGTGTCCCTCGGTCACGGATTCGGAGGTGAACAGTCGCAGATCGCTCATGGGTGCTCCAGTCGGGTGCTCACGCACCAGTGTGCGGCCCAGTATGGCGGGGACCGCCGACATTGAAACCGCCGCCCGCCCCAGACCATCAGAGGTCGCGGCGGGCGGCGGCAATTTCTTCCGAGTCTTTAGGCCTCGGTGCCGCGCAGGCGCAGCTTGTCTTCGTTGATTTCGTGCATCGCGATCGTGAGCGGCTTGTCTTCGACAGACGAGTCGACCAGGGGGCCCACGTTGTCGAACAGGTTGCCCTCGTGCAGGTCCGAGTAGTAGTCGTTGATCTGACGCGCGCGCTTGGCTGCGTAGATCACGAGCTGGTACTTGGAGATCGGGGCGCCCTCGGCATCCTTCTTCTGCAGCAGCGCGTCTAGTGACGGGTCGATGATGCCTTCGCTCGTTCCAGCCATGGCGGATCCTCTCGATCGGGGCCCGGATGCTAGCGCCTCCGGAAGTCTGTGAGCGCACGCCAGAGCGCACGCATCCGTTCATTCTACGCGAGCGGCGCGCCCGCGAGCTTCAGCGCGACAGCAACTGGCGTTTCGAGCTGATCACGCCGGTGTCGAAACCGGCAAGGTGCAGCCCGCCGTGGAAGCGCGCGTGCTCGATCTTGATGCAACGATCCATCACGACCGACAGCCCCGCGGCCTCGGCGATCGCCGCCGCATCCTCGTTCCACGAACCGAGCTGCAGCCACAGCGCCGCGGCACCGACATCCACTGCCTCTTGCGCGACTCCGGGCAGATCATCGTGTCGGCGGAACACGTCGACGATGTCCGGAACGACGGGCAGGTCGGCCAGCGAGGCATACACGGGGCGACCCAGGATGTTCTTCGCCCGCGGGTTGACGAAGTACACGTCGTAGGGCGAGCTGCCGAGCAGATACGTGGCGACGAAGAAGCTCGCGCGCGCGGGGTTCTCGGATGCGCCGACGATGGCGACCGATTTCGCCTTTCGCAGGATCTCGTAGCGATCCTGTGACCCGGGCGGGGCCCAGGTGCGCTCCGGCGCGCCCGCGACGACGGCGCCGGGAAGAGCGCACGCCGCTCCGTTCTCGGGCGCGGGCGCCACCGGCTGCTGCGGCAGTTCGCACGAGGCGCTCATCGCTGCACCCCCGTCGCGGCCGTGAGGGCCTGATCGAGGTCCCACAGGATGTCTTCGGGATCCTCCAGCCCCACCGAGATGCGGATCAGATCGGCGGGAACGCCCGCGTCGACCAGTTGCGCCGCGCTCAACTGCTGGTGCGTGGTCGAGGCCGGGTGGATGACGAGGGTGCGTGCATCGCCGATGTTCGCCAGGTGTGAGGCCAGGCGCAGGGCGTCGATGACGGACTCCCCCGCCGCTCGGGCCGCGACGAGACGTTCCTCATCCGAGGCGAATTCGCCCGAGGGTCGCACGCCGAAGGCGAAAACCGAGCCCGGTCCGAGCGGCAGGTACTTCGCCGCGCGATCGCGGTGGGGGTGCTCCTCGAGTCCGGCCCACGTCACGAACGACACGCGCGGGTCGCTGTCGAGCCACTCAGCGACGATTCGCGCGTTGGACAGGTGCGCGTCGATGCGCTGGGGCAGGGTCTCGACGCCCTGCAGCAACAGGAAGGCGGAGTGCGGGCTGAGCGCGGGACCGATGTCGCGGAGCTGCTCGGAGCGGAGCTTGGTGAGGAATCCGTACTCACCGAAGTTGTCCCACCAGCTGATGCCGCCGTAGGAGGCGACCGGCTCGATCATCTGCGGGAACTTGCCGTTGCCCCAGTCGAACGTGCCCTTCTCGATCACGACTCCGCCGAGCGTCGTGCCGTGGCCGCCGAGAAACTTCGTGACCGAGTGGATCACGATATCGGCGCCATGCTCGAGCGGGCGCGCGAGGTAGGGCGTCGCGAGCGTCGAGTCGACGACCAGCGGGATGCCGGCCGCGTGCGCAACCTCGGCCAGTCCCTCGATATCGGCGATCTCGCCCGAGGGGTTGCCGATCGTCTCGACGTACAGAACCTTCGTCTCGGGCCGGATCGCCGCGGCATAGTCGGCCGGGTCGCTCGAGGGCACGAACGTCGTCTCGACGCCGAACCGGCGGAGTGTCACGTCGAGCTGCGTCACGGTGCCGCCGTACAGCTGGCCCGACGCGACGACGTGGTCACCGTGTCCGACCAGCGCGGCGAACGTGATGAACTCGGCGCTCATTCCGGATGCCGTGGCCACCGCGCCGATGCCACCCTCGAGCGAGGCGAGGCGCTCCTCGAGGGCAGCGACGGTCGGGTTACCGATACGCGAGTAGATGTTGCCGTACTTCTGCAGGGCGAACAGGTTCGCCGCATCCGTCGCGTCATCGAAGACGAACGACGACGTCTGGTAGATCGGCACTGCGCGGGCACCCGTGGAAGCGTCGGGCGTGGCCCCCGCGTGGAGGGCACGCGTACGGAATCCGAACCGGTGATCTTCGGTCATGTCTTCTCTCAGGTGTGGTTCTCTGCGGCTCACGCCGAGGCGAGGGCTGTGGCGATGTCGTCGACGGCCCAGGGGTTCTGCAACGAGGTGGTGTCGCCCAGGGCTCCCGGTTCACGACCGGCCCGGCGGTCCTGTTCAGCCTCCCACAGCTGCGCGAGCAGGCGGCGCAGGATCTTGCCGGACCGCGTCTTGGGCAGCTCGGGAACCACCAACAGGTGCTTGGGCTTGGCGATGGGGCCGATCTCTCGTGCGACGTGTGCTCGCAGGTCCGCAGCAGACAGCCCCTCAGCCCCGGAAGCGACGACGAACGCGGCAACAGCGTGCCCGGTGACGAGGTCGGTGACCGCGGTCACCCCCGCCTCCCCCACGGTCGGGTGTGACACCAGCGCCGATTCGATCTCGATGGTCGACATCCGGTGGCCCGACACGTTCAGCACGTCGTCCAGGCGCCCGAGAATCCAGACGTAGCCGTCGGCGTCGATCGTCGCGCCATCTCCGGCGACGTAGAAGCCGCCGTGTTCGCCCTTGCCCGCGTACTGCGCCCAGTACGAGTCGCGATAGCGCTGCGGGTTGCCCCATACCGTCCGCGCCATTCCGGGCCACGGTCGGCGGACGACGAGCGTCCCCGAGCGGCCGGGTGCGACATCCGCTCCGTCTTCGTCCACAACGGCCACATCGATACCCGGCAGACCGATGGATGCCGAGCCCGGCTTGAGCGTCGTCACCCCCGGAAGGGGCGCGATCATCGCAGCGCCGGTCTCGGACTGCCACCAGGTGTCGACGATCGGCAGCTCGCCGCGGCCGAAGGTCTCGCGGAACCACACCCAGGCGGCGGGGTTGATCGCCTCGCCAACCGTGCCCAACAGACGCAGGGTCGACAGATCGTGCCCCGCGGGGAGGGTGTCGCCGAACCACGTCATGAAGGTGCGGATCAGGGTGGGCGACGTGTAGTACACCGTGACGCCGTAGCGCTCGATGATCTCCAGATGACGCTCGCGCGTCGGCGCATCCGGCGTTCCCTCGTAGATCACCTGCGTGAGCCCGTTCGAGAGCGGACCGTAGATCTCGTACGTGTGTGCGGTCACCCAGGCGAGGTCGGCGGTGCACCAGTGCACGTCGTCGGGCTTGGCGTCGAAGTGCGCCCAGTGCGCCCAACTCGCGTGGGTCAGGTAGCCGCCGCTCGTGTGCACGAGGCCCTTCGGTTTACCCGTCGTACCCGAGGTGTAGATGATGAAGAGCGGATGCTCCGCGTCGAACGCCTGCGGCTCGTGCTGATCCGACGCGGTGTCAACGACGTCGTGCCACCACACATCGCGACCCTCGGTCCAGGGAACATCCTGCCCGGTGCGGCGCACGACCAAGACGTGCTCGACGTGATCGAGGCCCGCGACGGCTTCGTCGGCTGCGTGCTTTACCCGCACGGCCGCGCCACGTCGGTACTGTCCGTCGCTCGTGACGAGAAGCTTGGCCTTCGTATCTTCGACGCGGAACCGCACCGCCTCGGCCGAGAACCCCCCGAAGACGAGCGAGTGGACCGCACCGATCCGTGCGCAGGCGAGGGCGATGACGACGGTCTCGACGAGGACAGGAAGATAGACGACCACGCGGTCGCCCGGCTCGATACCGAGCGCGAGCAGGGCGTTCGCGGCCTGCGACACCCGACGCTGCAGGTCGGCGTACGTGACCGTCGTGCGGTCCCCCGGTTCGCCCTCGAAGTGCAGGGCGACCTTCTGGCCGCGCCCGGCGGCGACATGGCGGTCGACACAGTTCGCGGCGACATTCAGGCGCCCCCCGACGAACCAGCGCGCCGCCGGGACCGAGAGCTCGCCCGACGCGTCACGCACGGGCGGCTCCCATTCGTGTGCGCTGTGCCAGGGTTCAGCCCATTCCAGCCGGGAAGCGGCACCCTCCCAGAACGCGACGGGGTTGGCCGAAGCATCCGCGTATGCCCCGACGGTGACGTTCGCCTGCGCGGCGAATGCCGCCGGTGCGGGGTACTCGCGCGTCTCGACGAGCCGTGTCTCCGGCAGTTGTCTCTCCGGCAGGCGCGCTTCGGCGACCGCCCCGTCCGTGACGGGAGTCGTTGCACTCACGTCAGATCCACCGTCGCAGCAGGTACTTCTGCACGAGACTCAGGATGCCGTTGGTCAGTGTTCCGAGCAGCGCAAGGAGGACGATCGCGAGCAGGATGCGGTCCACGCGTCCGGTGGACTGCGAGTCCGTGAGGAGCCAGCCCAGACCCATCGACGCCGCGATGAGTTCTGCCGCGACGAGGAACAGCCAGCTCTGCGCCAGCGCGAGCCGCAAGCCGGACATGATCGAGGGAACGACGGACGGCAGCTGCACGGTGCGGAACAACGCGAAGCCGCGCAGACTGAACGAACGCGCCATCTCGACCGAGTGCGGGTCCACCTGGCGGAGCGCAACGCTCACCGTCGTGAAGACGGGGAAGAAGGCACCGATCGCGATCAACGTGACCTTGGAGTCTTCGCCGATACCCATCCACAGCAGCAGAAGCGGAACAAGCGCGAGCGACGGGATCGCCCGGAAAGCGGCGAGGATCGGGCTCAGGAGGACGTCGCCGGCCTTCGTCAGTCCCACGATCGCGGCGCCCGCCAGCCCGATCACCGAGCCGATGGCGAAGCCGAGCAGGACACGCTGAACCGAGATCGCGATGTGGATCCACAGGTCACCGCTGTCGGCCAGCTGAAGCCCGGCCTGAACGACCGTTGCTGGGGCTGGCAGCCGATAGGGAGGGATGAGGCCCGAGACGGTCACCGCCTGCCAGATGCCCAGGATGACGAGCGGCACGACGATCCCGCCGACGATCCGCACGGCACGGCGGTCCCAGAACGAGCGCGTTGCGGAGCCCGAAAGCGCCGCGAGGCCCGGACGCGCCGCGAGGCCCGGACGCACAGTGGCATCCGGGCTCGCGGTCGTGCTGGTTGCTGGAACGGTCATCAGCCCTCGGTGGCCTTTTCGGCGAACGTGGCGTTGATGATCGTGTCGAGTGCTGCGTTGATCGCGTCCTCGCCGCCCTGGACCGCGTCCGACGCGACCAGCACGGGCGCGATGACCTCGAGCACGGCGAGCTGCGCCTCGCCGGGCACGCCGCTGACATCGAGGTTCGAGCGCTCCTGGATCACGGTGTTCGCAACCTCGACGTCGATGCCGGCAACCTCGGCGAGGAGCGCCGCGGTCTCTTCGGGGTTCTCGAGCGCCCAGGCACGTGCCTCTTCGTACGCGTCGACGACGACCTGCGCGACGTCGGCGTGCTCGGTGATGAACTCCTCCGTGGCGTTGAGGAAGCCGTACGAGTTGAAGTCGACGTTGCGGTAGATCAACTGCGCTCCGGACTCGACCTCGGCCGCGGCCATGATCGGGTCAAGGCCGGCCCAGGCGTCAACGGAGCCTGCCTCGAGGGCCGAGCGTCCATCGGCGTGCTGCAGGTTCTGCACCTCGATGTCGTCGACCGTCAAGCCCTCGGTCTCGAGCGCCTGGAGCAGGAAGAAGTAGGGGTCGGTACCCGCGGTCGCCGCGACGGACTTGCCTGCGAGGTCCGCGACCGAGGTGATGTCGCTGTCGGCGGGCACGACGATCGCGGACCACTCGGGCTGCGAGTAGATGTCGATGACCTGGATGGGCGATCCGTTGGCACGTGCCAGCAGCGCGGCGGAACCGGCGGTCGATCCGACGTCGATCGATCCGGCGCGCAGGAACTCGTTCGCCTTGTTGGAGCCGGCGGACTGAACCCACTCGACCGTGACGCTGTCGCCCAGTGCCTCTTCGAGCAGACCCTGATCCTTGATGATCAGGCTGAGCGGGTTGTAGGTGGCGAAGTCGATCGAGAGGGTGTCGGTCGACCACTCCTGCGCTTCACCCGATGCGTTCGCATCGGCCGCGGCGGCGTTCTCGCCCGCGACGCAACCCGTGGCGAGCATCATCATCGCGCCGGCCACGAGAATCGCGGGAACGGTGCGGCGGATGGTGGTACTCATCGGGTCTCCTCGGAGTGGTTGTGGTGGTGATGGGTGTCGACGCCGAGTCCTTGCAGGAGCTCGGCGCGCAACTCTGTGAGCGCGTGGTCGGCGCGGTCGCGGGGACGGTCCCCCGGAACGACGATCGTGCGGGCGATGGAACCGACGGATGCATCGGTGTTCGAGGTCGTGTCGAGCGAGCGCAGCAGGAGCACGCGGTCGGCCAGGAACAGTGCCTCTTCGACGTCGTGCGTGACAAGGATGACCGTCGTCGGCTGCGCCGCATGGATGTCGAGAAGCAGATCCTGCATACGCAGCCGCGTCAGCGCGTCGAGCGCTCCGAAGGGCTCATCCAGGAGCAGGACCTCGGGGTTGCGTGCCAGCGCGCGAGCGAGCGACGCGCGCTGCGCCATCCCGCCCGAGACCTCGCGCGGCTTCTGATCGGCGGCGTGAGACAACCCGACGAGCTCCAGCAGTTGGCGTACCCGCTCGCCGCCCTCTCGCTTGTTTTCGCCGCGCGTGCTCCGCGGCAGCCCGAGCTGGACGTTCTGCGCGAGAGTACGCCAGGCCAAGAGGCGAGGTTCTTGAAAGGCGACGGCGGTCCGAGCGTCCGTGTCGGTCACCGGCGCGCCACCGACGCGGATCGAACCGCTCGTCGGAGCGTCCAGTCCCCCGAGCATCCGCAGAAGGGTGGACTTGCCGCATCCGGACGGACCGACGATCGCCACGATCTCGCCGTGGCGAACGTCGAGGTCTACGCCCCGAAGGACCTCTCGCGAGCCGCGCGCCGTCGGGAACGCACGGGAGACACCTTCGAGCAGCACGCCCTCCGTCCGCGAGGCGGTTTCGGTCAGGCGCGCCTCAGCGAGGTCGAGAACGGTTGCGGGCACGTCATCATCGTGGACGACCGCGCAACAAAGGGCACATCGGGTCGTAACTTTCCGAAATCGAACGCGGATGCGTGCTATACCGCGCCGCGGTCACTGAGCCTGTCGAAGTGACCCGTCGTGCCCCGCGCCCGGACTGCTCCCTTCGACAAGCTCAGGGAGCGGCGGTCGACGTGACCACCGATCAACTCTGGGCGAGGGCCGCGACCTCGTCTGCCGCCGCCGCGACGTTCTCGTTGACCACGAGGTAGTCGAACTCGGGCTGCGCGGCCAACTCGCGCTTCGCCGTCTTCAGGCGACGGGCACGCTCTTCGGAGTTCTCCGTGCCACGACCCACCAGGCGGTTGACCAGCTCGTCCCAGCTGGGGGGCAAGAGGAATACCAACATGGCGTCGGGCATGCTGCGCCTCACCTGACGCGCGCCCTGCAGGTCGATCTCGAGCAACACGGTGCGACCGTCATTGAGAGCACGCTCGATCGGCTCGCGGGGCGTGCCGTACCGGTACTGGTTGTGCACGGTCGCGTGCTCGAGAAGCTCCTCGGCCTCGACCATCCGGTCGAACTCGGCGTCGTCCACGAAGAAGTAATGCTTGCCATCCTCTTCGCCGGGACGCGGCGGACGTGTCGTCGCCGACACCGAGAGCAGGATGTCGGGGTGATGTTCCTGGATATGCGCGGCGACCGTGCCCTTGCCCACTGCCGTCGGGCCTGCCAGGACAATGAGCCGGCTGCGTCCGGGACGCGGCACGGGTTCGGGAAGTCGCTCATCGAGGAAGGCGCTGAGGTCCTTGCGCTGGCGGGTACCCAGTCCCCCGAGTCGCTTGACCGGCGAGATGCTCAGCTGCGCCAGGATGCGATCGCGTTTCCCTTCACCGATAGCGGGGATCGACGTCAGAAAGTCGGGTGCACGCATGGCCGCCGCAGCGGACTCCGGTGCAGCCCATGCCCGTCGAAGCAGCTCTTGGGGTGTGATGACGCGGGTCGTGACGTCGCGTTTGAGCGCCGCGCGTTCGCGCCGTGCCGCGATGGCGCGTCGGGATGCAGCGGCGCGGTCCACCTCGGGTGGGGTGCCTCCGCGTCGTTCAACGACCCGTTGTTCCTCCGGGCGTCGCTCGTCCCCTGCCGCCGCGTCAGTCACCGATGATCTCCTCCGTGCGTCGTCTGTCATCCATCGCCCGCGCCAAATCGGTGCGTACCGGTCCCGCAGCAAGGATGCTGCGGCTCTCGGCCACGATCACCGCGGGTGCGAGGCGTCCGAAGATCATTTCACGATCCTCCGACCGTGCGCCCTGGTGTCCGAAGCCGGGCGCCAGGATCGGCGCGACCGGCTCGAGATCAACGGGAACTCCCCGCTCGGCGGGGTTCACGGTCGCACCGATCACCAGACCGATGCTCCCCCACGAACCCACCTGCGTCGTGACGGCATTGAAGGCCGCCACCTCCGCCGCGATCGCGCCGGCCACGGTCCGAGAAGGCTCCGCGGTGTCGTCGGCCTCCGGCATCATCCGAGCGCTCTGCAGACCGGATGCCTCGGGGTTGCTCGTCGCCGCCAGCACGAACGCGCCCTTGCCGTGCGCGACGGCGTAGCGCAGCGTGTCCTCGAGGGAGCCGACGCCCAGGTACGGGCTGAGGGTCACGGCGTCGGCCTCGAGCGGCGAGCCGGGGGTCAGCCAGGCGCGCGCGTACGCGTCCATGGTCGATCCGATGTCGCCGCGTTTGGCGTCCGCGATCACGAGCAGGCCCGCACCTCGGGCCGCCGCGAGCACGTCCTCGAGCGCCGCAAATCCGGCCGAGCCGAACCGCTCGAAGAACGACACCTGAGGCTTGACGATCCCGCAGTGCCCCTCGGCGGCTTCGACGACACGCAGCCCGAACGTCCGTACGCCGTCGGCCGAGACATCCAGCCCCCAGTCCGCGAGCAGCTGCTCGTGCGGATCGATACCGACGCACAGGCGTCCGTGCTCGCCGAACGCCGCGCGCACGCGATCGCCGAACGCCGGGCCTGCGCTCACCCGCGTGCCGCCCGGTCCGCCGCGTACTCCTGCAGGCTCCTGACGTCGAAGCCCTGACGCACGGCGTCCATGGCGCTCACTGCGGCACCCAGAACGGCGATCGTCGTGAAGAGGGCCTTGTCGGCGGCCACGGCCGCGGCGCGGATCTCGTAGCCGTCGGCGCGGGCGGACCGCCCGCTCGGCGTGTTCACGATGATGTCGATCTCGCCGTCATTGATCAGGTCGACGATGTTCCGTGCGCCGGAGGCTTGCGTCTCGCTGTACTTGTTCACGATGCGGACGTTGATGCCGTTTCGCGCCAGGATCTCGGCCGTGCCCTCTGTCGCGACGAGCGTGAAGCCGAGCTCCTGCAGCCGGTGCGCGGGCAGGATAACCGCACGCTTGTCCGAGTCGGCGACCGAGATGAAGACGGTGCCCGACAGCGGCATCCCGCCGTACGCGGCTGCCTGGCTCTTGGCGAACGCGGTCGGGAAGTCCTTGTCGATTCCCATGACCTCGCCGGTCGAGCGCATCTCGGGCCCGAGCACGGAGTCGACCGTCTGCCCGTCCTTCGTGCGGAACCGCTTGAAGGGCAGCACGGCCTCCTTGACCGAAACCGGGGAGTCGAGCGGAACCCGCGAACCATCGGACGGCGGCAGCAGGCCTTCGGTCTTCAGCTCGTCGATCGTCGACCCGGACATGATCCGCGCTGCGGCCTTGGCCAGCGGAATTCCGAGCGCCTTCGACACGAACGGCACCGTGCGGCTCGCGCGCGGGTTCGCCTCGATGACGTAGAGGATGCCCGCGCTGATCGCGAACTGAACGTTCAGCAATCCGCGCACACCGACGCCCTCGGCGATCGCGAGCGTCGCGGTGCGCACCCGGTCGATCTCCGAACGTCCGAGCGAGATCGGAGGCAGCGTGCACGCCGAGTCGCCCGAGTGGATACCGGCCTCTTCGATGTGCTCCATGACGCCACCGATGTACAGCTCGGTGCCGTCGTAAAGGGCGTCGACATCGATCTCGACCGCGTCGTCCAGGAAGCGGTCGACCAGCAGCGGCATGCCGGGGCCGATGATGACCTCACCCGCGGTCCGCACGAAGTAGTCGTACAGGCTCGGGGTGTCGTAAACGATCTCCATGCCGCGACCGCCGAGCACGAAGCTCGGACGGACGAGAACGGGATATCCGATGTCTTCCGCGACCGCCACAGCACCCTCGGCATCCGTCGCCGTGCCGTGGCGGGGCGCCACGAGGCCTGCGGTGTCGAGGATCTCGCTGAACAGCTGGCGCTCTTCGGCGAGGTCGATGGCCGCGGGGCTCGTGCCGAGGATGCGGTAGCCGGCCTCTTCGATGCCCTTCGCGAGTCCGAGCGGCGTCTGCCCGCCGAGCTGGCACACGACGCCGAAGATCTCACCCGACGCGGCTTCGGCGTACAGCACCTCGAGCACATCCTCGAGCGTGAGCGGCTCGAAGTAGAGGCGGTCCGACGTGTCGTAGTCGGTCGAGACCGTCTCCGGGTTGCAGTTGACCATGATCGTCTCGTAACCCGCGTCCGACAGTGCGAACGACGCGTGCACGCAGGAGTAGTCGAACTCGACCCCCTGACCGATGCGGTTGGGGCCCGATCCGATGATCACGATCTTCTGGCGGTCGGACGGCGTGACCTCGGTCTCGAAGTCGTAGCTCGAGTAGTGGTAAGGCGTCAGTGCCGGGAACTCCCCGGCGCAGGTGTCGACCGTCTTGTAGACCGGGCGGATCGAGAGGGCGTGACGGATGCCGCGAACCTCGACCTCGGGAAGGCCACGCAACTGACCGATCTGGACGTCGGAGAATCCGTGGTCCTTCGCGAGCAGAAGCGTTTCCGCGTCCAGCTCCGCGGCGTCGCGGACGAAGTCGGCGACCTCGTTGATGAGGACGATCTGGTCGAGGAACCACGGGTCGATGCCCGTCGCCTCGAACATCTCGGGGACGCTGGCGCCGGCGCGCAGCGCCTGCTGGACGACGACGATCCGACCATCCGTCGGCGTCTTCGACACCTCGACGAGCTCGTCCTTCGTCCGCGGTTCGTCGCCCCAGTGGAAGCTCGACCCGCGCTTCTCGAGCGAACGCAGCGCCTTCTGCAGGGCTGTCGCGTAGTTGCGGCCGATCGCCATCGCCTCGCCGACCGACTTCATGGTGGTTGTCAGCGTGGTGTCGGCCGCGGGGAACTTCTCGAAGTTGAAGCGCGGGACCTTCACGACGACGTAGTCGAGCGTCGGCTCGAAGCTCGCGGGCGTGACCTTGGTGATGTCGTTCGGGATCTCATCCAGCCGGTACCCGAGAGCGAGCTTCGCTGCGATCTTCGCGATCGGGAAGCCCGTCGCCTTCGATGCCAGCGCCGACGAGCGCGAGACACGCGGGTTCATCTCGATGACGATGATGCGGCCGTTCGAGGGATCGACCGCGAACTGGATGTTGCAGCCACCGGTGTCGACGCCGACCGCGCGAATGATGTCGATGCCGATGTCGCGCATCTTCTGGTACTCGCGGTCGGTCAGCGTGAGTGCCGGCGCGACCGTGATCGAGTCGCCTGTGTGCACGCCGACCGGGTCGACGTTCTCGATCGAGCAGACGACGACCGTGTTGTCGGCGGTGTCGCGCATGAGCTCGAGTTCGTATTCCTTCCACCCGAGAATCGACTCCTCGAGCAGCACCTCGGTCGTCGGCGAGTCGCGGAGGCCGGCGCCGGCGATACGACGCAGGTCGCGTTCGTCGTAGGCGAACCCTGAACCGAGTCCGCCCATCGTGAAGCTCGGACGCACGACCAGCGGGTATCCGAGCTCGGCCGCGCCCGCGAGGACCTCGTCCATGGTGTGGCAGATGCGGCTGTCGGCGACATCGGCGCCGGAGTCCAACACCAGCTGCTTGAAGATCTGGCGATCCTCGCCCTTGTTGATGGCCTCGAGATTCGCACCGATCAGCTCGACGTCGTACTTCTCGAGGACCCCGTGCTCGTCGAGCTGGATGGCCGCGTTGAGCGCCGTCTGGCCGCCGAGCGTCGGCAGGATCGCATCCGGCCGCTCCTTCGCGATGATCGTCTCGATGACCTGCCAGGTGATCGGTTCGATATAGGTCGCGTCAGCGAAGTCGGGGTCGGTCATGATCGTCGCGGGGTTGGAGTTGACGAGGATGACGCGGACGCCCTCCTCCCGCAGCACGCGGCACGCCTGGGTGCCCGAGTAGTCGAATTCGCAGGCCTGGCCGATCACGATCGGGCCGGACCCGATGACCAGGACGCTCTTGATGTCGTCGCGCTTAGGCATCAGTTTTCATCCTCAATATCCGGTCCCTGAGCTTGTCGAAGGGCCGCGAGCACCATGTCGCGGAACCTGTCGAAGAGGTAGTTGGAGTCGTGCGGGCCCGCGGCAGCCTCGGGGTGATATTGCACGCTGAAGGCAGGGATGTCGAGGGCACGCAGGCCCTCGACCACCTGGTCGTTCAGCCCGACGTGGCTGACCTCGACACGGCCGTACCCCTGGGGGCTGTCGAAGACGCTGTCGACCGGCGCCTCGACCGCAAAGCCGTGGTTCTGCGAGGTGATCTCTACGCGCCCCGTGGACTTGTCGAGCACCGGTTGGTTGATACCGCGGTGACCGAACGGCAGCTTGTACGTGCCGAGTCCGAGGGCCCGCCCGAGCAGCTGATTGCCGAAGCAGATTCCGAAGAACGGCGTGCGGTCATCGAGCACGGCGCGGAGCAGTTCGACGTGCTGATCGGATGCCGCGGGATCGCCCGGGCCATTGGAGTAGAACACCGCCACAGGGTCGAGCGCACGGAGCTCCTCGATCGTGACGTGCTGCGGCAGCACGTGGACGTCGAACCCGCGGGCGGCGAGGTTGTGGATCGTCGCGCTCTTCACACCCAGGTCGAGCACCGCGAGGTTACCGATGCGCTCGGCCGTGGCCGGGTACACCTCGACTTCCGAGACCGAGACCTCGGCCGACAGGTTCCGACCCGACATGGCGGGGGCCTCGCGCACGATGCGGAGCTGCTCGTCGGCGTCGAGCGCCGCATCCGGACCTGAGAAGATCCCGCCGCGCATGCTGCCGGCGGAGCGGATGTGGCGGGTCACCGAGCGCGTGTCGATTCCGCTGATGCCCACGATTTTGTCGTTCACGAGAGCGTCGTCGAGCGATTCATCCGCTCGCCAGTTCGACACCACGCGCGAGGGGTCGCGCACGATGTACCCCGCCACCCAGATGCGGCGGGACTCGGGGTCTTCGTCGTTCATGCCGGTGTTGCCGATGTGCGGGGCCGTCTGCAAGACGATCTGCCCGGCGTACGAAGGGTCGGTGAGCGTCTCCTGGTAGCCGGTCATGCCGGTGGCGAAGACGACTTCGCCGAGGGTCGTGCCGCGGGCGCCATAGGCCCGTCCGGCGTGGCGGGTGCCGTCTTCGAGAACGAGAACGGCGGGGTCTTTCGTGAGATGCGAGATCATTCGGCTTTCCCTGTCGGGGTGGGCTGGGGAAGGATGCGGGTGACCGCGGCGAGCAACTCACCGGAGGTGTTGCCGGGCGCGTCACCCGTCATTCGGACATAAGAGTCGGCGATCGTTTCGGCATCGACGCGCCAGGCGAGGCGGACGAGCCCGTCGCGCTCGACGACCCGGTCGATGGTCCACGTTGCGCGATCGACACCGACGATCCGGGATGCCGCGAGAAAAACGAGAGCCTCGCCCGTGATCGCGAGCAGAACGCCCGCCGACGAGATCTCGATCCCGACGCGTCCCCGGTATCGGAGGTGGCGGATGGCCAGGCGATCGAGCGGCTTCTCGTGGCGCGTCGTGGCGACATAGAAGCCGGAGAAGGATGCCTCGGGGACGAAACCCTCGGGCACGTCTGTCGGCGCGACGAGACCGCGGTCGCGTCGGACCCGGCGCGACCAGCCCCATGCGATGCCCACGAGCACCAGAACGCCGAAGCCGATGATGATGGCCATTGCTGCGCCGAGAGTCATGCGCGAACCTCCTGTGCGAGATCGGCGACGAGCTTGCCGTCGGCGAATGTGGGGTGACCGCGGTGGATCGTCCAGAGCACGCGCCCCGGCAAGGGCTGGCCGAGGTAGGGCGAGTTCGAGCTCAGACCGTGCAGATCGGATGCACCGAACACTTCGCGCACGTCGGGGTCATACAGCGTCAGCTCGGCAGGCTGTCCGACCGCGAGCGGCGTGCCGTGCGCGGGGAGCATCCCGATGCGTGCGGGGGCGTAGGACATGACCCGGGCGACGTCGGCCCAGCCGAGCAGCCCGGTTTCGACCATCGACGCGTGCACGACCCGCAGGGCGCTCTCAAGGCCCACCATGCCGTTCGCGGCGGCTGCCCACTCGCAGCTCTTGTTCTCGGCGGGGTGCGGGGCGTGGTCGGTCGCGACGATGTCGATCGTGCCGTCCGCGAGGCCCTCGCGCACCGCGAGCACGTCCTCTTCGCGGCGGAGCGGCGGATTGACCTTGTACCGGGCGTCGTAGCCGCGCACGAGTTCGTCCGTCAGCAACAGGTGATGCGGCGTGACCTCGGCCGTGACGTTGATGCCCCGCTTCTTCGCCCAGCGGATGATGTCGACCGACCCCGCGGTGGAGAGGTGGCAGACGTGCAGGCGAGAGCCGACGTGTTCGGCCAGGAGAACGTCGCGCGCGATGATCGATTCCTCGGCAACGGCGGGCCATCCGGTCAGCCCGAGCTCGGCAGAGACCGACCCCTCGTTCATCTGGGCGCCCTCGGTGAGGCGAGGGTCCTGCGCGTGCTGCGCGATCACTCCCCCGAATGCCTTGACGTATTCGAGGGCGCGCCGCATGATCAGCGGGTCCCACACGCAGAAGCCGTCGTCGCTGAAGACGCGGACGCGGGCGCGAGAGTCGGCCATGGCTCCGAGCTCGGCGAGTCGCTCACCCTTCTGCCCCACGGTGACGGCGCCGATCGGCTGCACCGTCGCGTAGCCCGCTGCCTCGCCGAGCGCGAGTTCCTGCTCGACGACGCCGGCGGTGTCGGCCACGGGCGACGTGTTCGGCATCGCGAATACGGCCGTGAAGCCACCCGAAGCCGCGGCACGCGTTCCCGTCAGGATCGTTTCGGATGCCTCGTATCCGGGTTCACGCAGGTGTGTGTGGAGGTCGACGAGGCCCGGCAAAGCAACCAGCCCGTCCGCGTCGATCCGTGTCGCGCCCGCGCGGCTCAGCCCCGCGCCGACCTCGGCGATGCGACCGTCTTCGACGATCAGGTCGACGGCGGATCCGCCCTCGATGCGGGCACCGGCGATGAGGAGAACTTCGCTCATCTCTCCTCCTCGTTTGTCACGCCGGCAGTCATGATGCCGGCTTTGGTGCCGCCGTTCGTTAGCTGCTCGTCCAGGCCGGGACGCTCGCCCGCGAGCAGCAGGTACAGCACCGCCATCCGCACGGACACACCGTTCGAGACCTGCTCGAGAACAGTCGAGCGGGGCGAATCGGCGGCGGCCGCCGAGATTTCGAGACCGCGATTCATGGGTCCGGGATGCATCACCATCGTATCGGCGGGCAGGGACGCCAGGCGCCGCGGGTCGAGACCCCAGCGCCGGGAATATTCCCGCTCCGTGGGAAAAAATGCCGCACCCATCCGCTCGAGCTGAATCCGCAACATCATGAGTGCGTCGGGACCCTCGGCAATCGCCTCGTCGAGGTCGTACACGATGCGGGCGGGCCAGGCAGAGACATCCTGCGGCACGAGTGTCGGCGGGGCGACAAGTGTGACGTCGGCGCCGAGCCTCGAGAGCAGCCACACGTTCGAGCGGGCGACCCGCGAGTGCAGGACGTCCCCCACGATCGTGACCTTCACACCAGCGAGATCACGGCCGCGGCTGTCGGCGCCGAAGGTGCGCTTGCGAATCGTGAAGGCGTCGAGAAGGGCCTGCGTGGGGTGCTCGTGCGTGCCGTCGCCGGCGTTCACGACACCCGCCGTGATCCAGCCGCTCGAGGCGAGCGTGCGCGGAGCCCCGGATGCACCGTGCCGGATGACGACCGCGTCGGCGCCCATCGCCTGCAGGGTCTGGGCCGTGTCCTGCAGGCTCTCGCCCTTCGACACGCTCGAACCCTTTGCGGCGAAGTTGATGACGTCGGCGCTCAGACGCTTGGCGGCCGCCTCGAACGAGATGCGCGTGCGGGTCGAGTCCTCGAAGAAGAGGTTGACGATCGTCTTGCCGCGGAGCGTCGGCAGCTTCTTGATCTCGCGGCGCTGCGTGTCGGCCATGTCCTCGGCGACGTCGAGGATCTCGAGAGCCAACGCGCGGTCGAGTGTCTGGGTGTCGAGCAGGTGCCTCATGATCCGACCGTCACCTCTTCGATGCCGTCGGTTTCGGCGAGACGCACGTTGACGCGTTCCTCCCGCGAGCTCGGCAGGTTCTTGCCGACGAAGTCGGGCCGGATCGGTAGCTCGCGGTGGCCCCGATCGATCAGGGTCGCGAGGCGAACCGCGGCGGGCCGTCCGATGTCCTGCAGCGCGTCGAGGGCGGCCCGGATGCTGCGGCCGGAGAACAGCACGTCGTCCACCAGGACGACCGTCTTCCCGTCGATACCTCCCGCGGGGATCGACGTGGGCTGCGGGGTGCGCGTGGGATTGCGTGCGAGATCGTCGCGGTACATCGTGACGTCGAGCGCGCCGACCGGGACGGTCGTGCCGCTGAACTCCGAGACCAGGGTCCCGATGCGATGGGCGAGGGTCACACCGCGTGTGGGGATCCCCAGAAGGATCAACCCATCGCCACCCTTGTTGGACTCGAGGATCTCGTGGGAGATCCTGGTCAGGGCTCGTGCGATGTCGGCCTCGTGCAGCACGGTTCTCGTGCTCATGTGCCGCTCCCTTCTCCGCCTCACAGGACGGTGTTAAAGGTTGCTGTGCCTTCTCACCCTACCGGACCTCACACATCCGCCATCCCGCTTCGCCGCACTCCCGCCCGTCCGGACGCCGAAACACCCAACGTGCGCCGAGACACCCTGTGTCGTGGGGTGTTTCGCCGCAAAAGGGGTGTTTCGCTGAGATGAGAGCGTCAGACGGTGGCGGGAGCGGATGCGTCGGCGTCGGCGTCGACCGCATCCGTCGCGTCGGGAGTCTCGTGTGCCCGGATCGGATGCCCCTGCGATGTCAGGCACCGGCCCGACGTGAGGTCCCACTTCCAGTCGTGCAGGCTGCAGGTCAGCACGCCGTCCTCGATCTTGCCCGTCTTCGTCAGATCTGCCCTCAGGTGCGGGCAGCGGCGCTGCACGACCCAATCGCCGAGCTGGACGTCCTCGGTCTGGTCCGACTGCTCCGCGTACCAGTTCTCGACATACTCAATACGGTCGCGCGAGAGGCACTTGAGGAACGTGGTCAGGAACTCGTTGAACTTGCCGCTCCGACCGACCTCGAACTGCATCGACAGGAAGATCGAGTTTGACCAATCGATCTCGTGATCACGGATGTTGGTCGACACCAGGTCGGCGGGGATCGTGTACCAGTAGATACACTCTTCGCCCGCGTATTCGCGAACCTTCGCCTTCGGGAAGTCCACCACCATGTCGAGGTCGCCGATGCGGAACCGCACGTTGCCGCCCACCCCGTCGCGGATGGTCCGGGCGCGGCGCAGCAGCGGCTCCCACCAGCCCTTGATCTCAGCGAGCATCTCGTCGGGCGGCAGTACGGGAGCGCGGGACGCCTCCTCCGCTCGCACTTCGTCCTGTCGGGAGTCTCGCTGCTCGGCCAGGTACTCCCACTTCTCGCCGTACATGTGCTCGATCTCGGCATCGCTGTAGAGCGTCTGAGTGACTTCGAGCTCGCCGTTGTTCAGATCGACCTGAGTCCCCGGGATGAAAAGGTACCCGTTCTGCTCCGGACGAACCTCTGCCATGTGCTCGAGGAACTGGCGCGAGTCCGTGAAGATCGAGTCGTCCTGCTCGCCCCACCCGTTGTAGCGGAACAGCTCTTCGCGCAGGAACATCGGCGGCCCCGCCATGGGGAACACGTGCGGCGCGTCTACCTTCTCGATGTAATACATGGCGCGCTTGTTCTGCGCGTCGCGCTTGAGCTGGGCGAAGTGCACCTTCGAGTCCTGTGGCAGGTCGTAGACCATCGGCCACCAGATCGCACCCGACACCTGGGTGAAGTAGGCCTCGGGCTTCGAGAACGACAGCAGCTTGTCGAGGTCGAGCGGGTGCGAGTCGTTCTGGTTCAGGATGCTGGCGGTGCCGTCGTCGACGCTCAGCGACGAGTCGCCGATGGGCCCGTCGCTCGGGGCACGGAGCGGCGTCACCATGACTTTCAGCTCGCCGAACTTCAGAGTCTCGCCGTTCGGTGTGTAGACGATGTTGTCGTAACCGAGTGCTCGCAGGTCGTTCTCGAGATCGTCGGTGGGATAGTCCGGCAACAGCACGGTGATGTCCTTGCGGACATATCGCTCGAGCATCCGCGGATCGAAGTGATCGCGATGCCGGTGCGAGATGTACAGGAAGTCCGCGGCACCGAAACGCTCCCAGTCGAGCGCCCGGTTGTCGGGGAACGGGAACCACGAGCCGAAGAAGCTCGGGCCGATCACCGGGTCGCAGAGGATCGATCCCCCGAGCGTTTCGATGAACATTCCGGCGTGGCCGAGGCCCGTGATGCGCATGTGTGCCCTTCCCTCTCCAACAGCCCTCGAGTCTACGCGCGGGCTCCTGGGACCCGGGTGAACAGCGCCGTGAGAAACGAGCGCCGTGAGAAAGAGGCCCCGCTCACCCGTCCAGCAGCGAGCGGATGTCGTCTGCCGTGAGGTCCTGCGCGAACAGGGCATCGTCGTCCACGACGGCATCGAAGAGCCGTGCCTTGCGCCTTTGCAGGGCGAGCACCTTCTCTTCGATCGTGTCCGCCGCGATCAGCCGGTACACGATCACGTGTCGCTCCTGACCGATGCGATGGGCGCGATCCACTGCCTGTGCTTCCGCCGCGGGATTCCACCACGGGTCGAGCACGAACACGTAGTCGGCCTCCGTGAGGGTGAGTCCGAAACCGCCGGCCTTGAGACTGATCAGGAACGCGGGCGCATCGCCCTGCCGGAACCCCTCGACCACCTCGGTGCGATTGCGGGTCGATCCGTCGAGGTAGGCGTGCGCGATCCCCGCGGCATCCAGGCGGTCCGCCGCGAGCCGAAGGAAAGACGTGAACTGGCTGAACACGAGCGCCCTGTGCCCCTCAGCGGCGACCTCGACGAGGCGATCGAGCAACGCGTCCAGTTTGCTCGCGGGAATGTGCGCGTTCTGGGGACTGATCAGCGCGGGCGACAGGCTCAGCATCCGCAACAGTGTGAGCGAGCGGAACACGATGAATCGGTTCCGGTCCAGATCCTGCAGCAGTCCCATGACCTTCTGCCGTTCGCGCTGCAAGGTCAGATCGTAGAGCTCGCGGTGCTCAGGGTCGAGTGCGACGCGAAGCTCGAGTTCCTGCTTCTCGGGTAGCTCGGGTGCGACCAACGCTTTCGTACGACGGAGAAGCAGCGGACGGATGCGGCGACGCAACCGCGCGAGCCTCGCCGCGCGGAATGGGCCACCTTCCGCGTTCTCCGGCACCTTGCCCTGCTCGATGGGTTTCACATACGCCTCGCTGAAGCGCGGAGCGGAGGGGAACAAACCGGGCGCGGTGAGGGAAAGCAGAGACCACAGGTCGGTCAGACCGTTCTCGAGCGGTGTTCCCGTCGCGGCGAACACCGCGTCCGCTCGCAGCGCTCCCACGGCGCGGTGAAGCTGTGTGCGCGGGTTCTTCACGAACTGCGCCTCATCGAGGATGACGACCGACCAGCCGACCCGCTCGAACTCTTCTCGGTCCAGGCGGACGAGCGCATACGAGGTCACGACGATATCTGCATCCGTTGTCGTCTCGATGAGCGACGAACCACGCTTGGTGCTGGTTTCTTCGATCAGCCGTACCCGGAGGCCGGGAGTGAACCGCGCCGCCTCGGCAGACCACAATCCGACCACCGAGGTGGGCGCCACGACGAGCAGCGGCCGCCGTTCGCCCTGGTCGCGGATGTGGGCGGCCAGTGCCAAGAGCTGCACGGTCTTGCCGAGCCCCATGTCGTCGCCGAGGATTCCGCCGAGGCGATTGCGCCAGAGAAACGCCAGCCAGTCGAAACCCGCCTGCTGGTAGGTCCGTAGCGTCGCTTCGAGCCCGGTCGGTGGAGGCGTGTGCGGCACGGTTTCGGTGCCGCGCAGGCCCGCGGCGAGTTCGCGCCACGCGGTCGCCGGTTCGGACTGGTCGGCGAGGTCTTCGAACTCACTCCACAGGTCGGTCTGGTGCCGGTTGATGCGAGGCGCGGTCTCCCACTCCGCCAGCTCTCCGGCTTCGTCGATCAGGTCGCGCAGGCGCTGAAGCGCGGGATGCGCGAGCGAGAAATACGCCCCGTCCGAGAGAAGCATCTTCTTGCGACCTCGCACGAGGGCGCGGAACAGCGGGCCGAACGGCACCGCGCGACCGTCGATCGAGACGAGCACACCGAGTTCGAACCAGTCGGGGTCGTCGGTCTCGAGCGTGCTGACACTGATCGCGGGTTCACCGGTCAGCTCGGTGTAGACGCGCCGGGGAGCATTGCCCTCCACGCGCACCCGCGCGAGCGCACCCCAGCCGGGCAGGATGCGCGTGGCGAACTCCGCAGCATCCGTGTCGCTCAGCCGTCCCGTGGGCGCGAATGGCGCATCGGATGTCTCTCGCCAGACGGTCTCGAGGCCCGATCCGATCTCGGCTTCGGCCGCGGGGTCACGATCGGGGTGCGACCCGGAGTCGTAGGCAAGTCGGGTGACACCCGGATAGGACCATTCGATGCGGTACTCCACGTCGTCGTCACCGAAGGACGCCGTGACGACCGCCGTCGGCTGTGGCGGAGCGGGAAGCGTGATGCCTCGCGCAGCGGTGACGCGTGCGCGGCGGACGAGTCGGGGCAGGCCGTCTGCGAGAAACTCTTCGCGCTCCTCCGCGGGAATCAGCAGCCCCTCGTCGTGGCTGAGGAGGGATCGGGCGGCGTCCGGAAGCTTGCACGGAGCGAGCAGGATCGGGAGGGGGTCGC
This sequence comes from Microbacterium lacus, assembly GCF_002812805.1. GTDB lineage: Bacteria > Actinomycetota > Actinomycetes > Actinomycetales > Microbacteriaceae > Microbacterium > Microbacterium lacus_A. The sequence goes on along the minus strand of NZ_NMUM01000005.1, from coordinate 42,234 downwards.
GGTCCAGGGTGGCGACGTAGATTCCGATGTGACCGACGGGGCGGATGACCGCATCCTCGATCGGCACGCCGTCGACCGTGACGTGCGTTCGGAGACGCAGCGCCTCACCGGCATCCGTCACGTCGATTGCCGCGGTCGCCTCGTATCCGAGCGCAACGCTCTGGTGCTCGCTCGTTGAGACGAGAGGAATCCCGGCGATGCGCGCCGAGCGCAGGTGCGGCCAGAGCAGGCTCGATTCGACCGCGTCGAGTGTCAGCCACTCGCCCGGGTCGGCGAAGGGGCCGACGGTCCGAACCCCCAAAAGGAGGGTCGCGAGGTCGGAGAACCACCGGGCATGCGTGGGGTCGAAGCCGAAACCGGGCCGTCGTACGGAGTCCCACGAGACCTGGCCTTTGATCCACATGCCCGTGCTCTCGCTCCGCATGAGCGGGCGGACGCCGAGCGACAGATCATCGCGACGACCCAGGAGCGCGCGCGGATGCACGCTCTCGACCCGCCGCGGGGCCCAGTCATCCGGCCGGTACGGCGTGCGCTGGCGCAGCTCTACGCCGAGCGCGAGCGGGATGCCCGGGGCGACGTCGGCAACCTCGATGAGACCGCGCCAGCTGGAATCCACACTGTCCATCCTCGCAGTCCGGCCCCTCGGTCATTGAGCGAGGAGCGCAGCGACGAGACGAAATGCCCGCGCGGCTCTAACGTTTCGACTCGCTCCGCTCGCTCAACGAGCGAGGGTCCATTCAGGCAGAGCGAGAGACGCGCGCGAGCACTCCGTGCACGAACGAGCCGGAGTCATCCGTCGAGAACTCCTTCGCAAGCTCCACGGCCTCGTCGATCACGACCGCGGTCGGCACCTCATCGTTGTGCAACAGCTCCCACACGCCCATGCGCAGCAGGGCACGGTCGACCGCGGGCATCCGCTCGATCTTCCAGTCCTTGCTGTGCGTCGCGATCAGCTCGTCGATCTCTTCGTGGTGGTCGATCACGCCGTCGACGATCTCGCGCGCGTAGAGCCAGGATGCCTCGCGGGCGGGTTCGCTCGCGGCGCGCTGCGCCTCGGCCGCCAGGATCACACCGGGTTCGTCACCACGTACATCCGCCTGGAAGAGGATGTCGAGGGCGCGCTTGCGCGCCTTGGTTCGAGCGCTCACTCGGTCAGCTCACGCGGCCGAGGTAGTCACCCGTGCGGGTGTCGACCTTGACCTTGGTGCCGGTCTCGAGGAACAGGGGCACCTGGATCTCGTACCCGGTCTCGACCGTGGCGGACTTGGTGCCGGCCGACGAACGATCGCCCTGCAGCCCGGGCTCGGTGTACGTGATCTCGAGGATGACGGAGGCCGGCAGCTCGACGTAGAGCGGGTTGCCGTTGTTCAGCGCGATCTGCACCTGCTGGTTCTCGAGCAGGAAGTTCTTCGCCTCGCCGACGGTCGCGGCCGCGACCGTGAGCTGGTCGTAGTCGGCGGTATCCATGAAGACGAAGTTGTCGCCGTCGTTGTACAGGTACGTGAAGTCGCGGCGGTCGACGTTCTCGATCTCGATCTTCGCGCCCGCGTTGTAGGTGCGGTCGACGGTCTTACCCGAGACGACGTTCTTCAGCTTGGTGCGGACGAAAGCGCCGCCCTTGCCGGGCTTGACGTGCTGGAACTCGATGACGTTCCACAGCTGTCCGTCGATGCTGAGGACGACGCCGTTCTTGATGTCTGCGGTGGATGCCATGTTCCAAGGATTCCGTTCGTGTGTGGGGCGCGGCTCGTGCTCGCGGAGCGAAGAAGGAGCGGTCGCTGACTGTGTCGAAGCGAGCCGACGTTCGATTCTACGGGATGACTCCGCTCAGCCGTCCGCCGCGCCCGTGATCACGGGGATCAGCAGACGCACGGCCTTCGCGTATCCGTCGACACCTTCGCCGATCACATGGACCACGGCGACATCGTGGACGTACGAGTGATGGCGGAACTCCTCGCGCTCGTACACGTTCGAGATGTGGACCTCGGCGACCGGCAGCGAGACACCGGAGAGCGCATCACGCAGAACGACCGATGTGTGTGTGAGCCCTCCGGGGTTGATGACGATGCCGGCGCAATCTTCGCGTGCCGCATGGATCGCGTCGATCAACACGCCCTCATGATTGCTCTGGACCGCGCGCACCTCGAGCCCGTGCGCCGAGGCGGCGTCGGACGTGATTCGCTCAACATCGGCGAGGGTTGCACTGCCGTAAATTCCGGGCTCGCGCGTGCCGAGCAGGTTCAGGTTCGGGCCGTTGACGAGCAGGATGCGGCGGGGCACGGTCATGCTCACCAAACTAGCGCCCTACGCTCCCTGAGCCTGTCGAAGGGAGCACCGGAACATTCGCACAACGGGTCGCTTCGACAGGCTCAGCGACCGAGATTCCAGCTCGGCGACCGCAGCTCAGCCGCCCGCGACCTCCTGGTACGCGGCGAACAGGAGCGAGTCATCCGGCGCCTGCAAGACGGTGGGGCGGGCGATGTCGTCCAGAACGATGAAGCGCAACAGCCCGGCGCGGCTCTTCTTATCGCGCTGCATCGACGCGAGCAGAGTCGGCCACGCTCCCGCCCGGTAGGTGGTGGGAAGCCCGAGGAGTTCCAGGACGTCGCGGTGACGCGCAGCCGCCGCATCCGGCAAGCGTCCCGCCAGGCGTGACAGTTCGGCCGCGAAGACCATACCGACCGAGATCGCGGCGCCGTGGCGCCAGCGATAGCGTTCTGCGTGCTCGATCGCGTGGCCGAGTGTGTGACCGTAGTTCAGGACCTCGCGCAGGCCAGACTCGTGGAAGTCCTCGCTCACGACACGGGCCTTCATCCCGATCGCGAGTTCGACGCACTCGCGGAAGACGGGGCTCGTGACATCCGTTGCCGCGGTGGGGTCTGCCTCGATCGCGTCAAGGATCTGCGGGTGCCAGATGAAGCCGGCCTTGACGACCTCGGCGAACCCGGCGACGGCCTCGTTCTTCGGCAGCGATTCGAGCAGGTCCAGGTCGCAGATCACGGCGCGCGGGGCCCAGAACGCTCCCACCAGGTTCTTGCCCTCGGCCGTGTTGATGCCGGTCTTGCCTCCGATGGCCGCATCGACCATGCCGAGCACGGTCGTCGGCACCTGCACCAGGTCGACGCCGCGCAGCCAGGTCGCGGCGACGAAGCCCGCCAGGTCGGTCACGGCCCCGCCTCCGAAGCCGACAACCGCGTCGGTTCGTGTGAAGTCGGCCTGGCCCATGATCTGCCAGCAGAACGCCGCGACCTCGACGCGCTTGCCCTGCTCGGCATCCGGAATCTCGGCGAGCAACACTTCCCGACCGCCCTCGTCCATCAGTTGCTGACGCAGCTCACCCGCGCGCGCTCCGAGCGTCGGCGGGTGCACGACGAGGACCTTGCGGACGGTCGGCGCGAGCGCGGCGCCCACACGGTCGAGGATGCCGCGGCCCACCGTGATGTCGTAGCTGGACTCGCCGGTGACGGTGATAGTGGTGACGTCGTTCATTCGTCTGCTTTCAGCCAGTCCAGGACGGCCGTCGCGACATGCGTGATCGGCCCGGAGGATGTGTCGAAGGTCACGTCGGCGACCTCTTCGTAGAGAGGGCGGCGCTCCGCGTAGATCCGCTCCCAAGCGCCGACCGGATCGTCGCCCGCAACAAGCGGCCGGTTGGCGTCGCGGATGCGCGAGGCAACGGTCTCGGGCGAAACGGTGAGGTACACGACGCGGTGCGGCGCGAGCGCTGCCCGCGTGTCTGCATCGAGCACCGCTCCCCCGCCCAGTGAGATGACCCCGCCGTGTCCGAGGGACTCCGCCACGGCCTCGCGCTCGAGCGCGCGGAAGCGTGGCTCGCCCTGGATCGTGAAGATCTCCGGAATGGGACCGTGATCGCGGACGATCACGCGGTCGGTGTCGACGAACGGAAGATGCAGTGCGCGGGCGACGCGGCGCCCGATGCTCGTCTTGCCCGCACCCATCGGGCCGATGAAGACGATGGCCCGGGCGTCAGCCGAAGAGTTCATGCTCGACGAGTGCCGCCTCGGACGCGGGCGTCGTGCGCAGCGTCTCGGGGATAGCCGCGAGGTAGCTGTCGAGGTTGCGACGCGTCTCGCCGACGCTGTCGCCGCCGAACTTCTCGAGCACGGCGTCGGCGAGCACGATGGCGACCATCGCCTCGGCCACGACCCCCGCGGCCGGGACAGCACAGACGTCCGAGCGCTGGTGGTGCGCGGATGCCGTGTCACCCGTCGCGACGTCGACCGTGCGAAGCGCGTGGGGCACGGTCGCGATGGGCTTCATGCCGGCGCTGACACGCAGCACGGTGCCGGTCGACATGCCGCCTTCGGTTCCGCCCGCCCGATCGGTCGATCGCGATATGCCGTCGGTCGTGGCGAACAACTCGTCATGGGCGGCCGAGCCCCGGCGCGTCGTGGTGAGGAAGCCGTCGCCGACTTCGACGCCCTTGATCGCCTGGATGCTCATGAGTGCCTGGGCGAGCTTGCCATCGAGCCGTCGATCCCAGTGCACGTGAGACCCGAGTCCCGGCGGCAGGCCGTAGGCGAGCACCTCGACGATCCCGCCCAGAGTGTCGCCGTCCTTGCGCGCGGCGTCGACCTCGGCGACCATGCGCGTCGAGGTCTCGGCGTCGAAGCACCGCAGGTCGTCGGCGTCGAGCGCGTCCACGTCGTCCGGCGTGGGTAGCGCGGCACCATCCGGCACATGCACGGTACCGATCGAGAGGGTGTGGCTGACCAGACGGATGCCGAGCTCGGCCAGGAACGCGCGCGCGACCGCGCCGAGAGCGACGCGGGCTGCCGTCTCACGGGCGCTTGCGCGCTCGAGGATCGGTCGGGCCTCGTCGAAGTCGTACTTCTGCATGCCGACAAGATCGGCGTGGCCCGGGCGCGGACGCGTGAGAGCCGCACTTCGTCCACGAGACTTCTCGGTCAACTCGACCGGTTCGGCGCTCATGACCTCGACCCACTTGGGCCATTCGGTATTGCCGACGCGAAGCGCGATCGGGCTGCCCAGGCTCAGGCCGTGGCGAACACCGGCCGAGATCGTGAGCTCGTCCTGCTCGAACTTCATGCGCGAGCCGCGGCCGTAGCCGAGCTTGCGGCGTTGCAGGTCGGCCTGGATCGCCTCGGATGAGACGGGCACGCCGGAGGGCAGACCCTCCATGATGGCGATCAGTTCGGGGCCGTGCGATTCGCCGGCGGTGAGGACGCGGAGCATCCTCCTAGTCTCCCATGAGCGCGGAGTGCATCGCGGCGAACACCGCGTGCTCGTCCGGCAACGAGGCCTCGACATCGCCCGAGACGAAGAAGCGCACCTGCAACAGCGCCTGGTGGAGCAGCATCGGGAGTCCCGACATCACGCGGGCCCCGCCTGTCGACCATGCCTCGGCCAGAGCCGATGGCCAGGGGCTGTACGCAACATCGAGAAGCGAGCCGCCCGCATCCGCCACCGACGCGACGAGTTCGGGCGCGAGCACCGTGCCGCCCGGCAGGGTGCTGATGGTCACGTCCGCGGCGGCGTGCGGGGGCGTCCCGAGGGGATACGGATGCACGTCGACGCCGATCCGGTCGCCCAGATCGACGAGCGGCGCAATCGATACGAGACGACGGGCGCAGACATCCACGCGTCGCGTGCCGAGCTCTCCGAGCGCGACGATCGCGGAGGATGCAGTGGCCCCCGCGCCGATCAGGCGTGCAACATCCGGCGCCGAAACGCTGAGCTCACGCAAGGCGCCCACCAGCCCCCCGACGTCCGTGTTAACGCCGTGCGGTCCGGCGTCGGGGCCCAGTCGGAGGGTGTTCACGGCGCCGGTGAGTTCGGCGCGCCGATCGCGACGAGACGCAGCCGCGAAGGCACGCTCCTTGAGAGGCATCGTCAGGGAGAGGCCGCGCCATTCCGGTCCCAGGCCCGCCAGAGCAGCGTCGAACCCCTCCGCGTCGACCTCGCGTCGGGTGTAACTCCAGGGAAGATCGAGCACGCCATATGCGGCCGCATGCAGCTCGGGCGAGCGACTGTGCGCGACGGGGCTGCCCCACACGGCGAGAGCCGCGGGGCCCGGCACCTCCGTCACGTCAACAACCGCCGTCGGGGTTGTCTGCGCACCACTGCTGCCACTGATCGACAGCCTGCAGGTGCTCGTCATACGTGTCGGTGAACACGGTCTCGCCGGTGTCGAGATTGACCGTCACGAAATAGAGCCAGGTGCCTTCCACCGGTTTCATCGCCGCGTCGATGGCGACATCGCCCGGGTTCGCGATCGGTCCGACCGGCAACCCTTCGACCACGTACGTGTTCCAGGGATTGTCGTCTTCGAGGGCCTCTGCCGACGAGCTCACCGTTCCGTCGTGCATCTCGCCGTAGCCGTACTGCGCCGTCGAGTCCATCTGGAGCTTGCCGAACGTCTCGGGGTTATCGGGCAGCAGGCGGTTCTGTATCACGCGAGAGACCTTGTAGAAGTCATCGGTCTCGCGTGCCTCGCGCTGGATGATCGAGGCGATCGTGAGGATGCGCTGGCGATCGTCGACGGGAACGCCCGCGGTATCCAGCGAGGTCACGGTGCGGTCCACCATCCGCTGAATGACCTGCGTCGCGGTGATTCCCGGATCGAACTCGTACAGCGCCGGGAACAACCACCCCTCGAGACTCGACGCGGCCACGCCGTAGGCAGCGGGATCTGCGATGGCGGCCTGGAAGTCCTCGATCGGCAGGCCGATGCCCTCCGCCAGAATCGGCAGGGTCTGCTCCACCGTCAATCCTTCGCGGACGAGTGCAGAGTTCTCGAGCTTGTTCTCGGGGTTCTCGAGCGCTGCGAGAGCGGCGGCCGACGTCATCTTCTGCTGCAGCGTGTACACACCGGGATAAAAGGTGGGCACCGCATCGAGTTCGAGCAACCACGAATAGAACGCGCCGGGGGTTTTTGTCACGCCGGCGTTGAAGAGACTCTGCGAGATCGCCTGTCCCCCGTCGCCGGAGGAGATCGTGACGAGGGCCTCGCCCTCAGCGATGCCATCCTCGTAGTCGCGCGGCTCTTCCCATCCCATGAGGGCACGGATGGGGCCCTCGTAGTTGCTCCACGCCCACACGACACCGAGCCCGATGCCGCCGAACAGCAGAACGACCACGCCGAGCGCGATCCACCCGCCGATGCGACGGTTGCGGCGCTTCTCCTTCTTGGACGGGACGATACGTTTCTCCTCGGCGAACAGCTCGTCGAGCGTCGGAGTCGACGTCGCGCGACCCTCGGGCGAGACATCCTCGAGCGTGGGCGTGGCCGAGCGACGCCGCTGCGGCTGCGAGCCCGCCGCAGCGCCCGCGGCGACACCGCCCGGGATCACCTCCGCCGCGCTCGGCGCACGGGGCGTCGCTCGGGGTTCGGGGGTGGGGTCGGGTGTCACGGATGCTGCGGTCGGCGCAGCTGGTGCAGGCGGCGTGGACGGCGCAGGTGCCGGAGCATCCTGTCCCTGACTGGCAGGTGACGCGACCGTGGGGCTCTCACCCGTCGCGCGCTGGCGCAACTCACGGCGCGAAAGCGGGACCTGACGCGCAGCGGCGTCCTCGGCAGAGGACGCCGGCAGCGGTGGAGTAGTGGGCTTCTCCTCGGCCGGGGCCGCGGAGTCGTCGACCGCGCGTCTGCGCGGATCGGGCAGACGCCCGAACAGGTCGGCGAGCCGGTCATCACCGGAATGCTCGTCGGGACGCTTGTCGTCGGACATCAACTACTCCTCGGGCAGGACGGGTTGACCGGCCGGAAGCCCCGTTCGCTTCTCGACATCGAGAGCTTGCTGCAGGAGCACGACCGCGGCGACCTGGTCCACAATGCTACGTGAACCTCGCTGGGAGCGCCCGGAACGGCGGAGGGCATCGTTGGCCGTCACGGTCGTCAGGCGTTCGTCGAGCAGCCTGACGGGTAAAGCGGATGCCTGGGCCACCGCCCCCGCGAACTCGCGAGCGTCGGCGGTCGACGCCGTCTCCCGTCCGGCGAGGCTGATCGGCAGGCCCACCACGATCTCGACCGCGTCGAGTTCGCGTGCGATCTCGACGACCCGCGCAATAGGATCACCGCTCGCCCGCGGGACGGTTTCGACCGGCGTCGCAAGCAGGCCGTCACGGTCACAGCGCGCAACACCGACTCGGGCCATGCCGACGTCGATTCCGAGTCGCACGCCCGGTCGGAAGCTGCTCACGCGGTGAGCGCCTCGAGAGCAGAGCGGACAGCGGCGAGACCCGCCGGGATGGCCGCGGGATCCGTGCCCCCGCCCTGCGCGACGTCGTCACGACCGCCGCCACCGCCGCCGAGAGCAGCAGCGGCACCCTTCGCGAGGGCACCCGCCTTCGCCCCCGCGGTGCGGGCGGCCTCGTTCGTCGCCACGATCACGACAGCACGACCGTCTATGGTGCCCCCGAGCGCGACGACCGCGGGCTCCGTGCCCAGGCGATCACGCACGGCCGTGACGAGTTGCCGGAGGTCGTCCTGCGACGCCACCGCTCCAACGGACTCGGCCACGAGCGCGGTGCCGGAGACAGCCGAAGCCGTCTGAGCGAGCGCCGGGACGCGATCGCGGAGAGCGCGGGTCTCGAACGCCGCAACCTTCTTCTCGGCCGCCTTGAGGCTCGCGGTGAGCTCAGCGATGCGGGCGGGTAGCTGGTCGCGCGGCGTCTTGAGCGTCGACGTGAGCTGAGACACGATCGCGCGCTCCGCCGCCAGTTCCCGGAACGCGTCCAGACCGACGAGGGCCTCGACGCGACGGTTGGATGCGCCGACGGACTGCTCCCCGACGAGGTTGATGAGGCCGATCTGTGCGCTCGTGGACACGTGGGTACCACCGCAGAGCTCGCGGGACCAGGGCCCCCCGATGTCGACCATGCGCACGACGTCGCCGTACTTCTCGCCGAAGAGCGCCTGCGCTCCGGCAGCTTTCGCCTCATCGAGCGAAAGAACGCGGGTCGACACTTCGAGGTTGTCGCGCACCGCGTTGTTGGCGATCTCTTCGATCTCAGACTTGGTCGCGTCGGACAGCGCCTGCCCCCACGCGAAGTCGAAACGGAGGTAGCCGGCACGGTTGAGCGATCCGGTCTGCGTCGCCGACGACCCGAGGGTGTCCCGCAGGGCCGCGTGGATCAGGTGCGTCGCGGAGTGCGCCTGCTGCGCCGCGCGTCGGTTGAGGGCATCGACGACAGTGGTCGCGGGCTGGCCGACACCGACCTCACCCGTCGTCACCTCGACCGTGTGGCTGATGAGGCCGGGCACGGGCCGCTGAACGTCCAGGACCTCGAGCTCGTAGCCTGGACCGACGATCACACCCTTGTCGGCAACCTGCCCACCCGACTCGGCGTAGAGCGCCGTCTCGGCAAGAAACACCTCGGCGATCTGGCCCGCGCTGGCGCGGTCTGCGGGAAGACCGTCGACCAAGAGCCCGAGCACGCGCGACTCCGTCTCGAGATCCGTGTAGCCCGTGAACGCGGTTTCTCCGAGCGCTCGCATCTCGCGATAGATGCTCGTGTCGGCGAGTTGCCGCTTGCGCGACTTCGCGTCTGCCTTTGCACGGGTGCGCTGCTCGAGCATGAGGGCGTCGAAGGCGTCGCGGTCGACCGACAGGCCCGCTTCCTGGGCGATCTCCAGAGTCAGGTCGATGGGGAACCCGTAGGTGTCGTGCAGCAGGAACGCCTCGGATCCGGAGATCGTCGTGCCCCCGGCATCCTTCATCTGAACGACCGAGTCATCCAGCAGGCTCGAACCCGCAGCGAGCGTTCGCAGGAACGTCGCCTCTTCCGCGAGGGCGTACTGCTCGATGCGCGGGTAATCCGTCGCGACGATCGGGTACGACTCCTTCATGGCGTCGCGGGACTCGGCGAACAGCTCCGCGAATGTCGGACCGTCCACACCCAGCAGGCGCATGGAACGAATCGCTCGACGCATGAGGCGGCGAAGGATGTAGCCCCGGCCCTCGTTCGAGGGGGTCACGCCGTCCGAGAGCAGCATGAGCGACGAGCGCACGTGATCGGCCACGACGCGGAAGCGGATGTCGTCCTGGTGATCCGCCCCGTACGTGCGGCCCGAGAGCGCGACGGCCCGGTCGAGAACGGGACGCACCTGGTCCGTCTCGTACATGTTGTCGACGCCCTGCTTGATGAACGCGACGCGCTCGAGCCCCATGCCGGTGTCGATGTTCTTGTTCGGCAGCTCTCCGACGATGTCGAAGACGTACTTCGACTGCACGTTGGTGATCTCGTACTGCATGAAGACGAGGTTCCAGATCTCGACGTAGCGATCGTCGTCCGTGGCGGGCCCGCCATCGATGCCGTACGCGGGACCACGGTCGAAGAAGATCTCGGAACACGGACCGGCGGGGCCCGGAAGGCCCGTCGACCAGTAATTCGTGTCTTTGCCGAGGCGCTGGATGCGCTCCTCCGGCAGATCCGTCAACGAGCGCCAGAGGTCGTGGGCCTCGTCGTCTTCTTCGTAGACCGTGACCCACAGGTCCTTCGGATCGAATCCCAGGCCACCTTCGGCATCCGGAGTCGTGAGCAGTTCCCACGCGAAGCGGATCGCGCCTTCCTTGAAGTAATCGCCGAACGACCAGTTGCCGAGCATCTGGAAGAAGGTGCCGTGCCGCGGTGTGTGACCGACCTCTTCGATATCGAGCGTGCGGATGCACTTCTGTACGTCGGCGGCGCGCTTGTACGGGGCCGGAACATCACCACTCAGGTACGGGATGAACGGAACCATGCCGGCGACCGTGAACAGCAGCGCTGGGTCGTCCGTGACGAGCGAGGCGCTCGGCACGATCACGTGACCGTTCTTCTCGAAATAGTCGAGGTAACGCTGAGCGATCTCGGCGGTCTTCATGAGCGGGATTCCTCGCAGGGGTAAGCGCGTGAGTAACCGGCCACCCGGCGAGGGCGGCCGCGAAAACGGTTGGGGTCAGTCCTTGGCCGACTCGGCGGTGTCGGTCACGGCGTCCGAGACGGTCTCGGCCGCATCCGAGACCGCGTCCGAAGCGGCGGCCTTCGTGGAAGCGGCAGCATCCGAGACGGCGGATACGGCGCCGGCCGCAACATCCCGTGCTCCGCTGACGAAATCGTCGAGCTTCGCCTCTTGACCCCGGTACGCCTCGCCGATGCGATCGGTGAACTCACCGATGCGCGCGTCGACCTCGGCGAGGACCTCGTGGCCGGTCGGATTCTTGTTGATCACGTGGGCAGCGGCGAAACCGCCGACGATACCGATCAGGAACCAGAGCAGGCTCTTCATGTCACCACTTCCTCGCACTCATGAACCGCACGCGCGGCATCCGTCCATCGTAGTGTCCGACGACGAAGGGCGCCCAGATCCTCGCGGATCGGACGCCCTTCGGTGAATCGCTGTGCTCAGCGCGCCGCGTAGTACTCGACGACGAGCTGGACCTCGCACGTGACCGGAACCTCGGCACGCTTCGGGCGACGGACCAGGCGGGCCTGGAGCGTCGACAGGTCGACCTCGAGGTAGCCCGGAACCGGGGGCAGAACGTCGGCGTGGCCACCGGCGGCAGCGACCTGGAACGGCTCGGTGCCCTCGCTCTTGGGCTTGACGTGGATCATCTGACCCGGCTTCACGCGGAAGGACGGGCGGTCGACGAGCTGGCCGTCGACCAGGATGTGACGGTGCACGACGAGCTGGCGGGCCTGCGCCGTGGTGCGGGCGAAGCCCGAGCGCACGACGAGCGCGTCGAGACGCTGCTCGAGCAGCTCGACCAGGTTCTCACCGGTCAGGCCGGACTGGCGGCGTGCCTCGTTGAACGTGTTGCGCATCTGCGCCTCGCGGATGCCGTACTGGGCGCGAAGACGCTGCTTCTCCCGGAGGCGGACGGCGTAGTCGCTGTCCTGCTTGCGCTTGGAGCGGCCGTGCTCGCCCGGGGCGTAGGGACGCTTCTCGAGGAACTTGGCGGCCTTCGGAGTGAGGGCGATGCCGAGCGCGCGGGACAGGCGGGTCTTGCTGCGGGTCCGTGACTTAGTGGACACGTTTACCTTTCGGGACGTACGAACGTGGAATACCCCGGCTCGCGCGCAGCGGACCGAGGGAAGTGAAGAGGGGTGTGCCAGGGGCGTCCGGCTACAGGACGACACCCGTCGCTTCTTCTCGCGCAGCCGCACGCTCGACAGAAACTAGGCCAGGGAAGATCCTAGCACGTCAGTCTTCTGAGCCCAGGATTCGGCGGATCTTGTCGAGGCGGGTCCGGATGTCTCGTTCCGCCCCCCGTGGGGTCGGCTCGTAATAGCGGACGCCGCGCAAGGGGTCGGGCAGGTACTGCTGTGTGGCGACACCGACCTCCGTGTCGTGCGGGTAGACGTATCCCTTGCCATGTCCGAGCCGCTTGGCTCCCGCGTAGTGCGCGTCGCGCAAATGCAGAGGCACGGTGCCAGCACGTCCGCCGCGAACATCGGCGATGGCCTTGTCGATCGCCACGTAGGCCGCGTTGGACTTCGCAGCGGTCGCCAGATACGCGGTCGCCTCGGCGAGCGGAATGCGCCCCTCGGGCATGCCGATGAACTGAACCGCGTCGGCAGCAGCCACCGCCATCGGCAGGGCTTGTGGGTCTGCGAGCCCGATGTCTTCGGCCGCAGAGATGATCAGACGCCGCGCGATGAACCGCGGGTCCTCCCCCGCCTCGATCATGCGGGCCAGGTAGTGCAGCGAGGCATCCACATCCGATCCGCGGATGGATTTGATGAATGCGCTGATGACGTCGTAGTGCTCGTCGCCCTGTCGGTCGTACCGCAGCAGGGCCCGGTCTACGGCCTGCGCGACGACGTCGTCGGTGATGACGGGCAGATCGCCGTCATCGTCTTCCCCACCGTCGACATCGAGCTCGTCATCCGTCCGCACGTCACGAACCGCGCCCACCATCGACGCCGCGGCCTCGAGCGCGGTCAGTGCACGCCGCGCATCGCCGGATGACAGTCGGACGAGCGCAGCGCGTGCGGCCGGATCGACAGCGACCGCCCCGGCCAGGCCCCGAGCATCGGTCACCGCCCGATCGAGCAGCGATCCCAACTCCTCGTCCGACAGCGGGCGGAGAGTGAGCAGGAGCGAGCGCGAAAGCAGAGGCGACACGACCGAGAACGACGGGTTCTCGGTCGTCGCGGCGATGAGTACAACCCAGCCGTTCTCGACGCCGGGCAACAACGCATCTTGCTGCGCCTTGGTGAAGCGGTGGATCTCATCCAGGAACAGGATGGTCGAGGTTCCATACAGATCGCGCTGCGTGAGCGCCTCTTGCATGACCTCGCGAACATCCTTCACACCGGCGGTCACCGCGGACAGCTCGACGAAGCGACGACCCGACGACCGCGCGATCGCCTGCGCGAGCGTCGTCTTGCCGGTACCCGGCGGGCCCCACAGGATCACCGAAACGGCGCCGGTCGACGCCCGATTCGGGTCTGCCAGCGCGACGAGAGGCGAACCGGGCCGCAGCAGGTGCTCCTGGCCCGCGATCTCGTCGAGGGAAGACGGACGCATGCGGACCGCCAGGGGTGTCGACCCCTGGAACAGCGCTTGCGTACCCGTCACCGTCCCAGGCTAGTCGCGGCCTCCTACATGGCGACTCACTCGTCATCCCCCGACCTTCATGGTCAAGTCCCGTGTTGTGGTGTCAATCCGGCTGCTTCCTTGATGGGTGAGGGTCAGGCGGTGAGGAACAGGTCGGGGCGCTCAGGCTCGGCGTGGTCTTGGAGTGTGTGGACGAGTTTGCGCATGGAGATGTCGGAGAGGTAGCGGCGTTCACCGTATTGCCATTCCTCGTGCTGCTCCTGCAGGACGGCGCCGATGAGGCGGGTGACGGAGTCGCGGTCGGGGAAGATCTGCACGACGTCGGCGCGGCGTTTGATCTCACGGTTGAGGCGCTCGATCGGGTTGTTGGACCAGACCTTCTGCCAATGCTCACGCGGGAGCGGCGCGAATCCGGTGAGGTCTGCTTCGGCAGCATTGAGCATGTCTGCGATCTCCGGGAACGACCCGCGGAGGGACGTGGAGACCTGGTGATACTGGGCGATCACGGCCTCGGGGGTGGTCTGCGCGAAGATCGTCGAGATCAGCGCGTTGACGGGCTTGGAGCGTGCCGATCCGAGCTTCTGGGTGACGTTACGAGCGAAGTGGACGCGGCATCTCTGCCAGCCCGATCCGGGGAGGATCGCTTTGACGGCGGCTTTGATGCCGGCGTGAGCGTCGGACGTGACGAGGGTCACGCCGAGCGGGTCTGTGTCGGTGGAGACTTTCAGACCGCGGTCGCGGAGGGAGCGGAGGAACTCGGTCCAGAAGTCCGTCGTCTCCGCGTCGCCGAGAGCCATCCCGAGGATCTCCCGACGGCCGTCGCCGCTGACCCCGGTCGCGACGATGAGGGCTTGGGAGAGAACCCGGCCACGGTGGCGCACGTCGAGGTAGGTGGCGTCCAGGAACAGGTACGGGAACCAGGTGTGATCGAGCCGGCGGTGCAGAAACTCGTGCACCACCTCATCGATCTCGGAGCAGATGCGGGAGACGGTGGACCGGCTGATGCCGGTGTCGTTGCCCAGCGCGCGGACGAGCTGGTCGACCTTGCGGGTGGAGACTCCGTCGATCCAGGCCTGGCAGATCACCGCGTAGAGCGCCTTGTCGACACGGCGGCGTGGGCTGAGCAGGCTCGGGAAGAACGACCCCTCCCGCAGCTTCGGAATCTGAATGTCGACCTCCCCCGCGGGCGTGGCGAGCGTCTTCGCGCGAGCACCGTTGCGACGCGTGGTGCGCTCCGCCGTGCGTTCGTAACGGGCCGCGCCGATCTTCGCGGTCGCTTCCGCGTCAACAAGGTCCTGCAGCCCCGCCTGCAGCATCCGACGGAACACGTCGGAATGGGCGAGGTCAGGATCGGCGAGGACTTCTGCGATCAGGGTCGTCAAGGCAGACTGATTCTGGGTCATCGTGGGATCTCTTCTTTGCTTCTTGGCGGAAACAACTGGTCATCCCACGATGGCCCTCCTACGTCAACGACGACGAGAACCCCGCAGGAATTGACACCAAGCTACGAGACGCACCCACCTTCATCACTCCACCCCTTCTACCGAGTGGACGCAACATGCCGTTCCACATCCATACGACACGGCATGTTGCGTCCACTCGCGGGGGCTCGGGTGCCAGTTTGGTCGCCCATAGCGCTCCTGCGTAGAGTTCAGGCGATCGACCACAGGAGCAACGGATGGCCAAGCCGGATAAAGACCGCGCAGAGCGCGAGCGAGCACGCGTCTACCAGGCACGCCTGGAGTTGCGCGCGTCGCAACTCACGCGTCGCCGGCGCGACACGATCGTGGCGTCGGTGGTCGGCGGCATCGTCATCCTCGCCGCCATCGGCGGTCAGTTCGCGTACTACGGGGCCGGCCCCGGCGCCCCTGTCACCGAGATCTCGCCCTCCCCGACGCCCAGCGTGTCGTCCGATCCGGTTCCCGGCCCGACGACCACCCCCTAGCCCGCACGGAGCGTCGTACTAGGCTGGGGGAGTTTCCGCCCCCCACAGCAAGAGGTGCACCGTGTCCCCCGAGCCTGCTTCCGCCCCCGACCTGGCGTGGGGCCGCGTCGACGACGACGGCACCGTCTCCGTCCGCGAGGTCTCTGCCGTAGACGGCACCGACAGCTGGCGCGTCGTCGGTCAGTATCCCGACGGCACCCCCGACGAGGCGCTCGCCTACTTCGCCCGTAAGTTCAGCGACCTGGCCGACAAGGTCCGCCTGCTGGAGCAGCGTCAGCGTGGCGGCGGGGCTTCTGCATCCGACCTGACCACCGCGGCCAAGCACCTGCGCGCCGAAATCGACGGCGCCTCGGCGGTCGGGAACCTCGCGAACCTCATGGGTCGTGTTGATGCCATCCTCGAGACGCTGAGCGCCGCCACCGCCACGGAAGCCGCCGCTGCCAAGGAGGCGGTCAACGCCGCCGTCGTGGAGCGCACCGAGCTGGTCGTGAAGGCCGAGGCCCTCGCCGCGCGCGATCCCAAGTCCGTGCAGTGGAAGCAGGCGACGCAGGAGCTGAACGACTTGTTCGAGTCCTGGCAGGCGCACCAGCAGAACGGACCGCGCCTGCCCAAACGCGAATCGCAGGAGCTGTGGAAGCGATTCCGCGACGCCCGTGCCACGGTCGAGAAGCACCGACGCGAATTCTTCGCCGAGCTGGACGAGACCCACAAGGGCGCCCGCGACCGCAAGGCTCGCCTGGTCGAACGTGCCGAGGCACTCCTCCCCAAGGGCGAAGACGGCATTCCGCTGTACCGCGCTCTGCTGGATGAGTGGAAGGCCGCCGGCCGGGCCGGCAAGAAGGTGGATGACTCGCTCTGGGCGAAGTTCAAGGCCGCGGGCGACGCGCTGTACGCCACGCGCGCCGAGAAGGAGGCCGCGGAGGTCGCCGAGTCCGAGCCCAAGATCGAGGCCAAGCAGGCCCTGCTCGAAGAGGCCGCGGCGGTTGCCGACGAGCGCGACCTGACGGCCGCGCGTTCCCTCCTGGCCTCGATTCAGCGCCGCTGGGACGAGATCGGGCGCGTATCGCCGCGTGAGCGCGATCGCTCCCTCGACGACGCGATGCGCAAGATCGAGCAGGCCCTCAAGGCCCGCGAAGAGGTCGACTGGAAGCGCAACAACCCCGAGACGAAGGCCCGCGCGGGCGACATGGCACGTCAGCTCGCCGACGCCATCGACAAGCTCGAGGCCGAACTTGCCGCCGCGACCGCGAAGGGTGACAGCTCGGCCGTGAAGCGGATCTCCGCTGACCTCGACACGCGCCGCGCGTGGCTCAAGGTCGTCGACGGGTAGAGCCGGGCAGAGCTTGTCCACAGATATGCCCGCGTCAGCCGTGGGCACACGGGGCGTGCGATTCAATCGATCGCATGCTCTGGCCTCTGATCTACCTTCCCGGTGAGCGGCTCTCGGTAGCCGAACTCTCGGCCGCACGGCTCGACGGCGACGTCGTCGAAATCGGCGAGGGATACATGCCGGCGGACGCCATCGAGAGCACAGCCACGCGCGCAGCCTCGTTGCGGTCGATCTGCGGGTCCCGCCTCGTCGTCGGCCTGTGGAGTGCCGCCTGGGTCTACGGCGTCCTCCCCGACCCACCGTCGCGGCACAGCGTCATGCGCGGCGCCGCGCATCGAGTTGGAAACCTCATCGACCGGCGGGCGATCTTCCACGACGTGGGCGTCGAAGAGCAAGACGTGGCGGATGTCGAGGGCGTGCTCGTCACGTCACCGCTACGCACCTTGATCGATGTTGCCCGGCGCATCCGCGAGCCCGAACATCGCGAGCGCGCCACCTCCGTCGTCGTCGCGCTGATCGAGGCAGGCCTGGTAGATCCTCGGGAGGCGATCACACGAATGGATACCGTCAAGCGTCTTCCGGGTTCGAAGCACGCGCGGCGGGAAATCGCCGCTCACCTCGAGGGGATCCGTGAGCAGGCGGCTAATCTGCCTCGTCAACCGGTCGTGACGCGGTAGACGTCGTAGACGGCGTCGATCCGGCGCACGGCATTCAGCACACGATCGAGGTGCACGATGTCGCCCATCTCGAAGACGAATTTGCTGAGCGCGAGCCGCTCGTGGGTGGTCGCGACCGTCGCCGACAGGATGTTGACGTGATGCTCAGTCAGCACGCGCGTCACGTCCGAGAGCAGACCCGAACGATCCAGTGCCTCGACCTGGATCTGCACCAGGAAGATGCCCTTGGGCGTAGGCGCCCACGAGACCTCGATCATGCGGTCGGGATCCGCGGTCAGCGCGTCGACGTTGGGGCAGTCGGTACGGTGCACCGAGACTCCACTGCCCCGCGTCACGAAACCGACGATGTCGTCGCCAGGCACCGGCGTGCAGCACTTGGCCAGTTTGACCAGGATGTCGGCGGCACCGCGCACGAGAACACCCGTGTCGTTCGACCGCGGCGTGCGCGGCCGACCCAGGTGCGGAAGTTCGACGGGACCGGTCGAAGTGTCTTCCTCGGTCGCGACGAGGGCCGTGACCTTCTCGATGACGGACTGCGTCGAGACGTGCCCCTCGCCGACGGCGGCGTAGAGCGCCGAGACATCCTCATAACGCAGCTGGTGCGCGACTTCGCCGAACGAATCCTGGTTCATCAGGCGTTGCAGGGGCAGGTTCTGCCGCCGCATCGCGCGGGCGATGGCTTCCTTGCCCTGCTCGACAGCCTCTTCGCGGCGCTCCTTCGTGAACCATCCGCGGATCTTGTTGCGCGCACGGGTGCTCTTGACGAAGCTCAGCCAGTCCTGGCTCGGCCCGGCATCGGGGTTCTTGGATGTGAACACCTCGACGACATCACCGGACGACAGGGAGGAGTCGAGGGGCACGAGGCGCCCGTTCACCTTGGCCCCCATGGTGCGGTGACCGACCTCGGTGTGCACGGCGTAGGCGAAGTCGACCGGGGTCGCCTCGGCCGGCAGACCGATGACGCGACCCTTCGGTGTGAAGACGTAGACCTCTTTCGCACCGATCTCGTAGCGCAGGGAGTCGAGGAACTCGCCCGGATCGGCGGTTTCGGCTTGCCAGTCCGAGATATGAGCGAGCCACGCCATATCGGCGTCCTGGGCCTTCGGATCGGCCTTGCCCCCGTTGATGCGCTCCTTGTACTTCCAGTGCGCCGCAACACCGTATTCGGCCTGCTGGTGCATCTCGTTGGTACGGATCTGGATCTCGACCGTGCGGCCACCCGGACCGATAACGGTCGTGTGGAGCGACTGGTAGAGATTGAATTTCGGGGTCGCGATGTAGTCCTTGAAGCGCCCCGGGATCGGCGTCCAGCGCGCGTGGATGGCACCGAGCACCGCGTAGCAGTCCCGCACCGTCGAGACGAGGACGCGGATGCCGATCAGATCGTAGATGTCGTCGAACTCACGTCCGCGAACGACCATCTTCTGGTACACCGAATAGAGCTGCTTCGGGCGTCCCGCGACCCTTCCGCGGATCCGCAGTTCTCGCAGGTCTTCCTCGACCGAGCCGATGACGTTGTCGACGTACTCTTCGCGCTGTGGTGTGCGCTGCTTGACGAGGCTTTCGATCTCGGCGTAGAGCTTGGGATGCAGCACCGCGAACGACAAGTCTTCGAGTTCGGCCTTGATTGCCTGTATACCGAGCCGGTGCGCCAGCGGGGCGTAGATCTCGAGGGTCTCGGTGGCCTTCTTGTGCGCCTTCGCGGGCGGCACGAAACCCCAGGTGCGCGCGTTGTGCAGGCGGTCGGCCAGCTTGATGACGAGCACCCGGATGTCCTTGGACATCGCCACAATCATCTTGCGGACGGTCTCGGCCTGCGCCGCATCGCCGTACTTGACCTTGTCGAGCTTGGTGACACCGTCGACGAGCATCGAGACTTCGTCGCCGAAGTCGGCCGAGAGCTGATCGAGGCTGTACGCGGTGTCTTCGACGGTGTCGTGCAGGAGCGCGGCAGCGATCGCCTTCGGTCCGAGGCCGAGCTCGGCGAGGATCTGCGACACCGCAACCGGATGCGTGATGTAGGGCTCGCCGCTCTGGCGCAGCTGGCCCTGATGCGCGCGCTCAGCGACGACGTATGCGCGCTCGATCAGGGCGAAGTCACCCTTGGGGTGGTTGGCACGCACGGTGCGGATGAGGTGTTCGACCCCGCCGCGACGTGTCGAACGCGAAAAGATCCGGGGAACCAGCCGTCGAAGGCTCGAAGTCTGCGGCGCCGTGGGCAGGATTTCGGTCATACCGTGCCCTCCCCCGCCTCGATAAAGCGGTGTGGCACCACCCCGCTGGATCGGACCATCCTACGCCCGCGCGCGGGACGGCTCGGCGGCATCGGTGTGGTGCTCAGCTGTCCACCGCGGCGAGTTCCCGGGCCGCGCGGACGCGCTCGTCGCGCTCACGCAGCTGCGGCTCGCCCTCGCGGAACAGCGAGTACAGGGGCGCGGCGACGAACAGTGTCGAGTACGCCGCGACGACGATGCCCACGGTGATCGAGAGTGAGATGTCGCTGAGCGTGTCGGCGCCCAGCCACAGCGCACCGATGAAGAGAATCGCCGCAACCGGCAGGACCGCAACGATGGACGTGTTGATCGAGCGCACCAGGGTCTGGTTGACGGCCAGGTTGACGGACTCGCCGAACGTGCGCCCCGTGGTGAGGCCGTCCTCCGTCGTGTTCTCTCGAATCTTGTCGAACACGACCGTGGTGTCGTAGAGCGAATAACCCAGAATCGTGAGGAATCCGATCACCGCCGCGGGCGATATCTCGAAACCGGCCAGTGCGTAGACACCGACCGTGATGATGAGCACGTCAACGAGCCCGATGATCGCGGCGGCGGACATCTTCCACGTGCGGAAGTAGATCGCCATGATCAGGAAGGTCAGCGCGAGGAAGATCGCGAGCCCCCAGAGGGACTGTCGCGTGACGTCCTGACCCCACGTCGGGCCGATGAACGATGTCGTGACCTCTTCAGTCGGCACGTCGTAGGCCGTCGCAAGGGCAGCGCTCACCGCAAGCGTGTCGTCCGCGCTCATCTGGTCCGTCTGAACGCGGATGGCCGTGCCACCGATCGTGGTGACTTTCGTCGTCGCCTCGGGGACGACCGTGTGCACGGCGTCCGTCGCGATGAGCTGGTCGGGCGCCTCGAGGCCCGAGACCGTGAACTGCGACCCACCGGTGAACTCGATGGAGAACTGCGGGGGCTTGACCAGCAGGCCCAGCGCCGAGCCGATCACCAACACGATCGCGACGATGAACCACAGTCGACGTCGCGGGACGAAGGGTACGGAGAGTTTGCCCGTGTAGAGGTCGTTGCCGAACTGGCTCATGGAGCGCATCAGTCGTTCCCTCCCGGGTTCTTCGGAGCGGGTTTGAACGAGGCGGCGATCTCCGCCTGCTTGCGTTCCGCGATCGTCTGTCGTCGCTCCGCCTCACCACGTGAACGCGCGAGACGCTTGGCCTTCGTGCCCTCGCTTACCACCGGCGCGCGGAACTCGGAGCGGCTGTGGTAGACCGCGCCCAGCGCCGTCGGATCGAGGCCGGAGAGCGGATGCCCCTGGCCGAAGAAGCGCGTGCGGGCAAGCAGCTGCATGACCGGGTGCGTGAAGATCACGAAGATCAAAATGTCGATCAGGGTGGTGAGGCCGAGCGTGAAGGCGAAGCCCTTGACCGTGGCGTCGGCCAGGATGTACAGCACGACGGCGGCCAGGATGTTGATCGACTTCGAGATGTAGATCGTGCGTTTGGCTCGCGCCCAGCCATCCTCGACGGCACCCGTGATGCTCTTGCCGTCGCGCAGCTCGTCGCGTATTCGCTCGAAGTACACGATGAACGAGTCGGCCGTGAACCCGATGGTGACGATCAACCCCGCGACACCGGCGAGCGACAGACGGAAGCCCATGCGCCACGACAGGATGCAGAGCATCACGTAGGTCAGCACGCCCATCACGATGAGCGAGGCGATGATGACGAAGCCGAGTGCTCGGTACGAGATCAGGGAGTACAGGGCGACGAGAGCCAGGCCGATGAGGCCCGCGATCAGGCCGATCTGTAGCTGCTGCGAACCGAGGGTCGCCGAGATGGTGTCGGAGCTGACGACCGTGAAGCTCAGCGGCAGTGCACCGTACTTCAGCTGATCCGCGAGGGCCTGCGAGCTCTCCTGATCGAAGTTTCCGGTGATGCTCGGGCGGCCGTCGAGGATCAGGCCGTTCATCGACGGCGCCGAGATGACATCGCCGTCGAGCACGAACGCGAACTGGTTCAGGGGTGCGGTCGCACCGTACAGCCGCTGGCTGACCTCACCGAAGATTTCGGTGCCTTCGGCGTCCAGCGTGAGCTGAACCGACCACTGGTTGTTGGTCGTGTCGAGACCGAACGTCGCATCGTCGATGGCCGTGCCATCGATCTCGACGGGTCCGAGGATGTACTTGACGCTGCCGTCCGTCTCGCACGTGATGAGCGGCTGGTCGGCCGGGGCGTTCGCGGGGTCGTTGTTCTCGTCGGCGCAGTTGTACGCCAGGAACTCGGCCTGCAATGCGGGCGTGACCCAGTTGGGGTCGCTGGCGTTCGATGGCTCTGCGGTGGGCGTGGCCTCGAGCGACGGGTCCGGAGTCGGATACGGCGTCGCTTCGCCGTCCTCGCCGACGAACTCGGTGGCCGGGCTCCCGGTGTAGATGACGGGGCGCAGCTGAAGCTGCGCGCTCGCCTGGATACGCTCGCGTGTTTCTTCGTCGGCTGTGCCCGGAATCTGCACGACGATGTTGCGCCCGCCCTCGGTCGCAACATCGGCCTCACCGACACCCGAGGCATCCACGCGCTGGCGCATGATCGTGACAGCCTGCTCGAGCTGCTCGCTGGACGGCGCGGCGCCATCCTCGGTCTGCGCCTCGAGGATGATCTGCGTACCGCCCTGCAGATCGAGCGCAAGCTCGGGCGCCCAGGTGCTCTGTTGGAACACGTACACGCCGAGCGCGTTGACGCCGAACAGGATGCCGATGATCGCCAGCAGGCCGATCAAGGCCCGCCAGGCATGGCGGACAGGTGAAGAAGTCGCCACCAGGGCTCAGCTTTCTCGAAGAAAAAAGGGGGCCACGCGGGGCAGGTCAGGCCTCGGGGTTGTTCTTACGCTCCGCCGCGCGCTGGTCGGACTCGGCCTGGGCACGCAGCTCGGCCTTGTGGTCGTCGCTCAGCGACGAGATCTCGCCGTCTGCAACGCCCGCGATGTACTCGGCCTCGGAAGCTTCGGCTTCGATGAACTCGTCTTCGGAGACAACGCCCTCGGCCGGGTCGACGACGCGCAGGATCGCCTGGCTGTGCACCTTGATCTCGACGCCGGGGGCGATCTCGATCAGAGCAGGCTGGTCGAGGTTCTCGGGGTCGAACTCGACGATCGTGCCGTACAGGCCGCCCTGCAGCAGGACCTCGGCGCCGGGGATCGTCTGACGCGCCTTCTCAGCCTGCTCGACCTTGGCCCGCTGCATCCGTCGACGCGAATTCCAGAACATGAAGCCGAGCAAGCCGACCAGGACGACGATGAGCAGGATGTCCATGAAGAAAGGTGCCTTTCGGGGGCGCACGGCGCGATTGAGGGCATACGGCAAGAGAGGCGCGTAAGCCTTCAGCGATTATAGGTCATCGAGTCTGAGCGCGCCCTGCGACTGCGGTGCACCGAGATGGGCGTAGGCCGCGGGTGTCGCGACACGACCCCGGGGTGTCCTGCCGAGGAAGCCGATGCGAACGAGATAGGGCTCGACGACGCTTTCGACGGTCTCGGATTCTTCCCCGACCGCGATGGCCAAAGTGCTGAGACCGACGGGCCCGCCGCCGAAGCGGAAGACGAGAGCATCGAGCACGGCGCGGTCGAGACGATCAAGACCGATCGAGTCCACATCGTACAGCTCGAGAGCGGACCGCACCGCGGCGAGGTCGCCCTCTTCCGAGTGCACCAGCATGAAGTCGCGCACGCGCCGCAGCAGCCTGTTCGCGATTCGGGGTGTCCCGCGCGAACGCAGCGCGATCTCTGCCCGAGCCTCGGGGCTGAGGTCGACGCCCAGCATGCTCGACGAACGCCCGATGACGCGTTCGAGGTCCGAGGCCTCATAGAACTCAAGATGTCCGGTGAAGCCGAACCGATCCCGGAGGGGGTTCGGCAACAAGCCCGACCGTGTCGTTGCGCCCACCAGGGTGAACGGCGCCAGATCCAACGGGATGCTCGTGGCTCCGGCACCCTTCCCGACCATGATGTCGATCCGGAAATCCTCCATGGCGAGGTAGAGCATCTCTTCCGCAGACCGAGCCATCCGATGGATCTCGTCGATGAAGAGGACCTCGCCGGGTGTCAGGCTCGACAACAGAGCAGCCAGATCGCCGGCGTGTTGAATCGCGGGGCCGCTCGAGAGGCGGAGTGGCCGCTGGCTCTCGTGCGCGACGATCATGGCCAGCGTCGTCTTACCGAGACCGGGCGGGCCCGACAGCAGGATGTGGTCGGCTGGACGCTGCTGCATGCGCGCGGCATCGAGCAGGAGCTGCAGCTGACCGCGCACCTTCGGCTGGCCGACGAAATCGGCTAGCGACCCGGGCCTCAGGGCGCCCTCGATGGCGAGTTCGGATTCTTCGGCCACCGGGTCGACCTCGCGGAACGCGTCGTCGCCCGATGCAGCGTCAGCCACGGGTACTCCCCTGGCGTGCGGGTCCGAGTGCGGCGAGCGTCACGCGCAGAAGCGCCGACACGCTCGCACGATCGGCTTCCGTTGCCTCTTCGGCGGCCGTGGTGACGGCCTCGGTGGCGACACGCTCCTGCCAGCCGAGCCCGACGAGTGCCTGTGCAACCTGGGTCAAGACGTCCGAACTGGGTGCCGAGAATGCGGGCAAACGCGACGCGACGGGCGCGATCTTGCCCGACAACTGCAGGACGATGAGCTTGGCAGTCTTGGGGCCGATGCCCGAGACCTTCCGGAAGGGGGCGTCGTCTTCCGCATGCACGGCTTCGGCAATGCGCTCGGCGGTCAGCTGTGACAGGACGCCGAGAGCGGATTTCGGGCCGACACCGGTGACCTGCAGGAGCAGCGAGAACAGCTCGAGCTCTTCCCGCGACTCGAATCCGAAGAGCGACAGCGAATCCTCGCGGACGATCAGGCTCGTGTGCAGCGCGAGGGTCTGGCCCGCGTGAGCCGTGCGCGCGACATCGACGGGAACCGCGACGCTCAGGCCCACACCGCCGACCTCGATCACAACGGAGTCAACAGCGGCATGCAGCACGACGCCGCGCAGTGACGAGATCATGTGGAGATCTTAGTTCGGATCATCGTAGGTATGTTCGAGCGACACGCAGCACCCGAGACAGGTGCTGTCGACCGACGGCTAACGGGATGGGCGGACGAGGCGTTCTGCGTCGGCCCATGCACGCTGGGCGGGTGTCAACGGCGTCGTACCCGGCCCAGCAACCGCGCCGCCGGAACGCCACGCATGACAGAGAGCCAGGGCCAAGGCATCCGCCGCGTCCGCCGGCTGCGGAAGGGCATCCAGCCGCAGCACCCGCGCGACCATCGTCTGGACCTGACGCTTGTCGGCCGAGCCGTACCCCGTGATCGCGGCCTTGACCTCGCTCGGCGTATGGGTCTCGGCGGGCAGACCATGCTCGGCGGCCAACAGCAGGGCAACTCCACTCGCCTGCGCCGTACCCATCACCGTCCGCACGTTGTGCTGGGCGAAAACGCGTTCGACGGCCACGACATCGGGGCTGTGCTCGACGAGCACCGCCCGGATCCCCGCGGCGATGACGGCGAGGCGCTCCGGCAACGGCATATCCGGCGACGATCGGATGACGCCGACGTGGACGAGTCGACCCGATCGGTCCGGTGCGACATCCACGACGCCCACGCCGCAGCGTGTCAGCCCGGGGTCGATGCCGAGCACGCGGAGGGATCGGGTGCGCACTCCCCCCACGCTAGGCGTGCGGGCCGACGCTGGCGCCGAGGCGCGCCCTACTCGTCGTTCTCGAGCTCGGCCTGCACCTCGGCGGTCAGATCGAAATTCGAGTAGACGTTCTGCACGTCGTCGCTGTCTTCCAGCGCATCGATCAGGCGGAACACCTTGCGTGCGGTGTCCGCGTCGACCTCGACCTTGAGGCTCGGCACGAACTCGACATCGGCCGATTCGTAGTCGATCCCGGCGTCCTGCAACGCGGAGCGGACCTTCACGAGGTCGGTGGCCTCGGTGATGACACCGAAACCATCGCCGTGCGGCTCGATCTCTTCCGCGCCGGCGTCGAGAACGGCGAGCATCACGTCGTCCTCGCTCGCGCTCTCGGACGAGACGACGATGACGCCCTTGCGGTGGAAGTTGTACGCGACGCTGCCCGGGTCGGCCATGGTGCCGCCGTTGCGCGTCATGGCTGTGCGCACTTCGGCCGCCGCACGGTTCTTGTTGTCGGTCAGACACTCGATCAGCAGCGCGACGCCGTTCGGGGCGTAGCCCTCGTACATGATCGTCGTGTACTCGATCGACTCGCCGGTGAGACCCGCGCCACGCTTGATGGCGCGGTCGATGTTGTCGTTCGGGACAGAAGTCTTCTTCGCCTTCTGGACCGCGTCGACCAGTGTCGGGTTGCCCGACATGTCGGCGCCGCCCATCTTGGCGGCGACTTCGATGTTCTTGATGAGTTTGGCGAACGACTTGGCACGGCGCGAATCGATGATCGCCTTCTTGTGCTTGGTCGTGGCCCACTTGGAATGGCCGGACATTCATCCAGTTTACGACGGCGACCGATCTCGCACCGAACGCCGCGGCGGTCGAGGGTTAGGCGACGATCTTCTGCAGCGTTCGCAGATTGCGGTTCGTCGTCCTGGCCTTGTAGGTGGTCCGGGCGATCACCTTCGCGAACGGAGTGTCCGTGGAGCTGCCCTTGGCTGGGCACCAATAGACGACTCCGGGGCCGGGCGCGACAGGATCGGCGTGGGATTTCAGGGACGCCGCGGCATCCGTCAGCTCGTCGCGTGTCGCGTCATCGACGCAGAAGATCACCCAGGGCTGTCGTGTGCCGTCGTCCGCGTCGAACGGAAAGGATGCGATGGCCGCTTCGATATCCGAGCGTCCAACCAGGACGATCCAGGCGTCGTAGCCGAATCGTTCCCCGAGCGCGGCCTCGATCGCCGGCTTCAGATCTTCGTGCGATCGCGCCGACCGGAACGCCGCGTTGCCGCTGGCGAGAAAGGTGCGCACGTCCTCGAGGCCCATCCGCGTCAGAAGCTCTCGCAGATCGACGCTGCGGATCGAGATCCCACCGACGTTCACCCCGCGTAGCAACGCCACCCATTCGGTCACGTCGTCACCCTAACCTCGGTCCCCGACATCCGCTCAGGCCGTGGCGCGCACGCTTTCGAGGAAAAGCTGGTGAAAGCGGTGTTCACCCGTCACCTCGGGGTGAAAAGCGGTGCCGATCAGTGCGCGCTGGCGGACCGCGACAACACGGCCGTCGTCGAGCGTCGCCAGTGATTCGACATCCGGACCGCACTGTTCGACAAGCGGTGCGCGGATGAAGACGGCGTGCACGGGCGGGTCGCCCAGCGCCGGCACATCGAGGTCCGTCTCGAACGACTCCGTCTGCCCACCGAACGCGTTCCGGCGCACCGTCACGTCGAGACCCCCGAACGTCTCTTGCCCGACGATGCCGTCCGTGATGCGGTCGGCGAGCAGGATCAGACCGGCACACGTCCCATACATCGGCATCCCGGCGGCTATCGCGTCACGGATCGGATGCTGCATCCCGAACGCCCGCGAAAGCTTGTCGATCGCGCTCGACTCGCCGCCGGGCAGCACGAGTCCGTCGACGGAAGAGAGCTCGACCGGCCGGCGCACGAGCTGCACCTCGGCTCCGAGGTCAGTCAGCACCCGCGCATGCTCGCGTACGTCACCCTGGATCGCCAGCACGCCGACGCGAAGACGACCGCCCATGAACGAGGTTCTACCAGCCGCGCTCGGCGAGACGGTGCGGGGCCGGCAGGTCGGACACGTTGATCCCGACCATGGCTTCACCCAGCCCGCGCGAGACATCCGCGATGACCTGTGCGTCGTCGTAGAACGTCGTCGCCTTCACGATCGCGGCCGCTCGCTCCGCCGGGTTGCCGGACTTGAAGATGCCGGACCCGACGAATACGCCGTCCGCACCGAGCTGCATCATCATCGCCGCGTCGGCGGGTGTTGCGACCCCACCGGCGACAAACAGCACGACGGGCAGCTTGCCGGTCTCGGCTACCTCGGCGACGAGGTCGTATGGCGCCTGCAGCTCCTTGGCCGCGACGTACAGTTCGTCCTTCGTCATGGCACGCAGGCGGTTGATCTCGCCCGAGATCGTGCGGATGTGCTTGGTTGCCTCCGAGACGTCGCCCGTGCCGGCCTCGCCCTTCGAGCGGATCATCGCGGCACCCTCGGTGATGCGACGGAGCGCCTCGCCGAGGTTCGTCGCACCGCAGACGAAGGGAACGGTGTAGCCCCACTTGTCGATGTGGTTGACATAGTCGGCGGGTGAGAGCACCTCGGATTCGTCGATGTAGTCGACGCCCAGCTGCTGCAGGACCTGCGCCTCGACGAAGTGCCCGATGCGGGCCTTCGCCATGACCGGGATGGAGACCGCGGCGATGATGCTGTCGATCATGTCCGGGTCGCTCATGCGCGACACGCCGCCCTGGGCGCGAATGTCGGCCGGTACGCGCTCGAGTGCCATGACGGCGACCGCTCCCGCATCCTCGGCGATCTTCGCCTGCTCGACGTTGACGACGTCCATGATGACGCCACCCTTGAGCATCTCGGCGAGGCCGCGCTTGACGCGTGACGAACCGGTGGTGGGAGAGGTCACAGGGGGGATCCTTTCGCTGTGCAACCGGACGGATCGGGTACCGCCCGCTTTGGCATAGGCCAAAAGATAGCATGAGCTTGATACGGTCGATGCTCGAACAGAGGATGCAGGTGACACAACGGATCAGTGGCGGCTCGGCAACCGAGATCGCCGACAGTGTTCGCGCCCTGCTCGAGCGCTCGGACCTCGCACCGGGCGACCTGCTCCCGCCCGTGCGGACGCTCGCCGATGAGCTCGGCGTCAATCGCAACACGGTCATGGCCGCCTATCGCCAGCTCGCCGGCGCGGGTCTGATCATCACGCGGGGTCGCGCGGGCACACGTGTCGTCGAACGATCCCCCGTCGCGCAGGAGGGGTTCGCCGAGCGCGGCTCGCTACGTGATGTCGGCACGGGCAATCCCGATCCGCGCTTCATCCCCGATCCGTCCGCGGCACTGTCCGCGATGGCCGGGCGTCCGGTCCTCTACGGCGAGCCCGTGATCGATCCAGGCCTTGCGGCATGGGGCGGCGCCTGGATGCGTGGCGACCTCGGTGATCGTCCGCACCGGTTGACCGTCACGAGTGGTGCGGTGGACGCGGTCGAGCGCATCTTGGCGCAGGCGCTGACCCGCGATGACGCCGTGGCGCTCGAGGACCCGTGCTTCCTGGCAAGCATCCATACGGTGCGGCTCGGCGGCTACCGCGCCGTGCCCGTGCCGATGGATGACCAGGGGATGACGGTCGAGGGCCTTCGCGCTGCGCTCGAGCAGGGCGTGCGCGCCGTGGTCTGCACACCCCGCGCGCAGAACCCGACCGGCGCGAGCCTCAGCGCCGAGCGCGCGGAACAGCTGCGCGCGGTGCTCGCCGAGCATCCGTACGTCCTGATCATCGAGGATGATCATTTCTCCCTGCTCTCGAACCAGCCCTTCCACTCGCTGGTCGGGCCAGAGCATCGGCGCTTTGCGCTCGTCCGCTCGGTGTCGAAGTTCCTCGGGCCCGACATGTGTCTCGCGATCGTCGCGTCAGACCCGCACACCGCCGATCGTCTCGCGCTGCGGTTGAGTCCCGGCACCACATGGGTCAGTCATCTGCTGCAGCGTCTGGTCCTGTCACTCGTGACGGATGAGAAGGCACGCGAGACCATCACCGCGGCAGCGTCGCACTATGCCGAGCGGAACGCCGCGTTCGCGCACCGGCTGAGGGCCGTCGGCCTCTCCTGCGCAGACACGGACGGCCTTAACCTCTGGGTGCCGTTACCGATGCCGGCAGCACGCGTCGCGGCGGGAATGCAGGAGCGCGGATGGCTCGTCCGCACCGGCGACGAGTTCGTGCTGGGCGATCCGGCGGCCGCACGGCACCTGCGTCTCACCGTGCACGACCTGCCCGATGAGGACGCTCAACGACTGGCAGCCGACCTCGGCGCGGCCGTACGCGAGCTCTCCGACAACGATGAAATGGGATGATCGTCCGATGAAGGTGCTCTCCATCCAGTCCGCCGTCGCCTACGGTCACGTCGGCAACTCCGCCGCAGTGTTCCCCCTGCAACGCATCGGAGTGGAGGTTTTGCCCGTCTACACGGTGAACTTCTCCAACCACACCGGCTACGGCGCATGGCGCGGGCCGCTGATCAGCCCCGACGACGTGCGCGACGTGATCCTCGGCATCGAAGAACGCGGAGTCTTCCCGCAGATCGACGCCGTGCTGTCGGGCTACCAGGGCGGCGAGGGCATCGGCGACGTGATCCTCGACGCCGTGGCGCGCGTGAAGGCCGCGAATCCCGACGCGATGTACGCGTGCGACCCGGTGATGGGAAACGCGAAGTCCGGATGCTTCGTCGCCCCGGCGATTCCCGTGTTGCTGCGTGAGCGCGTCGTTCCTGCTGCCGACCTCATCACGCCGAACCAGTTCGAGCTGGGATTCTTGACCGGTACGGAACCGGACACGCTGGAATCAACCCTCGATGCGGCGGACCTTGCTCGCGCGATGGGACCGCGCACGGTCCTCGTGACGAGCGTCGAGCGCCCCGATCGCGAGCCCGGCACGATCGAGATGCTCGTCGTGAACGACTTCGGTGCCTGGATCGTCCAGACCCCGCTGCTCCCGATGAAGGCAAACGGCTCGGGCGATGTGACGGCCGCGCTGTTCACGGCGCACTACCTCCGCACCGACGACGCGGCTGACGCGCTCGCACGCACGGTGTCAAGCGTCTTCGACCTGCTGCAGCGCACCCACGAGTCGGGCGAGCGCGAGCTGCAGCTCGTCGAGTCGCAGGAGTTCTACGCAAACCCGCGGCTGCAGTTCGAGGTCACCCGCGTCCGCTGACGTCGATTTCACCGCCGCGAGGTGAGCGCCTCGATTTCACACCGGGGCCCGGGAGCGAGCGCGAGTCGTTGATCCGCGGTGAGCAACGAACAACCGAGCACCTCGGCGAGGGCGACGTAGACGGCATCGTACGGGGTGACATTGCGTCTCAGGTCGATCACTCGGCTCATGAGCTGGCGCATCGGCATCCGTTCGATCCCAACAGCGGCGAGATCTTCGATCGCCAGAGCGAGGCGTTCCTCGTCGAGATCGCCCGCAAGCCACCTTCGACGAAAAACCGATGCCACTTCCACATCGATGAGTTCCGGCGCGACAAGTCGGTTTTCGGAGAGGAGGCGGGCGCGTGCTCGTTCCCCGTCATCCGAATCGTCGGCGAGAGCATTGGCCAACACACTCGCATCGACGACGATCAATCTGCGCGTCCAGCCGTGAGATCGTCTACCGCCTGCTGCAGGCCGACCTTGCCGGTCGTTCGCGCAGATATCCGAGTGAAAACCGATTCCAGAGTTGGTGTTTCCGCGAGTCGCACCAGCTCTCCCGTCAGGAACTGCTGCAGAGACTGGCCCCGTTCAGAGGCGCGAAGGGTCAACTCGCGATGAACGGACTCGGGCAGATCTCGGATCAACACGTTGGCCATGCTTGCATTATGCATGCATGGCGCTCGAACCGGGAGTCGTGGTTGCTACCTCAACCGTGACAGTCGGGTACTGCTCGGAACCAACGTAGGTGGCGAATGTCTTCATCGGCCCGGTAGCTGACCAGTACTCGTTGCCGATGAAATAGCAGCCCATGTGGTGCAGCCCGCGTTCAGCCGCTTTGGCGCGAAGCATCCGATCAAACGGATAGGCGTCGAGCGAATAGTCGAGCGATGTGTTCACCGACTCAAGCACAACGGCAAGGTAGCGCACCATGTCCGAGTCGACAGTGTTCAACACCTCGTCGACCCACTCTTCGGGGTGGGCCCACCGATCACCGAAGACGTCGGCCACCCCGTAGAACCACCAATGGTGGTCGCCGAACACGACAAACTGACGATCACCGCTTCCGAGATCATCCGGCCAGCGCAGCCGAGCGAGCGAAAGAAAGTCCCAACCTGAGTCGATGATCATTCGCACACGCTACGGAGCAATGCTCGCCCTGGGAGCTGCGTGGCTCCAGGAAAGGAAATGTGACCGCGCGGTCGTCCTGTGGAGGAGTCAAATACTCCAGGCATCCGCGATCGCCCGGCGTACGTCGCCGAGCAACTGCGGAAGCGCCTTCGTGCGCGCGATGATCGGGAAGAAGTTCGCATCCGTCGCCCACCGCGGAACGATGTGCTGGTGCAGGTGCCCCTCGACGCCGGCTCCCGCGACGCGGCCCTGATTCATGCCGATGTTGAAGCCGTCGCACTTCGACACCTCTCGCAGCACCCGCATACCGGTCTGCGTGAGCGCGGCGATCTCGTCGACCTCTTCACGAGTCGCCTCGTCGTAGAGACCGACGTGACGGTACGGGCACACCAGGAGGTGACCGGAGTTGTACGGGAACAGGTTCAGCAGAACGTAGGCGGTCTTGCCGCGAGCGACGATGAGCCCGTCTTCGTCGCTCATCTGGGGTGCGGCGTCAAACGGGCAATCGAGGCGCAGGGGCTCAGGGCCCGCTTGGATGTATGCCATCCGGTGCGGGGTCCAGAGCCGCTGGAACTCATCGGGCACGCCCGCGAGCTCGGATGCCGCAATCAGCTCCGGCTCGCCTGCGCCCGAGAAGGGATCCGTCACGCGAGGTCCTCGGCCGTAGACACCTGCACGTGCGAAGCGATGGCCGCGACGATCCGCTCGATCGCCTCATCCACCGGCACACCGTTCGTCTGGGTGCCGTCACGGAAGCGGAACGAGACGGTGCCGCCCGCGCGATCCGCTTCGCCGACGATCAACTGCACCGGGACCTTTGCGGTCGTGTGCGTGCGGATCTTCTTCTGCATCCGGTCGTCCGAATTGTCGACCTCGGCGCGCACGTCCCTCTCGCGCAGTCGGGCGATCACGTCTTCGAGATACGGCGCATAATCCTCGGCGACAGGGATGCCGACGACCTGCACCGGCGACAGCCAGAGCGGGAAGGCGCCGGCGTAGTGCTCGAGCAGGATCGCGAAGAAACGCTCGATCGATCCGAACAGTGCCCGGTGAATCATGATCGGACGGTGCTTTTCGCCATCGGGCCCGGTGTACTCCAGGTCGAAGCGGTCGGGCAGGTTGGGATCGACCTGGACGGTCGAAAGCTGCCAGGTGCGGCCGATCGCATCCTTCGTCTTGAGGTCGATCTTGGGGCCGTAGAACGCCGCCTCACCGGGAACCTCGGTCAGCTTGAGCCCACTTGCGAGGGCGACGTTTCGCAGCGCGTTCGTCGAGTAGTCCCAGAACTCCTCGGTGCCGATCCACTTCGAGCTCTCGTCATCGCGCATCGACAGCTCGAGTTCGAAGTCATCGAGACCGAAGTCCCGCAGCATCGAGATGACGAAATCGAGCACGCGGGTCACTTCGGACTCGAGCTGCTCGGGAGTCACGAAAAGGTGCGAGTCGTCTTGGGTGAAGCCCCGTACGCGGGTCAGCCCGTGCAGCGCGCCCGAGAGCTCATTGCGGTAGACCGTTCCGTTCTCGGCCAGGCGCATGGGCAGGTCGCGGTAGCTCCGCGCACGCTCCTTGTAGATCAGGATGTGCATCGGGCAATTCATGGGCTTGAGGTAGTAGTCGGTGCCCTGCTTGGTCACCTGACCCTCGTCGTCACGCTCCTCGTCCATGCGGATCGGCGGGAACATGCCCTCGCGGTACGTCACGAGGTGGTTGGACTGCAAAAACAGGTCCTGCTTGGAGATGTGCGGGGTGTACACGTAGGTGTACCCGCCCGCGATGTGTCGGCGCCGGGCGTGCTGTTCCATCTCGCCCCGGATGATGCCGCCCTTCGGGTGCCACACCGACAGGCCCGAGCCGATCTCGTCGGGGAACGAGAACAGGTCGAGCTCTTTGCCGAGCTTGCGGTGGTCGCGCTTCGCGGCCTCGGCCAGGCGCTCCTGATAGGAGCGAAGCTCGTCCTTGGTCGGCCACGCGGTGCCGTAGATGCGCTGCAGCTGCGGGTTCTTCTCGCTCCCCCGCCAGTACGCCGCAGCGATGCGGGTGAGCTCCCAGCCGTTCCCGACCATGCGGGTGCCCGGCACGTGGGGGCCGCGGCAGAGGTCCTTCCAGACGGTCACGCCATCGCGGTCGACGTTGTCGTAGATCGTCAGCTCGCCGGCACCGACCTCGACGCTCGCGCCGTCAGCGGCGAGCCCCCCGGTCGCTGAGCTTGTCGAAGCGCTCTTCAGGTCGATCAGTTCGAGCTTGAACGGTTCCGATGCGAGTTCCGCCCGAGCCTCGTCATCCGTCACCACGCGACGCACGAAGCGCTGACTCTCACGAACGATGCGCTGCATCTCTTTCGTGATGGCCTTGATCTTCTCGGGGGTGAACGGCTCGGCTACGCCGAAGTCGTAGTAGAAGCCGTCCTCGATCGGCGGACCGATGCCGAGGTTCGCCTGCGGGTCGATGCGCTGCACCGCCTGAGCGAGCACGTGAGCCGTCGAGTGACGCAGGATCGACAGACCGTCGGGGCTGTCGATCCTGACGGGCTCGACGGCGTCCGTCTCCGATACCTGCGTCGCGAGGTCCTTCAGCTCACCGTTGACGCGAAGCGCCACGACCGATCGGTCGGGGAACAGCGCGAAGCCGTCGGCGGGATAGGACACGTCGGTAGAAGGGGCGTCGTCGATCGAGGGGACGGCGTCGGTCACGGGAACTCTCCAGGTGGCTCGGATTCCAGGCTACTCAGCTTCGGACGCCGCGCGTCCCGCCCGCTCAGGCGTTCCGCGTTCGCCCGTCGCGGTGCGCGCGGACGCGGGCAGCGGCGTGGAATTCCATCCCGCGATTCTACCGGCCCGAAAGACTCCGTTCCGCGGACGAGCCTCTACACGGACCGACGGCTCGGTCAGCCGAGCGAGAAGTGACTCAGCGGAACATCATCTTCTCGTACAGCGTCCGTCCCGTGACGTGGTCTTTCAGGTCGACCAGATCGATCTCCAGATCCAGGTCGGCGTTGAAGTCGTAATACATCGGATGCGCCCCCGCGTGCAGCAGCGCCGAGAGACCGTGTCGGGGCACGGACATGTCGAGCGACTCGATGAGAGTCGGGTTCGTCACGGTCATCGCGATGCGGCCGCGATCGCTCTCCCACGTCCACTCGAGTCGCTCGGGGTACGACTGGTGTCCAGGGCCCGGGACATCCCCGCTCGTCACCAAGCGCAACGGCAGCAGGTCGTCCGTGATGACGGTGTCGCCCTTCGCGAGAAAAAAGGTCGGGATGTTCATCTCGCCGAGCCCCAGCAGGCCCTTCGTCGTCATCCGCACGTACACGATCGTGTACTCGCCGACGTGGGCACGGCCCCAGAACCAGTGGTCGAGGAACGACCCCATGAGGTGGTTGCCCCAGTTGTGGTCGTGGTAGGCGCTCCCCGTCGTCTCAGTCGTCGTGCCGCCCTCGGTGATGCGGGCGGTCACCGTGCCATAGGGCACCGGGACAACCCAGGCGAGGTAGTGGGTGCGCTTCGAGTCGAAGTAGGTGATCCCGGCGCCGGGCCGCCATGACGGCGCCGCCCGGGTGATCGTCACATCGGCGACGATGTCTTCGACCTCGAGGTGCATGTCGTAGGTGTCGAGGTCACCGGTCACGGAGCTCTTGCCGATCCGCACGTCGCAGCGGTCGGTCGCGGCACTGAACTGGTCGGCCGGGAACGACGGCGCAAGGTGGCGGCGCGTGCCGTCCGGAAGCTGTCGGATCACGAGCAGCGTCGGCGTGAGCGGACCGGATGGGTCGGTGTGCGGCTTGTTCGAGAAGGTCACGACGAGCGTGGAGCCGTCGTCGAGCTGGCAGTCGAAGTACCACCACTCGAAGGTGCTGTCCGCGGTCGCTGCGGCGCGGTATCCGTCCTCCCAGACCGCGACGGTATCGCCGAGGCCGAGCGCGGCCATGTTCTCTTTCTGGGATACGGCAAGGCTGTCGCGAAAGGCGACGGTGTCGGGAAGGTTGTGGGCCATGGTCATCCTCTATTCGGGTTCGGATGCGTGAACGACCACAAGCTATCGTTCGACGCCGACGCGGTAAAGATCCGACGCGGGGCGGGACGCCTCCGTTTCGCCGAGGCAGCAAGATGGACCTGTGAAGCTCGCGATCATCGGCGCCGTCTTGCTCGGCGTCGGTGCCGTGGCCGTCATGACCGGTGTGCTGCCTGCCTCAGACGCGTTCGAGATCTTCGACCGTGTGTGGCCGATCCTGCTGTTCGTGATGGCCGTCACGGTAGTCGCCGAACTAGCTTCCATCGCCGGAGTATTCGATATCGCGGCATCCGTCCTCGCGCGCCTCGGTCGGGGGCGGACGTGGGTGCTCTGGTTCCTCGTCGTTGCGCTCGCCGTCGTCGCAACCGCGTTCCTGTCACTCGACACGACGGCGGTGCTGCTGACCCCGGTCATCATTTCGATCGCCCGTGCGCGGCGCCTGGATCCCCTGCCGTTCGCTTTTGCAACGGTGTGGTTGGCGAATACCGCTTCGCTCGTCCTGCCGGTCTCGAACCTCACCAACCTGCTGGCCGTGCACCGGCTGGGCGAGGCCGACACGGTCACCTTCGTCGCGCTTCTCGGACCTTCGGCTCTGGTTGCGATCGTCGCATCCGTCGTGCTGTTGGGTCTGTGCTTCTTCCGAGGCCTCCGTGGACGGTACGGCGATGCTCCCCCACCCCGCGTTCACGATCGTCCACTCTTGATCACGGCAGGAATCGTCGTCGCCGTGTTACTTCCCCTGCTGGTCTCGGGACTCGAGCCCTGGATTCCGGCGGTCGCGGCAGCCGTCGTTCTCAGCGCGATCTTTTTGTGGCGATCGCCGCGGACGATGCGGGTGGGACTCGTGCCATGGCAGCTCGTGCTGTTCGCCTCAGGTCTGTTCCTGACCGTCGGTGCCATCGAGGCGTTGGGCTCGGCGGCGGTTTTCGGCGCGCTGACGGGTACCGGCGAGGACTTGTTCTCGCTCTGGCGGGTCGCTGGCATCGGGATGCTCGGGGCGAACGTCATCAACAACCTGCCCGCGTATCTCGCGCTCGAGTCCGCCGCCGGATCCCCCGTGCGCCTTGCCGCGCTCTTGATCGGCGTCAACGCCGGTCCGTTGATCACGCCGTGGGCGTCACTCGCGACCTTGCTCTGGCACCAGCGACTGCACGCGCTCGGGGTGGACGTGCCCTGGCGCCGCTACGTCGTGCTCGGCCTGGTGGGCGCGCCGGTCATCGTGGGGCTCGCAGTCATCCCGCTCGCCCTCCGCTAACCGGCCGCATCACCACCCCGCTCGGCTTTCGTCCGACTCCGGCGTCGACCTGTCACGAAACGTCGTATCTTCGGCCTCGATAGAGCAGTTTGTGACAGCTCGACGACTCCGGCCGGTAGCGGCCACATGTGCATGGAAAACGAAAACCCCGGCTGAACCGGGGTTTTCTGGAGTGCGCGATACTGGGATCGAAACTGTATCCAGACTACTGGGCAGATCGTTGACTTCACGCGTTTTTGGCGCGGTATTGCGCGGATCTCGCAAGAGAATGTTAAGGTCACTGGGAGACGTTGAAGGACACAACGGGACACGAGATATTGCCCGGTATTGCCCAGGAGGCAGGTTGATGACCCGAAAGAAGAAGGTCCCCCGCGGTAACCCCGCGGCGAGAGTGATTGTCTACCACTACACCCACGAGAGTCACATGCCCAGCATCCTTCAGAGCGGTGTTATCCGCCTCACTGAGTCGAACGTGTCGTTCGAGAAGGCTCACGCCGGCCCGGACGTGGTTTGGCTTACGACGGATCCGGAACTATTGGGATCCGTGTCAAGCGGGCTGCGCTACGCATCCGGCGATTCGAAGGCGCAGGTACGCATCACGGTCAGCTTGCCGCGCCACGAGGTCCATACGTGGGGCGAGTGGGCGCGGAAGCATGGCAGCTCTGAGCGCGCACTCACTACGCTCGCCGCGGCGGGCGGGGCATCCAAGTGGCGGGTTATCGAGCGCCCGATCGAAAGACACGAGTGGGTAAGCGTCGACCGGGCTTCCGATGGCCGTAGCAAGTAAGCGGCGCAAGCGCCGTGAATCCTTCGGCGCGATCCGACAGCGGTCCTCCGGGCGCTACCAGGCCTCCTATGTCGGGCCCGATGGGGAACGCCACAACGCTCCCCAAACGTTCGACACGATGACGGACGCGCGTGGGTGGCTCGCGATCCAGCAGGGCCGGATCCTCGACGGGTCGTGGTCCTCGATGGACACCGTTCGTGCGGAGCAGTCCAAGCTGGGACGCGGTGTGACGTTCGCGGAGTACGCGGAGGACTGGGTATCGACCCGGACTAACCGTCATGGCGATCACCTCCGCCCCCGCACCGCGGCCGAGTATCGACGCCTCATCAATGGGTCGCTGAAGCCGTTCGCCGAAGTGCGACTAACGAGCATCTCCCCCGAACAAGTCCGAACTTGGTACTCGAGCATTGTCACAGCCGGAACCAAGACTCAGGCCGCGCGCGCCTATGAGCTTCTCAAGTCGATCATGACCACCGCCGTGAATGACGGACGCGTAAAGACAAACCCCTGCCAGATTCGCGGAGCCGCTTCAGCGTCTACGGGCAGGAAGATCGAGCCACCCACCGCTCAGGAACTCCAGCAGATCATGGACGCGATCGCGCCTCGATACAAGGCGGCGGTTGCGATCGCGGCATGGTCAGGCGTCCGCTTCGGTGAGCTCACCGAACTACGCCGCAGAGACATCGAGATCCTGGCAGACGAGGGAACGACCCGCGCAATCGCGGTCAACGTCTCGCGCGCAGTCACTCACGTTTCCGGGCAGGGGTTCATCGTCGGCGCGACAAAGTCCGAAGCGGGAGTTCGGACCATCGTTTTGCCGCCGCACGTCAACGAGATCGTGGAAACCCACCTACGCGAACACGTTGGGCGCTCCGCTGACGCGCTCCTCTTCCCTTCGGCCGACGGGACTGGGCACCTCGCGCAGTCTGCGTTCTATAAGCACTGGGCGCCGGCCCGAGCGGCCGCAGGGCGTTCTGACATGCCATGGCACGCGCTTCGACACTACGGAGCAACCAGAGCCGCTCTCGCTGGCGCAACGCTGAAGGAATTGCAGGCCCGGCTCGGGCACTCCACCGTCGTCGCGGCGATGCGCTATCAGCACACGGCAGGCCGTGACGAAGAACTCGCGAAACGCATGTCCGAACTCGCGTAAATACTTCCCTCATCCGAGGGCAAGAAAGAGCCCCCTCCGAGCTGGCACTCGGCGGGGGCAGATCATCACAACCATCGAGGAAGAAGACGACCATGACCATCATGTCACCCGCCGTACGAGGACGCAGTCTCGCCGCAATGCAGCTACAGGAAGCCCGGATACGCGCTGAACTCACATACGAAGACATGGGCGAGCGCTACCACGCGTGGTGGCACGCATGGTGGCTCGCAAACCTTTGGCGGGCGGACGAGCTCGACGCCAGAGAATTGAACAGGTGCCTCACGCATCATTGCCGGGACCACCGCGAGCAGGGCCCGCGAACAATGCGACGGCTCGAACGCCTCACCCAAACTACATACGACAAGAACCCGCGCAAATGGTCGGGTGATCTCAGGACGTTTAGGTTTCTCGCAGAAGTCGCACACGCCGACGCAGACATCGAGGACGTGTTCGAAGCCTGCTTCGTGGAGGTCACCCGCGCTCGCGCAGCCGAGATGAAACGACGAGGCGAAGAGCGAATGCGGCTCGCCCAGGACCTCGCGGATCACGTCCGATCCGGGCGAGTGGATCAGCTGTCGCAGAATGACGACTACATCGAAGCCATCGCGCTGCGCATTCTCGCCGCAGACCGGAAGGCCGCAGCATGAGCGCCTGCGTGGTCTCGTGGTGCACTCGCGATCACGACCCGGAGGAAGACGCTGGCTTCCCTGAGTGGCACCAGAAGAAGATCGAGATCGGTGATTACGAGACGATCAACCTGGACGTCGAAGGCGGTGTCCCGCGCATGTATTGGCACGTCGGAGTTGAGGAGGTCTGGACCGACGACGACGGGTCCGTCGATTCGTTCATCGAGTTGCGTGACGAGATCGACCGCATGATCGCCGAATGGGTGGCATTCAGGCGGGTGGCTGGCTGATGGTGAGCATCACTCCGCGGACGCATCCGAGCGGGAACGTGACATGGCGGGTGCAGTTCCGAATCGATGGTCGTCTCACGGAGCGCCGCTTCCCTACGCGCGATTTGGCTCGGGCGTGGTTCTACGGCGGAAACATCGCGACGATCGACGCGAAGCCCCAGGCGAAGCACGCATCGTCGGAAGTCATGGAGGAACTGGAGTTCTTCCTGTCGCTCGGTGAGGCTCCAAACGCAGTGTGTAACGCGCTCCGCATGTCGCCTTCCGCTGTACAGAGGGCATGTTTTCGGGCAGGCCGACCGGACCTAGCACGCCGCGTGGAGGTCTGCTGATGCGGTCCGTCGCGACAAGCAGAAGGCCATGAAGTCGACTGGCCTGTCGTCTTCGCAATCAAGATATGGAAGCCCTCGCCGTTGACTTACGTGACGAGGGCCAGTCTCGAAAGGAACAAACAGTCATGACAACCACGATCCTCCGCCCTGAGGGGTGGACCGACGAAGATCTTGCCTACCGTCCTGAGGTCGTCGCGAACGCGCCGGCATGGTGCAATCACATCGATGTTCAGTTCGAAACGGACGGGACCATGGCTATCGCTTATGACCTCCTGCAGGGCGCCGTCGAGATTGGGGCCGCGGCGGAAGGGGTAAACGGGCGTGTGACGCGGAATGATGGCGGCGAGACAATCCTCTTCTTCAAAGACGAGATCGTTGTCACCCCCGAGTCGCTCAGGCAGTTCGCCGCGGACTTCCTTGCCGCGGCTGACGCCCTCGAGCGTGGTGATGCTCGCACGTGACGGCAAATTGCTGCGTGACAACCAAATCACGCATGGGCCCCGACAAGATGGCGACAGGACCTGACGGGGCCCACCTCCTCCGCGTGTAGCTCAATGGATAGAGCGCCGGCCTTCTAATCCGGTTGTTGCAGGTTCGAATCCTGCCGCGCGGACTCCCGACACGCCGTTGGATCTGTCCACTGGGGTCAAGTCCTGGGACGTGGTGTATCGGTGATCGTGTGATCCCTCGTGTCGAGGTCAGGCTGTGAGGGCCCGAAGGTCGGGTTCGATCACCTCCTCTGTGGTGGGTTCGCCGACGCGGCGTGCGGCGGCGAGGGCGTCGAGGCCGAGGTAGCGGCGTTGCTCGGCCCACTCGTCGTGTTGCTCGGCGAGGACGGCGCCGACGAGCCGGATGATCGCGTCGCGGTTCGGGAAGATGCCCACGACGTCGGTGCGGCGGCGGATCTCCCGGTTGAGGCGTTCGTTCGGATTGTTGGACCAGATCTGCCGCCAGATGCTCTTCGGGAACGCGGTGAACGCGAGGATCTCCTCACGTGCGGCCTCGAGGTGCTCGAACGACCTGGGGAGCTTGTGCTCGAGCGCGTCCAGGACGCGGTCGAACTGGGCGTGCACGGACTCCGCGTCGGGCTGGTCGAAAACCGTGCCCAGCAGGGTCTTCACCCATGGCCACGAGGACTTTGGGGTCACGCTCATCAGGTTCGCCGCGTAGTGGGTTCTGCACCTCTGCCAGGACCCGCCGACGGTCGCGCCGATCGCTGCGACCAGACCTGCGTGTGCGTCGGACGTGACGAGCTTCACGCCGGTCAGGCCTCTCGCGACGAGGTCGCGCCAGAACGTCAGCCAGCCGGCGCCGTCTTCGGTCGAGTTGACTTGCAGACCGAGGATCTCGCGGTAGCCGTCGGCGTTCACGCCGGTCGCGACCAGCACCGCGACCTTCACGACCCGGCCGCCCTCGCGGACCTTCATGGTGAGCGCGTCGGCGGCGACGAACGAGTACGGGCCGGCGTCCAACGGCCGGGTGCGGAACGCGGTCACCTGCTCGTCAAGGTCGCGCGCCATCTCCGACACCTGCGACTTCGACAGCCCGGTGATCCCGAGGGTCTTCACCAGGTCATCCATCCGACGGGTGGACACGCCGAGGAGGTAGCTGGTCGCGACCACGGTGGTCAGTGCGGCCTCCGCGCGGCGGCGGCGTTCCAGCAGCCACTCCGGGAAGTAGGTGCCCTGCCGGAGCTTGGGGATCTTCACGTCGATGGTCCCGGCGCGGGTGTCGAAGTCGCGGTGGCGGTAACCGTTGCGACGGTTCACCCTGTCGTCGCTGATCGTGCCGTAAGCGGCGCCGCAGATCTGGTCCGCGTCCGCGGATAGCAGCTGGTTGATGAACGTGCCGAGCATCTCCCGCAGCAGATCGGGAGACGCCTGCGCGAGGTGGTCTTCGAGGAAGCGGGCAGGGTCGATATCGTGGGGTGAGACGGTCATCGTCGGGGTCCTTTCGAGATGGATGTGAAGAGTTCTCTCGAAGGATCACGCGGTGACCGTCGCTACGTCCGCAGCGACACGGTCACCCGATCCGTACACCACCTTGCCGGACGCCACC
>NZ_NMUM01000041.1 GCF_002812805.1 Microbacterium lacus | reverse complement strand
GGGTGCGTCTCGTAGCTTGGTGTCAATTCCTGCGGGGTTCTCGTCGTCGTTGACGTAGGAGGGCCATCGTGGGATGACCAGTTGTTTCCGCCAAGAAGCAAAGAAGAGATCCCACGATGACCCAGAATCAGTCTGCCTTGACGACCCTGATCGCAGAAGTCCTCGCCGATCCTGACCTCGCCCATTCCGACGTGTTCCGTCGGATGCTGCAGGCGGGGCTGCAGGACCTTGTTGACGCGGAAGCGACCGCGAAGATCGGCGCGGCCCGTTACGAACGCACGGCGGAGCGCACCACGCGTCGCAACGGTGCTCGCGCGAAGACGCTCGCCACGCCCGCGGGGGAGGTCGACATTCAGATTCCGAAGCTGCGGGAGGGGTCGTTCTTCCCGAGCCTGCTCAGCCCACGCCGCCGTGTCGACAAGGCGCTCTACGCGGTGATCTGCCAGGCCTGGATCGACGGAGTCTCCACCCGCAAGGTCGACCAGCTCGTCCGCGCGCTGGGCAACGACACCGGCATCAGCCGGTCCACCGTCTCCCGCATCTGCTCCGAGATCGATGAGGTGGTGCACGAGTTTCTGCACCGCCGGCTCGATCACACCTGGTTCCCGTACCTGTTCCTGGACGCCACCTACCTCGACGTGCGCCACCGTGGCCGGGTTCTCTCCCAAGCCCTCATCGTCGCGACCGGGGTCAGCGGCGACGGCCGTCGGGAGATCCTCGGGATGGCTCTCGGCGACGCGGAGACGACGGACTTCTGGACCGAGTTCCTCCGCTCCCTCCGCGACCGCGGTCTGAAAGTCTCCACCGACACAGACCCGCTCGGCGTGACCCTCGTCACGTCCGACGCTCACGCCGGCATCAAAGCCGCCGTCAAAGCGATCCTCCCCGGATCGGGCTGGCAGAGATGCCGCGTCCACTTCGCTCGTAACGTCACCCAGAAGCTCGGATCGGCACGCTCCAAGCCCGTCAACGCGCTGATCTCGACGATCTTCGCGCAGACCACCCCCGAGGCCGTGATCGCCCAGTATCACCAGGTCTCCACGTCCCTCCGCGGGTCGTTCCCGGAGATCGCAGACATGCTCAATGCTGCCGAAGCAGACCTCACCGGATTCGCGCCGCTCCCGCGTGAGCATTGGCAGAAGGTCTGGTCCAACAACCCGATCGAGCGCCTCAACCGTGAGATCAAACGCCGCGCCGACGTCGTGCAGATCTTCCCCGACCGCGACTCCGTCACCCGCCTCATCGGCGCCGTCCTGCAGGAGCAGCACGAGGAATGGCAATACGGTGAACGCCGCTACCTCTCCGACATCTCCATGCGCAAACTCGTCCACACACTCCAAGACCACGCCGAGCCTGAGCGCCCCGACCTGTTCCTCACCGCCTGACCCTCACCCATCAAGGAAGCAGCCGGATTGACACCACAACACGGGACTTGACCCTGCCCGCGCCGTGCTCCTGTCCCCACCTGTCAGCGAATCGTAAGCAACTTGCGCGACCATGCAGGCCAGCGTGAACCTGGGTGACTCAGAATGCGCCGGAACGGTGTCCAAGACGCAAGCGGCGACATGGAACGGTTATCACATCGCAAGGACCAACGGCGGCTACCAGGTCGGATCTACGTTCTCGCAGGGAGGAAAGCATGTGAAGAAGCGATTGATCGTCCTCGCATCAGCGGCGGGTGTCGCCGGGGTGATCGCCGTTGGTGGCGCCGCCGCATACGGTGGTGCTTTCAACCCCGCCTCCAACCCTGAGGCAAACGCACCCGCAGAACCGGTTACTCAAGAGTCGTACGACGCGGCATATGCGACTTTTCGCGACTGCATGAAGGACGCAGGCGCTTCCCTTTTTTCGGAGCGCACCGTGGGTGTCGTTCACGAGTACTCCTACTGGGAAGGCGACAAATCGGCCCATGACCGGTGCTACGTGGACTTCGCCCCAGTGGACTTCCGATGGCAGGTGGCGAACTCCTACGATTCCCCGACCTACGTGAGCCTGCGGGAATGCCTCACGGATCTTGGCGTAGAGCCGGGTAAGGATGTCGAGACAGTCTGGGAGCAGGTACAGGCTGCGGACATAGATGTCGTGGAGTGCACCTTGGGCCCCGGTTTGGGCTAGCGACCTCCCGGTCTGATTGCTGATCACGGCCATCCGCCCCTACGGGGGCGGCGTGCGTGTCTATATGCAGTATCGGCGCAACGTCCGCCTTGTCCAGATACACTCTGACCGGTTCCTACATCGGGCAAGAAACCACTGCGGAATAAGTTCGCCGACTACGGCAATCATCCGATGGATGGGCACAGATCTTCCACGACCGCCCAGATCAGGTGCGAGCGGCTCATAATCGAGGGCTGAGGCCATAGGTCTTGACACCGCGCCGCCACGTCCGGCATTCATTGTTTCCACATGAGGCTTCGCTGTGTGTCAGATGGGCGTGAGGAACGAATCGGCGACAACTTAACCTGTCACCAGTTCATTCCTTGCGCCCGCGTGCCGGCAGACGCAACCGTGACGGCGTCTATCTGGAACGGTGTGCGACACAGGCGGTGGTTCGGCCGAACTTCTCTGCGAGCGGAGCGAAGTCGTCGATGAGCGGGTCCATCCGGTGC
Organism: Microbacterium lacus; assembly: GCF_002812805.1. Classification (GTDB taxonomy): domain Bacteria; phylum Actinomycetota; class Actinomycetes; order Actinomycetales; family Microbacteriaceae; genus Microbacterium; species Microbacterium lacus_A. The sequence goes on along the minus strand of NZ_NMUM01000041.1, from coordinate 12,983 downwards.
GGTCGTGGCATGGCTGCTCCTATGCTCATCGTGCGGCGCTGGGGTCGAGTCAACCCTGCTAGGTTGCCGGGATGAGAGCGTCCACCAAAAATTCTGCTCGTGCTTTCCTCGGTGTTGCTTTTGGCCGGTTGTGGGGCTTCCACACTCCCGGAGTTCGAGGCCGAGCAGACCAACCGCGACTTGATCGCCGATGCATCGACTTGGGCGCCGGAGATTAACCCCGACAGCACTCGCTATGTGGGCGAAGTCGAGGGCGCAGAGCTGTACCTTGCTCGCGGGGAAGGAAAGACATGCTTGGTCCACATCCGCGACCAGGAATGGGAGCAGATGGGCTGCGGAGCTGGCGGGGGTTTCGGCGCCGAGCTCGATAGCGGCACCCTGATCGAAGTGGGCACCTACAAGTTCCCGGAGGATAGGGTCGGTGGCGAAGAGCGGACGAAACTTAGCGAAAGCGTCTACGTCATCTCGAACCCATGACCTGCCGCATTCGCGAGCTCCTCCCGCGTCATCCCCTTGGGCGTCGCGAACTGCCTCGCTAGACGACCGGCTTACGAACTCACACGCTTCGCCGTTTGGAGACCTTCGTGAGCCCCGTGCTTAGGTTCCGGGGCTGCCCGTCCACCTTGCACTACAACGAGGCGTAGTACTTCTGGTACGCAAGAAGCTTCGAGTGCAACTCAAACCCGGCATCGCCGAGCTCGTCCGTCATCGCTGTGTGATGCTTGTACGCGTCCTGAGACACGAAATGGGCAAGCCTCGTGCTGTAGTGATCGCCGTCAGCTGAAGCCACCCGCAAGAACTTCGTGCGCCACGCTTGCGCGGTCTCCGCTAGATTGCCGAGGTGCCGCTCCAGTTGCGGGTCATGCACCGTTCGCGTCATGGGCAGTTCGGAGAGTTCATCAATCAACCGAACCGGTCCTCGCGGGATCTGGTACGGGAAGAACGAGCCCAATGTGGTCAATAGTTCCGGATCCGACGCATAGCGAAATAGCTGTTCGGCGACGGACCTGTCGATCTCACTGAGCGCTGCGCGAGGAGTCGGTGGGCCCGCTGATTCTAGATCTCTCAGTGCACCCCTCGCCTGTTCCGCCGCATTAGTTGCCGCTTCGGCATTCTGGGCTTCAATAGCCGCCGTTTGCTCAGCGACCTTGGCGACCTCAGTCACAGCTGCGAGGCGCGCGATTAGCAACACAATGGCGACAATGAGAACCACAATCGCTGCCCACAGAGACCAGACGGCGTTCTCGTTGATCCAACTGCCGATCTGCAGAATCCCGAAGATGATCGTCAGGACCGTTGCCAACGCGCCGGCGACGACTACGAGCGGCCGAAAGACGAACCTCCGGGGCGTCGATGTCATGCGCCGAGACTATCGGGGCATGGATCCAGCGCGTCTGCTTTCGCTATCAATAGCCAGCCCGGCAAAAACGGATGTCACTCACCTCATCCCGCGCTCATTGCCTGCTCGGCGGGTAAGGACCTTCGGTGGCGACACCCGAGTATCCCGCGTCGCTCGCCGCCACTCCGGCACGCTCCGCGACCGGCTGGCGGGCGCCAAGCCCGAGTGATGTCGAGCATTCTCTGTAGCTTGAGGAGATGACAAACGCTGTCACATCAGAGTGGAGCATTGTGCTTTCGCAGCCTCGGACACGAGCGGGCTCATTGGCCCGATCAGTCGTTCCGGAGCTTCCCGGTGTCTACGCGTGGTTCCGAGACGACGAGTGCGTATATCTGGGTAAAGCCTCGAGTGTCGACGACGCTCGAAAAGTAGGCCATTGCGACGTGTGAAAACGAGGCCACCTGGTTGTCGTTCGGTCAGTCTGCCGGATCTTGGGTTCTGATGCTCGGAAGGCTGTTGATCCCGCGTCCGCGGAGCCGGTAGCTGGCGCCCTTGAGGGTGAGGACGTCGGCGTGGTGGACGATGCGGTCGATCATCGCGGCGGCGACTGCTTGGTCTCCGAAGACGCCGCCCCAGCCCGAGAACGGCAGGTTGCTGGTGAGGATGAGCGAGGCGTGTTCGTAGCGGCTCGAGACGAGTTGGAAGAACAGGTTCGCGGCGTCTTGCTCGAACGGGAGGTAGCCGACTTCGTCGACGATGATCAGCCCGTAACGTCGCAGCCGTGCGAGCTCGCGAGGCAGGTTCCCTTGCCGGTGGGCGTCAGTGAGGCGGGTGACCCAGTCCGTCGCCGTTGCGAACAGCACCCGGTGACCGTGCCGGGCGGCGACGATCCCGAGCGCGGTCGCGAGGTGCGTCTTCCCGGTTCCGGGCGGGCCGAGGAGCACCACGTTCTGCGCTTCGAGGAGGAAGCCTCCCGATGCGAGCCCGGCGATCTGCTGCCGGGTCGCGGGTTGGACGTCCCAGTCGAAGTCCTCGAGCGTTTTCCGCGCGGGAAACCCGGCCGCTTTGATCCGCAACTCCGCGCCCGACGCGTTGCGGGCGCTCACTTCGCGTTCGAGGACGGCAGCGAGGTAATCCTCGAACGACCAGCCCGCATCACGAGCTTGGTCAGCCATCCGACTGGCGGCTTCGGTGATCCGGGGAGCTTTCAGCGCGCCGGCGAGGTAGGTGATCTGCTTGACCGACTCGGTCGGCTTCGCGGTGACCATCAGGCGACTCCTTCGATCCCGAACGCCCGGTCGTAGTCCGCGAGATCCCTCGTGAGGTCATCGCCGACGGCGGTCGGTCGCGGCTGCTGGAACTGCTGCCGCAACCGTTTCGCCGTCTCGACATGCGTGGGGTCGGTGACGGTGCTCCCGCGCGCCCAGACGCGGGCGTGGTCAGCGACGATCCGCCCGTCGAGCCGAACCCGAACCCGGTCGAGATCGGCGGTGACGTCGACGAGCCGTCCGATGACTTGCGGGTCGACGGAGTAATCGGACGCGTCGAGGCGGACGTAGTAGTCGCGCCCCAGCCTTACTCGCTCTCGCCAACCGAGTTGCAACGGGATCGGGGGCAACGGCAGCATCCGGGACCGGTCGTGCTCGATCAGATCGACCGGGCGGGCCTTGATCGTCCGCACGACCCTGCTGTTCGCTCTCTCGAGCCAGTCTGCGAGTTGAGCGTTGAAGTCCGCCGGTGAAGTGAACGTGCGGCCGGGCATGAACGAGGTCTCGAACCAGCCGTTGCGGCGCTCGACGATCCCCTTCGACTCCGGATCGTAGGGGCGCAGCTGGACGACCTTGGTGGCGAGGGTGCCGGCGAACGCGGCGACGCCTTGTGCGAGCCGACCCTTCTGCCCGATGCCGGGCTCGTTGTCCCAGATCAGCCTGCGCGGGACACGGCCGAGTTGCTGGATCAGCTCCCACGACCCGAGCAGCAGATCTTCCGTCTTGCGCGTTGGGATCATCTTCGCCGTCACGAAGCGTGAGTGCGCGGCGACGATCACCAACACGGGCAGCAGCACGCTCGTGCCGTCCTCGAGCGGGATCTTCGCCGGTGGGAACCAGAGATCGCATTGGGCCGCATCACCAGCAGCCCAGCTGAGCCGGTCAGCGGGGTCAACCGGGCGATGCTCCGGCCGCAACCGACGCACGTTCTCCCGGAACCAGGTGATCGACCCCGACCATTCGACCCGCTCCGCGATCACCGTCGCCGGCATCTCCGGATGCTCCGCCAGCAACGCTCGCACTTGCGCCTCGAACGGCGTGAACGACGTCTCCTGCGCCGGCCGCTCATACTTCGGCGGCCGATCCGACGCCAATGCTCTATCGACCGTTGACCTGCCGATACCCAGTTGCCTCGCGACCTGACGCTGCGGAACTCCATCCGCGACGAGCCGCCGAATCAATGCCCAATCCTCCACCGAGATCACCCACCCAATCTGTCTGGGTGGCCTCGTTTTCGCCCGTCGCTATGGCCTCGTTTTCAACCGTCGCCGACACTCGAGCCTGCGGTCGCGCCTCCGCTCGCACCTCGCCACATCTCTGGACCTGAGTCGGAGCACGCTGCGCTCCTGGGTCGCGGTCCGGGAACTCGGGCTCACGCGCGAGTACACACGTCGGCGCCCGACCGTCATGACGCCCGAGCAGGTTGCCGTTCTCACCGAGTGGATCCAAGGCTGCGACCTCTCATGGGTCACCACCACTACGAAAGAGGAGGGAGCTTTGCTCGAAGCACGTCTTCTCTCGGCGTGGCGTCCGCCGATCAACATGGCGTAGACGGACGCGCCGCAGTCACTGAGGGACCGAGTCGCTGACGGGGTCTAGGAGCCGTGTTCCGCTCTCACCCACGACTCGGGAATGCCAGCGTTCCATTCGTGGTCAGGTGGCAGTCCGACCCGTTGCGCGATCGCGAGGTCATGGTAGTTCGCAGGCAGAAGAACCGGGCAACGGCTCTGATCAGCTTCAAGCAGATCCCATCGATCCTCGTAGGCAGCAAAGGTTCGCAGCAGAACGCGGGAACGCTCCACCGGCGCGTTGCGCTTTCCTGGCGGCGCGTCGGGATGCGTGAGCCAATTCATGTGCTCGATCCATGCCGCGGCCGCAACATGGATGCGCGGCACAACAAAGTTGCGCGGGCGCTCGCGTAGGTCATGAGGAATGGCGACCATGACGAAGTACTCGCGGTCGTGAAGGCTCGGCTCCTGAGATTTCGAACCCAATGGCCAGCTGATCGAATCCATGCGGGCGCCGCGAGCGGTCTTCACCTGAATCTCAACGAGGCGTCGTTCCGCGCCTTCCGCGAGCACTGCAAGGATGTCGGTGCGTTCGAGTCCATCGCGTGTGAGCGCGGGTGCCCAGCCGCGGCGAGCGAGCTCGGAGGCAACATGATGCTCGCCGATCGTCTTCGTCTGCTTTGTGTCGACCATTGTCTGAATGGTATCGATGCGACTAGACATCGCACGCGCGCGGCCGGGCACGGCGCGCCGCGTCTCTTTTGAAGCCCCGCTCGGTGAAGGACCGGCCTGCGGGCGTGAAGTCGACCGCGTCGCGGAGGCGGAGCGCAACTTTCCGCATGAACGCGGGGCGGGTGTGGTTCGCTGGTCAGGTGCCTGCTGAACCGCACCCTTCGAGCGACTCGGACCAGTCGGAGACGAGTCCTGACGAGCCGACCAGCGCGGCCGCGGACGACGCTCAAGAGGATTCTTCTCACGAACTCGGTGACAAGCAGTCCGACGACGAGTCGGGCGATCCTCCACGGAGGACGCGTACCGTCTTGACGATCCTCGACGACGACGGCCAGCCGCCGGGATCGAAAGAGCTGACGGGCCTGAATGACGCGTTCCCGACCATGCCCACGGGCCGCATCTTCTCCGACGACTTCATGCGGACAATCAGCTCTGCGATCGCCCCGCACTTTGAGGGACTGCGGCTGGGCGACTCGGCGTCCAAGCTCATCGACCAGGCCTTCTCCACGGGCCTCTTCAACATGGAGTGGATAAACGCGGCAGGCCTTGCGCAGCATTCGTTCATCCCGCCCGGACTGAGTGAGGCCAGCACGCGAATGCTGACGTCGGCGATGAACGCGACCGAGTGGATGAAAGACGTCCCCGGACTCGCCGGCACAGGTTCCGCCATGCGTGGCTTCAACACGAACGTCCCCGGACTGACCGGCGTGGGTTCGCCCATACGTGGCCTGTTCACGGACTCTCAGCTCGAGGCGATGATGCCGGCGTTCAAACTGCCGGACCTGGGATCCCTTATCCAACTTCCGCCGTTCATCTTCGACTTCGACTTCAGCGGGTTCGCTAACGCACTGAAGCTGCGGCGCGTCACCCCCAACTGGTTGGACGTCGCTGCCGACCCTGATGCGATCGAAGCTCAGATCCACGCCGTGCTCGCGGATGGCATCCCGCTCGGCTGGGTGCCCGGCGCAACCGTCATCGACAAGCTGCTGCAGGCCGCGGATGGTCCGGCCCGCCGCCGGGTGATCAGCAACAACTGGCGTGGCATCCTCAACGACTGCGAGGACGTCGCCAGCGCGCTCCCGTCACGTCGAGCGCTGTTCCTCGCCGACATGATCCGGCGGGCGATCGCAGCATTGCGCGACCAGCACACTGAGGCGGCGCAAGCATTGGCTACGAACGTGCTCGACACCGTGATCTCGCAGTTCCGGGTGCCCAAACTGAACCTCGACAAGGGCGCGATCCTGAACCCGGATCAGAAGAAGAAGTTGGCCGCTCACGGGTGGCGTTACGCGTTCTCGCTCCTCCCGGCTCACGCGACGATGACCGGGAAATACGGGGTTGATCATCGCGGCACCGCATTCCATCGCAACGTCACGGCTCATGCCGCGACCCGCCGACAGTACAACCGCATCAACGCAGTCATCGCGATCATGCTTGCGTCATCGGTGCTCGCCTGCGCGGTTACGGATACGCCGACGTTCGACTGACCCTGAACCGCGTTTGTCCTGCTCATCGGCCGCGTGTACGCGCAGGCCCTCATCGGCGTTAGTAACGCCGATGCCAGTGACCCCGGCACCCACGCACCGCCGACCGTGCGCTCAGGGACGGACTCATGAAGCAGTCGTCGTCCTCCCGTCGCGCCTTCGAGTCAATGTCACCTCGGATTGCAGTCGAGTAGATCCGTCGAGACGTATCTCGCGAAGCTCACGACTCGACCCGCTGAGGCACATAGAGAGACCGCCCCGCTACTGTCAAAGTCGTGAGCGGCAAGAAGACGAAAGAGAAGCGGCGGGCACTTCGCGAGCGCCCCGCGGTTCTGGTCAACGCAGCATTCGCGAAGGCGAGCGCTCAGCGAGTGCTGACAGCAGACATGTCGGCCGTACCCGCCACGCGAGCGACCATCTTCATCGTCGGATGGCTTCGGAACATTTTCGAGCAGTCGCGCACCATCGCCGTACTTGCTGAGGCGGGGTTGTCGCACACCGCGGCTTCGAACCGGCGCTCGTTCGCCGAAACGATAGTCCGCCTCCAGTGGCTTCACGACATGCCGAAAGAGGAGCGTGTGAAGGCTATCGACGCGATGCTTGACCACGAGGTCGAGCTGACGAAGAAGGCATTCGACCATATACGTGAGATGGGCTACGACAGCTCAGTCGACCTGTCGGAGATGGATGAGATGGTGACCGATGCCGCGCAGGGTGAGGTCAAGAATCAGGCCCGCCAGTTCCTCGCGGCGGCGAAGTCCACCCAAGGACAGAGCGTCGGCCTGTTCTATGCCTGGCGAGAGGAGTCTCAGTATTCGCATGCATCGGGCGCCCTCGCTGCCGCGTACGCGAACCCCCAGCACGGACGGATCGGACCGACCGGACAGCCGCCGGTCGCCGACCCTGACCTCGAAGCGCACCGTCTTGCCACTTTCCTAGCCGTGTTCCTTGTCGGCCGACTGCTGATTGACGAGGGCGTCGCAGACGAGCTTGCACAGGCAGCCGCCACCGCATTCTTCAACGCGTACTGATTACATTTGGCTGGCTCGCCGAGCAGAGTTGCGCAGGACGCCGGGCCGCCGCGCGGTCAGCGACCGTCTTGCGATGAGGTCAGCGCTTCCGCCCGTCAAGAGCTAGTTGCCAGTTTGAGCCCGCGCACGAATGCTTGTGCGGACATCGGCCGTTCGGATTCCTAGCGCGACGAGTTGCGGTCGCATCTGCTGAAATTGGATCCGAGGAACAGCATGGTCTCGGGGGGCTGGTATCCGCCTGTAACCCCCTTCGGTCCCACCGAGGCCGACGGCACCGAAGGGGACCGTGAGTCACGCGCACGCCAGGTGCGCGTGACTCCTACTTCTTGCGGGTGCCGTACGGGCTCTGGTTGGTCGGCTTCAGCGAAACGCCGAGATCAGACGCGTGGGACTGAACGGCATCCGGCGTGCGACCGAGGTGAAGGCCGATGACGCGCGTGGGAGTGTTCCCCGCAGCCTCGCGGCGCAGTTGTGCGTTGTCGGCGGCGGTCCAGGGCTTGTTGTGGTTCTTCGGATCGGGCATGGTGCTGGCTCCTTACTGGTGACCTCGATCAACCGCGCCCCATAGAATCGTTGGTGTTCTTCCGGAACTCTCGACCCTGTGGCGGCACGACCGCTGCGGGGTCGTTTCGTTTGTCTCGGTTGAGACGAGCCGAGCATAGCGCATGCATGCGCAATTGGTGGAGAGAACTGAAGTTTTGGCGTGTCGCCATCGCCAAAGTTGCTAGCCGAGGTGTAGCTTTTTTGATGTCGGCAGGGCGTCGGCGCAACCAAGGGGGTCTCGCGTGGCTACACATCCGGATTGGCTTACCGAGCTGCTGGGGCCTCGCACGGTCGATGTCGTGGCCCGAATTCCGGATGGTCTGCACACCGCCAACGAGCGGGCGAAGGACGCACAGACCGCCAGCCGGCTTCGTCAACTGAACCCGTATGGCAACTCGTTGTGGCTCACCGTTCACGAAGAGATGGTCGCGGCTGCAGCCGCGGCGGGAGAGTTCGCGGCATACCGCCCCGAGGGCGCGTCGTACGACATCCCGGTCGTCAATGACACAGCCATCTATGCATATCGCCAGGACTCCCGGGTCAAGGAGAGCCTGGACAGCGCGGCAATGGAACCCCGCCGGATCCGTGATGCATTGGTTGCGCTGTCGAATCGGATGCCTCGCGCTCAGGTACTCGAGTTCGGTGCCGGTGAAGAAGAGGGCTGGGGAACCTCCGCGCCGGTGTGGCCGCGTCGCGCACTCCTCGTTCCCTTCGTCGCGAACGCCGACTCGGGGGTCCTCGGGGCAGGCCTCGGCCAGGGCCGACTCCGCGCAGACGGGTTCGTGGAATGGGTCCATTTCGTTCCTCTGGACCTCGATCTTTACCGGGCGGCACCGCAGCGCCTCCGCGAAGTCGACGCAGAACCTCGCTTCGACACCGGCATGATCCCAGTGCCTTCCATGTCTCCGCGGCGTCGAAAGGCGATTTCCCCGGTAGATGAGAACGAGATCGCGAGTGCGCGGGAAGCCGCGAAAGTTGTCTCTAATGACTAGTCCCACCGAACCTCGTACCGCCGACGTCGCGGCACTGTTCGACGCAGGCAGGCTCCGTCAAGCGCGGCGGCTCGCGGTGATGACGAAGCAGGCCCTGGCATCTCAAGTGGGGGTCTCGGCCGCTGCGGTTGGCCAGTGGGAAGCGGGAGTGAATGCTCCCCGTCCGAATGTGCTGGAAGCCGTAGCACGCGTTCTCGATGTTCCGGTCCCGTTTTTCGCGACAGGTCGGCCACGCGCTGTTCTCGACAGCTCCGACGCGCACTTCAAGTCTCTACGTGCTACGACGGTGGGGCAGCGAAGTAAGGCACTCGCCTACACGGAGCAGGTATGGGAGTTGACTCACGCGCTCGAACGCTGGGTGCAGTTCCCTGACATCAATCTCCCCACCCCCCGATCTGTTGACGGGCCTCTTGGCCGGGCCGCGTTGCGTGAAGCGGCAGAGGGCTTGCGTGAGCAATGGGGGATCCGTCTAGAAGAGCCGTTTCCGCACTTGACTCGTACTGCAGAAGCCAACGGCATCGTCATCGTCTTCGCCTCCTTCGCCGATGACGCCGAGGTCAAACGAATAAGCGCGTTTTCCACAAGCAAGCTTTCCCGGCCGCTTGTCGTCACGCCCCCGGACCGCATTGATGACGTCTACCGCCACCGCTTCAACCTGGCGCATGAGCTCGGTCATTTCGCTCTCCACCAGGACGAGGTGCACGGGGAGATCGAGATCGAACGGGAAGCCGACGCGTTTGCCGGCGAGTTGCTTCTTCCTGAGCGCGCGATGCGCGCAGCGTTGAGGCCGAAAATCGAATGGGACTACGTCGCGCACCTGAGTCAGAAATGGGGAGTCGAGATGAAAGCGATTGTGTACCGCTCCCGCCAGCTCGGCTTGCTCTCCGACGCCTCCGCGCGGCGTGCATACCAGCGGCTGGAGATGATGAAGAGCGCGGGTCTTGTGAAGTCCTCGCCGACAGCGAGGTACGAAGGTGAGACGCCTGTTCTGCTCAAACGGGCCTTCGACTACGCGCGGTCCGAAGGTGTCACCGTGACGGATCTCGCGCATGAACTTGGCTGGCGGGAGTCCACTGTTGAGCGGCTTCTTGGCAATGGCGACCGGCGCCCTCACCTGCGCCCACTTCTCTGACCGCGGTCAGTAGGCCGGCGCAGGCATTGGGGAGAGCGAAGCAGGCCAAGAAGCAGCGCCGTCAGCAGCGGGATCAGCTTCGGGACGTAGAGTTCTGGCACGGCGGTGCTGGCGATCTTCGTGCCGGCGGCTGGCTGCTTGCACCGAACATCACGCGGGATCCGAGAAGCGTGTCAACCCGCCTCATCGAGCTCTCGTGAGGTTAGTCCAAGCTCGCGCATGAGCGCGCGGGCGGCGGAACACGGACCGACGATTCGTGCCCAAGGGTTCGGTGCGAGCGCAGGGTTGGCCTCGCCGTGGCGGCGGCATGTGGGTCCTTCACGTCCCGATCGGACCGATCCGGAAGGCCTTGCCAAGAGGGATTTACGCCGGCCTCACGGGCGGCTCGGGAATAGGCTCCGGCGCCCATGCGTTGCACATAATGGGCGTGGCGCACGCCCTACTCCGATGTCTCGGTCCGCGCACCGACACAGACGACGACAAGGTCCACGGGATCGCGCTGTATCCAATTCTCAGTTGTCTTCGATTTCCCTCGTCGATTGCTGCGCGGAGCACATCGACGAAAGGTTGAGATCGTGACTACCCACCACAGCCGCAAGGCGCAGGTTCGCGCGTTCGCGGACCTGAACTCCATCAGCTACACCACCGCGTTCCGTCAGTTCGACGCGACCTCCGGACGCCCGTTGTATGCGGACCCGACACTGGCTCTGCCCGGACGTGAGGAACGCGAACGCGCGTGGGCTGCGGACCACGGGCTCAGTGTGGGCACGCGTGACTCGTGCTTCCACATGCTCGCGAGCGACAGCGGCCTCGTCGGCCGCTTCCACAAGTACGAGTCACGGGCATGTCTGTTCCGAGAGCCCACCCACGTGAGGGATCACGGCCGGGCCTACAACGTCAGGCCAGCTGGAGGGCGCTCTCGACTCGCCGTCGTCACCTTCGCTCCCTACTCGTCTTGGGACTACGACAAGCTCCAGGCTGAGGTCCGAAGCACCGCCGAAGAGTACGACTTGCGCTTCCGCATCGGCATGAGCGGTGATCAGACGTACGGGCTCTCGACAGTGCCGGTCGTCCTGTGGAACCCGCGGGTACTCGACCTGAGCTGAGGTTCCAGGACTTTCACCGCAGGGCGCTCACGCGGGTGCGTTCGAAGGTGGAGCCGCTCGGCGATTCCACAGTTCGTGCGCCTGGGAGATCATCTTGTGGGCGACGTCGAGGTGATTCCAGATGGCGACGGCGCTAGGTTCGACGTGCGCGATGGGTTGGTCCCGAACGTCCACGCCGATAAATTGCATGTCGGCCAGCAGGTTTATAGTGGACGGTTCGGCGTGCGCGATAGAGCTCGCCGTCGACCAATACCAGTAAGTCAGCGCGGGAGACAGCTCGTCCACATATTGACCCGCCTCGATCACCAGATTCCCCGGGGTGATGGCTTTGCGGACAGTGCGCGCATCGAGCCCAGCCTGTGACGCCATTTGGGTGAGATCCTCGAGCTGGCCGGCGACGAAGTCTTCCTGCGCCTGCAGGCCCGTGTCGTCGTCGGCGAGCTCGGCGTACTTGATAGTGAGCTTGCGGGAGTGGGTCAGTTCCCCAAACCGTAAGCGAAGGGAGTGGGTGATTCGCTCATCGCTGCTGTCCGGACCGAGCACCCACAGCGCGGCGGCCGCGGTCTCGTAGAGGGCGCGTATCATCACAAACTCCGCGGATTGAAGCGCTCCAGGTTTTGTGCCGCTCCTATGCGGGTTGCGGCTCTCGGTTGAGGGTCGCGTAATGGGCTTGCTCGAACTCGGCGGGTGGGACGTAGCCGAGGCTCGAGTGAAGCCTACGAGTGTTGTACCAGTTGACCCAGCCGGCGGTCGCGAATTCGACGTCTGCGATGGTCCGATACGGCCCGTCGTGGAACACGGTCGTGCGGATGCACTCGGCCTTGTAGAGCCCGTTGATCGTCTCCATCAGCGCGTTATCGAACGCGTCGCCGACGGACCCGATCGAGGGTGCGATGCCATCGAGCGCCAGCTTCTCGGTGTAGGCCAGCGAGACGTATTGAGACCCGGCGTCCGAATGTGCCCGCAGCTGCTCGGGCTGGACCGGGTGCCCATCACGCGCTCGTTCCCAGAGGGCCATGCGCAGCGGGATCATCACCAGCTCGACGTGCTTGGTGGTCTGTGCGTGCCAGGCCACGATGCGTTGCGAGTAGACATCGACGATGAAGGCGACGTAGACCCAGCCCGCCCAGGTGCGGCAATAGGTGAAGTCCATCACCCAGGTGTGATCCGGCCGGGGCGCGGTGAAGTCGCGGTTCAGCAGGTCGCCGGCACGGACCCCGTCCTTGGCGGGGATCGTAGTGCGGGTGCCCTTGTCGCGACGGATTCCCGACAGCCCGAGCGAGCGCATGGCCCGGTCGACCGCGCCTCGCGACGCGCCGGGGATCGACGTGCGGCGGATCAGCGCGGTCATCTTCCGCCGCCCGTAGAGGCCCTCGGGAGTCAGCACGCGACGCATCGTCCCGTTGCGTTCGACAATGGTCCATGCCGCGGCGCGGACAGCGTCCTGGACCTGCGCGTCCGTGATCGTCCGCACTGCGACGATGCCTTGCCGGTGGGCTCGGTAGGTGCGCGCGGCGATCTTCACGCCCTGCGCTTGCAGGACCCGGATGATCGACTCGACCGCGTGACCTTCGGCTCTCATCGTGTCAATGAAGCCCAGCATCAACGGTTGCGGGGGTCGAGTTCCCCCGCGAAGAAAGTCGTCGCAGCTCTCAGGATCGCGACATCCTCCCGCAGACGACTGTTCTCGGCCTTGAGCCGCTTGATCTCGGCATGCTCGACGCTGGTGATCCCGTCGCGGGTGCCGTCGTCGATATCGGCTTGCAGCACCCACCGGCGCACCGACTCGTGGCCCACGCCGACCTGGCGGGCAACGGCCGCTGACGCGGCCGTCAACGAGGGATACTC
>NZ_NMUM01000036.1 GCF_002812805.1 Microbacterium lacus | reverse complement strand
TGTCGCGCGTCAGAATGTTTGGCAGGGGTAGTTAGTTGCTGATGTAACGCCCCAGCTGAGAGGTCTGAATGTCATGAGTCGTCCACCGACGATCCCCGTGGAGAAGAAGCTCCGCATCGTGTTGTCCGTGTTGCAGGGCGAGATCACGATCGCTGAAGCGGGCCGCCGTGAGAAGGTCTCGGAGCAGGCCATCGGGAACTGGAAGCGCCAGTTCCTCGAGGGCGGCAGAGCCGGCATCGAGGCGGGTAAGTCCAAGCCCTCGACCCGCGAGCAGCAGCTCGAGGACGAGGTCGCCGAGCTCACCCAGGCGCTGGGTGAGGCCGCGGTCGAGATCCGGGTCTGGAAGAAGAGCGCCGAGGGCCGCCTGGGCCCTTCGAGGACCTCGAGGTGATCCGCACCGAGGCGGGCATGTCGACCGCGAGGTTCTGTCAGCTGATCGACATGCCCGAACGCACCTGGCGGCGCTGGCAGGCCAAGGCGAAGACTGACCGGCCGCCGAAGGGCCCGTGGCCGCAGCCGGCGCGAGACGCGGCCCGGCCGCTGGTGGTCGCGCATGCGTTGAAGAAGCCGGAGTGGGGCCACCGGAAGATCTGGGCGATGACCCGCCATGACGGACACAAGGTGTCCCAGGCGACCGTGCTGCGGCTGCTGCGCGATGACGGGCTGATCCTGCCATCGGAGTACCAGAAGCAGCGTCGAGAACTCGCGAAGAACCGCAAGGCCGCGTTCGCACGAAACCCGACCGGCCCGAACCAGGTATGGCAGTTGGACTTCAGCGAGTTCGAGACCACCCAGGGTGGGATCTGGAGGATCGCCGGCTGCCGGGACTGGTACTCGAAGCTCGAGCACCCGTTTCACACCTCGCCGACCGCGAACCAGCACGACGCGATCGCCGCGATCGAACTCGCCCTCGTCGACTACGTGACCCTGTTCGGCCACCCCCTCGTCGACCAATGTCAGGTCGACGACGAGACCGGCGAGCTGCTGCCGGTCGTCACGATCGTCACAGACAACGGCGGTCCATTCCGATCGATGAACTTCGAGCTGTTCATCATGCGCCACCCCGAACTGCGACACGTCCGCACCAGGGTGAAGTCACCGGGGCAGAACGGATCACGCGAACGCGGCTTCGGGACGCTGAAGTACGAACGGCTGTTCCTCGACGACATCCCCGACGCGCTCACCCTCGTCGAACGCGCCGAGGACTACCGCATCGAGTACAACGAGACCCGCCCTCATGAGGCGATCGCTTGGAACCGGCCGATAGAGGTGCACATGGGCCTGGCCGACCCGACCATCCCCAACTTCGAAATCGAAGAATCCCTGCCAACTACTTGACGCGGGACATGTGGACTCGTCGTGCACGGTGCCGGGCTGCTGCGGTACAGGGGCGGACGCGTGAGCGCGGCGTGTAGCTGCGAGCACGAGCCTGCCACTGCGGCGGAGGATGAGACCGAAGAGGTGGAGCGGCCCTGGTGGAGGGACCGTGGGATCATGGTGCCGGTCTTCTCCGGTGTCGCGTTCCTGGCTGGTCTGATCCTTGAATGGTCCGGGCTCGAGATCCCGGCGCTCGTACTGTTCTGGATCGGCCTGCTGCTGGGCGCGTCGACGTTCACTCCTGGCGCGATTCGGAAGCTGTTCAAGGGCAAGCTCGGGATCGGGCTGCTGATGACGATCAGCGCGATCGGCGCGGTCATCCTCGGCTATGTGGAGGAGGCCGCTGCTCTGGCGTTCTTGTACTCGATTGCTGAGGCGCTTGAGGACAAGGCGATGGACCGTGCCCGTGGCGGCCTGCGGGCGCTGCTGAAGCTCGTGCCGGAGACGGCGACCGTGCTGCAGAGCGGCGTCTCTGCGCAGGTGCCGGCGAGGGAGTTGACGGTCGGCCAGGTCATGGTGGTCCGCCCGGGCGAACGGATCGCAACCGACGGGATCGTCCGCTCTGGCCGCTCAAGCCTGGACACCTCGGCGATCACCGGGGAGTCGATCCCCGTCGAGGTCGAGCCCGGGGACGCGGTGTCGGCCGGCGCGATTAACAGCTCCGGCGTGCTGGAGGTCGAGGCGACCGCGGCCGGTACCGATAACTCGCTTACGACGATCGTGGAGTTGGTCGAGAAAGCGCAGACGGAGAAGGGCGAGCGTGCGCGTCTCGCGGACCGGATCGCCCGCCCGCTCGTACCCGGTGTGCTGATTCTCGCAGCGCTCGTCGCGATCATTGGGTCACTGCTGGGCGACCCGGAGGTATGGATCACTCGTGCGCTCGTCGTGCTGGTAGCGGCCTCTCCGTGCGCGCTGGCGATCTCGGTGCCGTTGACGGTCGTTGCCGCGATCGGCGCGGCGAGCAAGTTCGGCGTGATCATCAAGTCCGGCGCGGTCTTCGAGCGCTTCGGCACGGTCCGGCACGTCGCGGTCGACAAGACCGGCACCCTGACCCGTAACGAGCCCGCGGTCACCGCGGTCCTCACTGCGAACGGCATTGCCGAGGAGCAGGCGCTGGCTTGGGCGGCGGCTCTGGAGCAGCACAGCACGCATCCCCTTGCGGCGGCGATCACCGCTGCAGCCCCGGGTGTTCCCGTGGCCGCGGATGTGACCGAGCAGGCCGGGCACGGCATCGACGGCACCGTCGATGGCGCTCGTATCACGGTCGGCAGCCCCCGCTGGCTCGACGCCGGCGAGCTCGGCGACCGGGTTGCAGGGCTTGAGGAGCAGGGCATGACTGTCGTGATCGTGCACCGCGACGAGGCACCGGTCGCGGCGATCGGCGTCCGCGACGAGCTGCGTCCGGAAGTCCCCGAGGTGGTCCGCACGCTTGCGGATCAGGGCGTCGGCATGACGATGCTCACCGGGGACAACGCCCGCACCGCTCGTGCGCTGGCTGCGCAGGCCGGGATCGCTGATGTGCGCGCGGAGCTGCGCCCTGAGGACAAGGCGACCGCGATCGGCGAGTTGTCGAAGGCGGGATCGGTCGCGATGATCGGTGACGGCATCAACGACGCCCCGGCCCTGGCGTCCGCGGACATCGGCATCGCGATGGGAGCGACCGGCTCCGATGCGGCGATCGAGTCTGCGGACGTGGCCTTCACGGGTCATGATCTGCGGCTCATCCCGCGGGCGTTCGATCACGCGCGGCGGGGCCGGCGGATCATCAACCAGAACATCATCCTGTCCCTCCTGATCATCACCGCACTGCTCCCGCTCGCGCTCTTCGGGGTCCTGGGGCTCGCGGCTGTCGTCCTGGTCCACGAGGTCGCGGAGGTCATCGTGATCCTCAACGGCCTGCGCGCCGCACGCACCCGCACACCACGAATGGAAAGCTGATGCTCGCAACCATCGGGTCGGCGATCGGCCTGTTCGCGGCGACCAACATCGACGACATCGTCGTGCTCACCGTGCTGTTCCTCGCCTCCAGCCGGGGAAAGCCGCGACCGTGGCAGATCGTCGCAGGCCAGTACCTCGGGTTCATCACACTCGTCGTGATCAGCGTGATCGCCGCGCTCGGTCTCACGATCGTCCCGGACGAATGGGTCGGCTTCCTGGGTCTGATCCCGCTCGGCATCGGCATCTGGACGCTCATTCGCGGCCTGCGCCGTAACGGCGACGACGATGATGACGACTCCAAGATCACCGCGGTCGGACTATGGGGGGTCGCCGGGATCACGATCGCCAACGGGGCCGACAACATCTCCCTCTACACGCCGATCTTCCGCACCAGCTCGCCCGGCGACGTCGCGGTCATGATCGTCGTGTTCCTGATCCTCGTCGCCGTCTGGTGCGCTGCCGGGCGACTGATCGGCACCCACAAGGCCGTCACCGAAACGCTCGAACGTGTCGAGCACTGGCTCGTCCCCGTCGTGTTCATCGGCCTGGGCCTGTTCATCCTCATTGAATCCGGCGTTATCGTCCGTCTCTTCGAGGCCCTCGCATGACCCCGGACACGAATACCGACGTTGAGTCGGCATCGGCGTCGGGAGAGCGTCCGCAGAGAGGACGCTGGCGGCTCACTGCCTGGGCGCTTCTGATCGCCGTGGTCGTCGTCGTGATCGATCAGGGAACGAAAGTGTGGGCCGAGGCCACCCTGTCGGAGCACGAGCGCATCCCGCTGATCGGCGACCTGTTGGGCCTGCAGCTCGCGTACAACCCCGGCGCGGCGTTCTCCTTCGGGGAGAGCTTCACCTGGGTGTTCGCTCTCATCGCCGTCGCGGCCACGGCCACCGCGATCGTGTTCGCGTTCCGGGTCCGACGCCCCGGGTGGGCGATCGTGATCGGTGCGCTCGGCGGGGCCGCTGCTTCGCACGCCGGCGACCGGCTTTTCCGCCAACCAGGATTCGCCCGGGGGCACGTCGTCGACTTCCTCGCCTACGGCAACTGGTTCATCGGGAACCTCGCCGACATCGTGATCGTCACCGCTACGATTGCCGGAGCGCTCCTGATGCTCCGCGGCACCGAGAACTGAGAGGGCCAACCATGGAGATCACCCTGCAGTACTTCGACGGCTGCCCGAACTGGGAAGTACTCGACCGCCGGCTTGCTGAGCTGCTCGACGGTCGATCAGATATCCGCGTCACACGACAGTTGGTCGAGACCGCCGAGCACGCCGAGCGCCTCGGATTCCACGGGTCACCGACCGTCCTCGTCGACGGCGTCGATCCCTTCGCCGACGAGCACACGCCGGTCGGGCTCGCCTGCCGGGTGTTCCGTACCCCTGCCGGGCTGGGAGGCTCTCCGACCGTCGAGCAACTGCGCGAAGCGATTTCCGGCCCGGCTCTGACGGGTGATGCTTGATCAGGGGTGGGTGGAGCGGAGAGCCGGGTAATCGGACCACTCGCCACCGGCGAGACGCGACCATGAGGCAGCGGATGCCGTCGTGATGCCGAGGAGATCCGAGACGATCCGGGGATGCAGTTGCCGGGTGAGCTCGATGAGCGCTGTCGTGCGGGCGCTCCCGGCAAGCAGGCCTTCGGCGCGAAGGCGACGGCTGAGCGGCCCCGGGGTGAGGTGACGGCCCGGGTTCCGGCCGGGGAACAACCACCCTTCAGGATGGCCCTTTGTGGCATCGACGAGCTCGACGATGGCGTCGCCGAGGATCGCGGGGACCTCGATCGGCTCGGCCCCGACGGTGAGCGTCACGGGCCGCGAGCTCGTGTCGACCTGTGCCCGGGTGATCGTGACGATGCGGGTCAGCTGGATCCCGTAGAGCAGCACGAGGAGACCCGCGGCCCGGGTCTTCGGGTCCATGTCGGCATCGGACAGGAACCTGCGGGCCATCTGCCATCGGTGATCAGAGGCGTAGTCTCGCCCCTCGAGGCGATGGGCTCGAAACTCGACCCGAAGGGTGCTCAGCCGGTGTTTTCGCAGCCAACGAGTGAACGGTGCCAGCGCGTCGCGTTGGCTAGGCGAATCGGTCAGATACGCGTCGAGTAGGCGCTGCGGGAACGTCGCCAGCGTCTCCTGCTGCGCCCGGATCTCCCCGAGGAACGCGGCGCAGTACTTCAGTGCAGCCCTCTGCCTCTGGAAGCCGGAAGCAGGGCTGGACGCGCTGCGCAGTGTCCGAGTGGATCGGAGGAGCTCCCAGGTGCAGTAGCGGCGCAGGATCAGCCGGTCCTCGGGATGGTCGATGCCACCGAGCCAGTCGTTGAGCCAGTGGTCGAAGCGCGTGCCCTCGACGTCGAGCTCCGGCAGCACGCCGGAACGGACCAGCAGTGAGAGGAGGAACGCGACCGACTGTCCCGACCGGGCTCGGGTGATGATCGCCTCGGCGGTGAGCGGCAGGGTCCCGTCCGCGAGCTCGCGGAGCACCATCGCGCACTTGCTCTTGTGCAGCCAGCGTTCGAGCGACGCCGCTTTGCCATGGTGCGTGAGCAGATAGTCAGCAAGCGGGTGGAGATCCTCACGGATCTCTCCCGCATCGTCGGCGAGCAGCTGTTGGATCGCGACGGGCCGGCGGCACTCGACGCAGAGGTGCCGCTGGAGGGGCTCGTGATGGGCACTCGCGCCGGGGACCTGGATCCGGGGGTGCTCCTCGCGCTCGGCCGCGCCGGCGTAGCATGGGATCGGCTGGAGGCGCTGCTCACGCGCGAGAGCGGCCTGCGGGCGCTGGCCGGCACCGAGGACATGCGCGACATCCATGCCGCGGCCGCCGCTGGGGATGCGAGCGCCGCCGCTGCGCTCGACGTCTACCATCCCCGGCTGCGCCACTATCTCGGCGCCTACCTCGCCCAGCTCGGCGGAGCGGACGCGATCGTCTTCACCGGCGGCGTCGGCGAGAACGCCGCCGCGACGCGCGCGGCGGTGGTCTCCGGCATGGCGGGCCTGGGCATCCTGATCGACCCGGCACGCAACGAGGCGAGGGCCGACGGGGCGCGAGCGATCTCGGACCCGAGCTCACCGGTCGCCGTGCTGATCGTTCCCACGGACGAGGAGCTCGAGATCGCCCGGCAGTCGCTCGCAGCGGTCAGCGTCTAGCGGTTCGGTCGACGTCGGAGGAGGCGGTCTCGTTCGTCCGATGCCGTCGGATGACGTTCAAGACGAGGACGGTTGCGAGCACCAGTGCCAGCACGAACATGGTCGCGATGAACCACAGGAAGTCCGAGCCGATCAGGATGTTGCTGATGACGAAGCGTCCGAAGGCGACGAGCACCCCGGCCGCCGTGCCGAGGTAGAGCCACAGCGTGCGGCGGGACAGCAGGGACGCGCCGATGCCCAGCAGCACGATCCCGAACCCCGCGATGAAGCCGCCCCAGGTCGAGAAGACGATCCCGAGCCAGTCCACGAATGCCACTGGCAGCGTGGCGGCGTCGATACCCGTATGCCGGATGTCTTCTGGCAGGAGGGAGGGTCGAAGGAACAGGAAGTAGACCCCGATCCCGAGGGTGAAGACGCCGAGCGCGGTCGTGAGAGCGCCGCCTAGCAGGTCCTTCCGGAGACGTTCCTGAGTGGGCATCCGAGACATCCGTCCTGTTCGACCGTGGGGCGCGTTCTCGCCTGGACCTGTGCCGGTGAGATGTGCCCTGGGCCCCAAGCGTTGCACAGGACATCCCGATCGGGCGAGAGCGGTCAGAGCCGGTCCAGGATGAACTGCACCCGCTCGTCGGCGCTGAGGACCGGAACCCGCACGACCGGCAAGGGCAGCGCTTCGTACACCTGGGTCAGCAGTTCGTGGATGCGCTGCTGGGCGGCGGTGTCCTCGGTGCGGGCGTAGTCGGCGGCCAGGGGCAGCAGGTCGAGGATGAACGTCGTGCGGTAGTCGACGTGCTCGAGCGCGGTGAGCAGGGCGGGGTCGGGCTCGAGATCGAGGAAGCGGTAGTAGGCGAGGGAGTCGGGGACGGCCCGGTCGAGGAACACGGTGGCGTCCGGGTCGAGGGCAGCTTCCTCCGCGAGCTGCATGTCCAGGACGCCGCGCTGGAACTGCCGCTGCTTCGCCCGGACCTCCTCGACGGTGCGGCCGGCGATGCGCTGCAGGTCGAGATAGTGCCGGGCATGCTCGATGGTGGTGGTGTAGCCGCGGTCCCGCAGCAGGTTCACGGTGGTGGTCTTGCCCGAGCTGGGCCCGCCGGTGATGACGTACCAGTTGGTCACGTTCGCCCTTTCGCTCTGCCCGCTCCGGGAATATCCTCTTCACGAAGTACCTTATACCGCTATAGGGTATACGATCGACGTCGGAGGTGGCTGAGATGGCACACGGATACGTGGATGACAAGCAGGCGCTGCTGGCGCGGTTGCGTCGAGCGGAGGGGCAGGTGCGCGGGATCGCGCGGATGGTCGACGAGGACGTGTACTGCATCGACATCCTGACCCAGGTCTCGGCGGCGACGAAGGCGCTGGAGTCGGTCGCGCTGACGCTGCTGGAGGACCATCTCGGGCATTGCGTCGCGCAGGCGACCGCGCAGGGCGGCCCGATCGCGGAGGAGAAGCTCCGCGAGGCGAACGCCGCGATCGCGCGGCTGGTCCGCTCCTAGAACGTTCACACCACACGCATCGACACGCTCACGAAAGGAGCACAACATGACCGGACAAGGATTCCAGGACCTCGGCCTGCAGGCGACGAACGGCGGTGGCTGCGCCTGTTGCGCCCCCACCTCCCACGCCGCCACGGCCAACACCACCGCCTCCGCGACGGCGCAACCGGCATCGGGCGAGGTGTCGGCGCAGTTCCTGGTGGAGGGGATGACGTGCTCGCACTGCTTGCGGAGCGTCACCGAGGAGGTCTCCGCGATCGACGGGGTCTCCGGCGTCGAGGTCGACCTGCACGCCGGCGGCGTGTCCACGGTGACCGTGTCCAGCACCGCCCCGGTGGACGCGGAGCGGGTGCGGGAGGCGGTCGAGGAGGCCGGGTACAGCCTCGCCGCAGCCTCATGAGCACGCTGGACGTCGATCTCGACATCACCGGGATGACCTGCGCGTCGTGCGCGACGCGGGTCGAGCGGAAGCTGAACAAGCTGCCCGGGGTGGAGGCGACGGTCAACTTCGCCACCGAGAAGGCCCGCGTGCACTCGGAGGCCCCGGTGCCGGTGGAGGAGCTGATCGCGGCGGTCGAGCAGGCGGGGTACGGAGCGAGCCTCCCAGCCCCGCCTGTGCCCGACACGGCTGAGCAGACCATCCCGCGGGACGATGAGCTGGCGTCGCTGCGGCAGCGGCTGATCGTCTCGGCGGTGCTGGCGGTGCCGGTCGCGGTGCTGTCGATGATCCCCGCCCTGCAGTTCACCTACTGGCAGTGGCTCACGCTCACCCTGGCCGCGCCGGTGGTGGTGTGGGGGGCGTGGCCGTTCCACCGCGCCGCGGCGATCAATGCCCGGCACGGGGCGGCGACGATGGACACTCTGATCAGCGTCGGGGTGCTGGCCGCGTTCGGCTGGTCGCTGTACGCGCTGTTCTTCGGCGGTGCGGGGATGCCGGGAATGCGGATGAGCGTCACCTTCGTCGGCACCCCGCAGGCCGGTGGCCACGAGGTGTACCTGGAGGTCGCCGCGCTGGTGACCGTGTTCATCCTCCTCGGCCGCTACCTCGAGGTTCGTGCCAAGCGGCAGTCCGGCGAGGCCCTGCGCGCCCTGCTGGAGCTCGGCGCCAAGGACGCAGTGATCCTCCGCGAAGGCACTGAGCAGCGCGTCCCCGTCGCACAGCTCGTTCCGGGTGATGTCGTGGTGGTGCGGCCGGGTGAGAAGATCCCCGCCGACGGCCTCGTCACCGAGGGAATGTCCGCGGTGGACGAGTCGATGCTGACCGGCGAGTCCGTGCCGGTCGAAGTCGCCCCCGGCTCCCGCGTGGTCGGCGCGACTGTGAACACCGGCGGGCGCCTGCTCGTGCAGATCACCCGCGTCGGCGCCGACACCGAGCTGGCCCGGATGGCGCGGCTGGTCGAGGAGGCGCAGACCGGCAAGGCCCAGGTGCAGCGCCTCGCCGACCGGGTGTCGGCCGTCTTCGTCCCCATCGTCATTGTCCTCGCCCTGGCCGCGTTCGCCGGGTGGCTGATCGCGGGGGCGCCCTTGGAGGTCGCCTTCACCGCCGCGGTGACCACCCTGATCATCGCCTGCCCGTGCGCGCTGGGGCTGGCGACGCCGACCGCTCTGCTGGTCGGCACCGGCCGCGGCGCCCAGCTGGGCATCCTCATCCGCGGACCCCAGGTGCTCGAGCAGACCCGCCGCATCGACACCGTCGTGCTCGACAAGACCGGCACCATCACCGCCGGCACCATGACCGTCACCGGCATCCACCCCGCTCCCGGCACCGATGAGGCGGAGCTGATCCGGTTCGCCGCGGCGCTCGAGCACGACTCCGAGCACCCCATCGGCCGCGCCATCACCGCCGCAGCCGACGGCCCGACGGATGCCGTGGAGTCATTCGCCGCCGAGGCCGGTCAAGGCGTGCAGGGCATCGTCGACGGCCGCATGGTCGCCGCCGGCCGCGCCACCTGGATCACCGGGCAATGGGCGATCGCGATCCCCGACGAGCTCGCCGCGACGATCACGGCCGACGAGGCCGCGGGCGCCACCGTGACCGTCGTGGCGTGGGACGGGCAGGCGCGCGGCGCGATCAGCGTCGCCGACACCATCAAGCCCACCAGCCGTGAGGCCATCGCCCGACTGCGCGGGCTCGGGCTGACCCCGATCCTGCTCACCGGCGACAACCCCGGCGCCGCCCGCACCATCGCCGACGACGCCGGCATCGAGGACGTCCGCGCCGGAGTCACCCCGCAGGGCAAACTCGACACCATCCGCGAGCTGCAGGCATCCGGACGGGTGGTCGCGATGGTCGGCGACGGCGTGAACGACGCCGCCGCCCTCGCCCAAGCGGACCTCGGCATCGCAATGGGCACCGGCACCGACGCGGCCATCACCGCCGCGGACCTGACCATCGTCTCCGGCGACCTGCTCCTGGTCCCGGACGCGATCCGGCTCGCCCGCCGCACCCTGGGCACCATCAAGGGCAACCTGTTCTGGGCGTTCGCGTACAACGTCGCCGCGATCCCGGTCGCGATGCTCGCCCTGCTCAACCCCATCCTCGCCGCCGCCGCGATGGCGTTCAGCAGCGTGTTCGTCGTCACCAACAGCCTCCGACTGCGCCGCTTCCGCCTCCTGCCCGCCCCGACGCCCACCGTCCTGACGCCCAGCCGCGACACCACCCCCGTCCACGCCTGACACCCACGCAAGGAGACCGCCATGACGCACGACCACGAGCACCACACCGGCCACGAGCACGCCGCGCACGATCACGGATCCCACGAGCACCATCACCATGAGCCCCCGGCCGGGGCGACCAACCTCGTCACCTGCCCGGTCATGCCCGGCAATCAGGTCGACCCGGCGTGGGCAGAGAAGCGCGGCCTGTTCCGTGACTACGAAGGCGCGCGGTACTGGTTCTGCTGCCCCGAGTGCGGGCCGCTGTTCGACGGCGACCCCGCCCGCTACGCCAACGCCGCCTGACCCACGACGGCAGGGAAAGGGGGCGCGGGATGGATACAGCGGTCGGTCTGGTGCAGGCCTACCTGCGGGTGAACGGGTACTTCACCGTCGCCGAGTACCCGGTGCTGGACGCGACCGGTCCGGACGGGCCGCGCACCGTCACCGACCTGGACATCCTCGCGATCCGACTGCACCACATCCCCGGCGACGACCCCGACCCGGCCCTCGGCGCCCGCCCCGGGGCGCCGGACATGATCGTCGGCGAGGTCAAGGAGGGCGCCCCGAAGCTGAACCCCGCGATGCGCGACCCCGCGGTGCTGGAGGCCGCGTTCGCCCGGTTCGGCTGCTGCACCCCCGCCGACGCGCCCGCCCTCGTCCAGGAGCTGCTGACGGCCGGGCAGGTCCTCGCCCCGGAGGGCCACCTGATCCGCACGGTCGCGTTCGGCAACACCGCCCGCCCCCATCGGTCCGGCTCCTGGCACACCGTCCCCCTCGAGCACATCCTCGACTATCTCCGCGATCACCTCGCCCGCAACTGGGCCGTCGTCGGTCGCACCCAGATCAAGGACGACACCCTCGGGCTGCTGGCTCTGATGGAGAAGGCCCACCGTGCCGGAACGGGCCGCCGATGAGCCGGTTGCCGCGCACCGGTCCCCATCCGGGACCATCGCCCCTGGCCAGGCATCGGTCGGGCGACCAGGCTGGGCAGGACCGCCGTGCGCCCGATCGGCGCCGGCGGGGATCCAGGCACACCGGGGTACGCTGGACGCGGGAAGGAGGTCGGCGGTGAACCACATCCGAACCCTGGTGCACGCCCCATCCGGGCTGCACCGGCTGCTGCTGACCTTCGCGACCGCGCTCCTGCTGATCGCCGGCCTGCTGGCCATGCACACCCTCACCGGCATGCTCACCAGCGGGCACGCCGACACCCCCGCAGCGGCC
Source organism: Microbacterium lacus (assembly GCF_002812805.1). Lineage (GTDB taxonomy): Bacteria > Actinomycetota > Actinomycetes > Actinomycetales > Microbacteriaceae > Microbacterium > Microbacterium lacus_A. The sequence continues at coordinate 28,673 of NZ_NMUM01000036.1, read as the reverse complement.
TCCGAAGCCGCCCATGCCGCGCCCGACTCTGACCTGGGCGGCACCGTCGCGACCGGGAGCATGCTCGAGAACACCATCGGGACAGGCACCGAGGCTTCGGGCGGGCACTGCGAGGGCGACTGCGACAGCTCGGGCGGAATGCCGGACCATTCGATGCTGATGATGGCGTGCGTGCTGGCGCTGCTGGCCGCCACCATCGTGCTGCTCGCCCCGGCGCTGCTGGCCCGCCTGGGCACCGTCCTCGCCCTGCTACGCCTGCACGGGCGGAATGTGCTCACCGCGTTACCGCACCCCCGACCACCTTCCCTCATCGTCCTGTCGATCAGTCGAACCTGATTCCCCGCCCTCCCGTCGCCGCTGTGCCGGGAGATGCTGCGCCGTGCCCGCATACGGCTCGGGAATCAACTCACCATTCGACTGACTAGACAAGGACACCCACCCATGCGTTTCCGCATTCTCGCGCTGAGCACCGCCGCGCTCGCCGCTGCGCTCGTGCTCGCCGGCTGCGCGCCCACCGACGGATCCATGCCCGGCATGGACCACGGCCCCGGCGGCATGACCAGCGGCACCCCCGCCCCCTCCGAGCAGGCATCGTTCAACTCCGCTGACGAGATGTTCGTCACGATGATGATCCCGCACCACGAACAGGCCATCGAGATGGCCGATCAGATCCTGGCCAAGGACGGCATCGACGAGCGGGTCGTGACCCTCGCCGAGCAGATCAAAGCCGCCCAAGGCCCCGAGATCCAGACCATGAAGGGCTGGCTCGAGGACTGGGGAATCCCCTACGACGACTCCATGTCCGACATGGGCGGGATGGGCGGGATGGGCGGCATGGACCACGGCGACGGGATGATGTCCGACGACGACATGGCCGCCCTGGACGCCGCCACCGGGGTCGAGGCGACCCGGCTGTTCCTCGAGGGCATGGTCGGCCACCACCAGGGCGCCGTCACCATGGCCCAGATGGTGCTGAACAACGGCGAGAACCCGGACGTGGCCGCGCTCGCCCAGCAGATCATCGACGGACAGACCGCCGAGATCACCACCATGCAGGACATCCTCGCCACCCTCTGACCCGAACCCCTCGGGCGGGGCCGACCACCCCTGACCTGGCCCCGCCCGAGGCCCGGCGCATCCGTCCTGACCGACAGCGCCGGCCCGTCGAAAGGCCCATCATGACTTCCCGGACTCTGGCCGCGTGCTTCGTGGGCATCATCCTCGCCCTGATCATCCTGTCCGCGGCGACCATTCTCTTCATCCAGGCGATCGCATGAGCAGCAACGCCACCACGATCACGGCCGCTGCCGTCGCCGCTGCTGCGGGCCTGCTGCTGACCGGCTGCACCTCCACGCCGACCGCCACCTCGGCACCCGCCCCGGATACCGGTCTCGGTCATGTGCACGGCATCGTCGACCTCGGCGGGAGCACCGTGCTGCTGGGCGCCCACGCAGGCCTCTACACCCTCACCGACACCGGCGACATCTCCGGCCCCCTGGGAGGCGCGGACTTCGACGCGATGGGCCTGACCGCCGACGGCGACGTCCTCTACGCCTCCGGGCACCCGGGACCGAACACCCCGGCGGAGCTCGGCGAGCACAACCTGGGACTCATCCGAAGCACCGACGCCGGGACCACCTGGGAGCCGGTCGCGTTTACCGGGCAGGAGGACTTCCACGTCCTCACCGCCGGAGACGGTGCGATCCACGGGATCGGGTCCAGCTCGATCACCATCCGCACCAGCACCGACGGCGGGACCACCTGGATCGACGGCGCCGAGCTCCCCGCCGCCGACCTGACCGTCACCACCGACGGCACCCTCTACGCCGCGACGCGGCAGGGCCTGCAGGAGAGCCGGGATGCGGGCGCCACCTTCGACCTCGTCGCGGATGCGCCGCCGCTCTACCTGGTGGAGGCGGACTCCACGGGCGGGCTGGTCGGCGTCGACACCGACGGCACCCTCTGGCGAGTCACCGGCACCGGATCCTGGGACAGCGTCGGTGCCGCCACGGGCACCGTCCAGGCGCTCGGGAACGCAGATGGGGCGGTCGTGCTCGTCGACGACCGCGGCATCGTCTGGATCCACGGCACCGAGACCACCGTCGTCCTCCCGGCAGGGACCGCACAATGACCACTATCACCATGACCACATTCGGCGGCCTCGGCCGCGAACCTCGAGGAGACCGACCATGAGCACCGCACCGGCCCGCTGGGCATACCGCACCACCGCCGTCACCCCGGAACGACTGGAGGAGGTGGATGCGTGGTGGCGGGCGGCGAACTACCTGAGCATCGGGCAGATCTACCTGCTCGACAACCCGCTGCTGCGCGACCCGCTCACCGCGGAGCACATCAAGCCTCGACTACTGGGGCACTGGGGCACCACCCCGGGCCTGAACTTCCTGTACGCCCACCTCAACCGGGCGATCACCGACCGGGATCTGAACACCCTGTACGTGACCGGGCCGGGGCACGGCGGGCCGGGCATGGTCGCCAACGCCTACCTGGACGGCACCTACACGGAGCTGTACCCGCGGATCGACCGCACCGAGGAGGGGCTCAAGGCGCTGTTCCGGCAGTTCTCCTTCCCCGGCGGCATCCCCTCGCACGCGTCCCCGGACACGCCCGGGTCGATCAACGAGGGCGGCGAGCTCGGCTATTCCCTCGTCCACGCCTACGGCGCCGCGTTCGACAACCCGGACCTGCTGGTCGCGTGCGTGATCGGCGACGGGGAGGCCGAGACCGGGCCGCTGGCGACCGCGTGGCACGGCAACAAGTTCCTCAACCCCGCCGCGGACGGGGTGGTGCTACCGATCCTGCACCTGAACGGGTACAAGATCGCCAACCCGACGGTGCTGTCCCGCATCCCCGAGGACGAGCTGGTCGCGCTGCTGCGCGGCTACGGCCACGAGCCGTTCGTGGTCACCGTCGGCTTCGACGGCGAGGACCCGCGGGAGTCCCACGCCCGGTTCGCCGGCGTGCTGGACGAGGTGCTGGACCGGATCGCGGACATCAAGACCGCCGCGGCGGCCGGCACCCTGGAAGGCCGGCCGGCGTGGCCAGCGATCGTGCTGCGCAGCCCGAAAGGCTGGACCTGCCCGCCGGTGATCGACGGGCTCCCCGTGGAGGGCACCTGGCGGTCCCACCAGGTGCCGCTCGCCGAGGTCCGCGACACCCCCGAGCACCTGCAGATCCTCCAGGACTGGCTGGCCTCCTACCGGCCCGACGAGCTCTTCGACGCCGACGGCGCCCCGTTCCCCGCCACGGTCGCCGCCGCCCCGGCCGGAGCGCGGCGGATGAGCGCTAACCCGGTCGCGAACGGCGGGCAGCTGACCGTCCCGCTGCGCCTGGGCGACTTCCGCGACCACGCCCACCCGGTCGACCCCGAGGCGCGAGGCACGGGAACGGCGGAGGCGACCCGGATGCTCGGCGAATGGCTCGCCGACGTGATCCGGCACAACCCGGACAACTTCCGCATCTTCGGCCCCGACGAGACCGCCTCCAACCGGCTCGCCCCGCCCGTGTTCGAGGCCACCGGCAAGCAGTGGAACGCGACCGTGCTGCCGGTGGACGAGCATCTGGCGCCGACCGGGCGGGTGATGGAGGTGCTCAGCGAGCACCAGTGCCAGGGCTGGCTCGAAGGGTACGTCCTCACCGGCCGGCACGGCCTGTTCAACTGCTACGAGGCGTTCACGCACATCGTCGACTCGATGTTCAACCAGCACGCCAAATGGCTCGAAGCCGCCAGCGAGGTGCCCTGGCGGGAACCGGTGCCGAGCTTCAACTACCTGCTCTCCAGCCACGTCTGGCGGCAGGACCACAACGGGTTCAGCCACCAGGACCCCGGGTTCATCGACCTCGCCCTGAACAAGAGCCCCGACATCGTCCGCGTCTACCTCCCGTTCGACGCGAACACGCTGCTGTCCACCTACGACCACTGCCTGCGCTCCACCGGCTACATCAACGTCGTCGTCGCCGGAAAGCAGCCCGCCCCGCAGTGGCTCACCATGGACGAGGCGATCGAGCACTGCACCCGGGGCCTGGGCATCCTGCCCTGGGCCGGCACCGAGACCGAGGGCGCCGAGCCGGACGTGGTGCTCGCCGCCGCCGGCGACGTGCCCACCCTCGAGGTGCTCGCCGCGGCCGCGTTGCTGCGCGAGCACATCCCTGACCTGTCCGTGCGGGTCGTGAACGTGGTCGACCTGACCCGTCTGCAATCCGAGGACCAGCACCCGCACGGCCTGCCGGACCGGGAGTTCGACGCGATCTTCACCCCCGACAAGCCGGTGATCTTCGCCTACCACGGCTACCCGTGGCTGATCCACCGTCTCACCTACAAGCGCGCCGGGCACCAGAACCTGCACGTCCACGGCTTCGTGGAGAAGGGCACCACCACGACCCCGTTCGACATGGTCATGCTCAACGACCTCGACCGCTACCGGCTCGCGATCGACGTCCTCGACCACGTCCCGGGCCTTGCCGCGACCCACGCGCAGCTGCGGCAGGAACTCGTCGACGCCCGCCTGCGCGCCCGCGCCCACACCCGCGAGCACGGCACCGACATCCCCGCCGTCGCCGACTGGCGCTGGCCCCACCCCGACACCGACCTGAACCGCCCCTCCACCGCGAAGGAAATCCGATGACCGACACCAAGACCGTGACCCTGCAGGTCAGCGGCATGATCCGCGCGACCTCCAAGAACGTCACCGAAGCCCACCTCGCCCGCCAGCCGGGCGTCCTGTCCGTCGACGCGAACCCGGTCTCCCAGACCGCGACCGTCACCTACGACCCGCAGACCACCTCGGTCGCGCACCTGCAGCAGTGGGTGATCGAATGCGGCTACCACTGCGCCGGGCAGTCCGTCCCGGACCACATCTGCGACCCCGCCCACGAACCTCACGAGCACGCCGAGCACCACGACCACGCCGAGCACGATGCCCACGCCGAGCATGACGCGCACGACGGCTATCAGGAGCACGCCGAGCACGAGGGACGCGCGGTCTCCACCGGTCATGACACCCCGGCGGGGCACGAGCACCCGCACCCGGCAGCGGACCACGCGGACCACTCCGCCATGGACGCCGGCGCGCATGCCGGTCACGCTCCGGCCACCGAGGGCGGACACGATCACGGGGCTCAGCCGGCCGGCCGCAGCGCGCAGGATGTGATGGGCCACGGCGGGCATCACGGCGGCATGTCGATGGACGCGATGATCCGGGACATGCGCAACCGGTTCCTGGTCGCGTTGATCCTGTCGATCCCGATCACCTTGTGGTCCCCGATCGGCCGGGAGGTGCTCGGCTTCGAGGTGCCGGCCCCGTTCGGGCTGCGCGACGACGTGTTCATGCTGATCGTGTCGCTGCCGGTGATCTTCTACTCGGCCTGGATCTTCTTCGACGGCGCCTACCGGGCTCTGCGGGCCCGCACCCTGGACATGATGGTGCTGGTCGCGGTCGGTGTCGGCGCCGGCTGGATCTACAGCCTGGTCATCACCCTCACCGGCGGCGGCGAGGTCTTCTACGAGGCGGCGACCGTGCTGGCCACCTTCGTGCTGCTCGGCCACTGGGTCGAGATGCGCGCCCGGGGAGGTGCGAACGACGCCATCCGCCGGCTGCTGGAGCTCGCGCCCGCCCGCGCGGTCGTCCTCCGCGACGGCGAGGAGGTCGAAATCCCCACCTCCGAGGTCGTCCCCGGCGACCTCATGCTCATCCGCCCCGGCGCGAAGGTCCCCACCGACGGCGTCGTCGAGGACGGCGAGTCCGAGATCGACGAGTCGATGGTCACCGGCGAGTCCATGCCGGTCGAGAAGGCGCCCGGCTCGGAGGTGATCGGGGCGACCGTGAACACCGTCGGCACGCTCCGGGTGCGTGCCACGAAGGTCGGCGCGGACACCGCGCTGGCGCAGATCGTGAAGCTGGTGCAGGAGGCGCAGAACTCCAAGGCCCCCGGCCAGCGCCTCGCCGACCGGGCCGCGTTCTGGCTCGTTCTGCTCGCCCTCGTCGGCGGCACCCTGACCTTCCTGGTGTGGTTCCTCGCCGGGGCGGAGCTGCCGATGGCGATCCTGTTCGCGATCACCGTCGTCGTCATCACCTGCCCCGACGCCCTCGGGCTCGCCACGCCGACCGCGATCATGGTCGGCACCGGCCTGGGCGCCAAGCGTGGTGTCCTGTTCAAGAACGCCACCGGCATCGAGACCGCCGCGCACATCGACACCGTCGTGCTGGACAAGACCGGCACGCTCACCAAGGGCGAGCCGGAGGTCACCGACTACATCCCCATCGGCATGGACGACCTGGAGCTGCTCGCCCTCGCCGCGGCGCTCGAGCGGGAGTCGGAGCACCCGCTGGCCAAGGCGATCGTCACCTACGCCGAGAGCCGGAACATCCCGCGCCGCACCGCGTCCGCGTCCGCGTTCCGCAACGTCACCGGGCAGGGCGCGATCGCCACCGTGGACGGGAAGCACGTGGTGCTCGGCAACGCCCGGCTGATGGCCGCGCAGGGCATCGACACCGGCCCGGTCGTCTCGCAGCAGCAGGCCCTCGCGGACGGCGGCCGCACCGCGATCATGTTCGCCGTCGACGGGCAGATCGCCGGCGTGATCGCCCTCGCCGACGCCCCCCGCGACACCGCGAAAGCCGCGATCGACGCACTCCACGAGCAGGGCATCGAGGTGGCGATGCTCACGGGCGACAACAAGCCCACCGCCGAGCGCATCGCCTCGCTGCTGGGCATCGACACCGTGATCGCCGACGTGCTCCCCGAGGACAAGTCCGCCAAGATCGCCGAGCTCCAGGCATCCGGCAAGAAGGTCGCGATGGTCGGCGACGGCGTCAACGACGCCCCCGCCCTCGCCCAGGCGGACCTCGGCATCGCGATCGGCGCCGGCACCGACGTCGCCATCGAGACCGCCGATGTCGTCCTGATGCGCTCCGACCCGCTGGACGTGGCGATCGCGCTGAAGATCGGGAAGGGCACGCTGCGGAAGATGCGGCAGAACCTCGGCTGGGCCATCGGCTACAACGCGATCGCGCTGCCGATCGCCGCCGGCGTGTTCTACCCCGCGTTCGGGATCATGCTCTCCCCGGAGATCGCCGCCATCAGCATGTCCGGCTCCAGCGTGATCGTCGCCGTCAACGCGCTCCTGCTCAAGCGGCTCCGGCTGCCCGCCCAGCAGGCCCCCGCGGCCCCGGCAGAGGCGAGCAGCCTCGCCCCGGCGTCGACGCCCGGCGGCGCCTCATGACCGGACGCGAGGCGCCGCGATGACTCCGCGGTCGGCAGAGCGCGGGACTCACCACCTCGATGCCGTCTACGACGCGGTGCTGTTCGACATGGACGGCGTGGTCACGAACACCGCCGCGATCCATGCCGCCGCGTGGAAGCAGCTGTTCGACGAGGTGCTGCGAGACCCGCGTGTGCAGGTGGACGACCCCGAGACGACCTTCGACCCGGTCGCCGACTACCGCCGCTATGTGGATGGGCGAACCCGCGAGGACGGGGTATCGGCGTACCTGACGGCCCGTGGGATCGCCCTGGACGCCGGAGATCCCGACGACCCACCAACGGCGTGGACGATCGCGGGGCTCGCGGCGCGCAAGAACGAGCTGTTCCTGGCGGAGCTGGGCACCCGCGGGCTGCGCGTCTATCCGGGCACCGTGGCGCTGCTGCATCGCCTGCGGGGCGCGGCCGTTCCGGTCGGGCTGGTCACCGCGAGCCGGAACGCGCACCAGATGCTCGCCGCCGCAGGACTGGCCGGCTGCTTCGACACCGTGGTGGACGGCCGGATCGCGCTCTCGCATCACCTGAAAGGCAAGCCGGATCCCGCCATGTTCGTCGAGGCGGCCCGGCGACTGGGTGTCGCCGCGGCCCGCACCGCGGTCGTCGAGGACTCGGTCGCCGGCGTGGCGGCCGGGAGGCGCGGAGGCTTCGGCTTCGTCGTCGGCATCGACCGCGCCGGAGCGCGGGAGCAGCTCGAGGCCGCGGGCGCCGACCTCGTCCTGGCCGATGTCGCCGAGCTCGACCTGGGCGTCTCCACCACGGATCCGTGGCAGCTGGTCTACGACGGCTTCGACCCCGCGCACGAAGGGCACCGGGAGGCGCTCACCGCGCTGGGCAACGGCTACCTGGCCACCCGGGGCGCCCGGCCCGAGCACCACGACGACGGCATCCACTATCCCGGCACCTACCTCGCCGGCGTGTACAACCGACTGGCGAGCACCATCCACGGGCGCGAGCTCGAGGAGGAGCATCTCGTCAACACTCCCAACTGGCTTCCGGTGGACCTCCGCCTCGGAGACGGGCCGTGGCTGTCCACCGGCCAGGTCGTGACGCACAGCGAACGACGCGAGCTCGACCTGCGCCGCGGCCTGGTCGTCCGCCGCGCGGTCCTCACCGCTCCGAACGGGGATCGACTCGACTTCGTGCAGACGACGTTCACCTCCCTGGACGAGCCTCACCTGGCCGTGCTGGAAACCACGCTCACCGCCCCCGACTGGAGCGGCACGGTCACCCTCCGCGCCGGGATCGACGCCGGCGTGCGCAACAGCAACGTGGCCGCGTATCTCGGATCGGACGCCACCCACCTCACGCAGCCGACGTTCCGCCAGGTCGGCGACACCACCCTCTGCGAGGTGCGGACCCGGCAGAGCCGGGTCCACATCGCCACCGCCGTCCGCTCGACCCTCACCGGAACCGACAGCGCGACCGATCACCGCATCGACACGCCATCGCAGCACACCCGGGAGCTGCGCATCCCTCTGGAGCAGGGTCGACCGGTCACCCTCACCAAGACGGCCGCGATCTACACCTCCCACGATCGGGCCATCAGCGAGCCGGGTGGTGCCGCCCTGACCCTGCTCACCGAACGCGGTGGCGACGTCGAGGCGCTGCGGGAACGCCACGCGGCGGCGTGGCGGCGACTCTGGGAACGCTTCGCGGTCACCCTGGACGCCGACACGCACAGCCGACTCATCCTGAACCTGCACGTCTTCCACCTGCTCCAGACCCTCTCGCCGCACACCGTCGAGCTCGACGCCGGGGTGCCCGCCCGCGGCCTGCACGGCGAGGGGTATCGGGGGCACGTCTTCTGGGACGAGGTGTTCGTCCTGCCCGTGATCGCTCTGCGCACGCCCGAGATCAGCCGGGCGCTGATCGACTACCGCTGGCGGCGACTGGACGCCGCCCGCGCCGCGGCGACCGCCGCCGGACTCCGCGGAGCCCTCTTCCCCTGGCAGAGCGGCAGCGACGGTCGCGAGGAGACGCCCGAGGCGCTCTACAACCCGCGCTCCGGTCGGTGGATGCCGGACAACTCCCACCGTCAACGCCACGTCGGCCTCGCCATCGCCTACAACGCCTGGCAGCACTACCAGGCCACCGGCGACCTCGAGTGGCTCGCCGAACGCGGCGGCGAGCTCATCATCGAGGTCGCCCGCCTGTTCGCCTCGCTCGCCGAGCACGACACTGCCACCGACCGCTTCCACATCGCCGGGGTGATGGGACCCGACGAGTTCCACGACGGCGCCCCGGACGCTCCCGGCAGCGGCCTGCGCGACAACACGTACACCAACGTCCTCGCCTCGTGGGTCGCCACGCGAGCGGCCCGGACACTCGCCCTGCTCCACGGGCACCGCGGCGAGGGCCTCCGCGACCGGCTCCGCGTCACCGACGAGGAGATCGCGGGGTGGGCCCGGCTCAGCACACGACTGGCGGTGGGGTTCCACCGCGACGGCATCCTCACCCAGTTCGACGGCTACGAGAGCCTGCAGGAGCTGGACTGGGACCACTACCGCGAGGAGTACGGGAACATCGGCCGGCTCGATCTCATCCTCGAGTCCGAGAACGACAGCACCAACCGGTACAAGCTCGCCAAGCAGCCCGACGTCGTCATGCTGGTCTACCTGCTCGGTCACGACGGGCTCCGGGCGCAACTCGCCACGCTCGGCTACCCGTTCTCCGAGCAGGACCTGACCCGCACGGTCGAGTACTACCTCGCCCGCACCGCCAACGGGTCGACGCTCAGCCGAGTCGTGAACGCCTCCGTCCTGGCCGGCATCGACCCGTCCCGCTCCTGGATCGCGTTCCGCGAGGCGCTGATCGCCGATCTCGACGACTCCCAGGGCGGCACCACCCGCGAAGGGATCCACCTCGGCGCGATGGCCGGCACCATCGACCTGCCCGTCCGCTCCTTCGCCGGCATGGCCCTCGGTGACGACGAGCTCGTCTTCGCCCCCCGACTGCCGCCGAACCTCACCCGGGTCGGGTTCCAGATCCGATACCGCGGCCACCTCGTCGACGTGATGCTCCGTGACCGCAGCCTGGAGCTTCGCGTGCACGCCGGCTCAGCACCCGCGATCCACGTGCGCGTCGGCGCGGTCGCCGTGCCGCTCTCGGCCGGACAGACCAAGACGTTCGCGATCGGCCCGGGCACCTCGGCCCGCGACGCGACCAACCGCGAAGGAGGCCTCGACTGATGAGCACGCATCGGAGCCGGTATCGGCGCATCGCCACCATCCTCGAGCACCACGGACTCGGGCTCGGCCTCGGGCTGCTCGGACTGGAGAAGTGGATTCCCTTCAACAAAGGCGTTCTCGGGCATGCGCGCCGGGACGAGCCCTACACCAGTCCGGAACACCTCCGACTCGCCCTCGAGGAGCTCGGACCGACCTTCATCAAACTCGGCCAGCTGCTGTCCACCCGCAACGACCTGCTGCCCGCCGCTTACCTCGCCGAGTTGGTCAAGCTTCAGGACGCCGCGCCGCCCGAGGCCTGGGAGCCGATGAAGGCGGTGATCCGCGAGGAGCTCGGCGCGGACCCCGAACAGCTCTTCGCACAGTTCGACCCGCAACCGCTGGCCGCCGCGTCGATCGGGCAGGCATACGCCGCGACCCTTCACGACGGCACCCAGGTCGTCGTGAAGGTCCGCCGACCCGGCGCGGTCGCCCAGATCCACGAAGACCTGGAGATCCTGCAGAACCTCGCCGAGCGCGCCGACAAGCGGTGGGATGCCGCCCGCCAGTACAACCTGCCGGGCATCGTCGAGGAGTTCTCCCGCACGCTGCGCGCCGAGCTCGACTATCTGCAGGAGGGCCGGAACGCGGAGCGGTTCGCCGCCGACTTCGCCGACTCACCCGACGTCGCCGTCCCTCAGGTGTTCTGGGAGACGACCACGTCACGCGTGCTGACCCTGGAACGGATGCACGGCATCCGAGTCGACGACCTGCCCGCCCTGGACGCGGCCGGCATCGACCGGAACCAGCTGGCCAGGCGAGGCGCAGACCTCATCCTCACCATGGTGTTCGAGAACCGCTTCTTCCACGCCGACCCGCACCCGGGCAACCTGTTCATCCAAACCGACGGATCCATCGCCCTCATCGACTTCGGCATGGTCGGCCAACTCGACGAAGAGGTCACCGAGCAGCTCTCCGACGTGCTGCTCGCCTTCACCCGCGGAGACTCCAACGCGCTCGCCACCGCCCTGCTCGCGCTCTCGATCACCAAGAACACCTCCGACCGCGGCGAGCTCGGCCGCTCCCTGGACGTCTTCGTGTCGCGGTATCTCGGACGCCCCCTGTCCGACATTAACCTCAGCCACCTGCTCGGAGAGCTGCTCGCCCTGCTGCGACACCACCACCTCCAGCTGCCGCAGCAGACCGCTCTGCTGTTCAAGGTCCTGATGATGGGCGAGGCACTGGCGGCACGGCTCGACCCCGAGTTCGAGATGCTGCAGGCGCTCACCCCCTTCTCGGAGCGGATCGTGCAGCGACAGTTCTCCCTCCCCGCCCTGGCGAAACGCTGGGCACAGGCATCCGCGGATGCCGGAGCACTGCTGCTCGAGCTGCCCGGAACACTCAAGCAGCTCCGGCGGGTGCTGGAGAACGGCGGCCTCGAGGTGCACCTGCGCGCGGCCGAACTGGAACCGCTCGTGGGACGGGCTGAACGGATCGGCAATCGCCTGATCGCCGGCATGATCACCGCCGCCCTGATCAACGGCATCGGCGAACTCGTCAGCGGGAACACGAGATGGCGCTCGCGGGAAGGCGTCATGATCGGCGCCGGCGCGAGCGTGGTCACCGCACTCGGCGGCTACCTGCTCTGGACCACGCGGCGACGGCGATGACCGCCGCGGCTCCCATCCCTCATCAGAAAGGCACGCACATGAACACCATTCGAGTCGGCGTCAACGGCTACGGCGTCATCGGCAAGCGCGTCGCCGACGCGGTCCTGCTGCAGTCGGACATGGACCTGGTCGGCGTCGCGGACATCGCCACCGACTGGCGGATCAAGTCCGCAGCGAACCGCCTGCCCGTGTTCGCCTCCACCATCGAGGCGCAGCAGGCCATGCGGGGCGCCGACGTGCCCGCACAGGGAGTGCTCGACGACCTTCTCGCGCAGTGCGACGTCGTCGTCGACACCACCCCCAAGCATGTGGCAGCGGGAAACCTGGAGCGCTACCGCGCCCTCGGCGTCAAGGCAGTGCTCCAAGGCGGCGAGTCCCACTCCACCACCGGCCACTCCTTCGTCGCCCAAGCCAACTACGCCAGCGCCATCGGCAGGGACAGCACCCGGGTGGTCTCCTGCAACACCACCAGCATCGTGCGGATCCTCGGCGCGCTGGATGCGGCCGGACTCCTGCTGCGCGCCCGTGGGGTGCTCATCCGCCGCGCCACCGACCCGTGGGAATCGCACCTCGGCGGGATCATGAACACGATGGTCCCAGAACCGACCATCCCCTCTCATCAGGGCCCCGACGCACAGACCGTGCTCCCCGGACTCGATGTCGTCACCATCGCCGCCAAAGGCGCCCACACGCAGACCCACAGCCACTACTGGACGCTACAACTGACCCGGGAGGCGACCCGCGACGAGGTGCTGGACGCCCTGCGCGCCGCGCCCCGCATCGCGTTCATCCGGATGTCCGATGGCCTGGTCGCCCTCAACTCCACCGTCGAGCTGATGCGCGATCTCGGCCGCCCCCGGGGAGACATGTGGGAGGTCGCCGTGTGGGAGGACCTGGTCACCGTGAACGGCAGCGAGGCCTACCTCGCCTACCAGGTCTACAACGAGGCCATCGTCGTGCCCGAGACGATCGACGCGATCCGCGCGCTGACGGGCACCGTCCCCGACGCCGCGACCTCGATCCGCCTCACCGACGAGAGCCTCGGCATGCGCCAGGACTTCCTCACACCGGCGGAGGAGCCCGACCATGACCGGTGACCACCAACCGCCCGCCGACGTCCCGGCGAAGGCGACCCGCGGCGACGGATGCCTGTGACGGCGTGGCTGATCATCGGGATCTCCGTGCTCGGGATCGCGATCTACCTGTTCATCGACCACCTTCCCCACGTCGTCGCAGTGCTGCCCTACGTCGCGATCATCGGCATGGCCGCCATGCACCTGTTCGGCCACCGCCACCACACCGGCGCCCACGACTCGAATCATCGACGCCACGGGGGCGACAGCGGGACCGACACGCGAGAGTCGTCGTGAACACCGTCGTCCGCCCCCTCGCGGACGCCAGCCGGCACGGGCACCCCCGACCGCTGCGGATGCTGTGGGTCACGCTCGCCTGGGGGTCGTGCTTCGTCGCGATCACCGTCGGCCTGCAAGACGCCCCGCCGCTGTGGCTCGCGGCACTGAGAGCCCTCATCGCCGGGGTCGCGCTCGCAACCGTCGCCGGCATCCAGCGGGCACCTCTTCCCCGCGACCCGAAGACATGGGCACTGATCGGCTGCCTCGGACTGGTGAACATCGCCCTGGCATTCACGACGATGTTCGTCGCCGCGACCGGACTGTCGACCGGGATCGCCTCGGTGCTCGCCAACGCGCAGCCAATCCTGATCCTGCTGCCCGCGTGGTGGCTCTACCGCGAGCGTCCCACCCCCGCCGCGATCGCCGCGATCGGCCTGGGCTTCACCGGCCTACTCATCATCGTCCTTCCCTCCGGGCTCGGCACCGGAGCGTGGCTCTCACTGACCTCCGCCGCCGCGATCACCGCCGGCACCCTCATCGGCCGGATCGTGCACGCAGACGTCCGAATCGTGGCGGCAGCTCAGCTGCTCATCGGAGGTGCGATCCTCGCCGGCACCGCAGCCGTCACAGAAGGGCCGCCCACGATCGACTGGAACATCCGGTTCATCCTCACCCTGCTGTTCCTATCACTGGTCGGCACCGCCGCCACCACGGTCGCCTGGTTCACCGAGATCGGACGTGCCCGGCTCGACCTCCTCGCCGCGTGGACGCTGCTCGTGCCGGTCTTCGGGATCCTGCTGTCGCTGCTGATCCTGCGCGAGGACCCGGGCCTGTGGGGCTGGATCGGGACCGTGATCGTGCTGATCGCAATGGCGTTGCTCGCCATCGGATCCAGGCGCTCAGAGCCCTCGGCCGTCACGGCAACCGGCAATCGTGCCCCACGAGCCTCCGCCGATCATGCGACGTCCGACCCGGACGGCCTCCCTGACGAAAACCACGGCCCGCGCTCCCGGCCGGAAAGGAAACAACGATGAACCCGTCGCCCGCCCCACGCCCCCGCTTCCTCCTAACTCGGCGAGGGTTCCTCGGCGTCAGCATTGGCGCCGTCGCGACGGTCGCGCTGGCATCCTGCGCGCCGGCGGCGAACTGGGTGCAGCCCGACGGCGCCCAGGTCCAAGGCGCCGAGCGGCGCCGCGGCGGCACCGGGAAGGTCACCACCGCGACCCTCACCGCCGCCCCGACCGTGCTGGACCTAGCCGGGGCGACCGCGCCGACCTGGGCGTTCGGGTCTGTTCCGGCGCCCGTGATCCGTCTCGGCGCCGGAGACACTCTGAAGGCCACCGTCCGGAACCAGCTCGAGGCGGACACCTCCGTGCACTGGCACGGGCTCGCGCTGCGCAACGACATGGACGGCGTCCCGCCGGTCACCCAGCAGCCCATCAAGGCCGGGGCCAGTTTCGACTACGAGTTCATCGCGCCCGATCCCGGCACCTACTGGTTCCACCCCCACGTCGGGGTGCAGCTGGACCGTGGCCTGTACGGGGCGCTGATCGTCGAGGACCCCGCCGAGCCCGGCGGGTACGAGGACGAGTGGGTCATCATCCTCGACGACTGGCTCGACGGCGTCACCGCCACCCCCGACGACGTCCTTGACGAGCTGTCCGCCGGGATGGGTGACACGGGCGGGATGGGCGACATGTTCATGCGGATGGGCAACACCCTCATGGGCGCCACCTCCGATCTGCTCGGCGGCGACGCCGGCGACGTCTACTACCCCCTCTACCTCGTCAACGGGAAACCCCCCGCTGACCCCACCCAGTTCACCGGGCGGGCCGGCGAGAAGGTGCGGCTGCGGATCATCAACGCCGGCAGCGACACCGCGTTCCGCCTCGCCATCGGCGGTCACACGCTCACCATCACCCATACCGACGGCTTCCCCGTGGAACCGCTCGAAGTCGACAGCATCCTCATCGGCATGGGCGAACGCTACGACGCGACCCTCACCCTCGGCGACGGCGTGTTTCCCCTCGTCGCGCAAGCCGAAGGCAAGCGCGACCGCGGCTTCGCCGTCATCCGCACCGGCAGCGCCGCGGCAGCACCGACGGCCGATGTGAGCATCCCGGAGCTCACTAGCAGCCGGATCGGGACCGCACAGCTGCTGACGTCAGATAGCAGCGTTGCGCTGTCCTCACGGCAGCCTGATCGGACCGTGGCGATCACTCTCACCGGAGGTATGGCCGAATACGACTGGGGCATCGACGGGCGACGGTTCGATATGAATCAGCCCCTCGACGGCGCGCACGAGATCCGCGAAGGCGAACGCGTCCGGTTCACGATCACTAATGACACCGAGATGTGGCACCCATTCCATCTACACGGTCACACCTACCAGCATGAAGGTGGCGGCCCGCGGAAAGACACGTCGATCATCCTGCCCAAGCAGACCCTCACCGTCGACTTCGACGCTGACAACCCAGGTCTCTGGGTCGCCCACTGCCACAACATCTACCACGCCGAAACCGGCATGACCACTGTCATCGGCTATCGGGCGTGACCACGGCGCAACCTTCCGGAGGCCACGGAACTGGTCGTGTCGATGAACGCGTGACGGCGCCATTGATCGGACGGGATGCGGTCCCACCCCTGCGGGATCGTGACGATACCGGCCGCGGCTACGTTATTGGCCGGCCGGCCGGTCCGCCGTTGTCGGCGGTGGAGAGCGTGCGCGCCGAACGCATCCACCGCGCCGTGTTTGGGCACGCCAAGATCGTCCACGTCCTCGAGGGCGCCGCACACATTGAGGCGTCCGTCCGGGCGTGCATCCTGACGCCTGGGACGGCTCGGCACTCGTGCTGCAGCCTGGCGTGGACATCCTGCACCGCATCGAACCGCTGTGGCGCCAGATCAGCCTCGTGAACGAGACCGCGCCGCCGGAGGTCGCGACCACCCGACTGATCTCTCTGTTCTCCCGCGCCGTCGAGATTGCCCTACCGACGCTGCTCGCCGACGACGGCGCCGTGCCCGAGAGGTTCGTCCTCCCGGTGCGCGGCCGGCTCGCGCAGCCGCCAATCGCTCGCCCCGTGCGCCGCTCGGTCGTCCTGCTGCGCTCGCGCATGACCGAGCCGTGGACGGTCGGCAGGCTCGCCGCGGAGGTGGCCGTCTCCCGCGCCCATCTCACACGCGTTTTCACCCAGCAGGTCGGTGTCGCCCCCATGCGGTTCCTCATCGAGACCCGCCTGACGGAGTTCACGCGACTGATCGAGGAAACCGACCTGCCGATCGCCGATGCATCCCGGCAAGTCGGATGGAACGACGCGCGAGCCGCCTGATCACGCGGTCGGCCGCTCCCGAGGCGGCCTGTCGACGAAGATCCACCAGCTCGTCGACGGCAACGGGCTCCCGCTGGTCGCGCTGCTGACAGCAGGCCAGGCCGGGGACTCGCCGATGTTCCTGCCGCTGATGGGACACCTGCGTGTCGCCCGTCCCGTCGGCCGGCCCCGCACTCGTCCGGACGCGGTCCGGGGTGACAAGGCGTACTCATCCCGCGCGATCCGCGGGCATCTACGCGCCCGCGGGATCAAGGCCGTGATCCCCGAGCCGTCCGACCAGCAAGGCCACCGCAAGCGCCGCGGCTCACGCGGCGGACGCCCCGTCTGCCTCGACGCCGCCGACTACAAGGGCCGCAACGTCATCGAGCGCCGCTACTGCCACATCAAGCAATGGCGAGGACTCGCCACCCGCTACGACAAACTCGCGATCACCTACCGGGCCGCTGTCATCCTCAACGCCGTCATCGCCTGGACCCGGCAATTGTCAGACATGCCCTAGCCGTCGCCGATCAGGTGGTCGTGCGCCCCGGGGAGAAGATCCCTTCCGACGGGCTCGTCGTTGACGGCGCATCCGCGATCGACGCGAGCATGCTGACGGGCGAATCCGTCCCCATTGAGGTCACCAAGGGTTCCCGCGTGGTCGGCGCTACGGTGAACGTCGGCGGGCGCCTGATCGTGGAGATCACCCGCGTCGGCGCCGACACCGAGCTGGCGCGGATGCAACGGCTGATGGAAGAAGCACAAACCGGCAAGGCCAAGGTGCAGCGCCTCGCTGACCGCGTCTCGGCCGTGTTCGTTCCGATCGTGATCGTCCTGGCGATCATCGCGTTCGTCGGGTGGCTGCTACTCGGCGGGTCGCTCGAGGTCGCGTTCACCGCGGCCGTCGCGACCCTAATCATCGCCTGCCCCTACGCTCTGGGGTTGGCGACACCGACGGCGCTGCTGGTCGGCACCGGCCGCGGGTCGCAGCTGGGCATCCTGATCCGCGGACCCCAGGTGCTCGAGCAGACCCGCCAGGTCGACACCATCGTGCTGGACAAGACCGGCACCATCACGAACGGTGTCATGTCCGTCACCACGCTCTCCCCCGCACCCGGCATCACTTCCGAGGACCTGCTAGCATCGGCCGCCGCCGCAGAGTGGGGATCGGAACACCCCGTCGCCCGTGCAATCGTCGCGGCGGTGGAGGGCACGCCGACTCCTGCCGAGGGGTTCACGTCGCACGTCGGGTTCGGCGTGCAAGCCGTAATCGATGGCGCCGTGGTGGTCGCCGGGCGTCCCCTGTGGGTCGAGGACCAATGGTCCGTCCACGCCCCCGCCACCCACCGCACCGAAGCTGAGGCCCTGGAAGCCGCCGGGGCGACGGTGATCGCGGTTGCACGCGACGGCGAGTTCCTGGGCACGATCGCCGTGTCCGACACCGTCAAGCCCACCAGCGCCGAAGCGATCGCACGATTCCGCGCGCTGGGGCTCCGGCCGGTACTACTCACCGGCGACAACGCCGGTGCGGCGCTACACATCGCCACTCTCGTCGGCATCGACGAAGTCCGCTCCGGAGTCACGCCTGCCGGGAAGCTCGAAGCGATCCGGCAGCTGCATGCCTCCCGGCGTGTGGTGGCGATGGTCGGCGATGGCGTGAACGATGCCGCGGCCCTCGCCGCGGCGGATCTCGGGGTGGCGATGGGCGGCGGGACGGATGCGGCGATCGCTGCGAGTGACATCACGATCGTCTCCGGTGACCTGCTCGTGGTGGCGGATGCGATCCGGCTGGCCCGCCGAACCCTGGGCACCATCAAGGGAAACCTGTTCTGGGCGTTCGCGTACAACATCGCCGCGATCCCACTGGCGATGCTCGGCCTGCTGAACCCGCTAATCGCGGCCGCCGCGATGGCGTTCTCGTCTGTGTTTGTGGTCACCAACAGCCTCCGGCTGCGACGCTTCCGCGCCCACGCCACCGCGTCGGTCGCCGCAGCCACCCCTATATCCCGCACACGTCAGCCCGCCTGATCCGTTTACCCTGGGAAGCGAGGGAGGTGACATGTCGATGATCGCTCTGGCGCAACGCCTGCGTCCTGGCCCGCGTGGGCTCGGCCACTCGCTGCTGCTACTCATCGCCGTCACCACCGCGATCATCGTCGGGCTGCTCGCGATGCACTCTCTGAACAGTCACGCCGAGACGTCAACGCCCGCGTCGTCGGCGATCCACGAACACGGCACCGCTGGCGCGGCCGTGGCCGTGGCCGACCACGGCACGCCCCAGCCGTCGACGGACGGGGAGTGCGTGGACTGCGGCGGGCATACCAGCATGCTGGCGATGACCTGCGTCCTCGCGCTGCTCTTCGTGGCGTTACTGCTCTTCCTCCCTCGCGTGGGCCACACCTGGGGGGCCGCGCTGCGCGCCGGCCCTACCCTGATCGCCCCTAGCACTGCCCTTCCTAGACCCCCGTCTCTGCTCGTTCTCTGCATCAGTCGCACCTGAGAGGTGCTCGCAGCCGACCCGTCCCGCGGGTGGGCTCAGCACTTTCACGCCCGGACACACCGGTTCGTGCGCTCACAAACGACTGAGGAGAACCTGATGAAGAACCGTGCCGCGGCGACCGCCGCGATCACCCTGACCGCCCTGCTCGCTCTCGCCGGCTGCGCTGGCACCACGACCGGTGGCGGCATGGACAACATGCCCGGGATGGGCTCATCGTCCTCGGCATCCCCTGCCGCCGATGTGAACTCCGCAGACATGCAGTTCACGATGATGATGGTCCCGCACCACGAACAGGCCGTCGAGATGGCCGACATGATCCTCGCCAAGGACGGCATCGATGACCGCGTGCTGAGCCTCGCCGAGCAGATCAAAGCCGCGCAAGGCCCCGAAATCGAGCTGATGGAGTCGTGGCTTGAGGAGTGGGGCACGCCGATGGGCGAGATGGACGGTATGGATCACGGGGGAATGATGTCGAACACCGACATGGAGGCGCTGGAGGGCGCCACCGGCGTGGAGGCGTCGCGCCTGTTCCTGGAGCAGATGATCGTGCACCACGAAGGCGCGATCGAGATGGCGCAGACGCAGATCGACGACGGCGAGAACGCCGATGTGGTCGCCCTGGCGGAGAACATCATCGCCTCGCAGACCACCGAGATCACGACGATGGAGGACATCCTCGCGACCCTCTGACAGGCAGGGGTCGGCCGCACCCGCCGGCTGGCCCTCGCCCGTGGAGCCCGCCACTATGAACACGCGCACACGCACCCTCACTGCCACCGTCCTCGCTGGCGTGCTGACAGTCACCGCCACGGCCTGCACGACCGCCGGCAGCGATGAACCTTCCTCCGCTCCGCCCGTCGCTCATATTCACGACGTCGCGTTCGCGCCCGACGGAGCCGTGCTGGTCGGCGCACACACCGGCGCGTACCGCATCGACCTCACCACCGATGAGGTGTCCCTGGTCGGGGACACTGTGTTCGATGCGATGGGCCTGACCGTCCAAGGGGAGAGCATTCTCGCGTCCGGCCACCCCGCCCCTGACAACCAAGAAGATTCGTTCGTTCCGCCGAATATCGGCCTCGTCCGGCACACCGAGACAGGGTGGGAGCAGGTGTCCCTCGCAGGGGTCACGGACTTCCACATGCTCGCCACCACTCCCGCCGCACCCGATTTCCTGCTCGGGCTCCCCTCCGACCGCGCCGCCCTGGCGGCGAGCGTCGACGGCGGGCAGACCTGGGCCGATGTCGCCGCGCTGACTGCCCGCGATATCAGCATCGATCCGACCAACCCCGATGTCGTGACCGCCACCACACCCGAGGGCCTGATGGTCAGCCGCGACGCCGGGAGCAGTTTCGCTCCCGTTGGCAACGCCCCGATGCTTGTCGTCATCGCCGCGGACCCCACCCAGGAGGAAGGAATCATCGGGGCCGGCGCGGACGGCACCATCTGGACCGGGACCACGAAGCCAGGAGCGGTATGGAAGACCGCTGGACACGCCACCGGGATACCAGCTGCCATCTCCGTCAGCCCGGACGGGACCGCAGCAATCGCCGACGATAGCGGCGTACGGATCACGACCGACGCCGGCAACACCTGGCGGACCGTCCTGGTGACGGAGCCGACCTCGTGATCTTTCCGCAGCGAGCCCGCCGATTTAGAGAAACGCAATGAACGAAACGACCCGCACCGTCGTAATGGAAGTCGAGGGCCTCTCCTGGGCATCCTCGAAGTCCATCGTCGAATCGACCCTGCTCCGCCAGCCCGGGGTTACCGCGGTCGACGCGAACCCGATCGCGCAGACCGCGAACGTCTCTTACGACCCGCAACGCACCTCACAGGCGCAGCTGCGTCAGTGGATCATCGAGTGCGGCTACCACTGCGCCGGACAATCAGTCCCCGAACACATCTGCGACCCTGCAGACAACTCGGCCGATCCGTACGCCGGCCACCATGCGAGCCACACCAACGTCGACACGGCCGCGGCATCCGCTGCCCCGGACCCTCACGCGCGCGCCAAACACGAAACGATCGCTCATACGAGCCAGGACGTCATGGGGCACGGCGGCAGCCACGCAGGGATGTCGATGGCCGCGATGATCCGCGACATGCGGAACCGGTTCATCGTCGCAGCGGTACTGTCGGTGCCGATCATCCTGTGGTCCCCGATCGGCCGGGAGGTGCTGGGCTTCACCGTCCCCTCGCCGTTCGGGCTGCGCGATGACTGGTTCTCCCTGATCCTGTCCCTGCCGGTGATCTTCTACTCCGCGTGGATCTTCTTCGACGGCGCCTGGCGGGCCCTGCGCGCCCGGACCCTCGACATGATGGTGCTGGTCGCCGTCGGTGTCGGCACCGGATGGCTCTACAGCGTCGTGGTCACCCTCACCGGTGGCGGCGAGGTATTCTACGAGGCCGCGACGGTGCTGGCTAGCTTCGTACTGCTCGGCCACTGGGTGGAGATGCGCGCCCGCGGCGGAGCGAACGACGCCGTCCGCACGCTCCTCGAGCTCGCCCCCGCCCGCGCGGTCGTGCTCCGCGACGGCGAAGAGATCGAGGTGCCCACCTCCGAGGTCATGCCGGGCGACCTGATGCTCGTGCGACCCGGGGCGAAAGTCCCCACCGACGGCACCGTCGAGGACGGCGAGTCGGAGATCGACGAATCCATGGTCACCGGCGAAAGCCTTCCCGTCGTCAAAGCCCCCGGCTCACCGGTGATCGGCGCGACCGTGAACACGACCGGCACAATCCGGATTAGGGCCACCAAGATCGGCGCCGATACTGCGCTGGCCCAGATCGTCGCTCTCGTGCAAGAAGCTCAGAACTCCAAAGCCCCCGGGCAGCGTCTCGCGGACCGGGCCGCGTTCTGGCTAGTCCTGGTCGCACTGATCGGCGGCACTGTGACCTTCCTCGTCTGGTGGCTTATCGGCGCGTCGGTGCCGACAGCGATTCTCTTCGCGATCACCGTGGTGGTGATCACCTGCCCCGACGCGCTGGGCCTGGCCACCCCGACCGCGATCATGGTCGGCACCGGCCTCGGCGCCAAACGCGGGGTGCTGTTCAAGAACGCGGGCGCCCTCGAGTCCGCGGCGCACATCGACACCGTTGTGTTGGACAAGACCGGCACCCTGACCCGGGGTGAACCGGAAGTGACCGACTACATGCCGATCGGGATGAACGACATCGAACTGCTCTCCCTCGCCGCCGCCGCGGAACGCGAGTCCGAGCACCCGCTGGCCAAGGCAATCGTCGCGTACGCGGACGCCCGCAACATCCCTCGCCGCACCGCTAGTTCGTTCCGGAATATCACCGGGCTCGGAGCCATCGCGACCGTCGATGGGCGCCGCGTGGTGATGGGTAACCCTCGACTGATGGCGGACGAAGGAATCAACATCCGCTCCATCGCTGCCGCGCAGAGCGAGCTCGCCGCCTCTGGCCGAACCGCCATCGCGTTCGCGGTCGACGGGGAAGCCGCAGGGGTGATCGCCCTGGCCGATGCCCCACGGCAGACCGCCGCCGCTGCGATCACCGCGCTCCATGACTCCGGGATCGAAGTAGTGATGCTCACCGGTGACAACGAACCCACCGCCAAACGCATCGCCGCCCTCCTCGGCATCGACACGGTGATCGCCGAAGTCCTCCCGGAAGACAAATCCGCCAAGATCGCTGAACTTCAAAGCTCAGGCAGGAAGGTCGCGATGGTCGGCGACGGCGTCAACGACGCCCCCGCACTCGCGCAAGCCGACCTCGGCATCGCGATCGGCGCGGGCACCGATGTCGCTATCGAAACCGCCGACGTCGTACTCATGCGCTCGGACCCGCTCGACGTCGCCATCGCGCTGACCATCGGAAAGGGCACGGTCCGCAAAATGCGACAGAACCTCGGATGGGCGATCGGCTACAACGTCTTCGCACTGCCGATCGCTGCCGGCGTCTTCGTCTCATCGCTGGGCATCATGCTCACCCCCGAGATCGCGGCAATCACCATGTCCGGCTCCAGCGTCATCGTCGCCGTCAACGCCCTCATGCTCAAGCGACTCCGACTCCCCACCCCAGCCGAACCTTCCGCGGCAACCCACCCGGGCCCAGCGCCAGCGCACAAGGGCGACCCATCATGAAACCACGAAGTAGCCCTCGATCCGCCCTGCCGGCATTTGAGTCGCGGCCCAACGAGTAATGCGACGGGCAAGTAGCCGCAGCTGAGCGGCTGCTGACCAGTGCGGCGTTCGATCAGCGACAAGCTGACGCATCAGCGACCTGGCGTACTGCCGCTGTAAGTCAACATAGGCCCAACTACCCGGCTGCGGGTCGCGCGTGCTATATCTCGCCCAGTTCCTGGCCGAGTTTGAGGTACAGCTCGGTAACGGCAACGTTGTTGACTCGATACACCGGCCACTCCCCCTGCTTTCGGTTCGATTTCGGTGGATTCGCGATGAGAACGTCGGCTTCTTCGAGTTCGCGGAGGTATCGAACCAGGGTGGGCGCGGGCACTTCGATTGCTTCGGAAATGGCTTTGCGGCCCGCGTTTGGGTTTCGTCGCAAGTAGGCAATCAGACTGGCTTTTCCCAAGTTGCCGAGGATTGTCACTGCCGCAGCCGCGCGTTCGCTGTTGGCTGGCTTGACGAGCTTTGGCATGAACGTATTGTTCCGCGATTTCGGTGCTAGCGGAAGCATCCTGAATAAATTAATGCTTCACATCGCATCTGAATCACTATACGATCCACGCATGAGCTCAAGCAGATGGCTCCCAGATCAAGCATTCGGCGCGGCCGAGAACGCTGTGGTGGCGCGGCCAACCGCAAGCCAGCTCACCCCGAGCGGCTCATGTCGTCGCGCTTCGCATTCCCGATCGGACGGTGGGCGATACCCTCGCCGCCGCCCTTTGCCCCAGGTCCGTGACCAAATCGTTCCTTTTGCAACTGTGCACCGTCTGCTTAGTATTCCTCCACTGCGACCTGCTGGGGTGCTCTGGGGGTACGAGGTCGCTGCCATTCAAACGAAGGCGGTGCTGCCGTGAGTGCAGCCACAATGCAGGGACGCGGGGGGATGTGGGCGTTGATCGGCGCCGCGGTGCTGGTCGCGGGGATCATCGCCATCATCGTCGCGTCCATCCTGCCTCGACCTGCCGATCCGGCCCCGAGCCGGTCGGAGGGACCATCACAGGGACCCGACGGCGTGACGGCGTCTCCCAATGCTCCATCCGAGGACGCGGCGGTCGACACCGAGGTCACGGAACGCGGTTGGGTGGCGGAGCCAATCACAACCGACACGGAGCTGTACGCGCGTGCCGCTCTGGCTGCCGCGTCGACCTTCGATACAACTCTCGCGAGCCGTGAAGAGTGGCTCACGTACCTCGACACCTGGTTCACCCCCGACACTCGCTACGCATCAGAATCAGATCGAGTCGATGCGCTCCGCGCGGCACAGCTCGAGTTGCGTCAAGGCGTGGTGTTGCCGGAGGTGCAGTGGGATTCGATCGCGGCCGAGGACGGGCGTGTCGTTGCGCAGACGATCGGCGCGATGACATTGATGCCCGCGCCCGAGGATCCATCCGGCGATATGGCGATCGGGACGGCGAATGTGACGCTGACGTTCACGATGGCCGGCGCGGACGAAGAGTCGTCTTTCGACGAGACCGTTCGAGTGAGCGTCCAGGTGCTCTGCGGCCCGGAATCGGTCCCAACACCGGGATCGACGCAGACGCCGGGGGATTGCAAAGTCGTGCGGTTCTTCTCGGAGCCGATGGAGCCGTGACATGGGAGCCCCTGTCGCGGTCGTGGCCGCCGTCACCAGCACACGCACCGGCCGCCGCCTGATCGGCCTCTTCGCCGGCGCGCTAGCGTGCCTGGCGGTTGCCGTGTTCGCGCCCGTGATCGTGCTGCCCCTGGCGGTCGCGGCGCAGTCCTCGTCCACGGCTTCGAACGAGAGCGTGAACGGCGCGCCGATAGTTGTCGGCGAATGGGGATACCCCTACGCAGGCAGTCACACCACGGGCCGTGGCTATGGGTGGCACCCGGTTGAGGGATGCGCATACTGCCCCGCCGCTCACTTCGGGTACGACATGTCGCAAGGCTGCGGCGCGGACATCTTCGCCGCAGGACCCGGCACGGTGACCCTCGCGAGGCGGTTCGGACAGTTCGGCAACAGCGTGATGATCGACCACGGCGCCGGCACCATCACTCTCTACGCGCACCTCGCCGACGGATCGATCACCGTGGCCGAGGGCCAGCAGGTGACCGCGGGTACGCGGGTGGGTGGGGAAGGGCAGACGGGTTTGTCCTTCGGCTGCCATCTTCACTTCGAGGTGCGGCAGAACGGCGCCCGCATCGATCCGGCCCCATTCATGGCCTCCCTAGGCCTCCCCCTGACTTGACCACGCACCACCTCACACGACGCAAGGAGCGATCATGACACTCACCACGTTGGTCCCGTTAGACGTCGAAGTGCCCGACGTGAATCCCGACTTCTCAGCCCCGTTCTTCCAGGGATTCCAGGTCATCGCCTCCTACATTCTTGCGGGCGCGATGATGGTGGTCCTGATCATGCTGATCATCGCCGGCGCTGCCCTCGCCTTTCGCGGGATCGCGTCTGACCGGGTGCGGACTTGGGCCGGGGAGAACATCCTCTGGATCTTCATCGCCGCCGCCGTCTTGGGGGCAGCGAGCGGCCTGTTCCAGTGGTTCGTGAACTTCGACTTCGGCTTCTAATGGACCTCCCCCGCGCCGTCACCCTAGGCGCGCTCCTCGGCGTCGCACTCGGGATCGGCACACTGGCACCGGCCGCCGCAGTGCCGGAGCTGCGTGGCGACCTGGCGGCGGCATCCGTGGTCCGTGCCGCCGCGGTCGAAGGTGAACCGTGGAGTTCGCCTGCCTACCCGGTGGACTGTGAAGAGGCGAACGGACAGATTGCATGCACACCGACGAATCCCGCAGACGTCAAAGCGCAGCAATGTTTTATCCAGGTCGTGACGAACGGAACGAAAGCAACCATCTGCACGACGTATGAGGGTCATGCCGCGGCGATTCAGAGCGCCGGGGGCAAGCCGGTCGTGGTGGCATACGGATGCAGTTTCGGCGATGTGTTGTGTGCGTCGTTCGAGAACTTCGGGCGGGGCATGGCGATTGCGACGACGGGGATGATGTACGTAGTCGCGCTGAACATGCAGTTCGACACGTCGTCGTTGCTGTGGACCGCGGCGGTGGGTGAGTGGTCGTTCTGGCAGTGGGCGATTCTCATCATTGTGTTCGGCGCGATGATCTGGGCCGTCACCGCCGCCGTGGTCACTGGCGACCGGGAGCAACTCGTTGGCGCGATTGTGCGTTCGTTCATCGCGATCCCCGCGGTGCCGCTCACCCTGTGGTTGACGGGGCATCTGTTGAACACGATCGATGAGATGACCTGGTACGTGATGAACCGGGAGGGACCGATCGCGTTGTTCTCGACGCTTCAGTCGGTGATGTGGGCCGGTGGGCAGGCGAACTACTTCTTTGCCGTCATCATCCACGGGCTCCTGATGGTCGGGATGCTGCTGCTCATGCTGGTGTTCGCTTTCCGCAACATCGTCCTCGCTGCGCTCATCGCGGTCGGTCCGATCGCGTGGATGATTTTTCCCGTGCGCGGCATCGGGCCGCAGTGGGTGATCCGGTACGTGTCTGCTGTCGTCGTGCTGCTGCTGACGGGTCCGTTGACGGTCGGTTTTGTGACATTGATCATCAATGGGCTCGCTGATGTGCGGACGATCTGGGACCCGCAGTCTTGGCCGCTGCTGATAGGTCTTGTTTTGGTCGCGTTCGCGCCGTTCGCGATCTTCGGGCTGTTCTCCTTCGTCGGTGGGGTTGCCGCGGACTCCCTCGGCTCAGCCCTCGGGTCCGGCGCCCGTCGTGCTGGGGGGAACGCGGCGCGGTCGGTCGCGAGCGTCCCCACCCGCCTCGGCGGATTCCCGGCTGGCATCCCGACCGGATCCCGCGGCAGCGCGAGCGTCCGGCCATCGTCAGCACCAGCCTCCGGCGCACCGACCCTCCCCAAGGGCGCAAGCACACCTGCAAGCACGAGCCCTGCAATGTCCCGCGTCAAGTAGTTGGCAGGGATTCTTCGATTTCGAAGTTGGGGATGGTCGGGTCGGCCAGGCCCATGTGCACCTCTATCGGCCGGTTCCAAGCGATCGCCTCATGAGGGCGGGTCTCGTTGTACTCGATGCGGTAGTCCTCGGCGCGTTCGACGAGGGTGAGCGCGTCGGGGATGTCGTCGAGGAACAGCCGTTCGTACTTCAGCGTCCCGAAGCCGCGTTCGCGTGATCCGTTCTGCCCCGGTGACTTCACCCTGGTGCGGACGTGTCGCAGTTCGGGGTGGCGCATGATGAACAGCTCGAAGTTCATCGATCGGAATGGACCGCCGTTGTCTGTGACGATCGTGACGACCGGCAGCAGCTCGCCGGTCTCGTCGTCGACCTGACATTGGTCGACGAGGGGGTGGCCGAACAGGGTCACGTAGTCGACGAGGGCGAGTTCGATCGCGGCGATCGCGTCGTGCTGGTTCGCGGTCGGCGAGGTGTGAAACGGGTGCTCGAGCTTCGAGTACCAGTCCCGGCAGCCGGCGATCCTCCAGATCCCACCCTGGGTGGTCTCGAACTCGCTGAAGTCCAACTGCCATACCTGGTTCGGGCCGGTCGGGTTTCGTGCGAACGCGGCCTTGCGGTTCTTCGCGAGTTCTCGACGCTGCTTCTGGTACTCCGATGGCAGGATCAGCCCGTCATCGCGCAGCAGCCGCAGCACGGTCGC
Source organism: Microbacterium lacus (assembly GCF_002812805.1). Taxonomy (GTDB): domain Bacteria; phylum Actinomycetota; class Actinomycetes; order Actinomycetales; family Microbacteriaceae; genus Microbacterium; species Microbacterium lacus_A. The sequence goes on along the minus strand of NZ_NMUM01000036.1, from coordinate 630 downwards.
CTGGGACACCTTGTGTCCGTCATGGCGGGTCATCGCCCAGATCTTCCGGTGGCCCCACTCCGGCTTCTTCAACGCATGCGCGACCACCAGCGGCCGGGCCGCGTCTCGCGCCGGCTGCGGCCACGGGCCCTTCGGCGGCCGGTCAGTCTTCGCCTTGGCCTGCCAGCGCCGCCAGGTGCGTTCGGGCATGTCGATCAGCTGACAGAACCTCGCGGTCGACATGCCCGCCTCGGTGCGGATCACCTCGAGGTCCTCGAAGGGCCCAGGCGGCCCTCGGCGCTCTTCTTCCAGACCCGGATCTCGACCGCGGCCTCACCCAGCGCCTGGGTGAGCTCGGCGACCTCGTCCTCGAGCTGCTGCTCGCGGGTCGAGGGCTTGGACTTACCCGCCTCGATGCCGGCTCTGCCGCCCTCGAGGAACTGGCGCTTCCAGTTCCCGATGGCCTGCTCCGAGACCTTCTCACGGCGGCCCGCTTCAGCGATCGTGATCTCGCCCTGCAACACGGACAACACGATGCGGAGCTTCTTCTCCACGGGGATCGTCGGTGGACGACTCATGACATTCAGACCTCTCAGCTGGGGCGTTACATCAGCAACTAACTACCCCTGCCAAACATTCTGACGCGCGACA
>NZ_NMUM01000043.1 GCF_002812805.1 Microbacterium lacus | reverse complement strand
CTAGGTGCGCGGGTCAGAATCGGGTGGCGTGGCGCGCGGCGTTGACTCTGGCATCGCGCGCTGACGGTCGCGAACGGGAACGGGCGGGCCGTTGCGGTGTGAGAGCGTGCGGGATCGCACGGCGAGGGGCTCGTGGCGACTGTCGGTGCGTGCTGTGACGCCCAGGGACCCCTGGGGAGGCCTATGCGGGCGCCAGCCCGGCGGCTGTAGCGACGCGGAGCTTGCGGAGGTTGTGGCAGATCGTGTGGAGTAGCCATTCGCCTTGGGCGCCGGCGAGTCCGCGTAGCCGGAGCTGTCCGGCGTTTTGCCGGGTCTTCATCTGCCCGAACGCGGGTTCAACGATGGCTTTGCGGCGCGCGTAGTCGGTGCGGCCCTGCTCGGTGCGCAGCGCGTGCGCCATCCGCTCCCGCCGGCTCGCGTCCTCTGGGGCCGGGTCCGGGGCGCCGGCGGTAGGGAAGCTCTCGCCGTGACGTTGCCGTCCCGTCGCGATCAACACCTGTGCGTCCAGATCGTCGGCGGCTTCGAGGTTGGCTTCCGAGCAGTAGCCCGCGTCAGCGAGGACGACCTCTGGGGAACGCTCGATTCCTGCCGCGTCGAGGTTCCGTAGGGTCTGCTCGGCCATCGGGACGAACTGCTGGATATCGGTGGCCTGCTGGGTGACCTCGGCGCTCAACACGATCTGGTGGCCCTCATCGACAACGGCCTGCGCGTTGAACGCGTAATCGAAGCCGCGGACCGTCTTCATCATCCGCGCCTCAGGATCGGTGAAATTGCGTTGCGCTTTCGGCTTCGGCGCCGCCGTGTCCACCGCAGTCGCGACGGCCGCGTCGGCCTGCTCAGGGGGCTGACCGGCGGCGTCGGCCTTCTTCCGCGCCACGGCTGCCGCCTTCTCGGCGGCGTCGGCCTCGATCGCGTCCTTCGCGGCACGTAGTTTTGCCAGGCGCCCCTCACGGCGGGCCAGCTCCGGGGCGACCTCGTCCCCGCGCCGGTCCTGGCCGAACTGCTGATCCTCGGCCTCATCGACCGCCTCCGCCTCGGCGAGCAGCGCAGCGACCTCGGCTTGGAGCTGATCGATCTTCGGCACGATCCGGTCATAGCTCATCGCCTTATGCCGCGACGCGTTCGCAGCCAGCTTCGTGCCATCCAGCGCGACCCGCCCCAACCGCACCAGCCCCGCCTCCGCGCAGACCCGCAGCACCTGCAGGAACAACCCCGGCAGGGCATCCAGGTGACGCCGACGAAACCGGGCCAGCGACCGGTAGTCGGGCGCCTGGTTGCCCGACAGCCACCGGAAGGCGATATCGCGCTTGCAGCGCCGCTCCAACTCACGAGACGAGGTCACGCCCGTCGCGTACGCGAACAGCAGCAGCTTCAACATCATCCGCGGGTCATACGGAGGCGCACCCGAGGCGGACGCGTACGACGCGTAGACCGGCGTCAGATCCAAGAGCTCTTCGACGACCTCGGAGATGAACCGGGCCTCATCATCCTCGTCCAGCCAGTCATCCAGACTCGGCGGGAGCAGGAAACACTGCCCCTGGTCATACCCACGGAACGTCTTGCCCGCACCCGCCGGTGCAGCCGATCCCGGCGCCCGCGCCTCACCCGGCTCGACCTCGAACAGACCCTCCAGGCTGGCAGTCACCGTCATGAATCGATTCTCCCAGCACCCCGCGCTATCCACCGGATTCACCCCGGCGCGTTAACGGAAGGATCTGACCCACGCACCTAGCCGCTACGCGCCCGGATCGTCAGCCGCACTCTGGCATGATTTTGTCAACCTGATTTGGCCCCGGGGTGACGGCTAGAACTGGCCCCGGGTGTGTGCTGCTGTTTGCTGTTAGGCGCAGCAGGAGGTGGGGAGTTCGTTGCGGAAGAGGTTCGCGGTGAGTCGGATGCCTTCGGCCATGGTGAGGTACGGGGCCCAGGTGTCGGCGAGTTGGGTGACGGTGAATCCGGCTTTGATCGCGTAGGTCGCGGCGAGCATCATCTCGCCGGCGGTGTCGGCGAGGGCGTGGACGCCGAGGACTTTGCCCGTGTCGGCGTCGGCGACGATCTTGATGCCGCCGCGGGTGTTGTGGTTGGCGATGGCTCTGGGCACGTCGGACAGTCGGAGGTAGCGGCAGGCGCATCGGTAGCCGGCGGCGAGGGCTTCGGCTTCGGTGATCCCGGCCGAGGCGAGTTGGGGTGAGGTGAACAGGACGGAGGGCAACCCGGTGTAGTCGACCTGCTCAGAGTGACCGAGGGCGTTGTGTGCGGCGATCTTCCCGGTCCTCGCGGCGACGTACACGTACTGAGGCACATCGGTGACGTCGCCGGCGGCGAACACCGCCGGGTTCGTGGTCCGCTGTTGTTCGTCGACAATGATGAAGCCGCGGGTGTCGGTCGCGATGCCCGCAGTGGCGAGGCCGAGCCCGTCGGTGCGGGGGGTGCGGCCGGTGGCGACGAGGACGCGTTCACCGGTAGCTACTTTCCCGGTGCGGGTGAGGACTCGGACCAGGTCGTCGTGTGGGGTGATCGTTGCGGCGCGGTCGCCTATGACGGTGATTCCGTCGGTCAGGAAGGCTTTGCGGAGCTCGGAGGAGAGTTCTGGTTCGGCGTGCGGGGCGAGCCGGCCGATGATGGTGACCTCGACCCCGAGCCGGGCGAACAGCTGGGCCTGTTCGAGGCCGACGAATCCGCCGCCGATCACCACGAGCGAAGCGGGCAGCTCGGTGAGTTCCATCGCCGTGGTCGACGTGAGGTAATCGATCTGCTCGAGGCCGGGGATCGTTGGGATGGTCGGTTCGGCGCCGGTGGCGATGAGATACGACTTGGCGCGAACCGGTCGTCCATCGACGAGCAGTGTTGAGGGATCGGTGAATGTTGCGGTGCCGGGGAGGATGTCGAACCCGTAGGCGGCGGCGATGTCGGCGTACTTGGTCTGGCGGAGCATGCCGACCAGCTCATCCTTCTGCTGCACGAGCGCGCCGAGGTCGACGGCCCCAGCGGAGGTGGCGGCGCCGGGGAACGGGTTCGTGAGCGCGGCGTGGCGGGTGTGCGCGGCCGCGAGGAGGGTCTTGGAGGGCACGCAACCCACGTTCACGCAGGTGCCACCGAGCGTGCCCGATTCGATGGCGACCACGCTCGCCCCCTCGAGTCGGGCGTGGATCGCCGCGGACATCGCCGCGCCGCCCGTCCCGACCACCGCAAGATCGAACTCGTTGTGCTGAGTCATGATGCCTCCTCGGGTGGACCGGGCCGCACGTGCGGCCCTATGCGACAGAATGGACCTTCAAGCATGCTTGAAGGTCAAACTGACGGTGGAGGTGTCACGATGCGGATCGGAGAACTCGCGGAGAAGGCGAGGACGAGACCGTCGACGCTGCGGTACTACGAGGAGCGCGGGCTGCTGCAACCGCCGGAGCGCACCCCGGCCGGGTACCGCAGCTATGGTGACGAGACGGTGCAGCGGCTCGAGTTCATCGATCGGGCTCGCGCGGCGGGGCTCACCCTTGCGCAGACCGCGGAGATCCTCGATGTTCGCGACACGGGTGGTTCGCCGTGCGCTCACGTGCTGGATCTCCTTGACCGCCGGCTCGTGGAGATTGATGAGCAGCTCGAGCAGCTGCGCGCCCTACGAGGGAGCATCGTCGAGCTTCGGGCGCACGCGACGGCAACGGCGTCCGAAGCCTGCACGCCGGAGTCCATCTGCCGCTACCTCTGATGACTTTCGGATCGCTACTGCCGCTGACGGGTGTGGTTGAGGCGGTACGAGGTGGTGCCGGTTTCGATGATGGTGCCGTTGAACGTGAGCCGGTCGACGATTGCCGCACACAGGCGCGGGTCAGTGAAGGTCTTCGTCCACCCGCTGAACGACTCGTTGGATGCGATCGCGACGGAGTTCTTCTCTTCCCGCTCTGTGAGGACCTGGAACAGGAGTTCGGCGCCGCGTCGGTCGAGTTCCATGTAGCCGAGCTCGTCGATCAGGAGCAGGTCAACGCGTCCGTACCGGTTGATGGTGCGGGTGAGTTGTTTCTCGTCGGCGGCTTCAACGAGCTCGTTCACGAGCTTCGTCGCCAGGGTGTACCGGACGCGGAAGCCCTTCTCTGCAGCGGCGGTGCCGAGGCCGATGAGGAGATGCGACTTCCCGGTGCCGGAGTCCCCGATCAGACACAGCGGATCGCCGCGGCGGATCCAGTCCCCGTTCGCGAGCGTATGGATCGTTGCAGGGTTGACGTTCGGATTCGCGTCGAAATCGAAGTCCCCGAGCCACTTGTTCCTCGGGAACCCGGCTGCCGACACGCGGCGGACAACGGACCGGCGGTCCCGGTCGTCGCACTCGGCGAGGAGGAGCTCGGCAAGGAACCCTTGGTAGGTCAGCTGCTCACGTTCCGCGGCCGTGATCGCTTCGTGCATCACCGCCCGCATGGTGGGTAAACGGAGCCTGCGGCAGGCTTGGTCAACTGCGGCCGCGGCGGCTTCTTCGGTCAGCCCGCGCTGCCGACGCAGGGTCGTGGTGACATTCGTGGGGTTGCTCATGATCCGGCGATTCCTTCTCTCTCATCGGTGACCGGCGGTTCTGGTTCGGAACGTCGGTTAAGGAGTTCGTCGTAGTGCGCGACGGATGGCAGTGGCCGCCGGTCGGCTGGGAGTCCGGCGATCACCGCGGCCGGATCCATGAGGCGACGCTGGGTCAGGCTGACAACTCGTTGCACGTCACGTCGTGGTTGTTCAACGCGATGACGGTCTGACTCGGGCCCGGCGGCGTGCAGTCGGGCTTCGACCGCGACGACGTCGGCGGACACCGCCCCGACCGTGAGGGCGGCACGGATCCCCGCGATCACGTCGACGGTTCGCATGGTCCTGTGGAGCAGGAGCACATCGATCAGAGCCCTTGTGCCGGCGCTGTCGCCATCGACCTTCCGCGCTTGCTGCCAGAACGCGTCATGCGCTGTCGTGAACACGCCGGCTTCGCGTGCACGGGCCAGCGCGGTGGACCCGGGCAACGCGCCGGGCTTGCGCCTGAGGACCTCGAGGTAGTGGTCAAGGTTGATCGACTCCCCGCCGCGGGCCACGACCCGCTCGTGCCGAGCGACCTCGGCGTGGCCGTCGAACACCACGAGTTCAGACGCCCGCAACGAGACCCGCACCTTCCGCCCGATCAGACGGGCGGGCACGGAGTACCTCGCCATCCGCACGGTGATCAGGCTCGAGCGGTCTACCCGCGGGTAGAGCACCAGGCCAGGATCGAACCGCTCGCCTGGCAATGGCGTAAGGCGGGCTTGTTCGTCGATGAAGTCTTGCCCGACAGTGCGGATCCGGGTGTTGATGCGTCGCTCGTTGTCGCGGGCGTCCCACCGGCGGATCTGCTCGTTCAACTCGGCGAGCGAGTCGATGACCGGCATCGGCGACAGCCAGGTGCGGCGAAACCGACCAACTTCGCCTTCGACGCCACCCTTCTCGTGGGCGCCGTCGATTCCGGGCTGGCAATAGAACGAGTCGAACCCGTAGTGCGAGCGGAACAGTACCCATCGGTCGTTCTCTACTCGGCTACGGCCCTTCCCATACAGCACCGTCTGTACCGCGGCAGTGAGATTGTCGTACCGGATGTGCCGGGTCGGGATCCCACCTATCTCGTCGAACGCGTCGATATGTCCTTCCAGGAACGCTTCCTGCGATTGCGTCGAGTACACCCGGTGCACCGCCTTCCCCGAGTGCGAGAGCCGGAACGTGAACATGTGGCACTTCGTTTTCACCCCGCCAAGGATCACCCAGACCTCGCCGAAATCGACTTCGGCTTCCTCACCAGGTGCGTGTTCCTGTGGGACGAACACCTCGACGCGGCGCCCGGCTGCGGCATCGATCTGGGCACGACGTACGCGCACGTAGTCGCGGACCGTCGAGTACGACAGTCCCGCCGCTTCGTGCTCGTCGACCAGCCGCGCGAGAACCCTTGTCGCCGTGTGCCGCTGCTTACGAGGCGCGTCCAGATCCTGAGTGAGCATCGCGTCGATCACCGCCTTGTACGGCCCCAGCCGTGGAGACATCCGTGACGGTATCTTCCGCGGCGGCGGAATTGGCGACGCCAAGGCCTGCCGCACCGTGCGACGGTGGACCCCGAACCTGTCTGCCAACGCGCGCACCGATAGCCCGTCGACGCGCGAGGCACGGCGGATATCCGCGAACAATTCCACTTTCGACCCCTGCCGGGCCCGCTCATCCTGAAGCAACACGAAACACACGCTCAGGTGGGGCCAGATCAAACCGTCAGAACCGCCCCGGCAAGTCAGAAAGTGGGGCCACTCCTAGGTACTCGTCGCCGTCCTCGGTGCCGACGGTCCATTCGAGGGCGTCCTCGTCCCAGCGCGCCGACTGCACGTTCGTCTGCAGGCGCACGCCGTCACGCAGTCCGTACCGCTCGGCGACGTGGTGGAGGTAGGCGAGGATCTCGGGCTGGCCGGCGTACTTCTCCGTCCAGACCCATTCCTGCTGCAGCTCCTCGTCGAACGAGAAGGAGTAGTCGAAGCTCTCCACGTCGCAGCGGGCGCCGGGATAGCGGTTCCAGTACCAGGTCCCGCCGATGTCGCTCCCGCGCTCGAGCACCACGGCGTCGAGCCCCTGCCTGCGCGCCCGGATCAGGGCGTAGAGCCCTCCCACTCCCGCGCCGACGATGACCAGCTCGTGTCTGAAGATGCCCATTCGCGGCTTCCCTTCCTCTGCTTCCTCGCAGAATCAGCCTCACACCTGCCGGGCCGTCGCGGTTGCGTCAGCGCGTACAAGAGTTGTGCCCGCAGTGCACGAGCGGATCGACCCGGTGCGCCGCCCCGCGACCCCTGGCAGACTGGATCGTGCAGGGCCGCGAGGCCCCCGGGATCCGCGCCCAGTGGGGGACGGATCCGCAGAACCGTTTCGACAGGGTCATTCGACGAGGAGAGATTCATCATGGGCTTTTTCGACGAGCAGACGTGGTCCGGCCGCATCTACAGCGGCGGCTGGCGAGCGGGCGGCGGCGGATCCGCCGATATCGTGGCCCCGGCGACGGGCCAGGCCATCGGCTCCTACGGAGTGGCGAACGTCGCCGACCTCGACGCGGCGGTCGAGCGCGGGGTGGCGGCGCAGCGCGAGTGGGCGGCGATGTCCTTCGAGGCGAAGGCCGCGATCTTCCGCAAGGCGGGCCGGCTGGTCGAGGAGAACGCCGGAGAGCTCATCTCCTGGCTGACCCGCGAGGCCGGATCGGGCGTCGGCAAGGCGGGCTTCGAGTCGCACCTCGTGGCCGCCGAGTTCTACTCGGCCGCCGCCCTCGTCGAGCAGCCCTACGGTGAGCTGCTGCGCTCGGGCAAGCCGCGCCTCTCCATGGCGCGCCGCGTCCCGGTGGGCGTCGTCGGCGTCATCTCGCCCTTCAACTTCCCCGGCATCCTCTCGGCCCGCTCCGTCGCCCCGGCCCTCGCCGCGGGCAACGCCGTGATCCTGAAGCCCGACCCCCGCACCGCGGTCTCCGGCGGCCTGTTCCTCGCCGCGATCGCGGAGGCGGCGGGCTTCCCCGACGGCCTGTTCCACGTGCTGCCGGGCGGCGCCGAGGTCGGCGCGGCACTCGTCGACCACGACCGGGTGCCCGTCATCTCGTTCACCGGCTCCACCGGCGCCGGCCGCGCGGTCGGCGCGGCGGGCGCGGCGAAGCTCAAGCGGGTGCACCTGGAACTCGGCGGCAACAACGCCCTCATCGTGCTCGACGACGTCGATGTGGCGGCAGCGGCCTCGGCCGGCGCCTGGGGCTCCTTCCTGCACCAGGGCCAGATCTGCATGACCACCGGCCGGCACATCGTCCACGAGTCGATCTACGACGAGTACGTGAGCCTGCTCACCGAGAAGGCGCTGAACATCCCCGTGGGCGACACGGGCGCCTCGGAGGTGCCGCTCGGTCCGATCATCGACGAGCGCCAGCGCGACAAGGTGCACGCGCTCGTCGAGGGCAGCCGCGCCGCGGGGGCCCGCATCACCGCGGGCGGCGAGTACGACGGCCTCTTCTACAAGCCGACCGTCATCGCCGACTCGCAGCCCGACCACCCGGCGTTCAAGGACGAGATCTTCGGCCCCGTCGCGCCCGTGCTGAAGTTCAGCACTATCGAGGAGGCCGTCGAGATCGCGCGGCAGAGCGAGTACGGCCTGTCGCTCGGCATCCTCACCCGCGACGTCATGCGCGGCCTCGCGATCGCCGAGATGATCCCGAGCGGCATCGTGCACATCAACGACCAGACCGTCGACGACGAGTCGGTCGCGCCCTTCGGCGGCGTCGGCGCCTCGGGCACCGGCTCCCGCTTCGGCGGCGCGGCGGCGAACCTCGACGCCTTCACGGAGACCCAGTGGGTCACCGTCCAGGGCGACATCGCGCGCTACCCCTTCTGAGCCCGGCGTCCTCGGCGCTCCCGTTCCCCTGACGAACCCTGGGAGCGGGAGCGCCGAAGCGCATAGACTGTGGTCACGGGACGGTTCGTCCGACTCCCAGGGAGGGGAGACGTATGCCTTCAACGGTAGATCTGCGCGATGCCGCGCTTCCGCCGTCGATCGACGGGGGATCCACCACCAGCATCGACGACTTCACCGAGATGGTCTCGCGCATCTATTCCCCGGTGCGCATCACGGCGGACGACCCCGCCCACTTCCGGGGAGGCATCCGCAGCCGCGTGCTCGGCGAGGTCTACGTCAACGAGGTGCGCAGCTCGCAGCACGAGATCGCCCGCGACGACGCGGAGGTGCGCCTCTTCACGAAGGACCACCGCTTCCTCAAGGTGAGCGTGCTCATGAGCGGCCACGCGAACTCGGTGCAGGGTACGAGCTCGACCGACTTCGAGCCGGGTCAGATGATCATCCACGACAGCGCCCGGCCCTACACCATGTACCTCGACGACGACTTCCACATGGTGTTCCTGCTGATCCCCCGCGACCGCTTCGACCTGCCCGACGCGGCGACCAACGACCTCATCGGCCAGCGCATCGAGGACGGGGCCGGGGTCTCGGGCACCGTGCTGCCCTTCTTCTCCACCCTCGCGAGGAACATCGCCGACCTGAACGGCCCGAGCGCCGTGCGCCTCATGAGCAACACCGTCGACCTCGTGGAGACCATGATGTTCAGCCTCGTGGGCCAGAGTCTCTCCGAGCCGCACCGCACCCGACGGCGCGAGCTGCTCATGCAGATCCAGGCGTTCATCGACTGCCATCTGGACGATCCCGAGCTCGATCCGCAGCAGATCGCCGCCGCGAACTTCATCTCGACCCGCTACCTGCATCGGCTCTTCAGCGACGAGGATCTCACGGTGGCCGGGTATATGCGTCAGGCCCGACTCGTGCGCTGCCGCCGCGACCTCAGCGACCCGCTGCTCGCGCACCTGCCGGTATCGACCATCGCGAGCCGCTGGGGCTTCCTCAACTCCTCTCACTTCTCCCGGCTCTTCCGCCAGGTGGTGGGCATCTCGCCCACCGAGTACCGCTTCAACGCGATGGTCTCCGCGGCCTGAGCCGAGGCCGATCCCGGTTCCGGCCGGGCTCGTCCGTCGGATCCGCCGGACCGCGCAAAAGGGGCCGCCGCGCATCAGCGCGACGACCCCTCCGCCGTGAGACGATCAGCCCATGTAGGCGTCGTGCAGCTTCGTCTCGTCGTCGAGCAGCACCTTCGGCTCACCGTGGTACGCGACCTTGCCGTTCGAGATCACGAGCGCGTCGCTCGAGATGCCGAGTGCCAGGTGGGCGAACTGCTCGACGAGCAGAATGCCCACGCCCGTCGCGGCGACCTGTTCGAGCACGGGCAGCAGGCGCATGAAGACCACCGGTGCGAGGCCCAGCGACATCTCGTCGATCAGCAGGTACTTCGGATCCGTCGCGAGCGCGCGACCGAGCACGACCATCTGCTGCTCGCCGCCGGAGAGCAGGGCCGTCTGCGCCGAGATGCGCTTCTCGAGCTCAGGGAAGTAGGTGAGGATCTGCGCGAACCGCTCCTTGTCCCGGCTGGCGAGCTCGATGTTCTCGCGCACCGTGAGGCTCGGGAAGATGGCTCGTCCCTGCTGCACGTGCACGATGCCGGCCCTCGAGCGCTGACGGCGGTTCATCCGGTGGATGTCCTTGCCGTCGACCTCGATCGAGCCGGTGTAGCTGCGCACCAGGCCCGAGATCGCCTCGAGCAGGCTCGTCTTGCCCGCGCCGTTGGGGCCCACGACCGTGGTGATCTGACCGGGCTGCAGCTCGAGGCTCACCCCGCTGACGACCGGGCCGATGCCGCGGTTGACCGTGACGTCTGAAAGAACGAGGCTCATCACTCCACCCTCTCTCCCATGTAGGCCTTGAGCACCTCGGGGTTGCGAAGCACCTCTTCCTGGTCGCCGGAGGCCAGGACGCCGCCGAAGTTGAGCACGACCAGCTTCGAGCAGACGCTGCGCACCAGATCGAGATCGTGCTCGATCAGCAGCACCGAGATCCCGTACTTCTGGGGGATCTTGCGCAGCTGGTTACCGAACACGATGTGCTCCTCGTGCGACAGGCCGGCAGCGGGCTCGTCGAGCAGCAGCACCAGCGGCTTCGACGCCACGTTCGCGGCGACCTCGACGATGCGGCGGGAGCCCACGTCGACCACCCGCAGAGGGGTGTGCGCCGGGGGGCAGCCGAAGTACTCGAGGATCTCGTCGATCTCGGCGTTCGTCGACTTGCCCTGCGACATGAGCCGCAGGTACTGGCCGACCGTCATCGAGGTCGGCACGCGATCCTGCTGGAAGGTGCGACGGATGCCGGCGTGCGCACGGCGGTCGGGGGCGAGCCCGTCGACCGGCTGGCCGTCGAGCACGATCGACCCCTCGTAGCCCGAGATGAAGCCCGTGATCGTGTCGATCATGATCGACTTGCCGGCGCCGTTCGGACCGATGAGACCCACCACCTCGCGGTCGAAGACCGTCAGGCTCACGTGATCGAGCGCGCGCAACTCGCCGAAGACGACGCTGACGTCCTTCACTTCGAGCAGCGGCTTGCCCGTGGTCGTGAAGACCGCGCTGGTCTGTTCCAGATCGACCTCTTCGAGATGCGCGGAAACCGGTTCGACCTTCTCCCCGCGGCGTCTGAGCTTTCTGAGCCCCGATCTGATCTGGTCGCCCATCGTGGTGTTGGTGGTGAGCGCCTGCACACCCAGGATGCCGAAGATGATGTTCGCCCACTCCAGGGGAAGGCCGAACTGCTTCAGGATCTCGGGGATGAAGACGAACAGGCACGCGCCCACGAACGCCATGTCGATGTAGTGGGCGCCGACCACGATGCAGAGCACGTAGAGGCCGAGCGATCCGGCAGTGGCGAAGGAGATGTAGTTCACCTGGCCGATCTGCCCCACGGTGAGACCGCCGGCGAGACCGCCGATGAAGGCGCTCGCCGCGAAGGCGCTGAGCTTCGCGTTGCGCACCTTCGTGCCGGCCGCCGCGGTGCCGCGCTCGGAGAAGGCGACGAAGCGCCACATGGCGCCGAAGCGGCCCTTGCCCACCTGGAAGACGACCGCCGCGATGACGATGACCACGATCGCCGTGAAGAGGAAGTAGATCCGGTCGCCCTCCACCGTGTTCGAGATGCCGAAGGGGCGGGGCACCCGCTGGTTGACCCAGGCGTCGGGGAAGAAGACCTTCTGCAGCGTCATGTCCGCCGCCGCCGCGACGCCCAGGGTGATCACCGCGAGGTTCACGCCGCGCAGTCGGAGCGCCGGCAGGCCGACGATGAGGCCGACGATCGCGGCGGCGACCGCGCCGATCAGCATGCAGACGATGAACGAGACGCCCCCGAAGATCGTGCCGAGCGGGGTGCGGAAGATCAGCAGCTCCATCACCCAGGCGCCGATCGCGGCGAAGGTGAGCTGCGAGAGCGCGATCATGCCCGCGCTGCCGGTAACGATGCCGAGGCCCATCAGCGAGACCATGGTCACCAGCACCGTCGTTGAGATGAACACGAAGTAGCTGGGCAGGCCGAAGGTCACGGCGACCGCGACGACGACGGCCGCGGCGACCATGATCCAGAATCGTGTGCGCTGACGGCGCGCGATGGCGGTGCTAGCGAGCGACATCCCACACCTCCTTCCGTTCGGTCCAGAGCAGGAACACGACGATCACCAGGATCGGTACCCAGTCCTTGAGCAGCACGAGGGCGGGGAAGGCCGTGAGCAGCCCCTGCAGTGCACCGACGCCCAGGCCGCCGATGATCGCGAGGTCGAGACGCCTGAAGGCGCCGACCAGCGCGGCGGCCGCGCTGGGGATGAAGATGGTGATCATCGAGCTGGCGTCGGACGCCTGGATGTTCGCGACGACCGCGATGCCGAAGCCGGCGATGAGGCCGGTGACCGCCCAGACGCCGAGCTGCAGGCCCATCACGTTGATGCCCATGAGCTCGGCGGCATCCTGTCGGTCGGACACGGCGCGCAGGCGCGTGCCGACCATGGTGTAGCGGAGCACGAGCTTGGTGCCGACCGCGACGACGATCGCGGCGATGGTCGTGACGACCGCCAGCTGCGAGATGTTGATCCAGTCGGTCTGGATGAGCGGCCCCTTGAAGGGGGGCAGCACCGGCTGGGGGTGCGTGCCGAAGAGCAGGTTCGACAGCGAGTAGAGGCCGAGCAGGATGGCGACGGTGGCGGCCGAGCGGGCGCCCACCGAGGCATCGCCGAGCCACTTGGCGACGATGAAGCCGATCAGGACCGACAGCAGCATCGCCACGATCATGCCGACCACGAGCGAGCCCCAGGGCTGCATGTCCTTCGGCACGATGCGAATCGCCATGAACGCGGCGAAGACGCCGACCGCGACCTGCGAGAAGTTCACGACCTTGCCGAGCCGGGACATGATGGTGAGCAGGACCCCGAACAGCGCGAACGTGCCGCCTGCCGTGAGCCCCGCCGTCATTGCGAGCAGTGGGTTCATTGTGCTCCCTTGGAGGAATAGGACGAAGATTCCGGGTGCCGGGCGACCATGAAGGCCGCCCGGCACCCGGAACCTCTCAGCCGATCAGCTGCTAGGGACGGTGGTGTTCACCCAGCCGTTGTCGGTGCCGATGAACCACGGGCCGAGCGAGGTCCACTCGCCGCTGTTCGCCTCGATGACCAGCGGCCACGCGGCGGCGTTCGCCTGGTGCGAATCGCCGGGACCGAACATCCACTTGTCACCGGTCATGCCGCCGGTGTCGAAGCCCTCGGTCATGCCCTTGGCCGCCTCGGTGAACGCCTCGCGGGTGATCTCGGCGTCGGGGTCCATCTCGTTCTCCAGGATGTGGATGAACGCCTTGGCCGCCAGGTAGCCGCCCTGCGCGAAGGAGGTCAGACCGATGTTGTTCTTCTCCATCAGCGCACGCCAGTCGTCGTTCGAGGGATCCTCCGGATCGCTCCACGGCGAGAACATGGCCGGCACGTGCACGTCGCCGGCGTAGACGAGCGTGTCGACGAACTCCTGGGAGTAGGTCGAGGTCTGCGCCAGCACGGGCAGGTCGATGCCCTGGTTGGTCGCCTCGGAGAGGAACTGGATGACCGCCGCGCCCACCCCGGTGATGAGGATGGAGTCGCACTTGTCCTTGTTGATCTGCGCGACGTTGCCGGCGTAGCTCGACTGGCCGCGAACGAGCGAGTCGTCCCACAGGGCCAGCTCCTTGCCGGTCTCGTCCGACCAGGCATCCCGAGCCTGCTCGGCCGCGGCGCGGCCGGCGGCATCGCCCAGAACGGTGAAGACGCAGATCTTCTCGAAGCCGAGCGTCTCGCTGCCGTTCCAGAGCGAGGCGAACATGTTGAAGTAGGGGCCCGTGTCCACCGGAGCGATGTTCGGCGTCGCGAAGCAGAACGGATCGACGCCCACGCCCTGGATGGAGACGATGTTGTTGTCGACCCAGGTCTTGTTGTTGACCGAGCAGTCGAGCAGCGACGAGCTGCCGACGAGCGCGACGGCGCCGCTGTTGAGCGCGTCGCGCGCCGCGGTCGAGGAGGCGGCCGGATCGGCATTGTCGTCGAAGGTGTCGAGCTCGATCGGACGGCCGTTGAAGCCGCCGTTCGCGTTGTACTCGTCGAACACGGCCTGCGCGGCCGGAGGCGCCTCGGGGAAGTACAGCATCGAGGCCAGTGCGGCGACCTTGATGGGCTCACCCGTGGCCGCGTCGCCACCGCCCGTGTCGCCACCGCCGCCGTTGCCTCCACCCGAGCAACCGGCGAGGACCAGGGCGGCAGCCGCGACCGGCACCACCAGAGCCTTCATGTGAAGCTTCTTCATCATGCTCCTTTCAACATCATTGTTTTCGGAGGCCACCGGCGCCACCGCGAGCTTGAGGCCGTGCGAAAGTGCCGGGGTGTTCCGCTTTCACGGTACAAGTATCGTAGCGCGCATCTTTGCTACACAGTGAAGACGTTGTTGACTGTCAGCGCACCAAGCGATCCGGGGCCTGAAAAACGGCGTGTTTTCAATGATCTCGTGACCGTATCGTTAGCTTTCCGCGGCGTTCGGGGAGCAGCGAACAGGTCTCGGCGAGCGGCGAACGGCAGTGGGGCCCGGGTCGTCGCGACGACCCGGGCCCCACTGCGATCGCGAGCGATCAGTCGGCCCGGCTCCTGCGGCGGCGACTGATCACGAGACCGGCCCCGCCGAGGCCGAGCAGCACGATCGCCGCGATGACGATCCCCGCGATGCCGGCCCCGCCCGTCTTCTCGAGATCCTCCGGGGGGACTCCCTCGAAGACGTTGGAGACGAGCGCGTGCGCGCCTTCGGCGGTGATGACGATGCCGACTCGGCTCGCGCCCTCCGACTCCTCGCCGCCCACGGTGACGGTGGTCGACTCGGCGCCGCGCGTCGAGGTCTCGGTCAGGGTGCACTCGGCGCCCTCGGGCAGCTCGGTCTCCCGATGCTGCTCGCCGGCCCGCATCTCGAAGCCGCGGCGGATCTCGTCGTCCATTCCGTTCGCGAGGCACACGAGCTCGAACTCGAAGACCGCGCTCCGCTGCTCCTCGCGCACCGCGTGCTCGTTGCTGCTGAGCACCGCCTTCTCGACGATCAGCTCGCCGAGCGTGTAGGTGTTCCGCAGCTGGAGGTGAGCCGCTCCCCCGCCGCTCTCGCGGATGAGGATCTCGGCCGAGAGGCCGTCGGTCGCGGGCATCACGCCGGGAGCGGGCTCGATGGAGCGGCCGCTCTCGCCGTGGGCGCCGACCTCGCCGGACTCCCGGGCGATGCAGTCCGCACCGATCGGGATGCCCGAGATCCGAACCGCGGTGCCGTCGCCCGGCACCAGCACGGTCGAGGAGTCGCCCAGGTCGAGCGGCACGCGCTCGGGGTCGGCGACGCCGCTCGGCACGGTGCAGGCGAGCTCCACGGGGAAGAGCTCGGGCGCGTTGCCGGCCCCCTCTCCCAGGACCTCCTTCGAGATCTCCAGCGAGCCGGTCTTCACCGTCACGCCGGCGCGCTGGGGCGCGGCGGGCAGGTTGACGCGGTTGCCGACGGTGTCCCAGGCGATGACGCCGTTCTGGTTCCAGGCGAACTGGGGCGTGGCGAACTGCTCGAGGGTCGGCTGCAGGCCCTCGGGCGCGTTCTGCACGACGCGGTTCACCGTCTCGAACTCGACCACGACGTTGCCGGCCGGCTGCAGCGGCTCGCTCGACATGTCGACGTTGACGCGGAAGCCCGCGATGTCGGCGATGTCGCCCGTGTAGCCGGCGAGCGGCACCCACACGTTCGCCGGGTTGGCGACGGCGTCGGAGCACTCGGGATCGGACACCCAGAGCGAGCTGCCCGGGGTGGGTCCCACGCAGGCCTGCGGGTTGGTGGTGACGTCGATGGTGTACGTCGCTCCGGCGGGCAGGCCGGAGAGGGTGAAGACGTCCGCCGGCGAGGTGCCGGCGAGCACCGGTCGGAAGGTGGAGGTGCGCGGCGCGCCTCCGGCGAGCATCTGGTCGCCCGGGCCCGGCATCATGTCGACGATGGTCATCCTCGACAGGGCGTTGGTGCCCGAGTTGATGTGCTCCAGCTTCCAGGTGTCCGTCGCGCCGACAGCGGTGTACGAGGCGCATGGGTTGCGCGTGTAGTCGCTGCCGATGGGCAGGTAGTTGCCGGGGGCGCACTCGGCACCCGTGCGCACGTCGAGCGCGCCGCTGACGAGGTGCTCGCCGAGCGTCTCGGCTGGCTCGCCGTTCACCGTCTTCACGGCGCCGATCACGGTGCCGGCGCGGGGCTGCACGAAGTTGGTGTTCGAGCACTCGCCCTCCTCGCCGGGCTGCCGCGGATCCTGACCGAAATCGGTCGGCTGCGTGCAGGTGGCGAGCGGCACGCCCGTCTCGACGACGACCTCGTTGGTCGCGCGCTCGCCCGTGGGCAGCGGCTGCAGGATGAGGCCGAGACCGATCGTCATGGTCTCGCCGGGCTCCATGCGGGAGCCGGCCGGCCACTCGAAGACGAGGTCCCGCCCATCGGTCGAGATGCTCACCCCGATCTCGGCGGGGTCGGCGGTCAGCCCGCTGACGCCGCTCGCACCGGGCGTGCTCGTGAAGGTCGGCTGCTCGCCGTCCCAGTTCAGCGTCTCCGGCATCGCGTCGGTGACCCGCGTGATCGGCAGGTAGCTGGTGCCGGTGTTGGTGAACTCCAGGCTCCAGGGCAGGCTCACGAGCGGATCGACCTGGTGCGTGCCCGTGTCGTTCGGCGCGCGCTTCACGACGCGGATCGCGTTCGTGCCGTCGGAGAAGTCGACCTCGGCGTCGGCGGCGTCCTCGGCGAGCGGCAGGTTCGGATTGACCGCCTCCGCGCGGCCGGTGTTCTCCTCGCTGTCGTCTCCCCAGTCGACCGCGACATCGTCGCGCAGCTGCACCGTGAAGGGCAGCGTCGCGGTGCCCCAGGAGGCGCTCCACGAGGCGGCGCCCGCCGGGAAGAGCCCGTTGCCGGTCGTCCGCGAGAAGGTCACCGCCACGCCCTCGATGTCTGCGAGGTCGCCGATGTATCCCTCGAACGGCACCCAGTCGCCACCGACGAGGATCTCGAACGCCGCCGCGTCGGCATCCGTCGGATGGGTCGGGGAGCCGAAGGAGACGAACCGGAAGCGATCCCAGAAGCCCGCCGTGTCGTCCTCGATGCGCAGCGTGCTGAGCGGCGCGGTCGAGCCGTCCGGGTCGGCCGTCAGCCGCACGTTCACCGGGGCGTCGGGATCGGTCTCGGTGATCGTCCGATCGCTCGTGCCGCCGTGATCCACCGCGATCTGCTTCTGCAGGTTCACGGAGATCTGCGCGCTGGTGAGCTCGACCACGGCATCGCCGGTGTCGGTCGGCATGTTGTCCGGGTTCACCACCGCGTCCCAGCCGCGCGAGATCGCCTCGTTCGGCACGCTGACGGAGCTGCCCAGGGTGCCGCCCTCGACGGGGTCCCCGCTCAGACGCTCGGTCTGGCGCAGCTGCACGTCGAGATGCACGACGAGGTTGTCGCCGGTGACGATGCGGTTGCCGTTGCGCGCGGGGTCGGTGCCGGAGTAGGTCACGGCGACGCCGATCGCGTCCGGCAGCGCCGCGACGAACGCCGCATCGGCGTCCCTCGCCTGCTGCAGGGTGAAGACCTGGGTCGTGCCGGTCGCGGTGCCGTCGTAGAGCCACAGCTCCACCGTGCTCTCGGCGGCGTCGATGTAGGCCGGCAGCGCCTCGAAGGAGACTCCCGTCAGGTTGAAGCGGTCGAAGTGGTTGCCGTCGGGCCCCGCGACCTCGGCCGCGAAGTCACGGCCTTCGAAGGGACTGCGATCCATGTCGAAGTCCGGAGCGGGGCTCAGCTGGTGCGTCGAGGTGTCGGTCACCCGGATCTTGCCGAGCTTCATCGCGCCTCGGGAGCCGGCCGGCATCGTCGACGAGTTGTAGGTCGTCAGCGTGTAGCGGGCCCGCGGGTAGTCCTCCTGGGCGAGCTCGCCCGGATTCGGGGCGACCATCTCGATGCTGCCGGCGGCGGGCGCCGCCGCATCGAGCGGGAGCGGGCGCACCTGCTTCGTGAGCGCGACGTTGGCGATGCCGTCGAGCAGCTGGATCGTGTCGTTCGCGGTCTCCGTCGCCGGGGCGCCGTCCTCGGGGGTCGCGGTGATGCCGAAGACGTTGTCGATGCAGCCCGCGGTGCCGCAGTTGAAGGTCGTGCCGCTCTCCTTCACCCACTTCACGGGATCGCTCGCGGGCCGCGCGGTCTCGCGCAGCTGCCAGTCCAGCCGGAAGGAACGGGTCTCGGCGGAGGCGGCGATGCCGCTGCCCACCGCCGGGGCGGTCAGGTCGCCGGCGTCGGCCGCCGCCTGCCGGGCCGCGGTGTTCTCCGCGAGCACCAGGCGCACGCCCAGGGTGCTCTGCTGCTGCGTCGCCGTCAGCGCATGGCCCGCGAAGCCGTCAGCGTTCATCCAGCCGCCCGCGGGGGCGGTCACCGAGGTCCAGCTCGCGCCGTCCCAGAGCTGGACGTCGGTCACGACGTCCCAGCGCAGCATGGGATCGACCGTGTTGTTCGAGCCGCCGGCCGCGAAGCGGATCGGGCGGATCTGCGTCAGGTTGAAGGCCTCGAAGACGGTGCCCGCACCCGTCGCCGTCGGAACGGCGGGATCCTGCAGCTGCACGGTCGCGTAGCCGCTCCGGGTCACGGCCCACTCCTGGATGGTCCAGGAGGAGGCGCCCGACTGCGAGACGAGCGAGTTGTGCGCCCAGTCCTTGTGCACCCACAGGCCGCCCGGGCCGGGACCGGTGCCGCCTTCGGTGCCGCGGATCCCGACGCTCTCGCGGTCGTCGTCCTCGCCGGTGACGACGCGGTCGTCGAGCCGGCCCTCGGCCTCGGCCGTGGCGACGTTCTCGTAGCGCACGGGGGTGTCGAAGGTGCCGCCGGTGGGCGCGCCGTCGCTGCGCAGCGCGCTGCGCGCGGTGAAGGCGATGTTCGGCTTCACGTAGCTGATCTGGGAGAAGCCGGCCGCGTTGGTGTAGACGAAGCGCAGGCCGGTGGCGCCGGCCGGCACCGCGATCGGGGTGTTCTCGTCCGGGTTGTCCGCGAGCGTCGTCCAGGTGACGCCGTCGGCTCCGAGCACCTCGATGCGCAGATCGGCCTGGACGACGGGGTCGTCGCCGTTCACCGGGCGGCTGATCGGGGGCAGGATCTCGGCCGCGTCGAAGGCGTCCCAGAAGGTGCCGGCCCCGCCGAAGACGTCCTCCACCACGATCTCGGTCGGCTTCGTGCGCCCGCCCGAGGTCTGCACGCGGGTGTCGAGCTGCACGACCACGCCCTGGCCGGGCAGCACCGTTCCCGGCCCGACCCGCTTGTCGATCGCCACGTCGATGCTGGGGGCGACCAGCGAGAGGTTCGCTCCCGCATTGTCCGTGTCGTCGTCGAGCCCGGTCTTCTCACCGGTCACGTCGATCGTGTTGCGGAAGGGGCCCGCCGTGCCGCCCGCGGCGACGAAGTCCTCGTCGGAGCTCGTGGCCAGCAGGTACCGGACCTCGCTGAAGGCGCCCGGCTCGATCGCGCCGACGAAGGCGAGCTCGAAGCCGGTGACGTCCGCGGGCGCCGCCGGCAGCGGATCGCCGGCCGCCACCGTGACGACCGTCGGGCCTCCGGGGTGCTGCCAGGTGAGCTCGGCGCTCGTCGCACCCGCGGGCCAGATCGCGGCCGGATCGCCGGCTGCGAAGCCCGCGAAGGAGAGCTCGTCGCCGAAGAAGCGGCTGTCGGATCCGGCGCCGGGCTCGGCGATGACGAGGCGGTCGAGGGTGGTGCTCTGCGGCACGCCGGCGTTGATCGCGCGCAGCACGACGCCCACCGTGTCGCCGGCGGTCACCCCGGTGAGGTTCGTGGTCTCGGAGCCGTCCGGAAGGGTGTGGAAGCGCTTCTGCGCCGAGACGTCGATGCGCTGCGGCCCGACCGCGAAGGGCGCCTCGGCGTCCTTCGAGACGGACGGCTGATCCGGCACCTCGACGGTCGCGCGCACGTCGTTCGAGATCGTGTAGCCCGCGGAGATCCCGGCGCCGGTCGAGCGGTGGGTCGCCCGCTGCAGGGCCGCGAAGCCCTGCGAGACCGAGGCGCCCGGGGGGACCGAGCCGGTGTAGCCGAGGCGCACACCGGCGATGTCTGCGTTGTCGAGCCCGCTGTTCCAAGCGGTCCAGTTCCAGCTCGCGCCGTCGAAGTGGTAGACCTCGACCGAGGCCGCGGTCGCGCCCGCGGGAAGGTTCGTCGTCGGGTCGCCGGCGAAGCCCGCGAAGTCGACGTAGTTGAAGGGGTTGGCGTCCGCGAGCGAGGTCGCGCCGTCCGGCGCGAGAGCGGGGTCGGCCGGATCCTGCAGCCGCAGCGCGCTCGCGGGCACGTTCGAGGCCTGCGTGGCGCCGATGGTCAGATTCGAGACCGCGCCGGGCTGATAGCCCTGCGAGGCGGGGGTCCAGGTCTTCGTCGGCGTCACGTCCACCGCGACGGGGTTGTCGACCGAGATGATCGCGGTGTCGGAGACGCTGAGCGGAGTGAGGCCGGCCATCGCGGAGAAGGTCGCCCGGTTGACGAGGTCGGTGCGCAGGATCGGATCGTTCGGCGAGAGGTCGCTCGGAACGGTGAGCACGTACTCGAGCACGCCCGTGTGGCGAGTCGACATGCCGAGCCCGCTGTCGTTGCCGGTGCCCGCCTGAACGGGGAGCGCGACGCCGACCGTGATGGTGAGGTCCTCGGAGCCGGATCCCAGCGTGCCGGACGCCGGAACCGCGGTCGACGGCCCGGCGGCGATGCCGGGCAGATCGAGGGTGATGCCCGTCGGCGATCCGCCGACGACCGCGGTGAGCTCGCTGATCCGCCATCCGGCGAACGCGGCGGGGAGCTCGTCGACGACGCGCACGGGCGCGTCCGCGTCCTCGTCGTTCACCCGGAACTCGACGCGGTAGACGACGGAGTCGCCGGGCCGCAGGTCGCGCTTGGCCTCCTGGCCGTCGACGGTCTTCACGAGCAGCAGCGATGCGCCCTCCATCGCGGAGGCGGAGACGATCCCGCTTCCGCTCGCGATCATCGCGGTTCCGAAGAGCAGCGCGGCGAGCCCGCCTGCCACCCACTTGCCGAAACCGCGCGCGACGCGCGCCGAGCGGCTTCCGCCCCGGTCTCGAATCACTCCCGAACGCAGTGCCATTCCCCGTTTCCTCCCCAGGATGCGGGCCCGACCTCGCGAGATCGGACCCTGAAATCTGTACCCGACTCCCGCACCGGGGTACTCCTTGGGGGGACTCAGTGCAGGAGTCGGGCACGCATAACACGGGGAAACGCCCGAATCGTGACGCGCGTTTGCGGAGATTTCTCGAAAAAACTTCGAGAGCACGCCCGAACGGCCGCGAGACGGGCCCCGATGTGCGGCAATCGGGGAAGTAATCGATACTAGGTGCGCGGGTCAGAATCGGGTGGCGTGGCGCGCGGCGTTGACTCTGGCATCGCGCGCTGACGGTCGCGAACGGGAACGGGCGGGCCGTTGCGGTGTGAGAGCGTGCGGGATCGCACGGCGAGGGGCTCGTGGCGACTGTCGGTGCGTGCTGTGACGCCCAGGGACCCCTGGGGAGGCCTATGCGGGCGCCAGCCCGGCGGCTGTAGCGACGCGGAGCTTGCGGAGGTTGTGGCAGATCGTGTGGAGTAGCCATTCGCCTTGGGCGCCGGCGAGTCCGCGTAGCCGGAGCTGTCCGGCGTTTTGCCGGGTCTTCATCTGCCCGAACGCGGGTTCAACGATGGCTTTGCGGCGCGCGTAGTCGGTGCGGCCCTGCTCGGTGCGCAGCGCGTGCGCCATCCGCTCCCGCCGGCTCGCGTCCTCTGGGGCCGGGTCCGGGGCGCCGGCGGTAGGGAAGCTCTCGCCGTGACGTTGCCGTCCCGTCGCGATCAACACCTGTGCGTCCAGATCGTCGGCGGCTTCGAGGTTGGCTTCCGAGCAGTAGCCCGCGTCAGCGAGGACGACCTCTGGGGAACGCTCGATTCCTGCCGCGTCGAGGTTCCGTAGGGTCTGCTCGGCCATCGGGACGAACTGCTGGATATCGGTGGCCTGCTGGGTGACCTCGGCGCTCAACACGATCTGGTGGCCCTCATCGACAACGGCCTGCGCGTTGAACGCGTAATCGAAGCCGCGGACCGTCTTCATCATCCGCGCCTCAGGATCGGTGAAATTGCGTTGCGCTTTCGGCTTCGGCGCCGCCGTGTCCACCGCAGTCGCGACGGCCGCGTCGGCCTGCTCAGGGGGCTGACCGGCGGCGTCGGCCTTCTTCCGCGCCACGGCTGCCGCCTTCTCGGCGGCGTCGGCCTCGATCGCGTCCTTCGCGGCACGTAGTTTTGCCAGGCGCCCCTCACGGCGGGCCAGCTCCGGGGCGACCTCGTCCCCGCGCCGGTCCTGGCCGAACTGCTGATCCTCGGCCTCATCGACCGCCTCCGCCTCGGCGAGCAGCGCAGCGACCTCGGCTTGGAGCTGATCGATCTTCGGCACGATCCGGTCATAGCTCATCGCCTTATGCCGCGACGCGTTCGCAGCCAGCTTCGTGCCATCCAGCGCGACCCGCCCCAACCGCACCAGCCCCGCCTCCGCGCAGACCCGCAGCACCTGCAGGAACAACCCCGGCAGGGCATCCAGGTGACGCCGACGAAACCGGGCCAGCGACCGGTAGTCGGGCGCCTGGTTGCCCGACAGCCACCGGAAGGCGATATCGCGCTTGCAGCGCCGCTCCAACTCACGAGACGAGGTCACGCCCGTCGCGTACGCGAACAGCAGCAGCTTCAACATCATCCGCGGGTCATACGGAGGCGCACCCGAGGCGGACGCGTACGACGCGTAGACCGGCGTCAGATCCAAGAGCTCTTCGACGACCTCGGAGATGAACCGGGCCTCATCATCCTCGTCCAGCCAGTCATCCAGACTCGGCGGGAGCAGGAAACACTGCCCCTGGTCATACCCACGGAACGTCTTGCCCGCACCCGCCGGTGCAGCCGATCCCGGCGCCCGCGCCTCACCCGGCTCGACCTCGAACAGACCCTCCAGGCTGGCAGTCACCGTCATGAATCGATTCTCCCAGCACCCCGCGCTATCCACCGGATTCACCCCGGCGCGTTAACGGAAGGATCTGACCCACGCACCTAG
>NZ_NMUM01000014.1 GCF_002812805.1 Microbacterium lacus | reverse complement strand
ATCGAACGCGTCGCCGACGGACCCGATCGAGGGTGCGATGCCATCGAGCGCCAGCTTCTCGGTGTAGGCCAGCGAGACGTATTGAGACCCGGCGTCCGAATGTGCCCGCAGCTGCTCGGGCTGGACCGGGTGCCCATCACGCGCTCGTTCCCAGAGGGCCATGCGCAGCGGGATCATCACCAGCTCGACGTGCTTGGTGGTCTGTGCGTGCCAGGCCACGATGCGTTGCGAGTAGACATCGACGATGAAGGCGACGTAGACCCAGCCCGCCCAGGTGCGGCAATAGGTGAAGTCCATCACCCAGGTGTGATCCGGCCGGGGCGCGGTGAAGTCGCGGTTCAGCAGGTCGCCGGCACGGACCCCGTCCTTGGCGGGGATCGTAGTGCGGGTGCCCTTGTCGCGACGGATTCCCGACAGCCCGAGCGAGCGCATGGCCCGGTCGACCGCGCCTCGCGACGCGCCGGGGATCGACGTGCGGCGGATCAGCGCGGTCATCTTCCGCCGCCCGTAGAGGCCCTCGGGAGTCAGCACGCGACGCATCGTCCCGTTGCGTTCGACAATGGTCCATGCCGCGGCGCGGACAGCGTCCTGGACCTGCGCGTCCGTGATCGTCCGCACTGCGACGATGCCTTGCCGGTGGGCTCGGTAGGTGCGCGCGGCGATCTTCACGCCCTGCGCTTGCAGGACCCGGATGATCGACTCGACCGCGTGACCTTCGGCTCTCATCGTGTCAATGAAGCCCAGCATCAACGGTTGCGGGGGTCGAGTTCCCCCGCGAAGAAAGTCGTCGCAGCTCTCAGGATCGCGACATCCTCCCGCAGACGACTGTTCTCGGCCTTGAGCCGCTTGATCTCGGCATGCTCGACGCTGGTGATCCCGTCGCGGGTGCCGTCGTCGATATCGGCTTGCAGCACCCACCGGCGCACCGACTCGTGGCCCACGCCGACCTGGCGGGCAACGGCCGCTGACGCGGCCGTCAACGAGGGATACTCCGAACGATGCTCACGCACCAGCCGGACAGCGCGCTCACGCAGGGCAGGATCGATCTTCTTCGGCATGACATACATCCTTCCAACTCAAAAGGATGCGGCATCAAACCTGGGGCGCTTCAGCCCTGGCACACCTAACCCGCTTTGTGAACGTTGAGGAGATCGATCCGGCTGCGTTCACGATCTCGAAACTTCAGTCGACCGTGGGTGAGACGGGCCACGTGTGGGACGCGCTCGATCTGGCGTACAGGGCGTCGTTTCCAGGTGAACACATTGAGAAGGTGGGTCTAGCTAGGGAGCTCGTACTGCTTCTCACAACTTCCCCGGACGCCCCTGGAGCAGAGGCTCTGCGCGATCGTTTTGGCGAGTTGCTGGGGTACCTCGCCGAGGTCCTGGATTCGGCCGCGGTGGAGGAGGAGCAAAACCGCAGCGACGACAAAGTGAAACGAACCATCAAGAACTTCGCGCGCACGCATACGAGAGGCATTTCAAAGCGGGAGGCTAAGCGACTCCTTCGGGAGTTGGCCGACGCGTTCGCGCAGAGCGACTGGGTGGATGAGGCGACTCAGCGCATCAGCGCGATCCGTCGAGAGCACGAGCTTGAGGATTCAACTTCCCCCACAGTGGTCGACTTTGATGGGTTTCGTGGTGCTATTCGTTCTCTCGGAGAAAAAGAGAGACAACAGTACCAAGATGACGCAACGAAGGACCCAGCCGCCAGCCTTCTGGCCGAGACGCCGCCCGCCGTTGCATCCTCCGGGTCGGTTTAGATGCCGAAGATCGCTCGGTGCTGACTACCGCAGCAATCGCTCGATGTCCACAACACAAATTAGAGACCGACACGCGCAGCATCGCTTGAAATCGGCCGCGGACGCTCTCCGCTCATCTGCTTGTGAGATCGCGGAACCGCCGCGACTGGCCTCTTCGGGGCCGCAGCCGCAGCTCTCGTCACTTTCCGTGATGACGACCGACGGTTTGTGGTTCGATGAGGCCTCCAGACGTCCAAGATCTTCTACAGCTGATTACGCAACACTCGAACCTCGATGAACGGGCCTACAGAACACCATCGAGGAACTCGGTGTGCTGCGGCACCTGTCCGGGCCCTAGCGACACCATGATGGCCGAGTGCTCTGACGACAGACCCGGTGAACGTTTCGCCCGAGACGCGGCGTCAGTGGATCGATCGATTAGCCACTGAGTTGGTGGCCTCCGTGACTCCTGCAGAGCCTCGATGTACTGGCCCAGATTTCCGTCATCCAGCGAAAACCACCAGGGTGACTCAATGACTCTGTGGGGTTCGGGCCGCCTAGATCGATACGCCGAATCCCTAAAGGTCGCCAACACCGGCACCCGCTTTAGGTCATCGTCGTCAAGCAACAATGAGCGAGTCGCGATCATGTAGCCCTCGATGTAGCACGCGTCAAAGTACCGCCGCCGCTCGATGGCTGTGACAAAGTGATGGGCGTAGGAATGAACGACGCCTTCCACGGCCCGCGGATCGGAATAAACTCCGCGATGCTTCAGCAGGCGCACCCTCCCTAAAGCGGCAAGCATGCCGTCCTGATACGAGTGCGTGAAAGCACCAAAGGCGCCTGCCTGGGCGAGGAGCACCTCCGACGCGACGTGCGCATCATGGATGACTTGATGCAGCCACTCCGCTCGGCCTAGCCGTGCGTCGGGCACATGGTCGCCTGTCCCTTCAAGCTCCTTCTTCAGAATGTGAGCGAAGTGGCCCCCATCAGTCCTGAGATGCGTCAGCTCCATCTGCGGAGATACTGGCGGATCGACGGGCGTGACAAGGTACGCCTTGCGCCGAAGTCGACCCATCCGCTCGATCACGTTGCGGTAGACGTTCTGAAAATCGGAGTCTGAGAGGGAGTACCCCACGAAGACGATGGTCCTCGTGGACAAATAGTCCCGCAGTTTCGCTCCCATCACTGACTGTGCAAGATCCGCCTCTCGTCGCTCGTAGTCATCGGTTGTTGCGACGATGCTCGACAGGTTCGAGATCGAGCCGTGGAGCTTCATCACGCGGCGTCCGGGAATGTCGAAGAAGGCGAAGTCTTCATCTAGGACGAACGGTCGTGCTCGGGAAAACCGCTCGAAGAAGTCATCCCAGTTCGTCGTGAAGATCGCGTCCAGCTGCGAGATGGTCGAGATTTCTTGATGAAACGCGGTGGTGCGATTCTGTAGCGACTGAAACGTCGATACGTAGTCGAGTCGCTCCATCAGCGTTCGGAGCAGCTCAGCGCGCCCGAACTGGTCCTCAAAGTCTTGCATCACGACGGGGAACGGATCGCTCGACGGGTTTTCCCGCAGCCTGGCCTCGATCTCTTCGTAGAACGTCTCGGGGAAGAGTCCGGGCTTCTCTGTGCTGATGCCTGCACCCGCGAAGATGACAAGTTCCCTGCGGCGCGCTGCGTCAACGAGGTCCTGAGGAAGGGCGACGGAATAGTGAGTGCCGCAAACGGCGCAACCTTCATTGAGCGGAGTGGATGCGAGTGACATTGCGGAGCCCATTCGACGAGGCGCGAGACGGACTCTATTCATACCTCGTATTCCGTGCAAGTCCGAGAAAACTCATCTGGTCCGCCTCGCCGACCCTTCCTCAGCTCGCTGGCGCTCGCGTGCCGATCGTGTGCGCGAGCTCACGATCCATCTCGACGGACATTGTCTGCTCGGAACATCGGTCTCTCCAGGAAGCCGTGACTGATCCGTACGATGTGGAAGTCATTGATCCATACCCACGAGGCTTGAGCCGCGACCCACACGTCCTAAGAGAACTGCGATCCATCAAGACGATCCATCAAGACTGTGATCTATCAGGACATCTCTGACGGTTCTGGATCAATAGATCTCTGACGTTTCGGGGTCGTTTGGTCCTGACACTTCTGCCTCGATGTTTGGGGGATGAGTCGTGTTGAGCCTGTTGATCCTCGTGTCCGTCTCGCGATCGTGCAGTGGCCTTCGGATGCGCCGCGCGGGTCGGTGACGACGTTTTGCCGGGAGCATGGGATCTCGCGGGAGACGTTCTATGCGATCCGGAAACGAGCGGCGGTGGATGGGCCCGTGGCAGCGTTGGAGCCGCGATCGAGGCGTCCGAAGCAGAGCCCGATGCGGCTCGCAGAGAATGTGGCGCAGCAGGCGGTGGCGGTGCGGGCGGCGTTAGAGCGATCCGGCCTGGATCACGGCCCGATCAGTGTTCACGAGAAGATGCGGTCGCTCGGGATGGCGCCGGTGCCCTCGACGGCGTCGCTGGCGCGGATCTTCCGTGACGCGGGAGTAGCGAAAGTCGAACCGCGGAAGAAGCCGAGGGCATCGTTTCGCCGGTTCGTCTATCCGGCCCCGAACGCATGCTGGCAGTTGGACGCGACCGAGTATGTCCTCTCGGGCGGTCGGAAGTGTGTCATCTTCCAGCTCATCGATGATCACTCTCGGTTCGCAGTCGCCTCTCACGTGGCCTGGGGTGAGACGTCGGAAGCGGCGATCGCTGTTGTCCGGAAGGGGATCGAGGCTCACGGTGTTCCGCAGCGACTGCTCAGCGATAACGGGGCTGCGTTGAACCCGTCCCGTCGAGGCGTGCTGGGCCAGCTCGTCTCGTATGTGACCTCTCTGGGGGTCGAGCCGATCACGGGCAAGCCCTATAAGCCGACCACGCAGGGCAAGAACGAACGCTTCCACCAGACCCTGTTCCGGTTCCTCGATAAGCAACCCCTCGCCGACACGCTCGAGCAGTTGCAGGCTCAGGTCGACGTCTTCGATCTGGTCTATAACACCGAGCGTCCGCATCAAGCTTTGCCCGGTCGAATCACCCCGCAACAGGCATGGATAGCGACGGCGAAAGTCGAGCCACCGCGCCCCGCGCCGCGACCCGCGACTCTGCCGGCAGATGACGGGATCCGGATGACACGGGTCCGAGACAACGGCACGGTCTTCGTCCGCGGCATCCGATTCCACATCAGTCGAGCCCTCGTCGGCGCGATCGCCTACGTCGTCGAGGAAGACACCGAACTGCTCGTGTTCGATTATCAAGGCACCCTGCTCATCCAGCAGCCCTGGCCCGCACCCGGCACGAAGTACGTCGGCAGCGGCAGACCCCGCGGGCGCGGCCGCCCCACCGTCTGAGTGTCAGAGATGTCCTGACACATCAACTGTCAGAGATGTCCTGATGCAGAATCGTCAGGCATGTCCTGATACATCACAC
>NZ_NMUM01000001.1 GCF_002812805.1 Microbacterium lacus | reverse complement strand
TGTCCCGCGTCAAGTAGTTGGCAGGGATTCTTCGATTTCGAAGTTGGGGATGGTCGGGTCGGCCAGGCCCATGTGCACCTCTATCGGCCGGTTCCAAGCGATCGCCTCATGAGGGCGGGTCTCGTTGTACTCGATGCGGTAGTCCTCGGCGCGTTCGACGAGGGTGAGCGCGTCGGGGATGTCGTCGAGGAACAGCCGTTCGTACTTCAGCGTCCCGAAGCCGCGTTCGCGTGATCCGTTCTGCCCCGGTGACTTCACCCTGGTGCGGACGTGTCGCAGTTCGGGGTGGCGCATGATGAACAGCTCGAAGTTCATCGATCGGAATGGACCGCCGTTGTCTGTGACGATCGTGACGACCGGCAGCAGCTCGCCGGTCTCGTCGTCGACCTGACATTGGTCGACGAGGGGGTGGCCGAACAGGGTCACGTAGTCGACGAGGGCGAGTTCGATCGCGGCGATCGCGTCGTGCTGGTTCGCGGTCGGCGAGGTGTGAAACGGGTGCTCGAGCTTCGAGTACCAGTCCCGGCAGCCGGCGATCCTCCAGATCCCACCCTGGGTGGTCTCGAACTCGCTGAAGTCCAACTGCCATACCTGGTTCGGGCCGGTCGGGTTTCGTGCGAACGCGGCCTTGCGGTTCTTCGCGAGTTCTCGACGCTGCTTCTGGTACTCCGATGGCAGGATCAGCCCGTCATCGCGCAGCAGCCGCAGCACGGTCGCCTGGGACACCTTGTGTCCGTCATGGCGGGTCATCGCCCAGATCTTCCGGTGGCCCCACTCCGGCTTCTTCAACGCATGCGCGACCACCAGCGGCCGGGCCGCGTCTCGCGCCGGCTGCGGCCACGGGCCCTTCGGCGGCCGGTCAGTCTTCGCCTTGGCCTGCCAGCGCCGCCAGGTGCGTTCGGGCATGTCGATCAGCTGACAGAACCTCGCGGTCGACATGCCCGCCTCGGTGCGGATCACCTCGAGGTCCTCGAAGGGCCCAGGCGGCCCTCGGCGCTCTTCTTCCAGACCCGGATCTCGACCGCGGCCTCACCCAGCGCCTGGGTGAGCTCGGCGACCTCGTCCTCGAGCTGCTGCTCGCGGGTCGAGGGCTTGGACTTACCCGCCTCGATGCCGGCTCTGCCGCCCTCGAGGAACTGGCGCTTCCAGTTCCCGATGGCCTGCTCCGAGACCTTCTCACGGCGGCCCGCTTCAGCGATCGTGATCTCGCCCTGCAACACGGACAACACGATGCGGAGCTTCTTCTCCACGGGGATCGTCGGTGGACGACTCATGACATTCAGACCTCTCAGCTGGGGCGTTACATCAGCAACTAACTACCCCTGCCAAACATTCTGACGCGCGACACACACACGGCGCGTGCTCATCGACCGC
The DNA here is from genome assembly GCF_002812805.1 of Microbacterium lacus. Lineage (GTDB taxonomy): Bacteria > Actinomycetota > Actinomycetes > Actinomycetales > Microbacteriaceae > Microbacterium > Microbacterium lacus_A. The sequence continues at coordinate 15,948 of NZ_NMUM01000001.1, read as the reverse complement.
CAGCGTCACATCCACGAGCGCGACGAGCGCAGCCGCAAGATGCGGGTCAGCGATCTCGTAGCGCGTCTGGCGACCCTCAGGCTCGGCGACCACGATCCCGCAGTCACGCAGGCACGTCAGGTGGTTCGAGACGTTCGAGCGGGTCAGCTCCAACTCGCGCGAGAGCACGGCCGGATAGCTCGGTGCGTTCAGCAGAGTCATCAAGATCCGGGAGCGCGTCGGGTCCGCCATGGCCCGGCCGAGCCGGTTCATGACGTCGAGGCGCGAAGCAATAGTCAGCATGTACTGAACTATACAGCAAGCGCTGATCAATCATTGGTGATCAGTGCCCCACCATTCATTGGGAGAAGAGTCGGAAGCCGCTGAATACGCAACTCAGCAACAATCGGCGCTACCAGTATGAGGAGCTCCGCCCTGCCTGGTGGCGCGATCGTGCGCTGCTGCCCTCCGTGCTTTCTGGGGTGTTCCTGCTCGTCGGGTACATCTTCAAGTGGTCTGGGCTCGACATCCTCGCGTTGGCGTTGCAGTCGGCCGCGTTGGTGGCGGGCGCGTACACGTTCGTTCCCGGCGCTGTTCGGCGGCTTCTCCGCGGACGTCTCGGGGTGGGACTGCTGATGACGATCGCCGCGATCGGGGCTGTGCTGCTCGGCCACGTGGGCGAGGCAGCCACGCTTGCGTTCTTGTTCTCCCTCGCCGAAGCCCTTGAGGACCGTGCGATGGACCGCGCAAAGGAGGGCCTGCGCGCGCTACTATCCCTGATTCCAGAGACGGCGCGCGTCTCGCGCCTTGACAGCGATCTCACGATCCCCGCCTCGGAGGTGCGCGAACTCGACATCCTGGTTGTGGGTGCCGGCGAACGTGTCGCGACGGACGGTGTGGTCGTGGAGGGTCGCTCGAGTCTGGACACGTCTGCAGTGACGGGCGAGTCCATCCCGGTAGATGTCGCGCCTGGCGCGACGGTCGCCGCGGGTTCGGTGAATGGGGCGGCCACGCTCCGCATCGAGGCGACTGCGAATGGACGGGATAACTCGCTGACGCAGATCGTTGCTTTGGTGGAGCAAGCTCATGCCCGGAAAGGAGATCGGGCTCGGCTCGCAGATCGCATCGCGCGCCCCCTAGTGCCTGTAGTGCTGGTTGCCGCTGCCGCGATCGTCGTTTTCGGGTTCATCGTGGGGGATCCCGGGACGTGGGTCGAGCGCGCCCTGGTCGTCCTCGTCGCCGCGTCGCCCTGCGCTTTGGCGATCGCGGTTCCGGTGACGGTGATCAGCGCGATCGGCGCCGCATCAAAGTTCGGTGTGGTGATCAAGTCCGGCGAGGCGTTCGAGCAACTCGGCACCATTCGTACCGTGGCACTAGATAAGACGGGAACACTCACCCGCAACAGACCGATTGTCGCGGACGTGCGACCCGCCCCGGGCGTTACCCGCGAGGAGCTGTTGGACTGGGCTGCAGCGGTCGAGGCCACCAGCACACACCCACTGGCTGCGGCGATCAACCAAGCCGGAACGGGAGGCGCCTCCGCGACGAACGTGGTGGAGGACGCCGGCCACGGTGTCACCGGCCAGGTGGGCGACCGGGTCGTGCACGTCGGCAACGCCTGCTGGCTGGACCCCGGGGGGCTCCGCGTCGCCGCGGAAGAGATGGCAGCTCACGGCATGACCGTTGTTGTCGTCGAAGCAGACAGTCAGCTCGCCGGTCTGATTGGGGTGCGTGACGAGCTGCGGCCCGAGTCGGCAGAGACCGTTCGGATGCTGCACGCGCAGGGCATCGACACGATCATGCTCACCGGTGACAGCGATCGCACCGCGCGCGCGATCGCTGAGGAAGCCGGGATTACCGAAGTCCGGGCGGAGCAGCTGCCGAAAGATAAGGCCGACGCGATCGTGGAGCTCGTGGCGACGCATCCGACCGCGATGGTCGGTGACGGCATCAACGACGCCCCGGCGCTGGCTACCGCAACGGTTGGGATCGCCATGGGAGTGCGCGGTTCCGCGGCGGCGATCGAATCTGCTGACGTCGCCTTCACGGGCCACGATCTTCGCCTTATCCCTATTGCCTTGGCGCACGCGAGACGCGGTCGGCGGATCATGACGGCCAACATCGGCCTTGCGCTGGCGATTGTCGTTGTGCTTTTCCCCCTCGCGCTATTCGGGGTGATGGGGCTCGCTGGGGTCGTCCTGGTTCACGAGATAGCCGAGCTGATCGTCATCGCGAACGGCGTTCGCGCTGCGCGTCGCCCGGCTCTCGTTCGCAGCATGACTGAGTCAGCCGCCTCGCAGCCCGCACTCGCCTCGACGTCCTGAAGCTGCCGATCAACTGAGGCCCGAGTATGAGTGCAGGCCCTTGAAGAAGATGTTGACGATGGTGAAGTTGAACAGCACGGTCATGAAACCGATGATGGACAGCCAGGCGGAACGCTTGCCCCGCCATCCGCGGGTCGCCCGGGCGTGGATGTAACCGGCGTAGAGCACCCAGATGACGAAAGTCCACACCTCTTTGGTGTCGAAGCCCCAATAGCGGCCCCACGAGTCGTTTGCCCAGATGGCGCCGGCGATGAGCGTGAATGTCCAGAACATGAAACCGACGATCGCAAACCGGTAGGACAGCGATTCCAGGGCGTCGGAACTGGGGAGTGCGCGCAGAAGTCCAGAGCGGGGAATGTCGGCATCGTCGGACATAGCCAAGTCTCGCGTCTCGCGGCGCGCTTGCATCAACTGCGTGACCGATATTCCGCATGCAATCGCGAAGAGTGCTGTGGCGAGGGACGCGACGAACACGTGGATCACCAGCCAGATGCTCTTGAGCGGGTCCATCAGCGGGACGACCTCCACGTAGAACGCGACCGCCGCCCCACCGAGAAGGAGCACGACCATTCCGAGGAGAAATGCACCCAGGAAACGCAGGTCGTACAACCGGAGGACGAGGAGGAAGACCGCCACGATCAGCAACGTCCCGGTGAGGGCGAATTCGTACATGTTCGCCCACGGAACCCGCTCGGCCGCGATGCCGCGTGAGACGGTGCCCGCCGCGTGGAAGAGAAACCCGAGGACGGTGAGCGCGGTGCCGATGCGCGCCCACAGCAGTCGGGGGCGCAGTCTTGGCGGCACCCGCAGGTCATCGATGACTGCTGGTTTCGCGGCGGCAGTGTTGGCGAAGTCTGCCACGCCGGAGTGGGGGGCGTTTGTGCCCACAGCGACGAGCGCGGGTAGGTGCTCCTGGAGGTGCGCTGTATCGGCGCGCGAGGCACGTTGCGCAAGGTCGATGGTGAAGGCGATGAAGGCTAGGGAGTAGGTGGCGATTGCCGTCCACACCAGCAGCAGTGAGATCCCATCGAGGGAAAGTGGGTCTGTTCCGGGCATTGAGTTGTTTCCAATCGTGAGGGCGAGGTCGGTTGCGAAGACGGTGAGTGAATCCGAAAAGGATCAATCCGGCTCCGGCGCTGATCGGCAGGAGGGTGGTGAGCCAGGCATCGACGATCGAGGCCGGAGTGAGCCGGGTTCGGGGCGGGACAGCGGTGACCCTGCCGTCGCCGGTGTCGGCGTCGCGTCGGGTGAGAGGCGAAGGTGAGCGAGAGCATTCGTCAGGTATCCCTCTTGCGGAGCGTTTCGAGGTAGGCGTTGTAGGCGTCGAGATCGGGGTCGCCGTGTGTGTCGGCGTATCGTGCGGCGGCTGCGTCGCGGGTGGTGTCGTCGCGGTACCAGCGATGCATGACGAAGAGGAGCATCAGCAGGGTGGGTGCTTCTCCGTACGACCAGGCCAGCCCTCCCGCGATTCTCTGGTCTACGAGGGGGTCAACGCCGAGGGCGAGGCTGGATGCGGCGAAGTTGTCGATAAGAAGGCTTGCCGCGATCATCAGGAACACCCCGAAGAATGCGTGCAGCGCGGCTTCCGCGAAGACGTCGAGTGCTCGTCCCGCGTGATTGAGGTGCACGGGCAACGGGTCTGAGGAAAGCACGGGGATGGTGAACAGAATCCCCGCGATGAGGAAGCCGGCCTCGAGGCCGAGATGACCTCCGGGCAAAGCGAGGATGAGGTCGGCGAAGTCGGCCAGGTAGAGACCGTAGAACGCGAAGAGATAGAGCGGCAGCGCGATCCAGGGGCTGAGGAGCCACCGCGCGAACCGGCTGCGAAGCCCCGCGTGAGCTATCTGGAGGACAATGCGGCCGGCGCCGTGGTGAGGGGTGGCGCGCAAGAGGAGCGTGCCCGGCGAGCCGAGGACCAACAGCGGTGGGATCGCCATCATGAGCGTGAGTTGCTGGAACATGAACACCGAGAACAGCGCGTACCCGTAGGCCTCGACTCCCAGCCCGGTGATGGCGGCGAGGCTGACGCAGCCCAGCAGGAAGCTGACTGTTCGCCAGATCGGCCAGCGCCTGCCCCGCGTCCACATCCGGATCGCGCCTACGAGGTAGACGACCGCAAGAGCTGCCGCGATAAGCGGCAGCAGCGGGAAGGGTAGAGGGACAGGGGAGAGAAACCCCAGAAAAGTGGGCGGTACGTCGGGGACCCAGTCCGTCATCGGCGCGAGTCTGCGTTCGGCAGGTCGGTGTAAGCGGTGGAGTGTCGAGATGCGAAGTCGCTGACGGCGCGGGAAAGGGCCGGGTCCTCTCCCCGCGCGAGACCGGCATATTCGACGTGAACCCCGTCCGGCATCAGACGAGCTTTGACCCAGAGGCGTCGGCGCGGGACGAACAGTCCGGCGAACAGCCCCAGGAGGGCGAGGATCGAGAAGACGAGCACCCAGACGCCACTGGGATCCCTCTGGATCTGTAGGGACGCGAACCGTTTCACCGGCTCGCCGACCTGTTCCGTGTCGTCCTCCCAGGTGATGGTGCCCCACCCGTTCGGCAAATCAGCGGTGCCTCCAGGGGTGAGCTCGAGGGAGTCCAGGCCGGAGTCGGCGCCGGTGAGCTGGGTGAGCCCGGCGACATCCAGTGTGTAGACCGACCGGGGTATCCCGTCATCGATGCCGAGATCGCCGCTGAACACATTGAGGGTGAGGACCGGATTCGCGACATCGGGGTAGATCGAGGTGAACGCGCCTGAGGGAAGCACGCCTTGCGTGGGGTAGAAGAAGCCGACGAGGCCGACCTGCTCCGGCAGACCGTCCGGGATCTTGATGATCCCCAAAGAGGTCATCGCAGAGTCCTGCGGAAGGAACGGCTGCGACTCGCTGTAGACCAGCTCGCCGTCGGAGTTGCGGATGGAGAGGGTGGGAGCATAGCCGTTGCCGAGAAGGTAGACCCGATCGCCATCAACGGTGATCGGGTAGTTCACGAGCACGCTCTCGGCGCGGTCGTCGTCTCCCGGTGTGCGGACGGTGACGTCCGCAGAGAAGTCCCCCGCCTGCCCGGCCCCAGGCGCGCCGGGGAGTCGGTACGAGACCTGGAAATCGTCGAGGGTGAGTGAGTACGGTGCGAGCACGGTCCCGTCGACGAACCGGCCGGGATTGAACGAGGAATAGTCGCTGAGCGCGTTGACGAACGTGGTGCCTTCCACCACGACCCGCTGTCCGGTATAGGCGAACCCGGTGCCCACGGCGACCGAGGTGAGCACTCCAACCAGGGCGACGTGGAAAACCAGATTGCCGGTCTCACGCACATAGCCCCGTTCGGCCGACACCGACGCCCAGCCCGCACCATCGTAGCGGTGCACGCGATAGCCGGCCCGACGCATCTGACGTTCCGCGAGGTCAACTGCGAGCCCCATGGCGTCTGTGTTTCCGCCGACGACAGGCAGGGTTGTTTCCTGATAGGCCGGGAGTCGGGCAAGCCGAGCAGGGGTCCGAGGCGGCTGGGCCCGCAGTGCGGTGTAATGGTGCTTCGCGCGCGGGATCACGCAGCCGATGAGGGAGGCGAACAGCAGAAGGTAGATCGCGGAGAACCACGGCGACGAGTACACATCGAACAAGCCGACTGCGTCGGCCAGGGGGAAGACGTCGGGGTTGTTGCGCTCCCACTGGATGACCCCGTTCGGGTCTGCGCTGCGTTGCGGAAACAGCGATCCCGGAACGGCGGCGATCGCGAGCAAGAGCAACAGGACGAGGGCGGTGCGCATACTGGTCAGCTGACGCCACGCCCATCGCATCCACCCGACCAGCCCGAGAGAGGGGGCGACGATGTCGGCCCGATCGGTGTCGGCGTGATCGGGCGGCCGCAGCGGATCGACCGCACTATCGGTGTCAGAGCGGGGCGGGGACATTGATCACCACCTGCTGCAGTGTGGACATCAGCGCGGTCCACAGTCCGGTCACCATCAGCAGCCCCAAGACAACCAGCAGCGCCCCGCCGACGATGTTCAGGACGCGGATGTGGCGGCGGAGGATCGACACCGAGCGTGACGCCCACCCCCACCCGAGCGCGAGGAGAAGGAAGGGAATGCCGAGCCCCATTGAGTATGCAAGCCCGAGGAGACCCGCGCGGGCGGGGTCGCCGAGGTTCCACGACATAGACAGGATCGCTGCCAGCGTGGGGCCAATGCAGGGAGTCCACCCGACACCGAGTGCGAACCCAAGTAGGGGTGCACCGATTAATCCGGCCCGGCCTTGGACGCGGGGCCGCAGGGTGCGTTGTGCGATCCCGAAGAAGCCGATGAACACCAGCCCCAGCGCGATCACCACCACGCCGAAAATGCGGGTCAGGACGTTCGCGTATTGCAGCAGCAGGTAACCGAATGTGCCGCCGAGGATCGTCACGGATACGAACACCACGGTGAACCCTGCAATGAACAAACCCACTCCCACGATCATGCGGGCACGGTCCGCAGTGGCCGTGCGCTGATTAGTATCAGCAGCTCCCCCATCACCTACCGAGGTGCCACCGAGGTAGCCGAGGTAGCCAGGCACGAGAGGTAGCACGCACGGCGAGACGAACGAGACGAGACCGGCGAGGACGGCGATGGGGATCGCTACCCACAGGGCGCCATCGAAGACCAGCTGACCGGGATTCACGGAGAGTCCTCCGCGAGAGCGTCATCGACGAGGGTGGACAGGATGGATGCGGTTGCCAACTGCCCGATTATCCGGGCGGCGACCCGCCCGTCCCGATCTAGGACGAGTGTGGTTGGGGTGGCCTGGATGGGAGTGACCTGCGCGAACGCAAGCTTGACGGTTCCATCGTTCACGTCGATGACGCTCGGGTAGGTGACGTTGTTGTCCCGGGCGAAGGACAGAGCGGTGGCAGGCTGATCGTAGGTGTTGACCCCGAGGAAGGCGACGCCCTCGCTCTGGTAGTTCTGCCATACCTCCTCGAGGAGCGGCGCTTCGACGATGCATGGGCCGCATGCCGCATACCAGAAGTTCACGACCAGAACGTCCCCCCTGTAGTCGCTGCTGGAGACCGGTTCCCCGGTCTCGATGACTCCTTCGAAATCGACCGGATCGCCGCGCTCGCCCTCCGGGATCTCCACGACCTGAAAGTCGCCGGAGATGTAGCCCTTCTCACTCCCGTCCCGGTACTGCTCCGCGAGAGCGTCGTTGGCGGCGCATCCCGAGAGCACTATGGCGATGGCGAGCACCGTGGAGGGCCAGCCGATTCGCTCGCGCAGGCTCATGTGCGCGGCACCTTGATCAGCACACCCGCGACGAGGAACGCCACCGCCGCGAAGAGCTGAGCGCCCGCCCAAACGGGACCGGCGAACGGCAGCGGGAACACGGGATTCCAGATTACGGCGACAGCGAGGAATACTGGCGTCCACCACCATTGGCGGGCTTGGATCGAGAACCATCCCACGATGGCAGCCAGGATGGCGGTGACGAACAGCACCAGGGTGAACCAGTCGTCTCCCATGAGGACGGGGGCAACGAACAGCACAGCCGCAGCTACGAGCCCGGGGGCGAACGCATTCCGTTGAAAGGATGAAGCAACACGGGCTTTGTCGCTCACGGAACCACCTGCACGTTCGACTCGTCAGCAGCTGTGCTCGCGGGACGGCCTTCGCGGGTGCGCCGGGAGCGATTCAAGAGCGTCACGGCGAGAACGAGCGCGCCGGCGCCGAGGGCGATGTCGGCGAGATTGCCGATGAAAAGGTTCCCGTACGCGAGAAAGTCGGTTACCTCGCCGCGTGCGAATCCGGGGGGCGAGAACAATCGGTCGATAAGGTTTCCGAGCGCGCCCCCGAGGATCAGTCCGATTCCTGCCGCCCACCCGGCGCTGCGAGCACGCGTTGCGGCGACGACAAGGAACGCCATGGCGCTCGCGCCAAGCAGGGTGAGCAGCCAAGTTGCTTCGGAGCCGAGGGAGAGGATCGCCCCGGGGTTGAACGCCAGCTGCAGCCCGAGCAAGTCACCCAGGATGGGTATCCGCTCCGTCTCGCTCAGCCCGCCAATGGCAGCCGCCTTCGTTGCCTGATCGACCACCACTACGGCTGCGGCGACAATGCATGCCGTCGCGAACAATCGCACCTGGTTACTTTTCATGGGACGCGTCCTTACTTGTGCGCTCGGAATCCTGCTGCTCCTGTCGGTCGACCGCTTCCTCGTTGCGGAGTCGACGTTCGCGGGTGACCTTGAACACCACGATGAACCCCGCTCCGAGGATGATGACCCCGGTGAGTACTGCGAGGATCGGCAGGAGTGCTACACCTCCAAAGGGCTCGCTACCGCCGGTGTTGGTGGTTGTCTCGGCGGAGGTGATGGACGGTTCGGGCGCTTGTTCCGTCGCACCCGCGCCCGGGGTGCTCGCGTCGCTCTGAATCGGTTCGACCGTGTAGGTGTACTCGCCGCTGATCGGGTGGCCGTCGCCGGAAACAACCCGCCACAGAACGGTGAAGGCGCCATCCGGGGGGTTGGGTTCTAGGTGTTGCGTGATCGTGGTGCCACTGACAGTCGGGGCGTCAGTAGCGATGTTCTCGCCGCCGGGCGCGGTCACCTCGATGACCGCTGATTGCATGTCAGAGATGAGTTCGCCGCTGAATGACAGGGTGATCTCATCCGGCGAGACAGCGACCGTGGAATCTGCATCCGGGAAGGAGCCCAGGAGGTCGTCGTGCGCCTGCGCCGGGCCTGCCGCCGCGAGCGTGATTCCAGACCCGAGAAGGACTGCAGCGATGACGGAAAAGAGGTAGCGGCGGGATTTACGCATGGGTGGTGTGCTCTCCGGGGTGTGATTGCGGTTCGATCTGGAAGGTGGCGTGCTCGATGCTGACTGGGAAGTGCTCGGCGACACATTCCTGGAGTGCTCGCAGGAGCCGGGCGGACTGCTCCGGGGTGAGGGTGTCGTCGACCACGACGTGTGCGGTTAGCGTCGGGAGGTCGGTGGAGACTTGGGAGGCGTGCAGGTCGTGCACGGCGACCACCTGCGGGAGTTCGAGGATGTGTCGGCGTACCTCCGCCAGGTCAAGGGCGGGCGGGGTGGATTCGAGCAGGACGCTGCCGGAGGCGCGAAGCAGGATGAAGGTGCGTGGGATGATCAGGAGGGCGATCAGGATGCCGGCGATGGCGTCTGCCTGGTACCAGCCGAGGGTGGCGATCAAGATGGCGCTGGCGATGACACCGCCCGAGCCGAGTGCGTCATTGAGGACCTCGAGGAACGCGGCGCGCATGTTCAGGTTGCGTGTGCGACCGCTCATCAGTACCAGCAGGGACGCGATGTTCGCGACCAGGCCGACGATCCCGAAGAACAACAGGCTGCCGGATGCGATCTCGGGCGGCTCGAATAGACGTCGGATTCCTTCGACGAGAGCGAAGATCCCCACGCCCAAGAGAAGGGCGGCCTGGGCGAGTGCACTGAGAACCTCGGCGCGCCGGAGCCCCCAGGTGTGCCGGTCGGACGGGGGACGGTTCATGAGGTTAGCGGCGGTAACCGCCATCGCGAGGCCGATCACGTCGGTGAGCATGTGCCCCGCATCGACCAGCAGCGCGAGGCTGCCGGTGATGATCGATCCGATCACTTCGACCACGAACACCGCCAGGGTGATCGAGAATGCGATGAGCAATTTATTGCGGGGGGTCGCTTCGCTCATGTCGTGGCTGTGTCCTGCGCCCACGGTTCGCTCCTTTCAGGGGCGGTCGATGATCTGACGGGCCATCGCGATCGCTTCATTCCTCGCCCGCGTCGAGACGTGAGGTCGGTGGCGAGCGTCTACGATTGCCTGCGGCTCGGCTCACGCCGATTTCAGTCGGACGCTCCGTTGACTGCTTGATCGATCGTGTCTTCGAGGTCATTCCACTGCTGCAGCTCCAGAAGTGCCCCGTCTACGAAGAATGTGGGGGTGCTGCTGACGCCGAGCGCGCGTCCGTCGTCGAAGTCCGACTGCACCCGAGCCAGCGTGGCTGGGTCTGCGACTGCCGCGTCGTAGACGGCGAGGTCGAGCCCCAGTCCCTCGGCAAAGCCTCTGAACATATCCGCGCGGGATTCCTGCGACTCGCCCCATTCGGCTTGAGTCTCGAACAGTCGCTGATACATCGCCTCGAACTGGTCCTGCTGCGCAGCCGCTTCGGCCGCGAGCGCGGCGTTCGTGGAGTTGGTGTGCCCGGGCAGCGGGAAGTAGCGGATGACGTAGGTGATCTCGCCGTCGAACTTTTCCCGTATTTCTTCCACGATCGGGTAGAACGCGCCACACGCCTCGCACTCGAAGTCCAGGAACTCCACGACAATGACCGCGCCATCACCTCCGTCGTCGACGACATGCGAGTCGGGGCGCACCACCGAGACAACCCCGGCGTCGCCTGTGAGGGCCGAGGGCTCGCTCTGGTTCACGAGGGCATAGATAATTCCGGCAAGTACCAGAACGACAGCGACAGCAATGGCGATCAATGTCGCCTTTACGGGGGTTTTCACGAAGCAACTCCACACACTCAACACGCGAACGGCATAGAAACGGATGCCTCCGGCGGACGGCCGGAGCGAGACGCCATCACCAAGACGGCGCAGCGAGTATCAGGTTCGAGAAATGCTCAATTGCGTAAGTGAAAGTGCTACCTTGCGAGGCAGGGGCGGCGCGAGGAGGAGTACGCGGGTCATCGCGAGCGCGACGTTGGCGTGGGTTGGGCGCCCCCGCGAATGGAACCAATTGGTCGCCATCAGCACGAGAAGAAGCCCGCACAGCACTCCAAATGCGCACACCGCTATTCCCCATAGGGAATCGGTGCCCGAGTATGTGCTAACGATCGTCTGAACGGCCGGAGCGGGCGCTTCGACGTGTGAATCGATCAGCGCGACGCCGACAGGAACCGGCGCAGCGGCCTCCTGCTCGGAGTGAGTCGACACCCACGCGCCGAGGATGAGAAAGAACGCGAGCGCCACGCTCGTAATGATCTTCGTTATCAACAGGCGTTCGGACAAGATTGACGAGGGTCGGGACGACACCGGGGCGATCATGTCCTCCTCACCCTATCAACGTTCAATGGTGCGCTAAAGGTGCTCCGGCTTAGGCGCGCATTCACGACGCGATCAGGGTCACCCATGACACACCGAAATCCTCCGACGCGAGCACTCCTCGATCATCGGCCGCGAGAAGCATTCCGAACTCGTCCAGATAGCTGAACGCCTGCGCCGTACCCGAGAGAGCGCCCCCGGAAACCCATTCCGCGGAAGGTCCGTCCTGGTAGCGAACCGTGCCAGCGAGGTCGACTCCGACGAGGCCTCCGTCGTTCCGGGCGGCGATGACATACATCACGGGCGCCTGGGGGTCGGTGACGAAGCTCTCGCCGCCGTCAGAACTCACCGCCAGCCCCGCTTCCGTTGTCGCGTTTAGCGTGCCTCCGCTGCCGGGGGACACGACAATGTCGCGGGCCTGCACGGGGGGAAGGTCGACCCACGTCTGGCCGCCGTCGTCGCTGCGGCGCAGCGCCTCGCCCTGCAGCCCGTATATGGTTTCGGATTCCTCAGACGCGGCACTCAGGTCGTGAAAATCCGCTACCCCGGCAAGCGACACGCTCCGCCAGGTGAGGGCGCCGTCGTCCGATTGAACCAAGCCCACGTTCGGACTGCCGAAACCCTCCGGTGTCGCGGGCCCAGGATGCCCGGAGGCGTAGAGAGTATCGGCTGTCGAGGTGATGCCCATTGCATCGAATTCCCATCCGCCGACAAGCTTGGTCAGTTCTCCATTTCCGTCTACGGAGTCGAGACCATAAATGCCGGCGTGGGTCGCGATCAAGATGCCGTCTCCGTCGGGATTGTCGACTATGCCATGGACGTGTTGGAGCTCGGCGATGCCTTCCGGTGTTGTTGCGTCGGGTGAGTTGCTGCAGCCGACGAGCGTCAGCGTGGCGATGACGACTGTGACAGCGAGGCGGAGTTGTTGACTCCCGCCTCGCTGAGAGCGATGTTTGGACGTGCGGGTCATGAGCGCTTTCTGGCGAAGAGGGGTAAGCGAGGGGTCGCCAGTTTCACGGCGACCCCTCGTAATGGCAGGTGGCTACGGGCACGAAGCGCTTAGAGCTGCGTGAGCAGCTGCTCCATCTCTGCGATCTCCGCTGTCTGATCGTTGATGATCTTCTGCGCAAGTTCCACGGCGTCCGGGTTCTGCCCATCCGTCAACTGCGCTTGCGCCATCTCGATGGCTCCCTCGTGGTGCACGATCATCTGCTCGAGGAACAGCGAAGATGCCGCCGGTCCCGAGGCGTCTTCGAGAGCGGTCATATCCTCTTCCGACATCATCCCGCCCATGCTGTCCATGGAGCCCATGGAACCCATTGTCTCCCGGCCCCAAGACGCGAGCCAACCGTTCATGGTGTCGATTTCGGGTTGCTGCGAGGCTTTGATGCGTTCGGCGAGAGAGATGACCTCGGGCGCGACGTCGTCTTTCGCGAGGAGAACGTCGGACATTTCTATCGCCTGCTGGTGGTGCATGATCATTTCCATCGCAAAGGAAACGTCGGCGTCGTTGAAATCGACGTCCGTCGCCTCCGCCGACATGCCTGTCGATGGCTCGTTGCCATTCATGCCGTCCATGCCGTCCATGCTCGTGCCGGTACAGCCGGCAAGAAAAAGTGCAGTGGCAACTGTTCCTGCTGCGAGCAGGGTGGATCGAGTGCGCATTTCTTGTCCTCAAAAGTTCGTCGTTTGTGTTGGGTGAAGCCGTGGTCAGAGCGGGCTGCGTGGTGGCAGCTACCCGTTCACGTTCGACTGATGGAGAGGACGTTCAGGTCAGGAGGCTCGGGTGGCGCACTATCTTCGACACGGCGGCTTATTCGAGGAGAAATGAGGTGCCGCGGGAGGACGCGCATGGCCTTCGGGCGGACGCCGACGAGGAGGGCGCCTACCATGAGGGCCACTACGCACGCGAGCATGGACATCATGTCCCCTGTCGGGCACATTGATGAGCAGTCTCCTGCGGTTTCTTCGAGATCCGTTGACGCGGGCTTGTCGTGCGTCAACGACTCCGAACCAACAGCGTGTGCCTGAGTAGAGGCGGGCACCGAATGTTCGGCGGTACCGCCCATCCCATGCATGGACAGTAGCCCAACGATGATGAGTGCGGCGCCCAGAGTCGCGAGAAGAAGGGGGCGGATATAGCCGACGCGGCGAGTGAGGGCGACGCGTAGATGCATCACGCTCATGTGCGAAACCTTTCGCCGAATCCGATTATCGGCGGTTATACCGCCACGGGGTATCTTACATTCCATTCCTGGTGAGTCGGCTGGTACCGCCGCCTCTAGCTGCCAGATCAGATAGAGATGCCGCGCTCGCTCATGAATGGTTCCGGGTTGATTCGTTGCCCGTTTCGCCACACTTCGAAGTGCAAATGGCAACCCCGCGACAATCCGGAGTTCCCTTCCCGCGCAACCAACTGGCCCGCTGCGACCTGTTGCCCGTAGCTCACCAATATCCCGCCCTGCTGAAGGTGCGAGTATGCCGTCAATATGCCACCGCCATGATCGATGCGGACGTGCTGGCCGAACGCTCCATATGTCCCGGCGTATGCAACACGACCCGCACTCGCCGCAAAAACGCCAGCCCCGCAGCCCGTCGCCATGTCAGTGCCGTAGTGATAGCCGGTGCAATAACCGTTCTCGCAGATTGTCGCGCGCGCTCCGTAACGTGATGTCGGTCGCCCGCCGGACGGTCGCGCCCAACCCGACTGCCCGATCTGTCCTGCCATGCCGCCGCCGCTGCCGCCCCCGCCAGCCGCAGCCGCTGCCTCGGCTGCACGCCGTGCCGCTTCCTCAGCGCGTCGTCTCGCTTCCTCCTCGGCGCGCCGTCGAGCTTCCACGCCGGCCTGGTAATCCGCCACGGTGCGTGCCGTGGAATCCTGTAGTGCCGCGAGCTGAGCCTCTAGGTGCGCGGGTCAGAATCGGGTGGCGTGGCGCGCGGCGTTGACTCTGGCATCGCGCGCTGACGGTCGCGAACGGGAACGGGCGGGCCGTTGCGGTGTGAGAGCGTGCGGGATCGCACGGCGAGGGGCTCGTGGCGACTGTCGGTGCGTGCTGTGACGCCCAGGGACCCCTGGGGAGGCCTATGCGGGCGCCAGCCCGGCGGCTGTAGCGACGCGGAGCTTGCGGAGGTTGTGGCAGATCGTGTGGAGTAGCCATTCGCCTTGGGCGCCGGCGAGTCCGCGTAGCCGGAGCTGTCCGGCGTTTTGCCGGGTCTTCATCTGCCCGAACGCGGGTTCAACGATGGCTTTGCGGCGCGCGTAGTCGGTGCGGCCCTGCTCGGTGCGCAGCGCGTGCGCCATCCGCTCCCGCCGGCTCGCGTCCTCTGGGGCCGGGTCCGGGGCGCCGGCGGTAGGGAAGCTCTCGCCGTGACGTTGCCGTCCCGTCGCGATCAACACCTGTGCGTCCAGATCGTCGGCGGCTTCGAGGTTGGCTTCCGAGCAGTAGCCCGCGTCAGCGAGGACGACCTCTGGGGAACGCTCGATTCCTGCCGCGTCGAGGTTCCGTAGGGTCTGCTCGGCCATCGGGACGAACTGCTGGATATCGGTGGCCTGCTGGGTGACCTCGGCGCTCAACACGATCTGGTGGCCCTCATCGACAACGGCCTGCGCGTTGAACGCGTAATCGAAGCCGCGGACCGTCTTCATCATCCGCGCCTCAGGATCGGTGAAATTGCGTTGCGCTTTCGGCTTCGGCGCCGCCGTGTCCACCGCAGTCGCGACGGCCGCGTCGGCCTGCTCAGGGGGCTGACCGGCGGCGTCGGCCTTCTTCCGCGCCACGGCTGCCGCCTTCTCGGCGGCGTCGGCCTCGATCGCGTCCTTCGCGGCACGTAGTTTTGCCAGGCGCCCCTCACGGCGGGCCAGCTCCGGGGCGACCTCGTCCCCGCGCCGGTCCTGGCCGAACTGCTGATCCTCGGCCTCATCGACCGCCTCCGCCTCGGCGAGCAGCGCAGCGACCTCGGCTTGGAGCTGATCGATCTTCGGCACGATCCGGTCATAGCTCATCGCCTTATGCCGCGACGCGTTCGCAGCCAGCTTCGTGCCATCCAGCGCGACCCGCCCCAACCGCACCAGCCCCGCCTCCGCGCAGACCCGCAGCACCTGCAGGAACAACCCCGGCAGGGCATCCAGGTGACGCCGACGAAACCGGGCCAGCGACCGGTAGTCGGGCGCCTGGTTGCCCGACAGCCACCGGAAGGCGATATCGCGCTTGCAGCGCCGCTCCAACTCACGAGACGAGGTCACGCCCGTCGCGTACGCGAACAGCAGCAGCTTCAACATCATCCGCGGGTCATACGGAGGCGCACCCGAGGCGGACGCGTACGACGCGTAGACCGGCGTCAGATCCAAGAGCTCTTCGACGACCTCGGAGATGAACCGGGCCTCATCATCCTCGTCCAGCCAGTCATCCAGACTCGGCGGGAGCAGGAAACACTGCCCCTGGTCATACCCACGGAACGTCTTGCCCGCACCCGCCGGTGCAGCCGATCCCGGCGCCCGCGCCTCACCCGGCTCGACCTCGAACAGACCCTCCAGGCTGGCAGTCACCGTCATGAATCGATTCTCCCAGCACCCCGCGCTATCCACCGGATTCACCCCGGCGCGTTAACGGAAGGATCTGACCCACGCACCTAG
>NZ_NMUM01000015.1 GCF_002812805.1 Microbacterium lacus | reverse complement strand
GACCGGAGCTGACAGGTTTGCCGCTGCGATCACGCTCTCCCATTCCGCAGCCCAGTCTGTATCGAGCGCGCTCTTTCTGAGTACCCAGGTCTCCTCAGGCTGATTGACGCTTCGGTGTAGGTGCACCACGGAATGTGAAGCAAGGTTCGCGTGTTCGTCAGGACCTTCCACGAATGTGATGTTCGTGCTGTTGCCCAGGGCGGTTACGGCGTGTTGGAAGGCCAGGTCGTAGTTCAGAGTGATCACATGCCGAATCGCGCCTTCGATGAGCAAGGCGGCAGCTATGAGGTGCCCCGAGTTTGGGGCGGCCGTCCGCCAAGCGTCCTTCGGTAGGCGACTCGTCAGTTCAGCCTGCGATCCGTACTTGTCGTACAGCAGATCAGCTAGAACCGAGAGGTCGTCGGGATCTGTACACTCTCCGTCGTTCAGAACGCCATCTGCAACAAGTCGCCGGTGGGCTTCGCGGGAGTAATGCGCACCACTCGCAAAGCCGGTCGGCTTCTCCATCGAGACCCCGGCACCAACAACGAGTACCACGCGGCTGCCTGCTGCGTCTGTGATGCGTTGAAGGATCTCCGCGGGGAAAGCTGCCGGTTCCGTTGACGACTGGCTCTGGTCGGCTTCTGGCAACACGTCCTCCTCATCGGTGAGAGCTTTCACGTCTACCGATGAGGTCAGCCGTGGTGATCACATAACCCCCACTCTACTAACTCCACCTCCTCAAGCCGAAGAAGCTCGGCGAGCCTCGTGAGGGCGTCTGCCTCGCGCCCGAATCAGACCTCTCTCCTCGACCACTGCGTTCCGGACCGTCTTCTCATCGACGCCAAGCCGTTCAGCGACCTCCCGTAACGTGAGACCTTCTGCGTATAGGGAAGCAGCACGAGCGCGGCCGGTAAGACTGAGCCCAGACGCCCTGAGCCGCGCTCCCTCCTTGGTGACGAGCGTGGGGACTGTCCCGCGATGTACTGCATACTTCGCGGCTATCATTCGAACTGGCATCCCCGCTTCATAGTCCGCGACCAACTCGGCCCGCTGTTCCGGGGTCAACCGTGTTTGAGACTTCGCCGGATTCTTCACGACTACGCCTCGCGAATCGTGCCTCTCCGGGGTTCGACTCCGCGGTCCACGTCGCTCAGACCCCCTGAGAACACGTCGAATCAACGTTTTGAGTGCCGGCCTCGTGTTTGAGAACCGCTTGGGAAGGTCCACCACATCAGACCATGGAGTCGCGCCACTGACGCCCGCGTCGCCCGCAGACAGGACTCCCCAAAAAGTGTTGTCGGCATCGCGACTGATCTCGACGCGCGTGCGCAGTTCGTTGAGACGCGCGTTAGTCCCCCGGGTCTCGCGGCACACCCTCCGCGGATGTGGAGCGCCGATAGATCGCGAGCGCCACAGAACACAGGCCGAGCGCGGCGAAGAACTGCGGGGCGGTCGAGCTGCCACCGAACTTGATCCAGCCGAGCACACCGAATGGCACACCGAGGGTGCTGTCGGGACCATACATCCCCAGGTTGCTGAGCAGCATCGCCCACACAATGAGACCGATCGCTGCAACAGTGAAGCCGCCGATCCCCCGCGCTCGCTGAACATGACCGAGGCGAGATGACCAGAGGAAGACGACGGCGAACACTGCAAGGCTCAGAACGGCACCGGCAAGCCACGGCAACCAGGGGTACCCAGGGTCGGTAATCGCGACAACTTCATTGGTCAGAATCGAGAAACGCGCGCCGTCTTCGATGCCTGCCGCCTGCACTCCGAGAATGCCCATCAACAAGGTGTAGAGAACCGCCGTCGCAGCTCCGACCATCGCTGCCAACAGTGCTCTCATCTCGAGGGTCCCGTCTCTTGTCTTCGAGGAGGCGCGTCTACGGGTGAGTCAGCCATGGTACCCAACACACTGATACTCCGGTTCAGCCGGGGAACCGAGTCCGACGGTCCCGGCGCACTCATCGGCACGATCCCGCGTGTAACGTGCGGCCCATGTCCGGACACTCCACAGTATGAGCAGCGGTACTCGCGAGCTCGGCCCTATCCTCGTCCCTCGTATGCTGCCTGGGTCACTGCTTCGACTGCAGACCCGGAGATGAGGGGGCTGACGTCGAGACTCGGGTCGACGGTGCCGGATGCGGCGAGCATCTCGGCGACTGTCTGCCAGGAATCGAGCCTCAACTCGCCAGGGCGGTGCCCCTCCGCCGGGGTGATCACCTTCACCAACTCGTCGACGAGAGCTTCGGCTACGGCCCGATTCTCACAGGCCTCCGGCGCGGTGGTGCAGACCACCTCGAGGGCCCCGTCAGGGTCCTCGATGGTGAAGTACAAGGCGTTGACCCAGCCGCTGGCGATCGCCTTCGCTGCCGCGAGCCCGTCTGCGGTAGCAAGCACCTCCTCGGTGGTGATCAAGCACGCACCGGGGACGTTCGCGTACTTCTCCGGGGTGATGTCCACCCATTCGATACCTTCGGCTGCGAGAACGGCGAAGTCTGGGAAGCTGGAGGCGTAGGCCTGGATCGTGCCGTCCTGGAGAGCGGTGAGCGACTGCGGCCCGGCCCCGCCGACCGGCACCAGTGTGATGCTCTCGTTCGGCACCAGCCCCGCCTCGGCGATCGCGGAGTTGACGAGCTCGTACTCCCCGCCGCCAGTTTCGGTGAACCCGAGGGCCTTGCCCTCCAGCTCGCTGATCTCGGTGACACCGGAGTCCGCGGTAGCCGCGACGCGGTAGATGTTGCTGACCTGGTGGCAGAACAGGGCGCGGACATCGTCCCTCTTGCTGAAGGCGACGACGGCGTCCGCGGCGCTCATAAGAGCGAAGTCGGTGTTGCCGGCGACCAGCTGCTGGCTCAGATATCCAGATCCGTCGGCGACACTGTAGGTGACCTCGATGCCGGCGTCCTTGAACATGCCTTTCTCCTGAGCGACGGTCAACGGCGCGGTGGCGGGGAGTGCGGGCGGGTAGGGCAGCAGGATCTCTGCGGACAGCGGCGCATTGCTCGACGTGTCAGCGGGACCGTCGCCGCCCGCGCAGGATGTCAGCGTCAGTGCGGCGAGCGCGGCGGCCGCAACGACGAGGGTGCGAGGTGATTGCATTGTCGATTCCTCCATTGGATTCGGGTACTGCACTGTGGGCGCGCCGGTCGGCGCTGGGTGGTTAGTCTCGGGCCCAGGTGATCAGGCGTCGTTCAACGAGCTCGATGAGTCCGTACAGGGCGAGTCCGATCGCGGATAGGAAGACGACGACGGCGAAGGCCATTGCGACCTCGAGTTGGAAGTTGAGCTCCTTAATGAGTACGCCCAGGCCTTCGGATGCTCCGACGAACTCGGCGACGATGGCGCCGAGCAGTGCGAGGGTGAGAGCGGTCTTCACTCCTGCGAAGGCGATGGCTGCGGCGCTGGGCATGGTGAGGCGGAAGAATGTCTGCGACTTCGTGGCGCCGAGGGAGCGGAACAGGGTCTTCGCGTTGTCGTCGACGGCGGCGATGCCTGCGACGGTGTTGATGACGACCGGGAAGAAGCAGATCAGCGCCGCCATGACGACTTTGGAGGTGATCCCGAACCCGAACCAGGTCAGCAGCAGCGGGGCGAGGGCGATACGGGGCATGTTCTGGAACGCGACGATGAATGGCCAGAACGCCGTCCGGAACGAGCGGAACGTGCCGGTGACCGCGCCGATGATGAGTCCGCCGCCAGCGCCGATGAGGAAGCCTAGAAGGGTTTCCTCCAGCGTCACCCAGGTGGCTTCCCAAAAGTACCCCTGGACGACGAGTTCGGCGAAGGCTGCGGCGATCGCCGACGGGGGCGGTAGCGTCACGGGGTTGAGAACGCCGGCGATGCTCATCGCTTGCCAGATGAGGAGGAAGACAACGAGGACCATCACGGGCAGAACGACCCGCACCCAAGGGCGCTTCAGGAATGGGGTCGTCTGTGCGGGAGCGGGTTGCCTTGTTACAGACGCGGGCTCGACAGCGGTGCTCACAGGTTGTACTCCTCGGTCTTCTCGAGCGCAAGCGCTTCACGGACCTGATTGCTGATCTCCTGGAATCGCGCCGTCGAGACCATGTCTGCGCGACGCGGACGTTCCAGATCCACAGTGATGTCGCCGACGACGTGGCCGGGGTTCGCGCCGAGGGTGATGATCCTGTCGGCCATCAGCACCGCCTCGGAGATGCTGTGCGTGACGAGGATCGTCGTCTTGCCCAGTTGGTCGGCCATCTGCGCGACCTCAATGTTGAGGTGCTCGCGCTTAAACTCGTCGAGCGCGGAGAACGGCTCATCCATGAGCATGACGCCCGGGTCCAGAGCGAGTGCACGCGCGAGAGCCACCCGCTGCTGCATGCCTCCAGAGAGCTCCCAGGTGTGCATCGCGGATGCATGGTCGAGGCCCACCATCTCCAGCAGTGAATGCACGCGCGAGCTAGCCTGCTGCCCGGTGCGCCGGGCGATCGCGAACGGCAGGCCGACATTTCCTGCGACGTCCAACCACGGCATCAGCACCGACTGCTGCAGCATGAACCCGATATCCCGCCGACCCTCACGTGGCGCCTGGTCGCCGATCCTCACCGCACCGTCCTCGTACCCGACGAGACCCGCGATGATCTTCAGCAGGGTGGACTTGCCACAGCCGGAAGGTCCGACGAGGGCGACGAACTGACCCGCCGGAATCTCGAGCGTGATCTCGCGAAGCACCGGCAGGGTTCCGGATGCCGTCTGGTACGTCTTCGAGACCGATGTGAGAGAGATCGGCTCCCCGAGCACGGTTGGTCGAGTGTCGGTGAGTGTCATCGACGTTGGTTTCCTTACTTCATTGCTTCCGGGCCTGCAGGCGCGCACAAACTCGCACCCGCTCACCCGCGAAGGCATGGTGGGCTGGTAGGCCCTGGCGTAGCTTTTGGGTTACCCCGCGCTGACCGCCAGGTTGCGCAGATCGGCGACCGCCTCCGGTGAGAGCACGGGGGTGGCGTAATCGAAGAACGCCGGGGGGTAGTCAGTGATGGTGGGGCTCCTTTGCCTCGGTGGGGTTGTCGCGCCGAAAAAAGGATGTCAGCAGCGCGTTGAACTCGTCGCGCCGTTCGATCTGCGTCCAATGCCCGCACTCCCCGAAGACATGCAGCTCGACGTGCGCGAGCCTGTCCAGGAGCGTGAGCGAGGTCTGCAACGGGATCACACGGTCATCGCGGCCGTGAATGAGCAACGTCTGCGCCTCGATACGCTTCAGTTGCTCCTCGGTCGCCGCCATCGCGTCGATCCACCGCTGTCGCGGTGCGGGGAACATCCGCGCGAACCTCTCGGCAGCGCCGTTCTGGATGCTGCTCTCGTAGCGCTGCTTTGCAAGCCCTTCGGAGATCAACCCGCGATCGTACGCAAACAGGTTCAGGATCCGGGACATGGCGTCCACCGACGGCTCGTACCCCCACCCGGCGTCGAGAGCTTCAGTGAGCTCGAACGGCACACCGACAGAACCCATCAGCACAAGCCGGCGGACACGCTCAGGATGCTCCGCAGCCAGCTGAATTGCGACGGCACCACCGAAGGAGTTGCCAACGATATCCGCGCGGGCCACACCAAGGCGGTCCAAAACACCGACCGCGTGCGCCACCCAACTGCTGAGCGCATACTCGTGGTCATCCGGCGGGATCGTCCCGCCGAAACCGATCATGTCCGGAGCGATCGCGCGGAAACCGGCAGACGCGAGAGCGGGGAGAGTCCCGGCCCAGTTCGCAAGGGCGCTGACGCCCGGGCCGGACCCGTGGATCAGGAGCACCGGGTCGCCGACGCCGGCCTCGGCGATCGCCGTCGGCTGCTCGGCGACATCGACGATGTGCTGCCGTGTCTCATTCATGCGCGATCTCCGGTTGCCATGAGTGTTCTCCTTTGAACTCCGACACCTATGAGGGTGGTGACCTCGATACTCCTCGAGTTCACATCGGCCTCACAGCAGGTGCTCCCGGTGAGCGGGACGGCAATCGTCGCCCCGTCCCGCTCCCGTCAAGGCCACCCTCCGGGCCCGGTGCGGGTTGAGTGCGGCGAGCTCGGCCACGACATACCCGCCCATCGAGTTTCCGACGAACGCGGCCCGCTCGACGTCGAGACGTCCGAGCAAATGGTCGATGATCCGGGCAGCGCTGACGAAGTAGAGCTGGGTCATTGGTGGTAGGTCCGAATCCCCGAAGCTGGGCGAGTCGTGCGCGATGACATGGAGCTCTACCGCCCAGGACGGGAAGGCTATGCCGGAAGTTGCTCCACGCCGAAACTCCCGGCCCCGACCCGTGGAGCAGCACAAGTACGAGTCCCTTCACCCGCCTCGAGATGGGCGACTCTTATCCCGCCAACCACGGCGGAGCGATGCGTGTTCTCTCTGGTCAGTGTGAGAACCCCCAACCTGAACAACCTCCACGTGCACCCGCGAACCAGCCACCCACTCGCTACACCCACAACCGCGAAGAGCAACTACAGTCAGAGATATGAACGCGATCCCCGCTGATCCAGTTCGTGCCCGTGCGGAGTTGCGCGCCTTCAACAGAACCGTCACCGAACGCATCGGCGTGCTCGAGGACCAATACCTCGGCCGCGGACGCTCGCTGGCGCTGGACCGGTTGCTGTGGGAGATCGGCGCAGACGGCGCGGACGTGCTGGAACTCCGCGAGCGACTCGGACTGGATTCGGGCTACCTCAGCCGCATGCTCCGAGCCCTCGAGCACGAAGGACTCGTCGTGACCGGCGCATCCGGTGTCGACAGCCGCGTGCGTCGCACGGAGATCACGGCTGCCGGACGCGCCGAGATCAGCATGCTGGATCGTCTGTCGGACGATCTCGCCGACGCAATCCTCGAGCCGCTCACGCCGAACCAGCAAAGCGAGCTGCTCGCGGCCGCGGCGACAACGCGCCGGCTGCTGACCGCCTCGGCTATCGAGATCGCGCCCGCCGACCCTGACAGTGCGGCAGCCCGCCGCGCGATCGCGCAGTACTATGCCGTGCTGACGGAGCGTTTCGAGCTCGGTTTTGATCCCGCTACGACACGGCCCGCCTCCGCAGACGACCTGAGACCTCCCGCGGGTCGCTTTCTGATCGCAACCCTCAAGGGCACCGTCGTCGGCTGCGTCGGCGTCAAACTCCACCCCGACGGCGCCGGCGAGATCAAGCGGCTCTGGGTCGCCCCCGAAGCACGCGGCATGGGCCTTGGCAGGCGCCTGCTCACCGCGATCGAGGATGCCGCGCGGCAAGGCGGGTCGACCATCGTGCGCCTCGACACCAACCGTTCGCTGACCGACGCGATCCAGCTGTATCGCACCGCGGGCTATTCCGAGATCCCTTCCTTCAACGACGAACCCTACGCGCATCACGGGTTCCAGAAGCACCTCACCGAGGGGCCTCCCGACCCACCCGTATCCTACGGACGCGTGGGGTTCATCGGTCTCGGACTCATGGGAACGCCCATGGCACGTCGGCTCGTGAATGCAGGCATTCCGTTAACGGCATGGACCCGCTCTCCGGCGGTTCTCGAGGCCCTCGCGTATGCCGGCGCCACCCCCACCGCATCCGCCGGCGAGGTGTTCGCGACATCCGACACGGTGATCATGATGCTCCGCAACGCGGCTGCCATCAACGCCGTGCTCCGCGATGACAGCGGCTCGATCCGGAGCTTCGTGGCCGGACGCACCGTCGTCAACACCGGCACGATCGCCCCGGCAGACTCGCGACGGCTCGCCGAGGAGATCACCAGCGCGGGCGGTACCTACGTCGAATCGCCGGTCTCGGGCTCTCGCGTGCCGGCCGAGACCGGGACCCTCGTGGGCATGATCGCCGGGCCGCCGGATGCTGTTGAGCGGGTACTGCCGCTCCTCGAACCCCTCTGTTCGCGCGTCGAGGTCTGCGGTGACGTCCCTGCGGCGCTGACAATGAAACTCAGCACCAACGTCTTCCTCATCTCGGTGCTCGCGGGTCTGGCGGAGTCCTTCCATTTCGCTGGCGCCCAGCAGATGGACCTGACACTGCTTCGCAGCATCCTCGACGCCGGCCAGATGGCCTCGCCGCTGTCGCGTGTGAAGACCGACAAACTCGTCCGCGACGACATGACCGCGCAGTCCTCGATCGCTGACGTGCACATGAACGCCGAACTCATCCGTGAGGCGGCTACCGCCGCGGGGATCGCGTTACCAGTGATCGAAACGTGCGCGCGACTGTTCGCCGACTGCGCCGAATCCGGTGACAGCGGTCTGGATGCCGTCGCGATCGTGCGGACCCTCGCCGCCCTCTCACGCTGAGAAGGACGACTGCTTACGGCGCGGCCTCGACGAGCCGAACCGACAGCAACCGGTCGTCATCGCCGGAGGGAGTCCCGCGCCCATCGGTGTTGTTCGTCAGCAACAGCAGTTCGGCACCGTCGATCGCGGCATCGCGGATGCGGCCGAACTCCCCGATCCACAGCGGCCGAGGATCGCTGATCAGGCCGTCAGGCCCGACATCCAACATCCATCGGCGTCGATTCGAAGGATCTTGCCCGACAGCGAACCGAGGTCCTGGGGCGCGTCACGATTGCCGGCGTCACCCGTCACAACATACAGATACCCGTCGGGACCGAACGCGATACGTCCACCGTTATGGCTGTTCGCCTTCGGGATGCCCTCGAGGATGAACGCAACGGCCATTGCGGGCGCTTGCACCCACTGGGCCCGCATCACCGCACCGTGCCGGTAGGCCTCGCGGTGATGCCAAGCCACTTCGACCAGCAGTCGGCGGGGGTGGGTGTTGCCGGTCTTCGTGATCGATCCCTGCACCTGAGACTGACCGCACGAGTACTCCGACGGCACGAGCTCGAGGAACGCGCCGATGGTCGACCCGGTGAACCTGTCCCAGTCGCCGATCTCGACCGCCAATGGGAACGCAGTCAACGTCGAGATGCCCCGCAGGCATCCCAGACGTGTGACGGCGTTCGCGTATTCGCTGGTCGCGGCATCTGTTCGATCGCGGCCGCGACCACACTCCGCCCGTGCACATCCAGCCCGATACTTATACGCTGAGAACTCAGCTGGGACCTCCACTCGCCTGTCGGATAGGCCAGCCCCCATCGGGCTGGCAGCCCACGCTTACGCGAATCGAGGCCCCAGTCTCAAGTGGACCGAAAGCTCACATCGTCTAGCGGTCCCCTGATGACCTACGTGGCCTGTGATTGGAGGGTAAGGGCGATATCGGTGAGCATGTCCTCTTGACCTCCGACGAGCTTGCGGCGACCCGCCTCGATCAATATCTCGCGGGCATCGACACCGTAGATCGCAGCGGCGTTCTCGGCGTGTCGAAGGAAACTGCCGTAGACCCCGGTGAACCCGATGGTGAGCGTCTCGCGGTCGACACGGACCGGACGGTCCTGGAGTGGTCGCACGAGGTCGTCCGCGGCGTCCTGCAGGAGAAACATGTTGCAGCCCGTGTCCCAGCCGAGGAGGTCGGTGACCGCTATGAGCGCTTCCAGGGGCGTGTTCCCTGCGGCGGCGCCGAGTCCTGCCAGCGAGGCATCGACCCGGTAGGCGCCTTCCTCCACGGCAGCCAGCGAGTTGGCGACGGCAAGCGAAAGGTTCTCGTGCGCGTGGATGCCGATCTGTGTGGCCGGATCGAGTGTGTCACGGTACGCGCGGATGCGTGCGCGCACGCCTTCTGTGGTGAGGTGGCCGCTGGAGTCGGTGACGTAGACGCAATGGGCACCGTATGATTCCATGAGCTTCGCCTGCCGAGCGAGCTCGTCCGGTGGCGCAGAGTGGGCCATCATCAGGAAACCGGCGACGTCCATGCCGAGTTCTCGGGCTGTGGCGATATGCTGGGCCGAGACGTCGGCCTCCGTGCAGTGCGTCGCGACCCGCACTGAGCGCACCCCGAGGTCGTAAGCACGGCGCAACTCGGCGATGGTCCCCACCCCCGGGAGCAGCAGCGTGGTGAGAACGGCGTGCTTCGTCTTCTCAGCGGCTGCCTCGATCCACTCCCAGTCGGTATTGCTGCCCGGACCCCAGTTGAGGCTTGCGCCGGCGAGTCCGTCGCCGTGCGTGACTTCGATCGCGGCGACGCCCGCGCGGTCGAGAGCTTCGACGATCTTGCCCACCAGCGCGGGCTTGATGCGGTGGCGCAATGCGTGCATGCCGTCGCGGAGGGTGACGTCCTGGACGTAGATCTTCGTGGTCATCGGGCCGCTACCTTTGTGCGCTCAGCGAGACGCTCCGCCACCCGGGTGGCCGCGGAGGTCATGATGTCAAGGTTCCCGGCGTATGCGGGGAGGTAGTGCGCGGCACCCTCGACCTCGAGGAACACCGTCACTCTCGTGTCGACCGGTGCGTGATCGTCAGGAAGGAGGATCTCGACGTCGGCCGGGTCTACGGGCGTGAACTGGATGTCCTGCGCCAGCCGGTACCCCGGCACATAAGTCGCCACGTCCGCGATCATGTCGGTGATCGATCGGCGCACGGCATCCTCGTCGGCGTTCCCGATCAGCGCGTAGACGGTATCACGCATGATCAAGGGCGGGTCTGCGGGGTTGAGGATGACGATGGCCTTGCCCCGCCCGGCACCGCCGACCTGTTCGATCGCGCGCGCGGTGGTCACGGTGAACTCGTCGATGTTCTCCCGGGTTCCCGGACCGGCGGAGCGAGAGGACACGGATGCGACGATCTCCGCGTACGGCACGGGCGCGATCCGTGAGATGGCTGCGACGATCGGGATGGTCGCCTGCCCGCCGCAGGTGACCATGTTGATGTTCGGGGCGTCGAGATGCATCTCGAGGTTAACGGGCGGGATGACGAAGGGGCCGATCGCAGCCGGGGTCAAATCGATCAGCCGCACATCGTACGGGGCAAGCAGCTGCGCGTTCGCGATGTGCGCGGCTGCGCTGGTGGCGTCCATCACGATCTGCACCCCGTCAAACTCCGGCATCTCGATCAGCCCCGCCACACCTTCGGCCGTGGTGGGCACCCCGAGCCTACGGGCGCGGGCCAGACCGTCTGACTCAGGATCGATGCCGACCACCGCGGCGACGCGCAGGCTCCCCGACCCGCGGATGATCTTGAACATCAGATCGGTTCCGATGTTTCCGGAGCCGACGATCGCGACCCCGATTGGTTCTGTCATTGGTTCACCTTTCCTGAGAACGATACGCTGATGGTGCCAAGTGGCTCGATGTGCGCGACGAACCGGTCACCCGGGTCGGCGGCAACCACGGGCCCGAGCGCGCCGGAGAGGACGAGGTCGCCGGCACGCAGCGGCTCCCCGAACTCGATCGCGGTGCCCGCCAGCCAAGCGAGCGCGTTCAGCGGATCCCCCAGGCAGTCTCGGCCCGCGCCGGAGGAGACCAGGGCGTCGCGGCGGGTCATGGACATCTCGACGTCGAGAGGTTCGACCTCATCCAGCGACACGCCATGCCGTCCGATCACGAACACTCCCGAAGACGCATTGTCGGCAACCGTGTCGGTGATCCCGATCCGCCAGTCGGCGATACGGCTGTCAACGATCTCCAGCGCCGGGTAGGCGAGCTCGACTGCAGCTCGAACTGCTCCGGTGTCGTCGGCATTCAGAATATCCGAGCCGAGAAGGAACGCCACCTCGGCTTCCACCTTGGGCTGCAGCAGACGAGCGAAGGGTATCTCGGT
Organism: Microbacterium lacus; assembly: GCF_002812805.1. GTDB lineage: Bacteria > Actinomycetota > Actinomycetes > Actinomycetales > Microbacteriaceae > Microbacterium > Microbacterium lacus_A. Next base: position 5,854 of record NZ_NMUM01000015.1, on the reverse strand, counting down.
ACCGTCGTCGTAGAGCATGTCATCGAACAGCACCCCGAAGTCCGGACGGTCGACGCCAATCTGCGCCTGCACGGCGGCGGAGGTGAGACCGATCTTGCGACCGATGAGCCGCGCGCCGCCGGCGAGCCGCCGCTGGGTGAGCATCTGCTGCACCGCGTAGGCCGCAGCGATATCGGTCGGTCCCAGGATGTCGGCGACTGGGGCGCAGGGAGTTCTTGTCACCGACGCCTGTTCGAGCCGGTCTGCGGCGGCAACCAGCTGCGTGTGATCTCCCACTGGACCGTCCTTCTCGCGTTGTATCAGTTTGAACCCGTGACACCATGATGGTCGGGACGACACGTGAGCGAGCGCTGCACGTCCGGTCAGTGGGACATCTATTTCAGCGTTCGCTCACAGTGGGCCGCCCGCTTCAGTCGGCCCGGACGGTGCGGGAGTCGTCGACTTCCATTTTGATGGGTATATCGCCGGGCGTACTCGGTTGGGGGTAGGTAGCCGGGCAAGGAGTGCAGGCGATGGTGGTTGTATTCGTTCTTCCAATCGCCGATCACGACTTGCGCGTTTAGCAGGGAGTAGCGGCTGTTGACGTTCGGGCACTCGTCGCGGATCCGACTGATGAATGACTCGACGTACCGGTTGCGCCACGGCGAGCCCCGTGGGATGTAGGAAAGCCCGGTGCGGGTGCCGGCCCAGTCAGCCATCGTGTCGCTTGCGAACTCCGGCCCGTCGTCCGGGCTGAGCACCGCCGGGGCGCTGCGGACGGCGACGAGGTCCGAGACTGTCTGATTTCTGGCGTGTGGGGTCCGGCCTGATCCGAAAGGATACGGCCGTGGCTGACATGACCGATGTGTTGGATGACGCGATGATCCATCTTGTGACGGGGAGATCATCGATCAGAAGGTCCTTGCTGAGCGGTTGCTCGCTCAGGCGAAAGAGCAGGGCGTGAGCCTGGTCGGCCCGGGAGGGCTGCTGAAACAGCTCACGGAGAATGTCCTCGAGACGACGTTGAACGCGGAACTGACCGAGCATCTCGAGCACCAGCATGGTGGGACGCCTGCCGGGTCGACCATGCGCAACGGGACCCGAACGAAGACGGTGCTCACCGAGATCGGGCCGGGGGAGATCGAGGTTCCACAGGGATCGTGACGGGTTGTTCGAACCGGTGATCGTGCCCAAACGCAAGCGACGCGTCGATGGGGTCGGCCAGATTGTGCTGTCGCTGACCGCGCGTGGCCTCACGATCGTGGAGGTCGCCGCGCACTTCGATGAGGTCTATGGGGCGAAGGTCTCCAAGGACACGATCAGTCGGATCACGCAGAAGGTGGCCGGTGAGCTCGAGGAATGGTCTTCTCGACCGCTGGATCCGATCTACCCGGTGGTCTTCGTTGACATGATCGTCGTGAAGGTCCGTGACGGGCAGGTCCGGGACACCCCGTTTTGCGTCGTCATGGGCGTCACCGTGCACGGGGAACGGGACATCCTCGGGATCTGGGCTGGCGACGGTGGTGAGGGTGCGAGGTTCTGGTTGCAGGTGTTCGCCGAGCTAAAGAACCGGGGCGTCGAGGACGTGCTCATCGCGGTCTGCGACGGGCTGCAGGGACTGCCGGAGGCGATCAACACGACCTGGGAGCGGGCGGTCGTGCAGCAGTGCATCGTGCACCTGATCCGCAACTCGTTCCGTTACGCCCGAAGGCAGCACCGCGACGCGATCGTCCGCTCGCTCAAGCCCGTCTACACGGCCCCGTCCGAGGCTGCAGCGAAGAGACAGATCAACGCCCGCTACCGGCGCGCGGTCTGCGCCCGTGGGCACTTCCCGAACGAGGCCGCAGCGCTGAAATGTCTCTACCTCGTGACCCGGTCACTTGACCCCACCGGGGGCGGGGAGGCACGCTGCGCGATCAGGTGGAAGCCCGCGCTCAACACGTTCGCGATCACCCTCGCCGAACGGTTCGACAGGACCAATCACTAAAAACCGCCGGACCCCACACACCGTTCATCGGACAGGCGCTGGAGGTCGCCACCGGGAAGGTCGCCGACCGCTGCTACGACCGGCACGGGAAGTCGGAGTTCCTCGACTTCATGAAGCGCGTCGCCCGCGCCTACCCGGGACAGCGGCTGGGTGTGGTGGCCGATAACCACCACACCCACAAGCAGGTCGACGTGAAGGAAATGGCTGGCGAAGAACCCGAGGATCAGCATGCATTTCACCCCGACCTCGGGGTCATGGCTGAACCTCGTCGAGATGTTCTTCGGGATCATCACCCGGCAAGCGATCCGCCGCGAATCGTTCGACACCGTCAAGGAACTCATCGCCGCGATCACCGCGTTCATCGCCGGCTGGAACGACCGCTGCCACCCCTTCACCTGGACCAAAACCGCCGACGAGATCCTGCCCCACGCCACCCGTCAACGAGATTCAGACGCACGCCAGGCGGGACGCAGCTGTGGCTCGCTGAGCTTCGGGGGGCTGGCGGAGGCGAGTCGTCGGGTGATCTCTGCAGCGGTCCACATGACGCGGTGCTTCAGCTCGTCGACGCGGACGCCTCTCGCCGGTCCGCACACGCTGACCGCGGCGATCGCATACCCATCCTCCAGAATCGGGGCGGCGACGCAGGCGACGCCCACGGCGGCCTCCGAGTTGTCGGTGGCATAGCCTCGGTCTCGAATCCTCAACATCTCGGCCTCGAACTTGTCGGGGTCGACGATGGTCGCCGAGGTGCGGCGGTCCAGGCCATGCTGCAGGTGGTGGTCGATCATGGCCCTCGGCGAGAGGGCCAACAGCGCCTTGCCGACGGCTGCAGCGTGGGCGGGGAATCGACCGCCCACACGAGACGGGAGGGTGCCGGCGAAGGGGCCACCGATCTTCTCGAGATAGACGACATCGAATTCGTCCAACGCGCCTAGGTGCACGACGTGCTTGGTCGTCGCGCAGAGCTCGTGGATGATCGGCCGCGCGACGTCCGTCACCCGCGTCCGTTCCGCGACATGACTGCCCAGTTCGAACATGCGGATCCCGAGGGAATACTCGCCGCCGTCGCGGCGCAGCCAGCGTGCGTCAACGAGCTGTTGGAGGATCCGGTGAACCGAGGAGCGGGGAAGGCCTGTTCGGATGGTGATCTGGCCGAGCGTAAGCCTCCCGGCGGATCGTTCGAACACCCCCAGGATCTGAACGACACGACTGACCATGCTTGAAGCGTCGTCGGACATCAGCCACCTCCATTGGTTGCCGCACGGTGCGAGGGAACTCCCTCGCACCGTATTGAAACACACCTTCCCGCTGGGCGGGAAGAATGAGTGCGTCCAGGGCGGCTGCGCCCTGGCCCCAAACCACAAACGGGTTCACGTCTATCCCGGCGATCAGGGTGGCGTTCGCCGCAGCGAATCCCGACAGCGCGATCAGCGCGGACGCGACCGCGTCTGTCTCGCGTCAAGTAGTTGGCAGGTTTTCTTCAGTTTCGAAGTTGGGGATGGTGGGGTCGGCGGTGCCGGCGTAGACGTCGGCGAGGCGGTTCCAGGCGATCGCCTCGTGCGGTCGGACGTAGTTGTAGTCATAACGGTATAGGCATTCACTGTCTAGCAGGGGCTTCCGGTAGCACGGACGCGGTGATCGGATAGCGTTCCGCGCCCGCGCGGCCGGGGTCAGCTGGTGGTCTCGGTGTGGGTGAACCGGCCTGGGATCGTCGGAGGGCGGTGTTAGGCCGCGGCGGGCTCGTCGTGGCCTTGGGGTAGAGCGTAGTTCAGCTGTTCGAACTCGGCGGGCGGGATGTCTCCAATCGAGGACACCAGCGGCGTCGCTGTGGTCGTCATCACCCGCCAGCCCAGAATGCGGCGGGAGAACACGTCGGTGATGAACGACACGTAGCAGAAGCCCGCGGTTGTCCACACGTAGATGAACTCCGCGACAGACATTGCCGAATGCTAGCTCAGGCGAGGGTGAAGACAACCTCGACCTCGACGGGGCTGTCCAGCGGCAGCACCGGAACACCGACGGCTGAGCGCGCGTGGCGGCCCGCGTCACCGAAGACCTCGCCGAGCAGTTCGCTCGCACCATTGATGACGCCCGGCTGCCCGGTGAACTCGGGAACGGATGCGACAAAGCCGGTCACCTTGAGCACGCCGGTGAGCTTGTCCACGCCGCCCGCGGCAGCCGCCGCGGCAGCGATCGCGTTGAGCGCCGACTGTCGCGCGTAGGATGCGGCATCCGCCGCCGGAACGAGCCCGTGGCCGTCACCGACCTTGCCGGTGGCGGGCAGCGCACCCGAAACGAACGGAAGCTGACCGGCCGTGTAGACGAGGTCGCCGTGAACCTTCGCGGGGATGTAAGCCGCGACAGGAGGAGCGATCTGGGGAAGGTCGATGCCGAGCTCTGCAAGGCGGGCGGAAACGCTCATCGGGTCACTCTCCAAACTGCTGGGCGGCAACGGCTGCCGCATCGAGGCCGGCGTTGGCTGCTCCACCGCCGGTGGGACGCTTGAAGTATCCGACGAGCCCGCCCTCGGGGCCCGGGACGACCTGCACGAGCTCCCACCCCTGCTTGCCCCAGTTGTTGTGGGGTTGACCCCGGATTCCGGACACTGACCAGGCGGGATCCGTGTGTTTGCGGGCCTGTCGGGGAGGATGTCCTTGATGGGCACGAGCAAGAGGAAGACGTATACGCCGGAGTATCGACGTGAGGCCGCGAGGCTGGTGATCGATACGGGCCGGACAGTCGCGGCGGTCGCTCGAGAGATCGGTGTCGGTGAGCAGCTGTTGGGCCGGTGGGTCCACGCGGAACGTGCGCGGACTGGCGGTGGGTCCGAGGCGCCGCTGGATCTGGACGAGCGTGCTGAGCTGGGACGGTTGCGCCGCGAGGTGCAGGAACTCCGGATGGACAACGAGTTCCTGGGAAAAGCGGCGGCCTTCTTCGCATCGAAGCAGAACCCGAGGAGCGGTTCGCTGTGATCGAGGCGGAGAAGGCGCACGAGACGACGCTGACAGTCACGCGGATGTGCCGGCTGCTCGGGGTAGACCGGCGCCGGTTCTACGAGTGGCGAGCCCGGAAGTCCGCCGGCCCGTCGCCGCGGCAGCGGCGGGCAGCTGAGCTGACCGAGCAGATCCGCCGGTTCCATGCCGCGTCTGACGCCACGTACGGGGCTCCGCGGATCCACGCGGACCTGCAGGACGCCGGGGTGGTGGTCTCGCGTAAGACGGTCGCGAAGCTGATGCGCGCCGACGGGATCACCGGGATCAGTCCCCGCACCTGGCATCCGCCGACCACCGTGCGAGGCGATGATCCGTTCCCGGTGCCTGACCTCGTAGAGCGGCGGTTCGACCAGGGCGAGCGTGACCTCGCGTGGTTCTCTGACATCACGTATCTGCATACCGGTGAGGGGTGGGCGTACCTGTGTGTCGTGCGGGATGGTCACACCCGCCGGGTCCTCGGCCGCACCGTCGCAGGGAGTCTGCATACCGACCTCGTCGAGGACGCGCTCCGGCAAGCGGTCTCTCTCCGCGGGCACCTGCCGCGGAAGGTCGTGTTCCACGCGGACAGGGGCACTCAGTACACCAGTGCCCAGCTCGCCGACGCAGCGACCGAGCTCGGGGTGCTCAGATCGATGGGCCGGACCGGGGTGTGTTGGGACAATGCAGCCGCGGAATCGTTCTGGTCCGTGTTCAAGAACGAGTACTACAACCGGCATGTTTTCGCGACGATCGACACCGCCCGACGGGCCGCGTATGTCTGGATCGACGGCTGGTACAACGCCCGCCGACGCCACTCCGGCATCGGCTACATCAGCCCGCTAGAGTACGAACGCCGCCAGCTCGCGCTGGCAGCCTGACCAACCAACCACCTGTCCGGACTTCGGGGTCAGCCTCA
>NZ_NMUM01000026.1 GCF_002812805.1 Microbacterium lacus | reverse complement strand
CTAGGTGCGCGGGTCAGAATCGGGTGGCGTGGCGCGCGGCGTTGACTCTGGCATCGCGCGCTGACGGTCGCGAACGGGAACGGGCGGGCCGTTGCGGTGTGAGAGCGTGCGGGATCGCACGGCGAGGGGCTCGTGGCGACTGTCGGTGCGTGCTGTGACGCCCAGGGACCCCTGGGGAGGCCTATGCGGGCGCCAGCCCGGCGGCTGTAGCGACGCGGAGCTTGCGGAGGTTGTGGCAGATCGTGTGGAGTAGCCATTCGCCTTGGGCGCCGGCGAGTCCGCGTAGCCGGAGCTGTCCGGCGTTTTGCCGGGTCTTCATCTGCCCGAACGCGGGTTCAACGATGGCTTTGCGGCGCGCGTAGTCGGTGCGGCCCTGCTCGGTGCGCAGCGCGTGCGCCATCCGCTCCCGCCGGCTCGCGTCCTCTGGGGCCGGGTCCGGGGCGCCGGCGGTAGGGAAGCTCTCGCCGTGACGTTGCCGTCCCGTCGCGATCAACACCTGTGCGTCCAGATCGTCGGCGGCTTCGAGGTTGGCTTCCGAGCAGTAGCCCGCGTCAGCGAGGACGACCTCTGGGGAACGCTCGATTCCTGCCGCGTCGAGGTTCCGTAGGGTCTGCTCGGCCATCGGGACGAACTGCTGGATATCGGTGGCCTGCTGGGTGACCTCGGCGCTCAACACGATCTGGTGGCCCTCATCGACAACGGCCTGCGCGTTGAACGCGTAATCGAAGCCGCGGACCGTCTTCATCATCCGCGCCTCAGGATCGGTGAAATTGCGTTGCGCTTTCGGCTTCGGCGCCGCCGTGTCCACCGCAGTCGCGACGGCCGCGTCGGCCTGCTCAGGGGGCTGACCGGCGGCGTCGGCCTTCTTCCGCGCCACGGCTGCCGCCTTCTCGGCGGCGTCGGCCTCGATCGCGTCCTTCGCGGCACGTAGTTTTGCCAGGCGCCCCTCACGGCGGGCCAGCTCCGGGGCGACCTCGTCCCCGCGCCGGTCCTGGCCGAACTGCTGATCCTCGGCCTCATCGACCGCCTCCGCCTCGGCGAGCAGCGCAGCGACCTCGGCTTGGAGCTGATCGATCTTCGGCACGATCCGGTCATAGCTCATCGCCTTATGCCGCGACGCGTTCGCAGCCAGCTTCGTGCCATCCAGCGCGACCCGCCCCAACCGCACCAGCCCCGCCTCCGCGCAGACCCGCAGCACCTGCAGGAACAACCCCGGCAGGGCATCCAGGTGACGCCGACGAAACCGGGCCAGCGACCGGTAGTCGGGCGCCTGGTTGCCCGACAGCCACCGGAAGGCGATATCGCGCTTGCAGCGCCGCTCCAACTCACGAGACGAGGTCACGCCCGTCGCGTACGCGAACAGCAGCAGCTTCAACATCATCCGCGGGTCATACGGAGGCGCACCCGAGGCGGACGCGTACGACGCGTAGACCGGCGTCAGATCCAAGAGCTCTTCGACGACCTCGGAGATGAACCGGGCCTCATCATCCTCGTCCAGCCAGTCATCCAGACTCGGCGGGAGCAGGAAACACTGCCCCTGGTCATACCCACGGAACGTCTTGCCCGCACCCGCCGGTGCAGCCGATCCCGGCGCCCGCGCCTCACCCGGCTCGACCTCGAACAGACCCTCCAGGCTGGCAGTCACCGTCATGAATCGATTCTCCCAGCACCCCGCGCTATCCACCGGATTCACCCCGGCGCGTTAACGGAAGGATCTGACCCACGCACCTAGGTTGTTTTGGGCCATGCAACGGGGCCGGGTGGATCTGGTCTTATTGCAAGCGCCCCACCTGGACAGCCGCGGCGGTCGCGCTGCTGGCCCTGGCCGCGCTCTGGTTCATCAATCGCAACCTGTGGGCCTTGGCGGTGTTGCCGCTGCTCCTGGTCGCCTCTCGCATTGATCTGTCCATGCCGCGCCTGCGCTGGGCTTTCTATGCCTATTACCCGCTGCACCTGGCTGCGCTCTGGTTGATCCGCATTCCCATGAGCAAGGCCGGATACCTATTCTTTTGATTGGAGTCTGTCCGATGCGTAAAGCGTTCTTCCTGGCCATTTCCTTGGCGTCCATGATCTTCGCGCAAGGCGCGCTGGCCGCCGACTACGGCACCGCCCATAGCACGCCTGTTTCCTCGATGGTGATGGTTTCCTTCCCGGACAGCAGCACCACGTTCCAGCCGCCGGCGGACGTGGCCGCCGTCCTTGCTGACGCCCGCGCCGCCTCGATGATCTATGTCAACGGCCGCACCAGTACGAACCGGCCCAGCGCCCGCGATGAAATCCTGGCATTGAAGCGTGCCTTGTCGGCGCGCAAGTACCTGGTGGATCGTGGCGTGTCGCCGCTCAAGATCATGGTGAATTTCGCGTCGGCCGCCGACTACGTGACCGAGAACATCACGCCCGAAGGGCGCTACCAGAACCAACGTGTTGAAATCGAATTGATCTACGTGCCCATGTTCTAGGCACGGGCCGTCCACTTTTTTCACTGATAAGGAGTTTGCTGCATGAAATCTATAAACCGCCTAGCTCTTGCTTTGCCGATCCTGGCCCTTGCCGGTTGCGCCGCGCTGGATCAGGTCGCCAAGGACATTCAAAAGGCCACGGCCCCGGTCATGGTGACGGATACGCTGCCGCAGATTTGCCAAGCGGCGAAGAACAACCAGGTGCAAGCCAATAGCACGTATGTCGGTAAGGGCCTGGCCATGACTGGCGAAGTCCGGTCAGTCAATGAAGGCTTCCAGCCTCACTATCGCGTGCTGTTGAAAGCTGGCCAAGTGTCGATTCACGCCGGCACCGACAACAAGGCCAACGTCACCGCGTTGACAGTCGGCAAGACGGCCCGCGCCTCCGGTGTCATTACGGACGTGTCCTATGACTTCAACGGCTGCGCAATCTCTTTGAAAGACGCGACGTTCTAGCCCAGCAAGGAAACGGCCGCCGATCATGGACATTAAGCGAAAGAATCATCCGCTTAACATTTCTGCGATATTGGACGTACTAGCCCCGCTGGCATGGGTAGCATTGGTATCACTTGTTGCTCTAGCTGGCAGGGCAGTCGGCAATGACTGGATGTTGTTCGGCGGCCTGTGGTTTGCCTTAGCTGTTGCGGCTGGCTTATGGGCTTCCAGACAACCCTGGATTGTGAGAACGGGAAATCCGATAGAACGCCGTATCGGAATCGGTCTTTCCGTCGCCCTGATTCCTGTTTTGACCTATGCCATAGCTCTGCTGTCTGGCATTGCGCTAGAACGAGTTTCAAGCGAGCGATACGCTGCCGCCCGCAGCGCCTTTGTGGCCGACGCGGACGGCTTCCCCTTCCTTAAAAAGTTTGCGCTTGAACATTACGGTGTGCATGTCGTGCTTTCATCCGCTGTGTCTGGTTGGAACACGAACACCGTTGCACTACCACACTCGATCCCGGCGCTTATGTACGTAGGGCCTGGCTACTGTGATCTGGTCTTGAATCCGGCGAATGTCCTAAAAGGCTTCACCGGCTCCGATCCCACCCCTTGGATTAAAGGGGTTATGGTGCATGAACTTGCGCACTGTCTGGACGTTTCCCGCGATATGCCCAGCTTTACAGGCCGCGATATCGGCACCCGCTCTATCGCTCCTGGTGCGGCTGTTAGCGCGGTGACTCTGGAACAGCACCTAGAGGCCGCGTCACGGCTTCCATCGCAAGTATGGCGTGAAGCCTTGGCAGATAGCTTTACTGTCGGCTTTTGGCGAATGACCGTGTCCCGCGTCAAGTTGTTGGCAGGAATTCTTGGATTTCGAAGTTGGGGATGGTGGGGTCGGCGAGGCCGGCGTGGACGTCGGCGGGCCGGTTCCAGGCGATGGCCTCGTGGGGGCGGACGTGGTTATAGTCGGCCCGGTAGGCGTCGATGTGCTCGACAAGCTGGGGGGCGTCGTCGATCTCCTCACGGAACAGCCATTCGTACTTCATCGATCCGAAGCCACGTTCCCGTGAGCCGTTCTGTCCTGGCGTGCGGACTCTCGTGCGAACATGTCGAAGCTCGGGGTGGCGCATGATGAACAGCTCGAACGTCGCGGATCGGAATGGTCCGCCGTTGTCTGTCACGATCGTCACGACCGGCTCGATCTCGCCTGTCTCGGCGTTCACGGGCGCGTCATCGATGAGCGGATGACCGAGAAGCTGCTCGGTCTCGTCGAGAGCTTTCTGCACGGCCGCGACAGCATCGTGCATGTTCGCCGTCGGGGCCACATGCGCGTCGAACTCATACTTCGACCAGTAGTCGCGGCACGCCGCGATTCGCCAGGTCCCACCCGTTGTGGTCTCGTACTCGGAGAAGTCCAGCTGCCACACCTGGTTCGGCCCCGTCGGTTCCTTCGCGAACGCGGCCTTGCGTCGTTCGGCGAGTTTGCGGCGCTCACGCTGGTAGCGGGCAGGCAGGATCAGGCCTTCGTCGCGGAGCAGGCGCAGCACAGTCGCTTGCGAGACCCGATGCCCGTCATGGCGGGTCATCGCCCAGACCTTCCGGTGCCCCCACGCCGGATGCGCCATCGCATGCGTGATCGTCAGCGCCCTGGCCGCGTCGCGGGCCGGCTGCGGCCACGGGCCCTTCGGCGGCTGATCCGCGCGCGCCCTGGCTTGCCAGCGTCGCCACGTCCGCTCAGGCATGTCGAAGAGTTCACAGAACCTCGCGGTCGACATGCCCGCGTCCTGGCGGATCACCTCGAGGTCCTCGAAGGGCCCAAGCGGCCCTCGGCTGACTTCTTCCAGACCCGGATCTCGACCGCAGCCTCGCCCAGAGCTTGGGTCAGCTCGGCGACCTCGTCCTCGAGCTGCTGCTCCCGGGTCGAGGGCTTGGACTTGCCCGCCTCGATGCCGGCCTTGCCGCCCTCGAGGAACTGGCGCTTCCAGTTCCCGATCGCCTGCTCGGAGACCTTCTCGCGGCGGGCGGCTTCAGCGATCGTGATCTCGCGCTGCAGCACGGACAACACGATCCGGAGCTTCTTCTCCGCGGGGATCGTCGGTGGACGACTCATGACATTCAGACCTCTCAGCTGGGGCGTTGCATCAGCAACTAACTACCCCTGCCAAACAGTCTGACGCGCGACAACCGAACCCAGCGCCGACCAACTTATTACCGATCTCCTTGAAAAGCGTTCCAGCGGTGATGCCGCGCACTACACAAGCTGCTGGATCGAACAGGCAATGCAAACCCCCCTGCCCCGCTCGATGCCGGCATTATTGCCTTGGGCCGATACCATCCGCGCGTCATCAACCTGTACGCTTTGACGCCACGGCTTTGTGCAATGCCCACACTCTTTTGACCTGACTTTCGCTGCACCTGGCCAGTTTCGCCGTTTCCGCGATGCTATGCCCAGCAGTGCGCAGCGCAATGATCCGATCATGCGCCAGTGTGTCGGCCTTACGGCCGGTGTAGCGGCCGGCCTGCTTGGCCAGCTCCACGCCTTGCCGCTGACGCTCGCGCCGATCCTCGTAGTCATCGCGTGCGATCTGCAACGCCAGCTTCAAAAGCATGTCCTGGACGGATTCCAGAACAACCTTGGCCACGCCCTTCGCCTCGGCGGCCAGCTCCGTCAAATCCACCACACCAGGCACGGCTAGCCTGGCGCCCTTGGCCCGGATCGAGGCCACCAGGCGTTCGGCCTCGGCCAGCGGCAAGCGGCTGATTCGGTCGATCTTCTCCGCAACCACGACTTCACCAGGTTGCAGGTCGGCAATCAGGCGCAGCAGCTCGGCGCGATCGGCGCGTGCGCCGCTGGCTTTCTCGCGGTAGATGCCGGCGACGTAAAAGCCGGCCGCCTTCGTGCTCTCCACGATGGCATCCTGCCGGCTTAGGTCTTGTTCCTCCGTGCTCACGCGCAGGTAGATGCGTGCGACTTTCATGCGGGCCTCCTGGTCATTTTGGGTATAGGGAAAATGACCATTGTTTCACGCCTAGCCAAAAAGGGAAGGTTCCCGGTTCAAATGTCGTTTTCAGAAGACGGCTGCACTGAACGTCAGAAGCCGACTGCACTATAGCAGCGGAGGGGTTGGATCCATCAGGCAACGACGGGCTGCTGCCGGCCATCAGCGGACGCAGGGAGGACTTTCCGCAACCGGCCGTTCGATGCGGCACCGATGGCCTTCGCGCAGGGGTAGTGAATCCGCCAGGATTGACTTGCGCTGCCCTACCTCTCACTAGTGAGGGGCGGCAGCGCATCAAGCGGTGAGCGCACTCCGGCACCGCCAACTTTCAGCACATGCGTGTAAATCATCGTCGTAGAGACGTCGGAATGGCCGAGCAGATCCTGCACGGTTCGAATGTCGTAACCGCTGCGGAGCAAGGCCGTCGCGAACGAGTGGCGGAGGGTGTGCGGTGTGGCGGGCTTCGTGATGCCTGCTTGTTCTACGGCACGTTTGAAGGCGCGCTGAAAGGTCTGGTCATACATGTGATGGCGACGCACGACACCGCTCCGTGGATCGGTCGAATGCGTGTGCTGCGCAAAAACCCAGAACCACGGCCAGGAATGCCCGGCGCGCGGATACTTCCGCTCAAGGGCGTCGGGAAGCGCAACGCCGCTGCGGCCCTCGGCCTGGTCCTTCAGCCACCATGCCCGTGCACGCGACAGCTGCTCGCGCAGGCTGGGTGCCAAGCTCTCGGGTAACATCAAGGCCCGATCCTTGGAGCCCTTGCCCTCCCGCACGATGATCGTGCCGTGATCGAAATCCAGATCCTTGACCCGCAGTTGCAAACCCTCACTGATCCGCATGCCCGTTCCATACAGAAGCTGGGCGAACAAACGATGCTCGCCTTCCAGAAAACCGAGGATGCGAACCACTTCATCCGGGGTCAGCACCACCGGCAAGCGCCGCGACGGCCGAGGTCTTCCGATCTCCTGAAGCCAGGGCAGATCCGTGCACAGCACCTTGCCGTAGAAGAACAGCAAGGCCGCCAATGCCTGACGATGCGTGGAGACCGAAACCTTGCGCTCGTTCGCCAGCCAGGACAGAAATGCCTCGACTTCGCTGCTGCCCAAGGTTGCCGGGTGACGCACACCGTGGAAACGGATGAAGGCACGAACCCAGTGGACATAAGCCTGTTCGGTTCGTAAGCTGTAATGCAAGTAGCGTATGCGCTCACGCAACTGGTCCAGAACCTTGACCGAACGCAGCGGTGGTAACGGCGCAGTGGCGGTTTTCATGGCTTGTTATGACTGTTTTTTTGTACAGTCTATGCCTCGGGCATCCAAGCAGCAAGCGCGTTACGCCGTGGGTCGATGTTTGATGTTATGGAGCAGCAACGATGTTACGCAGCAGGGCAGTCGCCCTAAAACAAAGTTAGATGCACTAAGCACATAATTGCTCACAGCCAAACTATCAGGTCAAGTCTGCTTTTATTATTTTTAAGCGTGCATAATAAGCCCTACACAAATTGGGAGATATATCATGAAAGGCTGGCTTTTTCTTGTTATCGCAATAGTTGGCGAAGTAATCGCAACATCCGCATTAAAATCTAGCGAGGGCTTTACTAAGCTTGCCCCTTCCGCCGTTGTCATAATCGGTTATGGCATCGCATTTTATTTTCTTTCTCTGGTTCTGAAATCCATCCCTGTCGGTGTTGCTTATGCAGTCTGGTCGGGACTCGGCGTCGTCATAATTACAGCCATTGCCTGGTTGCTTCATGGGCAAAAGCTTGATGCGTGGGGCTTTGTAGGTATGGGGCTCATAATTGCTGCCTTTTTGCTCGCCCGATCCCCATCGTGGAAGTCGCTGCGGAGGCCGACGCCATGGTGACGGTGTTCGGCATTCTGAATCTCACCGAGGACTCCTTCTTCGATGAGAGCCGGCGGCTAGACCCCGCCGGCGCTGTCACCGCGGCGATCGAAATGCTGCGAGTCGGATCAGACGTCGTGGATGTCGGACCGGCCGCCAGCCATCCGGACGCGAGGCCTGTATCGCCGGCCGATGAGATCAGACGTATTGCGCCGCTCTTAGACGCCCTGTCCGATCAGATGCACCGTGTTTCAATCGACAGCTTCCGACCGGAAACCCAGCGCTATGCGCTCAAGCGCGGCGTGGGCTACCTGAACGATATCCAAGGATTTCCTGACCCTGCGCTCTATCCCGATATTGCTGAGGCGGACTGCAGGCTGGTGGTTATGCACTCAGCGCAGCGGGATGGCATCGCCACCCGCACCGGTCACCTTCGACCCGAAGACGCGCTCGACGAGATTGTGCGGTTCTTCGAGGCGCGGGTTTCCGCCTTGCGACGGAGCGGGGTCGCTGCCGACCGGCTCATCCTCGATCCGGGGATGGGATTTTTCTTGAGCCCCGCACCGGAAACATCGCTGCACGTGCTGTCGAACCTTCAAAAGCTGAAGTCGGCGTTGGGGCTTCCGCTATTGGTCTCGGTGTCGCGGAAATCCTTCTTGGGCGCCACCGTTGGCCTTCCTGTAAAGGATCTGGGTCCAGCGAGCCTTGCGGCGGAACTTCACGCGATCGGCAATGGCGCTGACTACGTCCGCACCCACGCGCCTGGAGATCTGCGAAGCGCAATCACCTTCTCGGAAACCCTCGCGAAATTTCGCAGTCGCGACGCCAGAGACCGAGGGTTAGATCATGCCTAGCATTCACCTTCCGGCCGCCCGCTAGCGGACCCTGGTCAGGTTCCGCGAAGGTGGGCGCAGACATGCTGGGCTCGTCAGGATCAAACTGCACTATGAGGCGGCGGTTCATACCGCGCCAGGGGAGCGAATGGACAGCGAGGAGCCTCCGAACGTTCGGGTCGCCTGCTCGGGTGATATCGACGAGGTTGTGCGGCTGATGCACGACGCTGCGGCGTGGATGTCCGCCAAGGGAACGCCCGCCTGGGACGTCGCGCGGATCGACCGGACATTCGCGGAGACCTTCGTCCTGAGATCCGAGCTCCTAGTCGCGAGTTGCAGCGACGGCATCGTCGGCTGTTGCACCTTGTCGGCCGAGGATCCCGAGTTCTGGCCCGACGCCCTCAAGGGGGAGGCCGCATATCTGCACAAGCTCGCGGTGCGACGGACACATGCGGGCCGGGGTGTCAGCTCCGCGCTGATCGAGGCTTGCCGCCATGCCGCGCGAACGCAGGGGTGCGCCAAGCTGCGGCTCGACTGCCACCCGAACCTGCGTGGCCTATACGAGCGGCTCGGATTCACCCACGTCGACACTTTCAATCCCGGCTGGGATCCAACCTTCATCGCAGAACGCCTAGAACTCGAAATCTAACGTCCGTTCGGGCATCGAGGTCCATGTCGGGGTGGGACGGGCCCGTGGCTTCAAGATCACTTGCAGTCCGACCGCGATGTCTTGGTTGCGCGAGAGGTTGTCGATATCTGTTGATTTGCACCCAAATTTGACCCGGGATTTGCATTGAATTTTGACCCACCCCTTGTTGTCAGAATTATGTCTCGATTTTCAGTTTGCGGGTCTGTTTTTCCTCCTGCTTATTCTGAGTTGAACTGTGTTTGAAGCGGTAACTTTCATTGCCGGTTTCCAGGATGTGGCAGTGGTGGGTTAGTCGGTCCAACAACGCTGTTGTCATCTTTTCATCGCCAAACACTCGGCTCCATTCCGAGAAGCTCAAGTTGGTGGTCAGTATCACGCTGGTTTTTTCGTACAGCTTTGAGAGCAGGTGAAACAGCAGTGCCCCACCGGTTTGGCTAAAAGGCAAATATCCCAGCTCATCCAGAATCACCAAATCGGCATACAACAGACGGTTTGCGATTTGTCCCTGACGCCCAGATGATTTCTCTTGCTCCAGTGCATTGACCAAATCCACGGTGGAGAAGAAACGCACCCGTCGGTTCAAGTGCATCACTGCTTGTGTACCAATGGCTGTGGCCAGGTGAGTCTTGCCTGTGCCTGGCCCACCAATCAGCACCACGTTCTGGGCTTGTTCCATGAAGTCGCACCGGTGCAATTGTTTGACCGTGGCCTCATTAACCAGGCTTTGACTGAAGTCAAAGCCCACCAAGTCCCGATACACGGGGAACTTGGCCACCCGCAATTGATAGTTCACCGAACGTACTTCACGCTCTGCCACTTCAGCTTTAATCAAGCTGTCCAGCATGGGCAAGGCTTGATTAAATGCTGGTGAATTCTGATTGCCCAACTCCTCAATGGCGTGTGCCATGCCAAAGAGTTTCAAGGATTTGAGGATTCTCACATGGCCTTCATGCTGCATCATGGGCTCTCCTTAAACTGTCATAGCGGTTCACGTTGGCCTGTGGTTCCAATGTCAGCCTTAACCCCTTGGGAATTGGAATCGGTTTGGGTGGAGGTTCTTCGGTCAAACGTCCCAACAGATTAAGCACATGCTCCTTCGATGGCTTGCCACACTCCAATGCCAATTCCACAGCACTGAGTACCGCACCTTCATCGTGGTGCAATACAAGGGCCAGAATTTCCACCATGTCACGGTCACCGCCGGGGCGTTGCAGCAAGATGGATTGAAGCTTCTTGAACGCGGGTGGCAATTCAGCAAATGGCGCACCATTGCGCAACGCCCCAGGTTTCTTCTGAAGCACAGACAAGTAATGGTGCCAGTCGTATTGTGTGTGGCCACGCCGAGCGTGGCCACTGCCAAACAATCTTGGATGCTCGGCAATGTGTTGGCCTTCGGCAGCCATCACCAGCTTGTCTGCATAAATCCGAAGGCTGATGGCCCTGTTGGCGTAACTGGCAGGAACGCTGTAGCGATTGCCCTCGTGGTGAACAAGGCAGGTTGAAGTGACTCGCTTGGTTTGCTCCACGAATGCATCAAAGGCATTGGGTAGCGCCATCAACTCGCCTTGTTCATCGGCAAAGGCCTCTTGCACGGTTTGGTCCAATTCGGGGTGGCGCAGCTCAGACCACAGCGCTTTGCAGCGATGCTCAAGCCACACATTCAAATCAGCAAGGCTTTGAAAGTCTGGTGCCCCTTGCCACAGGCGTTGGCGGGAATCCTGCACGTTCTTCTCAATCTGGCCTTTCTCCCAACCCGATGCTGGATTACAGAACTGCGCATCAAACAGGTAGTGGCTGACCATGGCAGTGAACCGCTGATTGACCCTGCGCTCTTTGCCACGCCCCACCGAATCCACAGCGGTCTTCATGTTGTCGTAGATGCCGCGCTTGGGAATGCCACCGAAGATTTGAAAGGCATGCCAGTGGGCATCAAACAGCATTTCATGTTTTTGCTGGTAGTAAGCCCGAAGCACAAAGGCCCGGCTGTGGGCCAACTTAAACTGGGCAATCTGAAGTTTGACCTGTTTGCCCGCTATGCGGGCAAAGTCCTCACTCCAATCGAATTGGAAGGCTTCGCCACAAGCAAAGCGCAAGGGGATGAAACAACCCTTGCCCGAGGTTTGCGCCTTGAACTGTGAAGCGCTCCAGGTTTTGTGCCGCTCCTATGCGGGTTGCGGCTCTCGGTTGAGGGTCGCGTAATGGGCTTGCTCGAACTCGGCGGGTGGGACGTAGCCGAGGCTCGAGTGAAGCCTACGAGTGTTGTACCAGTTGACCCAGCCGGCGGTCGCGAATTCGACGTCTGCGATGGTCCGATACGGCCCGTCGTGGAACACGGTCGTGCGGATGCACTCGGCCTTGTAGAGCCCGTTGATCGTCTCCATCAGCGCGTTATCGAACGCGTCGCCGACGGACCCGATCGAGGGTGCGATGCCATCGAGCGCCAGCTTCTCGGTGTAGGCCAGCGAGACGTATTGAGACCCGGCGTCCGAATGTGCCCGCAGCTGCTCGGGCTGGACCGGGTGCCCATCACGCGCTCGTTCCCAGAGGGCCATGCGCAGCGGGATCATCACCAGCTCGACGTGCTTGGTGGTCTGTGCGTGCCAGGCCACGATGCGTTGCGAGTAGACATCGACGATGAAGGCGACGTAGACCCAGCCCGCCCAGGTGCGGCAATAGGTGAAGTCCATCACCCAGGTGTGATCCGGCCGGGGCGCGGTGAAGTCGCGGTTCAGCAGGTCGCCGGCACGGACCCCGTCCTTGGCGGGGATCGTAGTGCGGGTGCCCTTGTCGCGACGGATTCCCGACAGCCCGAGCGAGCGCATGGCCCGGTCGACCGCGCCTCGCGACGCGCCGGGGATCGACGTGCGGCGGATCAGCGCGGTCATCTTCCGCCGCCCGTAGAGGCCCTCGGGAGTCAGCACGCGACGCATCGTCCCGTTGCGTTCGACAATGGTCCATGCCGCGGCGCGGACAGCGTCCTGGACCTGCGCGTCCGTGATCGTCCGCACTGCGACGATGCCTTGCCGGTGGGCTCGGTAGGTGCGCGCGGCGATCTTCACGCCCTGCGCTTGCAGGACCCGGATGATCGACTCGACCGCGTGACCTTCGGCTCTCATCGTGTCAATGAAGCCCAGCATCAACGGTTGCGGGGGTCGAGTTCCCCCGCGAAGAAAGTCGTCGCAGCTCTCAGGATCGCGACATCCTCCCGCAGACGACTGTTCTCGGCCTTGAGCCGCTTGATCTCGGCATGCTCGACGCTGGTGATCCCGTCGCGGGTGCCGTCGTCGATATCGGCTTGCAGCACCCACCGGCGCACCGACTCGTGGCCCACGCCGACCTGGCGGGCAACGGCCGCTGACGCGGCCGTCAACGAGGGATACTC
>NZ_NMUM01000039.1 GCF_002812805.1 Microbacterium lacus | reverse complement strand
GGTCAAGTCCTGGGACGTGGTGTATCGGTGATCGTGTGATCCCTCGTGTCGAGGTCAGGCTGTGAGGGCCCGAAGGTCGGGTTCGATCACCTCCTCTGTGGTGGGTTCGCCGACGCGGCGTGCGGCGGCGAGGGCGTCGAGGCCGAGGTAGCGGCGTTGCTCGGCCCACTCGTCGTGTTGCTCGGCGAGGACGGCGCCGACGAGCCGGATGATCGCGTCGCGGTTCGGGAAGATGCCCACGACGTCGGTGCGGCGGCGGATCTCCCGGTTGAGGCGTTCGTTCGGATTGTTGGACCAGATCTGCCGCCAGATGCTCTTCGGGAACGCGGTGAACGCGAGGATCTCCTCACGTGCGGCCTCGAGGTGCTCGAACGACCTGGGGAGCTTGTGCTCGAGCGCGTCCAGGACGCGGTCGAACTGGGCGTGCACGGACTCCGCGTCGGGCTGGTCGAAAACCGTGCCCAGCAGGGTCTTCACCCATGGCCACGAGGACTTTGGGGTCACGCTCATCAGGTTCGCCGCGTAGTGGGTTCTGCACCTCTGCCAGGACCCGCCGACGGTCGCGCCGATCGCTGCGACCAGACCTGCGTGTGCGTCGGACGTGACGAGCTTCACGCCGGTCAGGCCTCTCGCGACGAGGTCGCGCCAGAACGTCAGCCAGCCGGCGCCGTCTTCGGTCGAGTTGACTTGCAGACCGAGGATCTCGCGGTAGCCGTCGGCGTTCACGCCGGTCGCGACCAGCACCGCGACCTTCACGACCCGGCCGCCCTCGCGGACCTTCATGGTGAGCGCGTCGGCGGCGACGAACGAGTACGGGCCGGCGTCCAACGGCCGGGTGCGGAACGCGGTCACCTGCTCGTCAAGGTCGCGCGCCATCTCCGACACCTGCGACTTCGACAGCCCGGTGATCCCGAGGGTCTTCACCAGGTCATCCATCCGACGGGTGGACACGCCGAGGAGGTAGCTGGTCGCGACCACGGTGGTCAGTGCGGCCTCCGCGCGGCGGCGGCGTTCCAGCAGCCACTCCGGGAAGTAGGTGCCCTGCCGGAGCTTGGGGATCTTCACGTCGATGGTCCCGGCGCGGGTGTCGAAGTCGCGGTGGCGGTAACCGTTGCGACGGTTCACCCTGTCGTCGCTGATCGTGCCGTAAGCGGCGCCGCAGATCTGGTCCGCGTCCGCGGATAGCAGCTGGTTGATGAACGTGCCGAGCATCTCCCGCAGCAGATCGGGAGACGCCTGCGCGAGGTGGTCTTCGAGGAAGCGGGCAGGGTCGATATCGTGGGGTGAGACGGTCATCGTCGGGGTCCTTTCGAGATGGATGTGAAGAGTTCTCTCGAAGGATCACGCGGTGACCGTCGCTACGTCCGCAGCGACACGGTCACCCGATCCGTACACCACCTTGCCGGACGCCACCTCCACTGGTGTCTGGACATAAGTGCTAATGTCTGTGCCACAACCGAAAACCGACTGCCAGTCAGAGAGCACAAGAGAGCGGTGAAACGCCGCCACCTCTTGAGGGTATGACGAACGGTATCGCCCTGAAACGGGGCGCCTGCAACGGGAACCGAGCACAAGACGAATCCAGACGATTCGCTTGATGTTCGGTTTTTTCCGTTTCAAGGAGAATATCCGTGTCGACCCAAACATCCCCTCAGTGGGGCACCTTGCAGGCGGCAGCTGCCGCCTTCCAGATCCACGAGCGCACCCTGCGCCGAATGATCGCACGTGGCGAGATCGAGGCCCGCCGATTCGGTCCGCGTCTGATCCGCGTCAACCTAGCCAGCATCGAAGCAGCTGGGCGACCCCTCCAGTTCGGCGGGGGTGACGCCGCGTGAGCGCAAACGAAAGCCGCCCGGAGGCGGCAATCGAAGATCCGGCTGGCGAGCTGATCTATCACCAGAATAGGCCGCATCCTGCTCTTCCCACGGATACTCGCCGCAAGCCGATCGCGCTAGACACCGGCACCAGTTCTGATGCCGCCGTGAAGCTGTCATCTACGACCCGCGCAGCGGTCATGAAGGCGATCATCTCGATTCTTCGCGAGCGCGCAGCAACCGACGATGAAATAGCCGCTGAGTATGCGATGCGCGGAGGCCCGAGCTATCCGATCGTGACACCGCAGAGGCTCAGAACCGCGCGCGCAGCTCTCGTACACGAAGGTCTGGTGCGCGACTCCGGTGCGCTCGCGTTCTCGACGCTCGGGAACCGCGCCACGTTGTGGGAGGTGTCGCGATGAAGTTCAACCCCAACATCCTCACTCGAGTCAGCAATGGCGACCTAGACGCCCTCGACGCGCTGGTTGAGTTCGGCGACGGCACTGTGAAGCGCCTTGCGGAATGTGACTCGGCCGACATCGAAGTAATGAAGGCGTTCGCCGTTTACAAGAGTGCTGATGTCCCGCGTCAAGTAGTTGGCAGGGATTCTTCGATTTCGAAGTTGGGGATGGTCGGGTCGGCCAGGCCCATGTGCACCTCTATCGGCCGGTTCCAAGCGATCGCCTCATGAGGGCGGGTCTCGTTGTACTCGATGCGGTAGTCCTCGGCGCGTTCGACGAGGGTGAGCGCGTCGGGGATGTCGTCGAGGAACAGCCGTTCGTACTTCAGCGTCCCGAAGCCGCGTTCGCGTGATCCGTTCTGCCCCGGTGACTTCACCCTGGTGCGGACGTGTCGCAGTTCGGGGTGGCGCATGATGAACAGCTCGAAGTTCATCGATCGGAATGGACCGCCGTTGTCTGTGACGATCGTGACGACCGGCAGCAGCTCGCCGGTCTCGTCGTCGACCTGACATTGGTCGACGAGGGGGTGGCCGAACAGGGTCACGTAGTCGACGAGGGCGAGTTCGATCGCGGCGATCGCGTCGTGCTGGTTCGCGGTCGGCGAGGTGTGAAACGGGTGCTCGAGCTTCGAGTACCAGTCCCGGCAGCCGGCGATCCTCCAGATCCCACCCTGGGTGGTCTCGAACTCGCTGAAGTCCAACTGCCATACCTGGTTCGGGCCGGTCGGGTTTCGTGCGAACGCGGCCTTGCGGTTCTTCGCGAGTTCTCGACGCTGCTTCTGGTACTCCGATGGCAGGATCAGCCCGTCATCGCGCAGCAGCCGCAGCACGGTCGCCTGGGACACCTTGTGTCCGTCATGGCGGGTCATCGCCCAGATCTTCCGGTGGCCCCACTCCGGCTTCTTCAACGCATGCGCGACCACCAGCGGCCGGGCCGCGTCTCGCGCCGGCTGCGGCCACGGGCCCTTCGGCGGCCGGTCAGTCTTCGCCTTGGCCTGCCAGCGCCGCCAGGTGCGTTCGGGCATGTCGATCAGCTGACAGAACCTCGCGGTCGACATGCCCGCCTCGGTGCGGATCACCTCGAGGTCCTCGAAGGGCCCAGGCGGCCCTCGGCGCTCTTCTTCCAGACCCGGATCTCGACCGCGGCCTCACCCAGCGCCTGGGTGAGCTCGGCGACCTCGTCCTCGAGCTGCTGCTCGCGGGTCGAGGGCTTGGACTTACCCGCCTCGATGCCGGCTCTGCCGCCCTCGAGGAACTGGCGCTTCCAGTTCCCGATGGCCTGCTCCGAGACCTTCTCACGGCGGCCCGCTTCAGCGATCGTGATCTCGCCCTGCAACACGGACAACACGATGCGGAGCTTCTTCTCCACGGGGATCGTCGGTGGACGACTCATGACATTCAGACCTCTCAGCTGGGGCGTTACATCAGCAACTAACTACCCCTGCCAAACATTCTGACGCGCGACA
>NZ_NMUM01000032.1 GCF_002812805.1 Microbacterium lacus | reverse complement strand
TGTCCCGCGTCAAGTAGTTGGCAGGGATTCTTCGATTTCGAAGTTGGGGATGGTCGGGTCGGCCAGGCCCATGTGCACCTCTATCGGCCGGTTCCAAGCGATCGCCTCATGAGGGCGGGTCTCGTTGTACTCGATGCGGTAGTCCTCGGCGCGTTCGACGAGGGTGAGCGCGTCGGGGATGTCGTCGAGGAACAGCCGTTCGTACTTCAGCGTCCCGAAGCCGCGTTCGCGTGATCCGTTCTGCCCCGGTGACTTCACCCTGGTGCGGACGTGTCGCAGTTCGGGGTGGCGCATGATGAACAGCTCGAAGTTCATCGATCGGAATGGACCGCCGTTGTCTGTGACGATCGTGACGACCGGCAGCAGCTCGCCGGTCTCGTCGTCGACCTGACATTGGTCGACGAGGGGGTGGCCGAACAGGGTCACGTAGTCGACGAGGGCGAGTTCGATCGCGGCGATCGCGTCGTGCTGGTTCGCGGTCGGCGAGGTGTGAAACGGGTGCTCGAGCTTCGAGTACCAGTCCCGGCAGCCGGCGATCCTCCAGATCCCACCCTGGGTGGTCTCGAACTCGCTGAAGTCCAACTGCCATACCTGGTTCGGGCCGGTCGGGTTTCGTGCGAACGCGGCCTTGCGGTTCTTCGCGAGTTCTCGACGCTGCTTCTGGTACTCCGATGGCAGGATCAGCCCGTCATCGCGCAGCAGCCGCAGCACGGTCGCCTGGGACACCTTGTGTCCGTCATGGCGGGTCATCGCCCAGATCTTCCGGTGGCCCCACTCCGGCTTCTTCAACGCATGCGCGACCACCAGCGGCCGGGCCGCGTCTCGCGCCGGCTGCGGCCACGGGCCCTTCGGCGGCCGGTCAGTCTTCGCCTTGGCCTGCCAGCGCCGCCAGGTGCGTTCGGGCATGTCGATCAGCTGACAGAACCTCGCGGTCGACATGCCCGCCTCGGTGCGGATCACCTCGAGGTCCTCGAAGGGCCCAGGCGGCCCTCGGCGCTCTTCTTCCAGACCCGGATCTCGACCGCGGCCTCACCCAGCGCCTGGGTGAGCTCGGCGACCTCGTCCTCGAGCTGCTGCTCGCGGGTCGAGGGCTTGGACTTACCCGCCTCGATGCCGGCTCTGCCGCCCTCGAGGAACTGGCGCTTCCAGTTCCCGATGGCCTGCTCCGAGACCTTCTCACGGCGGCCCGCTTCAGCGATCGTGATCTCGCCCTGCAACACGGACAACACGATGCGGAGCTTCTTCTCCACGGGGATCGTCGGTGGACGACTCATGACATTCAGACCTCTCAGCTGGGGCGTTACATCAGCAACTAACTACCCCTGCCAAACATTCTGACGCGCGACAAGAAGACACAGGCGAGTACACGACCAAGCGGGAGGTTCCCACCCCATGACGCGAGACAAAATGAGAAAGGTGGCCCCAGCGCACAGGACGGGGCAGCTTGGATCCGCCACCCAACGTCGAGTCGCTGGCGCCAGAACGAACAAGGGGCATGATCCGATAATCGCGAGATCGGCGCAGCTCCGGGAGCACGCATAACGAGATCCATGCGACAGAGCCGCTGATCCGAGGTCTTTCCTGACGCGATCCTCATGACCTCATGCGGTGCTGACTCTTCAGTGCAGAGCAATCGACGTCAATAGGCGGTGGTCGAAGGACCCACTTCCCAGACTGTATCGAGTGCGAGTGCGGTATCGATGAGCGCCAGTCCGTCGAGGAGCTCGAACCGAGCCGACAGGTTGGCGTTACCTAAGGTCGGTTATGGTGCGCAAGAAGGCATGTGTGGAGAGCGGTCGTCGCCTGCCGTGGAAGCACTCCATTCCCCAGCGCTGTGAGCTGCTGGTTCAATGTAAGGCCGTGCCTTTCATCGGTGACCCAGCCCGTCGGGAGACCCATAAGCCATTCCACGAACGCCGGTGTCGGACGCGGTCCAGAAGCATCGCTAAGGAGTGCGGGGGCTGGCGCTGGACGGCCCACAATCTGCTCCCATCGGATCACTGCTTCGGCGTATCGTCCCCATCGTTGAAGAGCTGCCCGATTAGCGTCCACAGGGTGTCCGGCTCCTCTGGTTGCGGGTACCCGTTCGGTCCGTGGAGGGCGAGGTCGATGATCTGATGACTCAGCGCGATCGTGCCCCGGCGTGCCTTGACCTGTTCCAAGCTCTCCCCTCCACGGGAGGCATCGGAAGCGAGTGGGGTGCGGAAGAGCGCGGCGGGCGAGGATGAAAACACGGAATCTTGGATGAGGTGCACCAATGAGGGATGCGGGTAGACCAATCCATTGCGCGTCATACCGGAGGTCGGCCAGGTCTGGGGTTGACCCCGGATTCCGGACACTGACCAGGCGGGATCCGTGTGTTTGCGGGCCTGTCGGGGAGGATGTCCTTGATGGGCACGAGCAAGAGGAAGACGTATACGCCGGAGTATCGACGTGAGGCCGCGAGGCTGGTGATCGATACGGGCCGGACAGTCGCGGCGGTCGCTCGAGAGATCGGTGTCGGTGAGCAGCTGTTGGGCCGGTGGGTCCACGCGGAACGTGCGCGGACTGGCGGTGGGTCCGAGGCGCCGCTGGATCTGGACGAGCGTGCTGAGCTGGGACGGTTGCGCCGCGAGGTGCAGGAACTCCGGATGGACAACGAGTTCCTGGGAAAAGCGGCGGCCTTCTTCGCATCGAAGCAGAACCCGAGGAGCGGTTCGCTGTGATCGAGGCGGAGAAGGCGCACGAGACGACGCTGACAGTCACGCGGATGTGCCGGCTGCTCGGGGTAGACCGGCGCCGGTTCTACGAGTGGCGAGCCCGGAAGTCCGCCGGCCCGTCGCCGCGGCAGCGGCGGGCAGCTGAGCTGACCGAGCAGATCCGCCGGTTCCATGCCGCGTCTGACGCCACGTACGGGGCTCCGCGGATCCACGCGGACCTGCAGGACGCCGGGGTGGTGGTCTCGCGTAAGACGGTCGCGAAGCTGATGCGCGCCGACGGGATCACCGGGATCAGTCCCCGCACCTGGCATCCGCCGACCACCGTGCGAGGCGATGATCCGTTCCCGGTGCCTGACCTCGTAGAGCGGCGGTTCGACCAGGGCGAGCGTGACCTCGCGTGGTTCTCTGACATCACGTATCTGCATACCGGTGAGGGGTGGGCGTACCTGTGTGTCGTGCGGGATGGTCACACCCGCCGGGTCCTCGGCCGCACCGTCGCAGGGAGTCTGCATACCGACCTCGTCGAGGACGCGCTCCGGCAAGCGGTCTCTCTCCGCGGGCACCTGCCGCGGAAGGTCGTGTTCCACGCGGACAGGGGCACTCAGTACACCAGTGCCCAGCTCGCCGACGCAGCGACCGAGCTCGGGGTGCTCAGATCGATGGGCCGGACCGGGGTGTGTTGGGACAATGCAGCCGCGGAATCGTTCTGGTCCGTGTTCAAGAACGAGTACTACAACCGGCATGTTTTCGCGACGATCGACACCGCCCGACGGGCCGCGTATGTCTGGATCGACGGCTGGTACAACGCCCGCCGACGCCACTCCGGCATCGGCTACATCAGCCCGCTAGAGTACGAACGCCGCCAGCTCGCGCTGGCAGCCTGACCAACCAACCACCTGTCCGGACTTCGGGGTCAGCCTCA
>NZ_NMUM01000027.1 GCF_002812805.1 Microbacterium lacus | reverse complement strand
CTAGGTGCGCGGGTCAGAATCGGGTGGCGTGGCGCGCGGCGTTGACTCTGGCATCGCGCGCTGACGGTCGCGAACGGGAACGGGCGGGCCGTTGCGGTGTGAGAGCGTGCGGGATCGCACGGCGAGGGGCTCGTGGCGACTGTCGGTGCGTGCTGTGACGCCCAGGGACCCCTGGGGAGGCCTATGCGGGCGCCAGCCCGGCGGCTGTAGCGACGCGGAGCTTGCGGAGGTTGTGGCAGATCGTGTGGAGTAGCCATTCGCCTTGGGCGCCGGCGAGTCCGCGTAGCCGGAGCTGTCCGGCGTTTTGCCGGGTCTTCATCTGCCCGAACGCGGGTTCAACGATGGCTTTGCGGCGCGCGTAGTCGGTGCGGCCCTGCTCGGTGCGCAGCGCGTGCGCCATCCGCTCCCGCCGGCTCGCGTCCTCTGGGGCCGGGTCCGGGGCGCCGGCGGTAGGGAAGCTCTCGCCGTGACGTTGCCGTCCCGTCGCGATCAACACCTGTGCGTCCAGATCGTCGGCGGCTTCGAGGTTGGCTTCCGAGCAGTAGCCCGCGTCAGCGAGGACGACCTCTGGGGAACGCTCGATTCCTGCCGCGTCGAGGTTCCGTAGGGTCTGCTCGGCCATCGGGACGAACTGCTGGATATCGGTGGCCTGCTGGGTGACCTCGGCGCTCAACACGATCTGGTGGCCCTCATCGACAACGGCCTGCGCGTTGAACGCGTAATCGAAGCCGCGGACCGTCTTCATCATCCGCGCCTCAGGATCGGTGAAATTGCGTTGCGCTTTCGGCTTCGGCGCCGCCGTGTCCACCGCAGTCGCGACGGCCGCGTCGGCCTGCTCAGGGGGCTGACCGGCGGCGTCGGCCTTCTTCCGCGCCACGGCTGCCGCCTTCTCGGCGGCGTCGGCCTCGATCGCGTCCTTCGCGGCACGTAGTTTTGCCAGGCGCCCCTCACGGCGGGCCAGCTCCGGGGCGACCTCGTCCCCGCGCCGGTCCTGGCCGAACTGCTGATCCTCGGCCTCATCGACCGCCTCCGCCTCGGCGAGCAGCGCAGCGACCTCGGCTTGGAGCTGATCGATCTTCGGCACGATCCGGTCATAGCTCATCGCCTTATGCCGCGACGCGTTCGCAGCCAGCTTCGTGCCATCCAGCGCGACCCGCCCCAACCGCACCAGCCCCGCCTCCGCGCAGACCCGCAGCACCTGCAGGAACAACCCCGGCAGGGCATCCAGGTGACGCCGACGAAACCGGGCCAGCGACCGGTAGTCGGGCGCCTGGTTGCCCGACAGCCACCGGAAGGCGATATCGCGCTTGCAGCGCCGCTCCAACTCACGAGACGAGGTCACGCCCGTCGCGTACGCGAACAGCAGCAGCTTCAACATCATCCGCGGGTCATACGGAGGCGCACCCGAGGCGGACGCGTACGACGCGTAGACCGGCGTCAGATCCAAGAGCTCTTCGACGACCTCGGAGATGAACCGGGCCTCATCATCCTCGTCCAGCCAGTCATCCAGACTCGGCGGGAGCAGGAAACACTGCCCCTGGTCATACCCACGGAACGTCTTGCCCGCACCCGCCGGTGCAGCCGATCCCGGCGCCCGCGCCTCACCCGGCTCGACCTCGAACAGACCCTCCAGGCTGGCAGTCACCGTCATGAATCGATTCTCCCAGCACCCCGCGCTATCCACCGGATTCACCCCGGCGCGTTAACGGAAGGATCTGACCCACGCACCTAGAGGCATTCCGGGCGCACGCTATGTGGAGCTCCCTGGCGCACACATGCTGCACCTCGAGGCCCCAGGCGCCTTCGCCGAGACCATCCGCGAACATACCTTCGTTGCACAGTATTCGTGACTGTAAGACTCGACCGCCTTCGGGCTTAATCAGGCCGATGCCGCAGATGCTTGCAGCCATGCGGGAGGTTGATCGGCAAGTGCGCGCGATATGCCTCGCGCAGCCATCAACACGGCGGGTATGTGTTCTCGCACCGCCGGTGTACCTTCACCGCGGACCGCGACCGAGACGGCGGCGATGACGTCTCCGGATGTCGATCTGATCGGAGCCGCAACGGAGACCGCTTCGCTTGTCATCTGTCGATCGCAGATGGCGTATCCGTCGCGACGCACGTCCGCAAGGATCCGACGAAGCGAGCCGACGTCGACGATAGTGAACGGTGTGAAACGCGGCAGCGACTTCTCGACCACATCGTTGAACACATCTGCGGGGGCGTGGGCGAGCAGCACCAGCCCCGCACCCGTTGTGCGCATCGGCAGTCGGGTTGCGGCCCTTGTACGGAGCGGTACTGAGCCATGACCGGAGAGATGCGATACGAAGATCGCTTCGGTGCCTTCTCTTACGCCGAGTCGCACGTTTCCATGAGTGGCCTCATATAGGTCTTCGAGGAACGGCAGGGCCGCATCAACCAGCCCGGTGCTGCGCGGAGCAAGCGATCCGAGTTCCCAGAGGTGCAGGCCGATGCGGTACACCCCGTTCTCGTCGCGTTCGAGGCCCCCCCAGTCGACCAGCTCCCCGAGAATGCGGTGCACGGTCGTAAGAGGAAGACTGGTCGATCGGCCGATCGCAGACAGCGACATCGGTCGTCGTGTCCGGTAAAGGGCATCGAGGACGGCGAAGACCTTCTGTGGGGCGGTCAGCGAGCGGTCATCGTCAAGGAGCTTTTCGCCGCCAGGCTTGGACCGGCCTTCACGAGGCATCGTACTCACTCTTTCCCCTGGTTCCCGCGCGGTGCCCGGAACAGTATCAGCCTATCCGTCGGTTTTCGTGCCCTTCTCGGCCGTAGGCTGAATGTATGCCTCAGAAGACTTGGTTCATTACTGGCGCGTCTCGCGGCTTCGGCCGCCAGTGGGCTATCGCAGCGCTCGAGAGAGGTGACCGGGTGGCCGCCACGGTGCGAGATATCTCGACCCTCGATGATCTCGTCGAGCGGTTCGGCGATACCATCCTGCCCATTGCACTGGATGTGACTGATCGGCAGTCTGACCTGTCGGCGGTCTCCTCCGCCGCGTCGCACTTCGGCGGGCTCGATGTCGTCGTGAACAACGCTGGCTATGGCCAATTTGGGATGGTCGAAGAGGTGACCGAGAGCGAAGCGCGAGACCAGTTCGAGACGAATGTCTTCGGCGCGCTCTGGATCACCCAGGCGGCCGTGCCGATCATGCGGGCGCAGGGGTACGGCCACATCATCCAAGTGTCCTCGATCGGAGGAATCACAGCGTTCGTCAACCTCGGAATTTATCACGCGTCGAAATGGGCGCTCGAGGGCTTCTCGCAATCGCTCGCGCAGGAAGTCGCCGAGTTCGGCATTCACGTGACCTTGATTGAGCCAGGTGGATTCGCGACTGACTGGAGTGGGGCAAGCGCCAGCCGCTCGACGCCGATTGCTGCATACGACGGAGCTCGCCAGCGGCGTCAGCAGCAACGCCAATCGCAGGTCCCTGGAAGTCCCGAAGCATCCGCGGCGGCGATGATGCGAATCGTCGACGCCGAGAAGCCGCCGCTGCGAGTATTTTTCGGGACAGCTCCCCGACCAATCGCGGAAGCGGACTACGCAGCGCGGCTCAAGACGTGGGAGGAATGGCAGGACGTGGCTGAACTCGCGCAAGGCTGACGAGCAACGGTCTCGCGCGCTACGTCCGTGACTCTCCGACGAAATCGAAATGCGAGGGTGTCCTTCGCAGCAGCTCGGCTGCTCCACGATCGGCGATACCACGACCCACGGTTCCTCCGTCGGCAAACGTCGGTTGAGCGTACGCGCCACTATCATCGCAAGCCGCGCGGCGGTGACAGAGTTGGGGCTCAGATGGATTGGTCCGCCAAGTGTCCCCTCGGGCGAGCACTCTGCGAATCCACGGCCGGCCAGACCGACGAAGCGGCGCGTCGCATCCGCACCATCGAGGGAAGGTCTCGTGTCGATCAGAGGAAAGTGTGCTGCTATCGCGAAGGCACATGAGGGCGGATGCGCGGCAGTTGGTATCGCGTAGAGACCCTGAAGCGGCCACCACGATGAGTTTCGATGCCGCTTCGCGTGGGCCGCGGTCAGCAATATATGAAGGCCGGGCCTTGATGACTACGAGCGATCCTTCGGCGTCAGCGCCTTCCTGAATTGCATTGGCGAGCTGCTGGGGCAAGTTCCTCTTGCAGTTGTGGCCGGGTGCTCAGAATTTCACGACTCCGCCCGATCGAACCGAAACCCCCCCCCGACCACTCGGCATGACGTTGATGGGCCTCCGGACCTTCATTAGGACGCCCCTCGAATCTGCGTCCATTGTCTCGCATCGGCTCAAGCGCATCCCTCGAATCGTTCGCGAACTGGCGAATATGGAGAGCAGCATGCTGGCTGGGCTCGAAGACACTGGGGGTACGTGCGTTTTCACAGGTGCGTCAGTGATCTCCAACCTTCATCCGACGATGCTCACGACGGATGGACCGCCGACTTAGACGGATCGGACGCCAAGCTATCTGACTTCGTCGCGTGACCCAGATGTGGATGCCTGTGCGGGATTGTGTCCGCCGTCGTGAGGGTCCGCATGACCTCGTCGAGTACTTCGCCCACCGACGTGTACCGAGAGGAAAGCACTAGGTCACGCAACCACACGACCTCGGTAAGTTCCGCGACGCACGCCACTGCGCATCGCGGATCGTTGTGCGGAAACCAGTGATCCTGGATGATCGACTCCGTCGCCGTGAGACGACGCAACTCGAATCGGGGGCTATCACACACTGACATGCTCACTCCCAAAGTCAAATCTGACCTGCGCACGAGCCTCCGTGACACCCCGAGAATAACCCTGGCGATACGACCAGGCAAGGGGGCCCCGCAGCGAAGCCGTCATCCCCGTGCGCGCGCTACGTCGGAGCGCTCCGCAGTGGATAGCCGCACCAGGTGGGGGAGGACTCACGACATGGGCGGTGGTGTTCGACTGCCGCTCAAACAGAAATGCCCCGCCAGGTGCTGTGACCGGACGGGGCCGGCGAGAACCAGCCTCGGATTTTTGGACTCGCCGTGCTCAAGGATATCTACCCGGATGGGGAGCGCCGATACGCCCAGTCCGTATGCTGCCCGTCTAGCTCGGCTTGTGCCTTCGCGACGACAACGATCGAACCCAAAAAATATTTGGATGCACTCTCGAGTCACTCCGGTCAATTCGCGCCTTCGGGCCCCTTCGTCGCCTCGGGCGAGCCGGCATGCGTTCTCGTCGTCTTCCCGGCACATTCCCGGCACATGACGCCCAGACGTGCGGGTACAAAAGGATGCTGAATTGACTGGAGGGCTTAGTGTCCGGTGCGGACGGTCAGCGATAAATGCCAGCTAGTCAGGGAATTAGAGAAACCCCCGCGAGTAGAAGCCTCACGAGGGTTTCAGTGGCTCCGACGGGCGTCGATCCCGTGACCTCACGATTTTCAGTCGTGCGCTCTACCAACTGAGCTACAGAGCCTCGCGGCGTCCGCTCGAAAGCGAGTCTGCCGCGATCTAGACGAAAGGCCCTCTCATAAGAAAGGGCCCGTCGCTTAGAGCGACCCTGACGGGACTTGAACCCGCGACCTCCGCCGTGACAGGGCGGCACGCTAACCAACTGCGCTACAGGGCCATGCTATTTAGTTGTACGAGTGACCCCAACGGGATTCGAACCCGTGCTACCGCCGTGAAAGGGCGGCGTCCTAGGCCGCTAAACGATGGGGCCGAATGAACCCGAGGGCTCACGCTTACCGACGCTCAAGCATACGCATTCCCCGACCAAACCGCCAATCGCGGGCGCGCCGACCCGTGCCAACCGAGACGGGCAGGGATGCTGGTGGTCTACGCCCATATAAGTCGTCGACCGACATGGACTGGGAATCGCCCCGAACTGGGCGAATACTTGCAGCACAAGACATCGCATGTTACGAATGTTAAAGATGTTGTTAGTGTGATTTATGTTACTGGCGTAGCAATCGGGAGGAACGACGTGTCAGCTCTGCACGGCGATGCCTTCGTGCGCGACGCATCCGGTCCCGATCCGGACTGCGGGTGTGCTCCGACTCCGGCCGAAATGCGGGCCAACGCCGCAATCGCGAAGCGGTCCGTATCCCGTCGCTGGCTACTCGGCGCTGGTGCGCTCGGTCTGG
Source organism: Microbacterium lacus (assembly GCF_002812805.1). Taxonomy (GTDB): domain Bacteria; phylum Actinomycetota; class Actinomycetes; order Actinomycetales; family Microbacteriaceae; genus Microbacterium; species Microbacterium lacus_A. Next base: position 55,567 of record NZ_NMUM01000027.1, on the reverse strand, counting down.
TCGCCGCCGGTGCGATCGGCGGACCCATGATTCCCGCCGCGTTCGCCGCCACCTACCCCTCGTGGGATGACGTTCAGCGCGCCAAGGGCAACGAAGCATCCAAGGCCAGCGAGGTCACTCGCATCGAGGGCCTCATCAACCAGCTCCAGGCCAACGTCGCAGCCACGCAGGCCGCCGCCGAGCAGGCCTCGATGGAGTACTTCGAGGCCGAAGAGGAATACCTCAACTCGGTCATGATCGCCGATGATCTGCAAGCCCAGGCTGACGCCCAGGGCGCGGCGGCGAGCGCGGCATCACAGCGCGCGGGCAAGGTCGCCTCGCAGCTGTACCGCAGCGGCGGCGACGACACCTCGCTCGAACTGTTCTTCGCAGGGTCCGCGACGGGGGCAGACGACCTGCTCGGACGCCTCGGCCGCATGGACAAGGTGCTCGAGCGGAACAAAGACACCTTCGCCAGTGCGGTCACGGCCCAGAACTCCGCGCAGTCGCTGAGCGACCAGGCATCCGTCGCCCGCGACGAGCGTGACCGCCTGAAGCAGGTCGCCGAACAGAAGATGGTCGAATCCCAGGCTGCTGCGGATGCCGCCCAGGCGGCCCTGGACGCTCAGTCCGAGCACCTCGTCGTGCTCGAGGCGCAGCTCGCCGCCCTCAAAGACCAGACCGCGCAGACCGTCGCCGGGTATCAGGCGGGTGTCGAAGCCAAGCGCAAGGCTGAAGAAGAGGCTCGGCGCCGTGCGGAGGAAGAAGCGCGTCGCCTCGCCGCGGAAGCCGCTGCGGCAGCTGCTGCGAACGGCGGCGGCGGCGGCGGTGGAGGCGGCGGTGGCGGTGGCGGCGGACAGGTCGGCACCACCGGTTGGGCCCGCCCATCCAGTGGGCGTCAGAGCGACCGCTACGGGTCTCGCGCCACGCTGTGTACACCGGGATACGGATGCACGGGCTTCCACAACGGCACCGACATGTCGACCGGCTGCGGCGCCGGCGTTTTCGCCGCGTACAGCGGTCGGGTGACCTACGCAGCCGCCAACGGGCAGAGCGGCAACCAGATCCACATCGACCACGGCGGTGGCGTCGTGACGCGGTACTCGCACATCCAGAACGGCGGCTTCATGGTCGGCTACGGTGCGAACGTCAGCTCCGGCCAGCTCATCGGCCGGGAGGGTATGACGGGCCTGTCGTACGGGTGCCACCTGCACTTCGAGGTCTGGATCAACGGCTACCGCACGAATCCCGAAGTGTTCATGCGCGCCCGGGGCATCTCGATCTAGCTGGGCGAAACCTGACGACCTTTCTGTGGGTTTGCGTCGGGTCGGGGGGTCGTGCCTAGCCTGGTAACGACCCGATCGGAGATCCCGTGCCCGAACCCTGGTCAACACTTCTGACCTTTTCCCTCGCCCTCGTCGGCGCGCTCATCGCCGTCCTCATCATCTCGGCGATTGCGTCCGTCATCGTCCGGACGACGTCCCGCCACAGGCAATGGGCGACCACGCTCATCGCGCGCGCACGGTGGCCGTTCCGCGTCACTCTGCTCATCGTCGGGGTGTGGATCGCCGTGGCGATCAGCTTTCCGGGGGCCGACTGGCGCGATGTCGTCGATCACGCACTGCTGATCGCGCTGATCTCATCCGGCGCGTGGCTCGTCTGCCAGCTACTGCTGTTCATCGCCGACCTCAGCCTCAGTCGCTATCGCCTCGACGTACCCGACAACCGCGTCGCGCGTCGCCTGCACACGCAGCTGCAGATCGTTCGTCGTCTGGTGGTCGTCATCGTGGTGATCGTCGCGATCGGTGCCTGCCTTCTCACCTTCGACGGTGTGCGAGCCGTGGGCGCGAGCGTCCTCGCATCTGCGGGTATCGCCTCGATCGTCGCCGGTCTCGCCGCGCAGTCCGTGCTCGCGAACGTGTTCGCCGGCGTGCAACTGGCTTTTTCGGAGGCCATCCGCGTCGACGACGTCGTGGTCGTGGACGGCCAGTGGGGCCGTATCCACGAGATCACGCTCACCTACGTCGTCGTCATGACCTGGGATCAGCGCACCGTGGTGCTCCCCTGCAACTACTTCACCTCGACCGCGTTCGAGAACTGGACCAAGTACGGCAGCGAAATCGTCGGATCGGTCGAGCTGGACGTCGACTGGCGCGTCTCGACGGATGCCATGCGCGCCCGACTCGAGGCCGTGCTGGCCGAGTCGTCGCTCTGGGATGGCCGCACGCAGGTGCTGCAGGTGACCGAGGCGACGGGCGGCATGGTGCGGGTGCGTGTGCTGGTCAGCGCGGCGGACTCGGCAGCGCTCTGGGATCTGCGGTGCGTCGTGCGCGAATCCCTCGTCGAATGGGTGCGCGATGAGGATGCGGCATCCCTGCCGCTACAGCGTGTTCTGGTCGGCGATCCCGGTCAGCAGCGCTCGTCGGCCGTGAAATCGGCAGCGCCCGCCGAAGCGCGTGACCGCGCCGGACTCTTCTCGGGCAATGCCGATGGGGAGGCCCGGGCATCCGAGTTCACCGCCGCGATACCCGTCCAGATGGACGACCGCGACAGCCGCGAGCATCCGCTGCTCGAGCCCGCCCGCGACGACGACTGACGCGCCGACGGGCTCCGGACCGGGTCAGATGGACTTGGGCGCTTCGCCCTCACCCTGCGTCTTGGTCTGACCCTCGTGCTCTTCGAAGCGGACGATGGACTCGGCAACGAGGCGCTCGGCCTCGGTGACATCGCCCCACGCGTCGACCTTGACCCACTTGTTCGGCTCGAGGTCCTTGTAGTGCTCGAAGAAGTGCGCGATCTCTTTCTTCGTGAACTCGGGAATGTCGTTGACGTCCTGGATGTGGGACCAGCGCGGGTCCTTCGCCAGCACGGCGACGAGCTTGTCGTCGCCGCCGGCCTCGTCGCTCATCTTCAGCACGCCGACGGGGCGGACGGTCACCATGACGCCCGGAAAGAGCGTGACATCGAGCAGCACGAGCACATCGAGCGGGTCGCCGTCCTCGCCGAGGGTGTTCTCGAAGAATCCGTAGTCGGCGGGGTAACCCATGGGTGTGAACAGCACGCGGTCGAGGAACACGCGGCCGGTGCCGTGGTCGACCTCGTACTTGACGCGGCTGCCGCGGGGGATCTCGATGACGGCGTCGTACGCGCCCATGCGTGGCTCCTCGATATAGATGGTGCGAAAAATGAGTGGCGGACCTGCTGATCGCCGCGTTCCAGCCTAGTCAACCGGTGCAGGGCGTAAATCTGACAGGAATCTCGGATCCCCCGGGCCCCGATGGGGTGGATTTCGAGGTCTGAGGTGTCGTGGTTCCTTTCAGATTTACGGCACACCACGGCGGGTACGGTGGGGGCGTGCCCGAGACTGCCGACCACAGCGCCCACCGCGGGCGTCTCGACCCCGCCGTTGCGGCCGTGCGGTCGGCGGTTCGTGCGGCCCTGACACCCCTGCGCGGTGAGCCCGGCGCCGCGGAAGCCCGCGTGCTCGTCGCTCTCTCGGGCGGTGCCGACTCGCTCGCGTTGACCGCGGCGGTCGCGTTCGAGGCGCCACGGCTCGGCATTGAAGCCTCTGCCGTCGTGGTGGACCACGGACTGCAGGATGCCTCGGCCGCACAAGCCGAGGCCGCGGCCGGTGCCGCACGGACCCTCGGGCTCACCGCGATGGTCGTCCCAGTCGAGGTTGCAGCGGATGGTGGGCCCGAGGCCGCTGCCCGGGACGCGCGCTACGGTGCGCTGCGTGCCGAGGCCGAGCGCACCGGCGCTGTCGCTGTGCTGCTCGGCCACACCCTCGACGATCAGGCCGAAACCGTGTTGCTCGGCCTCGCGCGTGGTTCGGGTGGATCGAGTCTGATGGGCATGGCGCCCGTGCGGGCGGACGAGACATCCGGTGTGCTCTGGATGCGTCCGCTACTCGCCGTGCGCCGCGAAGCAACCCGCGCGGCATGCGCGGCCGAAGGACTGGCGCCGTGGGATGACCCGCACAACGCAGATCCCCGATTCGCCCGTGTGCGCGTCCGCAACCGGGTGCTGCCGCTGCTGGAGGACGAACTCGGGCCCGGCGTCGCCGAGGCCCTCGCGCGCACCGCCGAGCAGCTGCGAGAGGACGCCGAAGCGTTCCGCGACATGATCGACGAGACGATCGAAGACATCGTCGAGCACGCCGAGGCGGGCATTTCGGTCTCTGTCGCCGCGCTCGCCGCCAACCCGGCAGCGCTGCGTCATCGCGTGATTCGCCACGTCGTGCAGAGCGAGTTCGGGGTCAGCCTGACCCGCTCGCAAACCCTGGAGGTTGCGCGACTCGTGACCGACTGGCACGGTCAGGCCCCGATCGATCTGCCCGGCTGCTTGGCCGAGCGCCGCGGCGCCCGGCTGGTGTTCACGGCTCGCGCCTGACTTTCGGATGCCCCGGCCCCGGAGCCTAGACTCGAGCCCATGCGCGCCGCCGATATCGCCGATGACCTGACGGATGTCCTCGTGACCGAGGAGCAGATCCTCGCCAAACTGCAGGAGCTGGCCGCACAGGTCGCCAAAGATTACGCGGGCAAGGACCTGGTGCTCGTGGGCGTGCTGAAGGGTGCCGTCATGGTCATGGCGGACTTCGCCCGTGCGCTGCCGATGCTGGTGCCGATGGACTGGATGGCCGTCTCCTCCTATGGGGCCGGCACCAAGTCGAGTGGTGTGGTGCAGATCCGCAAGGACCTCGACACCGATCTGCACGACAAGCACGTGCTGATCGTCGAAGACATCATCGACTCGGGGCTCACGCTGAGCTGGTTGCTCGACAACTTCCGCGTCCGCGGTGCGGCGTCGGTCGAGGTGCTCGCGCTGCTGCGCAAGCCCAAGTCGGTCAAGGTGCATGTCGACGTCAAGTACGTCGGCTTCGACATCCCGAGCGAATTCGTCGTCGGCTACGGTCTCGACTACGCCGAGCAGTACCGCAACCTCCGCGACGTCGCGGTGCTGGCGCCGCACGTCTACTCCTGATCGCCCATGTCCCACTTCTAGGCGCATGTGTCCCACTTCTCACCGGTAAACGGTCGCCAAACCGGCAGAAAGTGGGACATCACAGGCCGGGCCGGCGCTGTACGCCGTGGGCGAATGCACAGCCGGTGCAAAGCGGGGGAGCGATACCCTGTCTGAACCGCCCTGGTGCGGCACGTCGACGAAAGGCTTCGGGCTCGCCCCGCCACCATGGACTTCAAGAAGATCTCCCGTAATCCCCTGATCTATGTGCTGTTGATCGGGGTCTTCCTCATCGTGGGCTTCACGCTGATCTCGAGCCTCGGCGGAGCCAAGCAGATCTCGACGCAACAGGGACTCGAGCTCCTCAGCGGGGGCACCGTCACGGAGGTCGTCACGACCGACGGCGACCAGCGCGTCGACATGACCCTGTCGGAGGCCTACGAGGGCTCGACGGACGTCCAGTTCTACTACGTGACCGCTCGCGCGGAAGAGGTCGTCAACGCGATCAATGCCGCGGACCCGTCCGACGGATTTAATGACGTCGTGCCCCAGGCATCCTGGTTCGACGGCTTCCTCTCTCTCATGATCCCGCTGCTGCTGCTGGGTCTGCTCTTCTGGTTCCTGCTCTCGTCCGCCCAGGGTGGCGGTAGCAAGGTCATGCAGTTCGGCAAGTCCAAGGCCAAGCTGGTCTCGAAGGAGTCGCCGACGGTCACGTTCGCGGATGTCGCGGGTGCTGACGAGGCGATCGAAGAGATGCAGGAGATCAAGGACTTCCTGAAGGATCCGACGAAGTTCCAGGCTGTCGGTGCCCGCATCCCTAAGGGCGTGCTGCTGTACGGCCCTCCCGGAACCGGTAAGACCCTGCTCGCTCGCGCCGTCGCGGGGGAGGCGGGCGTGCCGTTCTATTCGATCTCGGGTTCGGACTTCGTCGAGATGTTCGTGGGTGTCGGCGCGAGCCGCGTGCGCGACCTGTTCAACCAGGCCAAGGAGAACTCGCCGGCGATCATCTTCATCGATGAGATCGATGCCGTCGGTCGTCACCGTGGGGCCGGTATGGGTGGCGGGCACGACGAACGCGAGCAGACGCTCAACCAGATGCTCGTCGAGATGGACGGCTTCGACCCCAAGGTCAACGTCATCGTGATCGCGGCGACGAACCGCCCCGACATCCTCGACCCGGCTCTGCTTCGTCCCGGCCGCTTCGACCGTCAGATCGGCGTCGACGCCCCCGACCTGCAGGGCCGCAAGCGCATCCTCGAGGTGCACGGCCGCGGCAAGCCGCTCGCCGACGGGGTCGACCTCGAGGTCGTCGCTCGGAAGACGCCCGGCTTCACGGGCGCCGATCTCGCCAACGTTCTGAACGAGGCCGCTCTGCTGACAGCTCGCTCGAACGCGCAACTGATCGACAACCGCGCGCTCGACGAGGCAATCGACCGCGTGATCGCGGGACCGCAGCGCCGCACGCGCATCATGAAGGACAAGGAACGCCTGATCACGGCGTACCACGAGGGTGGGCACGCGCTCGCCGCGGCGGCGATGAACCACACCGACCCCGTGACGAAGGTCACGATCCTGCCGCGCGGCAAGGCGCTCGGATACACGATGGTGCTGCCGCTCGACGACAAGTACTCGGTCACCCGCAACGAGCTTCAGGATCAGCTGACGTACGCGATGGGTGGTCGCGTGGCCGAAGAGATCGTCTTCCACGACCCGACCACGGGTGCGTCGAACGACATCGAGAAGGCGACGAACATCGCCCGCAAGATGGTCACCGAGTACGGAATGACGATGCAGCTCGGGCCGGTCAAGCTCGGCGCCGCGAGCGGTGAGGTCTTCATGGGCCGTGACATGGGTCACGGCCGCGAGTATTCCGAGTCGATCGCCGAGCGCGTCGATGCCGAGGTGCGCGCGCTCATCGAGCAGGCGCACAACGAGGCCTACCAGGTGATCAGCGACAACCGCGACGTGCTCGACAAGCTTGCGCTCGAGCTGCTCGAGAAAGAGACGCTCGATCACCTGCAGCTCGCCGAGATCTTCACCGAGGTGCGTCGCCTGCCGCCGCGTCCGCAGTGGCTTTCGAGCGAGAAGCGGCCCGTGTCGGCCCTTCCCCCGGTCGAGGTCCCGAAGCAAACCCTGCCGGAGGGTCTCGCGGCGGACATGCCTGCCGAGGAGGTCGTCGCCGAGAAGCAGCCGCGCCGGCGGCCGTCGGGTCAGGCACGCCCGGCTACGGCGTAGTTCATGGCTGTCGACTCCGGGCGCGTCGAGGCGCTCGTTCGTGAACTGCTGGTCGCCATCGGCGAGGACCCCGATCGTCCGGGTCTGAAGCGGACCCCGCAACGTGTCGCCGAGGCTTACACCGAGTTCTTTTCCGGGCTGGACCAGGATCCCGCCGAGCCGCTCGGCAACCCGATCTCGGTCGCGCGCGGACCCGAGCCCGAGACGGTTGCCTCGGGCGCGGTGCTGCTGCGCGACATCGCCTTCCGTTCGGTGTGCGAGCACCACTTGCTGCTCTTCCGCGGTGTGGCGCACGTCGCCTATCTGCCGGGCGACACCGTGGTCGGGCTGGGCGCTCTTCCGCGGGTCGTCGACATCCTCGCGGCGCGCCCGCAGGTGCAGGAGCGGCTCGGCGAGCAGATCGCCGACACGATCCAGAACGAGCTCGACGCGCGCGGTGTTCTGGTCGTACTCGATGCGCGTCACGGATGCGTCACCATGCGTGGCGGTCGTCAACCGGATGCGTCGACCGTCACGGTTGCTGCCCGCGGCGAACTCGCCGAGCCCGCAGCTCGGGCCGAATTGATCGGTTTGATCGGCGGCGTCCGCTCGTGAGCGCGGCGAACATCGAACCCGTGGTAGGCACCGTGAGCGCGGCGAACACGGGCGGCACCGTGATCATGGGGATCGTCAACGCGACGCCCGACTCTTTCAGCGATGGCGGACAGTATCTCGACCCCGAAGTCGCGATCGCGCACGCGCTCGAACTCGTCGCCGACGGCGCGAGCGTGATCGATGTCGGAGGCGAGTCCACCCGGCCCGGCGCGGAACGTGTGGCCGTCGCCGAGGAGATCCGGCGGGTTCTGCCGGTCGTGACCGCCCTCGCGGGGCGCGGCGTCGTGGTCAGCATCGACACGATGAACGCCGGGACGGCCGTCGCGGCGGTCGAGGCGGGCGCGCGGATCGTGAACGATGTTTCGGGTGGGCTCGCCGACCCCGGCATGCTCGCCGCGGTGGCCGAGACATCCGCCGACTTCGTGCTGGGTCATTGGCGGGGGCCGTCGTCGGACATGTACGCGCGCGCGGCCTACGCAGATGTCGCGCGGGATGTGACGGCCGAACTCGCCGACCGAGTGCGCGATGCGGCCCGCGCGGGCCTTGCCCCGTCGCGGGTGATCCTCGACCCGGGCATCGGTTTCGGGAAGACGGCCGAGCAGAACTGGGCGATGCTCGCGGGCCTCGACCGCCTCGTCGCCCTGGGGCCTCGCGTTCTGGTCGGCACGTCACGCAAGCGATTCCTGTCCGCGGCGCTGGCCGGGACATCCGGTGACGAACCCTCGATCACCCGCCGGGACGCCGCGACCGCTGTGACGAGTGTGCTGGCCGAGCGCGCGGGCGCGTGGGGTGTTCGTGTGCATGACGTCACGGCGACCCGGGACGCCCTCGTGATCGCGGCGGCCTGGAGGGAGGGGGCACCGTGGACGGCCTAGATGAGATCACGCTGACCGGCCTGCGGGTCTTCGGGCGACACGGGGTGTTCGACTTCGAGCGCGAGCAGGGCCAGCACTTCGTGATCGACGTCGTGCTCAAACTCCGCACCGCCGAGGCGGCCCGCACGGACGACGTGCGCGACACCGTCCACTACGGCGAGGTCGCCGACGCGATCGTCGCGATCGTCGCGGGCGAGCCGGTCAACCTGATCGAGACGCTCGCCGAGCGGATCGCGGTGGCGGTGCTCGCAGATCGGCGGCTGGCTTCCGTCCGCGTGACCGTCCACAAGCCGAGCGCGCCCATCGAGGCCGAGTTCTCGGACGTCTCGGTCAGTATCGAACGAGCCAGCATCGAACGAGCCAGCATCGAACGAGCCGCGATCGACTTCCCCCGGAGCACCCCATGAGCCGCCGCCTGGCCGAAGAACTCCCGCCCCGCGACGCGCGGCCCGAAAACGAAACGATCGTGGCCGTTGTGGCACTCGGCAGCAACCTCGGTGACCGGGGGGCAACGCTCGAGGATGCGGTGCGCGAGATCGCCCGGCTGCCTCTCGTTGATCACGTGCGGGTGTCGCCGACGCGCGAGACGGTTGCCCTGCGCCCGGATGGTCCGGATGCCTCAGCGCCGGCGTACCTGAACGCCGTCGCCCTCGTCTCGACCCGTCTGGCCCCGAGCGTTCTGCTGGCGATGCTGCACCGCATTGAGGCTGAGCACGGACGTCAGCGCCACGAGAAGTGGGGCGACCGCACGCTCGACCTCGATCTGATCGCCTACGGCGACGTGCAGTCGGACGACCCGAACCTGACCCTGCCGCACCCGCGCGCCGCGGAGCGGGACTTCGTGCTCGAGCCGTGGCTCGAGGCGGACCCCGCGGCCGTGCTGGTGGGTCACGGAGCGGTGCGCGATCTCGTCGAGCGGCTCCGCGCACAGGCGGCGGACACACATCCGGATGCTTCGGGTGGGGACCGCGCGTGAAGCGCACCAGTCCGCTCGCCCTGGTCTCGGCCGCCGTGCTCGGTGCGCTCGCCGGCTTCCTGTTCGATCACCTCCTAACGGTCTCAGGCCGCCCAACCTTCACACCGTTCATCTCGCTGCCGATCATGCTGCTGCTGCTCGGTGCGATCGTGGTGGTTCTGGCGTTGCCCATCCGCCGAGCGATCCGGGGCCCGCGCGGCGAGAGCGGCGCCGTCGCCGCGGGATCGCAGCCCGCATCCGGGCCCCCGGTCAATCCCTTCCGCGCTTTGCGGATCGCGATCCTGGCCAAGGCGTCGAGCATCGTGGGCGCGGCGACCGGGGGAGCCGGCGCGGGTTTGGCCCTCTACCTGCTGACACGCCCGGTGCCGCCGCCGTTAGGCTCGATCACGGCGGTCGTCGCCACCGCCGTTGCGGGGGCGATCCTCGTCGCCGCGGCACTCGTCGCCGAGAACATGTGCATCATCCGGAAGGACGACGATGACGAACCCCCAGAGCCCGCCGCCGGAGGCGACACCCACCCCTGGTGAAAGCACCAGTCTCGCGGCGCCCGTGAATGAGATCCCCGTTGACGAGAGCCCGGTCGCTGAGGGCGATACAGATTCGCTCGACTCCGAGTCGCTGGATGCCGGCACCTTCACCGCGCTCGTCGAACCGCGCTCGCCCAGTCGGCTCGAGCTGGACGGCGGCGATTGGCACCAGATTTCGCCGAAGTACGTCTGGGTCCAGCTCATCTCGAGCGGCGTGCTGATCGTTTTCGTGGCTGCCGCCATGCTGTTTCTGACGCTATTCCTGCACCAGACGTGGGCCTACATCCCGGGCGGCATCATCCTGGCGATCTCGATCTGGACGACCGCCATCGTCCCCCGCCAGGCGCGCTCGATCGGGTATCGCCTGCGCCAGGACGACCTGGTGTTCCGTCGCGGCATCCTGTGGCAACGCCTGGTCGCCGTGCCGTATGGACGGATGCAGCTGATCGACATCACCCACGGCCCCCTCGATCGGGGGTTCGGTATCGCGCAACTCAAGTTCGTGACGGCCGCCGCCGCGACGGGAGTCACGATCCCCGGCCTGGAGCAACAGACCGCCGAACACCTGCGTGACCTGCTGGTCGAGGTCGCCGAATCGCGACGGACGGGGCTGTGAGCGAATCCGCAGCGCCCGGTGCGACGCCCGAGGCGTCCGCGCCGAAAACGGATGCGGCCGCGACGGATGCGGCCGCGACGGATGCGGCCGCGACGGATGTGCCCGTGCCCGGTGAGCCGTTCGAGGCGCGCAGCGAGCTGAGCGATGGCGAGTGGCACCGGATGCATCCGCTGTCCCCGATCTTCCGGGGCGGCATCTTCCTCGTCGTGGTGATCGGCATCGTGATCGCCAACCTGCGCGACAGGCTGGTGGCGATCTTTCTGCCTTCGGTGCTGCCCGAGCTTCCCGACGGTGAAGAGTGGAACTCGGGCGACCCGGTCGACTGGGTGCTCGACAACGGGCTCCTGCTTCTGGCAAGCCTCGCCGTTCTAGGTGCGCTCCTGCTCGTCGTCGGCGGCTTCTACCTGTCGTGGCGGTTCCACACTTTCCGGATCACGGAGGATGACGTCGAGGTCAAGCAGGGCATCCTGTTCCGCTCGCAACGGCGTGCACCGCTCGACCGTGTTCAGGGCGTCAACCTCACGCGCCCTCTCGTGGCGCGTCTCGTCGGACTCGCGAAGCTCGAGGTTGTCGGTGCGGGCACAGATGCGAACGTCAAGCTCGACTACCTGTCGACGGGTAACGCCGAGAGGGTGCGCGCCGACATCCTGCGCCTGGCCTCGGGCCGTCAGCTCGCCGAGGCGTCCGGGTCCGTCGCATCCATGAACCGCATTCGCGGTGCATCGAGCGCCGTTAGCGAGGGCATCACCGGACTCATCGCCGGGGCCGAAGGGCCGGCGAGCGAGCCCGAGAGCGTCGTCCATATCTCGACCGGGCGACTGATCGCCTCGCAGGTGCTCGGGGGCAGCACGGTCGCCTTGCTCGTGATGACGGGCGTCGCGATCGCCGGTGGAATCTGGGGGTCACCGTGGGTACTGCTCGGCCTCGTACCGGCATTGCTCGGATTCGGTGCCTACTGGGTGTCGCAGATCGTGAAGTCCCTGCGGTACTCGATCGCGCCCACGCGGCACGGGCTGCGGGTGACGTTCGGGCTGTTCACGACCGTCACCGAGATCATTCCCCCGGGCCGCGTGCACGCGATCGAGGTGCGGCAGTCGATCTTCTGGCGCCCTTTCGGATGGTGGCTGATCAAGATCAACCGCCTGACGGGGCGAAGCGCGGGTGACACCTCGACCGATCAGTTCACGACGGTCCTGCCGGTCGGTACCCGTGCCGACGTCGAGCGCGTCCTGCGCCTGGTGCTGCCCGGCACGCGCGACGACGAGTGGTCGCTGCTCTTCGAGCACGGGATCCTCGGCCCGCGCGAGGGTGACCCGTACTCGCAGACCCCCCGTCGCGCCTGGTTCATCCGGCCCTTCTCGTGGCGGCGCAACGGATTTTTCGTCTCACCGCACGCGCTGCTGCTCCGTCGCGGTCAGATCTGGCGGTCGCTCGCGATCTTCCCCTTCGCCCGCATGCAGAGCGTCGGCCTGCATCAGGGGCCGCTCGACCGGTCGCTGCGCGTCGCGTCCCTTCGCCCGCACACCGTCGCCGGACCCGTCTACGGCTACGTCGCCGCGCTCGATCGGGACGACGCGTTGGCGGCCTTCGCGGATGTCACGGCTCGGGCATCCGCCGCCTCCACCGCGGATCGCAGCCACCGGTGGGCGGAAACCGTCGTGGCCGAGGTGCCGGACCACGTACCGGATTCGACAGCGGAACCGGAGTCGATGGTGGGCCAGGCGCCGGAATCGACGTCCGGCCAGGCGCCGGGGACGACGTGAACCGGGCGGGACGCCTCGGCGTCGGGATCATCGGCGCTGGACGCGTCGGCCCGATCATCGGCGCCGCGCTCGGCGGGGCCGGGCACGCGCTGACGGGCATCACTCCCGGGTCCGACCCGGACCGCGTCGAGGCGATCCTCCCGGGTGTTCCGCACCTGGATCCGCCCGAGATTGCGCGGCGCAGCGAGCTCGTCATCCTCGCCGTGCCGAGTGATCAGCTCGCCGAACTGGTCGCCGGCCTGGCAGCGGTGTCGGCCTGGCAGCCGGGCCAACTCGTGCTGCACACGGATGCGCGATTCGGCACCGACATCCTTCGTCCGGCTGTCGAGCAGGGAGTCATCCCCCTCGCCGTTCACCCCGCAATCACCTTCACCGGTACGAGCATCGACCTGCGACAGCTGCAAGCGGGGTACGCGGCCGTTACGGCACCCGCTGCCGTGCTGCCGATCGCGCAGGCCCTCGCGGTCGAACTCGGCTGCGAGCCCGTCGTCATCGCCGAAGCGGATCGCGCCTCGTACGCCGAGGCGATCGCGACGGCGACGGAGTTCTCCCGCGCCGTCGTCCAGCAGTCCACGTCGCTGCTGCGCGGTATCGGCATCGACAACCCGGGCGGATACCTGTCGGCACTCGTCCGCTCGACCGTCGACCAGGCGCTCACCCTGGAAACGACGCCCGATTGGGAGGGCATCGTGCGGGGCGGTCCTCGCGATGGCAATTCGGGCGGTGGGGGTTGGGCCGAGCTGGACGGCCCGGATGCGCTGCCGGGGTAGCATCCAAGGATGATCAGCTCCATCGCCGAGCTGCGCACCCGACTGGCGGAAGCCAGAAGCGCAGCACGGACGACGGGGGACGCGGCGCGAGATATTTCCGCCGAGCCCACCGTCGCACTCATCTCCACCATCGGCGCGCTCCACGACGGGCACATCGACCTCATCCACCTGGCCCGGGAACGCGCCGACGTCGTGGTGGTATCGGTCTTCGTCAACCCGCTGCGCTTCGCCACGACGAGCGCTTTCGAGGCCTATCCGCGGACGCCCGACGCGGATGCTGCGCTGCTCGAGTCTCTCGGAGTCGACATCGTCTTCGCGCCGAGCGCCGAGGAACTTCTGCCGCACGGGTCGCAGACGACGAAGATCACCGCGGGCGACCTCGGTTTGCGCTTCGAGGGACGTGCCCGGCCGGGCTACTTCGATGGGCTGCTGACGGTCGAGGCGAAGCTCATGAACCTCGTCCGGCCCGACTTCGCCGTCTACGGTCGCCGCGACGCGCAGCGCATCTTCCTTGTCCGCCGCATGGTGCGTGACCTGTACCTCGATGTCGACGTGCTGGAGGCAGACACCGTCCGCGACGACAACGGCCTGCCGATCTCGACCCGTATCGGCATGCTCGAGGAGCGCGATCTCGCGGCGGCAAGCAAGCTCGTGGCCGCCCTCGATGCGGCGGCATCCAACGCCGACCGCGGCATCGACGCGTGCATCGCCGCCGCGCAGTCGTCGCTCATGGGGGAGCAGCGGATCCGGCTCGAGTATCTCAGCGTCGTTGATCCCGAGACCTTTTTGCCCGCCGACGAGGGGCACCAGGGCACGGCTCTCGTGCTGATCGCGGCGACGGTCGCGGGGCACCGGTTCATCGACAATGCCGAGGTCTACATCCGCTGACCCCGCGGCCGATGGCGGTTCCTCCGCGCGCCGGGGCGCGCGGAGGTGCGCGGATAGACTTGTGTCGACTTTCGAGGAGCCCCCGCAGATGACCGATTCTTCCGTTCCGCCTGCCGTGGCAGCATCCGACGCTTCTGTTCCGGAAGGCTCGGTCGACCAGGAGGACGTCTTCGAGCAGAAGGCGGTCCGGCTCGCCAAGCGCGAGCGCCTGCAGGACGAGCGGACGGATGCCTCGGGTGGCGCCTACCCCGTCAGCGTGCCGGTGACCGACACGATCGCGGCGCTCCGCGAGGCATACGGCGAGCTCGAGGCCGACACGGCCACGGGCGTGCGCGCCGCGGTCGCCGGCCGCATCGTCTTCAGTCGCAACACCGGCAAGCTCTGCTTCGCGACGCTCCAGGCCGGCGACGGCAGCCGGATCCAGGCGATGGTGTCGCTCGCGGGGGTCGGTGAGGAGTCCCTGCAGCGCTGGAAGGAGCTCGTCGACCTGGGCGATCACGTCTTCGTCGCCGGTGAGGTCATCTCCAGTCGCCGCGGCGAGCTCTCGATCATGGTCGACGAGTGGCAGATCGCGGCCAAGGCGATCCTGCCGCTGCCGAACATGTACTCCGAGCTCAACGAGGAGAGCCGCGTGCGCGCGCGGTACCTCGACCTGATCGTGCGCGACCAGGCGCGCCAGACGGTGCGGGCCCGCGCGGCGGTCAACGCGAGCCTGCGCGCGACGTTCGCGGCACACGACTTCCTCGAGGTTGAGACGCCGATGCTGCAGGTGCAGCACGGCGGTGCGGCGGCTCGTCCGTTCGTGACGCACTCCAATGCGTTCGACACCGAGTTGTTCCTGCGGATCGCGCCCGAGCTGTTCCTGAAGCGCGCCGTCGTCGGGGGTCTGGACCGGGTGTTCGAGATCAACCGCAACTTCCGCAACGAGGGCGCCGACTCGACGCACAGTCCCGAGTTCGCGATGCTCGAGGCGTACCAGTCGTACTCCGACTACAACGGCATCGCCGACCTGACGCAGGAGCTCATCCAGAACGCCGCGCGCGCCGTATCGGGCTCGACAGATTCTCCCGGGACGACCATCGTCACCTGGGCCGATGGTACCGAGTACGACCTGGGCGGCGATTGGGACCGCATCTCCATGTACGAGTCGTTGTCGGCGGCGAGCGGGCACGATGTCACTCCTCAGACATCCGTTGACGAACTGCTCGCTCTCGCCGCGGCATCCGGTGTCGACGCGCCCGCGCACGTCACGCACGGCAAGCTGGTCGAGGAGCTGTGGGAGCACTTCGTGAAGGGTGGCCTCGAGCGCCCGACCTTCGTTCTGGACTTCCCGGTCGACACGAGCCCACTCGTGCGGGCCCACCGCTCGATCGAGGGCGTCGTGGAAAAGTGGGATCTCTACATTCGCGGATTCGAATTGGCCACGGGCTACTCCGAACTCGTCGACCCCGTGATCCAGCGTGAGCGCTTCGTCGAGCAAGCCGTTCTGGCCTCGCGGGGGGATGTCGAGGCCATGCGCATCGACGAGGACTTCCTCCGTGCCCTCGAGCACGGCATGCCGCCCTCGGGGGGAATGGGCATGGGGATCGACCGTCTGCTGATGGCGATCACGGGGCTCGGCATCCGCGAGACGATCCTGTTTCCGCTCGTCAAGTAGCGTCATTTCGTATCGACCCTGCGGGTCTCGCTCAATGACCGGCGGGCTGCACGCACTCACTCGCGGGCGAACGCCCACTGCGCTCACTCGCGGGCGAACGCCCACTCTGGCAAGTGCGATGCCGCGCACATGGTCATCACGATTTGCGACAGACCGTGCCCGGGGTCGATCTCGAGCGCTCTCTCGGCGTACCAGCCCGCGTGCGTCGAACCGCCCAGCGCCCAGCTGAGCCACGCTGCCGCAGCCAGGGGTCCCGGCCGAGCATCGCGCGGAGCGGCGGCCGCGATGCGCCGCACGAGGTTGCGCGCGCGGTGCAAGCGACCCGGATCGGGGCGTGGCCCCTCCCCGCAGAACCGAGCGCCGAGCTCGACCGGATATTCGTGGCCCGCCTCCCAGCGCAGTTGAGCGTCGAGGGCGAGCTCGCCGGAGCGGATGTCACCGGCCCACTGCTGTAGGGCCACATCGCGCAAGGCCGGGCGGCACAGACACCACAGCAAAGCGGCACCCGAAAACGCGTCGAGGGCCTCGGTATCCCAGTGGAGCGCGTCCTCCAGCAGCTCCGGAAGATCGTCCAGAGCACCGACCGCCGCGAGCGCTCGGGGGTCCAATCGCGCCAACGAGGGGACATCGGCGTCCTCGGCGTCCGCGGGTGCGGCCAGGAGCACCTCGGCCGCAGCGTCGATCGCGAGGAGAGCCCGCCCGAGTCGTTCCTTCTCGGCCAGGTCGACCTCGGGGAGGTAGGCGCCGGCGCCCTGATCTCCCGTCGGCACCTGCATCGGCAGCTCTGCCTCGCGCTGAAGCACCTCGGAGAGGGGTCGCGCCTCGGCATCCTCGTACGATCCCCACGCGTCGCCGGCGACGCAGAGCGCCTCCACCACCCGCAGACCGCAGACATGCGCCCGCTTCTCGAGCGCCGCGACGAGCTTCTGCCACGCGATCGGGCCCGATGGGTCGTCACGGAAACCCCCGTCCGTGTAGATGACGATCGCAATGCCGTCGATGCGGTCGACCTTGCAGGCGAGCCCGATCGTGGTCGAGGCCATCGCTTCGACCGCATCGGGGTCCGGCAGGTCGTAGCGCATGACGCCCGCGGTGCGTTTGCCGCGGAACAGCACGAGAGCGAGGCTCTGGCGGGGGCGATACCCGGCCAGGGCGGGAACGAGGGCGAGAAAGTCTGCGGCGTCGGAGGCCTTGATGATTGTGGGCATGCGGCCAGCGTGGCGTGCGGGCTCCTGCCGCGAGCGGCCGAAAGGCGGAATCGGGGGACGACCGGCTCCGCGACGTGCTGTTGAGGAGACATCCGAACGTCCGTCGCTTCTCCGCAGACGTATCCTGGAGGGGTGGAAGGCTACTGGGCGGCACTGATCTGGTCGATACTGCCGACCCTCGTGGTCTCGGCGGTTTTCTTCTTCGTGCTGCGCGGCATCATTCGCATGGACCGCACCGAGCGCCGCGTCTACGCCCAGATCGAGGCTGAAGAGCGCGCAAAGCGGGGCATGGCTCCCGCGCCGGAAGACCCGCGTCCCGCGGCACCCTGACCCGCCCCGCTACGCTGAGCACGAGCCGGCGGAGGGAAACGGGTGCTCGTCCTCAATTTCGATGTCACGTGGTGGCTGGTCGCCGTCCTCATTTTCGACCTCACCATCCGCATCTGGGCGATCATCGTCATTCCGCGGAACCGCCGCCCCACAGCGGCGACGGCCTGGTTGCTGGCCATCTACTTCATCCCGTTCATCGGGCTGCTGCTCTTCTTCCTGATCGGTAACCCTCGTCTGCCGCGT
Organism: Microbacterium lacus; assembly: GCF_002812805.1. GTDB lineage: Bacteria > Actinomycetota > Actinomycetes > Actinomycetales > Microbacteriaceae > Microbacterium > Microbacterium lacus_A. The sequence goes on along the minus strand of NZ_NMUM01000027.1, from coordinate 37,944 downwards.
GTTCGCCGCCGCAAGCAGCGCCAGATCAACGAGTACATCCACGACGCGACCGAGAACCTCGAGTTCGGGTCGTTGCGCCCGGATGCTCCGGCGTGGTTCACATCGCTGGTCACCATGAATCGCAACCTGGGTGCGATGCCCCTGGCCGGCGACAACACCGTGACGCTGATCGCCGAGTATCAGCAGAGTCTTGACGCGATGGCCGACGCGGTTCGCGCAGCCGAGCACTACGCGCACGTCGAGTTCTACATCCTGCAGGCGGATGCCGCGACCGACAACCTGTTCCGGGCCATGGAAGAGGCGTGCGCCCGCGGGATCACGGTGCGCGTGCTGCTGGACCACTGGGCCAATCGCGGCAAACCCAACTACAAGGCGACGCTGAAGCGGCTCGACGCGATGGGTGCTCAGTGGCACTTGATGCTTCCCGTGCAGCCGTTCAAGGGCAAGTACCAGCGTCCCGACCTGCGCAACCACCGCAAGCTCCTGGTCGTCGACGGCAACGTCGCGTTCATGGGCTCGCAGAACGTCACCGACTCGACCTATAACCTGCCCAAGAACATTCGCCGAGGCCTGCACTGGGTCGACCTGATGGTGCGGTTGCAGGGGCCGGTCGTCGCGAGCGTCAACGCCGTGTTCCTCTCGGACTGGTACAGCGAGACCGACGAAGAACTCTCCGCCGAGTTCGACCTCGAGAACCTCGATACGGGACCGGGCGATCTCGATGCTCAGGTCGTGCCATCCGGTCCGGGATTCGACTCCGAGAACAACCTGCGCCTCTTCCTCGGGCTGCTCTACGCGGCCGAGCGCAAGGTCATCATCGTGAGCCCCTACTTCGTGCCGGACGAGTCGTTGCTGCTGGCGGTGACGACCGCGTGTCACCGCGGCGTGCACGTCGAACTCTTCGTCAGCGAAGAGGGCGATCAGGCCATCGTCTACCACGCGCAGCGCAGCTACTACGAGGCACTGTTGCGCGCGGGCGTGAAGATCTGGATGTACCGGAAGCCCTTCATCCTGCATTCCAAGAGCCTGACGATCGACGATGAGACCGCTGTGATCGGCTCGAGCAACATGGACATGCGCTCGTTCGGTTTGAACATGGAGATCTCGCTGCTGGTTCGTGGCAGCGAGTTCGCGGATCAGATGCGTGCCGTCGAGGACCGGTACCGGTCGCTCAGCCGCGAGCTGACTCTCGAAGAGTGGAAGCAACAGCCCCTCCGCTCGACGGTGCTCGACAACCTGGCGCGACTGACCTCGGCCCTGCAGTAGGAACGGGGCCCGTTTTCGGGTCGTTCGAGCGTTACCGACTTGAGTGGCGATCGTTATCGCGCTGTCACCGTCTTCGCGTGATGCGTCCGGTGTGATCGGTCAGGATGGATGAGCGGACGACAGCACGCCCGCAGGGTACGGGACGAGGCATCCCGCCCGGAGAGGTTTCATCGTGGCTGTTCGGAAAGCACTCACCGCGCTCAGCGCCGGAGCGGTCGCGCTCCTCGTGCTTGCGGGCTGCACGGCCACGCCCGCGTCGCCGGGAAGCAGCAGCTCCGTACCCGCCGACGGTGCTGTCTCTGACGTCGAGGTCGATGCGACCTGGCTCGACGACGGCCGGATGATCGGCATCATCACCTACGGGTCGTCGACCTGCATCCCGGTCGTCGAAGATGCGGCGCTGCAGGACAACGGCACCTTCGCCGTCATCCTCGCCGACGCCGATACCGACGACGTGTGCACGGCGGACATGGTTCCGCGGGTGACCCTCGTCGAGGCGCTCCCAGACATGGACCCCGCGGTGGACCTCGAGATCACGATCGCGGGCGACGGATTCACGGGCGACACCGACCTCGACGGCGTGCAGGGACTCGACCCCACCAATACGGCCTCGGAGTACGCACCGAGCGCCGGATGGATCGACGAGGACGACTCCTTCGTGCTCGTGACCTGGGGCAGCTCGACGTGCGTTCCGGTCGTCGCTTCGACAGAGGTCGTGGCACCGTCCGAGGTGACGGTCACGTTCGTCGACCCTCCGGCCGACCAGGTCTGCACCATGGACATGGTGCCTCGCGCGCTGATCACGTCGGTATCCGGTCTCGACGAAGACGAGGGCGTCACGGCCGTGCTCGTCGGGGACGACTTCGACGGGCTGCGCGTTCCGATCTACGGCTCCAACTAGACCGCGCGCGGGGGAGCGGCAACGGCGCCGTCCCCGCGCGTCTTTCGCCGGGCCGCCTTGGCGTGCCCGGCCTATCTGCGCGGTCGCGCACCCGAGCCATCCGTCGCCGAAACACCTCTCGTGCGACGAAACACCCACTGGCGCGGGGTGTTTCGTCGCGGCAGAGGTGTTTCGGACGTCGGCCGTTCACGCGCCGGCCCATCGAGCGCGTAAAGCGTCACGCCCACGGCGAACACCGGCTCACGGCATCCGTCCGCTGGTTACCCTCGATGTAACACGCGAGCCGTAGGGACGCGTGCGGCCGATGCCGAGGAGCCTGCAATGTTCGAGAGATTTACCGACCGTGCCCGACGTGTGGTTGTGCTCGCCCAAGAAGAGGCGAAGATGCTCAACCACAACTACATCGGTACCGAGCACATCCTGCTCGGCCTGATCCACGAGGGCGAGGGAGTCGCCGCCAAGGCGCTCGAGTCCCTCGGCATCTCGCTCGATGCCGTCCGTGAGCAGGTTCAGGACATCATCGGCCAGGGCCAGCAGCAGCCGACGGGTCACATCCCGTTCACGCCGCGCGCCAAGAAGGTGCTCGAGCTTTCGCTTCGCGAAGCCCTGCAGCTCGGCCACAACTACATCGGTACCGAGCACATCTTGCTCGGGCTCATCCGCGAGGGTGAGGGCGTCGCCGCCCAGGTCTTGGTCAAGCTCGGCGCCGACCTGAACAAGGTGCGCCAGCAGGTCATCCAGCTGCTCTCGGGCTACCAGGGCAAGGAGCCCGCGGCCGTCAGCGGCGCCGCGAACGAGACCCAGGCCGCGCAGGGCGGATCCGCCGTGCTCGACCAGTTCGGGCGCAACCTCACGCAGGCCGCCCGCGACAACAAGCTCGACCCCGTGATCGGGCGCGAGAAAGAGATCGAGCGGGTCATGCAGATCCTCTCGCGCCGCTCGAAGAACAACCCCGTGCTGATCGGCGAGCCCGGCGTCGGCAAGACCGCCGTCGTCGAGGGACTTGCTCAGGCCATCGTCAAGGGCGACGTGCCCGAGACGCTCAAGGACAAGCAGGTCTACTCGCTCGACCTCGGCTCGCTCATCGCCGGATCCCGCTACCGCGGTGACTTCGAAGAGCGCCTCAAGAAGGTCACGAAAGAGATCCGCACGCGCGGTGACATCATCGTCTTCATCGACGAGATCCACACCCTCGTGGGTGCGGGGGCCGCCGAGGGCGCGATCGACGCCGCATCCATCCTCAAGCCGCTCCTCGCCCGCGGAGAGCTGCAGACGATCGGTGCGACCACGCTCGACGAGTACCGCAAGCACTTCGAGAAGGATGCTGCGCTCGAGCGCCGCTTCCAGCCGATCCAGGTCGCCGAGCCGTCGCTGCCCCACACGATCAACATCCTCAAGGGGCTGCGCGATCGCTACGAGACGCACCACAAGGTGCAGATCACGGACGGCGCGATCGTCGCCGCGGCGAACCTCGCCGATCGCTACGTCGCCGACCGCTTCCTGCCTGACAAGGCGATCGACCTGATCGACGAGGCCGGCGCACGCCTGCGTCTGTCGATCCTGTCGTCGCCCCCCGAGCTGCGGGAGTTCGACGACAAGATCGCGGCCGTCCGTGCGCAGAAGGAGGAGGCCTCCGAGGAGCAGGACTTCGAGAAGGCAGCCGGCCTGCGCGACGAAGAGAAGTCCCTCCTCGCCGAGCGTCTGCGCCTCGAGAAGCAGTGGCGCTCGGGCGACGTTGCGTCCCACGCGGTCGTCGACGAGGGCCTGATCGCCGAGGTCTTGGCTCAGGCGACCGGAATCCCGGTCTTCAAGCTGACCGAGGAAGAGACCAGCCGTCTTGTCTTCATGGAGAAGGCGCTGCACCAGCGCGTCATCGGCCAGGAAGAGGCGATCGCGGCACTGTCGAAGACGATCCGTCGTCAGCGTGCGGGCCTCAAGGACCCGAAGCGCCCCTCGGGCTCGTTCATCTTCGCCGGCCCCACGGGTGTCGGAAAGACCGAGCTCGCCAAGGCGCTCGCCGAGTTCTTGTTCGACGACGAGGGCGCGCTGATCTCGCTCGACATGTCGGAGTTCGGTGAGAAGCACACCGTCTCGCGTCTGTTCGGTGCCCCTCCGGGCTTCGTCGGATTCGAAGAGGGCGGCCAGCTCACCGAGAAGGTGCGTCGCAAGCCGTTCTCGGTCGTGCTCTTCGACGAGATCGAGAAGGCCCACCCCGACATCTTCAACTCGCTGCTGCAGATCCTCGAAGAGGGTCGCCTGACCGACGGTCAGGGTCGCGTCGTCGACTTCAAGAACACGGTGATCATCATGACCACCAACCTCGGATCGTCGGCCATCGCCGGTGGACCCGTCGGGTTCCAGGTCGAGGGTGACGCGCAGACGAGCTACGACCGGATGAAGGGCAAGGTCGACGAAGAGCTGAAGCGCCACTTCAAGCCCGAGTTCCTGAACCGTCTCGACGACGTCATCGTGTTCCCGCAGCTGTCCAAGCCGGAGCTCGTGCAGATCGTGGATCTGTTCACCAAGCGCCTGGCCGATCGCCTGCTGGATCGCGACATGACGATCAAGCTGTCGCAGCCGGCGAAGGAGCGCCTGATCGAGATCGGGTTCGACCCGACCCTCGGTGCTCGCCCGCTGCGTCGAGCGATGCAGCACGAGATCGAGGACCGTCTCAGCGAGCGCATCCTGCACGGCGAGCTGAACCCCGGCGACCACATCACTGTTGACGTCGAGAGCGGCGAGTTCGTGTTCGAGACCAAGCCGCGCGGCGACAAGGTCGCGGTCGGCGTGACCTCGGCGGGCGAGATCTCGTCCACGCCGGACCTCGCGATCACGAGCGACTGAATCGGCCCGGGTTTCGACCCGGACACACGAAGAGCGGATGCCTGAGGCATCCGCTCTTCGTCGTTTGCGGACACTCTGGTGTTCGCAATTCAGTCCCTGCGAGTGACGGACGGCCCGCGGCTGCCGTCGTTCCAGGGACCGGCTGGAGTGGCGCCGGTGCGCAGACTGAATTGTGAACGCGAGGCGCGGCAGACCGGCGCAACAGGTGCGGGGATAGGCTGAGTGGATGGCTGAGTTCAGGGTGCGGGCGGCGCGGACGACCGACGTCGTCGGCATCCGCGACATGCTCGAGCCCTTCGTGCAGCGCCGCATCCTGCTCGGCAAAGACCTGGTCGTGCTCTACGAATCGGTTCAGCAGTTCGTCGTGGCCGAGGTCGACGGGCAGCTGGTCGGTTGCGGAGCCCTGCACGTCATGTGGGAGGACCTCGGCGAGGTGCGCACCCTCATCGTGACGGACGACTGGCTGCACCGCGGTGTCGGCCGCGCGATCGTCGAGGCGCTCGAGAACAACGCCCGGCAGCTCGGATTGACGCGTCTGTTCTGTCTGACGTTCGAGGTCGACTTCTTCTCGGCCCGCGGCTTCACGACCATCGGCGAGCAGGTCGTGCCGCCGGACGTCTATTCGCAGTTGCTCCGCAGCCCCGACGAAGGTGTGGCCGAATTCCTCGACCTCGCACACGTCAAGCCGAACACCCTCGGCAACACCCGGATGCTCAAAACGCTCTCGTTCTGATCAGAACATGTGCATGCCCTGATCAATGCTGAGGTGCTCGGACGTGATCAGGCGAGCGTCATCGGACACCAGGAACGCCACCGCGTTGGCGATGTCTTCCGGCTCGGCGGCGTACACCGGGAGGAAGGGCGTACCCATGCCGTTCAGCGTCGGGGACGTCTCGGCAGCCGTGGTCAGGGCATCGATCATGGTGCCCGACCCCATGGGGGTGTTGACGCCGCCTGGGTGGATGCTGTTGACACGGATGTTGTGGCGCCCGAGTTCTGCGGAAAAGGCGCGGGCCATCCCGGTGACGGCGTGCTTGCTGGCGGTGTAGTGCACCATGAACGGTTGCATCTTCTTGCCGGCGTACGAGCTGGTGAGGACGATCGCGCCACCTCGACCGCCCGCGATGATGTGCGGGGCACCCGCGACGACGCTGTTGAAGACGCCGTCGACGTTGGTCTCCATCGTGAAGCGGAACGTCTCGGGGGTGATCGCATCCCAGGCTTCGGGGATGCAGATGCCGGCGTTGGCGACGACGATGTCGAGGCCGCCCAGCGCGGCGACTCCTTCGTCGACGGCCGCTCGTAGAGCCGCGCCGTCGCGCACGTCGGCAATCGTGGCGACGATTCGACGGTCTTCTGCCTCGACCAGTCGCACGGTTTCGGCGAGGTCTTCGGGGGTGGGGGAGTCGTACGGCACGTGGTCAATGTGACCGGCGAGGTCGACGGCGATGATATCCGCCCCCTCGCGCGCCAGCTTGACGGCGTGCGCCCTGCCTTGACCTCTCGCCGCGCCGGTGATGAATGCCACTTTGCCCTGCAGTCGACCAGTCATGGTTGTGACCTCTCTGTCAGATTTCGAAGCTCGTCATTGAGCCGTCCCTCGGATTATGGCACCGGGTGCACTAAGAAGCTACGAGCCGAAGATCCGCCCGATTGCGGGCGCAACATCTCGGTGTCCGTGCACGACGCGGCACGTGCCGCGCCCCCGCGCGGCGAGTTCTCGACCGAGTTCGACGTCCTTCTCGCCGGTCGCGTCGAGGAGTACGTCGAGCCGCGGAAGTCGTGCCGCGAGCGGACGCGGATCGGGGCCGGCGTTGTGAACGCAGTCCGAGAGCAGGAGCACGCGCGCATCGCGGGCCGGGACCCGCGCAAGCTGCCGGGACGCAACCTCCAGGGGGAACGCGATGTTCGTCAGCCCCCGCGCGGGGATCCGCAGGATGGTGTCGACGATCTCGGCGGAATTGACGGGTGACCCAAGGGGGAGGAGTACCGCCGCATCCGACCAGAACGCCACGAGACCCAGGTCGTCGTGGGACAGCTCCGCGGACAGTGCGCCGACCGTGGCGGCTGCCGTCTTGATCCGCTCGCCCCGCATCGACCCCGAGACATCGACCAGCAGCACAACCGAACGCCGCGCGCGCACCCGTTCTCGGACGACGATGTCCTCGTCGTCGGGGACAGGACGCTCGGCGAGCACCTCGATGGTCCGGTCGAGGTCGATGTCGTCCGAGGCGCCGCGGTAGGGCACGCTCACAAGGTTGCCGACGCCGCGTCGCGCGGTGGCATCACGACGCGGGCGTGGCACGGCAAGTCGCGCCGCGATCTCGCGGGCACGCGCGCGCACCGACGGATCCACCTCGACCGTTTCGTCGGGGAGTGGGACGAGCGCCCCGGTCTCGTCCGTCTCGCCTCGCGCCGTTCCCCCGGGCGGCGCCGCAGCTCCCCGGCGCGGCGGTCCACCCCCACGCAGAACCATCCCGCCGGCGCCCGATGATGCCTCGAAGAGCGTGGGAGGCGCGTCGAGCTGCTTCGGCTTCCGGCGGAGCGGCACCCCGCGCGTCGATGTCGTGCGCCGGGCGCCTCGCACGGGCGTATCGGCGGCAACGTCTCTTCAACCCGGATCGGCGCGGTGGGGTTCGAGGACGAACCGGTCCTCCCAGATCTCGCGGAGCACGCGCTCGGGTGTCGTGTCGAGCGCTTCGTCGAGGTGGATGCGCCCGGAGAGGGCCACGATCATCGCGTCGTAGACGAGTTCGGGGTAGTCGGGTGAGTCCGGATCGTCGAGGTCGCGGAGCGCCGCCAAGCGCAACGCCACGAGGACGGTGTCGATCGCGCCGCGCACGCTCGAGCCCTGTCGGATGTCCGGATGATCGCGCGTCGCCCGGGCCACCGCGACCGCATCGCGCACGAGGCGTGCGCCGAGAGGGGCGGTGCCCCCGGCATCTGCGCCGGTGCGCAGGATCACGATGCGCTCTTCGGCATCCGAATCCTGATAGTCGACGGCCAGGCGATTCAGACGATCGTGCACGCTGGTCGACAGCCGCGTCGTACCGACGTTGTCGTACGGATTCATCGACGCAATCACGCGGAACGTCGGTTCGGCGCGGATGCGCCCGACCCGCGGGATCGCGAGCGAGCGATCGGCCATTGCCGTCAGGAGTGTGTTGAGCGTGTCTTCCGGCGCGCGATTGAACTCTTCGATGTAGAGAAAACCACCCCGCTGCATCGCCTCGACGAGGGGACCGGGCACGAAGTTATCCGCGGAATAGTCCTCGCGCAGCACCCGCGCGGGGTTGTGATGCCCGACGAGCTTCGCGGGCGTCAGGTCGGCGTTGCCCTCGACGAAGAGCAGAGGGATGCCCCATTCTTCGGTGATCGCGCCGAGGATCGTCGTCTTGCTCGTGCCCGGAGGGCCCTCGAGCACGATGTCCCGTCCCGCGGCGACGGCCGCGAGCGTGAGCTCCAACTCACGCTCGCGGCCGACGAGGTGGCGGGCGATGCGCTCGCGGCTGCGCTGGAGCCCGGCGGCGTCCGTCGGTGCCGTCGCGACGTCGTCCACTGTCATTTCACGAGGCCTGTCATTTCACGAGGCCTGTCATTTCACGAGGCCTGTCATTTCACGGGGCCCGTCATTTCTGCGTGGATCCCGCGTCGACCGGCAGCATGACTCCCGTCACGTAGCGCGACTCGTCCGATGCCAGCCACAGCACAGCGTTGGAGATGTCTACCGGCTCAACCCACGGAATCGGCAGCGCGTTGAGCGACTGGAACCGAGCGCCCAGCGTCTCGCGCGTGCGCTCTTCGACCGGGAGATCCGGGGCGAAGAGCGCGTACAGCGAGTCGTTCTGGATCATGTCGGTGTCGACGCTCGTGGGGTGGACCGAGTTGACCCGGATGAAGTCCGGAGCCAGCTCGAGCGCGAGGGTGCGCATGATCCCCACCACGCCGTGCTTGGCGGCGACGTAGTGCACGAAGTTCGGGAATCCCTTGATCCCCGCCGTCGAGCTCGTCAGGATCATCGACCCCCCGCCAGCCGCCCTCAGGTGCGGGATCGCCGCCTTGGCGGTGTGCCAGACACCGGTGAGGTTGACGCCGATCATGTCGTTCCACGCCGTGTCCGTCAGTTCTTCCGCGGTCGCGTTGGAGAAGATCCCGGCGTTCGCGCTGACGATGTCGACCCGCCCGAGCTGAGCGACCCCCTCGTCAACCGCGGCGCTCAGCGCGTCGTAGTCGCGTACGTCGGCCTCGCTGGCGACGATCCGTCGGTCGAGCGCCTCGACCTGGCGCACGGTTTCGGCGAGATCCTCGGCCGTCGCCATTCCATACGGCACCGTTTCGATCTGCTTCGAGATGTCGATCGCGATGATGTCGGCGCCCTCCTGCGCCATCCGCAGAGCGTGGGCGCGTCCCTGGCCACGGGCGGCTCCGGTGATGAAGGCGACTTTGCCATCCAGTCTTCCCATGATGTTCTCTTCCTCTCGCTACTTCGCGTTGGCGCCGGCGTCTACCGGCAGGGCGACGCCCGTGACGTAGCGGGCCTCGTCGGAGGCGAGCCACAACACGGCGTTGGAGATGTCGACCGCTTCGACCCAAGGGATCGGCAGGGCATTGATCATGGTTGCTGCCGCCTTGAAGTCCTCCACCCCGGGGTTCTCGATGTCCGGCCGGAACAGCCGGAAGGTCGCCTCGTTGTTGACCATCGGTGTGTCCACGACCGTGGGGTGCACGCTGTTGACGCGGATCATGTCCGGCGCCAGCTCCAGGGCGAGCGTGCGCATGAGTCCCACGACCCCGTGTTTGGCCGAGACGTAGTGGGCGATGTTCGGGAACGCGAAGAGCCCCGCGTCCGAACTCGTGAGAATCATGGACCCGCCGCCGGCAGCCTTCAGATGCGGGATCGCGGCCTTGCACGTACGCCATACCCCGTTCAGGTTGACGTCGATCATGTCGAGCCAGATCTCTTCCGACAGATCCTGCGCCGGGGCCATCGAGGTGGAGATCCCGGCGTTGGCACAGACGATGTTGAGTCGGCCCAGTTCGGCGACGCCCGCCTCGAGAGCGGCGTTCAATCCCGACTGATCGCGTACGTCGGCCTTGCGGGCCACGATCCTGCGGTCGAGAGCCTCGACTTGCGCGACGGTTTCTGCGAGGTCTTCCTCGGTCGCGGGCCCGTAGGGCGCCCCGGGGATCTCCTCGAGGACGTCGACAGCGATGATGTCGGCTCCCTCTTGTGCCAGCCTCACGGCGTGCGAGCGACCTTGCCCGCGCGCCGCTCCTGTGATGAAGGCGACTTTGCCTTCGACCCTTCCCATAACCTGCTCCTCTCTCTTCTCGCGCTACGGCGAGCCTCTTTTCGGTTGTGAGGTCACGAGACCGGCGCGGCACATCGTCGGGCCGCGGAGGAAGTCGGAGTTGGGGTCTCAGGCGGTGCGGGCGCCTCCGGTTGGGGCGTGACACGGCCGGGCAGCGCATCGGGCTGCAGGCGAAACGAGGGAGCGCAGGGGGTTCGCCGAAGGCTCAGGCTGTGACGGCGTCGTCTGCGAATCCATCGGATGCTCCTTGTGGGCGGACATCTGCGTCGCGCCCTGCGGGTGTAACCGATGCTAATGACACTCGGTGCCGAATGGAAGGGCATAGGCGCAACCCCGAACCCGACCCGCAACCCGAGCCGGTGGGCGCACCGGGTGTCACGTCGGAGGGCGTGCCGCGCCGGGGACGGACCGACCCGCGCTTAGCCTGAAGGCATGAGCAGCGAAGGCACGCGACGGCGTCGTCCGTCGCCCGCGGTGTATCGGCGGCGACGGGCCGTCGTCTTGATCGGGTTGCTCGTGATCGTCGCCCTCGTCGTGTGGTTGCTCGTCGCGCAACCGTGGCGCGGATCCGCCGAATCGACGACCCCGGCGGCAAGCCAGAGTTCGCCGTCGCCCTCGCCGAGCGACACCACACCGACGCTGCCTGATCCTGCTGCGACGGGTGGCTCCAATCCCGCGGATGCCCTTCCGGAAGAAGTGGCGACGGATGCTGCAGCCGAACTGACCCCCGAGGCTTGCGCTGCAGACAGCGTGCTGGTCGAGGCGCTGACGGACAAAGAGTCGTACGCGGCGGGGGAGGTCCCCCAGCTGAGCATCCGTCTCACGAACACCAGCGCCACCCCGTGCACGATCAACGTCGGCACGACGCAGCAGAGCTTCACGATCACGAGCGGCAACGACGCGTGGTGGCGTTCGACCGACTGCCAGGCTGCACCGAGCGACATGGTCGTCACGCTGACGGCCGGGCAGGTCGTCGAGAGTTCGGCGCCGATCGCGTGGGACCGCACTCGCTCATCCGTCGACACCTGCGAGGGCGATCGACAGCGTGCGCCGGGTGGGGGAGCGTCGTATCACCTGGATGTGTCGATCGGCGGGATCCCGTCGCAGACGTCGCGACAGATCCTGCTCTACTGACGCCCCGGCTACCCTGGAGGGGTGGCACGACAGAGCGGTAGACCCGGCAAGAGCGGCAAACCCGGCAAATCCGAGGGGCGCGTGAAGAAGGCGGGCGCCGCGACTTTCCGATCTGAGGCGCTGGCTCAGGCGCTCGCGAAGCAGGACATGGCGGCGGTCGCCCTGGCGCTGCGGAACGGCAACACGGTCGTGCCCTTGATGGCGCCGACAGACCGCGACAATCCGCTCGATGTCGGCGAGGTCTGGACCTACCGCGACCCGAACACGGGCGAAATCGCGCTTCTGCTGTTCAGCGACGCGGCACACAAGCCCGAGAACCTGCCGCCCGCGATCGGCCTGCAGTCACCCGGCTGGTTGCTCGCATTTCTGCGAACGCATCGCGATGCAATCACGACGGTGTTTCTCGACATCGCGGGTCCGCACCCGATGCAGGCTTCGCCTGCGGACCTGATCGACGCCCTCGCCGACTGACGCGGCCTCGCGCGGTCAGAACTCCGGAACGTCGCTCGGGCCACGGCTCTGACGATCGAGCGGCCCGCGCCCGCCACGGGCGGCGCGATCGGCGTGGCCGCGAACAGTGTCGAGGGCCGCCGGCAGGTGCTTGGACCCGGCATCGACGAAGTGCACAAAACCGAGACGGGATGCCTCGCTGCGACGCTGTGCCAGCTGCGCGACCGCTCGGATCTCACCCGAGAGGCTCAGCTCGCCGACCGCCGCGACCTGGTGTGGGATGGCGAACTCGCCGAGAGCGCTGGCGATGGCCAAGGCGATGGCCAAATCGGCGGCCGGTTCGGTGAGGCGAACTCCGCCCACCGTCGAGACGTAGACGTCGAGGGCGCTCAGCTTCAGCCCGGCGCGGCGTTCGAGAACCGCCAGGATCATGGCGACTCGCGACGAATCGACGCCGTTCACGACGCGACGAGGGTTCGGGGTCGAGCTCGGATTGACCAGGGCCTGGATCTCGACGGGCAGGGCGCGACGGCCTTCGAGCGCGACCGTGACGCACGAGCCGCTGACAGGGGTGCCGTGCCCCAGAAACAGCCCGCTCGGATCGGGAACCTCGGCAATGCCGTCGCCGGTCATCTCGAAGCATCCGACCTCGTCCGTCGGCCCGAAACGGTTCTTCAGTGCCCGTACGAAGCGCAGCGCGGTCTGACGGTCGCCTTCGAAATGACAGACGACATCGACGAGGTGCTCGAGCAACCGCGGCCCGGCGATCGAGCCGTCTTTCGTCACGTGACCGACGATCAGCACCGGCAGATCGCGTTCTTTCGCGATGCGAACGAGCGTCGCCGCGACCTCGCGCACCTGACTGGGATGCCCCGCCAGTCCCTCGCTGAGCGAGGACGAGACGGTCTGCACCGAGTCGACAATCAGAAGTGTGGGCACGACCTGGTCGATCTGGCCGACGAGTGTTGCCAGGTCGGTTTCGCTCGCGATGAACAGCTCGTCGTGGAGCGCGCCGGTGCGCTCGGCACGGAGCCGTACCTGCGCGGTCGACTCCTCGGCGCTCACGTACAGCACGCGCCGACCGGAGCGTGCGGCGCGCGCCGCAACCTCGAGTAGCAGCGTCGACTTACCGACACCGGGCTCACCCGAGATCAGGATCGTCGCGCCCGCAACGAGTCCGCCGCCGAGGACGCGATCGAATTCACCCACACCTGTGGGGCGTCGCGGAGCCTCGATCGTCGCAACGTCGGTTATCGGTCGCGCAACGCGATCGGCCGTCGGCGCGTGAGGTGTGAATCCGCGCAGGATGCCGGTCTGTTCCGCGACCTCGGTGACCGTGCCCCACTGCTGGCACTCGCCGCAGCGACCCACCCATTTGACGCTCGTCCACCCGCATTCCGCGCAGCGATAGGCCGTGCTGGGCTTTCGAGTTGCCATGGGCCCAGGTTAGGCGCCCCCACCGACAGAGGGCGTCAGTCGAGCGGCCAGTCCAGCGTTCGGGCCAGGGCATCCTGCCACCGCGCGAGCATGTGTGTGCGCTCGGCCTCGCTCGACGTCGGCTCCCACCGGCGGTCCTCGCTCCACAGGTCCGAGAGCTCGGGCAGCCCCGCCCAATAGCCGACCGCGAGCCCGGCGGCGAAGGCCGCACCGAGCGCGGTCGTCTCGACGTTCACCGGTCGGATGACCGGAATACCCAAGGCATCCGCCTGCATCTGCATGAGCGTGCCGTTGGCGACCATGCCGCCATCGACGCGAAGCTCGGTGATGGCAGAGCCCAGGTCGGCGTTCGCCGCGTCCACGACCTCGCGGCTCTGCAGTGCGACCGACTCCAGCGCCGCCCGGGCGATGTGCCGACGATCGGCGAAACGGGTGAGGCCCAGGATCGCGCCGCGCGCGTCGGGCCGCCAATGCGGGGCGAACAAGCCCGAGAACGCGGGGACGATGATGACGCCGCCCGAATCCTCGACCTCGTTCGCGAGGGTTTCGACCTCGGTGGCCGACCCGATGATGCCCAGGTTGTCGCGCAGCCACTGCACGAGCGATCCGGTGACCGCGATGGATCCCTCGAGTGCGTACGCGGTTGCGCCGTCGCCGAGCCGGTAGGCCACGGTGGTCAGCAACCCGTGCTCCGAGATGATCGGGCGGTCACCCGTGTTGACCACCAAAAAGTTGCCGGTGCCGTAGGTGTTCTTGCTGTCGCCGGGTGCGAACGCCGCCTGACCGAAGGTCGCCGCCTGCTGATCGCCCATGATGCCCGCGATCGGCACCTCGCGCAGCAGGCTCGACGGCTCGGCGTGCCCGTAGACCTCGGAGGACGAACGGATGTCGGGCAACAACGACTCGGGGATGCCGAAGGCTTCGAGGAGCGACGCATCCCAGTCGAGAGTTTCGAGATTCATCAGCAGGGTCCGGCTGGCGTTCGTGACATCCGTCGCGTGCACGCCGCCGTCCAGTCCGCCGGTCAGGTTCCAGAGCAGCCAGGTGTCGGGTGTGCCGAAGGCGAGGTGTCCTTCGTCGGCGAGCCGCCGCGCCTCGGGCAGGTTCTCGAGCGCCCACGCGATCTTCGTGGCCGAGAAGTACGACGCCAGGGGCAGGCCTGTGAGCCCGCGGAACCTGTCGATGCCTCCGTCCGCGGCGAGCCGGTCGACGATGGTCTGACTGCGCGTGTCCTGCCAGACGATCGCGTTGTGGACCGGTTCGCCCGTCCGGCGGTCCCACAGGATGACCGTCTCGCGCTGGTTCGTGATGCCGATCGCCGCGATGTCGTGCCGCGTGACGTCGGCGCGGGCGAGCGCGACCCCGATGACCTCTTGCGTGTTGTGCCAGATCTCGCTCGCATCGTGCTCGACCCATCCCGCGCGCGGGAAGATCTGTCGGTGCTCGAGCTGGCCGGATGAGACCGAGCGTCCCCGGTGGTCGAAGACGATCGCCCGTGTGCTCGTCGTGCCCTGATCGAGGGCGAGGATGTAGGTCATCGACGATCACTCCTTCGTTTGCGCGACTGCATCGTCTTCGCAGCGTCCGGCCCGCTGTGGGCCCCGGTCCAGAGTACGGAATCCCAGTCCACGGGACTCGATCGACAGGGTTCGCGGGGAATCTGGATAGCGTGGGCCCAGTGTCGGTCCCTCCGCTGAATCCCTCGCCCCCCGTCTTCACTCCGGGGCGTCTCGTCGCGCTCACCGTCGCAGTCATGTTCACGGCGGCGCTGCTACGGGCTCCGATCCTCGCGGTTGCCCCGGTCGCGGGAGTGATCGGCACCGACCTGGGGGTATCCGCCGCGGTCGTGGGTCTTTTGACGAGCATCCCCGTGCTCGCTTTCGCGATCTGCTCGCCGATCGCGGTATGGGTGATCCGGCGCGGCGGCATCGATTTCGCCCTCTCGCTGTGTTTGGCGGGGGCGATCCTCGGATGCCTCATTCGTTCCGCGGGTGGGCTCTCGGCGGCCCTCATCGGCACGGCCGTCATCGGGCTGTTCCTCACGATCGGCAACGTCGTCGTGCCGATCATCATCGCCCGTGAGTTTCCGCGCGAGCGAGCGCACTTCATGACCGGGGTCTACACGTCGGCGATCAACGTCGGCACGATGACGGTGACGTTCGCCACGGCGCCGCTCGCCGAGCAGATCGGGTGGCAGGGTGCCATCGTCGTGTGGGCAGGTTTCGGAGTGGTTGCGCTCGCCGTGTGGATCGGCCTGCACGGGGTTCGCGGGGCGCTGCTGCCGCGCGCGAGCGTGACGCCCGTGCCGAGCGGCGAGGCTGCGCCGCACGTGATGCGATCCGCGTCGACGTGGTTTCTCGCCGCGGCATTCGCCGGCCAGGCATTCAGCTTCTACGGGGTGACGGCCTGGCTGCCGTCGCTGCTCGAGGACGAGGGATTCGCCGCGGCCGCCGCGGGTGGCATCGCGGCGATCTTCCAGGTCGCGGGCGTGGCCGGGGCCCTCCTGATCCCGATCCTGACGACGCGCGTCTCGATCCTTGCGGGCGTGATTTTTGTGGCCGTCGGATGGCTTGCGATTCCCGTCGGGTTCGCGGTGGATCCGAGCCTCTGGTGGCTCTGGTGTGCGGTCGGCGGTATCGCTCAGGGCGGCGGATTGACCGTGGTGTTCATCACGATCGGCGCGCTCGGGGGCGGAGAGCGTACGGTTGCCGGCCGATCCGGGATCGTTCAGGGCGTCGGTTATGGGTTGGCGGCGGCCGGTCCGATCGCCCTCGGCGGGATCCACGAGGCTAGCGGCACGTGGTTGCCGGTGCTGATCGTCGTCGGGGGAGCGGTCGTGTTGTTCGGGGTGGCGGGTTCCCTCGCTGCCGCGCCGCTGCGGCGTCGCTGACGGCGGACCCTGCGTCGCGCGAAACCGAGGACTTCGGTGCGAAATGAGGACAATCCGGCCCCAGACATCCTCTTGCGGCGCTGAACTCCTCTGTTCGGGTCAGCCTCGGAGCGAGTCCGCCACCGTCCGCAGGGCATCGGCAGAGTCGCGCAGCAGGTCGAGCTCATGCGGCGAGAAGACGGTCTCGCGGATCGGCACCGCGCCGCGAGCGCTGACGATCGATGGGACCGACAGGGCCACCCCGTCGATCCCGTGGAAGTCGCGCAGCACGGTGCTGACCGGCATCACGGCGTTCTCGTCGTTCAGGATCGCCTCGACGATGCGTGCGCTCGAGAGCCCGATCGCGTAGTTCGTCGCCCCCTTGCCGAGGATGACCTTGTACGCGGCATCCCGCACATCGATGGCGATCGCGTCGAGCTCGTCCTGAGACATCCGGGGGTGTCCGGGCGACACCCAGTCGAGGATCGGAACCGAGCCGATCGTGGCCTTCGACCACATCGGGAACTCGGTGTCACCGTGCTCGCCGACGATGTACGCGTGCACGCTCGAGGTCGAAACCCCTGCGCGTTCGGCGAGCTTCCAGCGCAGACGAGACGTGTCGAGCACGGTTCCCGAGGCGAAGATCCGCTCGGGCGGGAGGGCCGTCGCCTCTTGCGCGAGGACGGTCAGAACGTCGCAGGGATTGGTGACGACGACGTAGACGGCGTCGGGCGCGACCGAGAGCAGCTCGGGCATCATCGTGCGCAGGATCCCGGCGTTGACCTCGGCGAGTTCGATGCGCGACTGACCCGGCTTCTGCTTTGCGCCCGCCGTGATGACGACGACGTGGGATCCCTCGACGACGGAGAGGTCGCTGCCGCCGATGATGTCGCTCGCGCCGGTGAACTGGGTGCCGTGCGCCAGGTCGAGCACCTCGGCCTCGACCTTCGCGGTGGCGATGTCGTAGAGCGCCACGTGGCGCGCTGACCCGCGGATGAGTGCGGCGTAGGCGGTGCTTGCCCCCACGCTTCCCGCGCCGACGACGGTGAGTTTGGAGTTCTCGATAGCGCTCATGTCGTCAGTCTCGCAGGGGGCTGACGATAAAGGCAGGGGTAGGGCCCGGAACTAAGGGGCCGATGCGTTTCGACTCACTGCGCTTGATCAACGACCGGGGTGGTGACGCGCGGCGGATTGCGGATGCCGGCGAACGAGACGAGCCCCCCGACTGCCATGAGTGCGGCCGTGACGATCGCCGCGCGGTGGAAGCCGTCGAGGTCGAGCGATCCGCCGACGATCGTCGCCAGCAACGCGATCACGATCAGGCCGGCTACGCGCGACACGGCGTTGTTGACGGCCGAGGCGATGCCCGAGCGATCGGTGTCGATCGCGCCCAGAATGGCTGATGTCAGCGGAGCCACCGTCAGTGAGATCCCGAGACCGAAGACCAGGATGCCGGGCAGCACCTGCGTCCAATACGAGAAGTCGTCGCGGACGGTGAGAAGAAGGAGCGCGCCCGCGGCCATCACCAGCGGTCCGACCGTCATGAACAGGCGCGGGCCGAATCGACCCGAGAGGGCGCCCACGCGGGAGCTCAGCAGGATCAACAGCACCGTGCCCGGCAGGCTCGCGAGGCCCGCGAGGGTGGCGCTCAGGCCGGCGCCCTGCTGCAGGTAGACGCCGACGACGAAGCCGTTCAGGCTCAGCGCGCCGTAGACGAAAGCGGTCGCGACGTTGCCGGTCCAGAAGTTGCGGACTCGGAAGAGGTCGAGCGGCAGGATCGGCGACCGCACGGTCCGCTGGCGCAGCAGGAACGCGATGAACATGGCGAGACCGCCGATGCCCGGGATCAGGATGGCGGGGGATCCCCACCCGAGGTTCGGTTGCTCGATGAGGGCGAACACGAACCCGCCGAGCCCGAGAGTGCAGAGCGCCGCGCCGAGCCAGTCGATCGAGGCATCCGGTCGCCGAACGTCGCGGTGGGTGAGGCGCGTCAGAAGCCAGAGCGTGATCGCGATCGGAAGGACGTTGATCAAGAAGACGAGGCGCCACGAGAGCAGGTCGACGAAGATGCCACCGAGGACGGGTCCCGTAAGCATTGCGCAGGTCGTCAGCGCGGTCCAGATGCCGATCGCCCGCCCCTGCGCGGCGTCGCGGAAGGTCGAGGTGATCAGGGCCAGAGAGCTCGGGACGAGGAACGCCCCGGCGGCGCCCTGCAACGCGCGAGCCACGATCAACACGATCGGGTCGGGCGCCACCGCGATGGCGACCGAGGCGATGCCGAAGCCGATCAGACCGATCCGCAGCACGACGATCCGTCCGAATGCGTCGCTCACCGACCCCGCCAGCAGAATGAGCGCGCCGAGGGTGATGAGGTAGGCATCCACCACCCATTGTTGGGTGGTCAACCCGCCGCCGAGCTCTTCGTCTATCGCGGGCAGTGCGACAGTGACGACCGTGCCGTCGAGGAACGCGACGAACGAGGCGAGCACGGCAACCGCCAGAACGAGGCGCTGTTGGCGGGTCATCGGGGAGGCCATGGGGACAACCTAGCCCTCGACTGGGCTGTGGTGGGCGAGTTCGCGAGCGGATGTGTGCGCGCAGGCGATCGCCCACGATGCGGCAGAACGGCGGCCGTGTCAACCCCCGATCAGAACCCGTGGTGTCGACCGTAATCTCGTCACCTCACCGGCTTCGCTCCGCGTTGCTCGTTCGCCGCATGACTCGTCTCGGAGGCCCCGATGCACAGCCCACCGCGCCCCGCTGCCAAGTACCCACTCACACGGATCGCCGGCCCGTACGGTCACCCATTTCATCCGATCGCCGTGATCATCCCGATCGGTGCATGGGTGTCGAGCGTCGTGTTCGACTTCATCGCGATCACGCAGTCCTCGCCCGCTCCATTCGTGATGGGGGCGAGGATCTTGATCGTCATCGGGCTGATCGGCGCCGTCGTTGCTGCCGTCCTGGGGTTTCTGGACTGGCTGACTATTCCGCGCGGCACGCCCGCCCGGGCTACGGGCACGACGCATATGATCCTCAACCTGATCGCCATGGGGATCTTCCTCGCGAGCCTGTTGCTGCGCGGCGGCATTTTCAGCGACAGCGAAGGTGTCTCGACGTTCGCCGTCATCCTCAGCGTCAGCGGCCTCGCGATCCTCAGCCTCTCGGGTTGGCTCGGCGGAAAACTCGCGCATACCTTCGGTGTTCGCGTCGCGGACGAGCAAACCCAGCGCGAAGGTCTCGAGCCGCTGCCGTGAACCGAACCGTCACCCACCCAGGAGGTACGCATGCCCGATGAAGACATCTCGTCCGCAAAGCGCCCGGCGACCGTTCTGGCCGGACCTTACGGGCATCCGTTCCATCCGATCGCCGTGACGATCCCGATCGGTGCGTGGATCGCCAGCCTCGTGTTCGACATCATCGGACTCGTCTCTGCGAACCCCGAGCCATTCGCGATCGGGTCGCGGGTGCTGATCGTGATCGGTCTGCTGGGGAGCATCGCCGCGATCTTCTTCGGTGTGCTGGACTACCTGCGCATTCCCGACCGTACCCAGGCCTCGAGCACGGCGACCTTCCATATGGGTCTGAACATCACCGTCTGCGGCGCATACGCCGTGCAGCTCTTCTTCCGCAGCACCACGGACGAGATCCCGGTCGGGGCGTTCGTCGTCAGCATCCTGAGCCTGTTGGTCTTGAGCATTTCGGGATGGCTCGGCGGCAAGCTCTCCTATCGCTACGGGGTGCGCGTGGCCAGCGAGGCGAAGCAGGCGGAGGCGTTCCGCGTGGAGTGAGCCGGGCGCTGGACTTGTGCGATTGGCGGGGGGACGTGCGGGCACGTAAGCTATTCCGCGGTGACGTGTCCGAGCGGCCGAAGGTGCAACTCTCGAAAAGTTGTGTAGGGTAACCCCCTACCGTGGGTTCAAATCCCACCGTCACCGCCATCGTCGAAGCCCCGCGAACCCTTGGAAACACTGGGATCGCGGGGCTTCTGTCTTTCACGAATTCGGCTTGTGGGAAAGATTTGGGAAAGAACGTGCTTCCCAGCGGCCTATTCGGAGCGTTCCGGGCGCCCGGAACGACGCGCGAGAACAGCTCGAGGTGTCGTTTAGCGGGCAGGGTTGTAGCTGCCTGGAGCGATTCCGGGCGGGATGTACGGGCCTGTTGCGTGCGGGTCGCTCGGCGAGGTTCTCGGCGACTCATGAAGAGTGACAGTGCGTGCGTCGCGTGCGCGGCTGAGTGCGTGTGCGACGAGGTCGAGGTCGTCGTCGAAGAGGTCGGCGTAGGTGTCGAGGGTCATCGCGGCGGAGGCGTGTCCGAGCATGCGCTGGACGGCTTTCACGTTCGCTCCGGCGCTGATAGCAAGGCTGGCTGCGGTGTGGCGCAGGTCGTGCGGTGTGACATGAGGGAAGGTGGGGTCGATCGCACCAGCGCGGCGGACCGCCCCAGCGAACCATCCGTCCTGCGAGTTCGGCAACAGCATGTGGGATGCGCCATCGCCGAGCAGGAGATCGCTTTGAGACTTGCCGATCATCTTGGCGTGAAGCATTGGCTCGATGAACTCGGGGTAGGGCACTGATCGGGTGACGTGTGATTTGGGAGTACCTGTATGGATCGTGCCATTGACCATCACGGCATTCTCTTGCACCTGCACGCGGCCACGGCTGATGTCGACATCTCTTACCCGCAGACCCGTCGCTTCTCCCCACCGCAGGCCGGTATAGGCGAGGAAGTAGATGACCTCCGGGTACAACGACTGGCGGGCGAGAAGGTCCACCTGCGTGTGAGTCAGGTAAACCCGCCGCTTCGCGCGCTTCTTCGGTAACCGGATGCCGCGCGCGGGGTTCTCGGGAATGCGCCGATCGCGCACGGCGATGTCGAGGATCGAGGAGAGGATGCCGTACGCCCTGATGACGGTGGTCGCGCCCCGCTTGCCGGCGAGCGTGGTGACCCACGACCGCACATCGCTGTAGCGCACGGCACCGATCTGCACCCGGCCCCAGCGCGGTTGCACGTGGACCCGCCACACGGACTGGAGTGGGTGGTAGGAGGAAGGCTTCAGTACCGCGGCCTGGTCCTGCAGCCAGGTTGTGCCGAGCTCGTCGATCGTGATCTTGCCGTCGACCGGATCGATAAATTGGCTGCTTGAGATCGATACGGTGACAGTTGCGAGGAACTCTTCGGCGTCGAACTTGGTACGGAAGCCGCGCTTGTTGCCTTGGCGGCCATCGGGCTTCTTGAAGCGGACGAGATACCGCTTGCCTTCTTTCGTCTTGTAAGGGTGGACGCTACCCATCCGCCTGTCGGCCGGGCGTGTAGCTCATTCCTTCGAGGCGTCCTGCGGCGCGGGCTTTGTAGATCCAGTCCGCGGCGGTGCGGTGGGGGACGCCGAGTTCGACTTGGACGGCTTTGACGGGGGGTAGTCCGGCGAGGGCTGCGGTGCCGTAGAGGATTTCGATGACGTCCAGGCGTTCGGCTTTCATGCCGCGCTTGACGACTGCTTCGGCCATCCATTCTGGGATGACTCGTCCGTCGCTTGCGGTGAGATCCGCGACGGTGATCCACGCCCCATCATCCGAATCGGACAGTTGCAGGGCGATGCAGTGCGGGATCGCGGCTTGCAGGATTGCCTGCGTTACCACGCGGCGTAGTGCGGTTTCGTCGAAGTCGTCTCCGACGGCCCGGTTGACGACGGTGGTCATCACGTATCGGCCGGCGTCGGGGACGTATTTCGCTTCGATCGCGGTTTCGATTCCGGTGTCCTGGTTCACGGCTGTGGCGATGAATTGGGGGGCTATGCGCAGCGCGGACCCGACGGGCAGTGTCGCTGCCAGGGCGGTCATGGTGTCGCCGTTGGGTGTCTTCACGTCGACCTTCACCTCCTTAGTTTGCCTTACCGCGCTACGGATTCACGAGAACCCCTTGACTAAGTGAATATCTAAGTACAACACTCTTGTCAATCCCACTGTTGGAAATGCAGGAGAGGTTGAGAGATGGCAATGACAGCGGACCGGCCCACGATCGGGCTTCCCGAGGTGTACCTCACGCCCGCGCAGGTCGCAGAGCAGCTCCCCGGTGTGACGGAGAACGCGCTCGCGATCTGGCGGCACCGACGGCAGGGTCCACCGTTCTGCCGTCTCGGCCGCACTGTCGTCTACCCGCTGGAGCCGCTGACGTCGTGGGTGGCCAGCCACACATTCCCCGGAGGCTCTCGTGGACGCTAACCAGTCCCTGCGCATCGTTGCGGTCGTGAACCAGAAGGGCGGGGTGGGGAAGTCGACTATCGCCATTCAACTCGCGGCGACCCTGTCCCGGCGGTGTCGGGTGTTGGTGGTGGATGTGGACCCGCAGCAGTCCAGCGTCTGGTGGGCAGGCAATGCCCGCGCCGGGCTGCCGTTCGATTTCGCGGGCAGGCAGCATCCGAACGTCCTCGTTCGGCTGCGTGAGCTGCACGCGACGTACGGCGTCGTCTTGGTCGACACCCCCAGGATGCTGGAGGACACCAAGCCGGTGGAGACGGTCCTGGATGCGGCAGACTTCGCCATCGTCCCGCTCACGCCGGAGCCGCTCGCGGTCGAACCGACCATTCGGACGATCACGACGCTGATCGAACCGCGGCATGTTCGGCACGCCGTGGTGTTGAACCGGATCGATCCGCGCATCCCCACCCAACTGTCCACATGGCAGGCTCTCCTGGACTCCACGTGGGGCATCCCCCGTTTCGACACCCACCTGCGGCAATACAAAACCCACGCCGACGCACCCGTACTCGGACAGGTCGTGACAACGCTTCGCGACAACCGGTCCACCGCGGGCGTCATCGCGGACGTCACCCGACTCGGCCACGAACTGTCCGGGATGCTCGAGCCCGCACCCGTGGGGAGCTGGTGAGTGCCATGCCGCGCATCGACCTCGCCGCGACCCTCACCGACACCCGAACCTGGGCACACGCGGAGGACACGGATCCGTCGGTGCCGATGTTCGCGCGGCTGACCCGCAAGGAAGCACGCGTGCGGGAAGACCAGTACGCCGCGCTCTCCGCCCTCGCGCGAACGCTGATGCGCCGCCGGACAGTGCGGGCAGAACGGATCACGGAGAACACCCTCATCCGTGTCGCGATCGATTTGCTCCTCACCCACCAGCACCTCCTGACCGGGTCCACTGAGGAAGCTCTCCGACGCTCCGTTACCACCGGACTCACGGACTCCAGCACATCCGCACACCGCGCGGGCGGGGGAGCGATAGGGGAGGTGTCGTGATGGTCACCGTCGCCGTCTACACGACGGGGCCGGCGTGCGTGCAGTGCCGGCTCACTCGCCGACGCCTCGACGAAGCGGGTATCCGCTACACGGAGATCGATCTCACCCTCGACGCCAACGCCGCGGCCCGTGACTACGTCACCGACGAACTCGGCTACAGCCAAGCACCCGTGGTCATTGTCGACGGTGAGCCCGAACATCACTGGTCCGGCTTCCGCCCCGACCGCATCGACCACCTCGCATCCCTCAACCAGCTGACGCGGAATGCACCATATGGTCCCGGCGTTGCGCTGGCCTCCGTCACCGCAGGGATGGGCATGTCATGACC
Organism: Microbacterium lacus; assembly: GCF_002812805.1. Lineage (GTDB taxonomy): Bacteria > Actinomycetota > Actinomycetes > Actinomycetales > Microbacteriaceae > Microbacterium > Microbacterium lacus_A. Next base: position 14,147 of record NZ_NMUM01000027.1, on the reverse strand, counting down.
GACGACGAACGACCGCGCGTACCCCGGCGGGTCCGGAGCAAGGAATCGCCTGAGTTGCAGGAGTGGAAGGACCAGCGTGAACGCGACGGCCTGCCCATCCACGGCCCCGAGTATCAGCGCGAGAAGGGCAAGTGGTATCGGGAACTCACCCGGGACAGGCGGCGGGAGTTGCAGGCGGCGTATAAGGAGCGGAACCGGGAACACGTCCGCACCTACAACCGCGAATACATGCGCGCCCAGGCGCAGCGGAGACGCGCGGAGGAGGAGAAGCATGCGAGGCGTGCGGAGCAGTCCCGGCAGTACTACGCGGCGAATAAGGACAAGTGGGTCGGATACTCCCGCGCATACGTCGCTCGACAACGGGCGGAGGACCCGGACGGGTTTCGCGAGCGGCGCCGCGCGAATAACGCGGCGGACTATCAGCGGCACCGCGAGGAACGACTTGCCGCGAAACGCGACGCACACCGTGACAACCCCGACGCCCGCCGAGCTGCCGCACGGGACTACTACGAACGGCACAAAGATGAGGTGAAAGCGAAAAGCCGCGATCGCTACCAGGCGAACAAGGAACGAGCGAAAACGGCGGCGGCGGCGTGGCGTCGGCGGGAGAAGAACCGCCAACAGGGCGGGCTGCCCACTGAGCGACTGCACGGGACCAGCAGTGCGGAACGCGCGGAGAACCGCGCCTCCGCGACCGCGTTCTTCACCACCCCGCGCACTCCGGAACAGATCGCGCGACTAAAGGAAGAATGTGCGGTCAGCACGGCGATGATCGCGGCCTGGGAACGGGACTGCCAACGGGCTCGCGCTGACGTCTACCTGGCCGGTCAACCGACGATCGGACACAAATTCGTGGACCCGACGGATAAGGAGGTGTTTCGACGGATCGCTCGTGAACGCGAGCAGGCCCGCAGGGACGCCGCACAGGCTGCGGAGGATGCCCGGCTGGATGAGATCGCTCGCAACGTCAACGACACTCTCCGCCACACACCGCGCCTCCCCAATCGCCGACCCGACGCGCTAGGCCCCCACGCCGGACCCGCAACACCGGGGAGAGGCCTCGGGCTGTGACACTGAAGACAACCAGGAAGGCATACCACCATGCTTGACCGCGCAGACGCAGAAGCCGTCATCTACCGCACCGCCGTGGCGGCATTCTCCTGGTACCCCACCAAACACCAGGAAGAACCCGGCTACAGCATCCAAGAAGACATCGACTGGTGCGTCGAGCCCCTCGGCGACCAGTTCCTCCCACACCGCCGTGGCCTGAGCGACCGGATCCGCCAACTTATCACCGACCCCACCGCCGATCGCCGCAGCTTCGTTCGAGATCTCATGGCCCTCACGACCGACTGACCGGCACGAGGAGATTCTCGCGTTCGAACGCGGCGGCCGCACGTCGAACACAACCGCCACGAACAATTCACCCACCTCCGCGAAGGAGGCGAGTGGTTCACTGCCAGCCCCGAACTCCTCGCACACACCACCGAGGTCGCCGCCAGCCGGGACCCGTGGAACACCTATCTCCGCTGGATCAGCGACGCCCCTCCACGCACTCACGTGATCGCGAACGCCGACTGGGCTTCCTGGGCGGCGAGATTGTAGCGGGCCGGGCGGTGCTCCGTTCCGGGCTTTCGCGGCATATGCTCCCTCACTGCCGCTCGGTCCGCTATTCCACGACCCGGCACTACGCACCACCCGACCCGCTAACCGCAGCCGACTATCCCAGGACACCCGCAGACCGAAGCAACCATCCGCAAACTATCGGACTCCCGAAGTTCGCAACTCCGGACCTCCCAGAGTCACTGACGGCCGAAGCGCTGGAGTTCCGAAGTCACCGGCACCTGCAGCTCCCGGCTCATCGAGACACGCCCCCGCGGTCAGGGCTGGCAGGACCGACGACCGGACCCGTCGCGTCGACTGTCTCCGTCGGCGCCAACGTCCGGCGCAGCTCGACCAGTCGGGTAGCGATGCTCCGCTCCTGGACGGAGAGCACATCGGAGCCCTCGAAGGACGGCAGCTGCGGGTTCACCTCCCGCAATGCAAGATCGTGCAACTCGACTAGAGCCTCGAGCACCTCTCGGTCCGGTCGGCGCAGCGACTGCACGAACTCAGTCACCCGGCGAAGCTCACCCAACCACTCCACCATGTCCATCGTCGAGGGCGGCGCGGACTGCGCCTCGACGAGCGCTTCAACACCGCTGCCGCCCTGGTCAGGTACCCTCGTCTCGCTGTCGAAGACAGCGCGACCGCGACGGTCGAGCACCACGAGCCCACTCTTGGAGGCGTCGGTCTCGACTGCAGCGACGAGCGCCCGTGTCGAATCGAAGCCTGCCTGGTGGTCACGCGCGTCAGTGAACTGCGACGAACGGCCAGCCCGGATACGTGAGACGTGCGTCGACGCCAACGTCAGCAGACTCTCGCGCGCTGGCACGCCGACCATGATCACGCGCGTCCGAAACCCCTGCTCCGCGAACAACCGCAGAGTCCCTGTGACGGCCTCCGGGTTCTCAAACGACCCCTCCAGTAGCACCGACCGTCGATGATCCCGCGCATACGCGATGCAGGCGCCCACCCACTGGGCCGCCGCGTCCGACAACTCAACCTCACCGTCGACAGTGCCGACGAGCTCGGTGTACCGCGGATGGAAGGCACGCAACTCATCGCCGCTCACTACGGCGAGACGATGCTGCGCTGCGGACTGGATGCGCAGAATCGCCTGCGCGCGACCTGACCCGTGCTGCCCCGACAGGATCACGAGCTCAGGCGCGATGTCCTCGAGGTCGGCGAAAACGAGCGGGCGGATGTCGCGGTCGAAGATCCGGTCGATCTCATCGGAGAGCATCAGTCACGTGCCCCGCCGTGCTTCATCGAGCTCTGACTGCAACTCGGCAATCGCGCCAGCAATCGCCTCCGCTTCGTAGCCGTCAATGGCCTGGACGAGCGAGCGCAACTCACGAACTCGTGCGGCAGCTTCTTCCGCGGGCATGCGGCCGGTCCGAGATTGCGCAAGGAGTGTCGCGATCGACTGATGGGCGACTTCGTTGAGCGCTTCGAAAGCGGGGGCATCCCGGAAACGCCACGGCGAGAAATCAACGCGCATCTGCCCTCCTTCCGGAAGGTTATCGGTTGGGCGACGGGGTTCGAAGTCAGTCACCTGCCGATGTTGCACATCCGTCGCGCTGCGTGTGGCGCTTTCGCGCGTGGCCTCGGGCCTCGCCGCACTCCAGTCCTGCGGTACTCCTCGGTCTCCATACTCCGCGTGGCGGAGGTGCTGGGAGAAGCCGGGAGCGCCGGGGGTGAGAAGAACTGAGGTGCACGCGGGGGATCCTCAACGGGCAGTGCCGAGTGGCGTGATGCCCCGCTGGAGTCGCATCATTAAGCTCGCGGCCAGGAGCCACCCCTCTGCAGTCCCTTCGACCAGGAAATGCGCAGGCCGATGAACGACAGTCCCCCGTCCGCAGGAGAGCGCGCGGCGATCGCAGGTTACTCTGCGCAGTACGGGATAGCTGCAGAGATCGTGCGGCGCCATCTTCGCGACCTTCAATGGATTCGACTTGCAGACCCGACGGCAGGTGTGGCGGACGACTTCCAGTTCGGAACCAGCAACGCTCGCCACGCCATCCAGGTGAAGTGGGCTCTGTACCCTGACTCGTTCTCTTGGTCAGATCTCTTTGGAACTCCCAACTCCGAAACCTCCCTGTTCGGGGACCTTGCAACTGCCTGGCGACGGCTTAGGGATGAGAGGGATGGTGTCCTTCGAATCCATCTGTGCTCCAACAGATACGCATCGAGCGCAACACCGCAGGCAGGCAGTCCTCTCCAGCAGGTCACGGCGACGGGGCCGCATCACCTCGCGGCTTTTCTTGCGCGGTCGTTCCAACCGGTCCAACACTTGATCGCTTGTGGTCTTGACGATTGGTCGACCATCGAGGACCACGACCTAGTTAGAGAGTGGAGATCGGCGTGGGACCGAGTCCAAGCCGCGAGTGGGCTCTCCGACGTGGACTTTGTGGCCTATCTCGCTGCGATCGAGGTCAGGCTGGGAATTTCCGCACCCCACGAGCTTCTTGCTGATAGCGAGCAGTCGTCTGATCAACACCACATTGCACAGACGATCCAACGTCTGGTAAGCGACGCCAGGCACATCGTGCACCTAACGCGGGACGAACTACTCACGGAGCTTGGATGGTGGAACCGGCTCGCCTACCGTCATCCACACCGATTCCCGGTGCCCGAGGTTTACACCCCGAATGCTGCAGCCGTAGCGTCTCTCAGCGAAGCGCTCAAGGATCATGAGTCTGGCTATCTCGCGTTGGTGGGCGCGGCCGGAACTGGCAAGTCAACGCTTCTCGAGAGCTTCCGGGCGGACGCGGCCGTCGTCCGCTACTACGCGTTCGTGCCTGATTCCACCGGACCCATAAGCGCTCGAGGTGAGGCCCAGGCCTTTCTTCATGATCTGAACTTGGCCCTCCAAGACACCGGTCTCTACTCGCGACACTTCGGGGCCGACTTGACGGGCCAAAGATCGGTTCTTGCTTCCCTCTTGGAAGACGCTCATCGTCGTTACGAGAGAGAGGGCCGCCCAACGATCGTCATTGTTGACGGGCTTGATCACATCTCTCGCGAGCAATCTCCGACTCGATCTCTAATTGACGAGTTGCCAGCGCCCGAACTTCTCCAGTCTGGTGTCTACTTTGCACTCGGCTCGCAGTCCGTCGCGATGCTCCCTTCCAACATTCGAGACACCCTCGCGGAATCCCGACATATTGAGCTTCCAGCGCTCGCGCGCGCCGAGGTGGATTCGATCATCGACAAGAGCGGCGTGGGGGCGTGGATCACGGAGTCAGTGCGAGAAGCCCTGCACAACGAGAGTGAGGGGCATCCCCTCGCTCTCACCTATCTCCTGCAAGATCTGGCCGATGTCGAATCATCTGTGGGTAATGCAAGCGACCGCAATCTCGAAGCAACAAGCCGTTTGCGGGAATTGACGGCCTTTAGGGGCGATGTCCTTCGCCGCTACAACGGTTACCTAGAGTCGGTCGGTGGAGACGCAGCACTGATGGAACTGCTCGCCGTTGTATCGAGGGTTCGCGCGCCCGTTCGAATTGACTGGCTGGCGAGCTGGACGAGTGCTGAGCTCGCCGAGAAGTTCACTAGCAGGACGTACCCCTTCTTCGCGCGAGCAGGAGACGAGTGGCATTTCATCCACAACAGCTTTCGACTCTTTCTCATCGAGAGGACATCTGCGGTCGCTGGAGTCTTCAGCGGCGAGCGGGACCGTAGCCAGTACGCCCGGACGGCTGATATATGCGCGACAAGCTCCTCCGTCGTCTACCGAGACGAGGAGCTGAGTCATCGATACCTTGCCGGTCAGCTTCACCGTGTCGTGGAGCTCGCCACACCAGCGGCTTTGAGATCGAGACTGGTTCAACTTCGCCCGACGCGGGTCGTTCGCTCGCACGCCAACATTGCGTTGCGGGCTGCGTCAGAGCTTGGTGATCTGGCCGCGATGGTGCCGTTGTTCCTGTTCGCTGCCGAACTTGTACAGCGCGACTACATTCTTAACCCATCGACGCTAGCTGAAGCGGCGGTGGAGGTCCTGCCCCCGGGGGAGGTACGTGAGCACTTACTTCAAAGCGGCCGACTTGTAGTTGAGGACGCCGCGGCCTTCCGGGCAGCCGCGCATCTCGCGAGCGCGGGCTCCTACCTGCTTGCCGATGAGCTGCTCCGCGCTGCCGACGATCCCAGGTCTTCCCTCGGGAGACGCAGTCGTAGCGAGGGAAGCCGGACGGATACGATCACGGCGTGGACGCGGGCTCACTATCTTCTCGGGGGATTTGACCGGGTGCTCGCCGCTCTGGACGCTGTCGAAGGTCCCCGGCACGTCGACCTAGACGATCAGGATCACGAGGACGCGATCGATTCGACTCGTGTCATACGTCAGCGCGCGCTTGCCTGTTGCAGTGAGCTGGCGGCGGAAGTACGAGACAACGAGGCTCTTGAGCGCATCTCGGCCGAAGTCTCTGCCATCGGCGATCCGAACTGGATCGCCCGCATGCACGTCGTTCGTGCTCGAACTGCCGCGGAGGATGGGCTCCTGGGGGAGGTGGCCCAACATGCTCAATCCGTCGTTTCACTCGACCGGCGCTCCGTGCAACCCCCGCCGGACCCTAACCTTGGTGAAGATTCGCACGCAGCGAGGGGGTCTCACCTCATCGTTGAAGCGCTGCGTCACGCCATGCTCGAGACTTTGCTGAGATCAGGACTCGGCGACCTGAGCGAGGCGTCGATCCTCGCGGAGCGACCACTTATGCGCCGCTGGCCGGACACCTCGCTTTCTGGTCAGGGTCTCGCACCTTTTCTGCCCTACCTCGCGACAACTCGGCTGGAGCTGGTCCTCCCACATCACGATGCAGTTGCGGCGACCCCTACGCACTCCGACTTGGATCCTCGCCATGCCGGGCGTCGCCGCTTCGAGGAGGCGCTACGCGTCCTGGCACAGATTGAGACGCTCGCTTGGCCTTCTCCAACCGTGGAACCTGGGACGACTCCACCAATTTCGTCCCTTGCGGATCCGATCGTGCGCTTGCTCGAGGTACCTAGTCGCCAGACTCACGACTGGTCCAGCTGGTATTCATTCCGGGACGCAGCGCCGGAGTTATGGGAGCGACTCCTTGCTTCCGCTCTCGCGTCACCCTACGACACCGTGGAGAGCGTGATCCGGCTCTTCCAGGACGCTTGGTCATCGAGTACCCGCAGGGTCTACTGGCACCCGTCCCTTCGAACGGGAATCGTCAAATGGGTCGCAGAGCACGTTCCCGGATTGACCGATTTGACGCAGGAAATCTTGACGAGCATCGATACGGAAATCGATGGCGCTGCCTGGGATGTCCATGACCGAGTCGACACCTGGCTAACGCAATCCCGTAGCTGGGCTGCTGCAGGATTCGAGAACCGGGCGAGGGTGGCACTTCAATCAGCAGTCGAGCAAGGGTGGGGGCCAAGCCAAAACGACGAAAACGAGCAGCTCGCGCACTATGCGGAGTGGCTCGAACTGGCCTTCGAAAGCGGCGCGATCGGGGTTAATCCATTCGTGGAGGACATCTTGGATTTCGCCAGCCGAGTGGAGCGCGCATCGGCAGACGCTTCAAGCCAGGCGAAAGCGGCCGCGGAAGCAATCACCATCGCCGCCTTCCGCGCGAGCCCCGCTCTCGCATGCCAGTTGGCTACGTTCTTCTGCGATCTGGGAGTGTTCGAGGAGAGTGCCGCCATCGGGTCGATCGTGCGCGGACTCGTCGCGTCTACGGACGGAGCTGAGGTCGGTTTGTCGATCTACTGCCACATGCTCGCCCCCACATCGCAATACATCGCTCCCGCTGTGCGGGCCGACGTCACCCGGGCGGCATCACAGTCGGCTTCGAAAGCAACCTTGGCCTGGGCCGAATCGCTTCGGATCGGTTCGGAGAACGGCGCCGGAACCAGCGAGACCGATGCTGAACAGCCACCCGGACCTGATGAGCCCCAGGCGGTTCCCCCGCCTATTCCTGGGAGCCCTTCCGCGCTGCTCCGACAGATGCGCGAAGCAGATGCAGCGGACGTCAGCGGTGCGACCCTGGCAGCCTGGGAAGCGGCGCTCGCCGAATCGACTCACCTTCCGTCGCGCCCGGTAGCCGAAGCGCTTGTTGATGAGGGCCGCAGGATGGGTCTCACAGGCCCATTCATGGGCTCGGTGATCGCAATCTGCGCGGCCGCTGGCGGCGGTAAGAAGGCTACGGATGCGCTTAGCGAAGCGCTCACACGCTTGCCCATAACTGGGTGGTGGCGCCGCTACGACGGCGGGACCCGGCTCGCCCTGGTAAAGGCGGCGCTGGGCGGAAATGATCCGGAGCTTCAGCGCATCAGTCTGAACGACTTTGCCGGAGCGATCACCTCGGGCGCCTTGTCGGCAGATATCCCGATCCATGACCTCCTCCATATTCTCGGCGTCCTCGTAGGTGACCGGGCGGTGGGCGATGCCTGGGTATCGGCACGACCGAGTCTCGACATCTTCGCACCAAGCGCTACCAGACCTGCATCACTCACGGCCCCCACCGATGCAATCAGCCCCGCTGAAGCGGGGGCGAAGTGGGTGTCTGGGTTCGTTGGACACCCCACCCGAGCCATAGACTTCGGCGCGCGCAACGTGCTTGAGGCGCTGATCAACGCACGCAGCGCGTCAGCAGAACTCGCTACAGTCGACTTGCTCGCCAGCGGTGGATGGCTAGCCGAAGGCGCGCTTGCCATCCTGCTTCGCGCAGCCGCTCACGGACACCGTCTCAGCGACGCCGCGCTTGGAGAAATCGCGGTTGCCGCGCGAAACGACGACCTCATCGTCCGTGCGCTCGCGCAAGAAGTCCTAGTCACGAGTGGGGTGGATCCCCCGACTCTGCCGGTCCGCGAGCTGCCGCCGGCAATCCGGCTGTCGTTTCCGCCGCTCTCCGGGTACAAGAGCTACCTCGTCGATGCTGAAGGGGTGCCCGTGGTCGACATGACCAACCCCCTCGAAGTCGTTGCCCCGTATGAGGACCTACTTCTGAAGATCGCGGATGTATCGGGGCTCGACGAGTCTGCGGTGCTTCACTACGCCAGCGAGATCGCGCGCACCCAAACCGACCTATGGCTCGCAGGCGGGCACAGGGCGCAGGCAGAACGGCTAAAGCGCCGCGGCCAGAAGCTGATCTATCGGCCTTGGGCGCTGATGGTTGGGCGAAGAGCCGTGGGGCACGTCGCCGCCCTGCTGCACGACAGCGGCAACCTTCGCTCAGCGGGCAATCTCGCAGTCGAAATGGGCCTTCTCGACAGCATTGACTCGCCTACTCCGCGGCCGTTGAATGCATCGACGCCTCTTCCTTGGCGCGACGAGTCTGTGCGCGGATATGACACCCGCACTTGGACTGAAGAGGCGACCGCTGCCGCTGAGGCGTATGCGAGCGCCCATCGTGATGCTGAGACCTTCGTCCTTGCCGAGGTGGGTGAATGGAAGTCACTCGTGTGGAACACTCCCAGCGAGCGTCGAACCCTCGTGCCGGTGGTTGGACTCCGGTCCAAAGGCCTGCGCCTGATACGGACTGCGTCGGTGACGAGCCTGGACCTCGAGTCCCGCGCCTATGAAGAGTTCGATTCGGGCGACAAGACTCTCGTGGTCCGTTCCGAGGAGTTTCTGTCCGACCCGGAGCGCCCTCAGTGGATCGCAATCAACCCGTCCTTCGCTCGCCGGCTCGGGTGGAGACCGTCGATGGACGTGCCGTTTGAGTGGCTGGGGGAGGACGGGACATGGAGGGCGAGAACTGTCTTTCGCGTGCGTGGGGATCTCGGCTTCGCCCCGCCCGAGGACGACTACGCGGGAAGTGTCTGGCAGGTCGAACTGAGCGAGGCTGGCGAGCGCGACTTGCGATCAGTCGAACCGACGTTCAGCAGACTGTTGCGGGTGAAGCGGCGCGTCAAGCGTGACGACGGCGAAGATTCAGCAACGGCGCAGGTGGAGCTCCCGGAAACCGGTCCAATCAGATGACGGCTGCCGTTACGTCAGTCCACGGGCACTGCGTTTCTGGACATGTCCGACCAGATCGCGCGCTGCATCTCACTGACCGCGGGCATCGGGCCCTCGCCGCAGCCCGTGAAAAGGGCGACGCATCAGAAGTTCGGCGACCGCGAGTTCAGCGGAACGGACGCCTCCTCTTGACCGTCACATGTGCGGGGGTGCGTCCGGCGAGAACGGGTCGTAATCCATCTGATGGATTGGCTCGAACCCGGTCCGCTCCCAATGGATCCCAGCGGTGTCACGGAACCTGAGCACGGGAACCCAGCGGAGGGCGACCAGTTCCGGATCGGTCTCCTGAAGGTTGGTGCCCGGGAGCAGGGGGACGACCACGAACACCTTCTGCTCCTTGGCGGGAAGGATGACTTCCGTCGGGACACCTACGGGCGTCTTCTCGCCCCTGTGAACGTCGGTCGCGAACAGCTGGACGGGTCCCACTATCTCGTCGCTGCTATTGTGCACGACGAACTCGAGCTGCAGCGCGTTCGCGGTGTACTGCCAGGCGCCCGCGGGCGGCTTCCCGCGGTACTCCGGTGCTGTGCTCGGCTCCCGAAGGTCCGAGCTGTAGATGATGTTGGTCTCCGACGGCGCCGGTTGCTTCGCGTACTGGTACCTCGGCACACCTGTGGTTGTGTACACCTTCCGCGCCTGGGCTTCGATGCGGACCTTCGCGTCCGACAGGAACGCATCGACAGCAATCTCGGCGGAGTCCTTCGCGCTCTGGGCGGCATCCCTCGTGCTCTTTGCGGAGCTGGCCGCGTAGAAACCCGCAACGACGGCAGCGGCGAGCGCCAGGGCAGCGATGAACGCGGTCACCCACTCCGCCCACGAGCCAGCGGTGACGTCTTTAGTCGCGTGACACCAGAGCGCGTAGATGAAACAGAAGCAATCCACCTGGTCAGCATGGCAGAGCCGCCCGCGCACGAAAGTACACAGAGGGCTCTGCGGCCTTGACAGATGACCCCTCAGCAGCGCTCACCCGCCGCAACTCGTTCCGGCCGTACGCGAAACAGGGTCGCCTTGCGCGCGGCGCAGCACGTCCGCGAGCACATACGCGCTCAATGCGGACTTTGCAACGGTCTCGGCGCTCAGTCCCCAATGCCTTACCGTGACTTCATGCTCCACTCGACCCGGCAAGGCTCCGGCAAGCCACTGCTGTTGGTCCATGGGCTCGGTTCCAGCATCGGCAACTGGGACCCGGTAGTCCCGGCCCTGGCCGCTGAACGCGAGGTGATTGCCGTCGACCTCCCCGGTTGCGGCGAATCTCCGCCGCTGGCCGGGGAAACGACGATCGCTACGCTGACCGGTGCCGTCGAAGCCTTCATCCGCGACGCGGAACTGGGCGACATCGATGTGGTCGGCAGCTCCATGGGCGCCCGTATCGCCATGGAGATGGCACGTCGAGGGCACGCCGGCACGACTGTCGCGCTGGACCCCGGTGGATTCTGGAACGACCGCCAGGCAGCGATTTTCGGCGCGAGTGTCAAGGCGTCGGTCGCGCTGGTGCGCCGCATCCAACCAGCGCTCCCCTTCCTCACCGGCAATCCTGTTGGCCGCACTGCCCTGCTGTTGCAGTTCTCTGCCCATCCCTGGAAGCTGCCGCAGGATCTGGTCCTGCACGAGCTCCGCGGCTTCAAGACCTCGACCAGCCTGGACCCGGCCCTCAAGGCGCTGGTTCACGGGCCTCGCCAAAAGGGAGCGCCGGCCGGTTCCCTCAAGGGCAAAATGGTCATCGGTTGGGGGCGGAAGGACAGGGTTACCGTTCCCAGCGAGGCAACGCGGGCAACGGAGCTGTTCCCAGATGCCACGCTGCACTGGTTCGAAAACTGCGGACACTTCCCGCACTGGGACCGGCCAACGGAAGCGACACGCCTGATCCTCAAAAGCACCGCTTGAACTGCCACTCCGCGTCGGGGCGAAGCCTGTTTGCGGCGGTCGTCACATTGCGTCTGCAGGATGATCGCCCTCCGCGGCTGTTCGAACCTATCGGCTGAAACAGGATCGGAGTCAGCGGCCCAACGCCCGGTGGGGCGAGCTGAGGGTTCAGTCGGCGCGATCGAGCGTCCTCGTGCGGCCTAACGAGCGAGTTGCGCGGCGGGATCTTCTAGCTGGCCGCGGCTGAGTCGGATTGGACATCCGACTCAGATGACCGCGGCCGAGGGGGCGTTAGAAGATGTGCGCTTCGCAGCCCGTGAGGAACTTCTCCCGGCGATGCTGAAGCTCGCGATAGACGGTGGCGCGCGAGACGCTGAACAGTTCCGCGATCTCGGTCTGGGTGTACTCGCCTCGGTCGTGCACCTCGAACAGCAACGCTCTCTGCGTCTTCGACAGCTTCGGCTGCTTGCCCTTCAGTCTTCCTTTGGCACGGGCGACCGCCATCCCTTCCCGCGTGCGCATGCTGATGAGATCTCGCTCGAACTCCGCAACCATGGCGAGCACGTTGAACAACAGTCGCCCGACGGGATCGGTCGGGTCGTAACGGCTCCCGCCGAGACTGAGCGCGACGCCCTTGCCCGTGAGTTCATCCGCAATCTCGCGAGCGTCCCGCAGCGACCGGGCGAGGCGGTCAAGCTTCGTCACGACGAGCGTGTCGCCGCTTCGCACCGCAGCGAGCGCCTCCCGCAAGCCCGGCCGGGCGCGATTCGCGCCGGTCATGCCGTGGTCGACGTAGATGTGCTCATCGTGAACGCCCAAACGCAGTAGTGCGTCGCGTTGAGCGGTGAGGTCTTGATCCGTAGTCGAGACCCTGGCGTATCCAATCTGTATTCCATCCATTGCCCAAGCGTCGCCCTCCGTGGTCCACGCCACACGATTCGGATCCTTCGCCGGGCACCTCGACCCCGTTACGGCGGTCGTAGTTCGTGTAGGGAGCCGAGGCGTGCAGCTGAACAGGGCTCTTGCCTGCAAGGTCACCGGTGTGCGACTCATCCGTAGCGCCTGCCGTTGCGGTGACGATATGTCGAGTGTCAAGTGAGCGCCGCCTCGGTCGCGTGAACGGTCGTCTTCCCAGCGTCAAACGACAGGCTGCCCGCGACCGGGTCACCGACGGCTACCGCGCGACCGGCAAAGCGGACCCTAGGGTAATCGCATGACGACGGACGGCTTCCACCGCTTCGCAGGCCTGGTGGGCACATACATTCAGCGTCACGGCGACGAGGTCTCTGAGCAGGAAGCGCAGCAGAAGCTCGGCGGCCTTCTCGAGGTGTGGCGAAGGTCGATGCACGACCGTGACGGCGTGATGTCCCGCGAGGACGGTTCCGACCTTCGCGGGGATGAGCTCAGGTTGCCGAAGCTCCCGGCGACCGAGCGGAGCGTCGCAACGAAGAACGATCCGCTGCTACACGTGACCCCCGCGCAGCAGGCGGACCACGCCATCCTCACGTTCCACAACCTGATGCGCGGATTCGACAGCATGGTGGTCAACGACAACCGCGACGAGTTGCGCCTGCACCTATCTGAAGCGCCCCAGGTTTGATGCCGCATCCTTTTGAGTTGGAAGGATGTATGTCATGCCGAAGAAGATCGATCCTGCCCTGCGTGAGCGCGCTGTCCGGCTGGTGCGTGAGCATCGTTCGGAGTATCCCTCGTTGACGGCCGCGTCAGCGGCCGTTGCCCGCCAGGTCGGCGTGGGCCACGAGTCGGTGCGCCGGTGGGTGCTGCAAGCCGATATCGACGACGGCACCCGCGACGGGATCACCAGCGTCGAGCATGCCGAGATCAAGCGGCTCAAGGCCGAGAACAGTCGTCTGCGGGAGGATGTCGCGATCCTGAGAGCTGCGACGACTTTCTTCGCGGGGGAACTCGACCCCCGCAACCGTTGATGCTGGGCTTCATTGACACGATGAGAGCCGAAGGTCACGCGGTCGAGTCGATCATCCGGGTCCTGCAAGCGCAGGGCGTGAAGATCGCCGCGCGCACCTACCGAGCCCACCGGCAAGGCATCGTCGCAGTGCGGACGATCACGGACGCGCAGGTCCAGGACGCTGTCCGCGCCGCGGCATGGACCATTGTCGAACGCAACGGGACGATGCGTCGCGTGCTGACTCCCGAGGGCCTCTACGGGCGGCGGAAGATGACCGCGCTGATCCGCCGCACGTCGATCCCCGGCGCGTCGCGAGGCGCGGTCGACCGGGCCATGCGCTCGCTCGGGCTGTCGGGAATCCGTCGCGACAAGGGCACCCGCACTACGATCCCCGCCAAGGACGGGGTCCGTGCCGGCGACCTGCTGAACCGCGACTTCACCGCGCCCCGGCCGGATCACACCTGGGTGATGGACTTCACCTATTGCCGCACCTGGGCGGGCTGGGTCTACGTCGCCTTCATCGTCGATGTCTACTCGCAACGCATCGTGGCCTGGCACGCACAGACCACCAAGCACGTCGAGCTGGTGATGATCCCGCTGCGCATGGCCCTCTGGGAACGAGCGCGTGATGGGCACCCGGTCCAGCCCGAGCAGCTGCGGGCACATTCGGACGCCGGGTCTCAATACGTCTCGCTGGCCTACACCGAGAAGCTGGCGCTCGATGGCATCGCACCCTCGATCGGGTCCGTCGGCGACGCGTTCGAT
>NZ_NMUM01000020.1 GCF_002812805.1 Microbacterium lacus | reverse complement strand
GAGGGTGTCAGATCGTTTGTGTAAGGGGTGTCTGCTTCTTATGGAAGGACGACACTGATGACCATGATCGACAAAGAAGCTCGAGCGGAGCGACGGCGACGGCAGGAGGAAGGCTCCAGACGGCTGCGTGAGTCGGGGGTGCTGGATGATCTGTTCGCGAAGATTGATGCTGGCGAGGTGCAGCTCGATGGCAGGGACGGGTTGATCCAGCAGTTGATCAAGACGGGTCTCGAGCGTGGTCTGGGCGCTGAGCTGACCGAACATGTCGGTTACGAGCGTGGTGATCCCGAGGCGCCGCTGCATGACAACTCCCGCAATGGTTCGTTCCCGAAGACGGTCTCGACGGTCGCTGGCGATGTCGAACTCTCGATCCCGCGGGACCGGAACGGGACGTTCATCCCGAGGCTGGTGCCGGTCGGCCAGCGTCGCCTCGGCGGGTTGGACGAGATGATCGTGTCGCTTTATGCCGGCGGAATGACGGTGCGCGATATCGAACACCACTTGGCGTCGACGATCGGCACCGAGATCAGTCGCGAGACGATCTCCAAGATCGTCGACGAGATCTCCGACGAGGTCCTTGCCTGGCAGTCTCGGCCGCTGGAAGCGTTCTACCCGGTCATCTACTTGGACGCGATCGTGGTGAAAGTCCGCGACGGCGGACACGTGCGCAACAAGGCCGCTCACATCGCGGTCGGCGTCGATATGGAAGGCGTCAAGCACGTCCTGGGCATTTGGGTGCAGCAAGCCGAGGGCGCGAAGTTCTGGGCCTCCGTCTGCGCCGAGCTCGCCAATCGCGGCGTCCGCGACGTGCTCATCGTCTGCTGCGATGGGCTCACCGGCTTCCCAGAAGCGATCGAGGCGACCTGGCCTGAATCGCTCGTGCAGACCTGCGTCGTTCATCTGATCCGAGCGTCAATGCGGTTCGTCTCCTACGGGCAACGCAAAGCCGTCGCCGCCGCGTTGAAGCTGATCTATCAAGCCCCCGACGCGGACGCGGCGAGGGCAGCGCTGGAGGCGTTCGCGGCCTCCGATCTGGGTCAGGGCAATCCGCACACGGTCGCCGCGTTCGAGAACGCGTGGGAGCGGTTCACCCCGTTCCTGGGGTTCCCGCCCGAAGTCAGGCGGGTGGTCTATACGACGAACGCGATCGAGTCGCTGAACTTCCAGCTGCGGAAAGTGACCAAGAACCGGGGTCACTTCCCGAACGACGCGGCAGTCGTCAAGCTGCTCTGGCTCGCGATCTGCAACATCGAAGACAAGCGAGCCCTCGAGCGGGCGAAGGAACGCGGCAAGCCCTCGAACGAACGCAAAGCCCCACCGCGGCTGGTCGAAGGCGCCGTCACCACGAACTGGAAGAAGGCGCTCTCGCAGCTCGCGATCGCGTTCCCCGACCGAATCAACCCCTACCTCTGACCACCCACCGATGCCCGCTTACACAAACAACTTGACAGGCTCGCGCCGCACCGGCAGTCCGGTCGCCTTGTCCAACTGCGACAGGTGTGGCATCCGGTAACGACGCAGCACGTTCTCCACCGTCGAGCGGGACAGGTGCAGGTGCCAGGCGATCCGATGCGAGCCCCACCGCCTCGCGAACCTCAACGACACGATCCGTCTCTCCGTCCGTCGCGCCGTTCGCGATGGGGACATCAGCGGACGTGAGGACAGATCGCGCATCCCCGCGGTGCCTGCGGCCCGATACCGGTCTGCCCACTTCTTCGCTGTCGCCGGAGAGCAGCTGAACCTTTCCGCTGCTCTCCGCAACGGCCAACGAGAATCGACAACAAGCTTCGCCAGCCGCAGACGACCGGTTTCGGACAAGGGAGCATTAGCGTGAGTCACGAGGACCTCCGGTGGTCGAAATGAGTGTGGTAACCCACTTCGATATCGGAGGTCCTCCCAATTCACCTCACGCCACGCTGATCACAACCTCCGGGAGAGCTACATCTAGAACACCGAATCGTCCCACCCAAGACCTCCACGATCGGACAGGAACACCCATGAACAGGCACCGGGTCACTGCGCTGGCCAGAACCTGTTGAGCACATAGCGGCGCGGATGGTAGTCATACATACCATCGGGCACTCGACGCGCGATTTTGAAGACGTCGTCTCGATGCTCAGGAGCAACACGGTCACCCAGTTGGTGGACGTGCGCTCGTTCCCGTCGTCGCGAAAGTTTCCGCAATGGGATCGCGAACACATTCAGAGCGCCCTGCCGCCTGACATCGGATATCAGTGGATTCGCGCGCTCGGTGGGCGTCGGCATACGGCGGCCGGTGTGGCGAGTTCGAACGGTGGGTGGCGGGTGAAGGCTTTCCGCGACTATGCCGATTACATGAGAACAGACGCCTTTCAGGCCGGTTTGGACGAGTTGATCGGACTTGTCGCCGACTCCTCGCCGGCAATCATGTGCAGCGAAGCAGTCCCGTGGCGATGCCACCGACGATTGATCACAGATGCTCTACTCGTTCGCGGTGTCTCGGTCTACAACATCATGTCGCCCACACTCACGCAGCCCGCTGTACTTACACCGTTCGCTCACGTGGCGGACGGATACATCACCTACCAGCCAGGGGACAAGGGCACATGACGGGCCAATCGCACGCAACTAGGTCGGTCCGCGTGCGGCGAAAGTAAGCGGAGGCGCGCGCCACTGGTGGGCGACGCGGAGCGAGCCCGGACCCGACCGTCCTCATGCGCGAGCGCTGCAGAATGAACGCGGATGAGCTGCGCGCAGCTTTTTCGTTGCGGATCGGTCCGACCGGGGAGTGGAGCATGCGTGGCCGGCCCCGCGGTCTTTCGGCCCGGCGCGGGGCCGGGCAAGCCCGGCCGCAGTGCGCTTGTCGAGGTTGAACCGGGCAGTGCTGACACGGGGACCAAGGCGTCCGGCGACGTCTGCAGCGTCCAGCGGCTCCCAGTTCGCTATCAGGACGCCAGGACCTGGCGACGGCTTGGCGAAACCAAGCACGCGCGGGAACCTCCGCTTCCGCCGGTTGTCGAATCGATGATGGCATCGTCGCCCGGTCTCGAAGCCCAACATCCTCAGCGCCGATCGTATCGCCGCAGGCCGGAGTGCCGGGTCGCCGTCCGCCAGACCGGTGCCGGGCCAGCGCGGCTGAAGTCCCTGGCGTCGGAGGCCGTAGACACGCCTGTAACTGACTGAAGGGTCGAGTTTGTGCGGCGGGGGCCTGGGACTACTTCTCATTTGACGGCGCAAAGACGGGCTCTGACGGTGGGGCTGATGCCCCACCGTCAGAGAGTCGAGTGGGCTTCAGTTAGAGCCGGCTCCTTGCCCGCCTTCGAGGCGCAACAGCTTTTCGGGCAATGGCTGTTCTCATTGAGTCGACCCGCTCGAAGGCGAATGGGCGGCAGTCCTGCCGGACGCTGACCTTGTTGCTATGGCCTACCGGCTCTTGCGCGGTTTGATGAATTCGCTCCCTGCGGCCTTATCCCGCTTTGCTTCCCGCTTTTCTTTGAGTGACAATTTCGCTTCCTTCTTCGTGGAGCTGCCACGCGGTGCTTTGCCTGCCATTGCATCATCCGTCCCTTCTCAGCGGGTGTGGTTCGATGAACCATAGCCCGTCCTGGAGAAAAGGCAAATTACCCCTGATCGGGAAATCCTCGGTCGTTGAGATCTGTTCTCGGCTAGACTCATTGTTCCCCGCACACCACTTCGACGCGCGTTCGCCGGAAATGAAGGACGTTCCAAATGATGATTTCCACCCCCGTATGGACGACGCCTGCCGCCCGCGACCGCCTCACTCAAGAGCTCTCGGATCTCGAACGGAGAGCCGAGATCGGCGAAGACGTCGATGGGGCGCGCATGCTGCAGGTGCGAGACACGTTGCGCAATGCCGAAGTGGATCGTAAGCCAGACGACGGCCTCGTCGAGGCCGGGATGACGGTCACCATCCGCTTCGACAACGGGTCGACTACGACGTTCCTCTTGGGTGACCGGGAGCTGGCGTCGCTTGATCCCGACGTGGCGATCAGCGTCTACTCGCCAACGTCACCGCTCGGGTCGGCGATTTCAGGAAGATACGTGCAGGACGCGGTCACATTCGACGCCCCCTCAGGACCACTACAGGTCACGATTCTGGCGGCGGTGCCGTTCGGCTGAACCGGAGCACACTCGGTCTTCGATACCGGATATAGGTTCTCGCATGCAGGGTCACCTCCACCTACCTCGATGCGAGACGCTCCTAGTTACCTGGACGGGAAAGCCAACGTCGAGGCACGCGGCGACGTTCCGGATTTCATGCGGTTCAGGTCGCAACGGCGTCAGCGACTCGGTCGTTGGCATTGGAGCGTGCTCGAGCTCGAGGTTATCTAGTTCGCACGAATTCAGTCGTCGTGACGGGATCGTCAGCCGTGCCCGGCACTCTAGCCGGAACACGGCACTGCTCTTAGAGATTAACCGCCACCTGCACGCCGAGCGGGCGGCAGATTAGCGCACGACTGCCCACGGCACCAAACTTTAATGACTCAGCTTGCTGGCTCAGTTTCGATGGGAATATGAACTTTTGAGCGCATGAACGGGTCAAGTCCCGTGTTGTGGTGTCAATCCGGCTGCTTCCTTGATGGGTGAGGGTCAGGCGGTGAGGAACAGGTCGGGGCGCTCAGGCTCGGCGTGGTCTTGGAGTGTGTGGACGAGTTTGCGCATGGAGATGTCGGAGAGGTAGCGGCGTTCACCGTATTGCCATTCCTCGTGCTGCTCCTGCAGGACGGCGCCGATGAGGCGGGTGACGGAGTCGCGGTCGGGGAAGATCTGCACGACGTCGGCGCGGCGTTTGATCTCACGGTTGAGGCGCTCGATCGGGTTGTTGGACCAGACCTTCTGCCAATGCTCACGCGGGAGCGGCGCGAATCCGGTGAGGTCTGCTTCGGCAGCATTGAGCATGTCTGCGATCTCCGGGAACGACCCGCGGAGGGACGTGGAGACCTGGTGATACTGGGCGATCACGGCCTCGGGGGTGGTCTGCGCGAAGATCGTCGAGATCAGCGCGTTGACGGGCTTGGAGCGTGCCGATCCGAGCTTCTGGGTGACGTTACGAGCGAAGTGGACGCGGCATCTCTGCCAGCCCGATCCGGGGAGGATCGCTTTGACGGCGGCTTTGATGCCGGCGTGAGCGTCGGACGTGACGAGGGTCACGCCGAGCGGGTCTGTGTCGGTGGAGACTTTCAGACCGCGGTCGCGGAGGGAGCGGAGGAACTCGGTCCAGAAGTCCGTCGTCTCCGCGTCGCCGAGAGCCATCCCGAGGATCTCCCGACGGCCGTCGCCGCTGACCCCGGTCGCGACGATGAGGGCTTGGGAGAGAACCCGGCCACGGTGGCGCACGTCGAGGTAGGTGGCGTCCAGGAACAGGTACGGGAACCAGGTGTGATCGAGCCGGCGGTGCAGAAACTCGTGCACCACCTCATCGATCTCGGAGCAGATGCGGGAGACGGTGGACCGGCTGATGCCGGTGTCGTTGCCCAGCGCGCGGACGAGCTGGTCGACCTTGCGGGTGGAGACTCCGTCGATCCAGGCCTGGCAGATCACCGCGTAGAGCGCCTTGTCGACACGGCGGCGTGGGCTGAGCAGGCTCGGGAAGAACGACCCCTCCCGCAGCTTCGGAATCTGAATGTCGACCTCCCCCGCGGGCGTGGCGAGCGTCTTCGCGCGAGCACCGTTGCGACGCGTGGTGCGCTCCGCCGTGCGTTCGTAACGGGCCGCGCCGATCTTCGCGGTCGCTTCCGCGTCAACAAGGTCCTGCAGCCCCGCCTGCAGCATCCGACGGAACACGTCGGAATGGGCGAGGTCAGGATCGGCGAGGACTTCTGCGATCAGGGTCGTCAAGGCAGACTGATTCTGGGTCATCGTGGGATCTCTTCTTTGCTTCTTGGCGGAAACAACTGGTCATCCCACGATGGCCCTCCTACGTCAACGACGACGAGAACCCCGCAGGAATTGACACCAAGCTACGAGACGCACCC
>NZ_NMUM01000024.1 GCF_002812805.1 Microbacterium lacus | reverse complement strand
TGTGAGAGTGTCGAGTACCTCCTGGCGGCCTGACTCTTGCTGACGACTGACCTCGAAGTCTGGGTGTCCTTGCTGTTGATCTGTCGTCCGTCAGGAGGCGCATCACCCTCGTGGTGCTGGCCGGGCGGGCGTGACCTCATAGGAGCCTGATCGCAACAGTCCCATCACAGTCCCGTCCACCCGACCGGCCAGTGTCACTCACCCTGTCCTGATCTGGTTGGAGCGAGCACTATGAGCATGCAGCAAGTCCCCTCTCACCGTCGAGTCGTTGTCGGCGTCGACACTCACAAACACGTCCACGTCGCCGTCGCGATCGATGAGCTCGGCGCGGTCCTGGATCGCCGATCTTTCGCGGCGGATTCCGGTGGCTACGGCCAGCTGATCGACTGGGGCGAATCGTTCGGCGGGAAACTCACCTTCGGGATCGAAGGCACCGGTTCCTATGGTGCAGGCCTGGCCGGCGCAGTGCGCCGTCGTGGAATCGGGACGCTGGAGGTGATGAGAACGGACCGTCGCGACAGGCGACTACGAGGCAAGTCCGACACCATCGATGCCGAGAACGCAGCCAGGGCAGTCCTCGCGGGCCTGGCGACGGCCATCCCGAAGTCAGCCGATGGAACAGTGGAGATGATCCGTCAGATCAAGGTCGCCAAGGACGTCGCCGTCAAGGCGAGAACATCCGCGATGATCAGCCTCAAGCAGGTCATCGTGAACGCCCCCGACGATCTGCGTCAGGAGCTGCAACCGCTATCGAAGATGGCGCTCATCCATCGCTGCGCGGCGCTTCGTCCGGGCCAGGTGACCACAATCATCGCGTCGACCAAGCACACGTTACGATCGATCGCCCGTCGCTGGGAAGTACTGGATGCCGAGATCTCCGGGCATGAGAAGCTCCTGGCAGAGCTGACCGCGCAGATCGCTCCCGACCTCGCGAAAGCCTTTGCGGTCGGTCCTGACACCGCGGCCGAGATGCTGATCGTTGCCGGCGACAATCCGGAACGGATCCGTTCGGAGGCCGCGTTCGCCCGGCTCTGCGGTGTCGCCCCGATCCCTGCATCGTCAGGGATGACCACCCGACACCGGCTCAATCGGGGCGGTCACCGGCAAGCAAACGCCGCACTCTACCGTGTCGTCATCGTTCGCATGCAGCACCACGAACCCACTAAGGCCTACGTCGCCCGCCGGATCACCGAAGGAAAGACGAAGTCCGAGATCATCCGGTGTCTGAAACGTCTTCTCGCCCGCGAACTCTGGGCCGCGATGCGCCCCATCCGCGAAGCCCGACCACCCCTCCAAATCGCGGCTTGACAGATATAGGAGCATCAACGCCCTCGCCGAGAGCGTCGTCGGCCTCTACAAGACCGAGTGCGTGAAGATCGACGGCCCGTTCCGCAGCGCCGACGACCTGGAACTGGCCACGCTGTCCTGGGTGCACTGGTTCAACGAGAACCGACTGCACTCCTCGATCGGATACCTCACACCCATCGAGAAAGAGAACGAGTACTACCGTGAGATCAACTCCCAGCACCAGCCGGCGCTGGGAGAACTCGCCCTCCACTAAACCCGGGGCGATTCAGTCTACGACCGCGACACGTTCATCTGCACCGCCATCGACGAGGCCCACCCCAACCTCCGCCTCAGCCTCCGCGACATCGAAACCGCCCGCCGCGCCCGCCGCAAGCAGCTGCGTCGTGCAATCCACGATCGCATTCCGACCGTTGCCACCCGCCAGGAACCTCGCACCCCCGAACCGATCAAGCGGCGGCCACGGCTTCGCACCTACGAAGAGGACGAGTGATGAACCAGGCATTCATCGTCACCAAAGAACACCGACGCTTCACCGAGTTCGCCAACGCCGTCCGAAAGGAGAAAACCATCGGGATCTGCCACGGCGCCGCCGGCGTCGGGAAAACCAACTCCGCCCGCCGCTACGCGAACTGGGACGCCCTCGAGCCCTACATCAACGCGTGGGGACCGAGAGGCGATCACGACGCAAAGCACTATGCCCTGGCGAACCGATCCCGCACCGTCTTCTACACACCCGAAGTCCTCTGCCGGCCCAAGGACCTCATGCACGACATCGACCACTGGCAGATCAAAGTCGGACTCTGCGCCGACGAGCACCTCCGCTCCCTCATGCCCGACGGTGAAGTGGTCAGGCAGAACGACGTCACCCGCCTGGTCGAGCTCCTCATCATCGACGAAGCCGAACGGCTCACCCCGACCGCCTTGGAGCTTCTCCGCGACCGTCACGACCGCACGCATCTCGCGATGATCCTGATCGGCATGCCCGGTATCGACGAACGCTTCCGTCACTACCCCCAGCTCTACAGCCGCCTCGGCTTCTCACACCACTACCGCGCCCTTGGCCGGGAAGAGCTCCTCTTCGTTCTCGACCGCCACTGGAAGCGACTCGGCAGGACTCTCGACCCTGACGACTTCACCGACGCTCAAGCCATCGCCGCCATCGAACGCATCACCCGCGGCAACTTCCGCCTGCTCGAACGGCTCTTCCCCCAGATCAATCGCGTGCTGAAGATCAACCAGCTCGACACCATTACCGACGACGTCATTGAAGCCGCCGCGAGCATTCTCGTCATCGGCAACTAGCGACACGAAGCGATCACAGAACACCGCCAAAGAGCGGCAAACTCCACAGCCCGCGGAGTGAGGAGTGGGCCGATTCTCGTAAGTCCCGCCCGCGAAGGTGCCCGATGAAGGTCGCTCATGCGAACACGTCGAGACACCTCGGGACGATCGACGGAACGCGATCGCCGACGATACGAGCCACGACGCCAAGAGCGACCAGAGTGACGAAACGACGATGCACGCAGGCACTTTCTGTGAATCACGCTGCGTGATACGCAGACTCGGCGTACGCTCGGAGCGTGCGGGGTGGGTTGCAGAGGTGGAAGCGCGGCGTTCGGTCACAGGGCGTCCGGCAGGCGATGGCGTACGCGTTCCAGGGTGTGTGCGATTCGCACTTGCTCACTGCGGCCGGGGTTGACGCGCTCGCCGCATACAGCGAGTCCAGTGCGCAGGGGATGACTCGGCTCGTTGTCGCGGACGGCATCATCACTCGCGACACGCTCACGGCCGAGCAACTTCGGCAGTGGGTGGATGGTCGAGACCCGAAATCGGGGGAGCAGCGCGGTCGGGATCTTTCTGGACCGACCGCGGATCTGATCCTGGATGGCACGATCAACGCGCCGAAGTCGTACAGCATCGCTGCGCTCATACATCCGGAGTTGGCGACCGAGTTTGAGGCGCTTCAGGACCGTCTCCGTGACCGGATCATTGGAGCCTGGCAGCAGGAGCTGAACGCGCGCCGAGGTGCGGGTGGCAGGTTCCGTGAGGCTCTTCATCGGGTTGAGGTGGTGGAGTTGCAGCATCGCCGGTCGCGGGCGCTGGATCCGCACATTCATCGGCACCTGTGGCTGAACGTGAAGGTGCAGGGCCAGGACGGCAAATGGTCGAATGTGGACTCGCGGGTCGCGATGAAGTTCCACACTGTTGTCAATGCCGAGGGTGAACTCGCAGCGCGAACGGACCCTGCGTGGATTGCCGCGCTCGCCCGCCACGGCTATACCGTCGACGCGAACGGGGAGATCGCTGAGTTGGCGCGGGCGGTACGGCCGTTGTCGCGCCGATCGAATCAGATCGAGGCAAACCGAGCGGTGCTAGTCACGCAGTGGCGCGCTGAGCATCCAGGGCAGGAGCCCTCGCATGATGTGCAGCAACAAATCGACCGGCTCGCGTGGGCGACCCGACGCCCGAACAAACCGACCCGGGTCGATGAGGATGAGTGGGAGCACCTCATTCGAGACGAGGTCGCCGCGATCGACCCGACCCTGCTCGAGCCTCGCGCGCCGGTAGTGAGCCCGGAGCGGCCTGCGGGTGTGGATCGTGAGGTGCTGGCAGCGAAGGCGGTGGTGGATGCGGATGCCCGGTCGGCTTCGAATGGTGGACGGTTCAGCACCTTTGACTTACGCGCAGGGGTGATTCGCGCTCTCGCAGGCGCGGGGCTGGTCGGTGACCGCGGCTCCTTCCAACCCTTGATCGATGATGTCGAGGCGTGTGCCCTCACGCTCACGGTCGATTTGCTCGCGGGGGAGGGTGCGCGGCCGGGGCACGTGAAGGGGTTCATGTCGGTCGCGACGGCGTCGCTCAAAGTGGATCTTGCCGCGCGCCTGGATGCTCTCGCCGTGCCCGGGAAACCGCTTGATGCAGACCTTGTCGAAGATGTCGCCCGCCAAGTTCTCACCGATTCTGTGGTGCTCGATACGGCGCAAGCGCAGGCGGCTGCATCGATTGCCGGCACGGATCGGCTGGTGAGTGTGACGGGGCCGGCGGGTGCGGGGAAGACAACGACGCTTCGTGTGGCGAGCGGGGCATTGGCGCGGCAGGGCCGGCGCATCGTGGTGGTCGCCCCGACGAAGAAGGCTGCGGCGGTAGCGTCGCGCGAGATCGGGGCGACAGGATCCAGCCTGCACGCCCTGCTCGCCGACCACGGCTGGCGATGGACCCACGACATAGCCGGCGCGCCGGTATGGTCCCGGTTGAGCGTCGGAGACATCGACCCGACGAGCGGAAACGTGTTCACCGGGCCGCGCCGCTACCCGCTGACGCCGGGCGATCGGGTGGTGGTCGATGAGGCCGGGATGGTCGATCTGCACACCGCGAACGCTCTGGCGGCGCTTGCGGCCGAGACGGGGGCCGGCGTCGCGATGGTTGGCGATCATCTGCAGGCGATGCCGGTCGGGCATTCGGGGGCGATGGCATGTCTGACCCGCCGTGCGACCGCGGTGGTGGAACTGACGGCGGTGCACCGTTTCCGTGACCCCGACTATGCGGCGCTGACGCTGCGGATGCGCGAACCTGCGTCGGAGGATGCCGCTCTCACCGTCGCAGCGGACCTTGATGACCGCGGGCTCATCCACCGCGTCGCCGACCATGCGGAAGCGCGCGAGGCAATGGTCGATGCCTACTTCCGGTGGATGGGTGCGGGGAAACGGGTGGCCTTGGTGACAAGTACGAACGACGAGGCCGATGCCATCAACAACGCCATCCAGCAGCAGCGGCTCGACCGCGGTGCGCTACACGTGGGCAGGGTTGCGGTGGGGCAGGGGGAGCAGCGGATCCTCGAAGGGGACATCGTCCAGACCCGCCGCAACGACACCACGACCGGAGTAGAGAACCGAGCGCTCTGGACCGTTCAGCTGATCGAACGCGGCGGGGTACGCCTTGGAAGCGTGCACGATGCGGGGGACGTGCGGGTGGTGTCGCACGATTACCTCGCCGAGCACGTGCACCTCGCGTACGCGTCGACGGTGCACGGCATCCAGGGTGAGACCACCGACGCGTCTATCGTGGGGCCGGGCGTCAATGCGTCGGGCCTCTATGTCGGAATGACCCGCGGCCGCGAGCACAACGTGGCCATCACGATCGCCCGCACCCCGGTCGCGGCACGCCAGGCGATTGCGGAGACGATGTTGCGCGGCACCGTGGAGGTCACGATCGAGGACGGTGCACGCGCCGCGCGGGTGGAGTTGGGGCGCGCGGCGCGAGAGCCAACCGGCGCGCCGGAGGGGATCGCGACCGATCGGATCCCTCCGCTGGATCATGCGAGTGCCCGACCGTGGGGGATGGCGCCTGATCTTGATCGTGTCGCGGAGGCGATCACCGCCACGCTGACCGCCAGGCAGAGTTCACAGGATGTTCTGGTTGCCTGGCTTGCCACCACGCGGCGCGCACTGCTGGAACGCGCAAGTGCCCTCGCGGCCGCTGAAAGCTCTCATCACGGGACTGGGCGCGGCCCCTCAGCGAACGACGGTTCCGACCCCGCCTGGGAGGCGGTCGCTGCGCTGATCAAGACGCGCACAGCGGAGAGCGACGTTCTGGAACACGAACGAGAGCATTTCCAAGCGCAACTCGATCAGGTCCACGTGGAACGTGGGCTCCGTGGCTCGATGAGTTCAGAGCACCGGGCCGCTGAAGATCGACTTCGACAGCACCCGCAGCTCGCGTCTTCGCCGCCAGCGATCCCGGGTCGCGGTCCGTCTCGGTGACGACGTCACGGTGCCCACAGCTCGAGGCGCTTCCAGCGCGGGTGGGCGCCCATCGTGTCGAGGGTGAAGCTGGGGATGCCCGGGAAGGTTCGCGCGAGATGAAGCACGCGTTCTGGCCATCCGGAGTCCCGGTCGATCGTGCGGAGTAGGTAGGCGGTGACAGCGAGGGCGTTGTAAACGCCGTATACCGCTTTCGCTCTGCTGTCGTCTCGAAGATGGTCCAGGAGCGGGACGTCTCCGACGGGTGGCCGGCTGGGGGCGACGACGAGCTTTCGGTTGAAGAGGCGAGCGTGGTGGGCGGCGACGTTCCGGACGTAGTTCAAGCTGGCGATCCAGCTCGCCATGACCCGCTTCGTCGGGGCCCCGTAGGAGTGTGCGATCGCGGTGGCGAGGGAGTTGTTCAGGCCGCTGTAGAGGCGGCTCAGGTGGCCGAGCTCGAGGATCTCGGTGAGGGCCCAGATCGGCATCTGGCCGTCGTACTTGTCGCGGAAGTGCGCGACGAACGCTTCATCGGATGCGTCCCGGCGGGCGTTGACCTTCGCGATCCATTGGAGGTGCTTGCTGGTCGGGAGTCCGGAGATCGGGTCGGTGTATTCAGTGGTGAACGGTGGCACGAATGTCGCCGAGTCCAGGTGTGCGAAGGGGGATTGTGCACCGAGGGTGTGGCCCAGTTGCATTCGCAGGGAGACTTCGACCCGTTCGATGCCGTCGAGCACGAGGATTCTGAGCGCCCGGTCGAAGTCGATGATCTTCGCTGCATGCGCCATTGTTGTGCCGTCGCGGTATCTGCTTAGTACGCGCACTCGAGTGCGACCTTCGTCGTCGTAGCGCTCCGAACGGCGGAACGGGTACAGGTATCCGGTGAGACGGTAGTACCCGACTGCGCGCAGCAGCTTGGCGGCGTCTGCCTCATCACCGATCTCGACGCCACGGCTGGCGAGTTTGTCGATTTGTGCCTCGATGGGCAACCACGGTTTGTCGTATGCAACCATCACGTCTCCCGCAAAAAGAAAATCAGCCCGAGCCGTGAGGCGAGCGGGCTGATCGTGATGTGTTTACGGTAGCACGCGAGCGCACGGCGAGCCCGGAGAAATGAAAGTTCCCCACACGGGACGGTGACGTTACCGGTGCGAGCGGGAGTACCATGACTCCCGCTCGCACCTTTTCGAGGGTTTAGCGCGCGAATGCTGCACCGGTGGCCGCCGGTGCGGTTGTCGGCCCCGTAGCTTCGGCTGCGGGGCCGCTAATTCTTGGGCTGCGGGCGATGGTGACGCCGCCGTACTTCAGGGAGGCGCCCACGTTGTCCGCGACGATGTCGCGGGTTTCGCGGGTTTGTCCGGTGGTGGTGTCGGTATAGGTGCCGAACCGGAGGTCGCCAGCGACGAGCACGGCGTCGCCCTTGTGCAGCGAGTCGGCGACGTGCCGGGCTTGCTGGTTGAACACCACGACGCGGTGAAACACCGAGCCGGCGTCTTCCCACCGGCCGGTGGTGTCGTTGAGGCGGCGGTCGTTGACGGCGACGCTGAACCTCGCGTACTCGTTTCCGTTGTCGCTGGTGCCATGTTCGGGGTCGCCGGTGAGGTTGCCCTCGATGGTGACCGGGATCCTGGTTGTCATCTTGTCTTCCTTTCGGTCGGTGACACGGGCTGTGTCAGTGGGCGTGGGCCTCGTTGGTCCACTGTTCCCATTCCTGCTCGTCGGTCACGTTCGACCATGAGCGGGGTGTGAGGGGGCGGTGCCCGGTGTTGCAGCCGCCGCTGTATGCGCGGGTGAGGCGGGGGAGAGCGACGGTGAGCCGTTCGTGCCAGCCGATTGGCCCGTTCCCTGTGTCGGTGGGATCAAATGCTGCGGCGTGCGCGGTGCGGAGCGCCGTGAGCTCCTCGACGAGCGCTCCGTGCTGCCACCAGCAGGTCGGAACGGTGCTGATGGGCACGTTGTAGCGGATAGTGAACCATTCCACCCAGTCGCGGAGGTCTGCCCAGGCCATTGCGGCGGCGGACCCGGAGAGGGTGCGCCAGTTGATTACCGTCGCTCCCAATGGGGCGGAGGACCCGCCGCGGTTCGCCTTGCCGGTGACACGGGCGGCGTCAGCGGCGAGCAGCGCGACGGGGTCTACGGGTTCGGGGTGGCTGTTCATGAGGTCTCCGGGGCGAGTTTGGTGCGCAGCCGCTCGATTGCGGCGAGGGATGCGGTCCGCCTGTCTCGGTGCTTCGCGAGGACGGTGTCGCGCTCCAGTAGGCGGTGCAGGAGTTCGTGGCAGTACGGGTGCAGTGCGGCAAGGTCACCGTGTTCTTCGTGCGCCCGCCACCTGCCCGCCTCCAGGGTGACGCCGCTGTAGTCCAGGTGGTGCAGTTCGACTTCGTCACGCGTGGCTGGTTCCCCGCATCCCGCGCAGAAGAGTGCCCCTGCCCTTCGGGTCTCAGTGGTGAACCAGCTATCCCGGCGGGCGAACCATGCGGGGGAGCGGAGGAACCCGTACCGATAAAGGTTCTTCACGTCCCCGCGGCGTTGATTGTTCACGGCGCCCCCTCCTCAGCCGTGCGTGCGACCGGCGGGCGGGTGGGGGTGATGTAGGTGTCGGTGAATACGGATTGTTGTTCTTGCTCGGTGGCGGTCTTGCCGGCGGTGATGGTGCGGGCGTCGCGGCGTTCGTCCCATCCGGAGAGGTCGAGCAGTACGCCGCGGCGATTGCGGTAGGCGAGCAGTCCGGTGGTTTGGGGCATCCGCCGGATTTCGTCGACGGACATCAGCGGGCGGCGTTCGTGTTGCTCGCTGGTTTGGTGGCCGACGCGCTCGGTGGACCAGGACCGTTGGGTGCGGCGGGTGTCTCTCGCACCGAGGAGGGTCTCGATGTCGCGGAGGTGGTCGACGTGGCTGGCACCGCCGAGGAGTACTTTCGCGGTCGCGGCAGCCCAGATGGTGTCGGCTTCGGCTTTGGACCAGGCGGTTTCGGCTTGGGAGAGGGCTTGCAGGACGACGAAGGTGCAGATTCCCCGTCCGCCGCCGTCGGCCATAGTGCGGGGCAGGTTGCCCCAGCGGAACATATTCGCGATCTCGTCGAGGATGAGTCCGAGGGGGAGGTGTAGCCGTGAGCCGGGTGAGGAGAGGGCGCGGGTGCGGGCGGTTTCGACGATGTCGTCGAGCATCGCGCCGAGGAACCCGCCCATCGCGGCGGACCCGGAGGACGATCCGATCAGGTAGAGGGTGTTGGGGGCGGTGAGGAATTCGTTCGGGTCGAATGTCGGGTCGCCGGGGCGGGGGATGAGGGTGTCGCGGATTTGGGGGACGGCGAGGGGTGCGACGGCTCCTTGGACTCCGAACCAGATGCCGGAGACGAGTTTCTCGTCGCCGCTGATTGTGGCCTCGAGGGAGTCGCCCCATCCGGGGGTGCCGTCGGCGCGGAGGACGTCGACGGCGCGGCGGGCGAGGGTGGGGCTGGATCCCCATTCGTAGATGTCAGCCATGGTGAACCCGCCGACAGCGGCGGCGTGCAGCAACCGGCCAAGGACCACACCGGACGCGTGCGCCCACTCCGCGTTCGTGGTGGAAGAGCCCAGAGCGGTGCCGGTGATGATCGCCGTGCCGCGTTGCATCGCAACGAGCGGGTCTTCGCATCCGGCGATGGGGGAGATGCGTAACGGGTGACGGATGCCGGAGAGGCCTTGCGGGTCGAACACGTGCACGTTACCCCGGGTCTGCCGCATCCGCATTGTCGCGGTGAGGTTGTCGTTCGTCGTTGACGTGGTGATTAGTGGTCCGGTCCAGTCGAGGATCGCGGAGATCAGCACCCGGTATCCCTTCCCTGACCGGGGTGGTCCTTCGAGGGCGACGGAGTCTTCGATGGAGACATACACGTCCATCCCGCGGGATCTGCCGACCCGCCACCCGACGTCCGCGGGCGTCGGGCGGGTGAGGTCGGGGCGGAGTTGCCCCGCCCGCCGCAGGACGGCCCTGGCGGAGAGGTGGTCTTTGATTTCGGATGCGGGGGCGAATCCGGGGCGTTGGCGGAGGTCGGTGAGGAAGTACCGGTCGGAGTGCCGGTACCGCCGCCACGCCCCCAACCCCACCGCCGCTGCCGCGACGATCAGAACAACGACCGCGGCATCCGCGGCGCGGATCTGCCAGACCGGGAGCGCACATCCGTCAATCGGCATATACGCGTTGTGGTCGCCGGTGAGGGCGAGCCAGAGCCCGGAGAACGGGCTGGTCGGTGTGGGGCGTGTACCGCAGATCCAGGTGGCGAGCGTTTCGGTGAGGAACGAGAACGCGAGGGACAGCAGGATGCTGCAGGCGATCCCCACCGCGATGATCCGGCCGAGGAGTCCCTCATTCATACCGCTCACCACTGTGCTGTTCGAGGCCGTCAGCGATAGCGGCGGCGGCGGCGAGCCACGCGTGCCGGGTGCGGGGGTGGAGGGTGTCGAAGCGCAGTGGCCCGGATTTCAGGGCCCGGTCGTAAGGGATGGTGTGAACGGCCCGCACGTGACCTTCGAACCCTGCGGCGATTCGTGCCACATCCCGGCCTGCGGCCTCTGCTTGGGTGACGATCACGACGGCGTTGTCGGCGAGGTAGGCGGAGTGCTCGTCGCGGGTGCGGAGTGCGTCGAGGAGGAGCGCGGCGGATTCGGCGGATTCGGGGGCGGCGAGGGTGGGGATCACCAGCTGGCCGCTGGAGTCGATCATGCGCAGCCATCTGTCTGCTGATTCGTCGTTCCCGGAGTCGAAGACCACAAGCCGGTAGTAGCGGGCGGAGACACGCATCAGTAGATCGAACTGGTCGGCGTGGATGCGCTGGTGGGTGGCGAGAAGCTCGGGGTTGCTACGCAACACGTCGTACCGGTCCATACCTTGGTGATGCACGAACCGGGCAATGTCCGACACCCCAGCATCCGGGGCGAGAAGTTCCAATGCGGCGGGGAGGAGGTCGCGGACGGTGGTGTCGTAGAGCCCGGTGTCGGTGCGCCAGCCCAGGGTGCCGCGGGTGTCGTTGTTGTCCCACGCGAGCACATTCCCGCCGCCCCACCGGGCGTAGGCGGCGGCGAGCATCGCGGTTGTCATCGTCTTGCCCACCCCGCCTTTCCCGTTCGCGACCGCGATGCTCCGGCATCCCGCCCAATGCCGCGAAACCGACCGCGCCCACTCCGCATGCTGCACCTGCCGCGCCGACAGGGGTACCGGGAGTCCGAGTCGTGCCATGACGGCCCGCCACCCCGTGCCGGTCTCGGGGGTCTCGGTGCTGACGGCGATGAACGATGGCCGCGATGTCGTTGTCGGAGGATCTTCCTCCTCGGTTGGCACGCTAGGTCCGGCCGGCGGAGCCTCCTCGTTCACCGCCCCGGGGTGCTGCACCGAGACGGTATCGAATAGCGGCGCCCCCGCCCGTCGCGCGTCCTCGGTGCGGATGTCAGCCCGGGTGTCGTCAGCCTCGTCCGTGAGCGCCGCGTTGGTTCCGGGATGCGTGGGGAGGGCGGCGGTGACGCCGGCGGGGATGGCGGTGATGGTGCCGGTGGTGTCGATGAGGAGGTGATGGGTGCCGCGGTCGCCGGAGGTGACGAGCTCCAGCGGGGTGCCGGCGGTACGGGCGTCGGTGGCGGCGCGGCGGACGACGGCGTGACGGATGTCTTCGGTGCCGTCCGTCATGACGGGTTCGGTGTGCCCGTCGGGCGCGACGTAGGTCGCGGTGGGTCCGGTCACGGTCGCGTACGCGCGCGGCGGATGCAGAACACTCATTGCTCTCCTCCTTCAGGAGCCGCCGCAGTGGGGCGGTCGGGAACTTCGGTACTTCCGACATCCGGAGCGGGCGCCAACCACCCGTCCACGGCTTCGGAGTCACTCGTCATGAACGGCGCATCGGTGGGCCAGAACGCGTCGAGGTCGGTGTCGGTCAGGGCGGGCAGTGGGGTGTCGCGGTCGTTGGCGGTGACGGCGT
Source organism: Microbacterium lacus (assembly GCF_002812805.1). Taxonomy (GTDB): domain Bacteria; phylum Actinomycetota; class Actinomycetes; order Actinomycetales; family Microbacteriaceae; genus Microbacterium; species Microbacterium lacus_A. Next base: position 4,414 of record NZ_NMUM01000024.1, on the reverse strand, counting down.
CGTCGGTGTCGAACAGGGCCTGTTCCCAGGAGGTGGAGGTGGCGAAGCAGTCCACCAGGTAGGAGTACTGCCCGACGTACGCGAGGAACTCGCCTTTCCGCAGCTGTCTGGCCATCGCGACGTGCGGGGCGGGCAGGTTGAGGCGTTCTTGGAGGGCTGATTGTTCTTGGTGGTTGACGCGGAAGATGAACTTGTTCTCGATGTCGCCCACGATCGAGTACGCCAGGGACCGTTCGAGGGAGTCGGCGTCCCCGACCGCGTCGAGGTCGCCCATTTTGTGGAGGATGACGATGTTGCTGATCCCGTAATGCCGGGACAGCTTCAACCACTGCTGAAACATCTGCAGACTGGCCAGGGACGTCATGTCTCGCCATCCCTCTTCCCGCACCACGTATCGGGTGCGGCGTGCGGCACGGTCGCTGATCACGGCCTGGATCCACGCGGTCGAGCACACTTGCGTCAGTTGCGCGGCGAGCTCCCCACGGGCGAAGAGTTCGCTGGTGTCGGTGACGACCATGGGCGCGTCCTGATCGAACTCCACGGTCGATTCGTCTTCGAACAGTCCGGCGAGGTCGCCTGCGACGAACCGGCGGAGCACGAAGCGGGGTTGCACGGCGCCTTCGGCGGCGCGGAACGCGGTCGCGGTTTCTCCGGCGAGGTATCCGAGTTCCACATATATCCCGCGGAGGGTGGGGTGATCGTTGGTGCGCGCGACGCACCGGTCGAGGGCGTCGTGGATCGCGGCGTGCTCGACCGCGGTGAGACGCTGCTTGCCGAGCGCCATTTCGACCAGGGCGATGAGGGTGCCGATGCGGCGCTGCTTCACCATCTGCTCGTGCTGCTCATCGGACGCATCCGATCGTCGCGGGCCCCGATCGAGCGGGTTCAGACGTGCACTCGTGCCGCCGCCGAGGCGGATGACCCGTCCGCCGGGCATCGCCTCAGCCACCGCGACCCATTCCCCTTTGGGGTCGGACGGCACGACCACCTGGTGACCGAATGCGATGGAGCGGGTGACGAGGGTTTTCACGGTCGCCGATTTACCGGACCGGTACGCACCGAGGACAAGGATGTTGGTGGAGAACGACCCGCGGTCGGATTGATCGATGTACGCCTCCCACGGGGAGAAGTGCCATAACGCGTCTGCGTTCAGATCGACGCCGACGATCGGGCCCCGGTGACCAAGGCCCGCGTCGGCCACGAACGGGTAGATCCCAGCGATGTGCTGCGACGTTGCCTCATGCGGCGGCACGTGCAGACCCGCCAGATTCCAGTACCCGCCGGCGGCGATACCGGGCCCGAACGGTCCCGGCACCGCCGGCTCCGGCAGGGCACGCTCTCGTCGGCTGGAGCGTGTGGGTTGTTCGGCGCGGAGCGCCGCGGCGACTTCGCGGCTCAGCTGGGCGCGGTCTTTCCGGGACGCATCGGCCGGGGTGAAGGTGAGGATGCGGCGGGTCATTTCATCCCCAACCCCAGCGGGAGCGCGTTGACGAGCAGTGCTTCGGCTTGTTGGCAGTAGAGGATCTGGGGTTCCATGCCGGCGCGGGAGAGTGCGTTGCGCATCCCCGCGACGGCGTGATCGAGGCGCTCCTCGGTTCGCTCAGAGACCGTGAGGTAGGCGCCGTACCGGAACTTGCCGTGCCCGTTCACGATCTCCTGCTCCTGCTTCTCCAACGCGTCCCAGTCCGCCGCGTCCGCCGCCGACCCGTCGGCGCTGCGCTTTGCGCGGAGCCGCTCATTCCCACGCCACACCTTCTTCTCATCCCGGATCCGCTTCAGCGCTTTGGAAACGGGGACGGGGGTGAGGACGAGGGAGAGGATGTGGGTGACGGCATCACCGCTGCCCGGGTGGCGGGCGAACACGATCGGTGCGACGAACCCGACCGCCGCATCGGATCGCGGCCATTCGTGAATCCACATCGTCGTATGCACGGCGGAGTCGGTGTAGACGATTCCGTTCCGCCCTTGCGGCTCCTCCAGATACATCGGCCCGATCGCCACCGGATCCACCCCGGTCTGCGTGTCGGTGCGGTTCTGCACCGTGGGCGCGAACTCCGGGTCCACCGTTACCCGCGCGAGAGCGGCGATATCCCTCGGGGTGAGCCAGGCGCGCACTTTGATGCGGGCGGTCTCGAGGGCATCGTCAAGGTTTCCCGCCTGGAGGGCGGCGAGTGCTTGGATCGCGGGCTTCCCGCCGCCGAGGGATCGCAGCTGCGCACCGAGCGCGATCAAATCCAGGGTGAAGGTGAGGTAGTTGCGGTGTGAGACCGCGAACCGCTCTGACTGATCCAACACGTCCCGGTAGTTCTGCACCACCGGCGATCCCGGGTCAATTCCGCGGCGCACCCGGACGGTGTCGAAGTGGTCCCGGGCGGCACGAATCGTCGTGGGGATCGTCCGTTCCTGCAGGGTGACCCGCTTGATCCCGGGGCGTTGCGTGAAGGATGCCAACACGGTCGACCATTGCTGTGCGAGGTCGTACCGGTCCGGGGTGTCGTGCATCAGAAACCCTTGCACCTCGAGTTCCGCGGTGACCGACACAGTGCGGTGCTGCGGGTCGTACACGCACCCGATGCCCTCGAACTCCCACAGCTGCACCGACGCCCGCGCCCCCGGCAGGTTCAACGTCCCGGCCACGCGCGGTGCCTCCGGGCGGAACGTGTCCTTCGTCCCACCCATGAGATGCCGGACCTGTTTCATCACCCACAGACCCCCCATCCGTGGGGCAGAAATCCCATGGATAGTCGCGAGAGCGGTGCCGCCGAGGAGCAGAAAGATGGGGAACGAGTAGAGGAGCCCGAGGGGACCGAACCTGTTCACCGCGATCAGGATCACGAGTGCTGCGACAGCGAGGAATCCGAGTTGCCAGCCATCCATGCCGAGCACGATGCCCTGCCGTGAACGGCGCGGCAGCCGCACCGGCCGTCCCGTGTCACCTGTGACCGTCATGACGGTCTCCTCTCACTGGCCTCGGTCCCGAAGTTGCTACGTGTGTTCCCGCGGGCGTTGACGCGGGTGTGGATGTGGCGCCCGCTGCGGCGGGGACGTTCTGGCGGGTGGGGCTTGCTGTCGCGCGTCAGAATGTTTGGCAGGGGTAGTTAGTTGCTGATGTAACGCCCCAGCTGAGAGGTCTGAATGTCATGAGTCGTCCACCGACGATCCCCGTGGAGAAGAAGCTCCGCATCGTGTTGTCCGTGTTGCAGGGCGAGATCACGATCGCTGAAGCGGGCCGCCGTGAGAAGGTCTCGGAGCAGGCCATCGGGAACTGGAAGCGCCAGTTCCTCGAGGGCGGCAGAGCCGGCATCGAGGCGGGTAAGTCCAAGCCCTCGACCCGCGAGCAGCAGCTCGAGGACGAGGTCGCCGAGCTCACCCAGGCGCTGGGTGAGGCCGCGGTCGAGATCCGGGTCTGGAAGAAGAGCGCCGAGGGCCGCCTGGGCCCTTCGAGGACCTCGAGGTGATCCGCACCGAGGCGGGCATGTCGACCGCGAGGTTCTGTCAGCTGATCGACATGCCCGAACGCACCTGGCGGCGCTGGCAGGCCAAGGCGAAGACTGACCGGCCGCCGAAGGGCCCGTGGCCGCAGCCGGCGCGAGACGCGGCCCGGCCGCTGGTGGTCGCGCATGCGTTGAAGAAGCCGGAGTGGGGCCACCGGAAGATCTGGGCGATGACCCGCCATGACGGACACAAGGTGTCCCAGGCGACCGTGCTGCGGCTGCTGCGCGATGACGGGCTGATCCTGCCATCGGAGTACCAGAAGCAGCGTCGAGAACTCGCGAAGAACCGCAAGGCCGCGTTCGCACGAAACCCGACCGGCCCGAACCAGGTATGGCAGTTGGACTTCAGCGAGTTCGAGACCACCCAGGGTGGGATCTGGAGGATCGCCGGCTGCCGGGACTGGTACTCGAAGCTCGAGCACCCGTTTCACACCTCGCCGACCGCGAACCAGCACGACGCGATCGCCGCGATCGAACTCGCCCTCGTCGACTACGTGACCCTGTTCGGCCACCCCCTCGTCGACCAATGTCAGGTCGACGACGAGACCGGCGAGCTGCTGCCGGTCGTCACGATCGTCACAGACAACGGCGGTCCATTCCGATCGATGAACTTCGAGCTGTTCATCATGCGCCACCCCGAACTGCGACACGTCCGCACCAGGGTGAAGTCACCGGGGCAGAACGGATCACGCGAACGCGGCTTCGGGACGCTGAAGTACGAACGGCTGTTCCTCGACGACATCCCCGACGCGCTCACCCTCGTCGAACGCGCCGAGGACTACCGCATCGAGTACAACGAGACCCGCCCTCATGAGGCGATCGCTTGGAACCGGCCGATAGAGGTGCACATGGGCCTGGCCGACCCGACCATCCCCAACTTCGAAATCGAAGAATCCCTGCCAACTACTTGACGCGGGACA
>NZ_NMUM01000028.1 GCF_002812805.1 Microbacterium lacus | reverse complement strand
ATCGAACGCGTCGCCGACGGACCCGATCGAGGGTGCGATGCCATCGAGCGCCAGCTTCTCGGTGTAGGCCAGCGAGACGTATTGAGACCCGGCGTCCGAATGTGCCCGCAGCTGCTCGGGCTGGACCGGGTGCCCATCACGCGCTCGTTCCCAGAGGGCCATGCGCAGCGGGATCATCACCAGCTCGACGTGCTTGGTGGTCTGTGCGTGCCAGGCCACGATGCGTTGCGAGTAGACATCGACGATGAAGGCGACGTAGACCCAGCCCGCCCAGGTGCGGCAATAGGTGAAGTCCATCACCCAGGTGTGATCCGGCCGGGGCGCGGTGAAGTCGCGGTTCAGCAGGTCGCCGGCACGGACCCCGTCCTTGGCGGGGATCGTAGTGCGGGTGCCCTTGTCGCGACGGATTCCCGACAGCCCGAGCGAGCGCATGGCCCGGTCGACCGCGCCTCGCGACGCGCCGGGGATCGACGTGCGGCGGATCAGCGCGGTCATCTTCCGCCGCCCGTAGAGGCCCTCGGGAGTCAGCACGCGACGCATCGTCCCGTTGCGTTCGACAATGGTCCATGCCGCGGCGCGGACAGCGTCCTGGACCTGCGCGTCCGTGATCGTCCGCACTGCGACGATGCCTTGCCGGTGGGCTCGGTAGGTGCGCGCGGCGATCTTCACGCCCTGCGCTTGCAGGACCCGGATGATCGACTCGACCGCGTGACCTTCGGCTCTCATCGTGTCAATGAAGCCCAGCATCAACGGTTGCGGGGGTCGAGTTCCCCCGCGAAGAAAGTCGTCGCAGCTCTCAGGATCGCGACATCCTCCCGCAGACGACTGTTCTCGGCCTTGAGCCGCTTGATCTCGGCATGCTCGACGCTGGTGATCCCGTCGCGGGTGCCGTCGTCGATATCGGCTTGCAGCACCCACCGGCGCACCGACTCGTGGCCCACGCCGACCTGGCGGGCAACGGCCGCTGACGCGGCCGTCAACGAGGGATACTCCGAACGATGCTCACGCACCAGCCGGACAGCGCGCTCACGCAGGGCAGGATCGATCTTCTTCGGCATGACATACATCCTTCCAACTCAAAAGGATGCGGCATCAAACCTGGGGCGCTTCATTGTGCTCAAGAAGTCCAAGAGCGACAATGCGGTGCTGTTCGTGGATGCGACGAACGAGTTCAAGCGCGTCGGCAACAAGAACAAGCTCACACCAGACAACCAGCAGAACATTCTGCTTGCGCTGGAAGGTCGTGAGGACGAGGACCACTTCATCAAACTGGTGTCGAACGAGGACATCGCCGGCAACGGCTACAACATCGCTGTGTCTTCTTACGTGGAGAGGGTGGATACGCATGAGGTTGTCGACATCGCGAGACTTAACGCCGAAATCGCTCAGATCGTCGCCAGACAAGCCGAGCTACGTACCTCGATCGACGCGATCGTTGCCGACCTGGAGCATGCGGAGTGAGTCGTATCGACGAGCTGGTCGCAGAACTCGCCCCACGAGGCGTCCGTCATGTCGCGCTGTCCGAGGTGGCGGTGTACTCGTCGAGTCGCGTGGATGCCAAGGACCTCGACGAGACTTCATTTGTGGGCGTCGACAACCTCGTCGCCGGTAAAGGCGGACGAATCGATGCCAGCTATTTGCCGAACACCGCGCGTCTAACGGCATACGAGTTGGGCGACATCCTGCTGGGCAATATCCGTCCCTATCTCAAGAAAGTTTGGCGAGCGACGGGTAGTGGCGGATGTAGTGGTGATGTGTTGTCCGTACGCATCAAAGCAGGCTCAAAACAGGATCTTGATTCTGAGTTCCTCTACTACCTCTTGTCCTCAGACGGCTTCTTTGCCTACAACATGCAGCACGCGAAGGGCGCGAAGATGCCCCGCGGAAGCAAAACGGCCATCATGAGTTTTCGAATTCCCGTGCCGCCTCTCGAGGTGCAACGGGAGATCGTGAGAACTTTGGATCAGTTCACTCAGCTGGAAGCGGAGCTGGAAGCGGAGCTGGAAGCGCGCCGCCGTCAATACCTCTACTACGCAGGCTTGCTGCTCACAAACAACGACGAAGTTTCTCGTGTCCGGTTCGGCGATGTAGCCACCATCGTGCGAGGAGCTTCGCCTCGGCCTATTCAGAACTTCATCACGGAGGCGGCTGCTGGTGTCCCCTGGATCAAGATCGGCGACGTACCTGCTCGTGGGAAATACATCACTCAGACTGCGCAGCGCGTAACTGCTGAAGGTGCGAAGAAATCTCGTCGGGTGCGTCCGGGAGATTTTGTGCTTTCCAACTCAATGAGCTTCGGCCGCCCCTACATCTCGAAAATTGACGGCTATATTCACGACGGTTGGCTTGCAATCAGTGGGTTCGAAGACGCATTCGTATCGGACTATCTGTACTACTTGCTGCGCTCGTCGCCGGTTCAGGACGAGTTCGCACGTCGAGCGGGCTCGGGTACGGTCAAGAACCTCAACGCTGAGATTGTTCGATCAGTGGAGATTCCCCTCCCGCCAAAAGAGACCCAGCGACGCGTTGTTGAGTTGCTCGACAAGTTCGACGCCCTCGTGAACGACCTGAGCATTGGCCTTCCCGCCGAGCTGGACGCGCGTCGCAAACAGTACGAGCACTATCGCGACAGGCTCTTGACCTTCGAGGAGGCTGCCGCATGAGTGATGCCTTACCCCGGAAGTACGAGCCGATCGCAGTCTCCGCAGAGGGTACGGTCGTCGCCGAGTACGTGCCAGACTTGAACGCCGCCGCCTACCAGTCAGAGTCTGCACTCGAAAGCGAACTGATTCGCCTCCTGCAGTCGCAAGCGTACGAGTACCTGCCGATTACGTCTGAAGCCCAGCTCGTTGCGAACCTTCGCGCGCAGCTAGAGGTGCTGAATCGCATCACGTTCTCCGACGCGGAGTGGGTCGACTTCTTCGAAAACAAGATCGCGAGCAAGAACGATGGCGTCGTCGAGAAGACCGTGCGCGTGCAGGAAGACCACGTCCAACTCCTGAAGCGCGACGACGGCTCGACTAAGAACATCACTTTGCTCGACAAGCAGAACATCCATAACAACCGACTCCAGGTCGTCAATCAGTACGCGATCGATCAGGGGGAGGGCGGCGCGAACTATGCCAACCGCTACGACGTCACCGTGCTCGTCAACGGTCTCCCGATGGTGCACATCGAACTCAAGCGCCGTGGTGTCGACATCCGCGAGGCGTTCAATCAGATCGATCGCTATCAGCGTGACAGTTTCTGGGCAGGCTCCGGTCTCTTCGAGTATGTCCAGCTTTTTGTGATCAGCAATGGCACGCTCACGAAGTACTACTCCAATACGACCCGCAACCAGCACCTCAAGGAAGGGCAGAAGCCGGGCAAGGGGCGCAAGACTTCGAATAGCTTCGAGTTCACTTCGTGGTGGGCGGACGCGCAGAACAGGCCGATCCAGGATCTGACTTCGTTCGCAAAGACCTTCTTCGCCAAGCACACGCTGCTGAACATCCTCACCCGGTACTGCGTACTCACCGCCGACCGGCTGCTGCTCGTCATGCGTCCGTACCAGATCGTCGCCACCGAGCGGATTCTGCAGCGGATCGACATCTCCACCAACTACAAGCAGCTCGGCACTTTGGCTGCAGGTGGCTACGTCTGGCACACGACGGGCTCAGGCAAGACGCTCACGAGCTTCAAGACGGCACAGCTCGCATCGAAGCTTCCGAGCGTCGATAAGGTGCTCTTCGTTGTCGACCGCAAAGATCTCGACTACCAGACGATGCGAGAGTACGACCGGTTCGAGAAGGGCGCCGCGAACTCCAACACGTCGACCTCGGTGCTGAAGAAGCAGCTTGAGAACCCGAACGCTCGGATCATCATTACGACGATCCAGAAGCTGTCGACCTTTATCAAGGCGAACAAGGGCCACGACGTCTACGACGGCCACATGGTGATTGTCTTTGACGAGTGTCATCGTTCCCAGTTCGGTGACATGCACACTGACATCACGAAGGCGTTCAAGCGCTACAACCTGTTCGGGTTTACAGGGACGCCGATCTTCGCGGCGAACGCGGGGGCTGGTGGGAACCCGCAGTTGAAGACCACCGAGCAGGCGTTCGGCGAGAAGCTGCACACCTACACAATCGTCGACGCGATCACTGACAAGAACGTGCTTCCGTTCCGCGTCGATTACGTCAACACGGTCAAGGTTGGTAACCCGGACGACAAGCAGGTCTCCGCGATCGACACGGAGAAGGCGTTGCTTGCTCCGGAACGCATCAGCGAGATCGTGAAGTACACCCTCGAGCACTTCGATCAGAAGACCAAGCGATCCTCAAGCTACGAGCACTCGGTCGTCACGAACGTCGCCGAGTCCACCCGACTTCGCCGCCAAGCCGAAGCGGTGAGGGAACGCAAGCGTGTGCGCGGGTTCAACGCCATCTTCGCGACTGCGTCGATCGACGCCGCCCGGCGCTACTACAACCATTTCCAGATCCAGCAGGAGCTGCTCCGGCCAGATCGACGGCTGAAGATCGGCCTTATCTTCTCGTATGGCGCGAACGACGCCAGTGATGACGGCATCCTCGACGATGAAGCGTTCGATACCGATGCGATGAGCATGGACGACCGCAGGTTCCTCGAAGACGCGATCCAGGACTACAACGACGTCTTCGGCACCAGCTATGACACCAGCTCCGACAAGTTCCAGAACTACTACAAGGACCTCTCTCAGCGCCTGAAGAACCGTGAACTCGACCTGGCGATCGTCGTCAACATGTTCCTCACCGGCTTCGACGCAACCACGCTCAATACGCTGTTTGTTGACAAGAACCTGCGCGCGCACGGCCTGATCCAGGCCTACTCGCGCACGAACCGCATCCTTAACTCCGTGAAGACGTACGGGAACATCGTCGCCTTCCGCGATCTGGAAGACGAGACCAACGCTGCGCTCGAGCTGTTCGGCAATAAGGACGCTCGCGGTGTCGTTCTTCTCAAGCCCTATGGCGACTACTACGGCGAGTACGCGGACAAGGTCGGTGAGCTGCTGACCTCCTTCCCGCTTGGGCAGCAGATCATCGGGGAAGCGGCCAAGAAGGAGTTCATACAGCTCCTCGGCCAGATACTGCGGCTCGAGAACATCCTGACGTCTTTCGACGACTTCGCCGGCCACGAGATCCTCACCGAGCGCCAGAGCCAGGATTACCGCAGCATCTACCTCGACCTCTACGCCGAGTTCCGAAAGGACAAGAACGCGGACAAGGAACTCATCAATGACGACGTCGTCTTTGAGATCGAGCTGATCAAGCAGGTCGAGATCAACGTCGACTACATCCTGATGCTGGTCGCGAAGTACCGCGAGCGGTTCGGCGACGGCGACGACAAGGAGATCCGCGCGGAGATTTCGCGTGCCGTGGATGCGAGCCCGACGCTGCGCAACAAGAAGGACCTCATTGAAGCCTTCGTCGACTCCGTCTCGGTGGACGGAGCCGTGGACGAGGAATGGCAGGCTTTCGTTGCTGCCAAGCGTGAGTCTGAACTACAGGCGATTATTGAAGAGGAGCGACTCCGCGCCGATGCCACCCGTGCGTTCGTTGAGACGGCCTTCCGTGATGGCACCCTCCGCACAACTGGAACTGCCATCACGAAAGTCTTACCACCCGCATCACGTTTCGCGATCGATGGTGGTCATGGCGAGAGGAAGCAGCGAGTGATCGAAAAGCTCGGAGCGTTCTTCGACCGTTTCCTTGGGCTCGGCGGAGGCGCGCAGTGAGCTCGACCAGGTGGCCAGCACTCGGGGCATCAAGTACCGCGGCGTGACTAGTTGCGACCAGCTGCTCCGAGTCGTAGGGGAACAGCGCCGGTTGTCATCGAGCTGAACTTCCTCAGCGATTGCAGGCCTGCGTCGAAAGTCGCACCATTTAGCTTGCCGGCCGCGTAAGAGGACAAGGTCACCGGAAAGTCCAAGCTGACGTGGTCGCTAAGCTGGGAGGTCCTGCGAGTCGTCATCCGAGTCGTCGACTTCATCCACGTATTCCGCCGCGAGCTGGCCAACATCTGTCGCGGTCTCGTCTCGTTGAGCCCGCTTTCCCATGGCCTCCTCGATGATCCGAAGAAGAAAGTGCTTTCGCCGTTCGAAGTGCGCAGTGAAATTGTCTTCTCGTAGCGCGCTCGGATCGATGCCGTGGGTAGAGATGATCGAATCGATATCGGCAGCGGACAACTTTGACTTTGCTTCGACGCGTAGGAGGTACTCGCTCGGTGCGACCCCGCCTATCGAGCGATTCGTTTCGGCAGCCAATGGAGTCTTGTTGACGATGCTGTTGTAGAGCAGTGGATCTACGCCGTGATCTTTCGCCCACTTCTCTGGAAAGACATGATGGATGTCGGTCTTCAGTGCGACATACTGCGCCTTACTGAAAGTGACGTCCCTCATCCAGTCCTTCGCGCCTTGAGCTATGAGCAGCGAGTAGACGCCCTTGTACGCCGCGGCCAACCTCGTCTTTAGCGTATAAAGGCGCTTCTCCTGGAAGATGGCCTCCGTCACCGTTATCGGCTCCGTGGAACCGCCCATGGCCCAGGCGGGTACCTGCTCTACGTCGCGCGCGAAGCGTGTCTCTGTCGTCGAGCCGTACAGTTCGCCGAGAACTCCGCACCAGTACCACTGACGAATCCGTGCCTTGACCCCATGGTGATCCGCTTCATCGCCAAGCACGACCCTGATCGCTGCGAGAGGCACCAGCTGGGTGGGGTAGGGGACGAATCGCGATTCGAGAATGTGCTGATCCGCTAGAAAGACTCCGGCCCACTCGAAGGCTTCGACCAGGGGACTTCGCCATTCGAGATAGTCATCCAAGGTGAGGCGCAGGATGTCCTCACGTCGAGCCGACACGGCCGGCGGCCGTTCTGCCGTACTAGCGCGGTTCCGCTTGCGGGTTGCCAGCAAGGTGATCGCCTGGAGGAAATCTGTGCTGCGGATCGATTCGAGGACCGCTTCCTTCTTGAGGTCATGCTGGATCGCGATCCAGTCGTCGTTAAGCCGGAAGTCTTCCCCGTGCGTTGCGAAGTACTCCGCGTCGCCCGCAAACGTCGCCGTCAGCAATTCGAAGACGTTGAGCGGCACCCCGCCCGTGTTCACCTTCTCGAACACGGTCGCCACCGCAGACTTGCTGGTGTCCTTCTTCAGCTGGATTGCTGGGATCTGATACGTCGCTGACGGCTTGAGTATCCGGTTCGTGAACTGGCGTGCTAACTGCTGGTCTGCGATCCCGTACAACCAGTCGTTGATGTCGAAGCCCGCAAAGAGAAGTCGAAGTGGAAACATCTCGTTCGCTTGTTCCCGCTCGGATGTGCTCAGGTCGAGCACTACGTCACGATCAAAGTTCGCACGAATTACTCCGTCTCCGGGAATCGACCTGACCGCGTCCTCGATGGACTCGTCGCCGTCGACTGCTTTCCTCATATCCACGTAGTAACGGCGATCGATCAGCTTGCCTTTGGCGTCCTTCGTGTGGACGATTCCATCGCCTGTCAGTGCCTGGGTAAGTGACGTGAGCCGCTGCTGCCCGTCGAGGAGCAGAAGTTGAGGCTCTGTGCCCGAAGCGACAGCGGTTCCTGCAAGCGGTTTCGGTTTGAAACGGACTTGATCATTGCCCGTTTCGAGGAGCATGACCGCACCCATCGGGTGACCCCGCAGAACTGTGACGAGCAACGATCTGATCCGCTCGTCCTCCCATTTGTACTCACGCTGAAAGTCGGGCAACTGCAGGTGGCCGTCCGTTGTCCACTGAAGGTATTCGGAAAGCGGCGGCTGAGGCGTTTCAAAACCCAAGGGATACTCCTCTGATGGATCGTCAAACGCCACGCTATCGACAACACTCGCAAGAGGCGAACGGTGCACGGGCCACCGAGCCCTCCTCCGGACCACGAGGAAAATGGCAACCGCGCAGCGAGACAGATTCCCCGTCAAGGCGAGGCGACACCACAGACCCGAGTTGTGCCAACCGAGAGCAATGCACGCAGGCACCCATGGTGGGCGACGGGTGGCGTCCGGCAAGGTGGTGTACGGATCGGGTGACCGTGTCGCTGCGGACGTAGCGACGGTCACCGCGTGATCCTTCGAGAGAACTCTTCACATCCATCTCGAAAGGACCCCGACGATGACCGTCTCACCCCACGATATCGACCCTGCCCGCTTCCTCGAAGACCACCTCGCGCAGGCGTCTCCCGATCTGCTGCGGGAGATGCTCGGCACGTTCATCAACCAGCTGCTATCCGCGGACGCGGACCAGATCTGCGGCGCCGCTTACGGCACGATCAGCGACGACAGGGTGAACCGTCGCAACGGTTACCGCCACCGCGACTTCGACACCCGCGCCGGGACCATCGACGTGAAGATCCCCAAGCTCCGGCAGGGCACCTACTTCCCGGAGTGGCTGCTGGAACGCCGCCGCCGCGCGGAGGCCGCACTGACCACCGTGGTCGCGACCAGCTACCTCCTCGGCGTGTCCACCCGTCGGATGGATGACCTGGTGAAGACCCTCGGGATCACCGGGCTGTCGAAGTCGCAGGTGTCGGAGATGGCGCGCGACCTTGACGAGCAGGTGACCGCGTTCCGCACCCGGCCGTTGGACGCCGGCCCGTACTCGTTCGTCGCCGCCGACGCGCTCACCATGAAGGTCCGCGAGGGCGGCCGGGTCGTGAAGGTCGCGGTGCTGGTCGCGACCGGCGTGAACGCCGACGGCTACCGCGAGATCCTCGGTCTGCAAGTCAACTCGACCGAAGACGGCGCCGGCTGGCTGACGTTCTGGCGCGACCTCGTCGCGAGAGGCCTGACCGGCGTGAAGCTCGTCACGTCCGACGCACACGCAGGTCTGGTCGCAGCGATCGGCGCGACCGTCGGCGGGTCCTGGCAGAGGTGCAGAACCCACTACGCGGCGAACCTGATGAGCGTGACCCCAAAGTCCTCGTGGCCATGGGTGAAGACCCTGCTGGGCACGGTTTTCGACCAGCCCGACGCGGAGTCCGTGCACGCCCAGTTCGACCGCGTCCTGGACGCGCTCGAGCACAAGCTCCCCAGGTCGTTCGAGCACCTCGAGGCCGCACGTGAGGAGATCCTCGCGTTCACCGCGTTCCCGAAGAGCATCTGGCGGCAGATCTGGTCCAACAATCCGAACGAACGCCTCAACCGGGAGATCCGCCGCCGCACCGACGTCGTGGGCATCTTCCCGAACCGCGACGCGATCATCCGGCTCGTCGGCGCCGTCCTCGCCGAGCAACACGACGAGTGGGCCGAGCAACGCCGCTACCTCGGCCTCGACGCCCTCGCCGCCGCACGCCGCGTCGGCGAACCCACCACAGAGGAGGTGATCGAACCCGACCTTCGGGCCCTCACAGCCTGACCTCGACACGAGGGATCACACGATCACCGATACACCACGTCCCAGGACTTGACC
>NZ_NMUM01000021.1 GCF_002812805.1 Microbacterium lacus | reverse complement strand
CGAGACGGAATGGGACACAAGCAAGCCAGACGGGACGCCCCAGAAACTGCTCGACGTGTCAAAGCTCGCCGACGCAGGGTGGACTTCGCAGATCACGCTCGGTGAGGGACTGGAACGAACCGTCGCCTGGTATCGCCAGCACGTCGATCGAGTGAGAGCTTAGAACAGGGCACGAACCTTCGCTCTCACCAAGCTGAGGCACAGTAGACCATACGTACGGACTGACGCCACCCGGTGCCCGCCACGCGACCCCATTAAGGAACGCCTACCCGTCAAACCCGAACCGATAGACCAAGTCTCCGTTTTGCTCGTTCGGGCATCCGCAGGCGCGGGCTTGACCAGTTGGGTAGGGCGAATAGAAGAAGCATAACCAGAGTGCTGTTCAGCAAAGCTTCCGCGGGGATGGCCCATGCTGCGAACACCGCCACGATCAACGCCACCGGGGCTCCGCTAGGGCGTAGACAGACAAGAACAGTGACCGCGAGGATGACTGCGCCGACAAGTCCGTATTCAACCAACAGCTTCATCAGGGTGCTCGCTTGCAGACCCCCGATGTTCGTCTCTGTAACGAATCTGCTCGCTTCGCCCGGCCCCCAGCCGAATAACGGCTGTTCCGCCCACCGAGGGAACAAGTACTCGTACGGCAACGTGAGCCGCAGAGCCGCGCTCGTGTTTCCGGCGAAACCTTCCAGCGCTTTCGCGATTACCGAGTTGAAGATACCTGAAGCGAACACGACTGCTACCCCGACCGAGACTATCGAGACCAATCCCCTGTTGCGCCGCATGCTCCAAAGGAGGGGCACAGCAGCGGCGACAAGCACAGCCACAGGTCAAGTCCCGTGTTGTGGTGTCAATCCGGCTGCTTCCTTGATGGGTGAGGGTCAGGCGGTGAGGAACAGGTCGGGGCGCTCAGGCTCGGCGTGGTCTTGGAGTGTGTGGACGAGTTTGCGCATGGAGATGTCGGAGAGGTAGCGG
>NZ_NMUM01000013.1 GCF_002812805.1 Microbacterium lacus | reverse complement strand
GGGCCCTGACCCCAGTTCTTGGACACGCTGAATCCAGCATTTTGCTGGGGAAGCGAGATGATCAGAATCATGGTTAGGAAGAACTACTCCGACGGGTTCCGGCGGCAGGCCGTGGACTTGTACGAGTCCACTCCCGGGGCGACGGTGCGTGGCATCGCCGCTGATCTCGGGATCGAGCGCGGCACGTTGCGGCTGTGGCTGGAGCGGCACGGGACGGGCCGGAAGACGGCTGCGGACGGCACCGCCGCGCGCAGCCCGTTCAAGGCGTCGGCGACCTCGCCGACGGCGGATGCGGGGGCGGATGAGACGCCCGCGCAGCGCATCGCACGCCTGGAGGGGCGGGTCGCGCAGCTGGAGGTCGAGCAGGTCAAGCTCGTCACCGAGCGTGAGATCCTGCGGCAGGCGGCCAAGTATTTCGCGGGGGAGACGAACTGGTGAACCGCTTCCAGTTCGTTGAGGACCTCTCAGCCACCTACCCGGTGAAGCGGTTGTGTCAGCTCGTCGAGATCACGAGGTCCTCGTTCTACGCATGGCGGGCCGGCGCCGCCGCCCGGCGGGCGCGCGCCGCGGAGGACGACGTTCTGGCGGGGCGGATCCGCGCCGTCCACGAAGGCGACAACACGATGGGCGCGCCACGGATCACCGCCGAGCTCAATGACGGCGCCGCGCCGTCCGAGCGGGTCAACCGCAAGCGGGTCGCCCGCGTGATGCGAGACAACGAGATCCACGGGTACCAGCGCAAGCGGCGGGTGCGCACCACCGTCCCCGAGCCGTCGGGACAGGTCGTCCCCGACCTGCTGAAACGGGACTTCACCGCCGAGGCGCCGAACCAGCGGTATGTCGGCGACATCACCTATCTGCCGCTGGCTGACGGGCAGAACCTGTATCTGGCGACCGTGATCGACTGCTGCTCGAGACGGCTGGCCGGGTGGGCGGTCGCGGACCACATGCGCAACGAGCTCGTCGAAGATGCGCTGCGTTCGGCGAGGCTGACCCGCGGCAGGCTGACCGGGTCCGTGTTCCACTCGGACCACGGATCGGTCTACACCTCCAAGGCCTACGCGGGACTGTGCAAGCGGCTCGGCGTGACACAGTCCATGGGCGCGGTGGGCACGAGCGCTGACAATGCCCTCGCGGAGGCGTTCAACGCGACGCTCAAGCGCGAGGTCCTGCAAGACCGGGCCGTGTTCGCCGACGAGGCCTCCTGCCGTCGCGAGGTGTTCCGGTGGCTCGTGCGCTACAACAACACCCGCCGCCACTCCTACCTCGGCTACATCGCGCCCGTCGCATTCGAAGCCGAACTCACCGCCGCTACGCTACCGATAGCGGCATAATCCCACCCCGTGTCCAAGAACCGGGGGCAAGGCCCCCGGCTGCCAGGGATTCGACCACGCCAGCGGGAACCTCGATACCCGTGTTGTTGCCTTGCTGGAACAGGATTGTGGAGAACGTCGCCTCGTTGGCCATGTCGCGAGGATATGGGCGCGCGCCCGTCGGCCGCCAGTGTCGTATCAACCGGCGCGGCACGACGCAACCCCTCTGCTCGCGCGCGCGAACTGGCCTAGCTTCGATATACACCCACTCGAAAGGAGCCAGACATGGGATTCATCGACGACGCGAAAGAGACCGCCGAAACCGCTGGCCGCAAGGCGAAGGACGCGTTCGAGGACACCACGGACCGCATCGGCGACAAGGTCGACGAGATGAAGGCCGACGCCGAGGTGAAGAAGACCAAAGCCGAAGCCGACGCCGAGGTGAAGAAGGCCGAAGCCGAGCGCGACTCGGTCAAGACCCGCAACGAGGTCAAGGAAAACATCCGCGACGCCTGACCCGTCTGCACAAGAACGGGGGACCTCGGAGAGTACTCCGGGGTCTCTTGCTCGTTAACCCCGCCCTGTGGGCAGACGGCCCGCTCAGCTCGCCCGGTAGTTGTCGCGAGCGAATGCCGAATACGGCGCGGGCTCGACCGTCGCACGGACCGCGATCTGGCGGTGGGGTTCAACGGCGGGCTTCTGCGAGTTCGGCTCTTCGCCCCACAGGACGTGCACCTCTGTGCCCGGTGCCGAGTGCTCCGTAGCGATGCTGGCGAGCGAGACGAACGCGTGCTCGTTCGTGATGTAGCCGACGTCGTGCGAGATTCCGACATCCTCACCGTCGATCAGCACCCGGTCGACCTGGTACAGCCCGTAACGCGCCTTGGGGAAGTCGATGTACTTCGCGGGAACGCCGGGCTCGAGCAGCGACTGCACGGCGGACGCGACATCCTCTTCGTTCCAGACGAGGGTGACCTTGGTTCGGGGCGCTTCCGCAGCGTGCCGCTCGAGCGCCGCACGGCCGATGAAGTCGTGATCGAATGCGACGCTCCGGCCGTAGCCGATGTCGTAGGGCGTGACGTAGTAGTCGGTGATGTCGTCGGATGCGAGGCTGCCCGCGAGCGACCCCGCCCGAGCAACGGGCAACCACTCGCGATACGCCGCAGTGCCCTCACCCGTGAAGATCGCGGGAAGCGGGGATGGCACCCAGGCCGACTCGAGGTTCGCCGAGGAATACGCCTTCGACCCGACCAGCACGAGATCGAACTCTTCGCCGGCCTCGAGCAGAGCCGAGCGCACGCGCTCACCCTCGGCCCAGGGGCCGAACAGCTCGAAGCCCGGCTGGCCTGCCATGCCATGCCGCAGCGAGCGCACTGTCAGGCCGTCGATCGTGAAGGTCGCCATGTGGAAGAACTTCGTCGGCGGCACGGGGGCCCCGGTGACCTTCTCCATGAGCGCCAGCGCATTCGGACCCTGCAGCTCGAAGCGGTACAGCTTCGGGTCACCGGCGCGCACGATCGAGTTGCCGTCGCGCTCGAACGTGGCGTCGTAGTCGCCCGTCTCGAGGTGGTACTGCACCCAGTCGATGACCATCGGGTGCCCGACGAGGTCGAAGGACTCCTCGGCGAGATAGAAGAGGATCGCGTCGCCGATCAGGTACCCGTCGCTGTTGACCGCGATGAACTGCTTGGCGTTGTCGATCCGGAAGTTGGCGAAGCTGTTCACACCCACGTCGCTGAGCAGCTTGAGCGCGTCGGGACCGCTCAGGAAGAGGTCGGTCATGTGGTGAGACTGATCGAGGAGAGCGACCGACGTGCGCCACGACAGCTGCTCGGATCGCCAGTTGCTGAACTCGGGCGTCACCGGGAAGACGGTGGGGCGAGCCGGTGCGTTGCGGAGGACATCGACCGGGCTTCCGACACGGGCGATTGCGGCGGCGAGAGATTCGGACACGGGAACTCCTTCGTTCGCGGCGGTCATCCGCCGGCGGTGGCTCATCGCCAGCTTACGTATTGAGAACGGGGCGAAGCATAAGCAATGCTTATCCTGAGGGAAGGATGTCTTAGTCGACGCATCCGTCCTCCAGAAGGAGCACCGTGGACCTGAATCTGTTGCGCAGTTTCGTCGCCATCTATGAGACGCGGAGTTTGACCGCCGCGGCCGAGCGGCTGTACGTCACTCAACCCGCCGTCAGTCAGGCCCTCGGACGGCTGCGGCGTGAACTGGATGACCCGCTCTTCCAACGGGTCGGTCGGACGATGGACCCGAGTGAACTCGCCCGCTCGCTCTACCCGGACTTTCGGGAGGCCCTGGGACGGATCGACCGGACGCTCGACGCGGTGCACGGGTTCGAGCAGACGACGTTCGATCGTATTTTTCGGATCGCGCTTTCGGAGCTAGGCGAGATCGGCTATTTTCCGGTCATTCTCGACGCGGTCCGCACCGCCGCACCACACGCGCGCCTCGAGGTGGTGCCGCTGGACGTCGACCGCTTGCCCGGTTGGTTGGCACGCGGCAGCGTCGATCTGGCTGTGACCTCGTCGCCCGTGATGGGCGACTTCCCGCACGTGGTTCTGAAGTCTCAGGGCTACGCAATTCTGATGTCGCAGCATCATCCGCTCGCCGACGGCGACGTCACCCTCGAGGACTACCTCGCCGCGAGCCACGTGGTGGTGGCGAGCGACTCGGGGCGCCCGAACCTGCGCACCGCACTCAGCCGTCTCGCCGCACGGCTGGACGAACCGGTCAGCGTCAACCACTTCGCATCCGTCCCCCCGCTGCTCGCGGCACGCCCCGACATGATCGCGACCGTTCCCGACACGATCGGCGCGGGATGGGCCACATCCTGGCCGCTCGTCGTTCGGCAGCTCCCGTTCGACATGGCGAGCGTCGACGTGTCGCTCTTCGCACGGACAACCGCCCAGCACTCGGCCGCGCTCGACTGGGTCTTCGACACCGTGCGACATGCCATCTCGGGCACGCACGGCGAGTTCTTCGCCATCCACGGTTACCCGGGACGCTGACGGAACCGTCTACTCCTCGTTGAGGTCTTTCTCGAGCTGATCCTCAGAGAGCTCTGCACCCGGGGTGGGCGTCCGGAATGCGGGATTCGCCGGATACTCGGGGGCAACGCCCTCCGGCCCGTCCTCGCTCGCGCCCCAGATGATGTCCACATCGGTGTCGATATCGCGATCGGTCGGTGGGCCCTCGGGACGAGGCTCGTCGGCGGGCATGAAGGGCTCGGACATCGACATGGGCGCATCCTCCCGCCCGGAGGTTACACCGAGGTGAACTCGCCCAGTACCCCGTTCATCACGGGCGTCAGCTCTCTGGCGAGGTCCCCGGCGAGAAAGCCGAGACCCGGATGCTCCGTGAGCCGGTCACCGGCACTCGCGTGAGTCCAGCTCGCCCAGACCGCGGCGCGTTCCGCGGATAATCCGCGCGCCGCCAGGCCCGCGATCGCGCCGGCCAGCACGTCTCCGCTGCCCGATGTCCCCAGTCCTGAACCGCCCGCCGAGACACGCCATGATTCACCGGAGGGGCTGACGACGTGGCCGTAACAGTTGACGACGGCGTCGTATCGCTCGGCGATCTCGAGGAGATCGCCGGCTCGATCATCGCGTAGCTCCCGGCCCAGCAGCAGGGCGGCTTCTTCCTCGTTGGGGTTCAGGATGAGCGTGTCCGGGAGGAGGGTTCGATCGATGTCGGGCAGGACGCCGAGCCCGAACGCGTCGAGCACCAGGCAGGCGACGCCGATGTCGGCGATCGCCTCGAGGGTGGCACGCGTCTCGTCCGGCTCGTCGAAACCGGGCCCGACCAGCACGGCACCGGCGGCGGCGAGTTCGTCACGCAGATGTCCGTCGATGGGGTCGGTCGCCTGCTCGGGAAGCGAGAAGACCGCGGCCTCGCGGATCACGACACCGATCTGCGCCTCGATCGAGAGGGGCACGACCAGCCCGAGGCGGCCGGCACCGACCCGCAGTGCGGCTTCGCCCGCCAGGAGGATCGCCCCGGGCGAGCGCCGCGACCCGCCGACGACCATCACGCGTCCGCGCGTCTTCTTGGAGTTGCCGGGATCGGGCATCCCCCATTCCCGGAGCACTTCTGGGGTGACGGTCTCACTCGGGCTGGACATCGGGGCTCCCCGCGTGCTCGGTGACGGGAGCGCCCTCGCGCTCGAGGTGTCCGACGCTCGAGAACTGCACGAGTTCCCACCCCGTTTCGGTGAGACGGACGTGCGTGACCGAGGCGTTGTCGACCGTGTTGGCGGCCGCGAAATCCAGCAGTTCCGCCTCGTCGAGAGGGAGCAGGACGTAGAGCAGCAGCATCACCACGGCGTCATGCGCAACGATCATGGCCCTCCCCGCGGAACCGGACAGCGCGTCGCGTAGGAACGAACGCAGCCTGAGGGCGACGTCCGCCCACGATTCTCCGCCCGGGGGCCGATGGTAGAACTTGCCGAGGTGCCGACGCCGTTCCATTTCTTCGGGATGGAACCGCTCAACTCCCTGCATTGTCAGAAGGTCGAGGATGCCGAGCTCCCGATCGCGCAACCGCTCATCGACGACGATCGTCTCGGCGCCGGGTCGTTCGTCGCCGAGCCCCACGTCGAGCGTCTGGCGCGCGCGCAGGTACGGCGACACCCAGTACGCGTCGATCTCGGCTCGGTGACCCGCCAGCCACTCCCCGAGGGCGCGCGCCTGCTGTTCGCCCGCTGCCGAGAGCGGCACGTCCGCATCGCGCAGATCGAGCGGGATGACATCGAGTCCTTCGAGGTGCGCCCGGGTCGCTGCCACGTTCCCGACGCTTTCGCCGTGCCTGACCAACCACAATTCCGTCACCGCCATGCGGCGAGCGTAGGCGGGTGATGACGAAACCCGCAGACCGTTGACAACTCATCCTCCACAACACTCTGTCAACCCCGATGCGTTCCGCACCGAGACCGGGTTCGCTGGATGCATACGGTGATCAGCCGTGATCCACAACCGCCACTTCCGACGAGGAGAACTCATGTCGAACGATGCCGGGAACACCCCCACGAGCCTCGGCCAGGACGGCAGCGGCAATCCGGACACGGACCGGGCCTACCTTCAGGATGAGCCTCCTGTGCAGGTCGATCCGGATGCACCCACCGCACCCGCCGAGACCGACGGAGACGAGCCCGGAACGGATGCCGACGCCGCTCGCGGCTGACAGGCTCTAGCCGGTCGTAGCCAGCCGCACGTCCACGCGCGTCGGTACCACCACCGGGTGCGTTCCCGCGATCTTCTCCAGTACGCGAACGACCTGGCAGGAGTATCCGTACTCGTTGTCGTACCAAACGTAGAGCACCATGTTCGTGCCGTCCGCGATCGTTGCGAGCCCGTCGACGATGCCGGCGCGGTGCGATCCCACGAAGTCCGTTGAGACGACCTCGGGAGACTCGACGTAGTCGATTTGCTGCCGCAGCTTCGAGTGCAGCGAGACCCGGCGCAGGTAGTCGTTAACCTCTTCCTTGGTCGCGGGGCGCTCGAGGGTGAGATTCAGGATGGCGAGCGACACGTCCGGCGTGGGCACGCGGATGCTGCTGCCCGTGAGCTTGCCGGCCAGTTCTGGCAGCGCCTTTGCCACGGCCTTGGCCGCGCCGGTCTCGGTAATGACCATGTTGAGCACGGCCGAGCGCCCGCGGCGATCGCCCTTGTGGAAGTTGTCCGTGAGGTTCTGGTCATTCGTGAACGAGTGCACCGTCTCGACATGCCCCCGGACGACACCGTAGGCCTCGTCGATGGCTTTCAGCACGGGGGTGATCGCATTGGTCGTGCAGGATGCGGCGGAGAGGATGCGGTCCTCGGGCGTGATGTCCGAATCGTTGATGCCGTGGACGATGTTCTTCAGCGGCGTCTTGCCCGGCGCCGTCAGCAGGACGCGAGCGACGCCGGGGCTCCGCAGATGCTGCGACAGGCCCTCCTCGTCGCGCCACCGACCCGTGTTGTCGACGATGACCGCGTCGCGGATGCCATAGGCCGTGTAGTCCGTCGCAGCCGGATCACTGGAGTAGATCACCTGGATGCGGGTGCCGTTCGCGACGATCACATCGTTGTCCGCATCGACCTCGACCGTGCCGGGGAACGACCCGTGCACCGAATCGCGGCTCAAGAGGCTCGCGCGCTTGATGAGGTCGTTCTCGGAACCCCGCCGAACGACGATCGCGCGCAGGCGCAAGCCGTGACCGTTGCCTGCGTGACTGATCAGGATGCGAGCGAGCAGTCGTCCGATGCGCCCGAAGCCGTAGAGCACGACATCCGTGCTCCGTTCGGCTGTCTCGACGTCCATACCCTCGAACGCGGCACGAACGTGCGCCTCGACATCGACCTCAGGCCCGGCGTCACGCAGCGAGAGGGCGAGCCGCGCGACATCGACCGAAGCCGGACCCGGACCTATCGCGAGAAGCGCCCTCAGCACGGCATCCGTCTGCTCGAGGGTGAGTTCTTCGTGACCGAGCTGGCGGGCCCGTTCGTGCGCCTCGATCACGCCGATCGCCGAAAGGTTGATGATGCGGTGACCGTGCACTGAGGTGACGATTCCGTGGTCACGGTACAGACGGCCGATCTGCGGGATCAGGCGCTCGGCGAGCTCCTCGCGAGCCACCCAGTCGTCGCGATGGGAGTCGTAATCGATCGTGGACACGGCGGTACCTCCAACGTTGCAGGTGCTTCTCAGCGCGGCATCCTCGATACGAATAGTCGAGCGAATCCCGGGCGAGCACAGATCCCTCGACTCTATCCGCTCCTTCCGGGCCACTTATCGAGCTCCCGTGACGGCCCTGTCAACCCAGGAGCGGGATGCCTCATGGATGCCTAGGCTTCACCGCGACGAAGGGAAAGACCATGACGGAAGACCGCGATCTCGAGAATGCGTCCGATGCCGAGAACGACGAGGCAACGCAGAAGCCGGGCGGACTCGGCAAGGACGGCACGATCCCCGATGCCCCCCGCGGCGTCGGGGCGGGCCACACGGGCACCCGATCGACTTTCGAGCCCGAAGAGGACGAAAAGACTGACGACGCCTAGACCAGCACTCCCGTCCGCCGGAAGGCGGCACCCGGGTGCGAATCGGGCAACCGGACGCAACCCTCCCCGAACAGATGCTCGCGGAGGGTGGCGCCCGGCAACTCGTCCTTGATGACACCGCGACGGCGCAGCTCGGGCATGACCTTCTCGAAGAACATGTCGTGGCTGCCGTCGGGGTCGGGCTGGACGAGAAAACCGTCGGCATCGGTCTCTTCGATGAGCGCCAGGGCCTGGTCGACTGCCTGCTTGACCGTCCCGAGGAAGGGCTTGCCCATGACGCCGTTCGCGCGGAACTCCTCGAGGATCTCCCGCACGGTCGGGGCATCCGGGCCGAGGAATCGCTCGACGTTCGTGCGTCCGTTGTCGGTCTTCCCCGTGCTTGGGGGCATCGGGCGGTCGAGATCGAACGACAGCAGGTCGACGCCCGTGAAGTAGGCGTACGTGGCGGCGGCATACTCGAGAGAAATACCCGCAATCTGGGCCTCGTGCGCGGCGCGTGCCTGATCTTCCGACTCGGCGATGCGGAACGTCCCGGCGATCAGGCACTTGATCGCGTCGCGGCCGCGGCCCTTCGCCTCGGCGCGACCGCGAATGTCGGCGATCTGTTCGGCGAGGGCTTTCGACTCGGCGGCGAGGAATACCGCCTCGGCGTACGTCGCCGCGAGTTCTCGCCCCGCGCTGGAGGCGCCGGCCTGGAACAGTGTCGGGGTGACCTGCGGGCTCGGCGGCGTGACGAGCACGCCCTTCGAGGAAAAGAAGGGGCCGTCGTGGATGATCTCGTGCACCTTGGCGGGATCTGCCCAGATCCCCGTCGCGCTGTCACGGATGAGGGCGTCGTCGTCCCAGCATCCTTCCCACAGCTTCAGCGAGAGCCGCACGTGATCGTCGGCCAGCGCATACCGGTCATCGTGCGGCATCAACGGCTCGCCGAACAGCAGGGCGGATCCCGCCTGCGCCGAGCCCGTCACGATGTTCCACCCGATGCGGCCCTTCGAGAAGTGATCGAGGCTGCGATACTGGCGCGCCACCATGGGCGGCTTCTCGACCATCGTGGAGACCGTCGTGACGAGCCCCAGGGTTTTCGTCGCTGCCGCCAACGCCGACATCAGCATCTGCGAGTCGACGGTCGAGAACTGCACGTTCCGCTCGATCGCCGTCGGGATGACGGTGTCGTTCAGCGTCGGGTAGCCGTACGAGTCGGCGAGGAACAGGAAGTCCGCACCCGCCGCCTCGCACTTGCGCGCAAGCTCGGTCCAGTACTCGAGGTCGGTGTAGTTCGGCTCATCCTCGCGGCCCGGCATCGCCCAGGTCTGTCGCGCACGACCGTTCTGGAACATGCCGATCGCCAGCTTCTTGGTCGTGATTCGCGTCATGATTCGCTCCTTACGCGGTGGCCGGTGATTTAGCGCTTGCGACGTCGCGTCGGTAGGCCGCCCCAGGATGCTCCGGGGCGAGATGCGGCGTGCCCGTGCCGAGCAACCGCTCGCGCAGCGTCATCGCGGGAAGGTCGGTGGCCACGAGACCGCGCGCACGCAACTCGGGCATCACGAGATCGATGAAACTGTCGAAGGTGCCCGTGTGATCCGGCTGGACGAGGAATCCGTCGGCGTCCGTCGCCTCGATAACGGCCTGCGCCTGGTCAACGACCTGCCCGGCGTCACCGATGAAGGGCGCCCCCATGACGCTGTTGCGCTGGAACTCCTCGAGGATCTCGCGGACGGTCGGTGCGTCGGGACCGAGGAAGCGCTCGACGTTCGTGCGGCCCGTCTGCGTGAGGGCCGCTTCGACGTCGAGTGGTTTGTCGGGATCCATGACCGACAGGTCGAGTCCGGTGAAGAAGGCGTACGAAGCGGCAGCGTCTTCGAGCGACCGCGTCCCCGTCTGGCGGGCACGAAGGGCGTGGGCGGCGGCCTCCGTCTCGGCGACGACGAACGTGCCGGCGATGAGGCACTTGATCGAGCGCGGATCGCGGCCGTACTCCTCGGCACGCCGGCGGATGTCGGCAATCTGGGCCGTGAGCGCCGGTACCTCCGCGGCGAGGAAGACGGCTTCGGCGTACTTTGCGGCCAGGTCACGACCGGGAATGGATGCGCCGGCCTGGAACAACATGGGTGTCCGCTGGGGTCCGGGCGGAACCGTCAGCAAGCCGTTCGCGTCGAAGTGCGGACCGTGGTGCTCGATCTCGCGAACCTTGTCGGGGTCGGCGAAGATCCCGGCCTCTCGGTCGATCACGAGCCCGCCTTCGTCCCAGCATCCCTCCCACAGTTTGAGCGAGAGGTCGACGTGGTCCGCGGCGATCTCATAGCGCAGGTCGTGCTCGGTCATCGGCAACCCGAACAGGCGCGCGGAGGCGTTCTGGCCCGCACCGGTCACGATGTTCCAGCCGATGCGTCCGTTGGTGATGTGGTCGAGGGTTGCCATCTTCCGTGCGACCATCGGGGGTTTCTCAACCGTGGTCGACAGCGTGGTGACGAGGCCGAGCCGTTCCGTCACCGCGGCGAGCGCGGGCAGGATCATCGTGGGATCGGCTTTCGGAAACTGGACTCCGCCGCGCAGGGCCGTCGCCGGGATACCGTCGCCGACGACCGGGTACCCGTAGTCGTCGGCGAAGAACAGGAAGTCGACGCCGGCATCCTCGCATCGGCGGGCCATCGTCAACCAGTGGTTCAGGTCGAGGAAGTCGGTCGCGGTGTTTTCGGGTAGCTTCCATGCCCCCATCAGCCCCGCGCACTGGAACATTCCGATCTTCCACGGCTGCTTCGTGCCTTCGGAACCCATGTCTTCACCTCTCGCCACTGAACTGAACAGTTCAAAGCTAGGGTGCGATTGTTTCGCCCGTGTCACCGTCCCGAAAAACCTGGACGACCACGGGTCGGCCGGGTCGGCCTGTCAGGCCGAGGGTACGGAGGCGCGCGCGAGGGCAGCAGTCCCCGAAAGATCCCGGATGGCGTCGCGATACGCCGCGCGCAGCTGAGCGGGGTCAACGCCCGACAACAGCAGAAACTGCAAGCCACGGAACAGCGCGATGACCCGCGTCGCGCCGGACAGGGCGTCCTCGGGCGAGAAACCGTCCGCCAGGAGCGTGTCGCGAACGTCTTCGATCCACTCCCGCCCGACACGCTCGATGAAATCGCCCCAGTCGTCCGGATCGCGCATGGCGATGCCGAACCGCTGGAAGAACAGTCGGACGTACGGCCGGCTGTCGGGGTCGGCGAGATCGTCCCACGCTGTGAGCAAGCGCTGCTCGAGATCCCCCGGCTGGCTCAGTCGGGCGAACATGTCACGCAACCGCGGGAAGCTGTCGAACGCGACGAGCGCCGCCTCGCCGATCAGTTCCTGCTTCGAGCCGAAGTAGTAGAGCAGCATGCGATTGTTCGAGCCGATCGCACGTGAGATCGCACTCAGGCTGAGATCGATGACCCCATCGCGCAGGATGAGGTCGACAACCAAGCCCAGCAGGCGCTGACGCTCCGGCGTGTTCTCCACCCGGCTCATCTTACGGGCGGCGGATCGGTGCCCCGTCGGGTGCCGATCAACCCGCGGTCACCGGGGATGCGATGACGGGGTGCGCCGCGCCGAGCCGGTCATTGCCCGGGGTCTCCGACAGCCGCGCGCGGAGCGTGTTGCCGGCCTCGCCGTCGCGAAGCCGGCCGCGTTCGCGCAGGATCGGCATCACGAGCCGCCCGAAGTCTTCGAGGTCGTGGGGCGCAAAGACCGGCTCGATCAGAAAACCATCGAGGTCGGTCGCGGCGATCAGCGACTCGATCTGATCCGCCACCTGGATCGGGCTTCCGACGATACGGAAGCCGCGCGTCCCCCGGCCGCGCAACTGGTCGAGGATCTCTCGCACGGTCGGCGCACCCGTGCCCTCGGCGTCACCGAGGAAGCGCTCGATGTTGCTCGTACCCATCTGCCCGATGGGCCCGCCGGCATCCAGTACCTGGTGCAGTGTTTTGTCGGGGTCGAGCGCCAGCAGATCGATGCCGGTATTGCCGGCGTACAGCGACGCCACGATCTCGTCGGTCTGCATCGCATCGAATTCGGCTTCGTACCGCAGCGCATCGGCTTCGGTTTCGCCGACAAAGACGGTCAGGCCGCACATCAGGGTGATGGCCTCGGGGTCGCGACCGGCCTCGCTGGCGAGCCGGCGGATATCGGCGACGGCCGCGGCCGTCCGCTCGGGGGTCGTCGCCTGCACGAACACGCACTCGGCGTTCGAGGCGGCGAAAGCTCGGCCAGCCGGTGATGTGCCGGCCTGGAAGAGCACGGGCGTGCGCTGGGGCGAGGGCGGTGCGCCGAAGTATCCTCGCGACCGATAGTGCGCGCCGTCGTAGGTCACGCGGTGCACCCCGTCGCGTCGCGCGAAGATGCCCGCCGCGGCGTCGCCGACGAAGGCGTCGTCATCCCACGCGGTTTCCCAGAAGCGGGCGGCGAGTTCCACATACTCCGCCGCCATTTCGTAGCGGGTGTCGTGCGGCACCATGCTGTCGTGACCGAACACGTCGGCGATCGCGTTCTGCGACGCCCCCGTGACGATGTTCCAGCCGATGCGTCCACCCGTCAGATGATCGAGGGTCGAGAACCGACGGGCGAGCTGAACGGGATGATCCAGGCCCGTCGACTGCGTCACGACGAAGCCGAGCCGGTCGGTGTGCTGGGCGACGATCGGAATCAGGTAGTCCGGGTCCAGGCTCGGGAAGTTGATGGCCTTCTCGGTCGCCACATGGGGCAAGTCGCCGTCGATCAGCGGATAGCCGTAGCCCCCCGCGAAAAAGAGGAAGTCGAACCCGGTGTCTTCGAGGATCCGCACCATCCGGATCCAATGCTGCGGGTCGAGGTAGGACAGGCCCTCGCTGCGCGGGTGCGCCCAACTGTAGGTGCCACCCACCTGGGGGCCCATGACCTCAAAGACGCCGAAGTGCAGTGTCTTGCTCATGCCGCAAGCCACCCGTCGATCGCGGTCTTCGCCGCGGCCTTGACGTCTGAGGGTGCGAGCGTCGTCTCGATCGACGTCCACGCGCACGCGGCGAGCTGCTCGTCTGTCATGCCCAGGCTCGTGCGACACAGTTCGTACTCGGCCAGGATGTCGGGGCCGAACAGGATCGGGTCATCGGCGTTGATCGAGCACCGCACGCCGGCATCCAGCAGGACCGTCAGCGGGTGCTCGCCGATCTCGGCCACGACGTCGAGCAGCACGTTCGACGTCGGGCACACGTCGAGCGGGATGCCGCGCTCAGCCAGGAGTGCCACCAACTCCGGGTCCTCGACCGCCCGCACGCCGTGCAGGATCCGATCCGCCCGGAGGACGTCGATCGCCTCCCAGACGGACTCCGGTCCCACCAGCTCACCCGCATGGGGTGTCGACTGCAGTCCCGCCGCGCGGCCGATCGCGAAGGCATCGGCGAAGTCGGCGCAGGGGAAGCCGCGTTCGTCCGCGGCGAGTCCGAGCGACACGACGCCATCGCCGGCGAACCGCGCCGCGGCACGAGCGACCTCGATCGCGTTCTCGAGCCCGGCGGTGCGATCGATCGTCGGCATGAAACCGAACGCAACGCCGTGGGTCGCCGAAGCGGACCGCGCGAGGTCGAGCATCTCGGCGAGCGATGCCTCGAGCGATCCGTACCGCCCGGCGTAGAAGCGAGGGCTCACTCCGAGCTCGAGATAGGCAACACCCTCCGCCGCCTGATCTTCGAAGATCTGGTCCATCAGGATGCCGAGGTGGTCGGGGTGATCCATGGCCGCGAGCAGACCGCGGTAGGTCTCGCTGAACGCCGTGAACCCGGAGAATCCGCTCGTCACGACGGGCTCGATCCCGAGCGCACCCGACAGGTCGACGAGCGTGCCCGGTCGCATGGCCGCCTCCATGTGCAGGTGGAGGTGCCCCTTGGGCAGGGCCTGCAGATCTCTGACGGTGGCGTCATCGGGGGTGAGGGACTCGGTGAGGGTCATGCGTTTCTCTCTCGTTATCGAAGTGATGGGGGTGGGAGGTGGGGCCCGGGATGAACTCCCGAGCCCCACCTCACGGGATTATTCGAGGCTCGCGTGGGCCGCCTCGAGGTAGCTCATGTCGATGTAGTCGTTCGGGTCCGGAAGATCCGCGTAGCCGGCCGCTTCGAGGCCCGGATACATCAGTTCCAGCATCAGCTCGGGGTCCATCCAGAACAGCGGGTCGCCGTACTCACCCACGACCAACGGCTGCTGCAGTTCGTTCTCACGGGTCTGCTGCACGATGTCGAGACCGAGATCGGCTCCGTACTCGTCGACGGACAGCTGGGCTCCGACAGCGAAGTCCTCCCCGTTCTCTTCCCAGCCCCGGATGGATGCCCGCAAGAAGCCCTCCATCAGGTCGCCGTTCTCTTCGATGTACGCGGAATCGCCGTACACGACGTTGCCGTAGAGCGGCATGCCGAGCTCGGCATACAGCGTCACCACGTAGTCGTCGGGCGAGAGTCCGTACTGCTCTTCGAGCATGATCGGCTGGTTGGTCGCGTAGGCGGTGTATGCGACACCCTGGCCGTCGACGAGGGGCGCGATGTCGTAGCCGACCGGGATGAATTCGTAGTCGGGCTCGAGACCCGCGAGCGCGAACACCGCGTCGTAGTTGATCTGGGTGCCCTCTTGCCCGAGCACCGTCTTCCCGACCATGTCTTCGGCGGACGTGACGGGATCATCGGCGAGCGACACGAGCGCGCCGGGGCTCTCCTGGAACAGCGCGCCGATCGCCGTCCAGTCGTTTCCGTCGGCGAAGGTTTGCAGCCACGATTGCGTGCCGGGCACGATACCGAGGTCGGCATCCCCCGCGGCGACGGTCGCCATGGTGGTGGGGGCGTTCGGCCCGCCACCGATCCATTCGACCTCGATACCTTCTTCGGCGTAATAGCCCTCGGCATCGGCGATCCAGAATCCTCCCCACTCGACGTTCTTGATCCAGCCGAGCGAGACCCGGATGGTGGTCAGTTCCTCCCCGACCTCCGTGCTCTCGGCGTCACCCGCCGCACCCGCGCAGCCGGCGAGCGCCAGCGATGCGACGAGGGCGAACGAGGATGCGGTCAAGATGCGCTCGCGGCCGTGCGGTGTGGCTCGTGACAGGGGGTGCGACATGTGACTCCTTGTGTGGGTTGGGCATCTGATCGGGCGATTTCAAGATCGAGTGGGCTGTTTTCGGCAAGGCTCCCGCCACGGTCGCGCCCCTGCGCGACACTGGCGGATCGGATCGGGATGGATCAGGTGACGCGTGCGTCCACGCGACGCTCGAGCACGCGCGCACCGAGGAACACCAGCACGGACGCGATGGTCGCGATGAGGGCGGTGCCCCAGGCGCGCTCCATATTCATGTAACTGCGCGACTCCGAGAACAGGGCACCGAGTCCATTGGTACCCATGAGGAACTCGGCGAGCATGGCCGCCAGCACCGCGGTCGGGGCGGTGATGCGCACCGAGATCATGAGATTCGGCAGCGCATGCAGGATGCCGAGGCGTCCGAGTACCTGCAGCTTGTTGGCACCCATGACCCGGAACAGATCCGCACCGGCTTCGGGAATCGAGGCCAACCCCGACAGTGTGAAGACGAAGGCGGGAAAGAAGCAGATCAGCGCGGTTGAGGTGATCACGGCCGCGTCGCCGTAGCCGACGATCCGGGCGATGATCGGGATCATCGCGGTGATGGGAACCGAGCGGATGACGAGGGCTGTCGGTGTCACGACGCCCGACAGCGCGGCCGACCACCACACCGCGATACCGGCGACGAAACCAATGAGGGTCCCGCCGATCAACCCGCCCAACGAGACGCCCAGGGTGTAGAGCACGGAGGGCAGATAGTCGCCGAATCCCGCGGTGAGGTCGGTGATGACGTTCCAGGGACGAGGAGCGACGGTCGACGTGTAGTCGTTCAGGACGATCCAGAGGTCCCAGGCGACCAGGATCAGGGCGATCGGCCAGAGGTGCAGCAGACCCACACCGAACGCACGCAGGCGGCTCATGCGAACCTCCGAACGGCGACACGTTGCAGTTGGACGAAGATGAGATATGCCGCCAGCGACATGATGGTCGCCGCCAGCGCCG
Organism: Microbacterium lacus; assembly: GCF_002812805.1. GTDB lineage: Bacteria > Actinomycetota > Actinomycetes > Actinomycetales > Microbacteriaceae > Microbacterium > Microbacterium lacus_A. The sequence goes on along the minus strand of NZ_NMUM01000013.1, from coordinate 16,654 downwards.
CCGACCAGAGCAGGGCCATCTGGTAGTTCTGCATGGCGCTGACGAGCACCAGTCCGAGCCCCATCGGGGCACCGAACCACTCGCCGATCGTCGCCCCGAGCACGGCGGCGGGAGCCGCAAGCGTCAGTCCGTCGAAGAAGGCGGGAATCGCCTGCGGCACTTCGAGACGCGCGAGGCGCTGGATGCGCTGGGAACCGAGCACGGTGAAGACGTCTTCGTGCGCGGCACTCGTGTGGGCGAAGCCCGACGTCATCGTGACGAACATGACGAACCCGACGCTGAGTGCCGCGATCACCATCGGCGTATCCTCGCGGCCGACGGTCGTGATCAGAAGCGGCGCCAGGGCGATGGTCGGTACCGCGTGGAGGATGGCCGCGAAGCGATCGAATCCCGGACGCAGCAGCGGGACGACCAGCGCGAGCGCCGCCCCGATCACGGCAACGGCGACGCCGAGGACGAACCCTTGGGCGGCGGCCGAGAGCGTGACGAGGGCGTTCCGCCACACGAGGCTCGCGCCGGCCGGCGTCGAGACGTACGCCACGACATCCGTCAACGGGGGCCATGCCCGTCCGGCGAGCTGGAACTGTCCGATGAGTTCGGCGCCCAGGATGAGGAGCGCACTGCCGACGACTCCGTAGATGACTTTGGTGGATCGCCGGGTGGGCTTCACGCCGCGGCGCTTTCGCTGGCATCGAGGAGCGAGGTGAGCTCGTCGACGAGGGCATGGAACTCGGGAGATCGGGTGGTCTCGGCATCCCGCGGACGGGGGAAGTCGACCTTCTTGACCTCGCGGACCTGCCCGGGGCGCCCGGTCATCACGATGATCCGATCGGCGAGGATGAGTGCTTCGTCGACGTCGTGGGTCACGAGGATCGAGGTGATCTTCTCCTCGCCCCAGATGCGCGCGAGCTCGGCATTCATGCGTCGACGTGTGACGGCATCGAGTGCGCCGAATGGTTCGTCCAGGAGAAGCAGATCCGGACTCAGCACGAGGGCGCGTGCGATGGACACGCGCTGGCGCATGCCACCCGAGAGCTGCTTCGGCCGCGCCTTCTCGAAACCGCTGAGCCCGACGAGCTCGATGAGTCCGTCTACCCGGGCATCGTCGACCTTGTGGCCGGCGACTTTGTGGGGCAGCGCGATGTTCGAGCGCACGGAGGCCCACGGCAACAGGGCATGCTCCTGGAACGCGACGCCCAGCCGGTGCTGCTTCGCCAACTGGCGCGGCTCGGCACCGAAGATCTCGACGCTTCCGTTCGTCGGCTCGTCGAGCCCTGCCGCGAGGCGCAGCACCGTCGACTTGCCGCACCCGGACGGGCCGATGATGGCGACGAACTCGCCCTCCTCGATCTCGATGTCGACCTGCGCCAGGGCCTGCAACTGCTTACCACGGCCCAGCGAGAAGATCTTGTCTGCCGCACGGATCGAGACGGCCGTCTTCGGTCCCGAAGCAACGCCCACGTCCGTGGTCGAGGCCGTCTGAGCGGCGGTGAAGGTGGGTGCGGTGACGAGTGCAGCAGAGGCCATGGAGGGATCCGTCCGGTCAAGAACTTCCAGATCGAGCCACTCGTACGCTTGCTGCTCCGCCCGAGTGAATTGGTTAGTTCAACCGTAGGAACGTCCTGTTTCGGCCAGGTGACGCGATCGTGCGGACCTTGTTACGTTCTCGACGCCGACCCGCTCAGATCACAGGTCGAACTTCTCGTTGTCAGCTTCGAACGCCTCGCCGGTGATCTTGCTCTTGACGAGCGATACGAGCGTTGCGACCTTGCCACCCGGGCTGTCCCAGTACTCGCCGCTCAGAGCGTCGACCTTCAGTAGAACGACGTTCGGGTCTTCGGGTCCGTCGGGGAACCACGCCTCCACCGCGGGGTTCCAGAGTTCCCGCAGCTTCGCGAGATCTTCCACGACAAGCGCGGTTCCGGCGAGTGACAGCCACGAATCGTTGGAGCTGAACGAGACGCCCACGTTGGGGTCGCGCGCGATGTCTTCGACCGCCGAAGCGCTCTTGCCGATGATGAACCAGAGGTCGCCGTCGAACTCGGCTTCCTGAACCGTCAACGGGTGCGCCGTCAGCTTGTCGTCCGTGGTGCGGGTCGTCAGCATCGCGAAACGGAACTTCTTCAAGAGGTCGTTGAGCTTGTGGAGCTCAGATGATGAAGCGGTCATGATGGCGCCTTCCTGCGCGAGGAACCCCGTATCCGGGGATCGTTTCGCACAGTCAACCGCAGCGCTCGGGAGACCGCGGGGGCGTTGACAACGCCACCGAAGGTGCTACGCGCCGGCCGCAGGCACACCGCACCTGGTCAGCTGACGACCTCGGGGAGTTCGCGAATGGGGACGAGGACGATGTCCTGCACCTTCCAGTCGATATCGATACACGCCTGGCGGGCTTCCTCGAGCTCGTCGAGGGTTGGGAGTCGGCCGTCGACGGGCACGACGAAGGCCTCGATGTGGAAGACGTGCCCTTCGTCGCGCATCCGACTACCCGCCGCCGCCACCCAGGGGAGCGCGCGCAGATAGTCGTCGACGCGAGCGGCCACGGGATGCGGCTTCTTGTCGTCGAACGTCGTGGCTCGTTCGTCCATGAGGTCGGCGAGCGCAGCACGAAGGTTTCGGATGCCATCCCACAGGATGCTGGCCGCGATGAAAATCGCAGCCGCGGCATCGAGCCACCACAGCCCGATGCCGATACCGGTGACACCGATGATCGAGCCGAGCGCGGTCATCCAGTCGGCCTTGTTCATGTCTGCGTCGGCGTACAGGACCTTGTTGTGCAGATCTTCCGCGAGCTTCAGCTTGATACGACCGATGAAGACGGGTGGAAGAGCCGTGACGGCCATGACCGCGATCATGAGCCATCCGAGCCAGATCGTCGATCCGAGGATCTCCACCGTTCCGATCGTCGGGTGTTCCGCGGCGACCAGTCCGATCGTGGAGTCGACGATGAGATAGGTTCCCATCGTCGCGAGCGCGACGGCTGCGACGAGATGTCCGACGCCGACCGATCGATGGAACCCGTATGGGTGACGTTTGGTCGGCAGCTTCCGATTGATGCGCACGGCGATGAGGAAGGCGATCGGCGGGATGAAGGAGAGAAGGTCCTCGATCCATGCCGCCTTCATCGCCTGCGAGCTGCCGAGAACGAGGAAAACCAGGGTCACGGTCACGGCGAGAAAGCCGATGGTGATCCACTCGAGTCGGATGGCTCGGCGCAACACTTTCGCCTGACGCTCCGGCAGCTCGGTGTGACCGAATCGCACGGTCTCGCGGCTCACTGACCGACCCTCTCGGTATCGCTGAGGAATGTCTCGAGCTCAGTGAGGAACGCGTTCTCACCCATCGGTGTCAGCATCACGATCTTGAGCGTGCTGCCGTCATCATCGGTCACTTCGGTGTACGGTCTCGTCACGCCCGCCATGTCGATCCAGGGGGTCGCGTCGGTCAGGCCGCCGGCGACGAGATCCAGCTGCCCGCGTTCCAGCTGGCGAACGAGCGCCTCTTCCGCCCCCACGGTCCACGCGGGCTCCGCGCCCAGCGATTCAGCGAATGCTTCGATGAGTTCCACTTCTGGCCCCTCGGGCTCACCGCTGCCGGCTTGGCCTGTCTCGACGAAGCCATCATTCAGGGAGACCCCGACCCGGAGGATGCCGCCGCGGACCGTGTCGAGCGTGCCCGAGGGATCCGCGGGGATCTGTATCCCACAACCCGCAAGTGCGAGCGCCGTCACCACCGTGCCTGCCACCCAGGTGAGGTGACGTGCGCCGGAGCGAGCGCCCATTCTCATGTTCGCCACCGCCGTATCCCCTCGGTCCCTTCCACGGTCCGAGTGTGGCTCCGACGCGTGCGCGACGGGAGGGGGTTGAGCTCTCCCGAAAGGTGTGCTCAACAGTGCGCAGACATCTGCTCAGCGTGTGCGGGCGCGAGACCTCACGCGTGCGGACGGGAGGGGCGGCGCCGCGACCTGCTCGCCCACGACGCTCTCGATCTCGCCGATGCCCTCGATCACCATGCGGACGACATCTCCCGTCTGCAGCGGCGGCGGCGTGAGCCCGCGGTTGCGACCCCACAGCTCGCCCAGGCAGCCACCGTTGCCGACCGTGCCCGAACCGAGGACGTCACCCGGCATCACGCGCGAATTCCGGGATGCGTAGGCGACGAGCTCGGGGAACGGCCACCCCATGTTCGACACCAGGTCTTCGCCGATGAGTTCGTCGTTGATCCGCACCTCGGCGTGCACCGCGAGGAAGCCGTCCTCGTCGAGATACCCCTCGAGCTCGTCGGCCGTCACGATCCACGGCCCGAGGGTCGTGCCGAAGTCTTTGCCCTTGCACGGGCCGAGGCGCACCTTCATCTCACGCGCCTGCAGGTCACGAGCCGACCAGTCGTTCATGATCGTGTACCCGAAGATGTGCGGCGCTGCGGAGATCGCATCGAGGTTCGATCCGTCAGATCCCGGCACGGCGCCGATGACCACCGCGAGCTCGAGCTCGAAGTCGAGACGCTCGGTCACCGGGGGACGCACGGGCTCGCTCGGGGCGAGGATCGTGTGCGGGTTGGTGAAATAGAAGGTGGGGGCCCCGTACCATTCGGCTGGCACATCGCTCTTGCCCTCCACACCCGCGCTCACGCCCTCGACGTGCTCCTCGAACGTCACGAAGTCGCGAACCGACGGCGGAACGACGGGTGCCAGCAGGTCCACGTCCGCGAGGGGGCGCCTTCGGGCACCCGACGGACCGAATGTCTCGGTGTGAAGCGCGCGCGCCGCGTCCAGGCCCTCGGCCAGAACGGATGCGACGGTGCGGCCACGCGGGAACGAAACCACATCCGAGCCCTCGACGAAACCCTCGCCGATCGTGTCCCCGTCGCGCCAGCGGGCGATCCTCATGCGTTCCTCTTCGTCTCGAGCAGAGCCGCGGCGTTGCCGCCCAGAATCCGCTGCGTGATCTCTTCCGGCAGCCCGGCCTCACGGATCTTCGCGACGGGTTCGTCGAGCCCCATGTCGAACGGGTAGTCGCTGCCGAGCACCACACGGTCTTCCCCCGCGACCTCGACGAGCGCGCGGAGTGTGCGCTCATCGTGGACGACGGTGTCGAACCAGAGCTTTCGCAGATAGGTGGACGGCGGATGCTCGCAGACCCGCGCATCCGGACGCACACGCCAGGCGTGGTCCGAGCGACCGATGACGGTCGGCAGGTAGCCCCCGCCGTGCGCGGCAACGATCTTCAGTCCCGGATGCCGATCGAGCACGCCCGCGAAGATCAGGTGCGACAGAGCCACCGCATTCTCGGTCGGCTGACCCACGGTGTTCGCGAGATAGAACCGGTCGAGGCGCTCGTCGAGGCTGCACCCGAACGGGTGCAGGAAGATGACGATCCCGAGCTCTGCGGCGCGCGCCCAGAACGGCTCGAGACGCTCGTCCGAGAGCTCCACGTCGCCCGCGAACGACGAGATCTCGACGCCCGCGAGGCCGCGGCCGAGAACGGCATCGTCGAGATACTCGACCATCCGCTCGGGGTGCTGCATCGGAACGAGCCCGAGGCCCGTGAGCCGATCGGGGGCCTGCGCGACATACTCCGCGATCAGGCGGTTCGCTTCACTCGCAACCCAGACCGCGAGTCCCTCGGGCGCCCACGGGTAGAAGTGGTTCGGCGAGGCACTGACCCACTGGCGTTCGACACCCTGGGCATCCATGTCTGCCAGCCGCACGTTCACATCGGTCAGCTTCGGGATGCGCTTGCCGATCATCGGGCCCGAGACCGCCTGGCTCGCGGCGCCGTTGCGGCGGAAGTCGAGCGCGGCGGCCTCGGCGACCAGATCGGGCGCACGCCGCTCGACCTCGGCGTGGAGCGAGGGCAGCAAAACGTGGGCGTGGACGTCGGTCACACCGCTCTGATGAACGCTCATGCGGGCTGCGCCATCTTCTGCGCGATGCCGAAGATCAAACCGCCCGCATCCGCGTCGCGATCACCGTCGATCTGCCACTGCCCGAGCTGGACGGATGCCTCGACGACCGCCCGCGCGCGCGGGATGCGGCGCTGGTGGAACTCGTCCCACAGGCCCTGATCGATCTGGTCGCGCGTGATCAACAGCTCGGTGAGCACGAAGGCATCCTCGAGTCCCTGGGCTGCGCCCTGGGCGATCGTGGGAGGACAGCTGTGCGCGGCATCGCCGATGATCACGACACGTCCGCGATTCCAGGGCGCCGCCACCAGATGCTGGGTGAACCACGTGTAGTTCGCGTGAGCACCCTTCTCGAGATCCGCGCGGATCGCGTTCCACGGCCCGCCGTACGCCCGTGACTCCTCGAGCATGATGCGCGTCGCCTCTTCGTCCGAAACTCCGACGCGGTCCTGCGCCTTCTCGACGAGGAACGCGTACATCGAGTCTTCGCCCGTCGGGGTGTAGCCGGCGATGTACACCGGGCCGCCGTAGTACAGCTCGCTGCGCTCGACGTCCGCCGGGCGAGAGACGAAGGTGCGCCAGATGCCCATGCCGGTCGGCTCGGGCTTGGTCTCGATGCCGATCATCTCGCGAACGCGCGAGTTCAACCCGTCCGCACCGATCACGAGGTCGTAGTGGCCGACGCTCTCGTCGTTCACGAACAGCTCGACGAAATCCTCGGCCTGCTCCAGGCCCGACACCTTCGACCCGAAATGCATCGCCGCACCGGCGCTCACGGCGTGCTCGGCGAGGATCCGGGCGAGGTCCGCGCGCGGCATCCCCATCGCGGCGGGGTAATCGGGGCCGCCGGTCTTCACGTCCGGCAGTGCCGCGACGACGGGGGCGTCGGGACCGGGGGCACGAAGCGTCAGCCCCTCGAACGCGAACCCGGCGGCGCGGATGTCGTCCCAGGCTCCCAGTGCATCAAAGACGCGCAGGGCGTTGCCCTGCAGCGAGATACCGGATCCGAGGGCGTACAGCTCGGACGTGGACTCGTACAGGTCGACGTCCACGCCCGCCTTGGCGAGCTGGATGGCGGCGGCGAGCCCGGCGACGCCGCTTCCGACGATGGCGACCTTGTTGACGGCGTTGTTCGCGACGGTCATTTTCAGAACCTCTCTGTTCCGGATCGTGGGGGGATTACAGCAGGGCGACGGGATTGATCGGCGAACCGACGGCGCCCGTGATGGGCAGCGGGGGCGCCGAGAGCAGGAATTCCCAGCGACCGAGTTCGGCACAGGTCTCGCCGAGCTCGTCAAGGTTCCACATCTCGCCGATCGTCAGGCCCATGTTCGGGATGACGATCTGGTGCAAAGGTTGGAAGGCGGGCGCGTCGAACTCGTTGGGACGCACCTCGAAGCCCCAGGTGTCGGTCGCGATCGCCGCGATCTCGGTGCGGTGCAGCCATCCCGCGGTCGTCAACGACAGCCCGGGAGCCGGGCCACCGGCGTACTCGCCCCACCCTTCGCGTACCGCGCGCGTGAACCGACCGGTGCGGACGAGCACGATGTCGCCGCGGCCGACCGCGCTCGTCGCGCCTTGCGCCGCGATGCAGGAATCCAGCTCGTCCGCCGTGATGGCATAGCCATCCGGCAGTTCGCCGGTCTCGGGTGCGAGGTGCCGGCCGAGGTCGAGCAGTACGCCGCGCGAGACGATCACATCACGAGCGTGCTCGATGCCGGTGACCAGGTCTCCCTCGCTCGTGACGACATCCCCGGCACGCCGCCCGTTCCAGGCATTCCCGTGATCGAAGATGTGCCCGAGGCCATCCCATTGGGTCGAACACTGCAAGGGCATCGTGATGTAGTCGTCGGCGCCGCCGATTCCGTGCGGGAATCCCTGATTGCCACGCTCGGCATCCGTTCCCGTATCGGTCATCGTGTGCACGGGGTTGATGCGACGCCGCCACCCCTTCTGCGGGCCGTCCGTGTCGAACTTCTGTGAGAGCGAGATCACACGGCCCTGCGACACGAGTCGAGCGGCGGTAGCGCGCTTGGCCTCGTCGATGAAGTTGAGCGTTCCCAACACATCGTCTTCGCCCCATCGACCCCAGTTGCGGTGGGCCGCGGCGCGTGCCGCGATCTCGGCCTCGGGGTTCTGCCGGTCAAGGTCCGCCGGGCGCTCGGACGGCTGGGGCCGGTCGGTGCTCATCGAGTCCCCGCTGTGCAACGCACGACCTGGGTGCCGAGTCCCTGAATCGACCCGGTCATGACGTCGCCGTCGCGCAGGAACCGCTTCCAGTGCTGACCGTTGCCGGCGGGGCTTCCCGTCAGCAGCAGGTCGCCCGGGTTCAGTGGCGCAGTCTTAGAGGCGACGGAGATGAGCGAGGGAACGTCGAAGATGAGCTCGGCGGTCGTCGCATCCTGCATGACGTCGCCGTTGAGTTCGAGCACCACGCGCAGGTTGGACGGGTCGACGAAGGATGCCGGCACCAGGAACGGGCCGGTCGGAAGGAACCCGGGCGCGTTCTTGGAGCGATACCAGTCGGCGCCGATGTCGCCGACGTCCGTCGGGAAGACCAGGTCACGCGTCGTGACATCGTTGACGATCGTGTATCCGGCGACATGATCCATCGCGTCTTCGGGCTCGACGTCGAACGCTCGGCGCCCGATGACGATCGCGAGCTCGAGTTCCCAGTCGTGCGTCTCGCTGTACGAGGGCAGCTCGAGCGCGACGTCGTCGCCGACGACGCACTGCGGTAGGCCGATGAAGAAGAACGGACGCCCGCTTGCGGCGCGCGCATCCATCACCTTCTCGGCGTGGGCGCGCACCTCGTCGGGACTCCGGGACGGGTCGCCCTTCGACAGACCGGCCATGATCAGCTGGATGACGTGGGTGCGGTAGTTCGCGCCCGCCTGCAGCACCTCGCGGGGCTCGACCGGGGCGGTGAGTGTCACCTCGTCGAGCGGACGCCACGGGCCGTCCTGCCCGGCGAGTGCTGCGAGTCGATCCCACGCCGGATCGGCGAGGAAGGAATTGAGGTCTTCCGCTCCGAGTTCGGCGGGAGTCAGGGGCCGGATGCGGTCACCCGCGACGAGGCCGAGAACGGCGCGTCCCTCCTCGTGGAAGCGCGCTAGCGCGAACGGGGCTTCGAGGCCTGCGGACGTCTTCGTCATCTTTACTCCTTGCCGATCAAGTGGAACGAGCCAGGGCGGCGCGATCGGCGGCGCCGCCCGAGCCCGGTCTCAGGTTCTCAGCCGTGCTGGGTGTACGGATTGAAGAGCTTCTCGCGGATCTCGTCCGGAACTCCCTCTTCGGTAGCCGTGGGGCCGTCGGCAGCGGGGAAGGACTCCGTCATCGACATCGGCATCGACCCGTTGCGGTAGATGTTGCTCGACCCGAGCGACGGCTTCCACGTGTTCGGCGTCCAGTCGGGCACGTAGTTGCGGTACCCGCCGGTGTTGAGCTCGATACGCATCGACGAGGGCTCACGGTAGTAGAGGAAGGTCTGCTCGCCGATGCCGTGGATGGAGGGGCCGTATTCGATCGCGACGCCATCCTCCATCAGGGTGTCCGCCGCGATGAGCAGCTCTTCGTAGGTGTCGACCCAGAACGCGTAGTGGTTGACGCGGCCGGCGCGCGACGATCCGTCGAGAACGACGCCCAGGTCGTGCGACTTCTCGTTCGTGGTCAGGACCGAGAACACCGAGATGGGGGCTTCGTCGAGGACGGTGCGCGCCATGATGCGGAAGCCGAGGACGTCGTTGTACCACTTCGCGAAGCCGTCGACGTCGCTTGCGGCGATCGTGACATGGTCGAGCTGACGGGGCGCTCCGGCGACCTTGGACCGCTTCGACGGACGGTCGGGGAAGATCGACGCCTCGTGTCCCGGGGCCTGGAAACGCTCTACGTCCCAGTGCAGAGTCATGGGGTGGCCCCACGGTCCGACGAAGCGGAGCGCCCGGCCCACCTTGTATCCGTCGAACCACTCGACCTCGACTCCCGCGGCCTCGAGGCGCTTCGCGGCCTCGTCGAGGGCCTCGGCGCTGGACGTGCGCCACGCCATCGTGTCGAGCATCGCCTCATCGCCCGGGACGACGACGACGGAGTATGCGTAGTAGTCACCCCAGCAGCGGAGGTAGACGCGGCCATCCTCGCGGGCGACCTCCGTCAGACCGACGTGCGTCTTGTAGAACTCCACCGAGGCCTCGACGTCGGGCGTCGTGATGGCCACATAGGAGAGGTGGGAGAGAAGTTTGATCATCTTCGATCCTTTCTGAAGCAGGCGGGCACCGGATCTGCCCTGCTCAACCAGCATGCGAGGAGCAAACACATAAGGGAAGTCGATTCTGGCGATGTCGAGTATCATTCCCCTTGATACGCCCCGCACCACGACCGCATGGACCTCGACAGCACCGCACCCGCGCGAAGGAGCGCACCGTGACAGACAGCTCCCGACTCAATCGGCTCGACCTCAATCTGCTCGTCGCCCTCGACGCACTCCTCACCGAACGCAGCGTCACACGCGCAGCGGAACGGCTTCACCTCACCCAGCCCGCGCTGAGCGCCTCGCTCTCGCGCTTGCGCGCCCATTTCAACGATCCGATCCTGGCGCGGCGAGGTAACACCCTCGAGCTGACGCCGTTCGCAGTCCGGCTGCTCGATCACGTGACGACCGCACTCGAGGCCGCACGACGGGTCTTCGACAGCCAGGCGACCTGGACCCCCACCGAGTCGACGCGCGAGTTCTCGGTGTACGGATCCGACTACGGCTTCGCGACGATCGGTACGGTCGTTTCACGGCTCGCCGCCGAGCGGAGCCCCGGAGTCCGTTTCCGTTTCATGCTGCACACGCCGCAGGTCGTCGAGGATGCCTCCAGTCGGCTGCGCTCCGCCGACGCGATGCTCATCCCGCACGGGTTCTTGAGCGACCTGCCGTACATCGACGCGTGGCGCGACGACTGGTTCGGGCTCGTCGCGGATGAGAACGAGGACGTCGGCGACGAGCTGACGATGGACAATCTCGCGGCGCTTCCCTTCGTCATGACGTACGCCTCGCGCAATGCCTTCACCTCGGTGGGGCGGCAGGTTCAACAGCTGGGCATCGAACCGCGCGTCGACGTCGTGGTCGAGAGCTTCCTGAGCCTTCCCCACTTCGTGCAGGGCACGAACCGGATCGGACTCATCCAGGGAGCCCTCGTTCCTTTCGCCCGGCAACTCGGCGGGACCCGCGTCATGCGGCTTCCCTTCCCCGCCACATCCATCGTGAATGCGCTGTGGTGGCATCCCGTGCACTCTCGCGATCCCGAGCACGCGTGGATGCGCGACCTGTTCGCCGAGGCAGGCCGAATCGTCGAGTACGGCATTCACGCGCACGCGCCGTGACACCCGCCGCGTGGATGGCGCCCGTCAGAAGCAGCGTCTAGCGGGCGCTCCCTTCGCGGCGCCGACGCAGGTAAGTCGAGACGAAGACCGCGATCACGAGCGCGACGCCGTTGAAGACCGAATCGACCCACGACTGGGCCCCGGCGAGGGTCAGCCCGCTGACGGCGACGGCCACGAAGAGCACACCGATGATCGTTCCGACGATGTTGAAGCGACCCGGTCGAATCGCCGTCGCACCGAGGAAGACGGCGGCGAGGGCGGGAAAGAGCAGCTCGGTTCCGGCGCTCGGGTTCGCCCCGCCCGTGCGTGCGCTGAGCAGGACACCGGCGACTCCGGCGAGCGTGCCCGCGAGGACGAAGCCGACGAGGGTCAGCCGGGACGCACTGATTCCGACCAGATCCGCGGCTCGCCGGTTCGAACCCACCGCGTAGAGGCGTCGACCGAAGGGCGTCCAGGTCAGGACGTACCAGATGATCGCGAACACCACGATGACGACGTAGAGGACCATCGGAAGACCGAGCCACGTCTGCGAACCGAAGGCGATCATCGACGGGTCGATGCCGTAGATAGGCAGGCCGCCCGAGTACCACTGCACCAGGCCTGCGAGAGCCGTCGCGACACCCAGCGTCGTGATGAACGCGTCGAGTCCGACGACGGCGACCAGCCAGCCGTTGATCAGGCCGACGAGAGCTCCTGCGGCGAGCGCGAGCAGGATCGCGACCGGAACGGGCAGCTGGAGCTGCGCTTGCGCGCCGGCGCAGACCATCGCCGCGACCACAGTGTTCGCCCCCACGGAGAAGTCGAAGTTGCCGGTGATGAGAGGGATCATCACGGCGATGGCGCAGAGCATCACGACCGACTGGTTGGCAAGCACGACCGACAGGTTGGCGGGCGAGAAGAAGGTGGACGAGCTGGCCGGAAGCACGGCGAAGAACACGATGATCACGAGCAAGAGAACGGGGAGCCCGTAGCGCTCGCCGACCGCCGAGAAGCTGCTGCGCTGCACGGGGATGGTTCGGGTCTGGGGCGAAGTCATGCGGGTACTGGCTCCTCTGCCATCATCGCGTTCGCGATCTCGTCGCGCGTGGTGTGTGCGGAATCCAGGACGACGGCGATACGGCCGGCCCGGAAGACCGCGATGCGGTGGGTAAGTGTGAGTAGTTCGTCGAGATCGGACGACGCGACGAGCACCGTGGCACCCGAACGCGCGGCGTCGACGATCTTGTCGTAGACGTCGTGACGGGAGACGACATCAACACCCTGGGTAGGTTCGAGCAGCAGGATGAGCTTCGGGTCGCGCTGGAGCCAGCGCGCGATGATCACTTTCTGCTGGTTTCCGCCCGAGAGGACGCCGAGGGGGACATCCGCGTTCGCGGCCCGGACGTCGTACCGTGTGATCGCGTCATCCGACGTGTGCTGCTCGCGCTTGCGAGACAGCGTGAGACCGTTCCACAGGCGATCCAGGACGGACACACTGATGTTCTGCGTCACCGACATATCGGCGAAAGCGGCATCGGCATGGCGATCCTGCGGGACGAAAGCGCTGCCGGCGGCCATGGCCTCGCGAGGCGTGCGGGGGGCGTAGTCCGCTCCGTCCACCGCGACCGAACCGGCCACGACGGGGAGGGCTCCGAAGAGGGCGCGAACGACGTCTGCGTGCCCCGCGCCGTCGAGTCCCGCGAATCCGAGGATCTCACGCTCGCCCGCAGTGAAAGACACCGACCTGCTCGCGCCCGCGGTCAGGCCGAGCACCTCGATCCGGGTTGGCCCCGCCTCGTGCTCGACGAACGAGCGCGGCATCTCGCGACCCTCGCCCCCGGTCATCAGACTCACGACCTGGGGCAGCGGCATCGCGTCGAGTGGCGCACTGCCAACGGATCGTCCGTCGCGGAAGACGGTCACGTCGTCCGCGACGGAGGCGATCTCGCTGAAGCGGTGACTGACGAGGACGATCGTCTGACCGCCGTCGGCACGCTTGCGGATGGCTCGCATCAACTCACCCGCGTCGTGCTCGCCGAGCGCTGCCGTCGGCTCGTCGAGCATCAGGATCGAGTCCGCGGACTCGGCGTCGTCGAGGGCCCGCGCGATCGCGACCATCGCCCGCTGGGCGGGCCGGAGATGCGCGACGAGCGTTCGGGCATCCGCCTCGATCTCGAAGGTTTCGAGTAGCGCCTGAACGCCGGTACGAAGCTCGCGCTCGCGAATGGCACTCCATCGAGTCGGGTACCCGCGACTCAGACCGATGTTCTCGGCGATGCTCAACTGCGGAAAGAGCCCCAGGTCCTGGTGCACGAATCGAAGCCCGAGACTGCGAGCAACGGCGGGCGAGACATCCGCCATCGCCAGCTCGCGTCCTCCGAGGTGAAGAGTGCCTTCGTCCGCCGTATAGACGCCGGCGAGGGACTTGATGAGCGTGGATTTACCCGATCCGTTGCCACCGAGCAGCGCGTGCACCGTCCCGCGACGAACGACCAGTTCCGCACCGACGAGAGCACGGAAGTGCCCGAAGGTTTTGGAGACGCCGCTCGCGCGCAGGCCGATGGCGTCGGAGGTGACGCGCTGCTCGGTGGCCATGGGACTTAGCGCTCCCAGACCGACAGGTAGTCGGCCTGGAAGTCGATCGTCGGCGTGTAGCTGAACGGCTGCCCGGCGTCAGGCAGGTTGTTCTCGGCATCCACGACCTGCAGACCGATGCCCGCGGGCAGGATGTCCTGACCGGCGAGGCTGCGCAGCGCCGCGTCGACACCCGCCCAGCCGTTCCACTCGGCGGCGCTCGCGACGGTAGCGTCCTGTCCTCCGGCGGATCGGATGACCTCCCAGTTCGGGATGGACCCGAAGTTGCCGACCACGTGCAGGGTCTCGCCCCGACCGGACGCGTTGATTGCCTGGCCGAGGCCGGCGAGGAACCATCCGTCGATCGGGATCGCCACGGCGTTCGCGTCGGCGTACTGCAGCAGCGCGGTCGAGAACTTCTGCGGCAGGGTGCCCGTTGCCAGGTCGGAGTTCGCCAGCTGAACCGTTCCGACGATGCTGCATCCCTCGCACTCGGCGAGACGAGCCTCGAGTGCCTCGGTGATGATCGGGCCCCACTGCGTGTCGTTGAACTCGACCTGAAGGAGCTTCACGGCGCCGTCGGTCTGACCGATCAGCCAATCCGCCTGAAGTTCGCCGACCTTCGACCAGTACTCCTCGTACGAGAAGCCCTCGAGCATCGTGACGTTCGCGGTGTACAGCGACGGGGTGCAGTCGACGCCACCCACGTTGACCGTGGTGATCCCCGCGTCGGCCGCCTCTTGCAGGGCGCCGCTGATGGCGCCGCAGTCCTGGCCGATCGTGATGATGACGTCCGCCTGTGCGGCGATGCCCTGACGGATGCAGCTTCCCCAGCCGTTCGGGTTGAGCTCGCCGTCGCAGACGCTCGCTTCCCACCCGATCTGCTCGGATGCGTCGACCGCGCCGGCGGCGGGTGCCGCGCAGGTCGTGGCGAGCTCACCGCACGAGACGACCCATGCGGTGATGTCGCTCGGTACGGCGACGGGTTCGGTCGGCGGGGCGCCGACCACGCCTTCGTAGGCGGCGGCGAGCGCCGATGCCGCGTCGCCACCGGCGGGTGCGGATGCCGAGGGGGTGTCGGTTCCTCCACCGACGGTCCCGGTGGAACAGGCCGTGACGACGAGGGCGATCGTCAGTGCGAGGAGCGCGCCGACGAGCGGCCGACCTCTGCGGGTATGTGATTTCACGGAATCTCCCTTGATTCGATGTCTGGTGCAGACGTGTCGAAATGTATAGGACCGCAAGCGCCGAGAGAATAGGCCGAAAACGGTCGAAAACGACCGTTGGGCAGCCCCTCCGCGCGCCCACACACGCCACACCATGAGGCTGTTTTCGGCACGTCCAGACGGCTCGCCCGAAGACTCCGCGGGCGGGTCGACCCGCGCGTATCCGACGGGGTGCGTCTCGTAGCTTGGTGTCAATTCCTGCGGGGTTCTCGTCGTCGTTGACGTAGGAGGGCCATCGTGGGATGACCAGTTGTTTCCGCCAAGAAGCAAAGAAGAGATCCCACGATGACCCAGAATCAGTCTGCCTTGACGACCCTGATCGCAGAAGTCCTCGCCGATCCTGACCTCGCCCATTCCGACGTGTTCCGTCGGATGCTGCAGGCGGGGCTGCAGGACCTTGTTGACGCGGAAGCGACCGCGAAGATCGGCGCGGCCCGTTACGAACGCACGGCGGAGCGCACCACGCGTCGCAACGGTGCTCGCGCGAAGACGCTCGCCACGCCCGCGGGGGAGGTCGACATTCAGATTCCGAAGCTGCGGGAGGGGTCGTTCTTCCCGAGCCTGCTCAGCCCACGCCGCCGTGTCGACAAGGCGCTCTACGCGGTGATCTGCCAGGCCTGGATCGACGGAGTCTCCACCCGCAAGGTCGACCAGCTCGTCCGCGCGCTGGGCAACGACACCGGCATCAGCCGGTCCACCGTCTCCCGCATCTGCTCCGAGATCGATGAGGTGGTGCACGAGTTTCTGCACCGCCGGCTCGATCACACCTGGTTCCCGTACCTGTTCCTGGACGCCACCTACCTCGACGTGCGCCACCGTGGCCGGGTTCTCTCCCAAGCCCTCATCGTCGCGACCGGGGTCAGCGGCGACGGCCGTCGGGAGATCCTCGGGATGGCTCTCGGCGACGCGGAGACGACGGACTTCTGGACCGAGTTCCTCCGCTCCCTCCGCGACCGCGGTCTGAAAGTCTCCACCGACACAGACCCGCTCGGCGTGACCCTCGTCACGTCCGACGCTCACGCCGGCATCAAAGCCGCCGTCAAAGCGATCCTCCCCGGATCGGGCTGGCAGAGATGCCGCGTCCACTTCGCTCGTAACGTCACCCAGAAGCTCGGATCGGCACGCTCCAAGCCCGTCAACGCGCTGATCTCGACGATCTTCGCGCAGACCACCCCCGAGGCCGTGATCGCCCAGTATCACCAGGTCTCCACGTCCCTCCGCGGGTCGTTCCCGGAGATCGCAGACATGCTCAATGCTGCCGAAGCAGACCTCACCGGATTCGCGCCGCTCCCGCGTGAGCATTGGCAGAAGGTCTGGTCCAACAACCCGATCGAGCGCCTCAACCGTGAGATCAAACGCCGCGCCGACGTCGTGCAGATCTTCCCCGACCGCGACTCCGTCACCCGCCTCATCGGCGCCGTCCTGCAGGAGCAGCACGAGGAATGGCAATACGGTGAACGCCGCTACCTCTCCGACATCTCCATGCGCAAACTCGTCCACACACTCCAAGACCACGCCGAGCCTGAGCGCCCCGACCTGTTCCTCACCGCCTGACCCTCACCCATCAAGGAAGCAGCCGGATTGACACCACAACACGGGACTTGACC